>ONDE01000010.1 GCA_900316515.1 uncultured Bacteroidales bacterium | reverse complement strand
CCTTCACAATATAAACATTCATATCTTGTTTGCCATCCCATCCAAGATACTTCCCCTGAGTGTCATAATAATCTCCAAACTCTCGCCCATCCGGGTCAATCAACCGTATAGGATTCCAACCACAATAGGCATACGGAGAAATGCTCGGATACTTATCCGCCATCGGGTCAACACTCAACCACCCCGTCATCAGCTCGTGGTCCATATACCTCGCGCCAAAGTAACCGTAGCCGGTTTCCTCGTCGCGTTCTTTGCCGGTGAAAGTGAACCTCTCGCTGTAGCCAAACGGATGCTGGTTGACATACGGCTCGCCGTAGGGCAGGTACTGCAGGTGCTGTACGGAGCCCTTATCGGTCAGTACCATATAGGCCGAGGGATATAGTGTCGGCTCGTTCAGTGTGGAGGTGGAGTTCATGTATTTTCTCTTTGTTATCAATGTGCAAAGATACGAATTGTTTTTTGAATGGCAAAAATATTTATAGCCATAGGCCTTTGTACAATATTGTTGGACGTAAAACGTTATAAGAATATGTCACACGCAGATGGAAGTGTATTGGGATTGGAGCACGGTAAGATTGGCGACCGCATTGCCGTGGTGCTCGACGGGAAGCAGATATACAAGAAGCTGTACAAGCCCACGAATCCGCGCACGCCGAAGCAGCAGATGCACCGCGCCAAGCTGGCCTTCGTCAACCGGCTGTCGAAGGTGCTGGCGGAGGCTGTGAACATGGGCTTCGCCAAGGTGCCGGTGAAGGGCAGCTGCCAGTCGCCGCGCAACGCTTTCGTGAAGGCTAACTGGGACAACGGCTCCATCGTATGGGCCGAGCGCGAACATGGCAGAGTGAACGGCGCAGAAGGCGAAGAGCGCGAACATGGCAGAGTGAACGGCGCAGAAGGTGAAGAGCGCGAACCTAGTCAAGAGGACGGCGCAGAGGTTGAGGGAATGGGCGCGTGGGAGCTGTGCCCGGAGCGACTGGAGGTGGCGAAAGGGCCTAGATATATCAGCCGCAGCATTGCCGCCACGATAGAGGAGGGGGTGCTGCATGTGACCTGCTGCGACACAGGGATGACGGACGTCAACGCCGTAGGCGACGACCAGCTGCATGTTGCTGTGTACTGGCCTGCGACACAGACGACGATGGTATATGCCGGGCCGCTGCGTAAAGAGTGCGGCGAGTGCTATTTCGAGTTGCCGGAAGAGTCTTTGGAGAAGGGGCTGCTGGTATATGCATGGTTCCAGGCAACAAAGTACCATCGCGCCAACGGCGGCAAGACTACCGTAAGGCCTGGACAGGCCAGCGACAGCGTTTTCTTGGGGTCGTTTCTGACCAATTGATTAAGGGGACCATGCTTGTTGGGTCGGCGAAGGGGCGGTGTTGTGTCGGAGCTGTGCCGTACCTGTCCTATAGTTACCCTATAGTTACCCTAGAATTACCCTAGAATTAGGGTGGTATTTCGGTATGTTTACTTAAACGGGATGGAAGAAAGGGTATATTATATCTATAGATATAATATAATGGGGGGGGAGTATGGGTGAATGATGAGTGATGAATGAGAAATGATGAATGGTTGTACTCCTCCACCACCGCAAGCGGGGTTGTCGGCCAAGCCGACGGCATACCACCCCTCCCCTATAGGGGAGGAGTTTGAGGGAGGGGTGAAATTGTGGAAAAGGTGTTGAAAAAGGTCGGGGAGGGGAGGGCGGTTTGTGTTGAAAAGTGGGGGTAGGGATGAAAAAAAATGTGTTAAAATGATTTTGTAAGACACTGATTACTAGTACTGCCTTAGAATTTTAAGATTATTTAACATGAAGTGGAATGTCGGATGCTTTGTCAGTATAAAAAAAGGTTGTACTTTTGCAATTCCTTTTTGGGCGTATAGTGCCCACGGATAAGACTGAAAAACAAGTAATAAAATAAAAACTAAAAGAAAAAAATGCCAACAATTCAGCAATTAGTTCGCAAAGGACGTCAGCAGATGGAGTACAAGAGTAAGTCTCCCGCCCTCGACAGCTGCCCGCAGCGTCGCGGAGTCTGCACGCGTGTGTACACCACCACCCCCAAGAAACCTAACTCGGCCATGCGTAAGGTGGCCCGTGTGCGTTTGACCAACGGCAAGGAGGTGAACGCCTATATCCCGGGTGAGGGTCACAACCTGCAGGAGCACTCGATAGTGATGATCCGCGGAGGCCGTGTGAAGGATCTCCCCGGTGTGCGTTATCACATCATCCGTGGTGCTTTGGATACCAGCGGTGTCGACGGTCGTCGCCAGCGTCGTTCGAAATACGGTGCCAAGCGTCCGAAACAGGCCGGCAAGTAAACAGAGTTTAAAAGTTAAAAGGTTTAAAAGTTTAAAAGTTTAGACTGAAATGAGAAAAGCTAAGCCCAAGAAAAGAATCATCCTCCCGGATCCCAAATACAATGACGTGATGGTCACCAAGTTCGTCAACAACCTGATGATGGGTGGCAAGAAGACCATCGCCTACAAGATTTTCTACGATGCAATCGACGTTGTGAGCGACCGCACGAAGGAAGACGGTCTCGAGGTGTGGAAGAAGGCTCTTGCCAACGTGACCCCGAGCGTCGAGGTGCGCAGCAAGCGTATCGGTGGCGCCACTTTCCAGATCCCCACGGAGATCCGCGCCGAGCGCAAGCAGAGCATCGGCATGAAGAACCTTATCGGTTTCTCGCGCAAGCGCAGTGAGAAGACGATGGCCCTGAAGCTGGCCGCCGAGATCCAGGCCGCTTACAAGGAAGAGGGCGCCGCCTTCAAGCGCAAGGAGGACATCCACCGTATGGCCGACGCCAACAAGGCCTTCTCGCACTTCCGCGCGTAACATATATATTATATATAGAAGATGTCAGACCTCCATTACACAAGAAACATCGGCATTATGGCCCACATCGACGCCGGCAAGACGACGACGACGGAGCGCATACTGTTCTACACCGGCAAGAACTACAAGCTCGGTGAGACACACGAGGGCTCGGCCACGATGGACTGGATGGTGCAGGAGCAGGAGAGAGGTATCACCATCACTTCGGCTGCCACCACCGTGTATTGGGACTGGCACAACCAGCGTTACAAGTACAACATCATCGACACTCCGGGTCATGTGGACTTCACCGTGGAGGTGGAGCGCTCGCTGCGCGTGCTCGACGGCGCCATAGCAATCTTCTGTGCTGTTGGCGGCGTGGAGCCCCAGAGCGAGACCGTGTGGCGTCAGGCCGACAAGTACGAGGTGCCGCGCATAGCCTTCATCAACAAGATGGACCGTGCGGGTGCCGACTTCTTCTCGGTGGTGAACCAGATCAAGGAGCGCCTCGGTGCCAACCCCATCCCCATCGAGATCCCCATAGGACAGGAAGACCTCTACAAAGGTGTGGTCGACCTGATTTCGAACAAGGCCCTGGTGTGGGACGAGAGCTCGAACGGCCAGCGCTTCGAGGAGATACCGATGCCCGAGGACTTGAAGGATATCGCCGCCGAATACCGCCAGAAACTGGTGGAAGGCGTGGCCGAAGAGAACGAGGAGTTGATGATGAAGTTCTTCGACGACCCCGACAGCATCACCGCCGACGACATCATCGCCGAGATCCGCAAGGCCACCCTGGCCCGCAAGATTGTCCCCGTGATGTGCGGTTCGGCCTTCAAGAACAAGGGCGTTCAGACGCTGCTCGACGCTGTGGCCGCTTTCCTGCCCAGCCCGCTCGACATGCCCGAGGTTGACGGTATCAACCCCAAGACCGAGAAAGAAGAGAGCCGCAAGGTTGACGTGAACGCTCCTTTCTCGGCATTGGCCTTCAAGATTGCCACCGACCCGTATGTGGGCCGTCTGTGCTTCTTCCGCGTATACAGCGGTTCGTTGGAGAGCGGTTCGTATGTGTACAACGCCAACACCGGCAAGAAGGAGCGTATCTCGCGCATCATGCAGATGCACTCGAACAAGCAGAACCCCCTCGAGCGTATCGAGGCCGGCGACATCGGAGCCGCCGTGGGATTCAAAGAAATCAAGACCGGCCACACGTTGTGCGACGAGAAGCATCCGATAGTGCTTGAGTCGATGAAGTTCCCCGAGCCCGTTATCTCGATAGCTGTGGAGCCCAAGCTGCAGGCCGACATGGACAAGATGACCAACGCCCTGCAGAAGCTGGTGGAGGAAGACCCCACCTTCCGCGTGAAGACCGACGAGGTGAGCGGACAGACCATCATCAGCGGTATGGGCGAGCTGCACCTGGACATCATTGTGGACCGCATGCGCCGCGAGTTCGGCGTGGAGGTGAACCAGGGACGTCCCGAGGTGGCCTACAAAGAGGCTATCACCACCACCGTGCAACACCACGAGATCTACAAGAAGCAGACGGGTGGCAAGGGTAAGTTTGCCGACATACTGTTCGAGATCGGCCCCGCCGACGAAGGTGTTGTGGGCTTGCAGTTCGAGAACGAGGTGAAGGGTGGCAACATACCGAAGGAATACTTCCCCGCCATCGAGAAAGGCTTCAAGGAGGCTATGCAGAACGGCGTCTTGGCCGGCTACCCGATGGACTCGATGAAGGTGAGAATCATCGACGGCTCGTTCCACCCCGTGGACAGCGACCAGCTGAGCTTCGAGCTCTGCGCCAAGATAGGCTTCAAGGCTGCCTGCCGCAAGGCCAATCCTGTGCTGTTGGAGCCGATAATGAAGCTCGAGGTGCTGACCCCCGACACCTATGTGGGCGACGTCACCGGCGACCTGAACCGTCGCCGCGGCGTGCTCGAGAACATCGCCGCCAAGGTGGGCGTGCAGGCTATCCATGCCAAGGTACCGCTGGAGCAAATGTTCGGATATGTCACCTCGCTGCGCACCATCACTTCGGGCCGCGCCAACTCCACGATGGAGTTCTCGCACTATGCCGAGGTGAGCAAGGAGCAGCAGGAGGGCATACTGAAGAACAAATACAATTACGGTTTTTGAAAAATAATAAACAAAAATAAATAACAAATGAGTCAAAGAATCAGAATCAAGCTCAAATCTTACGACCACAACCTCGTCGACAAATCGGCCGAGAAGATTGTGAAGACCGTTAAGATGACCGGAGCAGTGGTCAACGGCCCCATACCGCTGCCGACGAACAAAAAGATTTTCACCGTGAACCGCTCGACCTTCGTGAACAAGAAGTCGCGCGAGCAGTTCGAGCTTAGCACCTACAAGCGTTTGATGGACATCGAGATCAACGATCGCGCCAAGACCATCGATGCCTTGATGAAGCTCGAACTCCCCAGCGGTGTTGAAGTGGAAATCAAAGTGTGAATTTAATCAGCCTATGTCGAGAGATAAGCTGAATGTCTAACAATTAAAAGAATCCAACTAAAGAAATGTCAGGATCGGAAAGCAGATTCCGTGCACAGTTATTGAAGCTGGTCCTTGTGTTGTTACACAAGTGAGAACGATTGAGAAAGATGGCTACGAGGCCATCCAGCTCGCTTTTGGCGAGAAGAAAGAGAGCCGCACCAACAAGCCCATGCGCGGCCACTTTGCAAAAGCAGGTACCACCCCGAAGCAGTATCTGGCTGAGTTCAGCCGTTTCGAGGAAGGCCACAAGAAGAAATATGGCGAAGTGCTTACCGTCGAAGTCTTCCAGGAAGGCGAATTTGTCGACGTGGTCGGCACCTCGAAGGGTAAGGGTTTCCAGGGCGTTGTGACCCGTCATGGTTTTGGCGGTGTCGGTGACAAGACACACGGTCAGCACGACCGTCTGCGCGCTCCCGGTTCGATCGGTGCATCGTCCTATCCTTCGCGTATCTTCAAGGGCATGCGTATGGCTGGCCAGACCGGCAACCATCGTGTGAAAGTGCAGAACCTCCAGGTGGTGAAGATCATCGCCGAGAAGAATCTGATGCTTGTCAAGGGTTCGGTCCCCGGCCCCAAGGGATCTATTGTCAAACTTGAAAGATGGAGCTAATTAGACATGGAGATTAAAGTTTATAACATCAACGGAAGCGAGACCGGTAGAACCATCAACCTTGAGGATTCTATCTTCGCCATCGAGCCCAACGACCACGCCATTTATCTGGATGTCAAGCAGTACTTGGCTGACAACCGTCAGGGCACCAGCAAAGCCAAAGAGCGCAGCGAGAACGCCCACAGCACCCGCAAGCTGAAACGTCAGAAAGGCACCGGCGGTGCCCGTTCGGGCGATTTGAAGAGCCCCGTGTTTGTCGGTGGCGGTACCATTTTCGGACCCAAGCCCCGCGACTACCGCTTCAAACTGAATGTGAAGGTGAAACGTCTTGCCCGTCGCAGCGCCCTCGCCTACAAGTGCAAGGACAACGCCATGACCGTGGTGGAGAACTTCGCTTTCGAAGGCCCCAAGACCAAGAAGATGATCGAGGTGCTCAACAATTTGAAGTTGAACGACAAAAAGTCGCTTTTTGTGCTTGAGAATCAAAATAATTTCGTATCTTTGTCCGCTAGAAACCTTAAGAACGTAAAGGTGGTAAACGTGTCGCAATTAAATACTTACGACATTGTTAACGCCTCGAATATTGTCGTTTGCGAGGGTTCATTGAACGAGATTAACCGCGTTTTGGCAACAAAATAAGGGAAGAGAGTATAACGATTTAAGAAAGTTTAACAATGATGAACATTATAGTAAAACCGCTGATCAGTGAAAAGATGACGCGCCTGAGCGAGGCTGCCGCCAATCCTATCCAGACCCGCATACAGCGTAATAAAGGCATCGCTGCCGCTCCTGCCCAGAACCGCTACGGTTTTGTCGTTGACAAACGCGCCAACAAGATTCAGATCAAGAACGCCGTCGAGGAGTTCTACAATGTGAAGGTTGTTGATGTGAACACGATGAACTATTCTGGCAAGGTGAAGTCGCGCTACACCAAAGCCGGCTTCCTCACCGGCCGCACCAATGCTTTCAAGAAGGCTATCGTGACCCTCGCCGAGGGCGACAGCATCGACTTCTACGCCAGCATCTAAAAGCAAACAGAAACAACAAAGTAATAATAGTTAAGGTCCACTGATAAGAGACCAATAAGAAAACAAAAAAATGGCTTTAAAGAAAATTAAACCCACAACCCCCGGTCAGCGTCACAAGCTGGTTGTCACCAACGACGACATCACCGCAACGCGTCCGGAGAAGAGCCTTGTGTACGGTATCCGCAAAAGTGGCGGCCGTAACAATCAGGGTAAGATGACCATGCGTTACATCGGCGGCGGTCACAAGCAGCTCTACCGCTTTGTCGACTTCAAGCGCACCAAGGACGGTATTCCCGCCGTGGTGAAGACCATCGAGTACGACCCCAACCGCAGCTCGCGTATTGCTCTCATCTGCTATGCAGACGGTGAGAAGAGCTACATCCTGTGCCCCCAGGGCCTGAAGGTCGGTCAGACCGTCATGTCCGGCAAGGGCGTGGCCCCCGAGGTCGGCAACACCCTGCTGCTTGCCGAGATTCCTTTCGGTACGCTTATCCACAACATCGAGCTTCGTCCCGGCCAGGGTGCGAAGATGGTGCGTTCGGCCGGTGCCTATGCCCAGCTGATGTCGCGTGACGACAAGTACGCCATCATCAAGATGCCCAGCGGCGAGATGCGCATGATCCTCCAGGCCTGCCGCGCCACCGTCGGTATCGTCAGCAACCCCGAGCACAACCTCGAGGTCGGCGGTAAAGCCGGTCGCAACCGTCACCTGGGTCGCCGTCCGCGCAACCGCGGCGTTGTGATGAACCCTGTCGACCACCCGATGGGCGGTGGTGAAGGCCGTCAGACCGGCGGACATCCCCGTTCGCGCAAGGGCATTCCGGCCAAGGGCTACAAGACTCGCGCTCCCAAGAAGCAGTCGAGCAAGTACATCGTCGAAAGAAGAAAGAAGTAACTCAGTAAAAAGAAGAAACAATGAGTCGTTCGTTAAAGAAAGGTCCGTATATTTTCCACAAACTGGAAAAACGCGTTATCGAGGCGCAGCAGTCGAACAAGAAGGTTACCATCAAGACATGGTCGAGAGCTTCGATGATATCGCCCGACTTTGTGGGTCAGACCATTGCCGTTCACAATGGCAACAAGTTCATCCCCGTGTACGTCACCGAGAACATGGTGGGTCACAAGCTTGGCGAGTTCGCTCCCACCCGCATTTTCCGCGGTCATGCAGGATCTAAAGATAAAGCTAAAAAGTAAACACTGAAAGAAAATGGGACGTAGAAAACATAATAGTGCCGAAGCACGCAAAGAAGCCAACAAGACCATCTATATGGCCAAGTTGATGAACAACCCGACCTCGCCTCAGAAGACTCGTCTGGTTGCCGACTTGGTTCGTGGCGTCGATGTAGAGAAAGCCCTTGGTATCCTCCAGTACAATCCCAGAGAGTCCGCTCCGAAGATGCGCAAGCTCCTCCTCTCGGCCATCGCCAACTGGCAGGCCAAGAACGAGGGTGTCCGCATGGAAGACGCTCAGTTGTATGTTAAGCAGATTATGGTTGACGAGGGTCGCACCATGAAGCGTATGCGTACCGCCCCCCAGGGTCGCGGCTATCGTATCCGCAAGCGTAGCAACCACATCACCATGATTCTCGGCAGCCGCCTTGAGGATGCTCCCGTCGCTACGGCTGAAAAAGAAGAAACAAAATAAAGTAACAAACAAGAAGAAAATAGACAATGGGACAAAAGACTAACCCTATTGGAAACAGATTAGGCATCATCCGTGGATGGGATTCCAACTGGTTTGGTGGCAGAAGATTCGAGCAGAAGCTTGTTGAGGACGACAAGATACGTAAATACCTCAACGCCCGTTTGGCCAAAGCCGGTATCTCGAAGATTTATATCGAGCGCACCCTGAAACTCCTCACCGTCACCATCAATGCCGCCCGTCCGGGTCTGATTATCGGACGTGCCGGTTCGGAGGTCGACAAACTCCGTGAGGAGCTGAAAAAGCTCACCAGCAAGGATGTCCAGATCAACATCAGCGAGGTGAAGCGCCCCGAGATGGACGCTGTCCTCGTTGCCCAGAACATTGCCAAGCAGATTGAGGGCCGTATCCAGTATCGTCGCGCCATCAAGAACGCCATCACCTCCACCATGCGTACCGGAGCCGAGGGCATCAAGGTCTCCATCGCCGGTCGTATCGGCGGTGCCGAAATTGCCCGCAGTGAGCACTTCAAAGAGGGACGTACTCCGCTGCACACCCTCCGTGCGGACATTGACTATGCCAATGCCGAGGCTCACACCACCTATGGCCGTATCGGTATCAAGGTGTGGATTTGCCGTGGTATGATTTATGGCAGACCCGAGCTCGTCTCGTCCACCGTTGGTGGCCAGCAGAAGGAGCATCGTGGAGCCATGGGTGCCGGTCGTCGTCCGGAGGGCGCACCGCGTCGTCGCCAGGGCGGTAACAGAAATAACAACAGTAAATAAACGAGAGTTTAGCATACAAGTGTACTAAACACTAAACAATAAGAAGAGATGTTACAACCTAAGAAAACAAGATATAGAAAGCAGCAAAAAGGCAAAATCAAAGGTAATGCTTTCCGCGGTCATGAACTTGCTTTTGGTACTTTTGGTATCAAGTCGCTTGAGACCTGCTTCATCACCGGTCGCCAGATAGAGGCTGCTCGTCAAGCTGTAACGCGTCACATGAAACGTGAAGGTCAGATATGGATCCGCATCTTCCCGGACAAGCCCATCACCAAGAAGCCCAATGAGGTGCGTATGGGTAAAGGTAAGGGTGCTCCCGAGTACTTCGTTGCTCGCGTGATGCCCGGCACCATGCTGTTCGAGTGCGAGGGTGTGCCGATGGATGTTGCCAAAGAGGCACTGCGTCTGGCAGCCCAGAAGCTTCCCATCTCGACCAAGTTTGTTGTTAAAAGAGACTATATCGAAGAATAAATAAGAAGCACCCTACAGTCATGAAGAATGAAATCGTTTTAAAGGAGCTTTCGACTGCCGAATTGAAGGAGAAACTCGACACCGAGCGTTCGCTCTACCAGAAGATGCTCATGAGCCACGCTGTCTCGCCCCTCGAGAATCCCAACAAAATTAAAGAAAGTAGAAAAAACATTGCCCGCTGCCTTACGGAGCTCCGTGCCCGCGAAATCGCCGGCAACAAGTAAGCATGGCAAGCAAGTAAATCCAATTCTAAGATGGAAAGAAATTTAAGAAAAGAAAGAATCGGAGTTGTGGTCAGCAACAAGATGGACAAATCCATTGTGATTCTCGTCGAGCGTAAGGTGAAACACCCCAAGTACGGCAAGTTCGTGAAGAAGTCCACCAAATTCATGGCCCACGACGAGAAGAACGAGGCTGGTATGGGCGACACCGTCCGTATCATGGAGACCCGTCCGCTGAGCAAGAACAAGTGCTGGCGCCTGGTTGAGATCGTCGAGAAGGCTAAGTAAACCACCAATTAGAAAAAACAAGAAGAAATGATACAACAGGAAACCAGAATGACAGTTGCCGATAACAGCGGCGCCAAAAGCGCTCTGTGCATCCGCGTCCTCGGTGGCACCAAGAAGCGTTATGCTTCGATTGGTGATACCATCGTGGTTGCTATCAAGGATGCTCTTCCCTCCGGCAATGTGAAGAAGGGTAGCGTATCGAAAGCAGTCGTGGTACGTACCAAGAAAGAGATTCGTCGCAATGATGGTTCTTACATCCGCTTCGACGACAATGCCTGCGTGTTGCTCACCGCTGCCGATGAGCTGCGTGGCACCCGTATCTTTGGCCCCGTGGGCCGCGAGCTGCGCGAGAAACAGTTTATGAAGATTGTCTCTCTCGCTCCCGAAGTATTGTAAACAAAAAAAGAAAAGAGAACAATGAAATTGCACGTTAAGAAAGGGGATATGGTCCAGGTGATCGCCGGCGACGACAAAGGCAAGATCGCCAAGGTCCTGAAGGTTTATCCCGAAAAGAATCGCGCCATCGTAGAGGGTGTCAACGTGAACAAGAAGCATACCAAGCCCAATGCCAAGAACACGCAGGGCGGTATTGTCGAGCAGGAAGCTCCCATTCACATCTCCAACCTTATGGTTGTGGTAGGCAAGACTCCCACCAAGATTGGCCGTCGTGTTGATGAAAAGACTGGTAAAATAGTCCGTTATTCTAAAAAAACAGGGGAGGAGATTAAGTAATGGCATACATTCCTACATTGAAAACCAAGTATAAAGAGGAAATTCTGCCCGCTCTGATGAAAGAGTATGGTTATAAGACCGTCATGCAGGCTCCTCGTCTGAAGAAGATCACCCTGAACCAGGGTCTTGGCAAGGCTGCCATCGCCGACAAGAAGGTTATTGACAAGGGCATCGAGGAGATGACCGCCATCACTGGCCAGAAGGCTGTGGCTACCAAGTCGCGCAAGGATATTTCGAACTTCAAACTGCGTCGTGGCATGCCTATCGGTGTCCGTGTGACCCTTCGTGGCGAGCGCATGTACGAGTTCTTGGAGCGTCTTGTCACTGCTTCCATTCCCCGTATCCGCGACTTCCGTGGTATCAACGATAAAGGTTTCGACGGCAAGGGTAACTACACCTTTGGTATCGCCGAGCAGATCATCTTCCCTGAGATTGATATCGACAAGATTGATCGCATCCAGGGTATGGATATCACCTTTGTCACTTCGGCCCAGACCGACAAAGAGGCCATGTCGTTGCTCAAAGAGTTCGGCCTCCCGTTCAAGAATCAACAAAAATAAGCATAATGGCTAAAGAATCAATCAAAGCAAGAGAGCGCAAAAGAGCTAAAATGGTTGCCAAATACGCTGCCAAGCGCGCTGCCCTGAAAGAAATCGTCCGCACCGGTGAACCTGAAGATGTGGAGAAGGCCGTCATCGCCCTTCAGAAACTTCCGAAGAATGCTTGCCCCATCCGCCAGCACAACCGCTGCCAGCTCACCGGTCGTCCGAAAGGTTACATGCGCCAGTTTGGCATTTCGCGTATCAACTTCCGAGAGATGGCTGTCAACGGCCTGATCCCCGGTGTAAAGAAAGCCAGTTGGTAAAAAGAAGAAAGAAATAATTTATTGGTAGCTTTGCAAGTTGGCATAACACCAATACTACAAAACTTAAAATCAAAAATTAAAAATGGTAACAGATCCTATTGCAGATTACTTGACCCGCATGCGCAATGCTATTGCCGCCAAACACCGTGTGGTCGAGATTCCCGGCTCCAAGCTGAAAAAAGAGATGACCAAGATTCTCTTTGAGAAGGGTTACATCCTGAACTACAAGTTCGAGAACGAAGGTTCGCACAACCAGACCATCAAGATCGCCCTCAAGTATCACCCCGTCACCAAGCAGTCGGCCATTGCCGAGCTGAAGCGTATCTCCAGCCCCGGTCTCCGTAAGTATGTTTCGGTTGACGAGATGCCCCGTGTTCTCAACGGTCTCGGTATCGCCATCGTATCTACCTCGAAGGGCCTTATGACCGACAAGGAAGCCCGCACTTTGAATGTGGGTGGTGAAGTTTTATGTTACATCAGCTAATCAAAGAGAGGAGAACAAGAAAATGTCAAGAATAGGTAAAATGCCCATCCACCTTCCCAAAGGTGTGGAAGTGAAGATTTCTGATGACAACGAGCTGACCGTCAAGGGTCCGCTGGGTGAGCTTCACCAGAAGGTCAATCCGATGATTGAGATGAAAGTTGAAGATGGCGTCCTGCACTTCAACCGTCCGAATGACGAGCGTGAGACCAAGGCCATGCATGGCCTTTATCGTGCCCTTGCCGCCAACATGGTGAAAGGTGTCAGCGAAGGTTTCAAGACCGTGCAGGAGGTTATCGGTGTTGGTTACAAGGTTCAGGCCACCGGCAATGTCGTGGAAATGGATCTTGGCTACTCGCACAAGATTTTCTTAGAGCTTGCTCCTGAGATCAAGGTTGAGACTGTCACAGAGAAGGGTAAGAATCCCATCATCACCATGACCAGCTGCGACAAGCAGGTTCTCGGACAGGCAGCCGCCAAGATTCGTTCGCTGCGCAAGCCCGAGCCGTACAAGGGCAAGGGTATCCGCTTCCAGGGCGAAGAGATCCGTAAGAAAGCCGGTAAAGCAGCTGCTAAATAAACAATAAGGTAAAAGGACAACCTTAAATAGCCAAAAGAAAGAAAATTATGGCAACGAAAAAAGACATAAGAAGAACTAAGATTAAATTCCGCATTCGTCATAAAGTCAGCGGTACTGCTGAGATGCCCCGCCTGTCGGTGTTCAGAAGCAACAAGGAAATATACGCCCAGGTGATTGACGATGTAAAAGGTGTGACACTGACCGCAGCCTCTTCTCTCGAGAAGGGTTTCGAAAAGAGTGGCACGAAGAGCGAAGTGGCCGCCAAGGTTGGCAAGACTGTTGCCGAGCGCGCCATTGCCGCTGGTATCAATACAGTTGTTTTTGACCGTAATGGTTACCTGTATCACGGCCGTGTGAAGAGCTTGGCCGACGGTGCCAGAGAAGGTGGATTAAAATTCTAATGAAGTCATGGCAGAATTAAACGTAAACAGAGTTAAGTCGAGCGACATTGAGTTCAAAGACCGTCTTGTCGCCATCAACCGTGTAACCAAGGTTACCAAAGGTGGTCGCACCTTCACCTTTGCTGCCATTGTCGTTATTGGAAATGAAAACGGAGTTGTCGGCTATGGTCTTGGCAAAGCCAAGGAGGTCCAGGCCGCTGTTCAGAAAGGCGTCGACGATGCCAAGAAGAACCTTATCCGTGTTCCCGTGCTTAAAGGCACTATTCCCCACGAGCAGATGGGTAAATACAGCGGTGCCAAGGTCTTCTTGAAACCTGCAGCTCCCGGTACCGGTGTTATTGCCGGCGGTGCTATGCGTGCCGTGTTGGAGAGCGTCGGTGTCAAGGACGTGCTTGCCAAGTGCAAGGGTTCCTCGAATCCCCACAGCGTTGTGAAGGCCACCATCAATGCCCTTCTTCAGATGAAGGATCCTTATATGGTTGCCCAGCTCCGCGGTGTCTCGTTGGATAAAGTGTTTAACGGTTAATTATAGGAGGTCAAAATCATGGCAGAAAAGAAACTCAGAATCAAACAGGTTAGAAGCATCATCGGTCGTCCTGCCCGTCAGAAACGCACCATGGAAGCTCTCGGTCTGCGTCGCATCAACCACACTCGCGAGGTTGTTGCCACTCCTCAGATACTGGGCATGATCGACAGTGTCAAGCACCTTCTCACCGTTGAAGAAATTTAATCACGTAAAGTAAGAAAGGAAACGGATAATGAACTTAAGTAATCTCAAACCCGCTGAAGGTTCTATCAAACATTCGAAACGCATTGGCCGTGGTGCCGGTTCCGGCAAGGGTGGTACCTCCACACGCGGTAACAAGGGTGCAAAGGCACGTTCGGGTTATCACCAGAAGGTGGGCTTCGAAGGTGGTCAGATGCCCCTCTATCGCCGTGTTCCCAAATTCGGCTTCAAGAATCTCAATCGTATTGAGTATGTCGGCATCAATCTCGACACCCTCAGTGCTTTGGCCGAGGCCAAGAACATCACCGACTTCAATGTCGAGGTGCTCAAGCAGAACGGTCTCATCTCCAGCAATGACCGTATCAAGATTCTTGGTCGTGGAGAACTCGCCAAGACCGTCAACGTCACTGCTCATGCCTTCTCGGCTGCTGCCAAGAAAGCCATTGAGGACAAAGGTGGTGTTGCTACCGTTATCGAATAATACAATTTTTAAACAATGAAGCGATTTATACAGACACTTAAAAACATCTGGTCGATAGAAGACCTGCGGAAGAGAATTCTCTACACCATTGGATTGGTGTTGATTTACCGCATTGGTTCTTATGTCGCTTTGCCGGGTGTTGACCCTTCAAAACTCGAGGCTCTGCAGAATCAGGGTCGTGAGGGTTTGATGGGACTTCTCAATATGTTCTCTGGTGGTGCATTCTCCAACGCCTCGATATTCGCACTGGGTATTATGCCCTACATTACTGCGTCTATCGTTATCCAGTTGTTGGTGATGGTTGTGCCTTATTTCCAGAAGATGCAGCGTGAAGGTGAAAGTGGCCGTAGAAAAATGAATCAAATCACTCGTTGGCTTACTGTTATTGTCACTGCTATGCAGGCTCCTGCATACATCACCAACATGATGTACCAGCTTGGTGCCACGTCGTCTGCCATTCATCCCATCGCCGAAGGTGCTCCCATGTGGACTTTCTGGGTATCCAGCATCATCATCCTCGTGAGCGGCACTCTGTTTGTGATGTGGCTTGGAGAGCGTATTACGGAAAAAGGTGTCGGTAACGGTATTTCCTTGCTGATTATGATTGGTATTATTGCCCGTCTGCCGTTTGCTCTGTTCTCCGAGTTCACTTCTCGTCTGACGGAGAGTGGCGGATTGGTGATGTTCCTTTTCGAGCTCATAGTGCTTCTGGCAGTCATTCTGCTTGTCATTCTGCTTGTGCAGGGTACCCGCAGAATACCTGTCCAGTATGCCAAGCGTATTGTCGGTAACAAACAGTACGGCGGTGTTCGCCAGTATATCCCCATTAAGGTCAATGCAGCTGGTGTCATGCCTATCATCTTCGCTCAGGCGTTGATGTTCCTGCCCATCACCTTTATGGGTTTTACGGGTGACAGTAGCTCAAAATTCTGGATGGCATTTGCCGACTACAATAGCCTTTGGTACAATATTGTGTTTGGTCTCCTTGTTGTGATCTTCACATATTTCTACACTGCCATCGCCATCAACCCCAACCAGATGGCTGATGACATGAAGAAGAACGGTGGTTTTATTCCTGGTGTCAAGCCTGGCAAGAAGACTGCCGAATACCTTGAGGGCATTCTTTCGAAGATCACCCTCCCGGGTTCTGTCTTCCTGGCTATTGTGGCCGTGCTGCCTGCCATTATCCGCCTGTTTGGTGTCAACACGCAGTTCGCACAATTCTATGGCGGCACTTCGCTGCTCATCCTTGTGGGTGTCATCCTTGACACGCTGCAACAAATCGAGAGCCACCTTTTGATGCGCCACTATGACGGTTTGACCAAGACCGGTCGCATCAAGGGTCGTACTTCTATGTCCATCCAAGCGTAAACAACGAAAACGGAATAATGATTCTGCTCAAGACAAAAGAAGAGATAGAGCTCATACGTGATGCCGGCCTCCTCCTCGGGAAAACTCTCGCGGAGGTGGGCCGTCATATACGTCCAGGTGTTACCACGGCCTATCTTGACCAGATTGGCGAGCAGTACATTCGTGACAATGGTGCAAAGCCATTGTGCAAAGGCTTTGAAGGATTTCCTGCGGCATTCTGCATCTCGGTAAACGATGTTGTGGTACACGGTATTCCCGGCGATGTTTTCATCAATGAGGGAGACAATGTCTCTCTCGATTGTGTCATTGAGCTCAACGGATATGTTGCCGATTCGGCATACACGTTTGCTGTCGGCGGGGTGAGCCCGGAGATGCAGCGTTTGATGAAGGTCACTCGAGAAGCCCTTTTTATTGGTCTCGACCAGTGTAAAGCTGGCAACCGTGTGGGTGACATCAGTCATGCTGTTCAGATGCACTGCGAGAAAAACGGATACAGTGTTGTCCGTGAACTCTGCGGTCATGGCGTAGGTTTCCAGATGCACGAGTCGCCCAATGTCCCCAATTATGGTGTCAAGGGTACCGGTCCGTTGCTGAAGGAAGGTATGGTAATAGCTGTCGAGCCTATGGTGTGTATGGGTTCCAAGAACGTCAAGTTCTCCAGAGAAGATGGTTGGACTTGCCGTACCCGCGATGGCAAACCTGCCGCCCACTTTGAGCACACTGTGGCTATAACAGCAGAAGGCCCTGATATTCTCACGAGCTTTGAATTCATAGAGAACAACAAATAAAAAACGGTAAGTAACCAAACAATGGCAAAACAAGCATCCATACAACTTGACGGAACCGTCACCGAGTCGCTCGGCAATGCTATGTTCCGTGTCGAATTGGAAAACGGCCACCAGATTATTGCCCATATCTCCGGCAAGATGCGCATGCACTACATCAAGATTCTGCCCGGAGACAAGGTACAGATTGAGATGTCGCCCTACGACCTCTCGAAGGGACGCATCACTTACCGTCACAAGTAGGCTCACGCTTGAAAAAGAAGAAATACACACAACAAAAAAGATTAATAATTACACAAAATGAAAGTAAGAGTTTCAGTAAAGAAAAGATCGCCTGAGTGCAAAGTGGTTCGTCGCCACGGGGTGGTCTATGTTATCAACAAGAAAAATCCTAAGTTCAAACAGAGACAAGGATAATTAAAAACCAAAACAGAATAAAAAGAATCTATGGCACGTATTGCAGGTATTGACTTACCCAAGAACAAAAGAGGAGAGATAGGTTTGACCTATATCTACGGTATCGGACGTAGCACCGCCAAGGAGATTCTGGCCAAGGCCGGCATCGATGAAGGCAAGAAGGTGCAGGATTGGACCGATGATGAGCAGAACGCCCTCCGTACCATCATCAATGATGAGTACAAAGTCGAAGGCGCCCTCCGCTCCGAGGTTCAGATGAACATCAAGCGACTGATGGATATTGGTTGCTACCGCGGCATCCGCCACCGTCTTGGTCTGCCCCTCCGTGGCCAGAGCACCAAGAACAATGCTCGCACTCGCAAGGGTAAGAAGAAAACAATCGCTAACAAGAAGAAAGCTACCAAGTAAGTAAAGGCAAGTAGCGCCCCAATCGCGGATTAGAGTTGACACAGGAGCGGTTGGTAAGTAAGAAACAAAGAAAATCAAGCAAAAAAGAAATGGCAAAAACTTCCAAACCGACTAAAAAAAGAGTCGTAAAAGTTGAACCTCAGGGAAGAGCATGCATTTTTGCATCCTTCAACAACGTCATCGTCTCGTTGACGAACAACGCCGGTCAAGTGATTTCTTGGTCGTCTGCTGGAAAAATGGGCTTCCGCGGATCGAAGAAAAACACTCCGTACGCCGCTCAGATGGCTGCGGAAGATTGCGGCAAAGTTGCTTATGATTTGGGCCTAAGAAAAGTCAAGGTCTTCGTAAAAGGACCTGGTCAAGGACGTGAATCTGCAATCCGCGCAATCAACACCTGCGGCATCGAGGTTACCGAGATTACCGACATCACCCCGCTGCCTCACAATGGTTGCCGTCCCCCGAAACGTCGTCGTGTGTAATTATTAATCTTTAAAAGAAACGTAAACAATGGCAAGATACACTGGTCCGAAGACCAAAATAGCAAGAAAGTTCCACGAGCCTATCTACGGCCCGGACAAGAGCTACGAGAAGAAACCCTATGCCCCTGGAATGCACGGTCAGAACCGTCGTCGCGGCAAGACTTCCGAGTATGGCATCCAGCTCAACGAGAAGCAGAAAGCCAAATATACTTATGGCATTCTTGAGCGTCAGTTCCGCAAACTCTACCACGAAGCCTCCCGTCGTGGTGGTATCACTGGTGAGGAGTTAATGAAGCTTATCGAGGCTCGCCTCGACAACGTCGTCTATCGCCTTGGTATTGCCCGCAGCCGCGCCCAGGCCCGTCAGTTGGTTTCCCATCGTCATATCGCCGTCAACGGCAACGTCGTCAATGTTCCCTCCTATTCTCTTCGCGAGGGCGACGTGATTTCCGTGCGTGAACGCAGCCGTTCGCTCGAGGTCATCACCGATGCTCTGGCTTCGCGTGCCAACAATTATCCTTGGCTCGAATGGGATGGTGCCAGCATGAGCGGCAAGTTCGTCAGCTATCCTCAGCGTAGCGACATTCCCGAGACCATCAACGAGCAGCTTATCGTTGACCTCTATTCGAAGTAATAGCCTCACAGCGAGGTGACAATCCTGGCACGGTGTCAGGATATAAACCACACAAAGAAAGAAAGGATAACAAATGGCAATTTTATCATTCCAGAAACCCGACAAGGTGGTCATGCTCGAGGCTGACGACTTCCGCGGCTCTTTTGAATTCCGTCCGCTGGAGCCTGGCTACGGCACTACCATTGGCAACGCTTTGCGTCGCGTCCTTCTCTCTTCGCTCGAAGGCTATGCCATCACCTCTGTTCAGATTGATGGCGTCGATCATGAGTTTTCTTCCATTCCCGGTGTTGTCGAGGATATGACCGACATCATTCTGCGCCTGAAGCAGATTCGCTTCCGTCGTCAGCTTGAGGACACCGAGCACGAGAAACTCACCTTCACCGTTAAGGAGCAGACCGTCTTCAAGGCCGGCGACCTCAACAGCAACCTCAACGGTTTCCAGGTGCTCAATCCCGAACTCGAGATTTGCCACATGGAGCCCAAGACCGAGTTGCGTATCACGCTCACCATCGACAAGGGTCGTGGCTATGTTCCCGCTGATGAGAACAAGCGTCCCACCGACCCCATCGGTGTCATAGCTATCGACTCCATCCATACCCCCATCAAGAAGGTCATGTATGCTGTTGATGACTACCGCGTCGAGCAGCGCACCGACTATGAGAAGCTCACCTTCGACATTGAGACTGATGGTTCCATCCATCCGAAGGAGGCCCTCAAGGAGGCTGCTACCATCCTCATCCAGCACTTCATGCTCTTCTCCGACGAGCGCATTACGCTCGACGTTGAACCTAAGCCTGTGCAGGAAGAGTTCGACGAGACCACCTCACACATCCGTCAGTTGCTCAAGACCAAGCTTATCGACCTTGACCTTTCGGTGCGCGCCCTCAACTGCCTCAAGGCAGCGGAAGTCGACACCCTTGGCGACCTCGTGTCGTTCAACAAGGCCGACCTGCTGAAGTTCCGCAACTTCGGTAAAAAATCGCTCACCGAGCTCGAAAACCTCGTGGCTTCCAAGAACCTGGAGTTCGGTATGAATGTAGCAAAGTATAAACTTGATAAAGAATAAGAAAGAATATGAGACACGGTTGCAAAGTAAATCATCTGTCACGCACCCACGCCCATCGCGTTGCCATGCTCTCCAACATGGCCACCTCGCTTATCATGCATAAGCGCATCGAGACCACTGTTGCCAAAGCCAAGGCACTCAGAGTATATGTCGAGCCCATCATCAACCGCTCGAAAGAAGACTCCACCCACAACCGCCGTATCGTCTTCAGCTACCTCCACAGCAAAGAGGCCGTCAACGAACTCTTCCGCGAGGTATCGCAGAAGGTCGCCAACCGTCCTGGTGGCTACACCCGCATTCTGAAGACCGGTATCCGTCATGGTGACAACTCTGAGATGTGCATCATCGAGCTCGTCGACTATAACGAGAACATGCTGAAGGAGACCACCGCCAAGAAGGCCAAGAGCACCCGCCGCTCGCGCGCCAAGAAGGTCGAGGCCGCTCCCGTCGAGGCTCCTGTCGCCGAAGAGGCTCCCAAAGCTGAGTAAGTGACACATTCCCCATAGAGTGCGTTTCGGCGCCTCTACGGCCATAAAAAAGGCGTCCTGTGGGTTTCCACGGGACGCCTTCTTTATGTCTCTGCGATGGCTCTATCTCCAGCGCAGGGTTTCTACGAGATGCTCTATGTCGGTCTGTATATATTCCAGCACGGGGGCCAGCGAGTCGTTGTTAGGTGTGCGGTTCAGAAACAGCGAGCCCCGCAGGAAGTTTGTGGTGCTGTCGGTCAGCCAGAACTGGCATGTAGATGCCACCTTGCTACCTTTCAAGTAGTAGACGGTGCCATAGACCCTGTTCTCGCGGTCTTCGTAGCCCTGCTCTTCTACGCCGGAAGCCACCTTGTAGTGCTGCTCCATAAAGCGTATTGCATCGTCTATATTAACCTTTAGTTCGTCGGGCGAATGCATGCGGCGGTAAGAGAGAAACACCACGCCGTCCCACTGCGGATACTTGAGGTCAATCCAACGCTCGCCCTTGGGGGCATCCTTCTCAGTCCATTCGATGCACTTGTTGGCCTCGAAGGTGAAGGGAAATGTTGTGGCGAAGCCTGAGAGGGCGATGGCGGTGTCACCATCGAATACCAATGTGTCGCCGGGGTACGTGCGCATGGTGTCCAGCAGGAAGTACTCGTGTTCCGGCAAGTCGATGCGCAGATAGGCCTGCGGTTTGGGCGAATAGTCGCCGTCACCACATGCCGAAAGCAATCCTGCGATAGCAATACCCAATAGTATGTTTTTGATATTCATATAACTTTCAACTTTCAACTTTCAACTTTCAATTTTCTTCGTATCTTTGCACCGTGAACCGCATCGGTCATTTCCTCCGTGCAAAGACGCAGTACAACCTGCACTCGCCTTTCGTCTACCGTCTCTATACCGAGGCCCTCTTTTCCCGTGCCCGCGGCCATGGACGTTCATTTAAGGATATCGTCTGGCGTCTGGAGCGCTACTACCGTCTCTCTCACATCGAACTATCAACTATCAACTATCAACTATCAACCCCCGACGGACTTTTTCTTCTTGTTGATCATCCTCATCATCGAGAAGCCGATTGGCAAGCTCTTGTCGGCAGTCCTGACTGGCAGGTCACCATCGACCTCTACCGTTGCGGTATAGCTGTGCGCAGTCCTCGTCTCAGCAAGCAGCACTTCCTGCTGCGTTGATTAACATTAGTGCATCTGTCGGCCGTCGAGCATCGGCACGAAGCTGTATGTGCCGAACTTCTCTACCTGCCAATCTTCCTCTTTCTTGCCGTTTTTAGATATGCGCAGCATCTCGTGCTGTTCATCGCCGAGGGGTATCACCATTATGCCGCCCACCTTCAGCTGTGCCATCAGGGCTGATGGTATTTCGGGTGCACCGCAGGTCACTATGATGCGGTCGAAGGGGCCGTAGTCGGCCTCTGTCAAGCCTTGGTAGCCATCGCCCAGGAAGCAGCGTGCCGTAATGCGTAGTTCTTTCAACAGCTTGCGTGTCTTGTCGAAGAGTCCTTTTTGCCGTTCTATGGTAAACACTTTGGCACCCATACGGCATAGCACAGCGGTCTGGTAGCCGCTGCCGGTACCTATTTCGAGCACCTTCATGTCGGGTGCCACATCCAGCAGCTGGCTCTGCATGGCCACCGTCGAGGGGTGTGATATTGTCTGCTCGCAACCAATGGGGAAAGCCTTGTCGAGGTATGCCGACGAGTCAAGGGCGCTGTCCATAAACCAATGTCGCGGCACTTCGTTCATGGCCTTCAGGACCCGCTCGTCGTTTATGCCGCGACGTCGCAGGTCGTCGACCATCTGTTGGCGTTGTCCTTTATGCTTGTAGGTGTCTATTCGGTTCATTCGTCAATGCCTTGGAAGGCCTGTGCGCGCAGGGTTATGGTAGTGTTTTGCGGTGTCACCATCACGGCGGGCATGCCCTCTTCCGTGATGTGGCCAATGATGTGCACCTCTTTGAGGTTTTTGATCTTGTCGTAGTCTTTCTGGTTGATGGTGAAGAGTAGCTCGTAGTCCTCGCCGCCGTTCAGGGCGCAGCTCACAGGCAGCATGTTCTTGCTCATCTCCGAGCACACGCGCGAAGTCTGATAGTCTATCGGCAGGTGCTCTTCGTACACCTCGCAGCCGCATCCCGAAGCGCGGCATATATGCAGCACGCTGTCGGCAAGGCCTTTGCTGATGTCGGTCATGGCTGTGGGCACGACGCCTTGTGCGGCCAGGAGCTTCACTATGTCGATCCGTGGTTCGGGTTTCAGGAAACGTTCCAGCACATAGTCATAGCCAGCCAAGTCGGGTTGGAAGTTTGGGTCGGCCTGATAGGTCACTTTTTCGCGTTCCAGTACCAGCAGACCTGCATAGGCGCTACCCAGGTCGCCGCTGCAGCACACGAGGTCGTGCAGCTTTGCTCCGCGGCGGTAGGTGATGCTTTCGGCCAGGACTTCGCCGACGGCGGTTACTGTCAGCACCATACCGGCGCGCGATGTTCCTGTCTCGCCGCCCACCAGGTCGACGCTGTAGCGTTCGCAGCACAGTCGCAGGCCAGCATATAGTTCGTCCAGAGCCTCCACCGAGTAGCGGTTGCTCACGGCCACGCTCACCAGCACCTGGCTCGGTGTGCCGTTCATGGCGGCGATATTGCTTATGGCTACGGCCACGGCCTTGTAACCGAGGTGCTTCAGGGGGGTGTACATCATATCGAAGTTCACGCCTTCCACAAGCGTCTGTGTATTCACCAGCGTCAGGCGGTTGCCGTCGCCTTTCATGACGGCGCAGTCGTCGCCGATGCCCATCATGGTGGTGGCGTTTTTCATTTCCATGTCGGCCGTCAGCCGTTCAATCAGGGCCACCTTGCCCATGTGGCTGATCTCGGTGCGACCCTCTTGGTATTCTAGTTGTTCTTCCATAATCTGTCTATCAATATTCCTGCGGCCACCGAGGCGTTGAGGCTCTCGGCGGTGCCGCCGATGTTGGGTATCAGCACGGGGTGTGTCACCTGTGCCATTGCCTCGGGGCTTATGCCACGGCTCTCGTTGCCTATGAGGAGAACTTTTTGAGTGGGTAGTGGATAGTGGATAGTGGGTAGTGGTTGGCCTTGCAGCGAGGCTCCGAAGACGGGCATGCCGCAGTTGGCCAGCCACTGGGGCAGATCTATGTAGTCGACCTTGGTGCGGAACACAGCGCCCATAGAGGCCTGTACCACCTTGGGGTTGTAGCAGCTCACCGTATCCTTAGAGCAGACGATGTGGCGTATGCCGTACCAGTCGGCCGTGCGCATCATGGTGCCCATGTTGCCGGGGTCTTGGATTCTGTCCAAGGCCAAAATCAATGATGAATGATGAATGATGAATGATGAATTTGTTGGGCGTTCCACGAGCATCCAGACTTGGTTGGGGGTCTTCATGTTACTCAGCCGATCCAATTCAGCCTCCGACACTTCGTAATACTCTTTCCACTCTCCACCCTCTGCTTTCCACTCACTCGTGGCGCATACCGTGCGGATCGTGAAGCCCGAAGCCAATGCTTCGGCGGCCATCTTGGGGCCTTCGACAACGAATACGCCGTCCTCATCGCACCGTTTCTGCAAGCGGTACGCCGCCAGTTCCTTCAATCTGTTTTTCGAAATCATTGCCTACTAATAACGTGATAATGCCGTGGGTATTGCCCGCCGTTTAGAATATTTATTTTGCCAGTTTGGAAAAACTTTGTACTTTTGCAATTTGAAACAATACAAGCACTATGGTACGTGAATATACAGACGAAGAGCCCGAAACTCCCAGTGTCAGTGAGCCCGCGGCCGAATTTGGAACGGTAACAAAGAGGCGTATGCGTGTAATAACGGACGAGGAGATTGCCCGTTGCATGACATTGGAAGAGTCGGAACGCTTAATAACCGAAAAGATTTATCGCTTCTATCATCCTGAGGCATGAAAATAATCATCGAGCCACAGGTTCATCATGCAATTGATAACTTCTACGAGGCTGCCATACTTCGTCATTGGCACACGTTGAGTTATGAAACCGTTGAAAACAAGAAACAACGGTTGTATGCAGGAATACGTTCATTGACCGACTACCATTCTATTTTTGGCTCCGCCCATTTGAAAAAAGAATGGATACGTGAAGGTTGGCAAGAATTTATCTGTGAGGACTTCCATATTGCTTATGAAGTGCTTTATGGCAAAGACGGCCAAGAAATGATTATTGTCAAAGACGCTGTCCATAGCCTGCTGTATTGTTGAGTCAAAATAGTTTAGACATTCCCTTTATCGCCTCTGCATGAAAACCATGCGGAGGCGAATTATTTTTTGCCAGTTCGATAATTATTTGTACTTTTGCACCGTCGAATAAACGGATTGTAATATGTAGAAAACAAGAATCGTTAAACGATATTGAGCTAACCGCCCATTGTTCTCGCAGTAAGAATCTGGACAATTCTATGTGACTGAGAATAAGGTCCGCGGTTTTCACGCTTGGGCGTGAATTATTCGCACCTTATTAAGTCACAGGCAGTCCAGAGCCTTTACTGCTGATAAGGAGCAAAAAAGAATAATTCAACGCCTTTTTTATATGAAACACAAGTTGATTTTTTTCACTATCATGATGATGGTTTGTGCCTTACCCAATAAAGTTAATGCTTACGATTTTTCTAAAACCAATAATGGCAAAACCATCTACTATCGCATAATTAGTGACAGTACTGTAATTGTGACATACCCAGGGTCGTCCAATAGTTATCACTATTGGGAATACTATCAAAATTATCAATGGAATTATTACCCGAAACCTACTGGATCAATCATAATTCCACCAACAGTAACCAATGGGAATTATCAGTATACTGTCATGGGAATAGATGCTTATGCCTTTATAGGATGCAACGACATAACATCGATAACGCTCCCAAACACAATAAGAACAATTGGATTATATGCATTTGATCTTACCGGGACAGAATCATTGAATGCTGTTTATTATGGTGGAACGTTATCTGAATGGTGTTGTGTTGATTTTGAAAATCTTTACGCAAACCCTCTTTACTATGGGAATCACCTTTATATAAACAATGAGTTAGTGACGAATCTGGTTATCCCGGAGGGGGTTGATTCAATTAAGAACTACTCTTTCATTCACATGTATAACGAGCCGACACCCTACAATAGAACGAGTTATTTGGATACTATTATTCTACCCAATACACTTCGCTACATTGGACGATATGCGTTTGAATGGGACTACTATGAAAAGCATCTTGTAATACCATCATCAGTAGAATATATTGAGGAATTGGCATTTAATTACGCTTTGTACGGAGGAGTTACTTTATCTTCAAGCATAGATACTATACGGTATTATACATTTCAGGGATGCAGACTCCCCACTTTAATTATCCCGGACGGAGTGAGATATATTGCAAATGGTGCATTTTACAATTGTCTTCCTCAATATATTGAGATACCAGCATCCGTAACTGCTATGGGAGAAAGTGTGTTCTATATTGGAAACATAAGTACAGAAAATGCACATCATTTTAGATTCAAGGGTAGAACAGCTCCACACATTTTACCAAACACCTTTGATGGCGTAATAAGATACAAAGATACTGGCGAATGGCCAACACATCGCGATACAATGACCATTGAAGTGCCTTGTCAATCTGTTGAATTATATCGAGAAGCGGCAAATTGGGATTCAGTATCTGCTTTTATTTGTTCTACACAAGTATGTCTTTTTGAAATAACAGCAGAATCGAATAATGATTCGCTCGGTATTATCATCGGAGGTGGGGTTTATACAGCTGATGATACGTGTACTCTTACTGCAATTTCGAAATACAATGTATCTTTTGCTGGGTGGAGTGATGGCATTGTAGACAATCCACGCATTGTTTCCGTTTCATCAGACTCGGTTTTCATGGCTATGTTTTCTGAGCGTGACACGATTATTCTAACGGACACCTTAATCAATGTAGTATACGATACCACCTATATTACTAGGATAGTACATGACACAACCATAATAATAGACACCGTGACACTAACAGAATATGTGCCTGTGCATGATACTACTATTCTAATAGATACAGTTGTATTGATGCAGTATGATACTATAACGTTGACAGACACATTGTGGTTGACGCAATATGACACTGTGTGGTTGCATGATACCGTCGTCGTCCACGACACCATATACATCACCCAGGAGGGCATCGATGGCGTCGACGCGTTGAACGCCAAGGTATACTCTAGCAACGGGCAGATAGTCGTCGAGGATGCCGAGGGCAACGCTGTGACAATGTACGACGTGAACGGCAGGATGCTTGCCACCCGTCAGGACGATTACATGCCTATGCGTTTCGACGTGCCTGTCAGCGGCACCTATATGATCAAGGTCGGCACGCTGCCAGCCAAGAAGGTGGTGGTGATACGGTAGGCGGTGAGTCCCAGTGGGGGCTTTTCATTACAGAAGCATTACGGAAAAAACAGAAACAGACAGAAACCTTTTCTGTAATTCTTCCGTCTTTTCTGCCCTTTTCTGTAATAAAACATAGTGGGCCACGAATGGTTGATGTGTCGCCTCGCTGGGGCTCGGAATTGGTATAAAAGACTAGGGGTTAGCGGGCGTCGGCGACGAACTGGGCGAGCCAGTCGTTGTCGGTCGAGGGGGCGTCGTTCCAGTCGGTGGTGTCGATGGTGACTTCGAGTAACTTTGCTTCGCCCTCGCAGAAGAGCTCCACGCTGTCGGCCACGGCGGGCACCAAGCAGCATTCGCCCACATGCAGGGGCACTATGGTCTCCATGCTCTTCACCGCCGCCAGGCCGTCGACGCAGAGGTATAAGACGAAGGTGTCGATGTCCTCGAGGTTTTTGCGCATCGGGGTGTCGAAGGGGATGAGGCGAGTGGTGAAGTAGGGGCAGGAGGCTATGGTGGTTGTCTCGTTGAGGCGCGCCTGGTAGCGGGTGTTGGCGTGTGCGGGTCCTCCCGCAGAGGATGATATGCCGCTGAAGTCGATGGCGTCCATGGCTTCGGCGGTATGCAGCTGGCGCTTGCGGCCGTCCTTGTCGAGGCGGTCGTAGTCGTAGATGCGGTAGGTGCAGTCGGAGGTCTGCTGTATTTCGGCGACCATGAGGCCTTTGCCGAGGGCGTGGACACGGCCGGCAGGGATGAAGTAGACGTCGCCGGGCTCTGGCTCCTCGGCGTGGAGCAGGTCGGTGAGGTGTCCACTGTTGAGGGCTGCGGTGTATTCGTCGGGCGTGGTGTCTCGGCGGAAGCCGCTGATGAGCTTGGAGCCGGCGTCGGCCTGCATCACGTACCACATTTCGGTCTTGCCACGCGGCATGCCGCGGCGTTGTGCCAGCTCGTCGTTGGGGTGCACCTGTATGGAGAGGTCGCGTGCGGCGTCGATGAGCTTCACCAGCAGGGGGAACTCGGTGCCGTAGCGGTTGAAGACGCGGTCGCCCACCAGGTCGCCCATGTATATCTCGATGGCTTCGTTGAGGGTGTTCTCGGCGAGGAAGCCGTTGGCTATGACGCTCTCGTGGCCCTCGACAGAAGAGAGTGCCCACAGCTCGCCGCAGTTGGGCAGCGGCTCGTAGTTGAAGCCATAGTCTTTCAATCGGTTGCCGCCCCAGATGACTTGCTTGTAGAGGGGCAGGAACTTGAGGGGGTAAATCATTGTTAAGTTTTAAGTTTTAAGCTGTAAGTTTTAAGTGGGGCGGTGGCCGTAACCATTGTGGCGGTAGCGGCAGCAACCAACGGCATAAAACTCGCAGCTTGTAGCTTTAGAATGAGCGCGTTGTGTGGCCGTTGGCTTTGTTGCTGCCCCTGACTTTGATGTTCGATTTCACGGTGGCACCCTTGTTGGTCTGCTTGCGACCGTACATGGTGTCGTTGCTTTTGCAACCCACGGCCATCATGCTTGCCGACATGACGAGTGCGGCGAGCAGGAGCGGCAGGGCTTTTTTCAGCGTCTTCTTCATTGCTATTTGTTTGATTACCAAAGATAATATCAAATCGTGGAATGTTATCCCACACTGCAAATATACACATTTTTTCCGATATGTGTGTTTTTTTTGGGTGGAGTGAGAGATGAATAGTGGTTAGTGGCAGTTGGCGGGGAACGTTCTTGGTTTTAGGCTGTGAGCTTTAAGTGAAGTGAACGGTGAATTTTGCGAATTAAGTTAACGGCGAATTTTGCGAATTAAACGAATTTTTTGCCCTTGATTATAGGCGAATTACTCGAAGTATTAATGGTTCAGGGTTATTTGTTAACGGCGAATTTTGCGAATTAACTCGAATTTTTTGCCCTTGATTATAGGCGAATTACTCGAAGTATTAATGGTTCAGGGTTATTTGTGAACGGCGAATTAGACGAATTAACTCGAATTATTGTTACTAGCGAATTACTCGAAGTATTAATGGTTCAGGGTTAATGGTTCAGGGTTGATTGTTAACGGCGAATTTTGCGAATTAAACGAATTTTTTGTCCTTGATTATAGGCAAACTACTCTAATTGGGGCTGTAGACGGGAGAAGTGATTGGTGAATTGATAGAGGGGAATGTTGAAGGAGTGATAGGGGAGGTGAGTAGGGGGTGAGTAGTATGTGAGTAGTATGTGAGCAGTATGTGAAGGGGGAGAGGGGAATGAGGAGTGAGAGTTAGGTGAGAGTTAGGTGAGAGGAAGGCGAGAGGGGAGTGATGGGAGAGTGAAGATGGTGTGATGGGGATGATAGATGGTTTGTGGGAAATTAATTCTGCGCAATGCATTTTATTTTGTATATTTGCAAAATGCCCAATTGTTTTTTGATTGGGCTAAAGGTTTTAGTGTCAAATAAATAGATATTATTATATATGAAAAAAGAGGTAAAATTCAGTTTGGTGTACCGCGATATGTGGCAGAGCAGCGGCAAATATCAGCCGCGAGTCGACCAGCTGACGCGCATAGCACCGGTGATAGTGGCCATGGGTTGCTTTGACCGCATAGAGACCAACGGCGGCGCATTCGAGCAGGTGAACCTGATGTACGGCGAGAACCCCAACAAGGCTGTTCGTGCCTGGACGAAGGAGTTCAACAAGGCCGGTATACAGACGCACATGCTGGAGCGTGCCTTGAACGGCCTGCGCATGTACGGCGTGCCGAAGGATGTGCGCCAGCTGATGTGTAAGGTGAAGAAGGCGCAGGGTGTTGACATCATGCGTTCGTTCTGCGGTTTGAACGACCCGCGCAACCTGGAGCTCAGCGTGAAGTATGCCAAAGAGGCCGGTATGATAAGCCAGGCCGCCCTTAGCATCACGCACTCGCCGGTGCACACTGTGGAGTACTACATGGGCATCGTGGACAAGCTGGTGGAGTTCGGTGCCGACGAGATAGCGCTGAAGGACATGGCCGGTGTGGGCCGTCCTGCCACGCTGGGCCGCTTGGTAAGCGAAATCAAGAAGAAATACCCCCATATCGTGGTGCAGTATCACGGCCACACAGGTCCCGGCCTTTCGATGGCATCGACGCTGATGGTTGCCGAGGCGGGAGCCGACGTTATCGACTGCGCCATGGAGCCCCTGTCGTGGGGTATGGTGCACCCCGACGTCATCTCGGTGCAGGCCATGCTTAAGGACGCCGGTTTCCAGGTGAAGGACATCAACATGGACGCCTATATGGAAGCCCGCAAGCTGACGCAGGAGTTCATCGACGACTTCCTGGGTTTATATATCAACCCTGCCAACCGTATCAGCTCGTCGCTGCTGGTGGGCTGCGGTCTGCCCGGCGGCATGATGGGCTCGATGATGACCGACCTGCGCGGTGTGCACGGCGCCATCAACATGGCCTTGAAGAAGAACGGCAAGCCCGAGGTTAGCTTCGAGGAGCTGACGGTGCAGCTGTTCCAGGAGGTGGAGCATATATGGCCGATGCTGGGTTATCCCCCGTTGGTGACCCCCTTCAGCCAGTATACCAAGAACATCGCCGTGATGAACCTGCTGGCCATGGCGCAGGGCAAACCCCGCTTCAGCCAGATAGACAAAGACTCGTGGAGCATGATTCTCGGTCGCGCAGGCAAGCTGCCCGGACAGCTGGCTCCCGAGATTGTGGAGTTGGCCAAGCAGCAGGGCATGGAGTTCTATACCGGCGTGCCGCAGGATGCCTATCCCGACGCCCTGCCCGAATACATCAAAGAGATGGAGCAGAACGGCTGGGAGCGCGGCGAGGACGACGAAGAGCTGTTCGAGCTGGCCATGCACGACCGCCAGTACCGCGACTACAAGAGCGGTGTTGCCAAAGAGCGTTTCAACAAAGAGGTGGCGCAGCTGCGTGCCGAGAAGGACGCCCCCAAGGCTCCCGCCACGGCCGAGAGCATAGCCCTCAACTATATCACCCCCAAGCACCCCAACGCCACGCCTATAGTGGCCACCGCCACGGGCCGTATGCTGTGGGAGGTGCGCTTCGATGACAAGAGCACCGCTCCCGCTCCCGGCACCGAGGTGAAGGAAGGTGCCACGATGGGCAACATCGAGGCGAGCTACTCGATAGTGCCCGTGGTTGCCTTGAAGGGTGGCAAGATAGTGGACACCTGCGTGCCGCAAGGCAAGATGGTTAAGAAAGGCGATGTGATTGGCTGGGTTGAATAAACGCTGGCTATGGGACTCAAAGAATGGTTTAACAATCTCTGCAAGCGAGACAAGCCGACGACCGAGGAGGAAGAACCTGTGGCAAAATACCTGATAGCGGGACTGGGGAATGTAGGCGCCGAATATGAGGGCACGCGACACAACGCGGGCTTCATGGTGGTCGACGCGCTGGCCAAGGAGGCCGATGCTAAGTGGACCCTTGAGCGCCACGCCTACCGCACCGAGGTGCGCCACAAGGGGAGGGTGCTGGTGCTGATAAAGCCCACCACCTATATGAACCTCAGTGGCAAGGCTGTGCGCCATTGGCTGCAGGCCGAGAAGGTGGAGTTGGAGAACCTGATGGTGGTGGTCGACGACCTGGCATTGGACCCTGGCGTGATACGCATCAAGAAACAGGGTGCTGCCGGTGGCCACAATGGGCTGGCCGACATAGAGGCCTGCCTGGGCACACAGAACTACAACCGCCTGCGGGTGGGTGTGGGTCAGGAATTCGGCCGCGGACAGCAGGTGGACTACGTCCTGGGACGCTTCAGCGACGAGCAGGCGGCAGCCCTCGAGCCGGCGCTGAAGACAGCCTGCGACGCCGTGCGGTGCTTTGTGACGCAGGGCATCGACCGCACCATGAACCTATACAACAAGAAAGGCAACGCGCACCAAGCGGAAAGCGCAGAGCGGAAAGTTGAAAGCTGATGAATCTGGCAATAGACATAGGGAATACGGCTGTGAAGTGGGCCACCTTTGAGGGCAATATCCTCAAGGAGACTGGCTACGGCATGCCCGAGGCCTTGCTGGCTGAGGCCAGGCGCGTGCTTGCCTGTGCCAGCGGCGATGCCCGCTGCGAGGTGCCGACGCTCAGTGCCGCCACCCCGTTGCCCATACAGCTCGATTACAAGACTCCCGCCACGTTGGGTGCCGACCGCATAGCCGATGCGTGTGGTGCCTGGGCGCTGCACAAGGGCGAGGCGAGCCTTATTATTGACGCCGGCACCTGCATAACCGTGGACTTCATTGACGGAAGCGGTGTGTATCACGGCGGCGCCATAATGCCAGGTTTGAAGATGAACCTGCAGGCGTTGAACACCTTCACCGCCAAGCTGCCGCTGGTGGACATTGACAATGTGAAGCGAGCCCCCGTGCTGGGTCGCTCGACCGAGGAGAGCATACTGGCCGGTACGTTGGGCGCCACGATGCTGGCGTTGGCGGGCTATGTGGCCCTCTACCGCGAGAAGGCGCCGCGGCTGCATGTGCTGCTCACTGGCGGCGATGCGCAACGCCTCGTCGATGCCGGAGCCACCGGCTGGGAGCTGGCACCGCACCTGACCCTCACGGGATTGAACGAGATAATGAATTACGAGAAATGAAAAAGACAATCATAGCACTAGTGGCAAGCCTTGTTGCCAGCATGGGAATGGCTACGGCGCAGAACGGCGTCAACCTGCCTTATTCGCAGTTTGGCATAGGCAGCAGCGACATGCCGTACAACCTGCCCATGGCCACACGCATGGGCGGTGCCATCTACACCCGATCGGGCAACAACTACATCAACCCTTTCAACCCTGCCTCATATGGTGGCATAGAGAAAGAGAGTTTTGTGTTTGACATGGGCTTCAATGTGCAGCTCAACACGCAGCGCACCGGCGACAACAGCATATACGACGCCAATGGCAATGTCGGCTATCTTACGGTGGGTATGCCTGTGACCAAGTGGTGGAAGCTGGCTGGCGGATTGATGCCCTACAGCACGGTGAACTACAATTCGGTGACGACACAGAAAGACACCAGCACATATGGCACCATGAACACACGCTACCAAGGACAAGGCGGTGTGAGCCAGGTGTTCGTGGGTTCGGCATTCAACATCCCAGCATGGAAGGGCGCCAAGTTGCAGGCTGGTTTCAATGTGAACTACCTGACAGGCCGCATACAGCGTACCATCTCGTATGAGTTCAACGACAATACCGTCAGCTACTGGGTGAACTCGCGCCGACTGAAAGAGACCAAGTTGGGCAATGTGCTCTTCGACTTCGGTCTGCAGTTACGCCAAGCCATAGGGGAGAACTATACCCTTGGCCTTGGCTTCACCTACAAGCCCTACAAAGATATGAAGATTGCCGACAATGCCTTGATATACACCTACTACTCCGGTACCGAGCAGTTGATAGACACCATCTTCCCCACCCAAGGCCAGAGTGTCAGTTACGACAGCCGCATGGAGCAGCCCCACACCTTCGGCGTGGGCCTGAGTTTCGAGCGCAACAAGCGCTGGCAGGTGGCATTCGACGCCACTTTGGCGGCATGGAACGGTCTGCGCTATACCGAAGACGAGAGTCATCAGATCTTCGGCCAGTCGGCCCTTTACTATGGTTCCTACAGTCGTGCAGCCTTAGGCTTCGAGCGCATGGGTGACATGGACGCCTCGACATACTGGGGCCGCATAAGCTGGAGTCTGGGGGCTCACATGGAGCAGGGATCGATGTATCTGGAGCTTGCCGACGGCGAGCATAGACTCGACGCCTGGGGCGTGGGAGCAGGCATGAGCCTGCCGATGCGCAAAGGGCGCTCGTTGCTCACTCTCAGCGTGGGATATGACAACTATGGCAGCAGCGACGTGCTGATGCGCGAGTGTGTGACCTTCGGCATCGCCGTGAGCAGCTGTGAGCGTTGGTTTGTGAAGAGGAAATACAACTAAAGCAATAAAACTACAACAAAAGATACTAAACCAGAAAGAGAACAACAAAAAACAACAATAACGATGAAAACAATCAGAACATTGACTATGGGAGCCCTGCTGATGGCCGCCGCACTTCCGGCCGCCGCACAGATTGAGAAATGGGGCTGCAACGAAGAAACTGCCAAAGACCCGCAAGCCATAATGGGTACGGTGTCGCTCTACCAGGAGAATGTCAAGCAGTTCAAGGCCACTAAAGATGTACGCTACCTTGAGGAAGCCTATCCGCAATGGAAGACCATCGTGGCCAACTGCCCGCGTCAGAGCAAGAACCTCTACATCAACGGAGCCAACATCATGAAGGCCAAGATTGCCAAAGCTGCCAGCAAGGAAGAGCGTGACGCCCTCATCGATGAGTTTATGGCCATGTACGACACCCGCATATCGCTCTATGGCGAGGCTGCACGCTATACCGCCAAGAAGGCTACCGAGCTCGAAGAGATACTGAAAGACGAAGGCCTGGAGCGTTACTACCAGCTTTACAGCGAGGCCATCAGGATAGGCGGTCAGGACCTTGAGGCCGGCTACCTGGTGAAGTATATGGAAGCCACCATCAAGTATGTGCGTGCCGGCAAAGCCGAGCCCACGCTGGTGGTCGACAACTACGACGTGGCCAGCGACCTGCTGGAAGGCGAGTTGCAGGAGAATGCCGCCGACAGCGCCAAGGCTGCCACCATCCGCGGCTACATAGCCGGTGTCGAGGCTGCTTTCGCCCCCTATGCCAGTTGCGACCAGCTGGTGGAGATCTACGGCAAGAAGTTCGAGGCCGACCCCGAGAACGTCGACCTGCTGAAGAAAATCACTGGTATCATGATGCGCAAGCGTTGCACCGACCAAGAGCTCTTCTTCAAAGCCACCGAGAACCTCTATCGCCTGGAGCCCAGCCCCACCACCGCAATGCGCATGGGTCAGATGTGCTTGGCAAAGGGACAGTATGGCAAGGCTGCCGAATACCTGAACGACGCCGTGAAGGGTGTTGCCGACAAAGACAAATACATGGCCTACCTTTATCTTGGTCATGCCTATAACGGCAGCAAGAGTTACGTTGCCGCGCGCACGGCCTACAATGCCGCCGCTGCCGCCGACGTGACCAAGGGTGAACCCTATCGTATGATTGCCATGCTCTATGGTTCGAGCAGTGGTTCGGCCAAGGAAGACAACATTGGTGGCCGCAGCGTATATTGGGCAGCCGTTGACGCTCTGAACCGTTCGAAGAGTGTGGATCCCTCGGAGGAGAATGTGGAAGCCTGCAACAAGCTCATCAGCAGCTATGCCGCCCACTTCCCCAACCAAGGCGATGCCTTCATGGCAGGTCTGGAGAACGGCAAGTCGTACACCGTCCCTGGCTGGATCGGAGTGACCACCACTGTAAGAACACGATAGGCGAGTGAGATACACCGCAAACCGTAAGCTGTCAAGAGCGGGCATAATGCTACCGCTCTTGGCGGCTTTTATGTTATCGGCCTGCAACAGCGACAGGGGTATGCTGCCCGAGGACAGACGCGATTCGGCCATCCAGGAGGTGCGCAATGCGCAGGTGAGACGGAGTGAGTTCGGCAAGCTACAGCTGGAACTCGACGCTCCCTTGATACAGAAATATGACAAGCCGAGAGTAAAGACAGAGTACAAGAGCAGCCGTGGACAGCGTGTGCAGTTGCGGCTCTACAATGGAGGCCGTGAGATAAAGACAATCATCGAGGCCGGCAGCGCCGTGTCGTTTGACGACCTCAATATAATGGAAGCTCACGACAGCGTGGTGGTGATAGATTTCTCCTCTGGCGATACGATTTATCTGGAGGACCTAATATGGAACTCCAACGAGGACCGCATATATTCCGAAAATCCTGTGTATGCCAAAAACGGCAAGCGAATAACCCAGGGAGACGGATTTGTCAGCGACCAGAAGATGGAGAACATGCAGATTATCCACCAGCGAGGTACAATAGAACTAGAAGAATAGACAGCCTATGCAATTTACAGCAAAAGAACTTGCCCGTATAGTCAAGGGCACCGTAGAAGGCGACGAGAACATCCGAGTGTGGAAGCCGTGCAAGATAGAAGAAGGCTGCGAGGGAGGCATCACCTTCCTTGGAAACCCTAAGTACACACACTATATCTATGAGCAGCAGTCGTCCATAGTCATTGTCCGCAAGGACTTTGTGCCCGAGAAGCCCGTTGGCTCCACATTGATACGTGTGGACAACCCCTATATGGCTGTTGCGGTGCTGCTGCATGCCTTCAACGAGCGTACGAAACCGCCCAAGGGCCGTTCGTGGCGCAGCAGTGTTGGACGAGGCTCGAAGGTTGGCAAGAAATGCTACATTGGCCAGTATGCTGTTATTGGCCGCCATTGCCGTATAGGCGACAATGTGAGAATATACCCTAACGCCTGTATTGGCGACAACTGCACCATTGGTGACGGCACAACGATATACGCCGGAGTGAAGATATACGAAGGCTGTGAGATTGGCCGCAACTGCATATTGCATGCGGGCTGCGTGATTGGTGCCGACGGGTTCGGTTTTGCCCCTGCCGGCGACGGCACATGGAACAAGATAGACCAGATAGGCAATGTGGTATTGGAGGACAATGTGGAGATTGGCGCCAACACATGCGTCGACAGAGCCACGATGGGCTCGACCCGTTTGCACCAAGGTGTGAAAGTCGACAACCTTTGCCAGTTGGCACATAATGTGGTGGTGGGCAAGAACACCGCCATGGCCTCACAAGTAGGTATCGCCGGCAGTTGCAAGGTAGGGGAGGAGTGTATCATTGCTGGCCAGGCAGGCCTTGTGGGTCACATCACCGTAGGCGACCATGTGACTATAGGTGCCCAAAGCGGCGTCACACATTCCATTCCAAGCGACTCCACTGTTTTCGGCAGCCCCGCCATGGAGGCCTCGAAACGTCGCAAGATAGAAGTTTTGGTAAAGAATATCGAGAACCTGGCCAAACGTATTGGCGAATTGGAGCGCAAATGAAGAGGAGGGCTATTCTTGCATTCCTTGCGGTCATAATGGTTCTGCTGCTGTTGTTGGGCGAACTGTTTCCTGCCGATGGTGCAAACGTAGGCAAGTTTTATTTGCGTTTTCCGTCACTGCATTCGATTGTCGAGAGTCGTAGGCAGGACGAGGTGGTCAAGGCCGTCGACACCATTGCCGTGCGGAAGATGCAACTCAAGGATTCGCTCGACTACTATCGTGGTTTGGTAGACAGTGGCAATTTGCGTTTCTGGCTGCCGGAGCCAAACTACATGGATGGTTTTTGGCAGAATGTAGAGCAGGCCACCAAGCAGAACCGCACGGTGCGCATACTGCACTATGGCGATTCCCAGATTGAGATGGACCACATGACCTCGCGTCTGCGTGCCTATATGCAGAAGACCTTCGGTGGTGGCGGTCCCGGCATGGTGCCGTTCCAGACAACTACGCCTACTTTCAGTGTGCGCCAGAGTACCAGTGGCGATTTGATACACCTGGCTTCGTTCGGCGACAGCTTGGCGGTGCGCAGTCGTGGCGATTATGGCCCGATGATGCAAAGCTTCCGTCTCAGCAACAATGAGGCAACGGTGACAATCAAAGGTGCCAACAGCAACCGTGTTGACAATCGCATCAAGCAGTTCTCGCGCGTCAGGCTGATTGCCAATAACCGCGATGGGTTGAATGTGAGTTTCGATGATCTGAAAAACAAGCACGACGAGCAGAAATGGCATACTGCCAACGACGGCATCTCGTCGGTCGATTTCAATCTCGACACGTCGACATCTGCCATGCGCATCCGTGTCAGCGGTTCGGCCGACCTTTACTGCATGCTTGTCGATGACAACTGCGGTGTTGCGGTAGACAATATCCCCATGCGTGGATGCTCGGGACAGCAATTCACCCTGGTCAACGAACGTCTGTTGGCAGCGGCCTACCGTCAGATGGACATAGGCCTCATCATACTGCAGTTCGGCGGTAACTCGGTGCCATATATGAAGACTGCCTCGTCGATATCCACTTACTGCACTTCGATAGGTAGGCAGATAGACCACATACGTGCCTGCTGCCCCGATGCCAAGATACTGTTTATCGGTCCGTCGGACATGAGCCACAAGGTCCATGGCGAGCTGCAGACCTATGAAATAATACCGCAGCTTATCGACAGTCTGATAGCAACAGCCAACGCGCATGGTGCAGCCTATTGGAGCATATATCATGCCATGGGAGGTTGGAACACCATGCCGCAATGGGCGCGACAAGGCCTTGCTGGCAAAGACTATATCCATTTCTCGCAGAAAGGTGCCGACCTTATGGGTGACAATCTGGCGCAGGCTTTCGAGAACAGTCGCGTCCTGTACCAGTTGGAACAGCGCTGGGAACAGCAGAAACCTAAACCTGAGCATAAGAAGGCCAAGAAAGAAAAACGCTCCAAAAGGAAGAAGAGGGGAGGTCGCCGGTGAAAACAAGACTCTCCTGTGTTATGCTCATGTTGCTCTGCGTCACAGTTATGGCGCAGGTGCCCACCTTCGTGCTGCCGAAATATAAGTTCATCAACTACAAGGCCAACACGTTGCATTACGATGCCGGTTCTCCGTCCATGAGTCGGTTCTTCGGCAAATGGCAGCGAATGGTCGAAAGCGGCCAAGGCAATATCAGCATTGTGCATATCGGCGGTTCGCATGTGCAGGCAGGTTCGCTCACAAACACCGTGCGCTGCAACATTCTCACCACCTATCCCGACCTGGTGGGCCCTCGTGGCATGCTGTTCCCCTACTCGGCAGCGGCTCGCTGCAACAACCCATCCGACTACCGTGTGCGGTGTCCGCAGAAGATGATACTCACACGCAACGTACACAAAGAACATACCTATCCACTGGGAATATGCGGTATTGCCGTGACGGCAGCCAACACCCTCTCCGAGATTTTGATACAGATGAACGAGCCCCGTGTGAGCTACTCGTCCAGCCGTGTCATCCTTCTAGGCCATTCCGAGCAGGGTGTGGTGCCACGTCTACGCGTCGACGGTCGCGAATATTACCCGTCATACATTGACAACCGTACCGACCGCTATCTCTTTAATCTCAACACGGCTGTCGATTCCTTCACCGTCGTGCTACCCTGTCGTGAAGGTCAGCAGTTCACCGTCAGCGGTGTTTACCTCGACAACAACCGTCCAGGCTTCATCTACAACTCCATCGGTGTCAATGGAGCCTCGGTGCCCGACTATCTGCGCTGCCAGAACCTGGTGCGCGACCTGCGTCTTATGCACCCCGATGTCGTCATCTTCGGCATAGGCATCAACGATGCTGTTCCGGCGAACTTCGATACCGCCGTCTTCCGTCAGAACTACCTGCAGCTCGTCGACTCTGTACGTGCTGTCAATCCCGACTGTGCTTTCATCTTCATCACCAACAACGACAGCTTCAGGAAGGAGACCCGTCGCCGCTATAGTGTAAACACCAATGGCAAGTTGGCACGCGAGGTCTTTTACCGCCTCGCCAGGGATGTCGATGGCGCTGTGTGGGACCAGTTCGAGGTCATGGGCGGGTTGCGTTCGATGGATTTGTGGCGTCAGGCAGGATTGGCACAGAACGACCGTGTGCACTTCACTACGGCAGGCTACCAACTTGTCGGAGACCTTTTCAGCAACGCCCTCTTCGAGGCATATAACAAATTTATCGGGAAGCAGTAGATGAAGGACTTGCTGACATATCTATCACAACTCCTCAATTTCAACAGTTCCCACCCGCTACTGTTCACCCAGATACATTTCTGGGCTTTCTTCCTCATAGTTTACCTGTTCTATGCTTTCATAGCGACAGGCCGCACGCTGACCCACCATCGGCGTGTTTGCCGTAATGGCTATCTTTTTATTGTAAGCCTGTTCTTCTACTATAAGACCTCTGGTCTTTTCGTGCTCCTGCTCGTCTTCTCCACACTTTTGGGATGGCTCTTGGGCATCCGTATGGATCACAGCACCTCTGAACCTCGCAGGAAACTCCTGGCCAGTATCGGCGTCGTTGTTAATCTTTTGGTGTTATGCTACTTCAAGTATGCCTACTTCTTTACCGATATATACAATGCCACTTTCGGCTCTGATGTGCATGTCATCAACCACCTCGCCCGCTGGGGCAATGCTGTGTTCCACACCGACCGCTTCGATGCCGCCGTCATCATCCTTCCTGTGGGCATCTCCTTCTTCACCTTCCAGAACATCAGTTACATAGTCGACGTATACAAACGGAAAATCGCGCATGTAAGCAATATCCTTGACTTTGGCTTCTATACATCGTTCTTCCCTCAGCTTGTGGCTGGCCCTATCATTCGTGCCGACCAGTTTGTGCCGCAGCTCTACAAGCCTTTCTTCCTCAGCCGCCGACAGTTTGGCATAGCCATATTCTGGATACTTAACGGACTTGTCAAGAAGCTGGTGCTCAGCGACTATCTGGCCGTCAATTTCGTCGACCGCGTCTTCGACAACCCTGCCCTCTGCACACCCTTCGAGAACTTCTCGGCGCTGATGTTGTATTCTATGCAGGTATATGCCGATTTCTCTGGCTATACCGACATCGCCATCGGCGTAGCCATGCTTATGGGCTTCTATCTGCCCCTCAACTTCCGGTCGCCCTACAAGGCTCAGAATCCTACCGAGTTCTGGCGCCGGTGGCATATCTCGCTGTCCAACTGGCTACGCGACTATCTCTACATACCCCTTGGCGGCAACCGCACCTCGGGCTGGCTCTCCTACACTCTTCTCGCGGCCATTATGGCAATAGCGGCATTCCGACTTCACAGCACCGTTTTCACCATTGCTGTCATCATCGTTGCCGTGGTCATCGCTGTCTTCTATGTCTTCTTTCCTGCACGGCGGCGCAATCTCGGCACCAACGTCAACAACATGGACACCATGCTCCTTGGCGGTCTATGGCACGGCGCCTCGTTCAACTTCATCACGTGGGGCGGCCTCAACGGCTTGGGAATCCTTGTCTACAAGTGGTGGAGGAAGCGTGGGTGGATAACTCATATTTTAACCCTTGCCATCACCACTATAGTACTCCTCGTGTTTAAGAACATCTTCTCGTCGCCGCTGCTCAACATGCTGTTCGCCATATCTTTGATATGCATGATTGTCTATACCGTTCTCAATTTCATGCCTCAGACTTCCCGCTACACAAAAAAATCATGGACGGCATGGTTCACCCTGCTCACGTTTGTCTTCATCAGCTTCACCCGACTCTTCTTCCGTAGCGGCTCTAACCTTGACCCTGCCGAGGCCAACGAGGTGGCATGGCTTACTGCCTCGCTCATGGTCGGGCAGATAGGCTCTCATTGGAACCTGGCACAGATACCGCAGATCATTGGCGCCTACTGGATGCCCTTCCTGCTCTTCGCCCTTGGCATGACAATCCATTGGCTCCCCGAACGTTTCAAGCGCCGCTACCGTCTCTGGTTCGCCGCCATGCCCCTCTGGGCTATGGTAATCTTTGTGCTGGCGATGGTGTTTGTCCTTTACCAGTTCGTCACGGCCGACCTCCAGCCGTTCATCTATTTCCAATTCTAATAACATCATGAAACTACGTCAATCTCCTGTCAGTAACATCATCGCCGTGCTGGCCAACCTTGTGCTGGCCTATTTTGTATACATGCTCTCCCGTGTGGCTTATGTGTGGGAGAACTGGAGCCTCTTCGCCCCAACATGGCATGACTTGGATTTCTGCGAGCTGCTGGCTGGCAGCCTGCGCTTCGACTCCTCGGCCATCTTCTATACCAACGCGCTGTGGATCATCCTTATGCTCCTGCCGCTCCATGCCAAGGAGTGTCGCTGGTGGCACACCCTCTGCAAGACCCTCTTTGTCACCATCAACACCATAGGTATCAGCGCCAATCTGGCCGATGCCGTCTATTCGCAGTACACAGGCCGTCGCACCACATGGTCTTTCTTCAGCGAGTTCGCCAATGAGAGCAACCTCGGCGACATCTTTTTCGTCGAGCTGCTGCGCCACTGGTACCTCCTGCTGCTCGGCGTGGCGTTGCTTGTGGCTATGATCCTGTTATATGTACGTCCCGCCGGCAAACCTTCGCGTCCCCTCTGGCGCTACTATTGTATGCAGGTGGTGTCATTGGCCTTGATGACGCTCCTGGCCATCGGCGCCATGCGTGGCGGCTTCACCACGGCCATACGCCCCATCACCATCAGCAACGCCAACCAGTATGTCAACACCCCTGCCGAGGCTGCCATCGTCCTCAACACTCCTTTCTCCATGATACGCACCGCCGGCAAGACCCCCTTCGCCGACCCGCAGTATATGCCCGCCGACCAGATGGATGCTCTCTACTCCCCCCTACACTCAAGCAATCAAGTTACCAAACAGTCAGGCAAAAAGAACGTCGTGGTCCTCATTGTCGAGAGCTTCGGTCGCGAATATACAGGCTTCTACAACCGCAACCTCGACGACGGCACCTATCGGGGCTTCACTCCCTTTGTCGACTCGCTCCTGGCCCATTCGCTCACTTGGGAGCGGACCTATGCCAACGGCCGCAAGAGCATCGACGGCATGCCCTCGGTATTGGCCTCCATACCTATGTTTGTCGAGCCCTTCTTCCTCACCACCTCGTCGCTCAACGACATCGACGGCCTTGCCGATTTGCTTGTCCGTGAGGGCTATTCCACGGCCTTCTTCCACGGTGCCGAGAACAGCTCTATGGGTTTCCAGGCCTTTGCAAGAACCAGCGGTTTCCAGCGCTACTACGGCCGCACCGAGTATGACGCCGACCCGCGCTTCGGCGGCGAGGCCGATTTCGACGGCACCTGGGCCATCTGGGACGAGCCTTTCCTGCAGTTCTACGCCACCACCATGAACGACCTTCCCGAGCCCTTCATGACTGCCGTCTTCACAGCCAGTTCGCACCACCCCTATGTCATCCCCGACGCCTACAAGGAGGTGTATCCCGAGGAGGATCCTCTGACCATGTACAAGTGCATCCGCTACACCGACAACGCCCTGCGCCGCTTCTTCGCCACCGCCAGCCAGCAGCCGTGGTACGACAACACCATCTTCGTCCTCACCGCCGACCACACCAATATGTCGGCCCGCGACGAGTATCGCACCTCCACGGGCATCTTCTCGGTGCCTATACTCATCTTCGACCCCTCGGGGCAGACCGAGCGCGGCCTCAAGGCCGGCGTGGCGCAGCAGATCGATATCATGCCCACCGTGCTGCACCTTCTGGGCTATGAGAAACCCTATATAGCCTTTGGCAAAGACCTCCTCGCCGACTCAATCAGTCAGTCAGGCACCCGCGACTGGGCGGTGAACTACAACAACGGTATTTACCAGTACTTCCTTGGCGACTATGTGCTGTTCTTCGACGGAAACCGTGCCACGGCGCTCTTCAACCTCTCCTCCGACCCCCTGCAGCATACCAACCTCATCGGCACCATGCCCGAGCTTGAGAAGGAGCTGACACAAAACGTCAAGGCTGTCATACAAAGCTATATGCAACGTATGACTTCCAACAATCTTGTAGTAAGATAATCCCTTATCTCAGCGGTACTTTCAGGCCGGTGGATTCCTCCCAGTCGTTGAGGAACCCCTGCGTCACCCTGTCCCTGTATTCCGTTCGGGTGATGTGCCACTCTATCGAGTCGCTCACATGCCGCAGCAACGGCTCGCGGTCGTCGACGCCCTCTGCCGTTGGCAGCAGTCGCCAGCAGAAACCCTCGCAGCGCAGCCGTCCTTGGTAGAGTCTGCCGTAGCGGTAGTAGAAGTATTGCGATACATACACCGGCCGCTGGAAATCGTTGGCGTCGAGTATCTGCATCAGGTTGCCATAGCCTGTGAGCCCTATGTTGTAGATGCTGACATCTTTTCTACGCCCTTCCACCTGCTGCAGGTACCACAGGGGGAAGGTGTCGTTGTCGCCGAGGGTGATCAGTATGGCGTCGGGGTCGCAGCTCTGCAGGTGGTTCATGGCTATGTCGTGTACTGCATGGCAGCGGCTGCGGTCGTGGTCGCTCCAGTTGCCGACAGCCATGCTTAGCGGAGCCACCATCAGCAGCAGTGGCCATGCTTTGCCGCGCGCCCGCTCATGCAGGTCGGCGGCGCCTACACCTATCCATATCGCCAATGCGTAGAACGACAGCACATAGGCATAATCTCTTTCGCGCGGCTCGTAGCAGGGATGGTTCAGGTATATGTTGAGCAGCACACCTCCCATGAGGAACAGCGGCATCACTGTCCAGTAGCCACGCCTGTTCTTCCTTCGGTGGCACAGCAGTCCCCATAGCGCCAGCAGCACCGGCAGCACGAACACCACTATGCGGCCGCTCTTGAGGTTCTCGCGTCCTATGAAGTTGTACATCAGGTAGCGGCCGTACATATACCCCAGCTGGTAGCTGCCATAATAGACGGCGTTGCCCAGCACCCCGTCGTGGTTGTAAGACCAGTAGCCCCAGTTCTCCGCGTCACGTTCGCGCCACATACGTGGATAGAGCGGCGCCTTGGCATACTGCTCGCGCGATATATAGCTCCTGAAACTCTCTACTGTCTGGGGGTTGCCCTCGTTGATGGGTGGGTTGGCGGCGGCACGTATCGGCACTATCAGGTATGGGGTGAGGCCCAGCAGGAAAAACAGCGTCAGCACTGGCAGCCGTTTGGCCAGGGGCCATGGCTTGCTTCCAGCGAGCACCACCAACGCCAATGCCGGCAGCGCCAGCAGCGTCATCAGGTGTACGCATATCCCAAGTCCCAGCAGCAATGCCAGCAGCGGGAGCAGGCGTCCGTTGCCTGTGCGACGCCACAGCAGAGCCACCCACACGTCGAGCGAGCAGAAGAGCATAGCCATGGCGTACACTTCGCTCTCCACTGCCGAGAACCATACCGTGTCGCAGAACAAGTAGCACAGCGCCCCTGTGAGGGCACCGTACCTGGCACCTTGTCCAGCCAACTCCAAAACAGTCAAGTACAGCAGTCCCACGGTGATTCCGCCGCATATCGCCGACACGGCATTGCACAGCGGCGCTACAAGCATCGCGTTGCCGCACGAGAGAAGCATCGTCACATGTGTCACCAGCTGGTAGAGCGGTGCTCCCGGAGGGTGTCCGACGCCCAGCTGCCACGAGGTGGCTATAAACTCGCCGCAATCCCACCACGACGCCGAACGGTCCATGGTGAGCAGGTAGATAAACGAAGCAAACACGGAAAGCAGCATAAAACCATGCTGTCTGCACCATGCCTTTATCCTGCTCGTTTCAATTTTCAACTTTCAACTTTCAATTTACCAGTTGACCACAGCCTTGTTGAATATGTCTTCGCATAGTTCGGTGACTATCTCGCCCACCAGGGTGTTCTCCACCGACGAGAAATCCTGCGAGGCGGCGTAGTCGCGATAGCGCGAGAACGACTGCTCGAAGTCGGCCTCGGGGTCTATGTTGTTCACGAACTTCACGCGGACGGTTATGGTGAGGCGGTTCATGCTCACCTCGTCGCTGCTCGACAATGCCGAAGCGCGGGTGTCATAGCCTACAATCTCGCCGCTCACCTGCAGGTCGCCTTCGGCATTGGTGACACTCAGCGATGTCTGGCTCGAGAACATCTGCATCAACTCGTCGGTGAGCTTCTGGCTCAGCTGGGGGTTCACCGTCGAGGCATAGTTCGGAAACGTCGCCACCGAGATGGTCTTCGCCCCGGGCGGTATTGACGCGCCAGTGAACGAATACCCGCCGGTACAACCCACCAACAGCAACAACAGGCAGCAAACCACTACCCACTGTCCACTACCCACTACCCACTTGTTAAAAATCCCTCGAGTCTTCATCGATGCGCTGTTCGTCTTCCAGTTGCCAAAGCAGGAATCCCGACTCCTGCTGTATGTAGTTCAGCACGGCCACCTTGGTCATAAGGTCCGGCACAGCGGCCACTTCGCTAATCAAAGCGTCTATCTTTTCTTTGAACTTTACTTCCATAGTCTTTTCGTTATATCGTTATTACGTAACAACGTATTATCTATCCGTTCAGCCTGTTATAATAGTGCCACCACAGCTCTGGTATCTCGTTCTCCATAGCCCGCTGGTAGTCGGCATAGCTGCATGGTATCAGCGTGTGGCGCTGGTAGCGCTCGCGGCGTTCTTGGTCGTCGCATGGCACCTCTATCCACCAGCGGTCGCTCCGCAGGCTCTTGTAGAACACTATCTCCAGCCCGTGCTCCTGCAGTATGGCTGTGAAGCGCTTATACTGCTGGTTGTCGCGGCTCGGGAAGTCGTTGAGGCGGTAGTAGAAGCCCTCTATGAAGAACCACATCGCGTGTGCCAGCATGTGTGCCGTCTGTCCTTGGCGGTCGTAGGCGGGGTTCATCTCGAAGAGGCCGAAACAGGTTGTCTTGTCGCTCATACCCGCATAGCGCGCTATCTGGCACAGCTGCTCGCCGTAGAGGCCGTGGGGCGACGGCGCGGCGTTGGCCGGGGCGTCGCTCTGGCGCACGGCGCTGATGTCCACAGCCACCACATCGCTGTATCGCACCAGCGGCTCGGCCAACTCCATGTTTGTCTGCAGCTCACCCACACGCCGCGTGCTGAACTTCAGCTCGTCCATCAGCTTCACCATCTCCTGTCCCACGAAGTATGTTTGGTACCCCAGCGCCACATAGTCGAACAGGTAGTTGGGCTGCTGCAGTATTATGTGTTGCAGGTAGTTGTTCGACGACACCCGCTCGCCTCCTTCGAGGTTGAAGCGCGAGTCCACCGAGCAGATGTTTATCACCCTGCCCAGCACCTCGTAGGCCTTGTATATGGGGAACACCAGGTCGTCGCTGCCGCCAAGCACCAGCACCGTCAGCCCGCGGTCGAGCAACTGCTGCATGGCCTCTATGACGGCAAAGTAGGTGTCTCTGGCCGTAGCTCCGGGCATTATGTTGCCCAGGTCCACCAGGTGCACATCCTCGTGGGGCTTCGCCAGTCGGTACAGGTAGTGGCGTATCATGTCGGGGCCCTCGCCGCAGCCCTGGTTCTCCACGCTGCCGCGGTCCTCTTTGATGCCCAACAGCACCATCCGCGCCCCGTCGAGCGACGGGAAAGCACCCTCCTCGCTGTAGGCATCTACGGCGTCGCCCAGCATCGGACGGAACTCCTCGCTGCTGTAGTCGACCACCGACATGTCTATCGGGCTGAAATATGTACTGATATCCATTCTCTTCGTCGTTTTCTGTACCTATATAACGCGCACGCTCCTTTTTTATTGTATTGTTATTTCACTGTGTTCCGTAGACTCAACTCCCAATCACCACCCCATCACTTACTGCTCACATACTACTCACTTACTACTCACTTACTACTCACTTACTACCCACATCCTACCCTCCCTCCTCCTTCACTCCCTCCTCACTCCCCCTTCCCCCCCCCCCGATGGCAGCTCCATATGGGTGCCCCCAGTGGTTGCTGTCTCGCAAAAAAAATTTGCAGAAACAAGAAAAATGTTGTATATTTGCAAATATAAACCTCAAAATCAATAAGTATGAAAAAACTATCAATCAATCTATTATCTATTTCAATCATTTTCCTCTCCCTTACAATAGGTGGAATTGGCTGGTCCCACCCTTTTCCAATTATTCCATAAATATTGACTGCTTTGATTGATAAAACAAGGACTCCAATGCCATGAAAAAGATTGCCATTCTTATCACCATGCTGCTGTGCCTCGCCACCACACGCGCCCAGCACGACACGTTGCCATACTATGTTGGTATTCCTCAGTTCTATATGGAGCACTCCATTTACGATGAGACCTATGACATTTTCGCAGAGCACCGCTGGGGTTTTGGTGAAATGCGTGGACGTACACTATCTGGGAATTTTTTCACACAAGGCTACGAAGATGACATTGCTATTAGATTCACCTCCGACACCACGTTGCATATTATTGGAATTGCAGTTCCGCTAACATCAGATTTTTATTATAATTATGATTGGGAAAATCAGGAAAATATTAACACAGGAATACTCCTTGCCGACCTATATAGAATACTTAACAACACTAACGAATACCACGACTCTATCTGGTTCAAACTATATCAACCCGATGGCAACCACATGACACTTATTAAATCTGTTGTTATGGACACTTCATTTGACACCGCAAACGCCAGATTTTATATGCCAATTTATGAGGCTCCCGTAGAACCGACTGCGACCCATTTTGCGACTATTGGATGTTTTAATTGGTGGGGACTGCATGTTATGCTGGAGGTCTATTTTGACAGCGAAGTGGACCTGACCGATTCATTCTATATCTCATGTGAAATGAAATTTAAATACACAAGTCCTCCTACTCATAATTGGGGCAACATAATACCTGTAATGTGCGGAACTTCTGAGGCTGGAATCAATAGTACAACCATTTACGATTCGCGACACCTGCCCGCAGGCGCAGGGGCTGCAATACGTCAGGTCCAGCGCCGACAAGGCCTTCTTCCGCTGGCAGCGCGGCACCAACCACCACGACTGGCAGCTCAGCTACGGCACCGCAGGCACCGCACCCGAGGACGGCACAATTCTCAACTGCGCGAACACAAGCAGCAGCCTCGTCACCCTCGACCCCGACTCGCACTATGTGGCCTACGTCCGCGCACGCTGCAAGTTCGCCCGCTACGAATACGGCCCCTGGAGCGCCCCCCTGGCCTTCAGCCTCAACGGCGGCAACGGCATCGACGGCGTCGACACCCCCGACATCACCCTCACCCCCAACCCCGCCACCGAGCGCGTCACCGTCTCGGCCACTGGGATGCAGAGCGTCGAGCTGCTGGCCGTCGACGGCACCGTAATCCTCCACCACGACGGCCTGCACCAGGACAAATACCCCCTCGACCTCAAAGGCCTCGCCGCAGGCGTCTACATGGTGCGCGTAAGCACCCCCCTCGGCACCGCCACCCGACGGCTGCTGGTACAGTAGGTGACACGGGTAGCGAAAGGAAGATAAAACAACGGTTATTTTGACTGGTTCCGCAAAAAAATTTGGCGGAATGCAAAATTATTACTACTTTTGCATCGCTTTTTATAGTGTAACAGAATAAGTAAAAATGTTCGATTTTGAAACATCGGTCAGTGGGATTGAGTTCAAAGTGAGGCAGTTGGCAGACGAGGTGGAACGTCTGCGCGCACTGGTGTCGGCAAAGGAGGACGAGCTCTGCGAACTGCAAAAAGCGCAAAAAAACAACGAAATAATAATAAATAATTTAAAAGAAGAGAACAAATTAGTCAAATTAGGGAACAGGCTTACTGAGGGTGGCGACAGTGCAGAATTGAAACTCAAGATAAACCAGATGATACGCACCATTGACAAAAGCCTCGAGATACTGAAAGCAACTGAATGATGGAAACGATATCGGCATCGGTGAACATACTGGGAAGGACCTACAAGCTTCGCGTCTCCAAAGAGGACGAGGCGGCGTTGCGCAAGGCGGCGGAAGCTATCGACAATCAGGCCAAACAGTATGGTAACATGTATGCCTACAACGACCATCAGGACTTGCTGGCAATGGTGGCGCTCACCCAGATTACTCAGCTGACCAAGATACAGGACTCCCTGCGCTTCAAGGACACCGACCTCGCGCAGCGCCTCCAGTCGATAGACAGCGTGCTTGACGGAATACTGCATCCGAAAAAAGAGGCCCAAAACAGTTTGTAAACTCAACACCATTTACAAACCGAGTCGGCTCAGGGGCGGGTAAGCTGTATGGCAGATACGCCCGGCGCTCAAATCCTACAGTTCCAGAGTTTACCAATACTCCAGGAGGGTTCTCCCCGGATGCAGTTTTTTCACACTCATCACCCGTCGCAAATCCCCTAAGCACTTCCCGCAAAAAAAACACAACAAAACATTATGTCAACAGCAGTAGTGATAGTAATCGGAGTCATCGCACTCATGGCCGGCGGCGGCATCGCCATGTGGCTCACGACAGGCGTGCTCCGCAACAAGCTCCTCTCCCAGAGCCAGCAAGTGCTCAAAGACGCCGAGGAGAAAGGTGAAATCATCAAGAAAGAAGGCGAGCTGAAGGCCAAAGAGAAATTCCTCCAGCTGCAGCGCGAACACGACAAGCGCGTCAACGAGCAGAACAACAAAATGCGCGACGCCGAGAACAAACTCAAACAGCGCGAGCAGACCCTCGGCCAGAAGGTCGACGAGCTGCAGAAGAAAAGCGCCGAACTGAAAGGCGTCAGCGACAAGCTGAACGTCGAGATCGAGAATCTCCACAAGCGCCAGGCCGAAGTCGAGAAGGTCTACAAGGAAAGCATCGACAAGCTGGAGCACATCGCCGGCATGACCGCCGAAGAGGCCAAGCAGCAGCTTATCGACAGCCTCACCGAAGAGGCTCGCGCCGAAGCCAGCACCACCATCATGGACATCGTCGAGGAAGCCAAGATCACCGCCGCCGAACAGGCCAAGAAGGTGGTCATCCAGAGCATCCAGCGCACCGCCACCGAGACCGCTGTCGAAAACACCGTCTCGGTCTTCAACCTCGAAAACGAGGAGGTCAAAGGACGCATCATCGGCCGCGAGGGCCGCAACATACGCACCCTCGAAAGCCTCACCGGCGTCGAGATCATCATCGACGACTCGCCCGACGCCATCATCATCAGCGGCTTCGACCCCGTGCGCCGCGAGATCGCCCGCCTGTCGCTCCACAAGCTGGTCACCGACGGCCGCATCCACCCCGCCCGCATCGAAGAGGTCGTCGCCAAGACCCGCCGCCAGATAGAGCAGGAAATCAACGAAGTCGGCAAACGCACCTGCATAGACCTCGGCATCCTCAACATGAACCACGAGCTTATGCGCATGGTGGGCCGCATGAAATACCGCTCCTCCTACGGCCAGAACCTCCTGCAGCACAGCCGCGAAGTCGCCAACCTGGCTGCCACCATGGCCTCCGAACTCGGCCTTAACCCCAAGCTGGCCAAGCGCGCAGGCCTGCTGCACGACATCGGCAAAGTGCCCGAGACCGACCCCGAGCTGCCGCATGCCATCTTCGGTATGAAACTGGCCGAGAAGTACAAAGAGCATCCCGACATCTGCAACGCCATCGGCGCCCACCACGACGAGATCGAGATGACCAACCTCATCAGCCCCATCATCCAGGTCGCCGACGCCATCAGCGGTGCCCGTCCCGGCGCACGCCGCGAGGTCGTCGAAGCCTACATCAACCGCCTCAAGAAACTCGAGGACATGGCCATGGCCTACCCCGGAGTCGTGAAGACCTACGCCATCCAGGCCGGCCGCGAACTCCGCGTCATCGTCGGCGCCGACAAGGTCAGCGACGTCGAGGCCAACAAGCTCAGCTTCGACCTCTCCAAGCAGATCCAAAGCGAGATGACCTACCCCGGCCAGATCAAGGTCACCGTCATCCGCGAAACCCGCGCCATCAACTACGCTAAGTAATCGATTGAATGTGTCAATGCTTGATTGTTTGAGCTGCACACTCAAACAATCAAGCAATCAAACAATCAGACAATGTTAATTAACGCCATACACTGGAATGTCGACCCCGTGGCCCTGCAGCTGGGCTCCTTCGGTCTCCGCTGGTATTCTCTGATGTTCCTTGTCGCCTTCGCGCTGGGCTACTACATCATCGACCGTATGTTCAAGCACGAGAAGGTGAACGAGAACTACCTCGGCAGCATGCTGGTGTACATCTTCCTCGCCATCCTCGTCGGCGCACGTCTCGGCCATTGCCTCTTCTACGAGCCTGGATATTACCTCACCTCCGAACACTGGCTCGAGATCTTTTGGCCCTTCTACAAGGGACAGTTCGTGGGCTTCCAGGGACTGGCAAGCCACGGCGCCGCCATCGGCATCCTCATAGCCCTCTGGCTCTATTGGAAGAAATACAACATGAACCCCTGGTGGTTCCTCGACCGTCTGGTGATTGTGGTGGCCGTCGGCGGCGCCTTCGTGCGCTTGGGCAACCTCTTCAACAGCGAAATCTACGGTACCGTCACCGACTTGCCCTGGGGCTTCGTCTTCGAACGCAACCGCGAGGTGCTGCCCAAACACCCCACCCAGCTCTACGAGAGCCTCAGCTACTTCATCATCTTCGGCGTCTCGCTGTGCTACTACATCCGCAAGAAAGGCCAGTTCAAGACCGGCACCATCTTCGGCTGGTGGCTCGTGGCACTCTTCGGAGCCCGTCTGCTCATCGAGTTCGTCAAGAACGACCAGGTCGACTTCGAGGCCGGCATGTTCCTCAACATGGGCCAGCTGCTCAGCCTGCCCTTCATCATCGGCGGCCTCGTCATAGCGTGGCTCGCACACAAGGAAAAACTGCCGCAGGGCCCCTTCCCCAAGGGCGAGAACGCCCTCATTGTGGCAAAGTGGAAAGAAGAAAACGAAAAAAAGAGTAAAAGCAAGTAACAATTATGAAAACACTTATCTTGGTGCGCCACGGAGAGAGCGCATGGAATAAACTCAATCTTTTCACCGGCTGGACCGATGTCGACCTCACCGAGGCCGGCATGAAGGAGGCCTGGGAGGCTGGCAAGCTCCTCAAAGCCGAAGGCTACCGCCCCGAGCTCTGCTTCACCAGCTACCTCAAACGCGCCGTCAAGACCCTCAACCAGATGCTCGACGCCATGGACATGGACTGGCTGCCCGTGCAGAAAAGCTGGCGCCTCAACGAGAAGAGCTACGGCGCCATCCAGGGCCTCAACAAGGCCGAGACCGCCGAGAAATACGGCGACGACCAGGTGCTCCTCTGGCGCCGCTCGTTCGATGTGCAGCCCCCGGCACTCGACATGTACGACGAGCGCAGCCCTCGCATGGACCCGCGCTACAACGAAATCCCCGACAACCTCATCCCCCTCACCGAGGCCCTCAAGGACACCATCGAACGACTGATGCCCTACTACCGCGGCACCATCATGCCTGCCTTCGACAACCGCAACACCCTCATGGTGGTGGCCCACGGCAACTCGCTGCGCGGCATCGTCAAAGAGCTCAAAGGCATGAGCAACGAGGAGATAATCAAGTTCAACCTGCCTACGGCCGTACCCTATGTCTTCACCTTCGATGACCGCATGAACCTCGTCGACGACAAGTTCCTCGGCGACCCTGACGTCATCGCCGCCAAGATGCAGAGCGTGGCCAATCAGGCAAAACGCAAATAAAAAAAAGAGAGGCGCCCAATCGGACGCCTCTTCTTTTTTATTGCCACATCTCTTTTAGCCCTCGATTTCCTTGCGTACTTTCTTGAAGGCCTCGATGCACTTGTCGAGGTGCTCGTGCTCGTGGGCAGCGCTGATCTGCACACGGATGCGGGCCTGGCCTTTCGGCACCACGGGATAGTAGAAGCCGGTGACGAAGATGCCTTCTTCCTGCATCTTGGCGGCATACTGCTGGCTCTTGGCGGCGTCGTAGATCATCACGGCGCAGATGGCGCTCTCGCTGGGCTTGCAGTCGAAACCTTCCTCCTTCATGCGGCGCAGGAAGTAGTCGGTGTTCTCGTGCAGCTTGTCCTGCAGGGCGTTGGTCTCGCTCATGAGCTCGAACATGCGGATGCCGGCGGCCACGAGGCCGGGAGCCATCGAGTTGCTGAACAGGTAGGGACGGCTGCGCTGACGCAGCATGTCGATGATTTCTTTCTTGCCGGTGGTGAAACCGCCCATGGCGCCGCCGAAGGCTTTTCCTAAGGTGCCGGTGAGGATCTCAATCTTGCCGCGCAGGTTGTAGCGCTCGGTCACGCCGCGACCGGTCTTGCCCACAACGCCGGCCGAGTGGCTCTCGTCCACCATCACCATGGCGTCGTACTTGTTGGCGAGCTCGTATATCTTGTCCAGCGGGCAGACATTGCCGTCCATCGAGAAGACACCGTCGGTGACGATGATGCGGAAGCGGTTCTTCTGGGCAGCCTTCAGCTGCTCCTCCAGGTCGGCCATGTCGGCGTTGGCGTAGCGGTAGCGCTGGGCCTTGCACAGGCGCACACCGTCGATGATCGAGGCGTGGTTCAGGGCGTCGCTGATGATGGCGTCCTCTTCGGTCAGCAGGGGCTCGAAAACACCGCCGTTGGCGTCGAAGCAGGCTGCGTAGAGGATGGTGTCCTCGGTGCCGAAGAACTCGGCAATCTTCTTCTCAAGCTGCTTGTGCAGGTCCTGGCAGCCACAGATGAAACGCACCGAAGCCATGCCGAAACCACGGGCATCCATGCCCTTCTTGGCAGCGGCTATGAGCTCGGGATTGTCGGCCAGACCCAGATAGTTGTTGGCGCAGAAGTTCAGGCACTTCTTGCCCTTCACCATGATCTCGGCGCCCTGGGGGCTCTCGATGATGCGTTCGTTCTTGTACAAGCCGGCGGCCTCGATGTCGGCCAGCTCTTTCTGAAGATGCTGTTGGAATTTAGTATACATACTTACAACGTTTTATATTATTTTTACTATTCGATTCGGTGTCTCAATCGACCTACAAAAATACTAAAAAAAGTTATTACAAAGAAAAAAAGTTATACGCATATTGTTTTTTTTTGTACTTTTGCACCCGTCTTATGACAGCCTATAATCCATACACGTCTATCCATCATCTCTTCTTAAACATCAAGAAGAGAGACGTTTGTCATTTCTAGTAGTTAAGGAGTTAAGAAGTTAAGGAGTTAAGACAATGGCTACATGTCCTCCTTACCGGCCACAGCTCCACCCTCGACACCGACCCCAAGGTCGTTTCCGTTGCATTTTATCAATCAATAATAACAATAAAAACATCAAAATTATGGAATTACCATTTGCAGAAGCTTGGAAAATCAAGATGGTTGAACCCATCAAGAAGAGCACCCGCGAGCAGCGCGAGAAATGGCTCAACGAAGCCCACCAGAACGTGTTCATGCTCAAGAGCGACTACGTCTACATCGACCTCCTCACCGACTCCGGCACCGGCGCCATGAGCGACCGCCAGTGGGCCGCTATGATGATGGGCGACGAGAGCTACGGCGGCGCACGCTCCTTCTACCACATGAAGGACACCATCACCGAGCTCACCGGCTTCAACTATGTCATCCCCACCCACCAGGGCCGTGCAGCCGAGAACGTGCTGTTCAGCTACCTCGTGAAACCCGGCAACATCATCCCCGGCAACGCCCATTTCGACACCACCAAGGGCCACATCGAGAGCCGCAAGGCCTTCGCCATCGACGTCACTGTGAAAGAGGCTTACGACACCCAGCTCGAAGTCCCCTTCAAAGGTAATGTCGACCTCGAGAAACTCGAGAAGCTCCTCAAAGAGAACAAGGGCAACGTCCCCTTCATGGTCCTCACCGTCACCAACAACACCGTCGGCGGCCAGCCCGTCAGCATGCAGAACATCCGCGAGACCTGCGAACTCTGCCACAAATACGGTGTCCCCGTCAACGTCGACAGCGCCCGTTTCATCGAGAATGCCTACTTCATCAAGACCCGCGAGAAAGGCTACGAGAACAAGACCCTGCGCGAGATCTGCAAGGAGATGTTCAGCTACGCCGACTGCATGACCATGAGCGCCAAGAAGGACGGCCTCGTGAACATGGGCGGCTTCATCGCCACCAACAAGCAGGAGTGGTACGAAGGTGCCAAGATGTTCTGCATCCCCTTCGAAGGCTTCCTCACCTACGGCGGTATGAACGGCCGCGACATGGACGCCCTCGCCGTCGGTCTCAAGGAGAACATCGAGTTCGAGATGGTCGAGACCCGCATCAAACAGGTCCACTACCTCGCCGCCAAGCTCGACGAGTACGGCATCCCCTACCAGCGTCCCGCCGGTGGCCACGCCATCTTCGTCGACGCCGACAAGGTGCTCACCAACATCCCCAAGGAGGAGTTCCCTGCCCAGACCCTCACCTGCGAGCTCTACCTCGAGGCCGGTATCCGCGCCTGCGAGATCGGCTACGTCCTCGCCGACCGTGACCCCGTGACCCGCGAGAACCGCTTCGGTGGCAACGACTTCGTGCGCCTCTGCATCCCGCGCCGCGTCTACACCAACAACCACATGGACGTCATCGCCGCCGCCCTCAAGAATGTCTACGACCGTCGCGACAGCATCAAACGCGGTCTCGAGATCACCTGGGAGGCCGAGCTCATGCGCCACTTCACCTGCCAGTTCAAACGCCTCGGCTAATCGGCAGCGTAGTTACAGAAAAACACACTATGGAGACCTCTTACAGGGGTCTCCTTTTTTTATTACAGAAACGGACGGTTGGATTATGTTACAGAAAAGCCCAGAAACGCCAGAATAATTACAGAAAAGGTTTCCGTATATTTCTGTTATTTCTGTAATGCTTCTGTAATGATTATAAATTACAGAAAAGGGCAGAAAAAGCGGAAGAATTACAGAAAAGGTTTCTGTATATTTCTGTTATTTCTGTAATGCTTCTGTAATGATTATAAATTACAGAAAGGGGCAGAAAAGGCGGAAGAATTACAGAAAAGTTTTCTGTCTGTTTCTGTTATTTCCGTAATGCTTCTGTAATGATTATAAATTACAGAAAAGGGACAGAAACGCCAGAATAATTACAGAAAAGGTTTCTGTCTGTTTCTGTTATTTCCGTAATGCTTCTGTAATGATTATAAATTACAGAAAAGGGACAGAAACGCCAGAATAATTACAGAAAAGGTTTCCGTATATTTCTGTTATTTCTGTAATGCTTCTGTAATGATTATAAATTACAGAAAGGGACAGAAACGCCAGAATAATTACAGAAAAGGGACAGAAACGCCAGAATAATTACAGAAAAGGTTTCCGTATATTTCTGTTATTTCCGTAATGCTTCTGTAATGATTATAAATTACAGAAAGGGACAGAAAAAGCGGAAGAATTACAGAAAATTTCTGTCTGTTTCTGTTATTTCTGTAATGCTTCTGTAATGATTATAAATTACAGAAAAGGGACAGAAAAGGCGGAATAATTACAGAAAAGGACAGAAAAGACGGAATAATTACAGAAAAGGTTTCCGTATATTTCTGTTATTTCTGTAATGCTTCTGTAATGAAAAAAAACTATTTCAGTAGGTCGGGACGGCGTTCCTTGGTGCGCTGTATGGCCTGTTCCATGCGCCACTGCTCTATCTTGGCGTGGTTGCCGCTGAGCAGCACCTCGGGCACCTTCCAGCCGCGGAACTCCGGCGGCCGCGTATACTCCGGCGGCGCCACCAGGCCGTCCTGGAACGAGTCGCCCAGGGCCGACTGCTCGTCGCCTATCACCCCCGGCACCAGCCGTATCACGGTGTCGCAGATCACCGCCGTGGCCAGCTCGCCACCCGTCAGCACATAGTCGCCTATCGATATCTCGCGGGTGATGAAATGCTCCCTTATGCGCTCGTCGACACCCTTGTAGTGGCCACAGAGCACCATCAGGTTCTGCTTCAGCGACAGCTCGTTGGCCATAGGCTGACAGAGCATCTCGCCGTCGGGGGCCGTATATATGATGTCGTCGTATTCGCGCTCTTTCTGCAGTCCTTCGATACAGTTGGCTATGGGCTCCACGGCCATCACCATGCCGGCGGCACCGCCGTAGGGGTAGTCGTCCACCGAGCCGTACTTGGTCAGCGAATAGTCGTGCAGGTCGTGGAACACCACCTCCACCAAGCCCTTCTTCTGGGCCCGCTTCAGGATGCTCTCCTCGAAGAACATGTTCATCATGTTCGGGAAGAGTGTAAGAATATCTATACGCATAATCTTCAATTTACTACCCACTATCCACTACCCACTATCCACTAGCGTAGCTTCAGTTTCTGTCCCACGCGCAGCTTGCCGTTCTCCTTGATGCCGTTGAGTTGGCAGAGTTTCTTCACCGTGGTGCCGTTGCGTTTGGCTATGCTGTAGAGGGTGTCGCCGCTCTTGACGGTATAGGTGCTGGCGCCCGATGTGCCGGCGCCGCTGGTGCTGTTGTTCTTGCTTGCCGAGGCACTCGCCTTGCTGCTGCTCGCCGAGCCGCTGACCTTCAGCCTTTCGCCGGGGTGCAGCGTCTTGTTCTGGCTGATGCCGTTGAGCTGGCAGAGGCGTCTCACCGTGGTGCCGTTCCTTCGTGCTATCTTCTCCAGGGTGTCGCCCTGGCGCACGCGGTACCAGCCGCCGCTCGAGGCTGTGCCTGTGCCGCCACCCTTGCCGCCTTTGGCAACCTTGCGGAATGAATTCGAGCTGAGCGACAGCGTGCGGCTCAGCAGGTCGTGGGTCGAGCAGTCTAGCACATCCTCGGGGTTCATGGCGTTGCCCATATAGCGTATCTCGAAGTGCAGGTGGCTGCCGAAGCTGCGGCCTGTATTGCCGCAGAGGCCTATGACGTCGCCACTCTTCACATGGTCGCCGGCAGCGACATTGCGCTTCGACATGTGGGCGTAGTAGGTCTCGAGGCCGTTGGCATGGTGTATGATCACCAGGTTGCCGTAGCTCTTGTTGCGCTTCGATATACGCACCACACCGTCGAAGGCGGCATAGATGGGCTCGCCCGTGGGCAGCGCCAGGTCCAGTCCGTAGTGGAAACGGCGGCGGCGCGGACCGAAATGCGACGACGGACGGGCCGTCGTGGGCGTAGGCCACGAGAAGCGGGGCAGCTCAAGCATGATGGGCTCTTCGATGGTCGAGGGGTCCAGCTTGGGCAGGTGTATGGCCATGGTGTCGAAACCCTCCCACAGTATGTCGTCTTCGCTGTCCACACCCTCGTCGCCGAGGCTGAAGGGTTGCGGCATCTCGTCTTCGTCGTATTCGTCGGGGTTCACCAGGAACGGCACCTGGTAGTAATAGGTCTCTGTGGTGTCTTCGTCGTCTTGGTCTACGACGACACCTTTGAACTCCTCCTCCTCATAGATAACATCCAGTTTGCCGACCTTTATTTCCGAGTTTTTCCGTGGGTCGTCGTTCTGTGCGGCAGCCAGTGCCGGCAGCAGCAACAATCCACCAATCAATAAAATACGAGCGATATATCTCATCTGCATTAACGTCAATCGGGGTTAGTATTAACTTGCAAAGATACGAAAAATTTTCAAATAGCCCCTTTTGAAAACCAAAAAAACGTTAACTGTCACCCCTAACTCCTCCCCTAAGATAGGGGAGGGGGACCAGCCGTCAGGCTGGTGGAGGAGTATGACTACTACCCACTAATCACTACCCACTACCCACTAATAGTCGAAGACGATCCGCCCGTCGGCCATGTGGGTCTGCACGCCGTATACGGTGCTTATGCGGTCGGGAGTCAGGCCTTCCTTCACCGGGCCGTGGAAGAGCAGTCCGCCGTCGTGCAGCAGCAGCACGTCGTCGCAGAACTGCAATGCCAGGTTCAGGTCGTGGATGACGATGACCACGGTCTTGTCCGTGGCCTGTTTCAGCAGCCGCATCACCTCTATCTGGTGTGCTATGTCGAGGTTGCTCACCGGCTCGTCCATCAGCAGCACGGGGGTCTGCTGTGCCAGGGCGCGGGCTATCATCACGCGCTGCAGCTCACCGCCGCTCATCTCGTCGGGACGTGCGAAGCGCAGCTCCCAGGTGCCTGTCTGGCGCATGCAGCGCTCCACGATGTCCCAGTCCTCCTGGCTCTCGTTCTGCAGCCTGCGCTGCCATGGGTTGCGTCCCATGAGGACCGTCTCGAAGGCCGAGAAGTCGAAGTCCGTCTGTGCGTGCTGCCGCACGAAGGCCACCTTCTGTGCCAGGGCGCGGGCTCCGTAGTCCTGCACCGCCCTGCCGTCCACCGAGGCCGTGCCTGCCGTGGGTGCCAGCAGGCCGCCGATGATGCGCAGCAGCGTCGTCTTGCCACAGCCGTTGGGACCCATCACCGCCGTGACGCGTCCTGCGGCAACCTCGGCGCTGACATCCCGCAGGATCTCGCGCCTGCCGTAGCAGAGTCCTATATGTTCGAGTGTTATCATTTTGAAATTTAGGAGTTAAGGAGTTAAGGAGACAGGAGTTAAGGAGTTAAGGAGACAGGAGTTAAGGAGTTAAGGAGACAGGAGTTAAGGAGTTAAGGAGACAGGAGTTAAGGAGTTAAGGAGGCAGGAGTTAAGGAGTTCAGGAGGCAGGAGTTAAGGAGGCAGGAGTTAAGGAGTTAAGGAGGTTAGAGAAGTTAAAGAAGTTAAAGACAATACCTTTAGTGGTCGCAATTTCACCGCCATACCATCGCACCTCCGCAGGCTGCATCCTGCGTACCAACCTCATCATTCATCATTCACTTCACCGTTCATCATTCGCCATTCATCATTCATCATTCACTTCTCCGTTCATCATTCACCATTCATCATTCATCATTCACTTCACCGTTCATCATTCGCCATTCATCATTCATCATTCACTTCACCGTTCATCATTCGCCATTCATCATTCATCATTCACTTCACCGTTCATCATTCATCATTCATCATTCATCATTCATCATTAATTAGTATTTCTTCTTATTCTTATACAGCAGGTATATGAACATCGGGGCGCCGACGAGGGATGTCAGCGAGCCTACGGGCAGCTCGCTGGGGCGCAGCATATAGCGCGCCAGGGTGTCGCACACCAGCACGAACAGTGCGCCGCAGAGCATGGAGTAGGGGACCACCTTGCGGTTGTCTGGACCCGCCACGAGTCTCACGGCATGCGGCACTATCAGGCCCACGAAGCCTATCACGCCGCAGGTGCTCACGGCAAAGGCCACCATGAGCGTCGTGGCCAGCAGCAGCACACGCTTCACGCGCTCCACCTCCACGCCCATGCTGCGTGCCGCCTCGCTGCCGGCGAGCAGCAGGTTGAGGTCGCGTCCGTGCCACAGCACCACGGCGATGCCCAGCACCGTCACCGGCGCCAGCATCAGCACGTCGCTCCACGACGAGCTGCCGAAGGAGCCCATGGTCCAGAAGATGATGGCGTCCATCTTCTCCTGGTTCAGCACCATGAGGAACGAGATCATGGCCGAGATGAGCAGCGTCAGGCATACGCCCGTCAGCAGCAGCGTGGTGGTGTGCATGCGGTTGCCTATCGAGGCTATGCGGTATATCAGCAGCACCGTGAGCAGCGCCGTCACCAGCGCCATGCCGCCCACGCCCCACATCAGGGCCTCCATGCCCAGCAGTATGGCCACGGCGGCACCCAGCGAGGCGCCACTCGACACACCCAGCACGTATGGGTCCGTCAGGGGGTTGCGGAACACGCTCTGGTAGGCCGCGCCGCAGACGCTGAGGATGGCGCCCACCATGACGCTCATCAGCACCCGCGGCATGCGCAGGTTGAGGAAGATGGGCGACTGCAGTATGCCGTCGAGTTCCAGGTCCGCGGCGCCCAGCAGACAGCTGCCGCCCATGGCAGCCACCAGCAGCAGCGACAAGCCCGCGACAACCCAAGGATTGGCATGGGTCTTATGGGCATGACGGGCACTTGGGGCATCGTCAAAACGCCCATTAGCGCCATTAGCTCCGTTCATCCCGTTCATACGAACAAATCATTCATTGTATACACCCCCGAGCCGGCGCCCAGCAGCCATTCGGCCGCCAGCACGGCGCCGAGGGCCAGCCCCTTGCGGCTGTGGGCCTCGTGGGTCAGCGTGATGGTGTCTATCTCGCTGTCGTAGGTCACCGTGTGCGTGCCCGGCACCTCGCCCTCGCGTATCGACTCTATGGGTATGCTCTCAGCCTTGCGGCCGCCGCACTCCACAATCTGGTTCTGCAAGGTTATGGCCGTGCCGCTGGGGGCGTCGAGCTTGTGGATATGGTGCGTCTCGCAGATGCTGGCGCTGTAGTCCTCGCCAACGAGTCTTTCCGACTTGTTGGCTCCACTTCGGTCGCCGACCCGCATCAGTCTGGCCAGCTGCCGGTTCAGTGCGAACATGATGTTCATGCCTATGCTGAAGTTCGACGCCGTCAGCATGGTGTGGCCGCCGGCGCGGCATTCCTTCTCCACCTCGTCGCGGCTGGCGTCCCAGCCCGTGGTGCCGCTCACCACCGGCAGGCCCAGGGCGAAGCAGCGCCGCAGGTTGTCCACCGCCGTCGCCGGGGTGCTGAACTCCACGGCCATCTCGGCCTGCCGCAGCAGGGCCTCCTTCGACGTCCACTCGGCGTCGTTGTCCACGGTGCACACCACCGTGTGGCCGCGCTGCAGGGCCGTCTCCTCCACGGCGTGGCCCATCTTGCCGTATCCTATCAATGCTATCTTCATAATCGTGAAATATCGAAATGCAAAATTACGAAATAAAAAACAAATCGAGGATTTTTTGTCATTTTTCCACACGGAAAGGGTATCTCCTGCAGATTTTAAAAGATTAGAAAAGAAAACTTGTTGATCCCGTTTCCTGATGTCTCGATGTCTCTAGTTATCTCCTGCAAATTTTAAAAGATTAAAAAAGAATACTTGTTGATCCCTTTTCCTGATGTCTCGATAACTCGATGTCTCGATGTCTTGATGACTCGATCTCTCGATGTCTTGCAGACACTTTTCCGTTAACTTAAAAATTCTTAAAAACGCCATCAAAAACGACCCTCGACCCTCGCAATGGAAATCAAGTAGTTACAGCGATATTTTTGCACTTAATACTCTGTGTCAGTGTTTTCTAGCCCACAAACAAACACGTAACTGCCTAAAACTCAGCACCAACTCCTTATCAAGTCTTACTCATCGCCTTACCATCGCCTTGTCAACCATTACTCGAGTAGGAGATGTTAAATTTAACATTTGGTGATGGTATGTTTTTGAGACCTTTTTGACCGTGGGCTTGCACCCACGGTTATGATATGTCGCCCCTACAGGGCTCCACCATTCGAGTAATTCGCTAGTAATTGACCGGCTCCCGCCCCTAATTCGTTAAATTCGTCTAATTCGCCGTTCTCAATTCTCTATTCACTGCTCACAGTTCACAGGCAGCCTGCGTACCAGTCGCTCGTTAACTTTTTTTAATATTAAAACGCACATTTTCTTACACATATAAGATTTTTTTCGTATCTTTGCCCTTTAGATTATATTATAAATATGCGTGTATATGCATAATATACAAGCAATTAATAATAATGCAGAAAAAACAATACACGATATGAGCAACACCAGAAACCGCAAAGAGATAGTAGCCAGCCTACGTGAAGGGTTTGCTGCGCTGCCCCTCGACATCGAGGTGTGGCTCTACGGCAGCGAGGCCCGCGGCGAGGCAAGGCCCGACTCGGACATCGATCTGCTGGTGCTCTTCAACAAACCGGAGGTGCGCTATGCCGACGAAGACAAAATCTACGATGTGACTTATCCCATTGAACTTGAAACCGGCGTTTCCATAAACTCATTCATAACATCTAAAGCCCAATGGGAGTCGCGCATGACCCCGTTCCGCGACAACGTGTTAACCGACAGAATTAGACTATAAAGATGCTCGACGCTCAAGACAGGATACAGATTGTCCGCTACCGGATTGAGAACGCCCACCGAACGATGGACGAAGTTCGGTCACACATCGAGAACGGCTTCTACAATACGGCGGTGAACCGCATGTATTACGCCTGCTACTATGCTGTCAGTGCAATACTTGTGGCGCAACAAATCGCCACCAAATCGCACGATGGAGTGAAGCAAATGTTCAGTCAGCATCTGGTCAAGACAGGGAAGGTGTCGGCAGAGTTAGGGAAGACCTACAGCCATCTTTTTGACAAACGAACCAAGGGTGACTACAATGACCTTTTTGACAACGACGAAAACACCTGCAACGAACTTTACCCGAAGGCGAAAGAGATTGTGGATGTGGTCTCCAAGATGGCAGAATTGTGGCTCGACGAGCAGGATAGCAACCCCAACAAACAATAACACCCCACTCAAACGAACAAAAACAATACACGATATGAGCAAAACTAACGCACTGAAAAGACTGACAATGCTTGGCGCCATATTGGCGGCAATGATGGCGGCACTGCCGGCTATGGGACAGACCAACTATGTGTTCTACAACACAACCTACGGCTACCTGTACAACGACAACGGGACTTTGAAGTCAAGCACAACTTTGCAGTATGACCAGTCGTCAGCATGGAGAGCTAGTGGTAATTTGGGAACTACGAGCCGAAATATCCGTTCTTATACTGATGCAACAAAGTATCTAAACGCAAATGGGGCATTAGGGAATTCGACTGATTCTTGGAGGGGTGATGGAACCTATCTTCAATATAGAGCAAATCGCACTAACTATTATTTTAAAGCCTCAAGTGCAACATCATTTACAACAAACTCCAATCAAGCCAACGGCGACCTCTATACCTATTACGCAGTCACGGTCAGTAACGTTGCCTCCATCTCCACCAATCCTACTATCAGTGGTGCTGATGTTATCACCGCAGCCGGAAACACCACATATTCTGCATCGGGTGCTGCATACCGAATCGGTTATACCAATTATAATTTCAATAGCGCAAACCATTATGTCGATGCCAATGGCAACAGTTTTACTGGAACTCCTGCCAATGCCACCATCGGCTCCTACTCTTGGGATCTGACGGACAACGCCTATGCCACCGTCAACAACTCTGGTGTTGTCAATGTTAGCAGTCTTCCCGAGAGCGATATTACGCTGACACTTACCGTAACAGCATCTGTCACTGGCGGCACCCCGGCAGCACCTGCCAACACCACCCTTACTGCCTCCAAGGAAATCACCATCCAAGGCACCAAGCCCTCGGCACCGACCATCACGGTCAATGGCACCAACGTGACACTGGCCACTACCGCCGCAGGCTCCACCACCATCCGCTACACCCTCGACGGCACCGACCCGACGGCAACGACGGGCACCGTGTATAGCGGCGCCATCGACCTCTCCGGCAGCACTACCTCGCCGGTCACCATCAAGGCCGTCACCGTCCGCAGCGGCAACGCCTCCGAGGTCTCGGAGCAAACCGTCACGCTCACCCTCCCCGAGCCCACCATCACCATCAACGGAGAAGCCAAAACGGCCACCATCAGCAGCAGCATTGCCGGCGCTACCATCTACTACACCACCGACGGCACAACACCTACCACCTCGAGCAGTCAGTATACCGGGACTCTTACCAGTCTTGCTTATATGACCAATGTCAAGGCCATCGCCGTCAAGGACGGCTGGAACAACTCGCCCGTGGCATCTGGTATCGTGACTATCCCCTCGGGCGTAGGCGGAGGCGTCGTCACCCTGTTCGACTACGAACCCCACTCCTGGAGCTACTACAGCGACCCCGACTGCCCCGTCCGCAGCCTCTCGCCTGCCGACGTGACGATTACCTACTACGGCGACGGTGTGATGATGACGAACAATAACAACTATACTGCTGGGACTACCGACACCATTTTGCCGGGTAACGCCAATTATCAAGTAGGCGCCCATGTCAATGTGGGTGGCGAGGACGAGAACACCTTTGTATATTATAAGACCTTGGAGCGCGGTGATGCCACGCAGACGGCTTGGACCTTCAGCAGTGGCTCGCAGACCTCTGCTGCCTCGCGTTGTCCCTATACCACCATTCCCAACCCCTTCCAGGTGCGTCCCAGATATGGTGCACGAACGGTGGATGCCAATGACTTCACCGGCTGGCGCGGTTTCCAGTGCTGGCGTCTGAAGAGCGTCACGGGAGGCGCAGTCTATAGTGCAGCCAGCGGTGGTGACTCTCTTACCGTGGGTGCTGTCATCAATGCCGAAACAAAAATCTATTTTGCCCCTGATAACGAATATGGCATGAAGGTGGAACTGGAGGCCGTGTGGGCCAGAGCCTATGTGAAGAAAGCAAACCAGGCAAATGAAAATCCTGTTGGAACAAACAATGTCGGCTACGAACGCAACTTCTGCGTCCCCACAACCGGCGCCGGCTACACGCTTTATACCGGTACTGGTAAGCGTATCACCAATGCCAACCACATTCCTGTGACCATTTCGTGCTACTATCCTGACGGCTCGGCTCCCGACAATACAAACAATTCTATATCAAACACTGCCACGTCCCTTACCGGAGACACCAAATTCGAGAATATCCCCATTAACTTGACCTCGAACACCCTCACCCTCGCCAACTACGATTTAATTATCGGCCGCGGATGCAACACAAGTACGATTAATTCTCTTCAAGGTATCAGCGGAACTTTCAACGGTGATTTGGATTACACCATGCGCATTGAAACGGGTACTGTTTCACTGCTTGCTTACGTGGCTGAAATTAATTGCACTGTTTCAGGAAGGGTCCAGGTGAAGGCTATAATGGGCAGCGATTACGACAGGGCGAAAAAAAACAACTCATTATTGTCGGTATCGAACAATAACAACTTGTTCTTTACGAGAGACGTCGCTTTTTCCAACGCCTCCAATAAAGACCAAAAAGTATTTGACCTTGTGGTTAAGAGCGGCGAGTACCAGAAGAGCTATTGGACCAATACTGGTGACGAAACTGGATTTACTTACACCCACTCCATGTATTGCGGTGCCAACTTTGGTAGCAGTAGCAATAACGCCCACTATCCAGGCTTACGTTGTGTGACCATAGAGGGAGGTGCTTTAGGTAATATCAATGGTGGTAGAGGCACAAGAGTAGATGGCAATAATAACAATCCGGCTGCCACCACTACTGGAACAGATGCCAATAATTTAGGTTTTGACTTGAGAATCAAAAGTGATGCCATCATCAATGGCTGTGTTTTCGGAGGCGCTGCCAACACCAGTGCCTGGGGCAGCAAGCGTATCGTTGTTACTGGTGGAAAAATACGCAGTTGGATTGCCGGCGGTGCCAATGGTACAAATACCACCAGTGGAGATTCACGAACAAGAGGCGGCTCCTACATTTACGTGGGCGGCAATGCCATTGTTGGAGGCCCCGATGCACTTAGAAGGAATGGCACGTATGGTGGCCAGATTTTCGGAGCAGGTCGTGGCAACACAAACCAAGCAGCAAGTATGGATAGTTCATTTGTTGTTATTGCCGACAATGCTCAAATACTGAGTAAGGCAGGTGAATCATCAGGTAACGTATATGGTGGAGGGAATATAGGTTACATTGTGCATAAGACAAATATTTATATTCTTGGCGGTACGATTGAGGGCAGCGTTTTTGGAGGTGCTTTCAGTAATGCATTGGCCATCCCCAATACTAACATCACTATGAGAGGTGGTTTGGTAAAAGGCGGTATTTATGGCGGCTCAAACAGCTCGGGTACCATCAGCGAAAATGTGAACATACATATCGACGGTGGTCAGGTGGGTGTTGATGTCGAACATCCTGCCAATGTTCACGGTGGTGGCTTAGGTCAGCCTACCCGCGTCAGCCAGAATGTGGAAATCACACTTGGCTCGAGCTGCACCGCCACTGAAGGTGTCACTGTTTATGGCGATGTCTATGGCGGCTCGGCACTGGGTTATGTGAATGGTACAGCAGCTGCCGACACCTATCATACTTATGTCACCCTCAACAAGGGTACCATCCACGGTTCGCTCTACGGTGGCGGCCTCGGTGATGGCAGCAATGCCGCCAACGTCTACGGTCCTGTGCAGGTGAAGGTGTTCGGTGGCTCGGTGAAGAAGACCGACGCCAACGGTGCCAACGGCTCCGGCGGCGTCTACGGCGCCAACAACGTCAACGGCGCCCCGCAGCGCTCCGTCACCGTCGACATCTACGGCACCGACCCGGCACCGGCGGCCGACGCCTACGCACTCTTCTCCGTCTACGGCGGCGGCAACGCGGCCGACTACACCTACGGCAACGGATACCCCACCGTCAAGGTCCACAACTGCAACAACAGTATAGAATATGTATATGGCGGCGGCAACGCCGCTGCCGTGGCAGCCACCGACGTCACCATATTCGGCGGCAACAAGATTGGCAACGTCTTCGGCGGCGGCAACGGCACCGTGACGGCTGCCGACGTGACAGGCAATGCCGTGACAAAGATCTACGGCGGCACTATCGGCAAGGTGTTCGGCGGCTCGAACAGCCAAGGCACCATCGGCGGCACCATAAGCGTGACCGTCGACAAGCAAGGCGACACCGACCCCGCCGGTCAATCCACGGCATGCGACATGAAGATAGGCGAGCTCTACGGCGGCGGCAACATGGCCGCCAGCAACGTGGGCAGCCTCAGCATCGGCTGCACGGGCGCCCTCACTGCCAACCACAGCGAACACCCCGAGAACATCGGCACGACCCTCGAGGGCATCGGCGACGTCTATGCCGGTGCCAACGCTGCCGACGTCAACGGCGACGTCACCCTCGACATCGAAAGCGGCATGGTGAACCGCGTGTTTGGCAACAACAACACCAGCGCCAGCGTCAGCGGCACCATCACCGTTAATATCGACAAGCAGAGCGACGCCTGCGGCTGGTATGTGGGCCATGTGTACGGCGGCGGCAACCGAGCCCCCTATACCGCGCCCGACGGCAAGCCCAACTACCCCGTCGTCAATGTGAAGAACGGCAAGGTAAGCCATAACGTCTTCGGCGGCGGCCTCGGCACCACAGCCGCCGTCACCGGCAACCCGCAGGTGACCCTCAGCGGCACCGCCGAGGTGGGCGGCAACGTCTACGGCGGCGGCGATGCAGCCCCCGTGACCGGCAGCACCAAAGTGACCCTGAAAGACTAGGACGACCTACATATATACTATAATAGGAATATACACGCTGAAAAGAAAATACAATATTATGGATAACAAGCGTCATTACACAACTCTGACAAAACTCTTCGCCTGCACCGTGCTTGTAGGCCTGCTGGCCATCGGCAGCGCCAATGCCCAGACCCACGTCGTGGTGCACGGCAGCGTCTTCGGCGGCGGCAACGAGGCCACCGTCAGCGGCAACACCGAAGTGTTGATGCAGGACAGCGCCACCGTGAAGACCGACGTCTACGGCGGCGGCGCCTTCGCCAGCACCGGCACCGAGAACGGCAACAACACCACCATCGTCACCATCGAGGGCGGCACCGTGGGCGATGCCGACTACGGCACCGACGGCAAGGGCAACGTCTTCGGCGGCGCCCTGGGCGACGCCACCCACAGCCCCGACGTCAACGGCGCCATCACCGTGAACATCGGCACAAGCACACAGAGCTCGAACAACGTGGTCGTCAAGGGCAACATCTTCGGCTGCAACAACGCCGCCGGCACGCCCAAGGACAGCGTGCGTGTGCACATCTACCACACGGCGCACACCCCGGACAACGGCGTGGGCACCTACACCGACATGGAGGACTTCACCGACTTCGTGAAGAACGACGCCGCGGCCCACGCCCCCGCCTCCTTCGCCCTGCAGTCCGTCTATGGCGGCGGCAACAAGGCCGACTATACGCCTGCCAGCGGCAAGGGAGCACGTGTGCATATCCATAACTGCGACAACACGGTGAAGATGGTCTATGGCGGCGGCCGTGCCGCTGCCGTGGGCACCAACTCCGTCAACGCCAACACCTCCATCACCGTCGACGGCGGCCGCCTCGACACCCTCTTCGCGGGCGGCGACGGCCACACCACCTCCGACGGCCAGCCCAAGAACGCGGGCAACACCTACTTGGCTGCCGACATCAACGGCAACGTCAGCGCCTGGGTGCGCTGCGGCTACTATAGCGCCGTCTTCGGAGCCTCGAACACCAGCGGTACCATCACCGGCACCAAGAGCGTCACCATCGACTATAGCGGTCCCTGCGCCAACGTCAGCAACGACGAGTTCATCGTCTCGCTCTTCGGCGGCGGCAACATGGCCGACATCGAGGGCGACGTGGAACTCACCATCGCCTGCGGCGCCGGCGAAATCGACGAGGTCTATGGCGGCTCCAACATGGCCAGCATCGACAACGGCAACGTCACCCTCAATCTCTACGGCGGCAAATACCACAGCGTCTTCGGCGGCTCGAAGGGTGTGGTGGCAGGCGCCGCTGCCAACATCGGCGGCAACGTCACCCTCAACCTCTATGGCGGCGACATGGTCAACGCCTTCGGCGGCAGCAACCAGAACGGCAACATCACCGGCACTATCACCGTCAACGTGCTCGACAAGGAGGCCGCCAACTGCGTACTCCGGATAGACACACTCTACGGCGCCGGCAACGTCACGGCCTACACGCCCGATGACACCACTATCATAAGCCCCGTGGTGAACCTGATGCATATCAAGAACAACGACGGCACGGAAGACCTCGGCGTGACCGGCGACGTCTTCGGCGGCGGCCTCGGTCTCACGGCCACCGTCACCGCCAACCCCCAGGTGAACATCGGCTACGACGCCGCCACCCAGAGCAGCCTCAAGCCCGCGGACTACACCGACCCCTCCGACTTCCCCCTCGCCACCGTGGGCAACAATGTCTACGGCGGTGGCTCGCTGGCCTCGGTCGTCGGCAACACGGCGGTGAATATCCGCAATAGCAACACCGTTATTTGGAACACCGTCTACGGCGCCGGTAAAGGTGACGACCACAATCCTGATGCAGCCATTGTCAAGGGCAACGCCACCGTCACCATGGACGACGGTAACGTGCGCCGCAGCGTCTATGGCGGCGGCGAGCTGAGCTCAGTGGGAACCTTCACATACTACCCCTCGACAGTCGCAAACTCCTCTCCCACCGTCACCGACGGACATGTGAAGGGCGAACCCGCCTCGGCCAAGGCCGGCACGGGTATCACCAAGATTGTCATCAAAGGAGGCGTCATCGGCCTGTTGTCGAACAACCGTATGCCCAACCCTGCCGACCCCACCATCGAAGACGACTACGGCTACATCTTCTGCGCTGGTAAGGGCATAGCCGACTCCACCATTGTCGACGGCGAGGGCGTGCCCTACGCCAACCGACTCGCTGTGGTCGACTCCACCTACCTCGAGATTTCCGGCGGCCTCATCACCGCCTCGGTCTACGGCGGTTCGGAGAACGGCGAGGTGCTCCGCAACACCCATGTTAAGATTACCGGCGGCCAGATAGGCGAAGGCTTTAACCCGAAAAACACCACGTGGGATGGAGTATACGATGAAGCTGACTGGACCACCGTCATCAACAAAGTGAAGGATGGCACCTTCACCGATGCCGATACCGCAGGGTTCCACTTCTGCGACGCCTGGCCCTTCAACGCCGAAGGTACGCGCTACACCTACGACTATTTTGCCACACACTATAACAGCACCGACAAACAGTACTACTACGACGCTGGCTTCACGAAGCCCTCGTACAACGGTTCCAACCGCGCCGGCGACGGCCACAGTTACTTCGGCCACGTCTTCGGCGGCGGCTCGGGCTACTATCCCTTCGCACCAGGCGTATGGCGCCGTTCGGCAGGTCGCGTCAAAGGCGACACATACGTGGAGATCACCGGCGGCCACATCCTGACCAACATCTACGGCGGCAACGAGATTACCGACGTTCTTGGCAAATCGAAGGTGGAGATGACTGGCGGCACCCTCGGCGTGCCCCGCAGCCACGACTCCATCCAGGCGCGCCCCGTCAACTGCAACCTCTTCGGCGCCGGTATGGGCGACCCGCGCATTATCTTCAACCAGTGGTCGAATGTGGGTTCCACTGAGGTCATTGTCGGTGGCAATGCCGTCATCTTCGGCTCCGTCTTCGGCGGCGGCGAGGATGGCCACGTGCTGGGCGACGCCAGCACCACCATCAAGGGCAAGGCCGTCATCGGCACCAACGGCGGTTCGGGTCTCGACGGCAACGTCTACGGCGGCGGCCGCGGATACTCCACCTGGGCCTTGACGGCAGGTGTCGTCAACGGCAACGTGAACCTCACCATACAGGACACCGCCACCATCCACGGCTCCATCTACGGCGGCGGCCGTCTGGCAGCCGTAGGCACCTACCTCGTCCCCTCGTCCCATGCCAACTACGGCGAGATGCAGAGCGGCACGGGCCACGGCAACATAGCCATCAACATCACCGGCGGCACCATCGGCAACAGCCACCAGATGGGCGGCGCCGACCATAGCGTCGGCGACGTCTTCGGCGGCTCGAAGGGTATCCTCGGTCTCGACATTGCGCGCGACCAGAAGCTGGGTCTCGCCAAGAACACCACCATCAACATATCGCAGGCCACCGGCCGCACCACCCATATCCTCGGCAACGTCTATGGCGGCGGCGAGATTGCCTCGGTTGGCCACTACGACTATGCCGATGCCGATGACACTATCGCCTTCATGGCCGCCCACAAGGGCGAGACATTGTACGTAGGCGATGTGTACGACACCATTCCCGGCACGGCTGAAACTATCGGCCTGGCCACCATCGCCATCAGCGGCGGCACCATAGGCACCGAGGCTGCCATCGCCAGCAATGCAAGCCAGGTGGCTGCCTACACCCACCGCGAGGCGGGCCACACTCTCTACAGGAAAGGCTCCGTCTTCGGCGGCTGCCTCGGTATGGCAGGCACCGACTATTCCGGCTACTCCTTCGTCACCAACTCGAAGGTCACCATCAGCGGCAGCGCCCTGGTCGTGGCTTCGGTGTTCGGCGGCGGCGAGAACGGCCACGTCTTCAACTGCACCGACGTGCGCATCGAGGGCGGCCAGGTGGGCCAGGAGATGGAAGCCAGCGAGCACGAAGAGGACGACAACGGCGTCGGTAAGGTCGATGACATCTTCTTCGGCAACGTCTACGGCGGCGGCCGCGGTATCGACACCTACCGCGACCACGGCGTGGAATACCACAGCGTCACTGCCGGCCGCGTGGGCGACAGCGCCAATGTCACCATGACCGCCGGCCGCGTCACGCATAACATTTATGGCGGCGGCTCGCTGGCCACCGTGGGCTACAAGGACGAGCAGAACTCCGGCACGGCCACCGTCAGCATCACCGGCGGCATCGTGGGCTACGCCGACGGCCACACCATCTTCAACGATAACGGCGACTATTCTTACGACGGCACCGACTACGCCAACCTCAGCAGCGCTAACAAGGAACTCGTCAAGACCTTCTACAAATATGCCGGCAACAACGAGGGCAACGTCTACGGCTCGGGCCGCGGCCACGCCGGACAAAACATCAGCGACCAGTATGTCCAGATGGCCTTCACCAAGAACACCGATGTCACCATCGGCGGCAATGCCCAGGTGCGCGGCTCGGTGTTCGGCGGCGGCGAGAACGGCCACGTGCGTAAGGACACCAAGGTGACTATTGCCGGCACCGCACAGATTGGCGTGCCGCTGAGGAGTGCCGTCGACTGGGGTGATTTCCCCCAATGGCATGTGAGCCCCGACGGCTACGTGAGCCACGACACACTACGTATCAACGGCTCCGACACACTCCTCTCTGAAGCCTACTACCAGAATGAGAGCTACGGCTCGGGCATCCACCTCCACGAACACTGGATAGGCGACAACGGCGAAGGACCCACCATCTACCGCGGCAACGTCTACGGCGGCGGCCGCGGTGTGACTCCCACCGACCCTGAAAACAATGTCTCCATCGACGCACACAACTACAGCGCCACGGCAGGCCGTGTCTACGGCAACGCCACGGTCGAAGTCACCGGCGGCCATATCTACCACGACCTGTTCGGCGGCGGCTCGCTGGCCTCGGTGGGCACCCTCGTGTACAGCATCACCACCGAAGGGGGCGTCACCAAGTATAAAGACCCCATGGGCAACGAAATCACCGGCCAGTTCACCTTCCGCCAGTCGACGACCAGCGCCGAGAACGGCTGGCACGACACCGCCACCACAGTCTACACCCGTCCCTACTACCTCGGTGACGCCGTGACGGGAACAGGTCTTGCCACGGTTATCGTCAGAGGCGGCGTCATCGGTACCCGCGGCATCAACGAGGGCAGTGTCTTCGGTTCGGGCCGCGGTATCGCAGGTGCCATCTCGAGCAGCGTGGCACACCTTGCCAACGCCAATAATACTTATGTATCAATACGCTCTGGCGCCGACATCCGCGGCGCAGTCTTCGGCGGCGGCGCCAACGGCCACGTGAAAGAAGACACCTATGTCGAGATGACCGGCGGCACCGTGGGCGTCATGCTGCCCCTGGCAGTGCGCAAAATCGACGAGCGCACCGGCCATGGCTACCGCAACTACAACGGCAACGTCTACGGCGGCGGCCGCGGTGTGAGCGTTGTTGCCAGCACCGTTGGCGGCAGCACGCAGCACCTCTCCGAGACGGCAGGCCGCGTCTTCGGCAACACCCGCGTGAAAATCTCCGGCGGCAAGGTCTACCACTCCGTCTTCGGCGGCGGCTCGCTGGCCTCGGTCGGCGACTACTCCTACAAGCTGTGGAACGACGGCGACACCCACCGCTACCGCCACCTCTTCGTCCAGGGCACCGGCCAGGCCGTGGTCCACATCACCGGCGACGCCATCATCGGCAACGCAGCCGAGGCCCTCGAGCGACCCCTCAACCAATACAACGCCAACGACGCCCTCACGGCACAGTACCTGCTGCGCACCCAAATCGACAATGCCGAATGGCACGACTTGTCGGCGGCAGCAGCACAGACTAAGTGGAATGGCCTCTCGGATGACCAGAAGCAGCAGATGTTCACCGAGCTCAACTACCACTACCTCGGTTCCAACTCGGGCATGGTCTTCGGCTCGGGCCGTGGTGTGGGTGCACTGCACAACAACACCATCGACAAGGACTACGCCAACTCGGCCTTCACGCGCAACACCATCGTCGTGGTCGACAACGACGGCGACAAGATACCCGTCATCTGCGGTTCGGTCTTCGGCGGCGGCGAGAACGGCCACGTGAAGATCAACACCCACGTCGACATCAACGGCGGCATCATCGGCGGCATCCCGCTGCACGACACGGCCTTCTATCCCGGCCGTGCCGCCGACAACGGCATCGACGGCAACGGCACCTTTAAGTTCTCCAACGACGCTAACCTGAAGCTCAGCCTCGAATACGAGGACGACGAGGACAACGCCGGCCACGGCCCGGCTGTCTACCGCGGCAACGTCTACGGCGGCGGCCGCGGTGTGGACCACACCGACGCCCTGCGTCCCGAGATAGGCTACAGCGCCACGGCCGGTCGCGTCTACGGCGACTCGGAGGTCGAGATTACCGGCGGCGTCATCTACCACCACGTCTTCGGCGGCGGCTCGCTGGCCTCGGTGGGCACCTACCTCTTCTACGAGGACGGCACCCCCTACCGCGTCGACTCGCTCTACGAATACAAGCTCGTGGCATACGACGCCGGCCACCCCCTCAGCGCCAAGCGCGACCCGGGTAAATATGCCGTTCGCCGCGCCGGCTTCCGCACCGACGGCAGCGAACCCGACACGATGTATGTGTTGGCGCATGCCGACCCCGGCAACGTCTTCGTTACCGTTAAAGGCGGCCAGGTGGGCGTCACCGGCATCAACGAAGGCTCCGTCTTCGGCGGCGGCCGCGGTATTGCCGGCGAGAGCAGCGACATGGTAACCCTCATGGCCTACTGCTACCGCACCGACGTCACAATCGACAGTGTCGCCATGATACGCGGCTCGGTCTTCGGCGGCGGCGCCAACGGCCACGTGCTCACCGACGCCGCGGTCACCATGACCGGCGGCACCGTGGGCGCCACCCTCAGCGATGCCGAGCGCGCCATCAACAGCTTCGGCGAAGCCGACATCAAGGTCTACCACGGCAACGTCTACGGCGGCGGCCGCGGTGTCGACCCCATCAGCAGCGGCACCGGCCACAACCTCAGCTACACCGCCGGCCGCGTCTATGGCGACGCCAGCGTCAACATCACCGGCGGCACCGTGCTGCACAACGTCTACGGCGGCGGCTCGCTGGCCACCGTCGGCACCATCCTCTACCGCAAGAACGCCGGCGACCCCGCCCCCGGCACCTCGCTGGCACCCACCACCTACGACCCCCACGGCACCCCGCAGGCCAACACCGGCAGCACATCGGTGACCATCGGCGGCACCGCCATCATAGGCTCCGACGGCATGAACAACGGCTCGGTCTTCGGCTCGTGCCGCGGTGTGGCAGGCCCCGGCTACTCCGACCGCGCCTACGTCTACAACACCACCGTGACCATCGACGCCGGCACCGACGGCAAGCCCTTCATCCACGGCTCGGTCTTCGGCTCGGGCGAGAACGGACACGTGCAGAACAACACTGTCGTCACCATCAACGGCGGCACCATAGGTTCCGACATCACCTCGGCCTTTACCGACATCGATGCCGGCAGCGGCACCGACGCCGAGAAGGCCGAAGCCAAGAAGAAATACGACTACATAGGCAACGTCTACGGCGCCGGCCGTGGTGTCGACACCTACAAAGACGATGCCAACAAAACCCACTACAGCTTCAGCGCCGGCTACGTGCGCAACACCACCACCGTCACCGTCAACGGCGGCACCATCTACCGCAACGTCTACGGCGGCGGCTCGATGGGCCTGGTGGGCGACTACGGCATCCTCGGCGACTCGACGACCTGGCAGGGCTCGGGCGACAACGGCACCGCCACGGTGAACATCTACTCCACCATAGGCACCGCCGCCAACCGCGCCAAGGGCTACGGCGGCAACGTCTACGGCTCGAGCCGAGGCCGCGCCAACAACCCGGCCGACGCAGCCACAATCTCCGACTTCCTTGCCGACGGCGGCTTCGGCGAATTCGCCTACGTCTACAAGAGCCACGTCACCGTCGACGCCCCCGGCGACACCGTCTACGGCTCGGTCTACGGCGGCGGCGAGAACGGCCACGTCGACTACGGCGGCACCACCGTCGACATCCTCGATGGCACCATCAAGGGCAACATCTTCGGCGGCGGCCAGGGCAGCCCCACTTCGCCCACGGCTGGTATCGTCGACGGCAACACGCAGGTGAACATCGGTGCCTCCGACTACAGCAACAACGGCGCCACCATCGAGGGCAACGTCTTCGGCGGCAACGACGCCGGATCGTCGCCCCTGGGCATCATGCGCGTCGACGTATACAAGACAGCCCACACCAGCGCCAACACCTGCCCCACCATTGTGCCTCCCGCCACGGAACCCGACACCACGGGCTCGAACATCGCCACCAACTACGCCATCTTCGGCGTCTACGGCGGCGGCAACCAGGCCTCGGTGCTCACCGGCAACGGCAGCCTCGACTGCTCCGGCACCATCTACGACACCCTCTACCAGGACCGCATCACCGGCACACCCTCAGCCTGGCCTGTGACTCCCGTCCGTAAGTCGGTGGTCTACGTACACGGGTGCGAAAATACTATTATGTATGTATATGGTGGCGGCCGTGCGGCCAACACCCTCAACAACACCGTCACCATCGAAGGCGGCCGCTTCTTCCAGGTCTATGCCGGCGGCAACGGCTCGTCGGTCGAGGTGCCTAACAACCCCGGCGCCAATGTGAGCGCGCTCACCGGCACCATAGCGCCTCCCAACAGCGGCGATGCCACGGTCACCATCCTCGGCGGTCTGGCAGGCCAGCTCTTCGGCGGCAGCAACAGCAAGGGTGTTGTTGAAGGCACAGCCACTGTCGACATCGCCCCCAACGGCAACTGCCCCATCCTCACCAAGGAAGTCTTCGGTGGCGGCAACGAGGCCCCCGGCGGCAGCGCCGTGGTCACAGTGCCCTGCGGCGCCACTGGTCTGACCGACGTCTATGGCGGCGCCAGAAACGCCGACATCGGCACTCCCACCGACCGCAAGAACATCGTCCTCACCATCGAGGGTGGCGACATGACGCGCGTCTTCGGCGGCAACATGAGCGGCGGCCGTATCTACGGCGACGTCACCGTCAACGTCTACGGTTCGAACCCCGGCCACACCATCGACGAGGTCTTCGGCGGCTCGAACGAAGGCGGCAACATCTTCGGCAACATCGTTGTCAATATCGACTCGACCCACAACAGCACCTGCTGCGGTGGCTGCCCCCTGAAACTGAACAATGTATATGGCGGCGGCAACCTTGTGGCCTACATACCCGACAGCACATGGAAAGACGGTACCGACCACGCGAATCCGAAAGACACGGTGTGGTCAGACCCGACGCGTATTTCGCCCGTGGTCAACGTCATCAACGGCACTGTGCGCCAGAATGTCTTCGGCGGCGGCAAGGGTTACCAGAACCTGAGACCCGTCCTCAAGCCCAGGACGCATGCCGAATGGACCTCTGCCGGACACTCGGAATACTTCACCTCGCAGGCAGCCTACGACGACTCGCTGGCGACCTACAACGCCTACCTTGACAAGGTCAATGCCGCCAGGGTGATGGGCAACCCCGTGGTGACCATCGGTGCCATAGACCGTGAGGTGACCACTGGCGTGAATCCCAACGCCCGCGTGGGCTATGTTGACGGCAGCGGCAATGTGTATCCCGGCAACGTCTACGGCGGCGGCAATGCCGCACCTGTCGTCGGCAACACCAAGGTGATCATCCAGGGTAACCGCACCGACATCATGGGTTCGGTCTATGGTGGCGGCAATGCGGCCAAAGTAACTGGAAATACGACTGTTGAGATAGGAGATCACAACTAAAGAGAACCGGCCCCTTCCCCGCCGCAAGCGGGGGAGGGGAGGGTTATAAAAAAAGTTAAAAAGAAGCTAGTTATTAATAAATTATAAACAAAATCGGGATTTTTTTAGTATCTTTGCGCTTTATAATATAAAAATATACACGCGTAGCGCGTTATATACTAGTAATTTGACTTGAAACACAACATGAAGATGACAACATACAAACTCGAACGACTGCTAGCGGCGACCGCCGCGGTGCTTATGCTTGCTGTGTGGTGCATGCCGCAGAAAGCACAGGCACAAGAAGACGACTACTTTACGCTGACCAACGGCCGCCTGTGGTGGTACGAAGGTCCGGTGTGGGGTTCTGGACACCAGAGCGAGGTGGCCTTCGACAAGAACAGCGTGCCCAAGAGCTGGGCCAAGATATGGCGTTACAACCCTAGCAACGTGACGCATATCACGGCGATGGGTAATGTGTACCTGCGTCTGAACATCGACAACCCCGCCAGTCCCTACCTCGAGGCTGTGGATACAAGTGCTTTTGACCAGTACTGTGCCTGGCAGCGTACCGGTTCGACGGGTTACTACTACCAGCTGTGGGGCAACTACCGCTACTACCTTGTTGGCAGTCCCGACGACCTGGTCGTTGTGCGTATCTCGACCACGGATCCTATCTCGAACACCACCTACTGGTACAACTGGGACTTCGGTGCCGCCATGCAGCATGTGTACTACGACATCAACGGTAAGCGCCAGACGGCCTACCACTGGGTGATGTACGACGACAAAAATGCCGGTGGTTCGCTGGGCACCTGGACGATATCGCACGACAGCTACCAGCGTCCCGAGGACGCCATCTACGACCGCCGCTGCGCAGGGACGAGCCCCTATACCGGTGCGGACACCATTATGGGCTGCCCCATCACCAGTACCGGCCATCCCGCCGACGACTCGATTGCCGACAAAGACTTCAAGACCTACTACGACCCCGATACGGTGTTCTTTGACAACGGCACCATCAACTACATACGTCCCAACGGTAACAGTGCATTGTATATGCCCGTGAAGGTGACGGGATATGTGAAGCAGATTTCCAACATTCCCGACGACAAGGGTCTGGTGAGTTTGGGTATCGCCTATAACGAGACCGGCGCCTCGAGCCTGCGCTACGGCCAGAGTGCCACGGCGACGCCCGTGATGGATCTCACCGACGGTGCCGGCGGCATCTACCAGGCCCATATCCGTCCTCCCTATACCGAATACCGCCAGGAGGTTTACCGCTACGGTTTGCACCTGGACTACGGCGAGCGCGAGACCGAAACCTTCGGTAGCGCCGGTATCCCCACCTACCGCTACTACTACTTCTACGACAATGCCCGCCACAACGACCTCCCCGCCACCTATGACGAGGACCTGGTGATTTCGAAGGTTAACTACACCTTGAGCAACTCGGCCAAGCGCTATCTGAGCCTCAGCGCCGAGGAGACCAACGATGCCTCGCCGATTACGGTGAGCTGCGTCAGTGTGCCTCCGGCAGGTGCCCAGGCGACCTTGACGGTGAAGGTGACCTACACCAACGGTACCACCGAGACCAAGACTGTCAGCATCAACATAAGCCACGCTGTCGACAAGACCCCGATGCCCTATGCCACCAACGCTCCTGTGGTGCGTGGCTATGTGGTGGGCGGCGGCCGTATGGCCAACGTGGGTGGCAACACCAACGTGACGGTGCACTCGTGCGACTCGATCTACGCCCTCTATGGCGGTAACGATATCGCCGGCTGGGTGCAGGGCGCCGACGGTGCCACGATACAGCTGGGTACCACGAAGACCGATGCCGACCACAAGGTGCACATAGGCTATGTGTACGGCGGCGGCTGCGGCTTCTATACCTACCGCGGTATCAACTTCGGCTACGACCGTACCAGCAGCAGATATATATACCCCTATGACTACGGCAAGACGAGCCTGGGGTACCAGAGCTACTACTTCAACGGCGAGGTGTACCCGTGGGGCTATGTTCCGCGCGAGCGCACTGCCGCCCTGCACGGTGTGGCATGCAACGCCGTCGACTACGACAACATCACTCCCAACGACACAGCCTGTCTGCACTGGAACTGGGAGTACGACCACTACGGCGAAGACCCTGATGCCGACGGCGTCGACCGCCGAGTGGTGCCCAACTTCTTTGTGTACAATCCGCTGTACAGCGACCCCAATGACGTTGACAACAACGAGGACGGTGAGCATGGCAACGGCACTGTGCCCTATATCAAGAAAGCCAATATCACTGTTGGTGTGGCCAATGACCCTGACAATGACTACATCCTTATCGACACCATGTTCGGCGGTGCCGAGAACGCCTTCATCGGCATTGATGCTGCCACTCCCGAGATGGCCTCGAGCATTATGGTGCATGGCGGTGTGATTTACGCTGTGTTCGGTGGCAACAACTACGGCGGCAGCATTGCTGCGACAGCCAAGACTGTCATCCACATCAACGGCACCAAGTTGGCCCCCAAGCCTGGCGACGCAGACTTCAGTTCCTTCGCCACGGCATTTGAGGGTGCCACAGGACATGAATATACAGGCTACAAGTTGAACAACACCTACTTCAAGGGCTATGGCCGCGACTGGGGTATCCGCTATGTCTACGGCGGCGGTAACCTGGTGGAGAGCTCGCGCGCAGAGGTATATATCACCGGCGGTATGGTCGACACATGCTTCTTGGGCGGCAACCGCGCTTCGGTGGAATGGCCCGTCGGTGTGGTGTACTGCACTGGCGACAACTTCATCTATGAGAACGACAGCATTACACGCGAATGGGTGTGGAAGGCTGCCGGCACCTACGAAGGTGTGGCCCATGCGGCCGGCGACGTGGTGCAACACCCCCAGCCGTGGACCCTGGGCAACCTCGTGGAACTCGAGGCCAACCACCGCAAGTTGTACGACCCCTCGCTCGGCAGTGGCCACGAGTGGGACAACTACGACAATCTGGCCAACCACTCGCCTAGACGTTTCAACCTGGGCATTGGACGATATAATGTGCGTGCCTTCTTCGGCGGCAACAACAACGCCCCGATGAACACCATCTCGCGTATCAACCTGTGGGCTGGCGGTATCGGCGTGGTGTACGGCGGCGGTAACGCCGGTGACATGCGCTCGATGCGTCTGGTGCGCGATGTGCCCGATATGGCAAGCCGTATTGCCTACGCCATGGACGGCTGGCAATACCAGTGGCCCGAGGTCTTCAGCTGCTTTATACATGCTCCTGGTTCCAACGCTGCCATGGAAGGCTCGCTGGCACCTTATGGCAAGTCGCGCATCCTCTGCGAGCAGGTCTATGGCGGATGCCGTATGGCCAACGTGAAGGGCTCGACGGGTGTGTGGCTCAGTGGCGGTGTCTTCGGCAAAGTGCATGGCGGTAACGATATCAGCGGCGACGTGGGAACGGAGACCGGCGAGGGCAGCTATGTGGTGCTCGACGGCGAAAGCCTGGTGCTGCAGAATGTGTATGGCGGCAGCGATGGTTTCTACCACTGCCACGAACGCCTGGAGCCTAGAGACGAGAACCCCCTGTGGGGCGAGCGTTACATGGAGGGCGGCGAGACTCTAGTGGACCGCAACAACGAAGCCCGTGATCCATACGACGAGTTCGTGGGCAAGCTTGTTCCTACGCAGAACAGTTCGAACCTCTATATCCACGCCAACATAGCGGGCAAGGAGCCCAAGGTGCTCTACTCGGCCTATGGCGGCGGCGTTATGACAAACATCGGCTTTGACGAGGCCGGTACCATCAACCGCATCTTCATGCAGGACAGTGCCGACTTCACCGGTACGGGTGCCAATGGCCTGGCCTATAGGAACGGTGAGCGCCAGCTGCGCCTGCCCGGCGGCAACAAGGGCAGCAAGCTGGGCTCGGTGCACTTCCAGTTCAACGGCGGCACCGTGGGTAGCGAGCAGCACCACGGCTATGGCGACGGCAACGCCTATGGTGGCGGTTACCTGTCGTCCATCTACGGTTTGAGCTACACCTTTATCCAGAGTACCAGTACTATCAAGGGCTCGCTCTACACCGGTAACGACTGTATGGGTAGTATCGCGAGCTTCGGCGCCTACAGCATCCCCGAGGTGAGAGACTACGAGAACAACCTCGTCCACGAGGGCAAGGCTCCCGAGGACTTCATGGCCACCGACAATATCACCCACATGAACAAGGAGGATGGTGTTGACGACCTAGGCAATCCTAAATACACCGCTACGCATTCGGCCTATCTGCGTATAGAAGGCACGCCGACCATCAACAATGTGTACGGTAGCGGTAACGGTGCTTACAACTACGACGGCAGCCGTCCCGAATACTCGAGCTTCGAGCCCGTGTGCCAGGACAAGGCCGTCGACAACCGACCCCTCCAGAAGTCGAGCTTCATCGACATCAACACTGCCGGCGGCATGATTGACACCGTCTTCGGCGGTGGTAACGGCGTCGGTGTCAGCGACGAGGTCGTGGTGCTGCTTAACTGCACCACCCCCGATGTATATGCCGTGGGGACCATCTTCGGTGGCAACAACCGCGACAATATGGACCAGTGCGTGCCTGACATCCGCCTGAGAAAGGGTACTGTGGACTATGTGTTCGGCGGCGGCAACTCGGGTAACATGAGCGGCCGTAAGGCTGTTGCCGACCCCTACTGCGGCATCAAGGTGGACAGCGTGTCGACCTTTGTACGCGTGGAGAGCGCCGACGTGACTGTGAAAGAAGCTATCTTCGGCGGCTGCCGCAAGGCCGACGTGAAGTATATGGCCTATGTGGATATCCGCAACTCGAACACTGCCGACGGCAAGGGTATCAACTATGTGTACGGCGGTAACGATATCAGCGGCACGGTGCACGGCAACACGCGTATCGATATCAGCGGTGGCCGTGTGCAGCACATCTACGGCGGTTCGAACGGCCGTTACGACTACGACGAGATCAACCCCGGCGAGTTCAACGTGTATGAGTTCGGCCAGCCGCACGATGCAGCCCATCTGCTGGCTACCGGTACCACGGGCCGTCCCTTTGTGGACAGCACCACCCTCAACCTGTGGGGTGGCCAGATTGACGACAACGTGTACGGTGGCGGCCGACTGGGTAGTTGCCGACTGACCTACGTCAACGTGAACGACCGCGAGTGCGAGGGTGAGGGTGGCGGATGCCACGACCTGACCATCAACGGCTCGGTGTACGGCGGTGGTGAAGGAAACTGGCAGGACCTGAATGCCGAGCACCAAGGTAATGTGGTCTCTACCGACGACGGCGACGGCTACACCAAGGTGCACCTGCACCATGCTACAAACCTCAGCACGGCACGCGCCTACGGCGGCGGCCGTGGCGGTGATGTGGAGAACACTTATATCGAAGCTTTCGAGACATGGGACAAGCCCTTCGAGGCCATCTATGGCGGCTGCTGGGGCTCGACAGTGCACGGCACCACACACGTGGTGATGCGCGGTAACACCGAAGGCGAGAGCAAGACTGCCATGAAGGTGTTCGGCGGCAACGACTTCACGGGCTATGTGAACGAAGCCAACATCAGAATTATAAGTGGTAAATACGATTATATATACGGTGCCGGCAACGGCGACTATCCGACGACGAGCTACGACACCGGCTGCTATGCCGGCAACTTCGTAGACCACGACGGCGCTGGCACCCTGTATCCGCGCCCGAAGCGCCTCTATGTGCCCAACACGCAGAAGGTGACTATCGACTTCGAGGGCGGCATAGTGAACAACAATATCTACGGCGGTGGCAAGATGGGTACCAGCTTCCCCTATCGCCGTAACAACGACGGTACTCTCTACTACGACCTCGACGGTCGTCTGGAGGCCGATACCAACCGTACGGCTATCACCTCGGCATCGGACTACGACGTCAACAACCTGCCCTTCGACGACCCGACGCGCTACAGCTACCTCGTGGTAAACATGAAGGGTGGTACGGTGACGCAGAACGTCTTCGGCGGTGCAGCCGGTGTGGCTGACGGCGGCGGACTTGTTTACGGATTGAAGATGGTGAACATGCAGGGCGGTACGGTGAACGACATCTACGGCGGTTCGGAGAACTGCAGTGATGGCTACTGGCACGAGACCTGCCATGGAGTGGCAGTGAGCGACTACCGCGCCATGACCACCAAGCGTCCCTCGTCGATAATCAACGTGACCGGCGGTACGGTGAACGCCAACATCTACGGTGGCGGATACCTGGGTAACGTCTTCGGATCGACCTATGTCAATATCGGTATCGCTGCTGTCGACAGCTGCGAGGTGTGGCGCGACCCCGTGACCGGTGTCACGACAGCCTACGAGGTGTTCCGTCCCGGTGTCACGAACGGCAAGGTGGCGGCCCTGACGCTGAACGACGTGCTGATAGGTAACTCCATCTACGGCGGTGCCAACTGGGGTGAGAACTCCGGCTCGTCGGATTACACGGCAGAAGGTTTCTTCGGCGGCAACAACTGGATTATCGTCGACGGTGACGGCTACAACACCTTCATGAACGAAGACCAGGAGACGTTGAAGAAGATGGGTATCGCCAAGAACATTATCGGTTCGGGTACCTCGGCCAAGGGCGGTGACCTGAAGAGCCGTATCGACGTGCGTAACTACGGCGCACCGAGAAGCACCCAGTGGGATGCTGCGAACTGTATGCCCGTCAAGGAGCTGCTGTCGATACAGCGTGCTTCGGAGCTGTGGCTGCACAATACGGCCATCCACTACCACGGCGACCGCGACGCTGTGTCGGCATACGTGAGCCGTGAATACGCCATCAACCGTATCGGAACACTGAATACCCAGGGTTACAATATCCTGTCGCTTGCCAGAACGGTTTCGAACATCGACACTGCAAGATACTACAAAGAGGGATGGCCTCTGGACCTCACCGACAATGCCCAGTTCGAGCGTTGCTTCTCGAACAATGCGGAATGCCACGCCTGCGGCGGTACAGGTACTGTGTGCCAGCAGCTGTCGGCGATTAACCGTACCGATGTCGACCACATGTTGCCGGCGTTGCTGATGCACAATGGTATCAACATCGACTTCGTCAATGAGAACGATGAATACTCGCATGTATACGGCTATGCATACATCATGGCAGAGCCCGGTACCAACGCCGTTATCACTGCTGCTCCCAAGTACGGCAGCACGAACGGCGACGACGGTGGCTTCATGCCTGCCTGTAGCGACTCGCTGTACGTGATTCAACAGTCGAGCGGTCCTGTTCTTACATGGACCAAGGGTTCCGGCTCTTCGGCTGAATATCCCTACTACAACTACAGCACCTCGTACCGTGTGTGGTCGCTGGGTCAGGGTTCGCGTATCCGCTTTGCCGTTGTGCAGGCTCACAGTAACCCCAAGAACGAGGAGGTCGACGACAAGCCGTTCACCAAGATTGTTAACGGCGATGCCAAGAACTTCTCGATGGCTCATTCGACCCTGAAACTCCCGCCCACCGCTGCCGGCCACTTCTATAAGATTAACGGCAGCACGGGTGTGGTGATTACCGATGAGAACGAAGAGATGCGTATGACCGACGAGGCATACATGCCCAAGACCTGGGAAGGCATGGACGACACCTGGCACCCTGCCGACGGTAGCGACCTGCTGACCGAAGAGAGCTCGTCGATGCGTCTGGTGTCGGTTGCCGATCCCACCCGCGAGGTGATTATGACTGTGAACAACCCCGGTACCTACTTCGGTATGGTCCTCACCTCGGGCAAGAACTTCAAGAGAATACCCACAGGCCACAATACCGACAGTATGCTTGTGGCACCTGTAACGACGGTGGGTCCTTGGGACAGCTGCACTGTGGTGACGGGTAACGAGCATGTGAACTCGTGGAGCAACTTCTCGTCGGCCCAGGTGAGCGATGCTACCAACGCCCTGCCCGAGATGGATATCTATGTGACCTACGGCAACGAACTCAACCATACGTTGGTGGGCTTTGTGAACTTCACCTTCGACGAGTATGTGGCAGTGCCCAAGCGTGCCCACTATGACGGTGACGGTTACTCCGCACCCGAAGGTCCCGGCCACAACTACGGTGCTGTGGTCGACGGCGACCCGTTGACACCGGCCATCGACACTGTGTGGCTCGACAGTAACCTGTTGATGCCCATCAATGTGCAGATAACCATTTCGACCATCCTGGAGGACTTCAGCAACATGGAGCACAACGTGCTTGCCATGTACAACGAAGGCCGCAGCAACATCTTCTCGCGTAAGCTGGTTCTGCCCGCCACCCTTGAAGGCCGCGAGCTGTACCTGACGAAGGTTGAGTGGGCCCCGACGACCAAGAGCGGCACGGAAGCCGGTAACGGCGATTGGACTACCTCGACGGAGAACCCCGTCGACTGGTTCAACCTGACCGATGACTCGGCCTCGGTTATCGGTACGGGCAATACGTTCCGTATGACCATCAAGCCGTCGGACAACATCACCAACTCGATGAATACCGGTAACGGCTGGCACACCCTCAGTGTGACGACTCCGCTCGACCTGGTAAGCGTCACGAACCAGACTGGCGTGCACCAGATCAGTGCCGGTACGAACCACTACACCCACAATGCTGTCACGGTGCCTGGCGAATACGGCCGATTGATTGGCGAGCTCGACGGTCACGGCGAGGCAGCCTTGGATGTGAACCTGAACTTCGACGGCAACCATGTGTACGAGAAGGTTGACGGCAAGGGTTATATAGGCAAGGTGGTGATGACCTTCAAGAGCTATAAGGGCGGTGCCGCCACTATTGCCCAGAACCCGCAGAACGAACGTAGGGAATTCACCATTACAATATATGTTAAGAGCCGTGCTGTCGGCGACACCATCTATGTTGCTTCGGCAGACCATATCGACCGCGGTGGTTTCCCGACCCTCTATGGACACAACTTCAAATACTACTCCGACCGTATCGGAACAAGCGGCGTTGACAACATCTTCACCAACGAAGCCGACTTCAAGCTCCGCTGCGGTAAGTCGCCCAACTTGTACCTGACCAACATCAAGGATGCCTTCAACGAGCGCATCTATGAGGAAGGCGACGTGCTGTGTGTGCTCGACCAGGTGAACATCACTCCTGGCGACCCGCTGCTGATCAAGGGCTTCGACTATATGGATGTGCCTGTGATCCGCTACTCCGGTCACCACCACCAGCTGCCCGGCGAGAAGGGCGTGTATCGTGGCACGATGATCAATGTGAGCGGTTCCGGTGCCAGCTTCTCGGCACGTTTCATCAACTTCCGCGGCGGCTTGCTGTCGAAGATTGAGCCCGACAGGACCTACGATGCTGTGAACGGATACCACGAAGAGGGCTACAATGGTCCCGGCAACGGTTGGGACAACCACGACACTGTGTACAACCCCATCCCCGGTGTCTTCGACAATACCAGAGGCAAGCAGAAGTATGCCGATACCAACATGGTGTTCGGTCCCGTCATAGCCGTGAGCGACGGCGCTGTGGTGTCGCTGCAGAACGGTGTCACCGTGGAGCAGAACTACAACGGCTACAAGGGCGATGACATGATGAAGTACGGTGCCATCAACGTTGGACCCAATGGTACGCTGAACTTCACCAACAACGTGACCGTGCGCCACAACCTGAGCGACTCCATCGTCAACAACGACTTCCTGCACACTGACCTCGACAATACACCGTGGAGGATACACCCCTACAACGGTGCCATATTCATGAACGGTGGCCGCTTCGAGTTGCTGGCCTCTGCCTCCATCACTTCCATGAAGGTCATAGACAACTATGTCTGCGGCAGCAACATGGAGCGCTTCTGGAACAAGTATGTGCAGCAATTCGATGGCAAAGACAGGCTGTTGCGCTACGACTTCTACGACACCTCTTCGGCAGTCAGAGCCAACGTGCTGCTGGGTCGCGAGCCCAACACCTCGGTTGCCGTCCAGGATACCTCTGACTCGAGGTCTGACATGATTTACTTCTCCTCGACGCTGCCTGCCGGTACCCGTATCGGTGTCAGCAAGTGGTTCCCCGACATTGACGAAGAGCTGCGCGACACCATCCAGATAGTGTACCAGGCTTCGGGTACTCACCTGGGCGAGGCTATCGACCAGAATAACTTCTCGTCGGATAACGGCTACTTCGTGATGTACAACGGCGGTGTCAACGTGCAGCGTATCTACCTGCAGCGTTGTGCCACCTTCAAGCACCAGGTTGCTTCGAACACGCCGTTCATCGACGGCATACTGCCGAAGGATGTGCTTGAGTACAACTGCATGGCCAATGTGAACTGCCCGAGCGGCGGCGACACCATCGTGTACCGTGTGCAGGGCGGCTTCTACCCCTACACCTACAAGTGGAGCGGTGAGAACACCCGTGAGTTCACCACCCTGTACACCAGCAACGAAATCAAGAAGCAGGTCAAGAACAATAACTACAGTGGTATCAGAAGTGCCATTGCCGACACCTTGATTACTTCGAACATCACCCTCGGCACCTTGGAGAAGAAGAAGAACATCACCTTCAAGGTCCAGGCCACCGATGCTTCGGGCAACTGCACCCTGTACAAGAATATCGACATCACACTGGCCAAGAGCATCGCTGACAATCCTGTGAAGTTAGACCTGAGCCGCTACGACGATGCTCCCACCACTGTCGATAATGCATTCACCGACACCGACACGAGTCACCATGCACGCGCTACCCGTCAGTACAAGACCGTGCAGATTACTCCCAAGGTGTGGGCCAGCCCCTATAGCGGTACCATCCAGTCGGTGGTATACGACAAGCTGAACCCGACGTCCGATTACTATGTCTTCCTCGACAATGGCGACGGTGTTGACAACCACCATTCGCTCAGCGACGTCTACTTCTGCGAGGGTGAGGTGATCAAGCTCGCCACCACGCCGCAGTATGCTGGTTCGCCGTCAGAGCCTGTGGCCGACTTTGTGATGTGGGACTTCGACCCCTACTATTCGCCCACGGCGACCTTCGTGGTGCCCACCGCCAACCGCGACGTGGTGGCCTACTACAGCCCGCGCGAATACTGGAAGAACCATATCAACACACCTGCCAAGGGTGGTGTGGCCTATGACAACACTTACACCTATGCATCGCGTCCGACGGTGGCCTCGTATGAACTGCCCGATGGCAGCAGCACGACGGCAGCCGGTTATGTGACCACCTACAACGGCGACGTGCACATCTACAATGAGAATGGTCTGGCCTGGTTCATCAGCGTGGTGAACGGTCTGAACCTCACGCAGGCGCGCGAATTCTTCTTCAATAAAGTATACCTCCACCAGAAGGATGGCGGATACGATATGAAGTACTACAAGTGGAGCCCCGTGGGTAACCGTCAGCATCCGTTCCGCGGATGGTTCCAGGGCGTCAGCTCGGATGTTGCCGATACGGCACGCCTTGCCAACGGCCAGTATGTGACCATCAAGAACATCATCCTGAATGAACCCGAGATGAACAATGTGGGCTTCTTCGGCTTCCTCGACTCGGCACGCGTATACAGCATCAAGCTGAACGGTGCCATGGCACGCGGTAGCGTGTATGTGGGTACCCTGGCAGCCAGCTCGACGCACACGCAGGTGCAGAACTGTGTGGTGGAGGGCGATGCTGAAGGTCCCTCGACGAACAGCACCACCATACTGACGACGCACTATGTGAGCGGCGGTATGATTGGTGAGTCGGATCACGACCGCATTACCAACTCGAGCATCTCGGCCAAGTATGTCGGTGACGCTGTCTACAGCGGCGGTGTTATAGGTTACGGTACGTCGTCGTCCATCGTGAACGACCATGCCCGTAACGACAGCCGTATGAGCGGTCTGTATGTCGGCGGTCTGGCCGGTTACCTCAACGGTACGGCACCTGTCAGCAAGAGTCTGTTCCGCAAAGCCAAGAGCGGCGACATGTCGACGGTGCGTAACAACTACGTACGCCTTGAGAGCGATGGCAGCTCGCAGCGTGTGGGCGGCATCGTGGGCCAGTCGGCCAATACCATCATAGAAAACAACTATGTATATGGTATGGTTGCCGGCAGTGCCACCGATGGTGCTGTAGGCGCCGTGCTGAACAACGGCACACGTGCCGAGAACAACTACTACGAGTATGGCTCCACCAAGCGCGTCAGCGGACAGATGTCCTCTGGTGCCAGCGAGAGCACCACGGCCTCCTTCGAGGGTAGTGGCAACAGGGTGAATATCGACCAGCAGGTGTATGGCGTGAACAACATGACTCGCGTGCTGAACATCTGGGTCAACGAGCACAACGCCGCCGAAGGCAGCGAGGTGTACAAGACCTGGCGCAGCGACCTTGTCAACGCCAACCACGGCTACCCGGTGTTCGGCAATCCCGACATGATCCCCGTGGAGAACACGATCACTCTTGAGAACTGCGACACCGTGGAGTGGGAAGGCGTGTACTACACCGTCGACACCAGCTTCAGCTACAACATCATCGACTCGATACTGATGATCGACAGCACCACGGCGCTGAATGTCATTGTGCACCACAGCACCACGACCTCGGTGAGCGACAGCATCGACGAGGGCGACGGTTACTCGGGCTATGGCTTCTACCTGACGCCTGCCGAGACGACGTTGATGCACAACACCCTCGACAGCGCCGGCGCTGTGACCATAGTGCTCAGCGATACCCTGACGACCAGCTTCGGCTGCGACAGTGTGGTGACGCTGAACCTGACCATCAACGCCAAGCAGGGTGTTACCGAGGTGACAAGGGTGAGCACCGTGAAGGTGTACCCCAACCCCACCACGAGTTATGTGACTGTCGAGGCTGACGAGCTGAAGCACGTCGAACTCTACGACAACGAGGGTCGCCGCTTGGCCGACTACGTTGACGCTGCAGGCGACAAGCTGACCGTTGACCTTGACCGTCTCTCGACGGGTGTGTACTACCTGAGGATACACACCAGCGAGAAGGTGACAATACAGAAAGTTATTAAGAAATAATCCTATCCTGTCATGAAAAAGACATATGTTAGACCGGAGATAGAGATCTTCCAATACGCACCCGAGGAGGGCTTTGCCAACTCGGTGGCCCTGTACAAAGACTATGTGCTCATCGAAGGCGATGACCGTAGCACTATGCGTGCCTCTGAGGAGGTGACCGAGTTCACCGACGGCAGTGGTGAATACGTAACCGGCGATTGGGAGTTTTAACATGGTAACAAACAGAACTATGAAACAGACTAAAATAATACTTTGTCTGGCCGTGGCCGTGACGCTGCTTGCGGGCTGCCGAAAGTATGACACAAACACATTCAACTTCAAAGCCAGTATCGAGCAGTTGAGCAATGGTGAAGCCAAGACGCACCTCGTGAATGAACAATGGGTGTATTGGGTGGACTATGAGAGCATCAGCATCAGCACCAACACCAGCGGCAGCAATGCGCCTGCCGAGGCTATACTGCTCAACAGTGGTTCGGAGGACTATTCCGAGTACAACGCCGTGTTCGAGGCTACCCTCGACGCCAACTCGGAATACTTCTGCGCCCTTTATCCCTACAGTGTCAACAACGTGATCACCCATGATGCCAACACGAGCATCAAGACCTTCAAGGATGTGATTGTCGACCTGCCTGCCTCGCAGCGTTATGCCTGTGACACCAGTTTCGACCACAATGTGATGCCGATGGTGGCATGGTATGGTGGCACGCCTACCGGCGAGCCGTTCACCTCGCCCAACCTCGACTTCCATTCGCTTGGTGGCATTGTGCGTCTGCAAATCTACAATCCCCTCGACATCGACGGCATGAAGATCAACTCCATAGCCATCTCGTCGAACGGCCGCGACAACAAGCAGCTGAAAGGAATGTTCAATGTTGTCAACCACAATACCTTCGACCCGCACCTTGAGGCTACCTCGGCTGCCGAGGCTGACCGTACCATCACTATCACCACTCCCTCGGGCGGTATCGACTTCCCGCAGAATGGTCTTGTCACCTTCTATCTTGTGCTGCCTGCCCTTAAGGGCATGGACGACTCGACGGTTTATTCCCTCAAGATGACCATCAACTCGACCGCTGGCAGTTGCACCAAGAACTTCACCACACCTATCCGTCGCAACGGCATAACCTATATGCGTGCCATCGGTATTGACAACTGGGGCAACGGTGCTGCGGAGACGGGCCTTGTGGGCAACGGCACCGAGGCACGCCCCTTCAAGATCTACACCATTGACGACCTGAAGAGAGTCCGCGACGCCTTCCACAACTCGCCTGTTGTCATCAACGGACAGACTGTTGACGAGAACACATGGTTCCGTATCATGACCTCGAGCATCGAGCTTACGGAGAGCAACTGGGTGGCCAAGGCCGGTGGCGGATACTTCACTTATGGCATTGAGAACTTCAAGGGCCACATGACGTATTACGGTACCAATGCCATGACCCCAGGCATCACAAACAACAGCAGTCTTCCCATCTTCCAGTCGATATCCGCCAACAGTGTTGTCGAAGGCCTGACGGTGAAATGCGATATCATCAACGGCTCGACGAGCAACTACTCACCGTTGTGTATCTCGAACAGCGGCACCATCAAGAACTGCCATGTTACCACCCCCGGCAATATCGGACTCAACTGGAATATCGCATCGTCGAACACCGGCCTTGCCGGCATCTGTGTGAACAACGAAGTCACCGGCACGATACAGGGTTGCGGCTGTAGCGCCAAGATGGCCTGCCAGAACCGCCGTATGGCTGGTATCTGCCTGCTCAACCGCGGCACCATCAAGGAGTGCTACACCTCTTCGCCCACGACCGGTTCGCTCGATTTGGAGAAGGCTCCCACACGCTTCGCCGGTATATGCGACACGGCGGCCCCCGGCAGTTCGATTACCGACTGCTACTTCGCCGCCCGCATTACCGATGCCACCTATCCCTGTGCAGGTATTGTCAGCGCCAACAACGGCAGCGTGACCCACTGCTATGCCTCGGACAACGCACTGATAGTCTCCTCGTCGTCGGCCGCCGGTATCGTCGGCACCAATTACAACGGCACTGTGGACTACTGCTGGAGCGAGGCTACCCTGAGGGCCCGTTATGCAGGTATGATAGCCTTCCGCGTCAGCGGCGGCAAGTTCATCAACTGCTTCTGCAATGACGAACTGGCTATGATAACCCTTACGGCGCACTCGGGCGACCATTACGCCGGTGGTTTTGCTGCCGAGATGGACAATGGCTCCATAGAGAACTGCTTCGTATATATGAACCATATCAACCTGATGGACAATACGGGCACCACTGGTGGCTTGGTTGGAAAACTCACTGCCGGCACCGTCAGGAACTGCTATGTCTACGAGAGCTACTCGCCCACGCACAACCTCTACGGTACGAAAGGCTCCTATGCCACCATCGAGAACAGCCATGTGGTGATGGGTACGGCCACTGTGAGCGGTATCACCAACTGGACGACAGAAGATCTCACCGATATGGAAAGCGCGCTGAACAGCCACAAGCCTGACGGCGGCAAGAGCTGGGAGGGCGCTGTCGACTATGTCGAGACCCCCGCCACCGCTGCGGTACCGCCGCATCTGGAGGCATATACTGTAACAGCAAAAAAAAGACATCGCTAGACTAATGGAACTTAAAGACACACTGAAAGACCTCGTCTTCAACAAAAGCGAGCTCAAACAGACCGTATACAACGCCACCAAGGACACTTTCGAAATATTCCGCGAGGAGACCCGCGAATTGATAATGCTCTTCAAGCAACGTTGCCAAGCCGAAGGCCGCAACGTTGCTTTCGAGTTTACCGACCGTGGCGACTTCGAGTTCGAGGTGAAGTTCGCCGGGGACATACTGCTCTTCATGATGCACACCAATGTCTTCGAGTTCTCGCGCGACCATCAGGTGATGAAAACACCCTATGTGCGCGACGACACGCGGCGCAGCTATTGCGGCGTGATACACATCTACAACTTCCTTGCCGACTCATTCGCCTATCAGCGCGACAATGATATGGGGTATATGATTGGCAGAGTGTTTGTTAACAACGAGAAGCACTACTTCATCGAGGGCAAGCGTGAGTTGGGGATGATGTATTCGAATTTCGGTACTTCGCTGATTAACAACGAGTCGGTGCAAAGCATCATAGAGAGTGCTATCGAGTATACCACCAATTTTGATCTTTTAACACCTCCATATGATGAAGTTAAGCTTGTTTCGGTAGGTGAGATGAGGACCAATTTTGACAAAAAATCCCTGGTTACTGGCAAGCGTTTAGGCTTTCGTTTCCAGGCAGATAACGAATAACCGGCGAAGGTTTTCAACCGAGGGCGTTGAAAAAAATTTGGTCATGTCGGAAAATGTTCGTACTTTTGCACCCGCTTTTGGCGGAAAAAACACGCTAAAAGAGAGTTAGGCCGCGTTCGTCTAGTAGGCCCAGGACGTGAGATTTTCATTCTCAAAATCGCGGGTTCGAATCCCGCACGCGGTACAAGAAATAAATAACAAGAATAAGAATAGTAAGAATTTATGGCACACCACAAGTCTGCAAAAAAAAGAATTCGCTCGAGCGAGAAAAAGAGAGTCGAGAACCGTTACTACGCCAAGACCATGCGCAACGCTCTGCGTGATTTCCGTGCTCTCGAGGACAAGACCGCTGCCACCGAGCGCCTGCCCAAGATGATTTCCATCATCGACAAGCTTGCCAAGCGCAGCGTCATCCACAAGAACAAAGCTTCCAACCTCAAGTCGAAGCTGATGCGTAAAGTCAACGCTATGTAATCTCACATAGAGTGAAGGAATGAGCCGAATGCCAGATAGCATTCGGCTTTTTTGTTGGAGTTGGCACCAAGTATGCAGGAAGTATCCAATGTTATTTTTTTTAGCCATTTGGATTTTTTTTAGTATTTTTGTATTCTTTAAGACAAGAAAAATTATTATAACAAACTAACAATTATAGAATTATGAGTCAGATTATAGGTATCAAGGGCCGTCAGATTCTCGACAGTCGCGGCAATCCTACAGTTGAAGTCGACGTTTATACCGACCAGGGTGCCATCGGACGCGCCGCCGTACCCAGTGGTGCATCCACCGGTGTGCACGAAGCCTGTGAACTTCGCGACGGCGACAAGAGCCTGTTCCTCGGCAAGAGCGTATTGCAGGCTGTGAACAATGTGAACACCGTGCTCAACGACGAGCTGCAGGGCATGTTCGTCAACGAGCAGAAGGCCATCGACGACAAGATGATTGAACTCGACGGCACAGAGAACAAGAGCCGCTTGGGTGCCAACGCCATCCTCGGCGTTTCGCTGGCCTGCGCCAAGGCAGCAGCCCAGGAGACCGGCCAGGAGCTTTACCGCTACCTCGGTGGCGTGAACGGTCACACCCTCCCCATCCCCATGATGAACATCCTCAACGGTGGCTCGCATGCCGACAACAGCATCGACTTCCAGGAGTTCATGATTATGCCCGTGGGTGCCCCCACCTTCAGCGAAGCCCTGCGCATGGGCGCCGAGGTGTTCCACAACCTGCGTGCCGTGCTCAAGAGCAAAGGTCTGAGCACCAATGTGGGCGATGAGGGCGGCTTCGCCCCCAACCTTGGCAGCAACGAGGAGGCCATCATGTGCATTCTTCAGGCCATCGAGAAGGCCGGCTACCGTCCCGGCGAGGATGTCTTCATCGCCCTCGACGCCGCCGCCTCGGAGTTCTTCAACACCGAGACCAATATGTACGAGTTCAAGTGGAGCACCGGCGAGAAGCTGACGCCCGCCCAGATGAGCGACTTCTGGAAAGACTGGGTCAACAAGTTCCCCATCATCTCGATTGAAGACGGCATGGCCGAGGACGACTGGGACGGCTGGCGTCTGCACACCGACGCCATCGGCGACCGCTGCCAGCTGGTGGGCGACGACCTGTTTGTCACCAATGTGGACCGTCTGAAGATGGGTCTTGAGAAGAATGTCGCCAACAGCATCCTTATCAAGCTCAACCAGATCGGCACCCTCACCGAGACCATCGAGGCTGTCAACCTGGCCCTGCGCAACAAGTACACCGCCATCATCAGCCATCGTAGCGGTGAGACCGAGGACACCACCATCGCCGACCTCGTGGTGGCCATGAACGCCGGCCTCATCAAGACCGGTAGCGCCAGCCGCACCGACCGTATCTGCAAGTACAACCAGCTGATGCGTATCGAGGAAGGCCTCGGCGACCAGGCCTACTACCTCGGCAAAGACTTCAAGTTCTTGAAATAAAAGACTTCAAGACATCGAGACTTCAAGACTTCGAGACATCGAGACATCGAGACATCGAGACTTCAAGACATCGAGACATCGAGACATCGAGACATCGAGACTTCAAGACTTCAAGATTTCGAGACTTCAAGACATCGAGACATCGAGACTATATGATAAAAGCCCGCTTTTTGCGGGCTTTCTTGTTGTATGATTGTCTCGTTATTTATCCGTGGAAGATGGCCATGATGTTGCCGACGAAGAGCTTGACGGCCATGGCGAGGAGGATGACGCCGAAGAACTTGCGAAGCACATAGATGATGTCGGCGCCAAGCCAGTGGGTTATCTTGTCGAGATAGCGCAGCACGAAGAAGTCGAGAATGATATTGGCCGCCAGACCTATCATGATGTTGATGGTGGCGTATTCGGCGTGCAGAGAGATGAAGGCTGTGATGGCTCCAGGGCCGGCGATGAGTGGGAAGGCAATGGGTACGATGCTGGCGCCCGACGAGGTGGGCTCGTTCTTGATGATGTCGCGTCCCAGAACCATCTCGAAGGCGAGGATGAAGAGTACCACGGAGCCTGCCACGGCGAACGACGGCATGTCGATGCCGAAGAGGTGCAGCAACGCGTCGCCAAGGAAATAGAAGCCTATGAAGAGCACCAAGGCTGCTGCGGTGGCCTGGAAGGGCTTTATCTTGGTACCTTTGTCGCGCATCGATACAAAGATGGGTATCGAGCCCGTGATATCGATGATAGCGAACATCACCAAGAAAGTGCTGAGAATCTCTTTAAAACTGATTAACTGAAACATGGCATGTATTATTTATTGCAATCGGTGTTGCAAAAATACAAAAAAAGAGCCATACAGCAGGTTATAAATGTTAAAAATTTGTGAGGTTGTTAATATTTACTTAATTTTGCATTTTAAAAAAACTGTAATCAGTTAATAAATAATACAGACGTAATAATCAATACCATGAACAGTTTGTCCAATGTAGACCTTGTTTTTTGTGTCGCCTTAGCGGCGGTGGCATTCTATGCGACTGCCCACTTGATTGTGGGTATAGCACTCAGGATAGGGAAGTCTCCCGAGTACCGCTACAAGTTGTTGCCTACCGCAGCTCTCGCAACACTCTTGAACGGATGGATAATGTATTTTGTTGCTTTCTCTATGGTCGGTAGCGATGGTTCTGTCTTCTCAGTGCTTGTACGTTCGTTCCTCGCGTCGATAGGTATGTTTGTGGGTGGCAGTTTCTTTCAGGAACTGGGCGGCTTGACAACCAACGGTGTCTTTATGTTCCTGCTTGCATTCCTGCAGGTTGTAGCACTCTTAATTACTGCAATATTCGCCGTAAGGATGCTCTCGAAGCGCTTCGAGTCCTATATGCGTACTTTCCACTACACGCTGTTCCCTCGCAAACGGACGCTGAATGTCTTTATAGGACTGAATTCCTCGTCTATCGGTTTCCTGCAGAGCCAGAAGTCGGCTAGTAACGAGAAGTGTCACAACGTCATCGTCGACCTGCCTTCCGAAGGTAGTCAGGAGAGCTTCACAGTAAGCCTTGAAACCATCTTCGGTTTTTTCCCATATAAAATGGAGTACATAAAACTCCTCAAGGGGGTTAAGTATGTGCTGTTGAATGCCGACAAGAACCCATCCCTGCTGACGTCGGCGCCCGATGCCAACATACTTGAGAACATAGACCTCGGCGACCTCCGCACGCTTGTATATTGCCATGAAAAGGTGCGCATGTTTTTCTTCGACAACGACAATGAGAGCAATATCAGAGCAGCGACGCAGCTGATGGCCGACAAGGTCTTCGAAGGGAAGAATATCGAGGTGTATGTCTCTGCCGACGAATCGGAGGAGAACCTCATCATCGCAGACCATAGCGGGTGGTGTCTGGTAGACCCTGCGACCCTTGCCGTCAGGATGCTCCGCACAGATGCTAAGGCACAGCCCATCCGATATCTGCCGAGAAGTGTCGAAGAGATACACTCCGGCCGTGTGCAGGAGCCGTTCGAAGCCCTTGTGGTGGGCTTTGGCCACACTGGCTGCGAGGCCCTCTCGTTCCTCTACGAGACCGCTGCGTTCCCCAACGCACAACACAAGAGGGCTCCGTTCACGTGTCATGTCGTCGATTATGAGATTGAGGCCCGTCGTGGGGAATGGTGCCGAGACCATGCCACCATGCAGGGTGATATCGTCTTTGAACCGCTGAGTGACCGCTGCAACGGCTATTGGGAGTGGCTGTCGTCGATCGTTGCAAGACTCAACTATGTCGTTGTGGCGACAGGCAACGACGAGGCTAATATCCGCATCGCGGTATCGTTATTGCGCCTCTGGCTAAAAGAGACAGGAGGCAAGAACAATGTCATGCCCGGTATTTATCTCCTCCTCCGTGCTCCGCAGTCGACGCACATGCTGGAGGCCATAGCTGACGGATACGGTGACTACGGCAAGATGCTGCATCCCTTCGGCGAGGACTCTCAGATATACTCTTACGAGAACATCATCATCGACAAGGCATTGCGGGGTGGCCTGATGTTCAACGAGGCCTACAGCCGCCTGTCGGCACGGCTCGAAGGGACTGTTCCCACCGCAGTGCCGCAACAAGTGCTGTCGCTCAACGATCTCTATGCCCACCGCTCGGCCGCACGGCAGAACCTGCGCAACTACCTGCATGGTCTCACCAAGCTGCAACTTATAGGTCTCGACGAAGAAAAGGTTAAGCAGGCACTTGCCAATCGTCGTGATGGCAGGCAACTCGACGCCGACCAAGAGCGTATGGTGCAGGTGTTTGACCGCGTGACTGGCTATGCCGAATCCCATAACGGCACTTATCCAACCAGCCCCTCTGCCGACCCCGTTGAGGTGTTGCTCTGCAACGTGGCTGTCTGCGAGCACCTGCGCTGGAATGCTGCCATGGAGCTGCAAGGCTATACTTACGGTGCCGAGAAAGATCATCTGCGCCGCACACATCCCTGCCTAACTGACTGGGACAATCTTACCTACGAGAAGCAGGCCTACGACTTCTTGGCATTGGAGACCGTTTTCAATATGATTGACAGTGAGGCTGCCGTGGTACGGCAGTAGACAAAACAAAAAGAATGACGACGATGAAGCAGAACCCCTGGGCCGGACTGGCCTCATACCAAGACCCTGCGGCAGGTAGCACGCTGCTCTTCTGTGGACGCGACAACGAGAGCTACGACCTCGCTGCGCTGGTCGACGACAATATCTTCTGCACCCTCTACGGCAAGAGCGGCACCGGCAAGACGTCGCTGCTCAACGCTGGCGTCTTCCCGCGGCTGCGTGAGATGGGCTATCTGCCTGTGAGCATCCGCCTCGGGATGGAGGCTATAGACACCACCTTCCAGCAGTGCGTCGTGAGCCGCCTTGCCCAGGTGGCCGAGATGCAGACCGCCGACACTGTGGCGCTGCCTGCCGACGATCAGGACGAGCAGTGGCTGTGGGCGTGGTTTGCACGGACGAGGTTTGTGGACGGCGAGGGCAAGACGCGTTTCGCGGTGCTGGTGTTCGACCAGTTCGAGGAGGTGTTCCGCAGTCGCCGCGACGAGGCCGAGGCCTTGCTGCGGCAGATCCACTTCATGATGGACCCCTCGCATTCGCTGGGCGAGAGCTATGACTACAACTTCCGCTTCCTCGCTTCCATCCGCGAGGACGACCTCTACCTCCTCGAGGACAGCCTAGACCGCTGCTACCTCGACGAGATGAAGAAATGCCGCTACCGCCTGCGGCCCCTCAGCCATGAGAATGCACTCAGTGTGGTGCTCAAGCCAGGCAAGGATGTGCTGAATGCAAGCGAGGCGCAGGATATAGCCGAGACGGTCATAGACATGGCGCGCAGCGAGCAGGACGATAGTATCAGCACCAATCTACTCTCGTTGCTTTGTAGCCGTCTGTATGCCAAGATGGAGCACACAGAAGCAGAACATATAACGCTCAAGATGCTCGGTGAGTTCATGCGCGACAATCCTATCATCCAGTTCTACAATGAGGCTACCGCTGGTATGAAGCGGAAGGAGCGCAATTATATTGAGAACAGCATGGTCGACAGCGCCGGACGCCGCAATTCGATAAGTGAGAGCGATTTCAGATTGCACGTGAATGATGCCGACAGGCTGCTCGAGGGCGAAAACAAGATATTGCAGCGCACCTCGGTGGGCAACAACAGCCAAGACTACCGTATCGAGCTTATCCACGACTCGTTCTGTGACCCGCTGGTCGAGATACGCGAGCGCCGCAGCAGCCAAAAGGTGATACTGTGGGCAATCGGGGTTTTCCTTCTGCTTTGTCTTCTTGTGGGCATTACCTTAAAGCCCATGAACAACTTGAGACGGATGGATGCTGTCCAGTCGGGATATTCCAGTTTGCTGCATGCTTCCCAATCGGAGTTGGCACTGGCCAACGGCGATGTCGACCTGGCGTTGCGACTGGCTATAGAAGCGGTATATACTAGTGACTGGGGTGAATTCGATGAAAGTCACACATACACCACATCCGCCGAAGCAGCCCTTCGTAACGCCATGCAGCAGCACCCTGATTTTGCAGAGTTGTTTGCTGTGCAAGAAGTCAGCCTTGATACCGTAGAATTATTTTCGGACAACTTTATCAAGATAAGGGAGAACGGAAATATCCTGTTTCATGCATCGTATTATATTGATGGAGTAACGCTTTTTGACATAAGCAGGAATGACAGCATACTGACAATAGAGGGTGATGACAGCATCTGGAGCAATTCTCTGATCAGAATACTCAAGATAGACACTGTGGCGCGCATCCTTACTTCAGCAAACCAAGAGACGTCTGTACAGTCGAGGAGGCTCTCCACTACAGGGAACGGCATGCAAACGTTGGCCACATACCAGCTGAACGGTTTCTGCCCAGTTGAATTCAATGTGTCGGGAGCTGGAGGGTTTGTGGATATTCGTCCTCTCTCTATCTACCTGAGGGACAGTGCAGGAAGGGTGTTGAGTTTGCCATACCCACCATATGAATATTTGATAAGCATGGCGAAGGAGTGGGCAAAGGGAAAGACGTGGAGTTATGAGGATTCATTGCGCTATCTTCTCATGCCATCTGTTTTCCACGATTACAATAATGCAATCATAGGTTATCAATACTATTTGTAAAATAATTTAGAGAAATAGATTAACACATATGGGGAATAACATTATAACAAAGAAGAACAAGAGATTGAAAATCGACAACGACACTCGCCAGTCGATAGAACGTACAATGAAGTCCAAGCGCCGTATTGGATGGGTGGCACTGTTTGTATCGATAGCACTTGTGGTATCGCCGTATATCTTTTTAAAATTTCATTGGCCAGGTGGTAATATAATGTATCTTGGCATTCCATTATATGTTGCTTTGCTGGCCATCAGCACCCTCACGCTGACCACATCGAAGGCTACACTCGAAGCGTTGGAAATAAACAACCAGTCGGCGTTCGACGAAGCCCTCTCCAAATGGACTATGCGCGACTTGTTTGCCTTAGGTGGGTATATACTTTTGATGTGCTTGTCTCTGTATCTTTGTTTCGGAGTGTTATTTAATTGATGAGTGCCATGAATAGAGGAATACATAAATCGATGATAAAACGCGTTTTGGCGTATGCATGCATGGCCTTGGCCGTAGCATTTACTTTATTCGCATTTGTAGCGAAGTATAACCGTTGGCCAGGAGCAAATCTGGCATTGATATTAATCCCTGTATGGGTGATGCTGTTTGTTGCAGGAATAGCCATATTGCGGTCTATAAACAAAAGGCACACCGCTACCGACAGCACCCTGCTGGTGGATTATCGGTTGCGCTACTTGATAGGCAAGACTATGAAGACAAAACGTCGCGTGGCATGGATGATGCTGGTTGTCGGCATTGTCGCCGTGATCTGCGTTCCTGTAAGGTTGTTGTTCTTCGAGAACTATGAGTTCCAGTTCCCCCTTGTTTTTGTTCTCCTTCCTGCAGCTGTGGCATTTCTGGCCATCGGTCTGGTGACTATCAAGACTTCAAGAAAGGTGGATGAGGCTTTGAATGCGGATGACCAAAATATATTCAATCATGCAATGGCGCGGTGGGCAGTCCGCTGCCGTCTGGTAAATTGGTGCTATCTGCTTTTCCCGGTGGCGACCATTCTGCTTTTAATTATGTCGGGAAGCATTTTTTAGTTGACAGCCGACAGAAACAGTTTAATGAAAAAAACAAAATAATATAACCATGGGATTCAAACCTAAAGACGACACTGCGGCACGCCTGTCGCAGCAACAGGAAACGATGTTCGACCAGGAGCAGTTTGTCACCGACGTGATGAATGGCGACTATCTGCTTGTGGTGGGTAGCGAAGTGATTATGAACCGCGACGAGGAGCCGTCGGGTGACGTAAAGCAGTATCTGTTGAAAGCCCTCAACAGCAGTCTGAACCGCAACTACAAGGACCTCAACGAACTTGCCCTCGACTCGGGCAATGGTGTCGACCCAGTGCGCAACCTCCTAAACTCGGCCGACGATTTCAGCTACGACCTTGCCGACATGAGTCCCGAGTTGCGCGATATGATTGGCACGCGCCTTTTCCCAATAGTGCTGACGACGACTTTCGACGGGTACCTTGAGACGCTGATGCGCACGATATGGGGCGAACGGTTGCGCGTGGTGAGCATCGACGACAAGCGGTCGCTCGACGACCTGCGCAACTCCCTTGCCACCTACCGTGACGGCAGCCGTTACAGCGAGCCTACACTTATCTATATCTTCGGAAAGGCCGAGAAGGACGAGAGTCGCCACTATGTGCGAACCGACAACGATGCTATACAGATTATTGAGAAATGGCTTTTCTTCGGCAACGACGCACTGATGAAGTTCATCCGCTCAAAGAAAGTCCTTGCTCTCGGCTGCAAGTTCGAAGACTGGTATTTCCGCTTCTTCTGGTATATCCTGAAGCATGACTTCTCGCGTTTCCGCGAGGGACAGGTGGCATTCACCCTCGACAAGGACAGCGACTCCGACCGTGGTCTCAACAGTTTCCTCGAGCGTAACCGAATCTATTCGCATGGCGACGCTACGGCATTCATGCACAGCATCACCGAGTCGCTCACCTCGACCGACCCGTCGAACCCCTTCTGTGAGCAGATTATTAGGAGCCGCCGTGAAGGCGGTGTGTTCCTCTCGTACTGCAGCCACGACCGTGTGATGGCAACGCAACTCTTCTTCCGCCTGCGGGCGGCAGGCTTCGATGTGTGGTTCGACAACTCGAGCCTTAAGGGCGGCGACAACTACGATGCTATGATACAGGATGCTATCGGTCGCTGCCGAGTCTTCCTGCCTCTCTTGACGCCATATATCGCCGAGGACCTCACGGCAGGGAGGACCGACAACTACTACAACCGAGAGTGGCGCATGGCTTCGCAGCTCGGTAACAAGGCAATCATTCCTGTGGCGGCAAACGGTTATGGACTTACGGCACCATACCACACGAGTACGTTCGAGCAGATAACGGGTCAACCCCTTTCGGGAGTGGACTTGATGACTCCCGACGGTTTTTCAAAGTTAATAAAGAGTATCGCTAGTAATCTGGGTTAATCAGCACTCGACATCGTCTATGATGTTGAGGTAGTTGTGGTAGCGTTCTTCGCTGATGCGGCCGTCTTCGACGGCAGCCTTGACGGCACATTGCGGCTCGTGGCGGTGGGTGCAGTTGGCGAAGTGGCAGTCGTGCAGCACGGCACGCATCTCGGGGAAGAAATGCGAGAGCTCCTGAGGGGTGAAGTCGACCATTCCGAACTCTTTGATGCCAGGGGTGTCAATGAGATTGCTTGATTGCTTGATTGCTTGATTGCTTGCAATCTGGATAGGAAATATTTCGGCGAAGGTGGTGGTGTGCTTGCCTTTGAGGCTCCAGTCGGATATCTGGCCTACCTTGAGGCCGAGGTCTGGACTGATGGCGTTGAGTAGGGCGCTCTTGCCCACGCCGCTGTGACCGCTGAAGAGCACCGTTTTGCCAGCAATCATCTCTTTCACGGCGTCGAGGCCTGTGCCTTTCAGCGCCGACACCTCGAGCACAGGGTAGCCCACCTTGCGATACAGCGTTGACAGTTCATCTTGAATGGCTCGTAGTTCCTCGTCTACCAGCAGGTCGCACTTGTTGAAGATGATGCAGGCTGGAATATGGTAAGCCTCGGCGGTGACCAGCAGGCGGTCGATGAAGCCCGTGGAGGTGCGTGGCAGGCCGAGTGTTGCCACGATACAAAGCAGGTCGATATTGGCGGCGATGACATGCGTCTGCTTCGAGAGTTTAGTGGCGCGGCGCACGATGTAGTTGCGGCGGTCCTGCACCTCGTGGATTACGCCAGTGCCGTCGTCCTGACGTTCGAACAGCACACGGTCGCCCACGGCCACGGGGTTGGTCTGCTTGTTGCCGCGCAGGCGGTAGTTGCCGCGCAGACGGCAGTTGAGCAGCCCGCCGTCGGCGAGCAACACACGGTACCAGCTGCCGGTAGTGCGTATGACCAGTCCTTCCTGCATAATTTCGGGGTGCAAAGATACAAAAAAATTGATAATTGGCCGAAAAAACGTATCTTTGCATCTTGATATGAAACGGCTTTGGGCATTCATGATATTGATGTCGACACTGTTAGTGGTGTCGGCGCAACCCTATTGGAACAACCTTGAGGTCTATAGGCTCAACAAGGTTCAGCCCCACGACCGTATCATACCCGACGGTGACAAGTGGCGCATGAGCCTCAACGGAACCTGGCAGTTCGCTTTCTTCGACAATCCCCGGCAAGCCACCATCACCCCTTCACGGTGGGACACCATCCGCGTGCCTGGCAACATGGAGTTGCAAGGCTATGGCGTGCCTGTATACGTCAACATGAAGAACGAGTTCCCCGTCGGCGACCGTCAGGGAGCCAACGTGCCAAAGGCCAACCCGCCCTATGCCCCCACCGACTACAACCCCACCGGGATCTATGCCCGCGACTTCACGCTGCCTTCATCATGGCAAGGTCGTCGCACCGTCATCAAGTTCGGTGCCGTCAAGTCGGCCATGTATCTCTACATCAACGGCCGTGAGGTAGGTTACAGCCAGGATTCCAAGACTCCTGCCGAGTGGGACATCACGCGCTACCTGCAGCCTGGCCGCAACCGTGTGGTGGCAAAGGTCATACGCTGGTGCGACGGCAGCTACCTGGAGTGCCAGGACATGTGGCGCATGAGTGGCATAACACGCGATGTGGAGCTTTACAGTGTGCCCTCGACCTATATCACCGACATCAAGGTCATTGCCGACCTCGACACCAACGACTGGAAGACCGGCCATCTGGACGTGATGATTGACCTTAACCGCGAGGTGCAGGGTGGAGCTGTTGAGTGGAGAGTGGAGAGTGGAGAGCGGAGAGCGGAGAGTGGAGAGTGGAAAAAGGAGGGTAGGAAGGTCCTTGAGAGCCGCGACTGGTTCTCCAGTTTCGCCGTGACCATCGACGACGTGCAGGCGTGGAGCGACTCCACGCCGTCGCTATACACCCTAACGGTGAAGCTGCTCGACGTTTCGGGCCGCGAGACGGAGCGTATCACCAAGAAGATAGGCTTCCGCCATGTAGACATCCGCGACGGCCAGCTGCGCCTCAACGGCAAGCCTATGGAGATACGCGGCGTGAACCGACACGAACATAGCATGTACGGCGGCCATTATATCACCCCCGACGAGATGCGCGAGGACATACGCCTGATGAAAGAGATGGGCGTCAATGCCGTGCGCACATGTCACTATCCCGACGATGAGTTGTGGTACGACCTCTGCGACTCGGCAGGTCTGTATGTGTGGGACGAGGCCAACAACGAAAGCCATGCCCAAGGCTATGGCGAGGGTTCGTTGGCAAAGAAGAAGGAATGGCTCAATCCCATCCTCGACCGCATCTACAACATGTACAAGCGCGACCGCAACCACCCCTGCGTCATAGCCTGGAGCCTCGGCAACGAGTGCGGCAACGGCTACTGCTTCGAGGAGGCGTACCGTTTCCTCAAGGGCAAAGACAACACACGTCCTGTAGTCTATGAGCGCGCAGAGCTGGCTCGCAACACCGACATTGTAGGCATCATGTACCCCTCGGTCGAATACCTCTCGCAGTATGCCCGCAACCCCAAGAACAAGCGCCCCTATATCATGGTCGAGTACTGTCACGCCATGGGTAACTCGATGGGTGGTCTGAAAGACTATTGGGACACCATAGACAAGTATCCCCAATTGCAGGGAGGCTTCATCTGGGACTGGGTGGACCAAAGTTTCTTGAAAGAGGGCTGCTGGGCGGCCGGTGGCGACCTTGGCGAGCTGCCGGGCATCAAGGACGACGACGCTTTCTGTGCCAACGGCATTATGGCCGCCGACCGCACGCCGCACCCCCACGCCTACGAGGTGGAGGCCGTCTACACCCGCGGCAGCAGCAATGTGCCTGCCGACACGGCACGCCTATACCGCAGCCGTTGGATGACAGGGCCTGCCGAGCACTACAGCATTGACCGCGGCAAGCACCAGGTGACCATCAAAGGGCAGAACTTCAGTGTGGCAATAAGCACTGCCGACGGCAGCATAACATCCTATCGCATCGATGACCACGAGCTGCTGGCGCGTCCGTTGCGCTACAACTTCTGGCGACCGCCCACGGAGAACGACCTCGTCGACCCCCTTGGCGCACGGGCGTGGCAAGGCCTCGACCAGCTGAAGGCCGAGGTGCTCAGCGTCAGCACTGGCAAGGCCGAGGTGCAGATGCTCATACGTCTCACCACCCCTGACGGCGCCTCAATCCGCATGAAACAGATAATCGTGGCCGACGAGCAGGGGTGTCTGCAGCTGAACTATATGGTGGTGCCTGGCGGCCAGTTCCGCACGCTGCCCAAGCTGGGCCTGCAGTTCGGAGTCGACACATCGTATATAGCCTGTACCTTCTACGGCAACATCCACGAGACCTACCCCGACCGCCGCGAGGCACAGCGTGTGAGCACATGGTACAAGAGTCTCGACGACCTCAGTGCGCCACAGTATGTGGTGCCCGAGGAGCAGGGCAACCGCGAAGTCCGTTGGGTACGCTTCAAGGGCGACGGTCCCGACATTACCTTCGCCCGCAACGACAATTGGTCCGAGCCGCTGAACTTCAGCGTGCGGCGCTACAGCGACAGCGTTCTTACCGCCGTCCGCCGCTGGTGCGACGTGGGAGCCCCCGACCCCTACTACACCGTCAGTATTGACCACCTTGTAGCGCCTCTCGGCACCGCCACCTGTGGGCCTGGCGTGGCCGAACGCTACACTATCAGCGGCGACAGCAGCTACTGCTACAGTTTCATCATAATGCCAGGCACACCCGCCAGCATTGCCGATGGTCTCCGAGCTTTCAGCTACAGCATACATCCCGACTTGCGGCAGATGCCGCCCGACGATGTGGCCAATGCCCTGAAGGTGGCCAGTATGGTGTGCAGCAAGACCCCAGCCAAACGTTATGCTGACGGCTTCCCGCAGGTGCTCAGCGACGGCCGTCGTGCTGTGCCAGGCGACTGGCAGCATGGCTGGACAGGTTTCCAAGGTTGCGACACCGTCGAACTGACCATCACCCTCGAAGAATTTGCCACCCTCGGCGAGATTTCCCTCGGAGCCTGCCACAGTCCTGCCGACTGGGTGGTGAAGCCCATGGACGTGCAGGCGTCGTGGAGCATCGACGGGCGAAGGTGGTCGGAATGGCAGAGCCTAGAGCTGCAAAACCCGCCGTCGGACCTGTATGGCGACAGCCGTCGCCTGCGCTACAGCGTAGAGCCGCGCCGTGCGAAGAGTGTCCATTATGTGCGGCTGCGCATCATCGGCCGTTCCGCGCTGCCTATATGGCACCCCTACCACGGCGAGCCAGCGTGGCTGATGCTCGACGAGGTGGAACTGCTACGCAAATAACAACAACCCATATAATGAAACGACACCTCATCGCCACCCTGCTGACCCTGATTGCCTTTGCCGTAACGGCACAGGAAAGTCCCCGTGTGCTGTTCATAGGCAACAGCTATACCGAAGTGAACAACCTGCCACAGATGGTCCTTAACATAGCCCACAATATGGGTGATGATATGACCTACAGCAGCAACACCCCTGGTGGCTGCACCTTCAGTCAGCACTGCGTAAATTATTCTATGCAGCTGATATGCCAAGGGGGTTGGGATGTCGTGGTGCTGCAGGAGCAGAGCCAGTTGCCCTCCTTCCCGCAGGGCCAGGTCGAGGGAGAGGTGTTCCCCTACGCCGAACGCCTCGTCGACTCCATCTATGCCCACAACCCCTGTGCCGAACCTATGTTCTACATGACCTGGGGCCGTCGCGACGGCGACCAAATAAATGCGCAGTATTTCCCCGTGCTGGGCACCTACGAAGGCATGGACAGCATGCTCTGCCTGCGCTATACCTATATGGCCGAGACCTACGATGCCTCGCTGTGTCCCGTAGGCCGTGTGTGGCGCTACCTGCGTGCCAACCATCCTGACATAAACCTCTACGCCTCCGACGGAAGCCACCCCTCGCAGGCCGGCACCTATGCCGCCGCCTGCGCCTTCTATACGCTCATCTTCCACCGCGACCCTGCTGCCATCACCTTCAACGCTTCGCTCGAGGCCTCGGTGGCCTCGACCATTCGCAGCGCTGTTCACGACGTGGTCTTTAACAATCTGCCACAATGGCAACGTCCCTTGCCAGAAGTGGAGATACAACTGCTCGATGCCAACGACAGCAATCTAGTATGGATTGGTTGTACGCCACAACGTGCCGACAGTTTGAACTGGTACTTCGGCGACAGTACTGATTACACTACCAATGCCGACAGCAACACCATCATTCATCATACCTTTGCCGACAGCGGCATCTACACCATTACCCTCGTGGCTTCACGCCATTGCATTACCGACACCGCCATCATCACCGTGCATGTCTCTGGAATTACTCCAGGTCCATTTACACTCAACGTTTATTCGGACAATTACTCTATGGGGTATGTTTCTGGTAGCGGAACTTATATTTATTTTAGTGATGTGAATATTTCTGCTAATGCTAATAGCGGATATCATTTTGTACAATGGAATGATGGAGATACAAATTATAATCGCACAGTAACATTAATTAGTGACACTACTTTTACAGCTTTCTTTGCACCTAACCAATATCGGTTAACACTACAATGCAATGATACAAGTTTTGGTTCTGTAAGTGGTGGAGGGGAATATAATTATCTTGATACCGTAACGATTTTCGCGACTGCCACAGAAGACTATCATTTTGTATATTGGATAGATTCTACATACGTCTATAATGAATGGGGTTATGGTCATTACCAAATCAATTACAACACAGATAACCCACGCCAAGTTGTTGTCACTGGTGATGCCACGTATACAGCCTACTTTGAGAGTACAACGCAAGGGATTGCTGGAGTGGATGAAAACGACATAAGGGTATTTGCTCTTGACGGACTCATCCATGTGCGTGTTGATGGCATAGATGTTGGGGACTTCTGTGTGTATGACTTGATGGGCCGTGAGGTGTTCCATGCCACCCATGCAGATGACTTACCCACGCTACATGGTGGTGTCTACCTCGTCAAGGTGGGCACTTTACCAGCACGCAAAGTGGTAGTGATTAGATAGGCCCCAAGTAGGTTTAAACGCACTTAATGCAACCTCACTACTGAGACTATCAGAGTTTAATATCAGGCAGCTCGCACCGGCCGTCCTTGCAGTGGCATTCCTTGTCGCCGGCATACGGGCATCCGCTACAGTTGCAGCCACCTTTGCCCTTGACGGTGCGCACAAGCCAGCGCACCGCGAAAGCCACGGTGACCGCCAGGATAAGCACTACTATGATTGTCTGCGCCACAACTATTGTCTTAACTACTTAACTACTGTCTACTTAACTACTAAAAAATCAGACTTCCAATCTGGAAGAACAATGTGCTTACAATCCAGGCCAGACCGATGGTGTAGACCACGGTGAAGAGTGCCCATTTCCACTTGCCGCTCTCGTTCTTGATGGCCACGATGGTGCTGATGCAGGGCATGTAGAGCAAGATGAACAGCAGCATAGACATGGCGCTGAGGGGCGTCATATTGTCGCGTATCAGCTCGCTGATGCGGCTTTCGTTCTCCTCGCTCTCGAAGTCCTCTTCGAGCATTGCTGCCTCGTCGCTGCTGGTGGCATAGACGACGGCCATTGTCGAGGCTACGACCTCCTTGGCGCCCACGCCGGCGAGGAGCGACACGCTCTGGCGCCAGTCGAAGCCGCAGGGACGCATGGCAGGCTCGATGGTCTTGCCTATCTTGGCCATGTAGCTGTTCTCGGCCTGCACCTGACGGTCCTCGTTGGTGGGGAAGTAGCTCAGGGCCCAGACGATTATCGAGGCGCCGAGGATGATGGTACCCATCTTCTTGAGGTATTCTTTGCCTTTCTCCCAGGTGTGGCGCAGCACGGCTTTGGCTGTAGGCATGCGGTAGGGCGGCAGTTCCATGACGAAAGGCAGGCTCTCGCCCTTGACGAAGAAGCGGCTGAAGAGCTTGGCCATAAGGACCGCCATGATCATGCCTAGCAGGTAGAGACCCATGAGTACGAAGGCGGCCCACTTGGAGAAGAAGGCGCTCACCAGAATCACGTAGACAGGTATGCGTGCCGAGCAGCTCATCATGGGTATCACCAGCATGGTGAGCAGGCGCGACTTGCGGTCTTCGATGGTGCGTGTGGCCATGATGGCGGGCACGTTGCAGCCAAAGCCCATAATCATGGGTATGAAGCTCTTGCCGTGCAGGCCCATGCGGTGCATCAGCTTGTCCATGATGAAGGCTGCGCGGGCCATATAGCCGCTGTCCTCCATGAAGGAGATGAAGAGGTAGAGTATCAAGATATTGGGCAGGAAGACGAGCACCGAGCCCACGCCGGCAATGATGCCATCGCAGACGAGGCTCTTCAGGGGGCCGTCGCTCATGGCGGAGCCTACGATGTCGCCCAACCAGCCGAACAGCGCCTCGAGCCAATCCATTGGGTATTTGCCGATAGCGAAGGTGCAGAAGAAGGTGACGAACATCACCAGCAGAAATACGGGGTAGCCTATCCAGCGGTGGGTGACGATGGCGTCGATCTTGTCGGTTTTGGCGTGCAGGGTGCTTTTCTCGTTCTTCTCGTAGCATTCGGCCAGTGCGCCGCGCACGAAGGCGTATTTGGCGTCGGTGATGGCGCTCTCGATGTCCTGGTGGGGGTGCGGGTCATTGGCGTGTGCCTCGCGCACATGCTCGGCATCGTCCACCGTGTGGCGGTTGCTCTTGAGGTACTCCTCAGCAATCTCGTCGCGCATCTTCAGCACGCTGCCGTCGGGGTCGCGCTCGGTGGTATACTGCTCAAGCTGGCGGTCGTTTTCCAGCAGCTTGATGGCCAGGAAGCGGGTGGAGAGAGTGTCGCTGAAGCCATGTTCGTAGAGTTCGGTGCGCAGCCTGCCGATGTGGCGTTCCAGCTCGCGGCCGTGGTTCACATGGATGTGGCGATAGTGAGTGGGTAGTGGGTAGTGGGTAGTGGGTAGCGCTTTACCCATTGTGCTATCCACTCCCCACTCCCCACTAACCACTTCAATGATGGTATCGAACAACTTGCCAATTCCGTCGCCGTTGCGGCCTGTGGTGGGCACGATGGGCATGCCCAGCAGGGTGGAGAGCTGATTGATGTCGAGCCGGTCGCCGCTGCGTTGCAGCTCGTCGTACATATTCAGTGCCATCACCATGGTGATGTCCATGTCGATAAGCTGGCTGGTGAGGTAGAGGTTGCGTTCCAGGTTGCTGCCGTCGACGACGTTGAGGATGATGTCGGGGTTCTTCTCGATGATATGTTTGCGCACGTATAGCTCCTCGGGCGAGTAGGCGCTGAGGCTGTAGGTGCCTGGGAGGTCGACCAGGTTGAAGGTGTAGCCGCCGTGGGTGAAGGTGCCTACCTTCTCGTCGACGGTCACGCCGCTGTAGTTACCCACACGCTCGTGGGCGTGGGCGGCGATATTGAAGATACTGGTTTTGCCGCAGTTGGGGTTGCCCACGAGGGCCACGTTGATGGTTTTGCTGCGCTCCTCGGCGATATGGTGCATGGCGTCGCATTCGGGCGCCTCGAGTGGGCGGTAGTCGTCGTGGTTCACGATTTCGCGTTCTGCCTCACGCTCGCTGACAATCTCCACCTTGCGGGCATCGCTGCGACGCAGCGACACCTCGAAGTTCATGATGCGGTATTTTATGGGGTCCTTCAGAGGGGCGTTGAGCACCGACTCGACGGTGACACCCTTGATGAAACCCATCTCGATAATGCGCTTGCGGAAGGCGCCGTGACCTGCCACGCGGACCACGACACCACGTTCACCGGTCTGTAGTTCAGATAGTAACATAGTATCCTTTGTATAATTTCAGTTTGCAAAGATACATTATTTCACTTGTACCGACAATCACCAAAAGTGGTGATTCGGAATTTTGGAGAGTTAAGAGGTAGGGGGTAGGTAGTAAGTGAGTAGTATGTGAGTAGTATGTGGAGTACTTTTGGTGCTGATTATCAGTTTGTTATGGGTGCGGTAAGGTGGTAAGTGTCTGTAAATGTGATGGGTATGAACAGGCGGGTGATGTGGAAACTAATTTTGTCAGATGCGATTAATTGTGTAACTTTGCATCGTAATTTTTATATAGTAAAATGACATTACTGCTTGTGTTTCTGTTAGGTGCGATGTCGATATCGTTCCTGTGCTCCATTTTGGAATCGGTTTTGATGTCCACACCGCTGTCGTTTATCTCGATGAAAGAGGACGAGGGTTACAAGGCGGCACCGCTATTCAGAAAATATAAAACCGACAATGCCCGAGCCATAGCGGCCATACTGAGTCTTAACACTATAGCCAACACCATAGGTGCTGCCGGCGTAGGCCGACAGGCTGCGTTGGTTCTCGATAGCATACCCTTCGGTGTGGTTAGTGCCGTTGTCACAATACTGATATTGGTTTTCAGCGAGATTATCCCCAAGACCATAGGCACCAACCAATGGCGTAGGCTGATGGGCTTCACGGCCTATACTATCCGTGTGCTCATTGTTATACTCTACCCGATAGTTGTTCTTGTGCAGTGGCTCACGAAACTCATTGCCAAGAAAGACGAAGAGGAGGCTGCTGTGAGTCGCGAAGAGGTGGCGGCGATGGCCGACATGGGAGAGGACGAGGGTGTTATCGACGAAGACGAGAACAAGATTATCCAGAACGTCATCAAGTTGGGCGAGGTGAAAGCCTACGATGTGATGACGCCGCGCGTGGTGGCTGCCACGGCGCCCGAGAAGATGACCCTCAAGCAGTTCTACCGTTCAGACGAGTACAGCCACTTCTCGCGCATACCCGTCTATGCCGAGGAGGAGGACTTCATCACCGGCTATGTGCTGCGCAGCGAAGCCCTCGAGGAGTTGGCTGAGGACCATTTCAGCAAGACCCTAGGCGACATAAAGCGCGACATACCGCTCTACAACGAAGAGATGTCGGTGGCCGACATCTGGGACAGCCTGCTGCGCCACAAGGAGCAGATTGCCGGCATCATCGACGAGTACGGCTCGTTCCAGGGCATCATCACCCTGGAGGACATCATCGAGACCATCTTCGGACTGGAGATTATCGACGAGCTTGACGAGGTGACCGACATGCAGCAGTATGCCCGCGACCGCTGGAAGAAGCGCCAGGGACGCTTCAAATCCATCACCCTGCCAGAGGAAAAGAACGACACTCCCAACGAATGACGTTGGCGAGTGCACAAACAATAAACCAAACAAAAAGAGGAAACGATGAACAGTCTTAATGCCGTATCGCCCATTGATGGGCGCTATCGTTCGAAATGCGAACCCTTGGCCAAATATTTCTCCGAGGGAGCGTTGATAAAATACCGTGTCCGCGTCGAAGTGGAGTATTTCATTGCCCTGGCCGACCGCCTGAAAGGGGTGCGTCCGCAGCTGGCCGCCGTAGCCGCCAAAGCCGAAGCCCTGCGCGACATCTACCGCAACTTCGCCGATGCCGACGCCCAAGCCATCAAGGACATTGAGAAGGTGACCAACCACGACGTCAAGGCTGTGGAGTATTTCCTGAAAGGCAAGTTCGATGAGATGGGTCTTGCCGAGCTCAAGGAGTTCATCCATTTCGGCCTCACCTCGCAGGACATCAACAACACCAGTGTGCCCCTGTCGATGAAAGACTGTGCCGACGAGGTGCTGCTGCCTGCCTACAAGAAGATATTGGCCCTGCTCGACGAGCGTGCCAACGAATGGAAAGACATACCCATGCTTGCCCACACCCATGGTCAGCCTGCCTCGCCGACCACCCTTGGCAAGGAGTGGGGTGTTTTCGCCTACCGTATGCGCCGACAGGTAGAGGAGCTTGAGCGTCTGCCCTTCACCGCCAAGTTCGGCGGTGCCACGGGCAATTTCAACGCCCATCTGGCTGCTTTCCCCGAGATTGACTGGCGTGCTTTCGGCAACGACTTCGTGAAGAACCACCTCGGCCTCGAGCGTCAGCAGCTCACCACCCAGATTGAGAACTACGACATGATGGCCGCCTGGTTTGACGCCTGCAAGCGCATCAATGTCATCCTCATCGACCTCTGCCGCGATGTGTGGACATATGTGTCGATGGAATACTTCAAGCAGATAATCAAAGCTGGCGAGGTGGGCTCCAGTGCCATGCCCCACAAGGTGAACCCCATTGACTTCGAGAATGCCGAGGGCAACCTGGGTCTTGCCAACGCCATCTATGAGCACCTGAGCCACAAGCTGCCCATCTCGCGCATGCAGCGCGACCTGACCGACAGCACGGTGAGCCGCAATATCGGCGTGCCGATAGCGCACACGATGATTTCCATTGCCTCGCTCGAGAAGGGTCTCGGCAAGCTGCTGCTCAACGAGCAGGCCCTCTACCGCGACCTTGAGAACAACTGGGCTGTGGTGGCCGAAGCCATACAGACCATCCTGCGCAGCGTGGGCTATCCCAACCCCTATGAGGCCCTCAAGCAGTTGACCCGCACCAACGAGAAAGTCACCGCCGAGACCATCAGTGCCTTTGTCGACACCCTCGAAGTGGCTCCCGATGTCAAGGAGCGCCTGAAGAAGATTACCCCGCACAACTATATCGGCTACAGCCTATGAACTTCACGCTCAGCCGCATGAGACCATACAGCACACGTGGTGTGCTGTATGTGCTTTTGGTGGTGTTGAGCGTAGTGTTCACCATGGCTACGGCATTGAGTGTGGCCGATTTCCTGAAGATACTCTTCGGCGAAGGCGAGGCTGCCGCCGTGCCGTCGGTGAACCTTGTGTCGCGTTGGCTCGACGGTCTTTATGCGTGGCTTATATCTTTCGGCCGCCTCAATGCGTTGTTGCTCTTCTCGGTGATAATCTTTGTGCTCTACAGCATGAAGAATGTCTTCGGCTACCTTGCTGCGGTGCAGATAGCCACCATACGCACCCGTGTGCTGCGCGATGTGCGCAACAGCCTTTTCAACAAAGCCATGCGGCTGCCGATGAGCTACTACGACCGAAACCGCAAGGGTGATGTGCTGTCGCGGTTCAGCAGCGACATGATAGAATACGACGAGAGCATCCTCGGCTCGGTGCAGGCATTGCTGTCGTCGGTCATCACCATGGTGCTATACCTTGCCATGCTGGTGTACCTCAATGTCAAGCTCACCCTCTTCGTGCTCTGCATGCTGCCGCTGGTGGCGCTGGTGGTGGCCGGTCTTTCGCGCCGGTTGCGCAAGCGTTCGCAGAAGGTGCAGGAAATGAATTCACATCTAATCTCCATGACCGACGAGACCATAGGTGGCGTGAAAGTCATCAAGGCCTACACCGCCATCGACTTCTCGAACCGTCGCTTCCGCGAATACAACCGCGACTATGCCCGTCGCCGCACGGCTATGTTCCGCCGTATCGATGCTGCCTCGCCGGTGAGCGAGTTCCTCGGCACCGTGATAGTCATCGGCATACTGCTCTTCGGCTCGTGGCTCGTGATGGGTGGCGACAACGGTCTCACCGCCGACCTCTTCATCTCCTATGTGATGCTCTTTGTGCTCATGATTCCGCCAGCCAAGGAACTCTCAACAGGTTTCTCACAGATAAAGAAAGGCCGCGCCTGTGTCGACCGTATCGAGGCGTTCCTGGAGGAAGAGGAGGAGAGTGGAGAGTGGAGAGTGGAGAGTGGAGAGCGGAGAGTGGAGAGTGGAGAGCGGAGAGTGGAGAGTGGGGTGGCTGTGGAGTTGCGGCATGTGGATTTCTCTTACAACGAGGGAGTGCCGGTGCTGAAAGACATAAACCTGTCGGTGCCACGTGGCACCACGCTTGCGCTTGTCGGAGCCTCGGGCAGTGGCAAGTCGACAATTGCCGACCTGGTGTGCCGTTTCTACGACCCGCAGCGTGGCGAGGTGTTCCTTGGCGGCGTGCCCGTATGCTCCATGCCGCTGGCAGAGCTTCGCGGCCGTATTGCTGTCGTTGCGCAGGATACGCTGCTCTTCAACGACAGTGTGGCGGCCAACATAGCCTTTGGCCGACCCGATGCCACGCGCGGGCAGATAGAAGAGGCCGCCCATGCCGCGCAGGCTCACGACTTCATCATGCAGCTGAAAGAGGGCTACGACACCAACCTAGGCGAGGGTGGCAGCCTGCTCAGCGGAGGCCAGCGCCAGCGCATCAGCATAGCGCGTGCGCTGCTGCGCGACCCGGAGTTGCTCATCCTTGACGAGGCCACTTCGGCTCTCGACACCGAGAGTGAACGTATGTTGCAGCATACCCTCGACACTGTGCTCAGGGGCCGCACGGCGATAGTCATAGCCCACCGCTTGTCCACCATCCGCAATGCCGACAGCATCGCTGTGCTCGACCACGGCAGCGTGGTGGAACTCGGCACCCACGACGAGCTCATGGCGCTCGGCGGCCGCTATTCCGACCTTGTAAAACTGCAAACCCTTTAAGTCGAAAGTTGAAAATTGAAAGTTGAAATTCATAGGGGAATAATGCATTGGCTGCGCATATTTTTATGCGTCACCATAACTATCAACTATCAGCTATCAACTATCAACTATTGTTCCGCCCAGCATCCTGTGGCTCCTGTCACCGACTGGGTGGCTACCGTCGACGAAGCCTCGCAGCAGATAATGCTGCGCTGGCGTCCCAGCGCCGACAGTGCCACTATGGGCTATCATATCTGCACGGGCAATCCCTGCCTCGACTATGACACCGTCTTCCATAGGCTTGACACCACCTACCTATGCCTCGACCACGACCCGCTCGAACGTCATATCTACCGTGTGCATGTCTTCGACAGCAACTATAACGTCAGTGCTTTGACACCCTTCTTCGGCAACATGGTGCTCACGGCCGATGTGCCCGAGTGTGCCACCACGCTGAACGCCTCGTGGACACCCTACGAGGGTATGCCGACGGGTGTGGGTCGCTATTCACTTCAGGTGCGTCAGGAGCCCTATGAGGAAGAATACAGCGAATATTACTATACCGACAGTGCCGGCGTGCTGGCCTACAACTTCGACATGCCCGACGGTGCCACCCGCGTGCACTTGAAAGTGGTGGCCTACAACCATGCCAACACGTTGGTGTCGCAGTCCAACGTCGTCAGTGTCGAGCGCCTCACTGTCGACAGTGCCGCCTTTGTCGAGATCTCCGAGGTGGAGTACGACAGCGTCGGAGCCAACGTGCGTGTAAAACTGCATACCGACACCACCTTCCACTCGGGTCGTTACACCTTGTGGCGCAGTATTGACGGCAGTCCTTGGCGCAAGGTAGACTCCCTCAGTCCCGCCGAACCTTACACCACATATATCGACCATTCGCTCCACCGCACCGGGGCGCAGCACTGCTACCAGCTGTCGGTCACCGATGCCTGCGACCTCAACCCCATGTACTCTGCCACCCGCTGTGTCGTGGTGCCCGAGCCTCCCGAGCCCGAGGTGTACAGCCCTTCGGCCATAATCTGCGGCGATGAGCTCAACGGCACCTTCCTGCCGCAAGTCGTAGGGTGGGACGGCGAACTCTACGAGCTTACCATCTACACCCGCACTGGTCTGCAGCTCTTCACCACCACCGACTCGCAGCAGGGTTGGACCCCCTCGTCCTCGGTGCCACAGGGAGCCTATGCCTATGTGTTGCATGTGGGCTTCCTCAAGGGGGTGATAAAGACAATAACAGGAACTGTGATTTTGTTAAAATAGACCTAGCAATATGAAGATAGCACTCTACCTGCGTCATATCGACCATGCTTCGCAGCCCGTCTTTGGCGAGCTTGTCGAGGCACTTCATGCCAAAGGCATCGCCGTGCAGTCCGTCACCGACGGCGATTCTGTCGACGGCTGCGACTTCCTCTTCTCCATCGGCGGCGACGGCACCCTGCTCAGCTCTGTGCAGTTCGTGCGCAGCAGCAATCCTGCCGCCTTCCCGCCGATACTGGGCATCAACTTCGGCCATCTGGGCTTCCTGACCACCGTGGGCAAAGAAGACTTCGGTGCCATGATCGACGACCTGCTGGCCGGGCATTATTCCCTCGAGCAGCGCACCCTGCTGCAGATAAACGACGACGCCTATGCCCTGAACGAGGTCTTCCTGCATCGCAGCGAAGAGTCGTCGCTGCTGCGCACGCAGGTCTTTGTAGACGGCGATTTTGTGGCCACATATGGCGGCGACGGTGTCATAGTGGCTACCCCTACGGGTTCCACCGCCTATTCCCTCAGTTGCGGTGGTCCGATTCTCACCCCCAATTCGAAGGGTCTGCTGATAACGCCAATCTCGGCCCACACGCTCACCCTGCGTCCCATCATCGTGCCCGACACATCGCGCATATTGCTTCGAGTAGAGGATGCTGGCGATTTCACCCTAGGCATGGACTCGCGCCGCCGCCAGATGCAGGGCTCCGTGGAGCTCAATATCCAGCGGGCGCCTTTCACCATCAGCCTCATACGTATGAACACGCAGAATTTCTTCTCCGCCATACGCGACAAGCTGATGTGGGGCACCGAAGTGCGCCAATAGCCGTCGTTGGCATGTAATTTGCAGGTATAAGGGTATGGAAAAGATGACTTTCACCACCGACCGCACCTCGCTCACCGAGGGCGAGATAATAGAGATAACCTGGGACTGCCACGAGGCCGAGCGTGTAGAGTTCACTATCGACAACGGCTACAAGTCCACGGTAATACCCCTTGACCTTACGGGCACCAAGCGCTTCCGTCTGAACCGTTCGCGCGGCAAGACCAAGCTGACGCTCACCGCTTGGGTGAATGGTAAAGATTATTCAAAGACCATCAAAGTGCGCGTTGCCGAGATGCCCACTGTCGAGGCCGAGACCGTCGACGAAAAGGGGCGTCCTGTCGGCAAAGCCAGCCAGTGGTGGCAGACCTACAGCCAGCGCTGGCGCACCTCGTGGCAGGCCATGACGCCTCAGAAGCAGCTGGCCACCAAGGTACTTGCCGCCCTGGCGGTGCTCATGCTCTTCTCGCGCCTGCTCCCGGCCCTGTTCTTCTTCGGCCTGATAGTCATTATGATATGGATGGTCGTAATAATAACCAAACGATAGGTTCCCGCATATGTATATATCCCGCTTTCTACGGCTTCTGCCGTTTGTCCTGGCCCTGCTGTTTCCGTCGCTGGTAACGCTCAGCGCGCAGACTGTCGATGTCGAGAATGTCGGGAAATACATGAAGGAGGCAAAGAAAGGCAAGAAGGAAGCGCAGTTCAACGTCGGTGTGTGCTATGCCAAGGGCTATGGCGGCGACGTCAACTTGGAGGAGGCCGTCTATTGGTACCGTCTTTCGGCGGCGCAAGGATTTGTGCGTGCACAGTATAATCTGGCCTTGTGTTTCGAGGACGGCTCGGGCGTGAATGCCAACCCAGACTCGGCGGTTTATTGGTACACCCGTGCCGCCCGTCAAGGCTATCGCCCTGCAATGTACAACATGGCCATGCTCTATGCCAAGACTAGTAGCGCCATACATGACTGTGCCAAAGCCATCCGTTGGTATACCGAGGCTGCCGACAGCGGCATGGTCGAAGCCCAGTATATGCTTGCCCGTTGTTATGCTGACGGCGACTGTGCCAAGCGTGACTCCGCCTCGGCACAGCATTGGTACACCAAGGCTGCCGACAATGGCGATGTGCGCGCCCAGACAGCGCTGGGCCTGATGCTTGTAGGCGACAGCCATGCCGGCAACGACAGCACTGCCGTGCGCTACCTCGAGATGGCGTCGAAGCAGGGTAACGCCACGGCCCAGTCGACCCTTGGCTCGTGCTACTACCGCGGTCAGGGGGTGGAGAAAGACTATGTTTCAGCGGCGCACTGGTACAGCAAGGCGGCCCTTGGCGGCAACGTGGAGGCTTTGACCAACCTCGGTGTATGCTACCAGAACGGACATGGAGTGGCGCAGGACTACGCCAAGGCCTTCCACTACTACGACATGGCGGCACATCAAGACAATGCGCTGGCGAAATACAACCTCGGCCTGTGCTACTACTATGGCTACGGGGTGGCGCAAGATATCAAGAGTGCCAAGTTCTGGCTCGGCAAGGCATTGCAAAGTGGCAAACTGGGTGGACGTGAGGCCCAGTGGGTCGAGAAGGTGCTCGACGAATAGCCGTCACACATCTATTTCCTGTTCTTTTTCAAGTCTTTTGACGCTATACCCGACACGTTTTCGGCACGATAGACAAACAGAACACAATCAACTTCCTATGCGCCGCCTTTTTGGCAGTGCATTTCTTTTTCCGTCACATATCAAAATTAATTTGTATTTTTGCACCGCGAAAACAATTAAACATCAAGCAATATGAGATTCAACCGTATTTTAGCAGCAGCGTTCCTCGGAGTGGCCATGCTGGCCGCCTCGACCGCCGCCGCCTGCACCAATTTCCTGTTCACCAAGGGTGCCACCAAAGACGGCAGCACCATGATAACCTATGCCGCCGACAGCCACACGCTCTACGGCGAGCTCTATTACCGTCGTGCCGCCGCCTATCCTGCCGGCACCATGTTCCAGGTTGTCGACTGGGACAGTGGCAAGCCCCTTATGATGATTCCCCAGGTAGAGCACACCTACAGCGTGGTGGGAAACATCAACGAGCATCAGCTGGCCATCGGCGAGACCACCTATGGCGGCCGCGAGGAGCTGGCCAACGAGATTGAGGGTGGCATCGACTACGGCAGCTATATCTACCTCACCCTGCAGCGCGCCAAGAACGCCCGCGAGGCCATCTTTGTGCTGGCCGACTTCATGGCCAAGTATCCCTACCACAGCGAGGGCGAGAGCTTCAGCATCTGCGACCCCAACGAGGTGTGGATCCTCGAGCTCATCGGCAAGCGTCCCAATACTGTGAAGCCCGAGTTGGCCAAGAAGCTCAAATACAAATACACCGACGGTGCCGTGTGGGTGGCCCGCCGCATCCCCGACGGCTATGTCAGCGGCCATGCCAACCAGGCCCGCATCACCCAGTTCCCCCAGGAGCCCAAGAAATTCCAGAAGGCCAAGGGTAAAGGTCTGCACAGCGTTATCAGCAGTGCCCACCTCGACTACCTCTTCGAGCCTGAGGTGGAATGTGTCTACAGCAGCGAGGTTATCACCTACGCCCGTGCCTGCGGCTGGTACGACGGTGCCGATGCCGACTTCTCCTTCTGCGATGTCTACGCTCCCTTGACCTTCAGCGGCATGCGTGGCTGCGACGCCCGAGTGTATGCCATGTTCAACCGCGTGGCCAGCGGCATGCAGCGCTATGAGAAATATGCCATGGGCGATGCCAAGGCCGAGCGCATGCCCCTATGGATCAAGCCCGACCACAAAGTCGATGTCCACGAGGTGATGAACCTCATGCGCGACCACTACGAGGGCACCTCGATGGATATGAGCAAAGACCTTGGCGGCGGCCCCTTCAACTGCCCCTATCGCTGGCGTCCCATGGGCTTCGAAGTCGACGGCCATACCTATGTGCACGAGCGTGCCACCTCGACCCAGCAGACTGGTTTCAGCTTTGTGGCCCAGTGCCGCAGCTGGCTGCCCGACAAGATTGGCGGCATCATCTGGTTCGGTGTCGACGACACCTACAGCACTGTCTACTGCCCCATGTACTGTGGTATCACCGAGATACCCCTCTGCTTCCGTCAGGGCAACGGCGACATGCTGACCTACAGCGAGACGGCAGCCTTCTGGCTCTTCAACCGTGTCACCAACTTTGTCTACAGCCGCTACAGCGATATGATCAAAGACGTGCAGCGTGTGCAGAGCAGCCTCGAGAAAGACTTCATCAAGGATGTTGCCAAGTTTGACGACCGTGCCAAGCAGAACGAAGGCGATGCCCTCACCGTGCTGCTCAACGACTTCTCCAACCGTCAGGCCGAGAAGATGATGAAAGAGTGGAACACCCTCGACCGCTACCTGCTGGTCAAATACATGGACGGCAATATCAAGAAAGAGAAAGACGGCCGCTTCGAGCGCACCGCCACCGGCCAGGCCGCCTTCCCCATGCAGCCCAAGTATCGCGACGAGTGGTACCGCATGATTGTCAAGGACCACGGCAACGTAATCCGCGAGAAATAATCCATGCACTGGATAATACTTATTATAGCAGGACTCTGCGAGGTCGGTTTCGCCTTCTGCCTTGGCAAGACGAAGGGCCTCGCAGGCCTGCCTTATTGGGAGTGGATGGCAGGCTTTGCCTTCTTCTACGTGCTTAGCGCCGTGCTGTTGGCCAAAGCCACCGAGAGCCTTCCCATAGGCACCGCCTATCCTGTCTGGACAGGCATCGGCGCAGTGGGCTCAGTACTCCTTGGCATCTTCGTTTTCCATGAACCTGCCACCTTCTGGCGCCTCTTCTTCCTGACCACTCTCATCCTCTCTATCATCGGCCTCCGTGCCGTCTCGGCATAGCTGCAATCCCATTGTTTCTGTGATATATATGCAAAATCACCATAATTGGTGAGGGGTGCTTAAGGGGGCCAAGGTTTTCCACCTCTATTGTCTGCTGGCTTTTATCAGCGTAGTGGTTACATATTTCGGAGTCAACTTCTTCCTCGGGGGTATCCACGCCTACAACTAATAGAGAGTCACTGAGCATAGGACATTGTTGCAGTGAGTTTTCCGATATGGCGAAGAAAAATTTTTTGCCATATCGGAAAAAGTGTGTATTTTTGCACTTCGAATTATAAAGTAACAATTACTATGTCGATAACAATTCCTGCCCTAATCATCGGGGCCATATTTGTCAACAACGTCGTGCTGGCCCAGTTCCTGGGCATCTGCCCCTTCCTGGGCGTCAGCAAGGATGTCAAGTCGTCGGTAGGTATGAGTGGAGCTGTGCTCTTCGTCATGCTGCTGGCCACCATGGTCACCTGGCTCATCATGACCTATATCCTCAAGCCCCTGGGTCTTGAGTACCTGCAGACCATAGCCTACATTCTGGTCATCGCTGGTTTGGTGCAGATGGTCGAGATAGTGCTCAAGAAGATTGCCCCGTCGCTCTATCAGGCCCTAGGCGTCTTCCTGCCTCTGATCACCACCAACTGCGCTGTTCTCGGTGTGGCCATTCTGGTAATCCAGAAGGATATGAACTTCCTCGAGAGCGTCATCTACAGTGCCTCCATCGCTGTGGGCTTTGCCCTGGCTCTGGTGCTTTTTGCTGGCATCCGCGAGCAGCTCGAGCTCACCGGCACCCCCAAGGGTATGAAAGGTGTGCCCATAGCCCTCGTCACCGCCGGTATCTTGGCCATGGCCTTCATGGGCTTCAACGGTTTGGTGCCGCTTCCTTAACACAAACAGTGTAATAAATGCGAAATAGTCAAATTTGACTTTTTTAACAATAAAAAAGGCTGGAATGCATGCTCTGATGCAACTTCCAGCCTCTTTTTATGTGCCGAAGTTGGTGTTGACAATCAGTGCGATAGGGGTTTTTTAAGAATTATTTTGAATTAATTTACAAGCAGATAGAGAACAATGTTGTACTTTTGCAACCCGAAATTTTGAAAGAAATAGTATTAACAATTTAAAAATCAAGAAAATGAAGAAAGTTTTATTTGCTATGGCCGTTGCCGGTATGTTCAGCTTCGTGGCTTGCAACAACAACGCCGCCACTGAGGAGGCCGCCGAGCCCGTCGCCGAGGAGATGGTTGTCGAAGAGACCGTCGCCGACACCAACGTCGTTGAGAACGCCGTTGAGGAGATCGCCACCGCCGCCGTCGAAGGCGCCGCTGAGGCCATCGCTGAATAAGCATTTGCTTAGAAACAACAAGACAATGCGGGGCTGCACCGAAGGTGCGGCCCCGTTTGTTGTATACGGGTGACTGTGAGTCTGCATACTGTGATTCTCAATTTTGCTCCTTTTTCCTGATCGTTGCCAGGCTGCATTAAATTATCTATTTTTTGCTGTCAACAGGTATATAAATTCCAAAAAAAAATTTGCAGTATAAAAAATAAAATGTATATTTGCACTAATAAAGCGTGATGCAATGTCTCGCGATAAATGGTTGTATATGATGTATATAGATTATGCAACGCGAAAAGAATCGCCCTTCCATCGGCCCGAAAAGCGGTCGGAAGGGCTGTTTTGTATGGGAAAACAAATGTTAAATTCACTTATTATTAACCAAAACAACAACACTATGAAACGATTTTATAAGTTTCTGTTGCCATTGGTCGCGATAGTGGCCATGGCAATGCCGGTGAACGTGATGGCACAGTCGCTGACTGTGGCCAATGGGACCGCGACGAACACCTACGTCCCCATCTATGGCTACTACTGCGACGCAGACCAGCACAACCAGGTAGTTTATCCGGCCAGTATGCTGGCGGACATGGAGAACAACTACATTACGTCGTTGTCCTTCTACCAGCAGCAGACGGCTTCGAGTTCGTGGGGCACCACGGTGACCATCAAGATGATGGAGATCACCGACAGCGTCCTCACCGACCTTGTGGCCACTACTGGCGCAACAACGGTTTACACCGGCACGGTCAGTGGTACCAATGCCGTGGAGACCTTTGTGCTCACAACGCCCTACGAGTATCAGGGCGGTAACCTCCTGGTGGACATCACCACCACCGCGTCGACCTACAGCCGGAACTATTGGTACGGCGTGACGCGTACCGGTTCGTCTGTCTATGTCTACGGCGAATCCCCGCTGAGCGCGATTGATGACGGCGACGACGGTGACGTTCAGTCATTCCTGCCCAAGACCACCTTCACCTACAATGCCACTGGCTCTGTCTGCTATGCTCCCACCGCTTTTGCTTCGACCGAGAGCAACGGCATCCTTACCTTCACTTGGACCGACAACAGCGCTACTGCCTGGGAGTTCGTCTACGGTGCTGCCGGTTTTGATCCCGACAACGCTACCGATGCCGAGTCTCTTTCTTCCACCACCACCGATCTCGACCTCTCTCAACTGGCGGACGGCATGTATGACGCTTACGTCCGTGCCGACTGCGGCTCGGGAGACTACAGCGTATGGGCTGGCCCGGTGAACTTCAGCGTGGGCATGCTCATCATGAACATGGCCACCTCGGGCACCGACACCCTCCACACCTGTGCTGCCATCATTTATGACGACGGCGGCCCCACTGGTTCCTATTCTAGCAGCTGCGATGCCACGCTGGTTGTTTATCCTTCCGACGACCTGCATGCCCTCAACATCACTGGCACCTCCTACACCGAGAGCACCTACGACTACCTCCGCATCTATTCCGGCGTTGGCACTTCTGGCGAGGAACTTTGGACCGACTATGGTGTTGATGAACTTCAGAGCTTCGGCCCCATACTTTCCACCACTCCTATAACCATCACTTTCCATTCTGATGGTTCTGTCCAGCGTGACGGTTTCCAAATCAATGTTGCTTGTGTTGATCTTCCCAGCTGCGCAACGCCTGAGACCTTCGTGCTCGAGGGCACCGACAGCAGTTCGGTCAGCTTCAGCTGGGTCGACAACGCTGCTACTGCCTGGGCTATCGGCTATGGCCCCGCGGGCTTCACCCTGGGCGACGAAAACACCCTGTGGGCCGACTTCACCGACACCTTCGGCGTTGTCACCGGTTTGACTCCGAATACCCTCTACGACTTCTATCTGATGGCTGTCTGCGGCAGCGACTCCTCGTGGACGCGCACCCTCACCGCCCGCACCTCCTGCGCCCCCATCCACACCCTGCCTTGGAGCGAGAACTTCTCCACCTGCCCCACCGGCAGCAGCGTGCAGTTCGACCAGTGCTGGAGCATCTATAACACCTATAGCACCACCTACAACTACCCCTATGTCACCAGCGGATACCTTTATATGTATCTCTATAGCTCCTCGTCGATGAACAGCCAGTATGGCTATGCCATGCTGCCTCCTTTCGACGAGAACATTTTGGCCGAGGACCTCGAGATGAGCTTCGACATCTGGGGTAGCACCACCTCCAGCTATGGACGCGGTGTCATCGTGGGCCTCTTCGACGCCCCGACGGCCGGTATGCCTGTGATCGACACGGTGGCCATCATCGTTCCTGCCGCCACCAGCCAGGCTGCTGCCGAGACCCACTATGTCAGCTTCGTTGGCCACGAGATGACCGGCAAGCGTCTGGGCTTCTTCTATCAGAACCAGCAACCCAGCGCCACCGGCTACTACTACTACACTTATATCGACAATGTGAACGTCCACTTGGCCCCCAACTGCATGGTGCCTACCGACCTTACACTCAACTATGCCGCTTCCGACACCCTCGACCTCTCCTGGAGCGACTCGCAGAACAGCGGTGCCAGCTACTGGGTCGAGTATCGTCCCACCGGTGCTGCCGACTCTGTGGAATGGACCGGCATCGAGGTGAGCGACACGAACATCGTTCTCGACAACCTCAGCGCCAACACCAGCTATGACATCATGGTGCGCGCCCTCTGCGGTGGTTCCGATACCAGCTTTGCCCTTCTCGGCACCTATCGCACCGCTTGCGGCCCCATCACCGCTCTGCCTTGGATTGAGACCTTCAACAGCATGTCCACCACCTCTTCGGCTACCAACATCCCCTGCTGGGATTATATCGGTGCCGGCGGCTATGTGAACATCACCTCTTCCTATTCGCACACCAGCAACTGCGTGCGCTTCTACCCCAACAGTAGCAGCACCACCGACCACGTTTTGGTACTCCCCATCTTCGACACCCCTATCAGCGACTTGCAGATGACCTTCTGGACCCGTCCCGAGAGCTCGTCGAGCAGCGGCTCGTTCAGCGTGGGTTATGTCACCAACCCTTCTTCCGCCTCCTCTTTTGTCGAGGTGCTCAACATCCCCTGCGCTGCCGGTACCACCGTTACCCAGTATGAGGTCACCTTCGCCGGTGCCCCCGCGGGTTCCCGTATCGCCATGCGCCACAATGTGGGCAGCACTGCGTGGTACTGGTATGTTGACGATATCGATGTGCATATTGCTCCCGAGTGCAACCACCCCGTGGGTCTGACCGTTCTTGGCAGCACCGCCACCGACGCTACCATCGGCTGGGGCGGTGATGAGGATGCTACCTTCCGTGTGTGGTTTAGCGCTGGCAGCACCTGCGACACCGCCACTGCCACCAGCGTCGACATCGATTCCACCCACTACACCTTCACCGGCCTCACCCAGAACACCACCTACACCGCTGTGGTGGCCACCGTCTGCGATGACGGCTCGCTGACCTCTACGCTCACCATTACCTTCGTCACTCCCGAGATGGGTATCGATCTGCCTTATGCCACCGGCTTCGAGGCCACCGAAGATACCGCCTGGGTATTTGCCAACGGTTCGCAGAGCAACAAGTGGTTCGTCGGCAGCGCTGCCGGCAACCCCGGTAATGGTCTCTACATCTCCAACGACAATGGTGCGACCAACAGCTACGTAATCAGCAGTACGTCGAACGTCTATGCCTATCGCACCTTCAATTTCACCGCCGGTCAGTATGCTGTCAGCTTCGATTGGAGAGCCAATGGTGAAAGCTGCTGCGACTATCTGCGCGCCTATCTGGTTCCTGCTTCTGTCACGTTGACCGCCGGCACCCTCTACAGCGGCATCAGCACCACCGGTACCCCTGCTGGCTGGATTGCGCTCGATGGCGACTCGAAAATGAATGTCAACTCCAACTGGACGACCCAGCAGGGCGTGGCAGTTATTCCCGCCAACGCCACCTACAAGCTTGTCTTCGTTTGGCATAACGACGGTTCCGTTGGTACCGCTCCGGCAGCTGCTGTCGACAACATCAGCATTGTCCAGATCACCTGCCCGCAGCCCACTGCTCTGACTGTCGACAGCACCAGCACCAACTCGCTCGATGTCTCCTGGACCGCCGGCGGCGCTGAGACCGAATGGAAAGTCCGCATCGACAATGGTGCTTGGCAGACCGTCAACACCACTCCGAGCTATCAGTTCACCGGCCTGGCTGCTGGTTTGAACCACTTGGTCGAGGTGCGTGCCATTTGCGGCGCCGATGACGAGAGCTTCGTCACCAGCATCTACGCTCCCACCCTGTGTGCTGCCATCAGCACTTTGCCCTTCACTGAGGACTTCAACAACTGGGGTACCGGTCACCTGCCCAACTGCTGGTACAACACCGGTGCCTACAGCCCCGGATCCTATTCTATCATTTCCGGTTCTTATAATATGTCTGGCTCAACTGGCGGCTCGGTGTATATGTACAGCAGCAGCACCACCACCAACAAGTCGGTTGTGATCCTGCCCCAGCTCGACAGCACAATCATGGCCAACCAGACCCAGTTGGTGTTCAGCACCTTCTACACCAGCACCAGCTACGGCCGTCCGAAACTTGAAGTCGGTGTGATGACCAACCCGAACAACATTACCACCTTCGTCCCCGTCGACACTGTTCAGCACAGTGGTGCTTTGAGCACATGGGAGACCTTCGAGGTGTCGTTGGCCAGCTATCCTGACAGCGGCTTGCATGTTGCCATGAGAACCGTGTACGACAGTGCATACTGCTACTTCTACATGGACAATGTAACCCTCGAGATGATTCCCACTTGCCCGCGTCCCGACAGCCTGACGGCCAGCAATGCCACTACCAACTCGGTCGACCTTGCCTGGCATGAACGCGGTGCTGCCACTACATGGATTATCGAATACGGTCCTGCTGGCTTCGAGCTTGGCACCGGCACGCAGGTGGTTGCCAACAGCAACCCCTTCACGCTGACCGGCCTGCCCGCCAGTTTCCAGGGTGAATACTATGTGAAGTCGGTCTGCAGCGCCACCGATACCGGCGAGTTCAGCCGTATGCCTTGTGGCTTCAACACCACTCAGGTCCCTGCCACGCTGCCTTACAACTACGACTTCGAGAGCGCTGCCGAGTGGGCCAACTGGCAGATCAGCAGCAACCATGAGACCAAGACGTGGTACCGCGGCACCGATGTTGCCGACGGCGGCAGCTACTCCATGTATGTTGCTGCGAGCGACACAGGCTACTACAGCTACGCTTTCGATGCTGTGGTCAACGCCACTGCCTACCGCGACATCGACTTCGGTCCTATCGACAGCAGCTACACCCTCAGCTTCAGCGCCCGCGCCGGTGGTACCACCACTGCCCGCTACGACGCTCTGATGGTGTTCCTGGTCGACCCGGCCTTGCCCGCCACCGCTTCTACTGGCAACATCACCACTCCGTGGGGCAATGTGAACGACCTCTATCGTATCGCCACCATCTACCTTGACACCAACTGGCAGACCTACGAGGCCAGCTTCGACACCATCAGCGGTGTGCAGCGTGTGGCCTTCTTCTGGTTCAACCAGAACACCGGTGCCAGCTATGCCAACATCCCGCAGCCCGGTGCCGTCGACAACATCCACATCGACTACAGCTCCTGCCCGCGCCCGGTGAATGTTGAGATAACTCCGAACAGCACCAGCGCCATGGTTACATGGCAGGCTGAGGCCAATGCCAACTATCAGGTAATCTACCGTGAGTATCCTGGTGCTCACCCGAACACCTTTGTTACTGCCAACACCAACCAGATTATCCTGACGGGTCTGACGGCCAATACGCAGTATGCCGTTTGGGTGCGTAAACTCTGCAGTGCTAACGACACCAGTCTCGCCAGCGATGGCTACTTGTTTACCACCACTATGTGCGACGGTGGCACTGAATCACATAACTACACTACTGAAGCCACGACCACTACCGACTATGGTCCCATCGGCTACAGTAACTACAATTACAGTTATGTGCAGACCATCATCGACAGTGCCGACCTGGCCAGTCTGAATGGCGATATCACCGCCTTCGCATTCTTGCCCACCAATACGGAAGCCAACAGTTACTTCAACAACATGACTGTCTACATGTCCAACATCAGCGAGACTTCCCTGACCGACTTCATCCACCCCGATGCCACCCATGTCTTCACCAAGGTGATAGACAGCGCCAGCTTCAACTTCACTGATGCCGAGTGGCAGATTCACAACCTCGACACTGCCTTCACTTGGGACGGTCACAGCAACCTGCTGATCTCCGTCAAACGTGACAACGGTGTCTATACTTGCTGCACTGAGTTTGCTGCTCACTCCGCCAGCGGCAACAAGATGTGCTATGCCTATCGGGATACTGATCCTTACGACCTCAACTACAGTGGTGGTACCACCACCTCCACGGTGGCCGACATCCGCCTCATCAGCTGCGGCAGCTGCAGTGCTCCCTCGGTCAACGTGACTAATATCACCTATGAGAGCGCCACGGTCACTGCTGGTGGCAATGGTTTGAGCTATGAGTTTGCTTATGGTACCGACCTCAACAGCCTTGGTGCCATCCAGACTTCCACCACCGGTATCTTCAACCTCACCGGTCTGACTCCGGCCACGCAGTACTTCTACCAGATGCGCCAGAACTGCGTCGAGAACGAGGTTAGCGGTTGGACCGAAGGCTTCTTCACCACCGAATCGCTGCCTTGCATGGCTGTCAGCAACCTCACGCTTGTGGGCACCACCTTCAACAGCGTCAGCGTCAGCTGGACTGCCAACGGCGAGGAGACCGCTTGGGAGGTCAACGTGTTCAGCACCATCGAGGACACCACTGTCACGGTTATGACCACCGCGGCCACCGTGAGCGGCCTTGTCTCCGAGCGTCTCTACAACATCAGCGTGCGCCCGATGTGCGGCACCAACCACAACATCGAGGGTCCGTGGAGCGACACCATCCAGGCTACCACCGACCAGTGCCAGCCTGTGACCAACCTTACCGTTAGCAACATCGGCGCCACCATGGCCACCATCGGCTGGACGGCTCCCGCCGGTGCCGAGCACTTCCGCGTCATCTACGGTCTGCCGAACTTCGACCAGGGC
>ONDE01000014.1 GCA_900316515.1 uncultured Bacteroidales bacterium | reverse complement strand
CCAAGCCTCGATTTTCTGGATCTCGTGGCTGGTGCGGAAGCCGTCGAAGAAGTTGAGGAACGGCACGCGGCCCTTGAGGGCGGCGAGGTGTGCCACAGGAGCGAGGTCCATCACCTCCTGCACCGAGCTCTCGGCGAGGAGGGCGAAACCGGTCTGGCGGGCGCTCATCACGTCGGCGTGGTCGCCGAAGATGGAGAGGGCCTGGGCGGCGAGGGCGCGGGCGCTCACGTGGAACACGCCGGGCAGCAGTTCGCCGGCTATCTTGTACATATTGGGGATCATCAGCAACAGACCCTGCGAAGCGGTGTAGGTGGTGGTCAGAGCACCAGCCTGCAGCGAGCCGTGCACGGCGCCGGCGGCGCCGGCCTCGCTCTGCATCTCCACGACCTTCACGGTCTCGCCGAATGATGGGGTAGATAGCTGCTACCTCGCTGAACATGTAGGCCACATGCGCTGCAGCGCAGTTGCCGTCACAAGTCATAAACTTTTTTTCTTTTGCCATAATTGCTTAAACGTTTAAGGATTAATTATTTATTGTCAATTATTCGCTATTTATGGAGGTACAAATATAATAAACTTTGCCGATGTGGCAAAATTTATTTCTCACACGTCATCATAACCAAATGGAAAAAATCCACAACATGCAGTTTACAGGGATACAAAAATAAAATGGATTGTTGTAATTTTTTTTCGTAATGTGGGAAAAGAGAGGCAGTATATGGTTGTCCTGCGTCATGCCACTTATCGACCTCTGCTGGGAGGTGGAGGAGGTAAGGCTATAGGAGGGGCTCTCGAAAGTGTAAAGGAAGTGATGAACAGGTTTGAAAAACGTATCAAAAACTGATTATCGACTAATGTTAAATTTAACATCTCTTACTTTAGTAAATGATGATAAGGTGATGGGTAGTCGATGAGTAAGAGTTAATAAGGAGATGGTGCTGTGTCATAGGCACTTAAGGGTTTGTTTGTGGGCTAAAGAACACTGGTGCAGAGTATTATGTGTAAAAATATCGCTGTAACTGATTGATTTCCAATACGGGCATTTGGGCCAAAAATTCGGCTTGAATTAACAGTTTTTATGTTAATGGATTTTTGGCGAAAAGAGATTGTCGTTAACATCCGTCAGTCCGTGATGAGGTGAGTGGCAGAGATGGTGTGCGATAGGGGTTTCGGTAGGATGCGTTGCCGCTAAGGATAATTTTATTTTGCCGTTTTGGTGAAAATGTGTATTTTTGCAATTGTATTTTAAAAGAGGGGGTGAATTGATGACAGAGGTATTATAGTGACAAAAACATTTAAAACCATGAATAAGACAATACTTGCATTGTGCGCTGCGGCGGCGATGGTGGCCATGCTGGCCGGCTGCGGCGGCAACCAGAAGCAAAACGACAAACAGGAAAAGGCTATGAACAGCGAACTGAAAGCTTTCGACGTGCAGAAGGACTTCGCCGACAACGGCTTCACCTTCTTCACCAAGAACCTCATCCTCTGCTGCGGCGACAGCACGGAGAGCAACGCGATGACCATCGGATGGGGCGGCATCGGCAACTACCTCGGGCATGAGCGTGCGGCGGTGACGGTGTATGTGGCACCGGCGCGCTACACCTACGAGTTCATGGAGCGGCATCCGCGCTTCACCATCATGGAGTTCGACGACCCGGCTATCTGGCAGTATATGGGCAAGTACAGCGGTCGCGACGGCGACAAAGCAGCTGCTCTCGGTCTTCATGTGGCCTATACCGAGCATGGCACCCCCTACTATGAGGAGGCCAAGACCATTATCGAGTGCGAGACGATGACCGCCTGGCACCAGACGGCGCAGGACTTCCGCAACGCGACGCCCAAGGAGTGGTACGACGGCTTCGAGGCGGGAATCCACACCGTCTACATCGGCGAGGTTATAGGCGCCTGGAAGAGATAACAATAAGAATGCCGGAGCATGAAACCATTGAAAGAAATACTCGGATATATGCTTGGCGCGGCGCTTTTTGTGGTACTGCTGCCCGCGGTGATGTGGCTGGCGTCGGGGATGCCGCCAATAGTGCATATCGGCGCCTTGAGGGCCTCGATAACGGGAGTGCTGATAATCGGCGGTTTGTCGTTGAGCATCTGGACAATCGTCTATATGAAACGTCGTGGCAAGGGTAACCCGATGGACGCCTTCGGCCACGAGGTGGCGCCACGCACGCAACATCTGATGACCGACGGCCCCTACCGCCTCAACCGCAACCCGATGCTCACAGGCACGCTGACCTTCCTGGCTGGCTGCGTGGTGTGGCTTTGGACCTGGCAGGCGGCGCTGGTGTGGGTGGGTTTCTTTGCCATCATGCTGGTGCAAGTCGTCAGCGAGGAACGACGTCTGCAACGCGATTTCGGCGACGAATACAAGGATTATTGTCGTCGTACACGCAGATTTTGAATTAAGGAATACTCGATATGATCAAGGTCTACTATTTCAGTCCCACTGGAGGCACGAGGCAGGTGGCGCAGCACTTGGGCAACCGGCTGGGTGCGCTGCTGGGCGCGGAAGTGGAATACCATTCCTACACCTTGCCGCGTGAGCGCGAGGCGCTGCCGCAGGTGGAGGCCGGCGATGTCGTCGTGTGGGCGACGCCCGTATATGCGGGACGCATACCCAACAAGACGCTCGACTACGTGCGGCGTGCCTTACGAGCCGACGGCAATCCGGCTGTGGCGCTCGTCACCTTCGGTAACCGCGCCTACGACAACGCGCTGGCCGAGTTGGTGGGCTTGATGGCGGACGGCGGCATGAAGCCTGTCGGCGCCGCCGCTATGGTGACGCGCCACGCTTTCAGCGACACCCTGGGTGCAGGACGCCCCAACGAAGAAGACCTTGCTGCCCTCGACCGTTTCGCCGCCCAAGTGGCAGAGAAACTATCAATTGTCAATTATCAACTGTCAACTATTGACGTTCCCGGCGAGGCGCATCCCGAAAAATACTATACCCCCCTTAAGACCAACAACGCCCCCGCGGGATTCCTCAAGGCCAAGCCCTCGTGCAACAGCGAGTTGTGCACACGTTGCGGCGAGTGCATGGAGGTATGCCCTATGGGGAGCATCGGTGCGAAAGACGGGATGCCGACCTTCGACGGCGTCTGTATCAAATGCCAGGCCTGCAGGCGTCGTTGTCCTACCGGCGCCATCGCCTTCACCGACCCCGAGTACCTCTCGCATGTGGCTATGATTGAGCGCACATTCGCTGCCCCGAAGCGGGCAGAGTTCTTTGTAGCAGAAACGATATAATAGCAGATAGATGGAGATCTCGACCCTCTTGGAAACTGACGACCGTACGGTGTTGCGCAGCTGGATGGAGAAGAACCACCAGAAGGAGCGCGAGGTGTGGGTGGCCACCTATCGCGGACGGCAGCCGATGGCCGGTGCGCTGCCGTATGTGGAGGTGGTGGAAGAGGCGCTCTGCTTCGGATGGATTGACTCAACCTGCAAGCGGCTGCCTGACGGGCGATTGGCCCAGCGCCTCTCGCCGCGAAGGAAGAATAGCCACTGGACAGAGCGCAACCAAGATCGGTGCATGGAACTGGAGCAACGGGGCTTGATGACAGAGGCTGGAAGAAAGACATTGATACAAGCAAACAACAAGGGACCAAATAGATAGTCGAAAAGTATGGGTAAAAAGAAATCAGTCAAAAAGAAACCTACCAAAACGAGACCGATTAAAAAGAGTTCGACCAAAAAGAAACCTACCGTCTCGAAAAAATCGAACTATACAAGAAACTATATAATCTTCTTGTTGGCAGTAGCTCTTTTGGGAATTATTTGGTGGCGCATAACTGAATACAAATATTGGAGAAGCTATGAGCTGTATCCCGCACAGATTACAAGAATATATCAAATATACGCAGGGCATTATAACCATATGTGGAGAGTAGAATACCAGTATTCTGTCGATGGTAAAATATATACAGACGATGAGGAATTCTGGAACAAATCCGACTATGGAGACTGCCAAGTCGGAGATACAATCTACATTGAACTCAGCTCTACAACACCTGATGCGAGCAGATGGAGACCCAATGCAAAGCGAAAATGATTGATATCGATACAACCAATATGTGCTCGCACCTGCAGCGGAAACTGTTAGACGAAGAGGGCGAATACTACCGCCTATGGCTGGCGATGCAGGAGGATGCGGAACTGACGGCAGTGGTGCGCTCGCGGCAGCTGCATATATACCGTAACGGGAAGAAGGTACTGGTGTTGGCTGGCAAAGCGGCACCGAAGGTCATCAGGGAAGACAAACTATGTGTAATGGTTAATGGTTAATGATTAATGGTTGAGATTATGGAAGCAAGATTCAATATACGTCCGGCGAGGGCCGATGAGGCAGGCTTTGTGATGGAGTTCATCAAGAAACTGGCGGCATACGAGAAATGCGCCGACGAGGTGGTGGCCGACGAGGCGACGCTGCACCATTCCTTGTTTGTGGAGCGTTCCGCCGAGGTGCTCTTCGCCGAAGAAGATGGCGAGGTGATTGGTTTCGCCCTGTTCTTCCACAACTTCTCCACCTTCGTGGGTCGCAAAGGGCTCTACCTCGAAGACCTCTTCATCCTGCCCGAGAAACGCGGCAAGGGATATGGGAAAGCCCTGCTGAAACACTTGGCGCAGCTGGCGGTGGAGCGCAACTGCGGCCGCATGGAATGGATATGCCTCGACTGGAACCAGCCGGCCCTGAAGGTCTACCGGAGCATAGGTGCCATACCGATGGACGAATGGACGGTGCAGCGATTGGGTGAGGCGGCGTTGAAACATTTTGCTGAAGAATGAAACAGATAGAGGTGGTGGCGGCCATTATCCGCAAGGGGAATAAGATCTTTGCCACCCAAAGGGGATACGGTGAATGGAAGGACTGGTGGGAATTTCCCGGAGGTAAGATGGAAACCGGTGAGACAGCCGAAGAGGCGCTGAAGCGTGAGATACGCGAGGAACTGGCGACGGAGATAAGTGTGGACAGGCTGCTATGCACGGTGGAGTACGACTACCCCAAGTTCCACCTCACGATGCATTGCTACCTCTGCACGCTGCTTATAGAAGCCTTGCATCTCAACGAACACGAGGCGGCCAGATGGCTTGCTAAAGAAGAGCTTGACAGTGTGCAATGGCTGCCGGCAGACGAATCAGTAATTGAAAAGATAAAGACTGAATTATGAAACACATACAATATCAAACACAGGGTACCTGCTCGGTGCTGATAGATGTGACGGCCGACGACAACGATGTCATACAGAATGTGGCGTTCCTCGGCGGCTGCGACGGCAACCTGCAAGGCATCTGCCGGCTGGTTAAGGGGCAGAAAATAGACGATGTCATCGCCAAGCTCGACGGCATCAGTTGCGGCGGCAAGCCCACGTCGTGTCCCGACCAGCTTTGCCGTGCGTTGGAACAATTGAAGAACAAACACTAAAAACAATCTATAATGAAGAAAACACTGCTATTGCTGGCTGCCGCACTGCTGATGGCTGCCTGCGGAAACCAAGAGACGCAGCTGAAAGAAAGGGCTGCGGAACTGTGCAAGTACATCCCCGACCACGCGCTGCGTGAGGAGTCGCGCGACTACATGACCGAAGACTTCTACAACGCGCTCGACACGATGTTCAACCACCTTCCGGAGTTCGAGGCCATGGACCACGAATGGCTCTACTACTTCGTCACCGGCAACGGCGGCACGATAGCCGACTTCAACGTGGTCGGCGTTGAGCAACTGGACAATACCCATGCTGTGGCCACCATCAGCGTGCGCCAGAAATGGGAGGATGGCTCGTTCGACCCCGACACCGACGTGGAGGAACACAAACTCGCAATGGAGAAGGTGGACGGGGAATGGCTGATTGCCGACTTCGACGGGCACAAGGCCGACTGCATACGCCATATCGCCATCAACCGCGAGGAACAGGCCGTCCGTGCGGCCATCAGCGACTACCTGGTAAGCGAGATTGGCGAGAAGTATCAGAAAGGCGAGCTCTGTATCCCGACACTGCAGATGATACACGAGGAGGACGGACTCTTTATGGGCGACTTCTGGGTGTTGTGGTACAACGTTGCGGGCGACACGCTGAAGTGCGTCTCCGGCGGCAACCACTCAGGCGTTATTACCATGGACAAGGAGGACGGCAAATACAAGGTTACCGGCTTCGAGCAGACGGTGGACGGTGCCGGCAACGTGGCCAGCGCCAAGCGCATCTTCGGCAGCTACTACGACATCTACGAGAACGTCCACTCCAGCGAGCAGGTGCGCGAGGCCGTCCGCAAGGAGCAGTTGCAGGAGTACGTCAAGCGCAACAACCTCAAGGTCCGTTATTATCAAGACTACGGCTGGCCGGCCGTCGAACTATGAAACAGATAGAGGTTGTAGCGGCCATCATCCGCAAGGGTGACAAAATCTTCGCCACGCAGCGTGGCTACGGCGAGTGGAAAGATTGGTGGGAGTTCCCGGGAGGCAAGATGGAGGCCGGTGAAACGCCGGAGGTGGCGCTGAAGCGCGAGATACGCGAGGAACTGTCGACAGAGATTGGCGTGGGAGGGCTCCTCTGCACCGTGGAGTACGACTACCCGGCCTTCCATCTCACCATGCATTGCTACCTCTGCTCGCTGCTGTCGGATGCCCTCCATCTCAACGAGCATGAGGCCGCCCGCTGGCTCTCGAAAGAAGAGCTCGACAGCGTGCAGTGGCTTCCGGCAGACCTGCAACTGATAGAACAACTGAAAAACGAAGACCTATGGTAATAGATTTCAATAAGATTGAGGAGGTCGCCAATCCGCAGTTCAAGGGCGGCAAGGGCGACACGATGTTCCGCACCTACAACGACGGACAGAACAAGATTATGCGCGGACGGCTCGATGTGGGCTGCTCCATCGGCTACCATCGGCATGAGGCCAACAGCGAGATCATCTTCATCCTCAGCGGCGAGGCCCGCTGCCTGTATGACGACGGTGAGGAACGACTGGTGCCCGGCCAATGCCACTACTGCCCGGTAGGACATTCCCACTCGCTAATCAACGCCAGCGACACAGAACCATTGGTATTCTTTGCCATAGTACCGGAATTGAAAGCCCTATGAAACTCAGCAACGAAATCATCACCGTCGAAGTGACGGAACATGGCGCCGAACTGGTGAGTCTGCAGAAAGACGGCCGTGAATACATGTGGAGCGGCGACCCCGCCTACTGGAACCGCCATGCACCGATACTCTTCCCCGCTGTGGGGAAGCCTTACAACAACGAACTCCATGCAGATGGGAAGACTTACACGATGAAGCAGCATGGATATGCGCGCGACAGCGAGTTTGAAATCATCGACGATGGCCGCTTGCGCATGAAACCCAGTCCCCTTGGTGAAAGCTACCCCTATCGGCTGGGGTTGGAGGCATGCTATCGGCTGCAGGGCAGTTCGGTGGAGGTGGAGTGGACGGTGGAAAACCTCGACGATAGGGATGCCTGGTTTCAGATTGGTGCCCACCCCGGATTTATACTACCCGACTACAAAGCTGCGGACGTTATCCATGGGTATATCCGATACTACGAACGTAAGGGGAACCCTGTAACTCCTGTCATCGTCAATGGTCTTGAGGATGGCAACCGTGTGCCTTTGACGGATCCGCGCCGTATCCCTATCGAGATGACGATAGGGGCTGACACCTTTGCCCATGATGCGTTGATGTTTGAGGGGGGACAGGTAACGAAGGCGGTGCTATGCGACAAAGAAGGACGTGAGGTGTTGGGTGTCGATTGCCCTCAGGCCGAAGCCTACGGCATCTGGGCACCGCATAAGGAGGGTTGCCCATTTGTATGCCTCGAACCCTGGTGCGGCATCTGTGACCATTATGGCTTCACCGGCGACATATCCACGCGCCAATATATCCACCGTTTGGCACCGAAAGAGAAATACACCTTCACCTACACCATCAAGGTGTATCGGTAGCAGCAAAATGCCGCAATGGCCAACTGTACAAGCAGTATGGCGGGCACTCCGTAGCAGAACTTCTTGTGCTGGGTCTTGTGGCGGAACACTCTCATGGCCAGCAGGGCTCCTATGCTGCCGCCGAGGGCGGCGAGGAGAAGAAGCGCCGCCTCGCGCACTCGCCAATGATTATGGCGTGCCTTGTACTTGTCGATGCCGTAGATGATAAAGGTCAATAGGTTGACCGTTAGGAGGTAATACAAGGTAATCTTCAGATATATTGTCATACCGTGCGGAGTGTTACGTCTACCGTGTCGCCGAAGCTCTTGCCGATCCGCTGGCGAATGGCCTTGGTGATGCCTATGATGTAGCAGATATTGCCGTCGGCGTCCTTCACACCCATATTGACCACACTGCCGCTATAGGGCACACCGTCGAAGGTGGCCTCCACCTTGAGTCGCCCTACGCCATACACCTCACGGATGTCGACGGGTACCACCACATAGGCGGCGTCCATATCGCCGCTGCGTTCAATGCGGGCATTGAATCGATGCTCCATATTAATGGATCTTGTTGACGGTGCTTATCTTCTCAAGCATGCGGGCGGCCCAGGCCTCGTCGCCGGGGTGCTGGTAGCGACAGTTGCCGGTGGGCGAGGGGGTGAATGGGGTCTCCGCATTGGGCAGGATGGTTACGGTGCCGCACTCGGAGAGCGTAAAAAGGTTGTCGCCCTCGACAGCGTTGATGACCACCATCGGGTCCCACATCTTCTGTCCAGTGTTGCAATTGCAGGTCAGATACACCTGCTTGACGGGGTGTATGTCGGTCCAGTCGATGTCGGCAATGACCTGCTCAGGGGTATACTCCACCAGTTGCCCCGTTTCCATAGGAGAAAAGACAATGTCCACATCTGAGGGCCACAGCTGGAAGAAGGTTTGCGCAAAGCCGATACCCTGTGCGAAGTTGTAGTCGCCCTCGTCGGCCTCACCGAAGCGGCCACCTTGGATGTAGAGGCACTTCACTTTCTGCCGCACCAGTTCCACGCCTGTAAGCGGCGAATATTCGTCGCCCTCCGACTCGAGCAATTGCGCCAGACAGGTGACGAAACCCACCGACACTATGCTCACCGAATGGTCAGGCTCAGCGGCCAGCAGGCGTCTATAGAGCTGCCATCCGTCGGGCAACGAGGAATAATCCTCGACCGACTGCCGGAACATCGGGCTCCCATCGGCCAGAGTATAGGTGGGCAATGCTTTATAGTCAATCCACACCGTGGGATTCTCAATACCATCCTTCACCAATCCTATGGGCAAATCTCCATGACCGAAGTATGTATTCATCACGTCGGCCACAGCGGCACAATCCTCGCCCATGCGGTCGACAACTACGCCCAGCAGACGACAGCGCCCCTGATTGTGGTAGTTATATAGCATTTCTAGACCGAAGAGGTCGTCGGTCGACGAGCCGAGGTCGGTATCGTAGATAATGGCCGGCATAGTGGCGACAGGCTCCTCGGGTTTGTTCTTGCTGCACGACTGCAACGTCAAGCAGATTATGGCGAGCAGGCAAAAATAGTGTATTGTTTTTCTCATGTCTTTGTCATTTTATTCTTTTGTTTCTTGTTCCGGTGCAGTCATAGGTGATTATTTTACAACTACGTCCTTGACCAGGCGTACGGAGCGACCGTAGCCGCGGTCTTTCTCGTAGGTGCATTCGGCGCTGGCGTTGACCACGCCGTCGATGAAGAGCAGGGCGTAGGCCTGACGGTTGGCGTTGCAAGTCGAGGCCCAGTAGCTGCCACCTTCGCCGATGGTCGAAAGCCATGTGCCGCCCCGGAAGCCCGATGCAGGCAGGAACACCGCACCGGCATCCTCAAGCTGCGCCCATTGCACGGCGGTGTAGATATTGTCGCTGAAGCTCAAGGTGAAGCTGTTGTGGTTGATGTTATTTATCGTATCGATGCATGCAGGACGCTCGAACCGGTCGGGGAAGAGTATCAGTCCTTTGACGCCGCATACGGTGGCTTCGGCATAGCGTGCGCTGTCGGTGCCGTCGACGGTGGATGCGGCACGGTGGTTGACGAGGTAGTCCCATTCATCGCGCGTCAGCGTGCGCCACGTGCCGGGTGCGTCGTTGCCAATAGCGTTGTAAACGCCCCAGTCGGCGTAAGCCTCGTCGCCGCAAAGGCTCTCGATGTCATAGTCACCGTCCTTCTCCGAGCAGGGTGACACATGCCATCCGCTGCTGCCCCAAGTGAGGAGGTCAATCCAGCCGGTGTTGGTGTCCGATACCAGGGCGTTGGCCTGTCCGAGGTAGTCATATTGGTGCTCGGCGAAGCGGAAGGTGCCGCTGGCTGTACCCTCGGCAGTGGTGTGGCTGCCTGTGGTACAGAACTGCAGGTTGCCTGGCGAGAACAGCACCGGATGCCCATCGGCAACACTGAACGAATGTTGCGGAACATCATCAGACCCTTCATGGGTGAACTCTTCGCGTCCGCATCCGGCAAAGACGATACACACAAGTGCGGAGGTTAACAGAAACAATGTCTTTTTCATAAATTGAAGAATTTGATAGTTTGATTAGAGTTTTGTTCGTTATCTTCTATTAACGCCGCTACGCACGAACTATTGTGCCGCACAGCTTATAGTGCAAATACCATTTTGAAGAAGTCAACCGTGTGGGCGATGACCTTGTTGCGGCGGCGGGTTATGGTGTGGTTCTCGCCTTCGACGACCGTTAGGGTGGCATGGTCGCCGTAGGTATGCTTGAAGCGCTCGCTGCACCACAAGGGCACTATGCCGTCGCGGTTGCCGTGGAGCAAGAGCACGGGGCCACTATAGGCTGCTGCTGTGCCGTAGATATCAAGCTGCTGAGTGGTTACGAGGTATTCGCGGCCGAGCCTGTACATGCCCCAGCAGCGAATGTATTCAGGCGGGTTCTTGGGGTCGAAACGGGCGTTGAAGAACTTACCTCCTTGACAGGCCTCCTTGATGACCGAGCCCGGCGCCAGAAGCACCATTCCGGTTGGAGCAGAGTTTTCGGCTGCCAGTTGTCCCGCCGTCATCGAAGCTATAACACCGCCCTGCGAATGGCCCAGGAGTCCTATGCCACTTACGTATGGAAGACTTTGCACATAATCCCAAATGGCGCGAGCGTCTGCCAGTTCCTTCTCGATGGTCATGTCCTGTTTGCGGCCTTGGCTGCGGCCGTGACCGTCGAAGTCGAAGCGTATGGAGGCTATGCCGGCCTCGGCTAGGCCTTTGGCCAGCTGCGGCATAGGGCCGTAGTCCTTGCTGGAGAAGATGCCGTGCATCAGTATCACCATCGGGCAGCTGTCCTTTGTGGTGTCGAAACCCTCGGGCAGGGTAACCTCGAAGGCTATGCCGCCTTCCGGCCCCCGCACAGTATACGTCTGTGTCCGACAGCTGGCGAAGAGCAACAACCCAAGTAGGGACAATGTAATATAGAGGGTGTTTCGTTTCATGTCTTTATTGTCTATGCTACAATCAAGTCGGCAAGGGCGCCTTTGGCGGCGCGGACAAGGTCTTGCGGTGCCAGCTGGAACTGCAGGCCGCGCACTCCGGCGCTACAATAGACAGTATCGTAGCTCATTATGCTTTCGTGGAACCACGTGGGCAGCGGTTTTTTCATGCCTATGGGCGAGCAGCCGCCACGGATGTAGCCTGTGAGCGGAAGCAACTCCTTGACGTGTATCATTTCCAGTTTCTTGTTGCCCGTCACTTTGGCGGCCTTCTTGAGGTCCACCTCCTCGGCGCCGGGGATGACACAGACGACGAGGCCTGTTTTGTCGCCTCGCAGCACAAGGGTCTTGAACAGTCGTTCAATGGGTTGGCCAAGCTGTTCGGCGATATGCTGTGCGCCGAGGTCATTCTCGTCAACCTCATAGGGAATCAACTCGTAGGCAATCTTCAGCTGGTCGAGCAGCCGTGCCGCATTGGTCTTGTTAATCTTCTTGTCTGCCATTCAGTCTTTCCATTTGAAGTTATCTTTTCCTGCGCCCACCTCGAAATTGTATTTTACGATGCCGAGGTCGAGCTTGGCCCAACCCACCAGAGAAAAGCGAGCGTGGGCGGTGACGGTGCGGTCGTCCACCAGCTCGAATTCGAACTTCTGCTGGTGCACTGCTGTAGGAGCCATTATGGCAGCCTCCATGCCGCGACGGAACCAGTCGGGAAAATCGTCTCCGCGCAGGCTGCCAGCCCGCGTACCAAGGAATTTCCCCATGGGACGCATAGGATGCTGCACACCATGGTTGACGCCGTAGCCGAGGGCGACGACACAGTGCAGCTTCTCGCCGGCGGCCACCTGGTAGCGGTTGGGCTGTTTGCCTACCGACATGCCCACCCAGCAGCTGTTCAAGCCTAGCGTCTGTGCCAGCAGCACCAGTCGCTCGCCGTAGTAGCCCACCTTCTCGTCGGCACCATTGGGGCCCACCATGGCCAGGTAGTTGCGCACCCCCTTGAAACTGCCGTATTTTACCATGCCGCCGGTGAAAGCCTGTGGTTCATCGAGCACAAGCTGGATGTGCAGACCGCCTTCCTGGTTGCAAAGAGCAATCTCCTCGTCGAGGTGGCCGACAACTGTGGCCTCGATGGCCTTCTCCTGATACTGTCGCACCGAATGCCGTGCGACGATAGCTTCCTGTATTGTCATAATGATCTTTGATTTATAGTCCTCTTGTTTTGCGTGGTGTTGTGGGAATGACGGCGCTTCGGGAGCGGACGGCAGGTTTATTGCCTGATTGCTTGAGTGTTTGATTGTGTGAATTGTTCTTTGCCGTGTGGGTGGCTTTTGTAGTTTTAGGTGTCTCTTTTGTCGCAACTGGTTCGGTGGCAGCGGGACGCTTGTAATCGGTCGGAGTGTAGCTGCGATTGCGCTTGTAGTTGGTCATGGAGTTGACGCGGCTGATCCGCGACGAGAGGTTGTGTCCGCCGGTGGTCAGCAGGTCGTTGTAAGTGATTATGAGCGAAGAGGTCTTAAGATAGCGGCCAGCGTTGCCCGACAATTTGGATGCATAGAAGTTCTTTACATTGGCGAGGTCCATTCCCAGCAGGTCGAGATTGTTTTTGCCGACCTCACGCATCAGCTGGTTGACGTGACGTGCGCGAAGGTAGGTGTTGTAGCTTTTGCTGTCGGTTATCTTAACTCCGCGAGGGTAAGAGAGGTAACGCGCCAGTTCTTTGTACTGCTCATCGGAAAGGCTGTTGAGCATCTGCTTCACTTCATGTATACTACGGCCGATGCCTGCCTGTGTATTGCGGCGCACATCATGGTAGATGCGGGCGATGTTCTCGTCCGTATAGGTGAAGTTGTGCTGCTGCTCGTTCTCGTGCAGCTGCTTGTCGACCTGTTCTTTTTGATAGTTGGTAAAACTACGTTGTGCAAGGCTGTCGGCTAGCACCGTCACCTGCTCATCTCCCAGATGCTTGAGTGTGTCGAGCAATGCAATGGTGGGTTTGTAGAGCAAGAAAGGCTTGCTCTTCGGGAATGCTGGATGGGTGTCGCCAGAGTACTTGATGTTGTTGTCAATGAACAGTTGGTAGAGGGCGGTGTACTGTACCACGCGTGCGAGGTCGCTGCAGCCGAGGGTGGCGAAGTAGTGGTAGGCTTGGTTCTCGTAGAGGTAGCCTATTGACTGGCTGCGCTCCTGCGAGTTGAAATAGCTGACAGGAAGTGAACCGGTACGTCCGAGGGTATAGATGGTACACCCCTCGCGGTCTATGGCGTACATTGCACCGGCAGTGTTCCAGTTGTAGACGAGTTCGTTGAGACCAAGTTTACGGAACAGGGGACGGTCGAAGGGGTAGTAGCCTGGCTCTGGGTAGCGGTAGTATCCCTCCTGTATGGTGCCATGCTCCGACCAGTCTTTCAGCAGCACGTCGGTGATGGTCATCAGGTCGCCGAACTCGGTGTTCTCCAGTTCTCGGCTCAGGTATGTGGGGCACCAGTCGCGGCCGTTCGCCATCTTGCCGGCCATCAGATCGTTGATGTCCAGACTCTGCGACAATTCCTTCTCGGTGGTGGATGCCAGCAGCAGGATGCTCTCAATCTGTAACGGGGGCAGCTCATACAGGGGAGACTGCCGTTCGCGGCCTATGATGACCAGCGTGCCGCTATCGGCAAGGGCGCCAAGAATCAGGTCGGCGTCCAGTGTAAACTGGCGGATATTCTGGATAGATTGCGTTAGTGCGTTAGTGTGTGATTGCGTTAATGTGTCGGCAAGGTCGGCGTTTTTGGGCAGAGCCCACGCAACGAAACCCGGTTGCTGGCTGAAGTATACGCCCCGCGACTGAAGGGCGAACATATCAGTGACAGTCAACACTGTGTTGGTGTCGTCGAGGGTGACAAACCCTTCGCCATCCTCTATGAACCATGTGTTGAATTCGTCGAGGGAAATTTGATAGTCGATATTCTCATGGGCGAAATACTGGCGTCCGTGTTCCGCAGGCAACGCCATCACCGTTGGTTTGTAGTCGCTGAAGAACAGTTCAAGGTTTAGTCGCCTTATCAGTCGGTCGCAGTTATCCTGTGTGGCGTTGCCGAGTAGGATGACCGCGTCGGTAGTGTAACCGTCGTAGCCTATGGGGTGACGGCGCATTTCGGCCTTGTGTGTGAACTTGGCGAAGATGGGTGCTATGGAGTCAGTTTCGAAATGCGGCGGCAGGTCGCTCAGCAGAATCATGCGGCTGCTGTCGGCAAACGATGCCATGCCGACGGTCTGGTAGTGGAAGCGGTACTTCTTGCGGAAGTCCTTGTAGATAGAATCCGTCGCCATAGCTGCTGCGGTGCCCTCGATGGCTACATTCTGGTTCGGAATATATTCGTAGTCAAATAGCCGTGCACTCTCCTTTTTCACGCTCTCACCGAGTGGCGTGCGCGCAATGACGAACACAACCGTAGTGACGGCGACCACGGCAATCGCAACAATCCACAATATGCGAGACTTTTTCTTCATACTATTCCGATTTCTTCCATCATGCGGCGGTAGTAGGCGGCTTTCTCTTCCAGCTTCATGGGGTAGGCGCGTGAGGATGAGGGCATCCGCCAGAGCCGCATCGGGCGGTCGGCGATGGTGAACTTGTTGTAGGTGCCCATCTGCGGCACCGGCACGCCATAGTCGTCGGTGAGCACCGAGAAGCTTTTCTGTCCAGTGCAGACTATGTCGTGGCAAAAAGGTATATTTGAAAGCAGGGCCGGTATGTCGGTCTTCTCTACAATCTCAAGGTCTTTGTCGGAGGCATTGCCGCTGAGGCGACGCACGGCACAGGCTGTGTCGTAGATGGCGATGCCACGCTCTTCGAGCAGTGCTTGAATGTCCGATTGCTTGAATGTCTTGTGCCCAGCATCGACAAGTCGTTGCGAGTCGCCAAAGAACACCATCCCGAAAATCTCCCACATCATGTTGGTGCGGTTGGGGTAGAAGAAATCCATACACCAGCGCTTCTTGGGCGGCGGGAAACTGCCGAGCATCAGCAGTCGCGCGTTGGGCGGCAGAAAGGGCTCAAGCGGATGTCGCTCGGTTTCAATCATGGTCAGTCGTCGCTGTGTTTACGACTGCTGTCGATGGCTTCGGAAACGTTGATTACGTAGTCGCCAAGTTTTTCGTATTGGGCGTAGAGACTGCTGTAGGCGTTGCCGATAGCGTAGTCGTAGACGCCGAGCTTTAGTGCGTCGAGGTGTTGCACGCGCAAGCGGTCGCGGTAAGAATTGATCTCATGTTCGGCTGCATAAGCCGAGTCGAGGTCGACATGGTCGTAGTCGTGCAGGTTGTGGTCCATCACGTCGAGGGCTTTCTGTACCAGTTCACTCATCTCGGATAGGTTTGCGTTGAGCCCTGCGTCGAAGTGTACGGCATCCTCGCGCTTGTTCTGGCGTGTCATGGCAATCTGGTATATGGTGTCGCCAATGGACTCGAGGTTGTCGATAATGCGCAGCATGGTGCTGATGCGCTCGGAACCATGTTCTGAGATGTCGCCAGAGCCCACTTTGGTGAGGAATTTCGAGATTTCCATCTCCATGCGGTCGGTGATTTCTTCGTATTTGGCTATGCGTGCCATGATGGCGTTGAACTCTTCGTCGTTCTTTGCGGTGCGTAGGCTGGGAAGGAAGGTGTACATGCGCAGCACGCGTTTCGAGAATTCCTCAATTTCGCTTTTGGCGCTCTGCAGGTTTAGCTCGGCAGTGGAGAGCCAGTTGCCTCCCAGGTAAGTCAGACGGAAATCATCTTCGCTATATTCATCTTTGGTTTTTACCATCCAATCTACAATCTTCAGTATCTGTGGTATGAAGAAGGCCAGAATGATGGTGTTGCCTACATTGAATATCGTGTGGAACAGCGATATGGCCATGGGTACGGACTCGGGGTTGTAGGCAGGGTCGTTGACGTTGGTGTATGGGCTGCATCCGGTGAAGTCGGCCGTGAGACCTGCGATGAGCTGCATGAGCGGGGAAAAGACAATGAGCGTGATGACAACACCCACTACGTTGAACACGAGATGTGCGCGGGCGGCTTTCTTGCCAGCCGAATTGGCCACCAAAGCTGCCAAGTTGGCGGTGATTGTGGTGCCTATGTTCTGTCCCATCACAAGTGCCACAGCCACATCGAAACCTATCCATCCGTTGTAACACATGACAAGGGTGATTGCCATCATTGCTGCCGATGCCTGCACTAGGCAAGTGAGAATGGCTCCGATGGCTACAAAGAGCAGGATGGACCAGAAACCGAAGTTGCTCAGGTTGCCAAGGGCGTTCAGGAATCCAGGATATTGGTCGAGGTTTGCCAGTGGTTTTTGCAGCAGTTCCATGCCTACCAGAAGAAGGGCGAGGCCGATGACGGCCTGACCGATAGACTTCATTCTATCACGGTTGGAAAAGATGAAAAAAAGACTCACTGCAGCCAAAAACATAGGTAGGCTGAAACCCCCAGCCCCTTCGCCGAGACCGAAGAGGGTAATAATCCATGCTGTCACCGTTGTGCCGATATTGGCACCCATGATAACTGCCACGGCGCCACCGAGCGATAACAGACCTGCATTGACGAAGCTGACCACCATCACTGTGGTGGCCGAAGAACTTTGTATGGCCGCAGTAACCGCTGTACCAGTCAATATGCCTCTGAGAGGGTTGCCCGTGATATGCCTCAGCACCGACCGCATCTTGCTGCCTGCGATTTTCTGCAAGCCCTCGCTCATGAGTTTCATGGCGAAAAGGAAGATTGCCAGTGCTCCAGCTAAGTTTAAGACAACCAGTAAGATGTTTTGCAAATCCATGTCGTTTGTTTTTGTAATTTGACACTGCAAAAGTACAAAGAATAACGACACGCAATTGTTACGTTTTTGTTAAGTTTTATGTGTTGTGTATCGGAGGCTTCTATTTTACTATAAGTTTGTGCACGGAAGTGCCTTGGTTGTTGAGCAGTCTTACGAAGTACGCTCCCCGAGGCAGTTCGTCGAGATTGACGACGGAAGTCGAGGAGGCGATTGTCGTGGAAAGGACAGTGCGACCGCTCTGGTCGATGATTGTCAGCTCGGCGGGGGCGTTGCATAAGACTGTCACAGCCTTGCTTGCCGGGTTGGGGTAGAGCATCACGGTTTTGTTGCTCACGCCATCGATGCCTTGCTCTCCAGTGGTAAAGGTAACAACATCGCTGAAAACCGAAATGTTGTCGGTATTACACACGGTGGCCACATATACATCGTATGTACTGTTGTCTTGCAATCCTGAAATGATATAGTGGTTGGTGTCGGTGAATTGCGACATACCTTCGCCGCGGCTGAATCCGGCTGGGCTGTATTCTACCTGCCATGTGCCGTTGCCGTTGTCTCCCGATGTTACTGTGACTGCCACAGAGAGCCTGTATCTGTACTGTGTATCCCACATCGTTCACAAGTTGTTCGATGAAGATTGACGTAGTGGCGCTATAGTAGATACTGTCATAGAAATTGTTGAACACATGTATGTTCCAAGCGCTTTCGTCGCCACCGGCAATCCAACTTATTGTGGCCGAACTGAAGGTTATGTCGCTGACGGCAAGGTTGGTCGGAGTCCCACAGTTTACAGTGTCGGTGCTAACTTGGACCATAACCCAGTCGGAAAGCAGATTGCTGCCACAGTGTGCGCGAAGGCTTATAGAGTAGGTTGTACTGTGGGTTAGATTGTCGAAGGTATAATTGTTCGCCACAGTCATCACAGTCTGTTCAATACCATTGTCTGCGGTCAATTGAATCTCGGTGGTGTCGGCGACATCGCTGAAGTGTACGGTAATATAGTCTTCACCAGCGATTGTGCTGTCTATGGATGGCGTTGCGCACACGGTATTTAAGGTTGTAAACGTGATGGTGTCACTAACGGCGCTTGCTGTGCCGCCGCACATTAGTTTGACATAAAGGAGGTAAGATGTGGCCGAGGGCAGGTTGTCTATTGTCAGTGTGTCGTTGTTTGTGTTGATGCTGTCGGCTATGTCTCCGTTTGCATTGAGAATCACTACGGTGTAGTAAGCATCTATATTGTCGCCAGGCCCCACGTCCCACGTAACAGATACACTGCTGTCGCCAACACTAATGATGTTGATGTTGTTGAATTCTTCAGAGCAATCTGGTATGCGGCGAATGAAGACGTCGTCCAGGAAAATGTCGTTGTACATAACGAGAGTGCTGGTGTAGCGCAAGGCGAAGTAGAAGATACTGTCGGTAATGGTGGCACTTTCGGTGGTGAACTGGTATCCCGTGTAGTTAAGGGTGGCTTGTGTTCTGACGAAGAGCGGTATAAATGTTGTAGTGTCTTGGGGATTAGTCATTATTCCTGCCTCGAAGCCGGTATGCGTTGCACCGTTGAGCCAGAATCTGATATGTAATTTGTTGGCCTGAGCACCTATTAGTGCGGGACTGACTGCCATGGGACGGTAGTGCCCGTTGCTTGCAAGCTCGAGACTGTTATAGCCACTACGGGCACGACTGGATCCTCGGTATACAGAGGGTGTCATGGATCCCATGTAGTCTGGATATTGGTTATGTGTTGTCCAGCAGAGAGGCACTTGGTCGCGAGGCGTGTCTTCAAAGTCCTCGAAGTAAGGCAGTGGTCGAGGACCGCAAGCGGTGGCAAAGATGCCAGTTGATGCAAGACTGTTGCCGTCTGCGCAGCATGCTTGTATCAGGTATGTGTATGTGGTGCTGGGAGTAAGTCCGGTGACAATGGCTGTGGTATCGGTGGCGATAATCACGGTGTCGTTCACGGCTAGACGGTAAGAGGTGGCGCCAGTGGAATGCCACGAGAACGTAGCCGAGGTGTTGCCTACGGCAACGACATTTATGCTGTCAGGTCGCAGGCAACTGTTGCAGTGTACTACGGCGGAGGCTAGCGTGGCGCTTGTGCTTGAACCAGTGCCGCTGTATATGGTGTCGTTGCCGGGATTTATGGCTGTGAATGCACAGTAGGAGCCATACATGTTGGCCCCTGCGTGCCAGAGCAGTGTCAGCGAGTCGCCGTCGCAGACAGGGATATAAGCTGTGGCTTCCTCGCTGCCATTGGGAACCGAGACGCTTCCGCGAAGGCTGTTGCCGGCATAAATTTCCACGGCGTTGCCGCCACCCCACACGACATTGTATTCGTGCAAGGTGCTCATGTCCACCTGCATCTCGCATTCGGAACCTGCACATGCTGTAACGGCTTGTATGTCGGTGGACTGCGATGATACTTGGAAATCGCAGAGGGTCGCCACACCAAGGGTATAGGCGGTGCCTGCCGCAAGTCCGGAGAATGTGTAAGAGGTGTCGCTGACAGTGTCGAGTATTGTGCCGTTGAGGCTTACAATCCATTCCGAGGAGCCCTGTGTCGGTGCCCATGTCACGGTGAGGCTGCTGTCAGTAGTGAGAGTATTGTCGAGCATCACCATTGTGGGTGCCGGGCAGGAAGGGCAGGGGTGGGTGGTAGTGAGCATTACGTTGCCGTGGTACATGCCGGCGCCGTTGCCAGAGGCTAGTATAGTACCATCGCCGGTAGTGAATGAATATTCTATGGAACTGAATATACCGTAACTCTCATAGAGGCTGGTGTCGATCCAGATGAAGGCCACTGAGTCGGTAGAGCATACTTGGAAACTTACGTCTACTACCGAATCGGGTGTTCCCGGTCCACCGGCAAGCGCCACAGGGACACCGTTGACGACGGCTATGACTCCCACATATGCATAGTTGAAAAGTTGTCCACTGTAGTCGTTGTCAATGAGATGTATGTTTATGGTGCAATAGCCGTTGTCGCACATGGTTGTGAAGGGCTCCGGCGAGGTCCATTCGCTGTATTCGCTGCCACAATAGGAACGAACCCATACGTAATAGTGAGTGCTTGGAAGTAGTCCGGTGAGGCTATAGCTGGTGTCGGCCGAGGTGTAGAACCAGGCCGAGTCTATGTCAGGTACCGGGGCTAAAGCCAACTCGTAGTACATAGCATCGGTGGAATTCCACCGCACTGAGGCACCGATATCGGAGATTGAATCAATCGATACGGCGACAGGTTTGTGACAGCCATTGATGGGCGATACGTTGATGGTACTGATATAGGCATAGTCAACTTGACCTGCATACGAGGCGCTTCGGAACGCTATCCATAAAGTGTCGTCGTATATTGTGTCAGTGTCAAAGGTATAGTTGGTAAGTGTGGTGGCGCTAACATTGACCAGCGGCACGAAAGAGGTTGGCGACGCAAGGCCGGTGACATAACCTAATTCAAGGGTGGCTGGATCCATAGCGTCGACTGCTGCGGTAACGGTTACCCTCATGTTGTTGGCGGGTAGGTGTATGTGCGGCATGGCTATGACCGTGCTGCTGCCGTACCCTGGCGAGAATTGTAACACCCGGCCGAAACCGAAATATTGTTCATCGACCACGATAACATAACTGGGCGTATTCATGGTTGTCCAGCAGCGAGGTGCAGAGCCTTGTGGCAAGGAGTCGAAAGTGATGTTCACCGGGGCATACAACCCTGACAGGCATTGGGTGCGGGTACTACCGATAGGCTGCCATGATGTTGTGTCGTCGCATACGGTGCGAACCCAGAACCAATAGTCGGTGGCTGGTGCAAGACCTGTTGCGGTGTAGGTGTTGCTTGTGATGCCGCTGACAATTGTGGCGGTGGTGGTGTCGTTGGAAGTGTTGTAGCATAGCTGGAAGCTTGAAGCTACACTGACGTTGTTCCACCGCAGGCACACACTTGTGCTGTCTACACTGTCAATATAAGTTTGGTTAGGTTTGCGGCAGCCCACCGCCTCTTCAACTGTTATGTCGTCGATAAGGCATGCAGCCTTGGCATAGCGGGAAGTCCAGTAGAATGTCACATAGGCAGTGTTGGTGGTTATGTCGTCAGTCCAGAATTCGTATTCGTTATATTGTGTATTGTGGTTTGGAACCGTAAATAGTGGCACAAAAGATGCTGTGTCGCCGAGGGTGGTGAGTACACCGGCACGCAAGATGCCTTGTGTGGTGTCGCTATAACGCATATAGAATTTTACATGCATCTGGTTGGCCGACAGGTCTATGGTTGGCATAGTGATAACATTACATAAGCCTTGGAGCCTTAGATATCCTGTGTCGCTGTAGGCATTGTTGGCGTTTCGGAACACCCGCGGATAGATGGTGCTGGCCATGCTGCTTCCAACAATGGTGGTGTAGCAGTCTGGTTCGCTTTGTGAAGCATAGCTTTCCATATTGTCGAAAAATGGCGCTTGCATGGTATTGTTGCAGCGGGTGGTGAAGTTGTAGGTAAGGGTGTGGCTGCTGCTGTCGTTGCTGCAGATAGAACGTACGATAGCTGTGTGGTTACTATTGGGTGCAAGGCCATTGACGGTGGTCTGGTTATAGAAAACACCCATATCGGTACCGTCGAGGACGAGTCGGAAGTTGTCCGTGCTTTCAGTGCTATCGGCAGCGGCCAGTGTCACGCTGGTAGAGCTTATATCTGTCATCTCCAATGATGTGGGCCAATGGCACAAGCCCATAGTGTCGAGAACCTCAATGTCGTCGACATACCAGTAATAGTTTGTGCCGCGGGTGCGGTTACGCATGGCTATTCGGGCTCCGGCAGGCGCAGAGGCAAAGCGGCATTCTTTGAGTTGGCAGGCATTGTTGAAGGAAATGCAATGGTAAGTCATCAACGCCACGAAAGTCGAAGTGTCTGAAGCATCCGTGACATAACCAACGTCGAAATATCCAGGTGTTATTGAAGTCCCTTCAGGGCGAGTGTTGAACACAAGGGTCAATCCGTTGATAGGTTCATTGAAAGCGGGGAACACCAGTACGCGGTTTTTGTTGGAACTGCCGCTGTAGAAACGTAACTGTTTGGTGCTATTGCAACTGGCCGATGTTGTAAGTGATAGCATACAGCCGTAATAGGAGAACCCTTGTGCAGTGAAACTCGAGATGTTGGTCATCGTGTCGAAGTTCTCCGCATAGGGAATTGTCAATTGGGCTTTTGCTCCATGCGGTAGCATGGCTACTGCCAATAAAATGATGGTGAGAATGATGCGTCTCATCGTTATTATTGTTTTTGTATATACTTCTGTAAGGTCTATGGTGTTGATTATCATAGAGAAGATGGCTTTGCCAAGGTGGCTTGGCTAACGACAAATATACAAAGATTTCTTACTGTGACAATATATTTTTTAAAAATTGTACAACAATTTAATCGATATATCGTTAATAAAGTTGTATTATGAGACAATATCTTGACCTTTTGCAATATGTGCTCGACCACGGCACCGAGCGTCTGGACCGTACCGGTACTGGCACCATCGGTGTGTTTGGCTATCAGATGCGTTTCGACTTGGGACAGGGCTTCCCGGCATTGACCACAAAGAAACTGCACCTGCGCTCAATTATCCACGAATTGCTGTGGTTCTTGCGTGGCGACACTAATATCAAATATCTTAAGGACAACGGTGTGAGTATTTGGGACGAGTGGGCCGACGAGAACGGTGACCTTGGCCCCGTCTACGGTTCGCAGTGGCGCTCATGGCCCGATGGCCACGGTGGCACCATAGACCAGATAGCCAATGTGGTGCGCGAGATAAAGGAGAACCCCTACAGCCGCCGCTTGATGGTGACGGCATGGAATCCCGCCGAGATTCAGGACATGGCCCTGCCACCTTGCCACTGCCTGTTCCAGTTCTACGTCAGCGAAGGCAAACTCTCTTGCCAACTCTACCAACGCAGTGCCGACATCTTCCTCGGTGTGCCGTTCAATATTGCCAGCTATGCGCTGCTGACAATGATGATGGCGCAGGTCTGTGGGCTGAAAGCTGGCGACTTTGTACATACCTTCGGCGACGCACATATATACAAGAATCACCTCGACCAGGTGCATTTGCAACTCTCGCGTGACCCGCGGCCGTTGCCAACGATGCGCATCAACCCTGATGTAAATGATATATTCGGCTTTCATTACGAAGATTTTACATTAGAGAACTACAATCCACATCCACACATAAAAGGGGAGGTGAGCGTATGACCCTGAACAAGCACACTTGGTGTGTCGTCATGGCAGGTGGCATAGGAAGTCGTTTCTGGCCCATCAGCCGCACCGACAACCCCAAGCAGTTTATCGATGTCGCCGGCGTTGGCCGTTCCATGCTGCAAATGACCTTCGCACGCTTTGAGAAGATCTGTCCGCGGCAGAACATTGTCATCGTCACAGGAGACCAGTATGCTGATCGTGTGCGAGAACAGATACCGGGCCTGCTGCCATATCAGGTACTTAGCGAACCATTGCGCCGCAACACAGCCCCATGCATAGCTTATGCGGCCGCTGTTGTCAGCCAGATAGACCCCCAGGCCACAGTCATTGTGTCGCCTGCCGACCATGCTATTTTCCATGAGGATAAGTTTGTGGCCGACATGCAGCAGGCTGTGCAGACGGTCGCAGTGCACGACTGGATAATAACCCTCGGCGCACAGCCCGTGCGCCCCGAGACCAGCTACGGATACATACAGTTCAACGAAAAACCGTCGCTGCCACGCGCTCTCAACCTGCACCCTGTGGTCACCTTTACCGAGAAACCGCCTGTTGAGCTTGCACGCCAGTTCATCGCCAGTGGCGAGTTTTTCTGGAACGCTGGTCTGTTGGTGTGGCAATTGCCGGTCCTGCGCGAAGCCTATCGCAAGCATCTGCCTGCCATCGCTGAGGCCTTCTTCGGCCTCGGTCTCGGCACTCCATGGGAAGAACTGGAACGCGTCTACTCGCAGTGTGAGGCAATATCGGTCGATAATGGCATTCTGGAAAAGGCCGACAACGTGCATGTCATGGCAGCGAGTTTTGGGTGGAGCGACGTTGAGACGTGGGATTCGCTTTACGACACCTCCCGTCATGACAAAGACGGCAACGCTGTGTTCTGCGACGGCAACGTGTTCACTTACGATACCCATAACACACTGGTGGTTACTCCGTCGGGCTTGAGCAAGACAATGGTCCTCGAAGGCCTCGACGGATATATCGTCGCCGCCAACGACGACACCATAATGATTTGTCGCCGCAAAAACGAAGAGATGGTCTTCCGCTTCGCTAGCGACGTCGAGCTGAAAAAACTTATAGATAATAAATAACACAACAATAATGAAACGCTACGAGATTAAGCAATTACTGAAAGAAGACGTGAGCGCCCTTATCGGCACCACGATATGTGTAAAAGGCTGGGTGCGCACCAAGCGCGGCAACAAGAACGTCGCCTTCCTGGCCGTGAACGACGGCTCGATTATCCACAACATACAAGTCGTTGCCGACCCTGCCAAGTTCGAGGAAGAGCTGAAGCGCATCACCACCGGTGCCTGCATCGGCGTGGAGGGCAAGCTGGTCGAGAGCCAGGGCTCGGGCCAGGCCGTCGAGGTGCAGGCCGAGAGCATCGTCGTCTACGGCGAAGCCGACCCCAACACCTACCCCCTGCAGAAGAAGGGCCACAGCATGGAGTTCCTGCGCGAGATAGGCCACCTGCGCCTGCGCACCAACACCTTCGGCGCCGTCATGCGCCTGCGCCACAACATGGCCATGGCCATCCACACCTTCTTCCACGAGCGCGGATTCTTCTACTTCCACACGCCGCTCATCACCGCCAGCGACTGCGAAGGCGCAGGCGAGATGTTCCATGTCTCCACCCTCGACCCCGAGAACCCGCCCCGCAAGGAGGACGGCACCATCGACTGGGAACAGGACTTCTTCGGCAAGTTCACCGCCCTCACCGTCAGCGGCCAGCTCGAGGGCGAACTCGGCGCCACCTCGCTGGGCAAGATATACACCTTCGGCCCCACCTTCCGCGCCGAGAACAGCAACACGCCGCGCCATCTGGCCGAGTTCTGGATGATTGAGCCCGAGATGGCTTTCTACCAGCTCGACGACCTCACCGCCCTCGAGGAGGAGTTCATCAAATACTGCGTCCGCTGGGCCCTCGACCACTGCATGGACGACCTCGAGTTCCTCAACAAGATGATTGACAACGGTCTTATCGAGCGCCTGCGCAGCGTCATCGACACCGACTTCGTTCGCCTGCCCTACACCGAGGGTATCAAGATATTGGAAGAGGCTGTCGCCAAGGGCCACAAGTTTGAGTTCCCCGTCAGCTGGGGCGTCGACCTGGCCTCCGAGCACGAGCGCTACCTCGTGGAACAGCACTTCAAGAAGCCCGTCATCATGATCGACTACCCGAAGGAGATCAAAGCCTTCTACATGAAACTCAACGACGAGCCGGTCGAGGCTGGCAAGAAGCAGGGCTTCTCGGGTCTCACCGTGCAGGGCACCGACGTGCTCTTCCCGCAGATTGGTGAGATCATCGGTGGCTCGGTTCGCGAGGAGAACTACGACAAGCTGATGGGTCGCATCACGGAGCTGAACATCCCCATGAAGGACATGTGGTGGTATCTCGACACGCGCCGCTATGGCAGCTGCCCGCACGCCGGCTTCGGCCTGGGCTTCGAGCGCCTGATGCTCTTCGTCACCGGCATGGCCAACATCCGCGACGTCATCCCCTTCCCGAGAACGCCGAAGACCGCCGAGTTCTAAAGAGATTACATCAAACCGTAACAAAAGCGCGCCCCGCTCGGAGCGCGCTTTCGTCTTTTTCGGTCAATGGTGCCTAATTTTAGTGCCGTCGCCAATCGCTGTGTGTGAATCCGTGTTCAGAGCCGCCAATAGGAGAGTGACGAAGCTTCTGCACCAGGGCCTCACCAAGAGTTTACCAGAGTTGCTGAAAAGTAGTTCTCATTTTCAGCCATTTACCGGTATTTCTTCAGTGTTTCTTCAGTGAATGACTGAAGAAACACTGAAGAAATACTGAAGAAACACTGAAGAAAAGAGCACCCTTATAGGGCGTATTCGTGGTTTTTGAATCCTCGCTTTTACTACATTTTCCTGATGATTGCCAGGCTGCGTTAATTTATCGACGTTTTGCAATATGACAAAATATATTTTGCCACCTCGCCGAAAATTAGTAATTTTGCAATCGAAAATGACGCAGCAGGAGATAGATATAATGTACATGCGGCGATGTCTGCAGCTAGCCGCCAACGGATTGGGGCGAGTGAGGCCCAACCCGCTGGTGGGATGTGTTGTGGTTGCCGCCACCGAAACATCCGCAGTTAGGCTTCCGGCGTACCATATCATCAGCGAAGGCTACCATCAGGAGTACGGCCACAACCATGCGGAGCGCAATGCGTTGTTGCGAGAACTTCCCACTACCCACTACCCACATTCCACTTTATACGTCAACCTCGAGCCCTGCTCGCACCACGGCAAGACGCCGCCATGTGCCGACCTAATCATAGAGAAAGGCATCAAGCGGGTGGTCTGCTGCAACGACGACCCCAACCCCCTGGTGGCAGGCAACGGTTTCCGCAAGCTGGAGGCCGCCGGCATCGAGGTGGTGCGCCATGTGCTGGAGGAAGAGGGTAGGGAACTGAACCGCCGCTTCTTCACCTTCATGGAGCAGCGGCGCCCCTACGTCATACTGAAATGGGCCGAAAGTGCCGACGGCTTCATGGCCCCTAAATCTCAATCAGAACTAAAAGAACAAAAAGAATCTTCAGATAGTTCTGATTGCAATAAAAGATATTGGTTAAGTTCTCAAAGACAGAACCGCCTGAACCACCGCTGGCGCACCGAAGAAGCCGCCATACTGGTAGGCTCGGAGACCTATCTTCTGGACAAACCGAGTTTGACACCCAGACATTACCTCGGCCCCGCACCGCAGCCCGTGGTGCTCGACAGGCGCAACCGTTTGGCTTTTCTAACTCAATCAGAACTAAAAGAACAAAAAGAAAAATCTGATAGTTCTTTTCGTTCTGATTGCGATAAAAAGAAATGGCTCGTTCTACAGAACCAGACCATCCCCGAGGTGCTGCAGGAACTCTACGAGCGCAAGATACAGTCCGTCATCGTCGAGGGTGGCCGCCAGATACTTGACGCCTTCATCGCCAGTGGTCTCTACGACGAGGTGCGCATCCTCCGCAGTCCGCAGACCCTCGGCGGTGGCCTCAAAGCCCCCGCCATCCCCCCCATTGGTTCAAGCCGACTTACCCTCGTCGAACCGTAAAACACTCACGCATTCACACATTCACGCATTCACACATTTTCAATGTTCGACGACACATATAAGACCATTGCGGCACCGGCAGAAGGCCTCTACAAGGAGAAAGGCAGCAAGTTCCTGGCTTTTGCCTACCCGGTGCGCACCATCGACGATGTGAAAGCCCACCTGGAGCAGCTGCGCAAGGACTATTTCGACGCCCGCCACCATTGCTATGCCTACATCCTCGGGCCCCGCAAGGACGCCTTCCGCGCCAACGACGACGGCGAGCCCAGCGGCACCGGCGGCCGCCCCATCCACGGACAGCTCCTCTCGGCCGACCTCACCGACACGTTGATAGTCGTCGTGCGCTACTTCGGCGGCATACTGCTCGGCGCCAGCGGATTGGCCAACGCATACAAGACCGCTGCGCGCGACGCCATAGACCACGCCACAATCATAGAGAAGACCATCGACGCTCGCTACCGCCTTTCGTTCGAATATGTCACCATGAACGACGTGATGCGCATCCTCAAGGATTACGACCTGAAGCCTGAAAACCAGCACTTCGACATGGACTGCACGCTTGAGGTAAGCATCCGCCAGTCGCTCTCGGTGCGATTCTACGACGATGTGGCAAATCTGCGCACCGTGAAAATAGATGTGCTATAGGGGCTGCAGCAGGTTGATAACTTCTTTTTGTCATGTCGCGCGTTTTTAGTAATTTTGCACGACAATAGGAATAACACATATGAGTGAACTGCTTGAACAATTGAATGAACCACAGCGCGAAGCGGCTGAATGCACTGAGGGTCCGGTGATGATAATAGCCGGTGCCGGCAGCGGCAAGACACGCACGCTGACCTACCGCATAGCACACCTGATAAAGCTTGGTGTCGACCCATACCGTATTTTGGCACTGACGTTTACAAACAAGGCTGCAGGCGAGATGAAAGAACGTATCATAAAGCTGGTAGGTTCGGAGGCGCGCAATATATGGATGGGCACTTTCCATTCGGTCTTCGCCCGTGTGCTGAGGGCCGAGGCCACGAAGCTGGGCTACACCAGCATGTTCACCATCTACGACACCGACGACCAGAAGGCCGCCATCAAGCAGATTGTCAAGCAGCTGAACCTCGACCCCAAGGCCTACAAACCCAGCTATGTGCTGGGCCGCATATCGATGGCTAAAAGCAACCTGTTGGGACCGAAGGACTATATGGAGAACCCCGAGATATACCAGACCGACATTGATGCCAAGCGTCCCGCCACGGGCCAGATATACCAGCTGTACGATCAGCGGTTGCACAACTCGAACGCCATGGACTTCGACGACCTGCTGTTCAACATGAACGTGCTGCTTAGGGACTTCCCCGATGTGCTGCTGAAGTACCAGCAGCGGTTCAGCCACATAATGGTCGATGAGTACCAGGACACCAACTATGCGCAGTATCTCATTGTGAAGAAGCTGGCGGCACGCCACCAGAACATCTGTGTGGTGGGCGACGACGCGCAGAGCATCTATGCTTTCCGTGGGGCCAACATACAGAATATCTTCAACTTCAAGCGCGACTACCCCGACATGCACCTCTTCAAGTTGGAGCAGAACTACCGCTCTACAAAGACCATAGTGGGTGCCGCCAACAGCATCATTGCCCGCAACCGCGACCAGATACAGAAAGAGCTGTGGAGCGACAACGGCGAGGGCAACCGCATACGCCTGATGCGCTGTGCCGACGAGAAGGACGAGGGCAACCGCGTGGCCGATGCCATACAGGACGCCCGTCTCGGCGAGGACGCCGAATACCGCGACTTCGCGGTGCTATACCGCCAGAACTCGCTTTCGCGTTCCATTGAGGACTCGTTGCGCCGCATGAACATTCCATACAAGATTTATCAGGGTATCTCGTTCTACGGCCGCCGCGAGGTGAAGGATGCACTGGCCTATATGCGCCTCACCGTAAACCCGCACGACGACGAGTCGTTGGTGCGCGTCATCAACTATCCCGCCCGCGGCATCGGACAGACCACCATGGACAAGATTCGTGTGGCTGCCGCCGACAACGACATCAGCATATGGACGGTGCTGGAAAACATCCAGACCTTCGGCTTGCCGATACAGAGCGGTGTGGTGCAGAAGATTACCGAGTTTGTATACATGATTAAGCGCTTCGAGGCACAGGTGGCCACTGTCGATGCTTTCACGCTGGCCAAGCAAATCGTCTACGCCAGCGGCATCATCAAGGCCCTGCGTGAGGAGGACGACCCCGAGAGTGCCGAGCGCATAGAGAACATCGACGAGCTGCTCAACGGTGTGCAGGAGTTCTGCGAAGACAATGATGAATTAGGAATGATGAATGAGGAATTGGCTGACGCGGATGGCAATTCATCACTCAACATTCAACATTCAACACTAAAAACTTTAGATGCGTTCCTGCAGCAGGTGCTGCTCTACACCAGCGAAGACAAAGACAAGGACAAGGATGCCAATCGAGTGAGCCTGATGACCATCCATGCCGCCAAGGGTTTGGAGTTCCCCTACGTCTTCGTGGTGGGCATGGAGGAGCAGCTCTTCCCGTCGTTCCTCGCTAGCAGCCGCGCCGAGATGGAGGAGGAGCGCCGACTGTTCTACGTCGCCGTGACGCGTGCCGAGAAGCAGGTGACGCTCTCCTATGCCCAGACGCGCTTCAACAACGGACAGCGCACCGGCGGCGAGGTGAGCCGTTTCGTGGAGGAGATAGATTCTCAGTACATCGAGATGCCGCGGCGCAAGATGGCCCCCACCATGCCTTCCGACATGTGGAACATCGGCAAGCCGCAACCCAAGAGGAAACTGACGCCGGTTAACGTGCAGCGCGGCCCTGCGGTGCCCAACAGCGCGGCGGCCATCGACGGCATCATGGTGGGCATGCGTGTGCAGCACGACAAGTTCGGCACCGGCAAGGTGCTGGCCATCGAGGGCGCTGGCGACTCGCGCAAGGCCACCGTCTTCTTTGAGGGCGTGGGCAACAAGCAACTGATGCTCAAGTTCGCAAAACTCACAGTAATTGATAATTGAAACTGTTAGGAGATAAGGAAACGGCTGTCAAGGAGTTAAAACGGATGCTCCTGTTGCTTTTGTTTTCACTTTTCACTTCTCACTTTTCACTTCTCACTTCCCAAGAGGTCGTCTTCTCGCACGACGGCGGTCGCTATGCCGACACCTTCAGCCTCGGCATGCATATCACATCCCCACTAAACACTGAACACTTAACACTAAACACTCTCACCATCCACTACACCCTCAACGGCAACGAACCCACGGAGTGCGACGCGCAGTACACGGCGCCGCTGCCGCTCACGAAGGCCTGCTACTCGACGTCGGACATCTACCGCGTGCAGACGGTACCCGACAGCCGCTGGTATGAGCCCCATGGCGTGGAGCATATCATTGTGGTGCGAGCCGCGGCCTTCGACGCCGACGGCTACCGCCGCACCCCTGTGAACACGCAGGCATACGCCATCGACAGCCTGCTGGGTCGTAAGATACAGCTGCCGATAGTATCGCTTTGCGTCGACTCGCTGAGCCTGTTCGACTACGACACAGGTCTCTTCGTGCGTGGATGGTACCACAACCCCGCGTTGCCCTACAACACGGGCAACTATTTTCAGAAAGGGCGCGACTGGGAACGTGTCGCCGCCTTCGCCTTCTACGACACCACGGGCGACGTGCTTGTGCAGGACTGCGGACTCCGCACGCACGGCAACAGCCAGCGCGTGCTGGCGCAAAAGGGCATCTCGCTCTACGCGCGCCGCGAATACGGTAGCAACAGTTTCCGCTACCCTTTCTTCACCAATTCATCATTCAACATTCAACATTCACCATTGGACAGCTACCGCCGCCTTGTGCTCCGCCCATGGAAGACCTCGTGGAGCGCGGCAGGCGTCGAGGACTGGCTCTGCCAGCAGCTGGCCGAACCGCTACGGTGCGACAACCTCGCCTCGCGGCCTGTGGTGCTGTTCCTAAATGGCGAGTACTGGGGCGTCTACTTCCTCGAGGAGAAGGCCGATGAGCACTACGTCGAAGAACACTACGGCTTTGAAAGCCGTGCGGTGGACTTCCTCGCCTACTGGGGCGATGAGGTGGAGAACGGCGGTCCAGCCCGATGGGATGCCCTATACGACTGGCTGCAGAAAGCCGACCTAACCGACAGCGGCAACTACAACTACCTTGCCTCGCAGGTCGACATCGACGCCCTGCTCGACTATATGCTTCTTCAGATTCTTGTGCTCAACGACGACTGGCCTGTCAACAATGTCCGCTTCTGGGCTGCCGAGGGGCATCCGTGGCGGTGGGTCTTCTTCGACGGAGACGGCGCCCTGGCGTCGTTCCCGCGGAGCGCCGCCATATTGGACTATATGACCTACCGCGTGCCGAAGCAGGTCACCCACACCTCGCCGCGCTCCACGCTCCTCTTCCGCCGCCTCTACGACAACGAGTCCTTCCGCCATCGCTCCCTCGAACGACTGTCCGAGATTGTCGCCACACACTTCGCCTACGAGAACACAGCCCCCATGTTGCAGCGCATCGTCGACGAGGTAGCTGCTGAGGTGCCCTACCAGATTGCCCGCTTCGGCACCCCGTCGTCCATGGCCAAATGGAAGGTGTCGGTGTCGCTCATCGACGACTTCCTCCGCAAAGAACCCGAGGCCATGCTCAACGAGTACGCCCTCTATTTCGGCTTCAGCACCGGCATCAGCGACACAGTGACTATCGTCGACGACCGAGTGCTGCATTTCGAGTCCTCCACGGCAGGCAAGCACAGCCTGACGGTGTTCGACATCAACGGTCGTGTGGTGCATCAGACCGAGGTGAAGGCAGTGCCTGGGGCGAACGATGTCCCGCTGCCGACGTTGCCGCACGGCACCTATTATGTCCACCTCAGCGCGGCAAAGACAACGCTGCGCTGGAACCGCTAAAACAGATAAGTTATGAGAATAGTTATACAAAGAGTGAAGTCTTCGTCGGTGACAATCGGCGGCAAACAGAAGAGCGCCATAGGCATTGGTCTGCTCATCCTTGTAGGCATCTGCGACGACGACATCGACGAGGATATCGACTACCTCTGCCGCAAGGTGGTGCAGATGCGTATCTTCCCCGACGCAGAAGGGGTGATGAACCTGCCGATAACCGATGTCGTCGACAGCGGCATACTTGTGGTGAGCCAGTTTACTCTGATGGCCTCTACCAAGAAAGGCAACCGTCCGAGTTATATCCATGCTTCACGGCCGGAATTTGCTGTGCCGATGTATGAAAAGTTTGTCGCTCGTTTAAGTGAGCTGTTTGGGAAGGATGTTCAGACCGGCGAGTTCGGTGCCGATATGCAGGTGTCGTTGGTCAACGATGGTCCTGTGACCATTGTCATGGATTCGCATCTGCGCGAGTCGTTTTAGGGCCGGTGGTAGATACCCTCGAATTTCCCTTCGCTATTAAAGGTGTATATGGAATACATCTCGTAAGCCATGGTCGGCGGCTTATAGTGTACCTCCATCACATAATGGTTTCCTACATGCTCTATCCAGTTCACCTGACCGTAACGGCTAAAATCGCGGCCACGCGAGCGCATGTCCTCCGCAACGGTTTCCAGTAAAGTGTCGATGATGGGAAAATTTTCCAGGTCGGCGCGTTCCAGTCCTGTATTCCAGCTGCTGTGACCTACAAATAACAGTTCACCGTTGGAACGGTAGCCATAGCAGACTTCGTCGCCGAAGGTTACCAGATAGTATCGATGCAACCCTTTTCGGAAGGTGTACACTTCAGAGACTCCTGTTTTGTCGTGTCGCTCGGGCAACTGACGCTCCACAGCTTTTGGATACTCACGATAGCTGTAGGTTTTTCCTCTGTACCTATACCAAGGAAACATTACTTTATCGATTAATCCTTCGGGTTCGGTGCTGCGGCCTTTGACATGCACAATGCAAGGACCATTGATGCCATATTCCACCAGCAACCGTCGTGAAAGGTTGAGGTTGATATGCCAATAGTAGTCGTCGCCATCGCATACATTAGCCAGCCAGCGACGGTCCACGGGCTCTTCGTCCCCTTGGTGTACGCAGTTGACATACACGCAGGTGTCGCCCATAGAGTCGAGGGTGAAAACGTATTGTCGAATGTAACGGTAGTTTCGTGGTGCGGTGAATACTTCCGGAGCCTCCTGTGCCGAGTCGACACGTAGGTTCAACAATTCGGCCATGACCTCCTCCGTGCGTTGCACATCGGCCAGCGTTGCATGGAAAGGCTTCCCTGTGACAGGGAACGGCGGGAAGGGAGCACTGCGTTTTTCCACCACATAGCCCACCACGCCAGTGTCGGCATGGCATGCTGTGAATACCAGTGAGGTGTCGGGTCTCCATATCCATCCCCATGGGTCGGGTTGTGGCGCAGAGTCATAAACCACGGGTTGCAGTGAGATGATTTTGATGGGTTGCAGCCTTTCGGGCGCTTGGGACAACGCTTGGAAGGTGGCAAAGAGTAACGCAAAGGCAAGGATAAATGTTCTTTTCATGAGAGTTTCTTTTTTGCACTTATCCAGCGAGGTTTTCCTCGAAAGTCGTTGTGGATGGTAGGAATGAATCCCTGTTCACGCATCAAGGCGCAGGTCTCTTCTGAAAGTGTTTCGTTAATTTCCACTGCCAGCAGACCTTCTTTGTCAAGATGTTTTTGTGCAATAATGCCGATGGCATGGTAGAAACGCAGAGGGTCGTCATCGGGCACAAAAAGTGCCAGCGCAGGATCATAGTCCAGCACATTGCGCTGCATCTTTGCCCGCTCTTTTTCCATGACGTAGGGAGGATTACTCACAATAAGGTGAAAGGAGGAAGGTGAAAGGAGAAAAGAGGGGTCGAGGATGTCGGCTTGGACAAAGTGAATGTCAGCGCCGTTGTTTTCGGCGTTTCGGCGTGCAATCTCTATTGCCGCCGGAGAGATGTCCACAGCCGTCACGTCGGCTTTGGGAAAGGCTTTTTTCAGGGCTATGGCGATGCAGCCGCTGCCGGTGCAGAGGTCGAGCAAGTGGATAGTGGATAGTGGATAGTGGATAGTGTGGAGTATCCAGTTGACGATTTCCTCGGTTTCGGGCCGAGGTATCAGCACATCGGGGCTCACGGCGATGCGGCAGCCGCAGAAGTCAGTGTAGCCGATGATATGCTGTATGGGGCGGCTTTGCTTGAGGTCTTCGAGCGCCCAATGGAAGCGCAGCAGGTCGCTCTGGTCGATGGTCTGCTCGCGCGAGGTCAGCAGCCGCACCTTGTCCCAGCTAAGGAAAGCTTCGAAAAGCATTTCGCAGAACACGCCCACCTCGCCGCCACCATACATGCCGTCCAGCTCCTCGTGGAAGAGGCTCAGGATGTCGCGCACGCGATTACTGCGGAAACGGAGGTCGGTGGTATTCATACTCTTTGACTTTTCGACTCTTCGACTTTTCGACTCTTTGACTTACTTTCGTCCAAAGTCCGCCGGTATCTCGCCCCAGTTGTCGGTGTCCCATTTGCGTATCTCGGTGGTGTAACTGTTGGTGCGCAGCCAGTTCTCGGCGCGGTGGATATAGTCCCACAGTTCGGCGGTGCTGGCATCCTCGGGCAGCTTGCTCTTGCACTGTTTCTGTCGCACCCAGCCGAGGGCGGTACGCGAGTCGGTATAAATAATCTGGTTCAGATGATGCTTCTTCAAATATGAGAGACCATGCACTATGGCCAGGAACTCACCGATATTGTTGGTGCCCTTCTCGGTGCGGTAGTGGAAGACGCGGGTGCGCGTGGGGATGTAGATACCCTGGTACTCCATCACGCCGGGGTTGCCGCTGCAGGCGGCATCGACGGCCAGCGCGTCGAGGACGGGCGGGTTGTCGGTGCCGGGCTTCACAGCTGTCATGCCGTTCTCGTCGATGACGAGAGCCGAAGGCTTCCCGCTCTCCACTCTCCGTTCTCCACTCTCCACTCGGACCACGCTGCTGTACGGCAGCTTGATGGCCGCCTCGGCCTCGGCCATGCTGTCAAAGCCCTTGTACTGCGCCCCCTGCACGCCCACGACCTGCTCCTTGCACGCGTCCCAGTCGCTGTAGATGCCCGGCTTCCTGCCCTGCCACACCACGTAGTATTTCTGTTTCTTCGCCATAGTTTTCCGCGTGCAAAGATACGACATTTTTCCCGATTGGCAAAAAGTTCGTATCTTTGCCGCCGAAATGGATGCAGTACCGTTCATAGGCATCGACCGGCACCGGCTGGGCGTCGACGGCGTTGGAGTGACCACGTTGGCGGCATTCCACGGCTGTTCGCTGCGGTGCCGATACTGCCTCAACCACCGCTGCCTGGAGGCTCCCGAGGGACTGCCCTGTTACACGCCACAGCAGCTCTACGACAAGGTCTCTATCGACAACCTCTATTTCATCGCCACGGGTGGAGGCGTCTGCTTCGGCGGTGGCGAGCCGCTGCTGCGGGTGGACTTCATCACGGAGTTCAAACAGTTGTGCGGCAAGAGCTGGAACCTTACGGCCGAGACCTCGCTGCAGGTGCCGCGAGCGTCGGTCGAGAAGGCCGCCGAGGTGATTGGCGACTTCATCGTTGACATCAAGGAGGGCAACCCCAACACTTACCGCGCCTACACGGGTGGCGACGCCATCCGTGCGTGGGACAACCTGCGGCTGCTACTCTCGCTCGTCGGGCCGGAGCACGTCACCGTCCGCGTCCCCCTCATCCCCTCCTTCAACACCGAGGCCGACACCGACCGCACCGCCGACCGCCTCGCCGCCCTCGGCGTCACCCGCCTCGACCGCTTCACCTACCGGACAATAAACCCTGCTTAATAGCGTTATTTTAACATGACCCACGGGAAGAACATCTGCAACCAGCTGAAAGATGTCCGCAAGCGCATCGCGGAGGAGAATGATATACCCTTGGAGATAGAGGAGTGCACCTACAAGGGCGAGTGCCGTGGGACGTGTCCGCGGTGTGAGGCCGAGGTGCGCTATCTGGAGAATGCTCTCGCCGACCGCCTGCGATTGGGCAAGGTTGCCACAGTCGCCGGCCTCGCCTTGGGTCTCGCCGCCACTACAGCGCAGGCGCAGGTGCCCGCCGATAGTACACTCACGCAACAAGCCGATAGCGCTGGCCATGAGAAAATAAGACACTTAGAATATACCCCATCCCTTATATCATCTGATGCACCCGAGGCCATCCTCTCCACAAAACGCCTTCGTCGCGGACGCCCACTTGCGGGTGAATTGATTGCAGAGATACAAGTAATCCTTGGCGGTACACCAGCCTGCTACAGCGGCAGTGAGTTTGGCGACCACCAGCGTTTCTATGAAGAAAAGAAAGAGGATGAGGTGAAAGTCATCGTGCGATAGTCTGTCGCAGCGCAAACAATGTCCCGCGCACCGGTGCGGAGTGCATTGGAGGGCGTGAAAGTGCACCGCGCTCATGTGCGGGATGTTGAAACAGTCCATACATTACACCTCGCTCATGAGCGAGGTCTGTTTTTTTCCGGGAAGTGCTCCCCACTCATGAGCGAGGTCTATTTTCGGCCGGAAAGTGCGTCCCGCACGTGAGCGAGGTCTGTTTTCAATGAAAAAGCGATGCCCGCTCATGAGCGCGGTGCCATTGACCGAAAACGACGAAAGCGCGCTCCGGTGCGGGGCGCGCTTTCTGTGGTAAATCTTGCTTAGGCGATGGGCTTAGGCACCGAGTTCGAGGCGCTTGAAGCCGGTGCACTTCAGATCCTTGTCGGCCTTGGCGATGAAGTCTTTCACCTTCACCTTGGCTTCCATGATGTACTCCTGCTCCATGAGGGTGTTCTCCTGGAAGTACTTGTTCAGACGGCCGTTGGCAATCTGGTTGATCTGCTGCTCGCTGAGCTGGGCGGCCTTCTCGGCAGCGACCTGCTCTTTGATCTGGCGGGCCTGGTTGACCTGCTCCTCGGTGATCCAGCCTTTGCCCATGTTGGAGGCCATGTGCTCCTCGCTGTCGACGTGGGCGGGGTTGATGCCGGCTTTCTTGAGGGCGGCGTCAACGGCCTTGCCGATGAGCTCTTCCTTGGTCTTCTCGACGGCCACGCGGAACTCCTGGTCCTTGATCTTCTGGGGCACGCTCTCGGCGTCGAGGGCGACGGGACGCATAGCGACGACCTGCATGGCGATGTCATGACCGACCTGGTCGTAACCGGCCTTGTTCAGTCCGACGATGGAGGCCATACGGTTGCCTGGGTGGATGTAGGAGTAAACCTTCTCGGCCTCGATGGTCTCGAAGTGGGCCAGCTCGATCTTCTCGCCAATCTTGGCGATCTGGTCGGTGATGGCGTCAGCGACCTTGCTGCCGTTGAGGTCCATGTCCATGACCTGTTCTTTGGTGGTGAGGTGCTTGGCCATGGCGGCGTCGAGGATGCTGGTGGTGAACTCTACGAAGCCGGCGTTGGTGGCGACGAAGTCGGTCTCGCAGCTGACCATGATGATGGCACCGAAGTTGCCGGTGGTCTTGGCGAGGACGCAGCCTTCGTTGGCGTCGCGGTCGGCGCGCTTGGCGGCCATCTTCTGGCCTTTCTGGCGGAGGAGCTCGATAGCTTTCTGCATGTCGCCGTCGGTCTCGACGAGGGCTTTCTTGCAGTCCATCATGCCGACGCCGGTGAGCTGGCGGAGCTCGTTAACCTGTGAAGCGGTAATTGCCATATTGTGTTCCTTTCTTGTTTTTAGTGATTAGTGAATTGTGAATAGTGATTAGAGATGGGTGCGGGAATTCGCATCACCATTCACTAATCACTATTCACCATATAATTTACTCAGCTTTGGGAGCTTCCTCGGCCTCGGCCTTGGGGGCGTCGTCGCTCTTGCGGGGACGGCGGGCGCGGGTCTTCTTCTCGACGGGCTTCTCCTCGGCGGCCTCCACGGGAGCCTCTTCCTCAGCCTGGGCGTCCTTGTCGAGGGCGCGCTCGTTCAGACCTTCCTGGATGGCCTCGCACATGTGCTTGAGGATGGCGGCAATCGACTTCGACGCATCATCGTTAGCGGGAATCGGGAAGTCGATAAGCTCGGGGTTGGTGTTGGTGTCCACGAGGGCGAAGGTGGGGATGTTCAGGCGGCGTGCCTCGGCGACGGCGATGTGCTCCTTGTTGATGTCGATGACAAACAGAGCGCTGGGCAGACGGGTGAGGTCGGCGATGGAGCCAAGGTTCTTGTCGAGCTTGGCGCGCTCGCGCTGCACCTGTAGGCGCTCACGCTTGCTGATATTGTTGAAATCCTTGTCGTGCATCAGGGCGTCGAGGCTGTTCATCTTCTTGACAGCCTTGCGGATGGTCTGGAAGTTGGTGAGCATACCGCCCGGCCAACGCTCGGTGACGAAGGGCATGTCAACGCTCTTGGCCATCTCGGCGACGACCTCTTTGGCCTGCTTCTTGGTGGCGACGAAGAGGACCTTCTTGCCGCTCTTGGCCATCTGCTTCAGGGCAGCGGCGGCCTCGTCGGCTTTGACGATGGTCTTCTGGAGGTCGATGACGTGGATGCCGTTGTGCTCCTTGAAGATATAAGGAGCCATTTTGGGATTCCATTTACGTTTGAGGTGACCGAAGTGGCAACCTGCATCAAGCAATTCTTCGAATTTGAGTTCGTTCATGTTTGTTTACTTTCCTTTTGTTGTTAAACTTTTACCAATCGTCAGGCAGACCTTAGGGCTGTGTTTTCCGGCTGTCCTATGCTGCTCGGAGTATCAACGCAGCGGTACATCCTGATGATTTGGATACTAAACTTTCTATTATAGTTTTAAGTTTTAAGCTGTGAGTTTTAAGTGAAGACACAACCGCGCCAGCACACTTAAAACTTAAGGCTCTCAGCTTACAGCCAACATTAACGCTTGCTGAACTGGAAGCGCTTACGGGCTTTGGGCTGACCGCTCTTCTTACGCTCGACCATACGCGGGTCACGCATCAGGAAGCCTTCTTTCTTGAGGGCGGGGCGATCCTCGATGTTGTTCTCGCAAAGGGCGCGGGCGATAGCCATACGCAGAGCCTGGGCCTGGCCGGTGATGCCGCCACCGTCGAGGTTGGCTTTGACATCCCATTTGCCTTCGGCGTTAGCCACGGCGAAAGCCTGGTTGACGATGTACTGCAGCGGACCGGTGGGGAAATACTCCTTGTAGTCGCGGCCGTTGACTTTGATTTCGCCATTGCCGAGGGTCATATAGACGCGGGCCACGGCGGTCTTTCTTCTACCAATGGTGTTGATTACTTCTGCCATATCTTATTTTATCTTACTTCGTTAATATTAATGGCTTTGGGGTTCTGACCCTGGTGGGGATGCTCGCTGCCGACATAGATGTGGAGGTTGCGGTAGAGGGCATCGCCGAGGCGGTTCTTCGGAAGCATGCCGCGGATGGCGTGCTCGAGGATACGCTCAGGGTGTGTGGCGCGCACCTTGGCAGGGGTGGTCTCACGCTGGCCGCCGGGGTAACCGGTGTAGCGCTGATAGATTTTGTCAGTCTCTTTCTTGCCGCTGAAGACAACCTTCTCGGCATTGATGATGATGACATTGTCGCCGCAGTCGACGTGCGGGGTGTAGCAGGGCTTGGTCTTGCCGCGCAGAATGTTGGCCACGCGGGTAGCCAGGCGACCTACGGTCTGTCCTTCGGCATCAACCAGCACCCATTCCTTCTGGACGGTCTGCTTGTTGGCTGATACGGTTTTGTAACTTAACGTACTCATTTTTTTATTTTCCCTTTTTTAATGTTCGCTCCCTTTCGGTCGCGTTCATCACTAACGATGATGTTTTTTTGTTCAAAACTATTCTTTTCTCCTCCGATTGCGTCGCATTTTGGCCGCTGACGGATAATTGGCCTCCATGCTTATCAATCTGAGAATATGCATCTTGAACGGGTAGACAAGACACAATATCCCCATTTTTGGAGAGTGCAAAGTTACTAACATTTTTTGAACTGGCAAAATTTTTTTCAAAATCTTGCGCAAAGGAACCCGCGGGGGTGGTTGCCCACAGTGGTGGCGACAACGAACAGCTCGCCACCTTCTTTCAACCCCAATTGCCGCTGCAGATCGGCAGCCGCCATGGGATAATTGCGTGTTACCACATGTGCCTTGCCGTCGGGAATGGCTTCGGCCGCACTTTTCTTGTTGAGTTTCATCTCGTGCAGTACCTTGAAACGGCGTCCAGGGAATCTGTCTACCAACTGTTCACTGGTGTACAGGTGCGTGTTGCGGCCCAGCATCTCAACCCCATACCACTGACAGATGCTGCGGTATGGGCCGGCTTTCATCATCGCCGCATCAGGCTCGTAGAGATAGCGTCCTACCTGCCCGCAGTAGCGTACCTCGGCGGTGGCCTCAACGGCACGGGTGAAGCTGTGCAGGCCACAGTGGATGACGGGTTCGCCATCCCCGTCGCCGCAAAGGAACAGTATCTCCTTGCATTCGCCGCCGCCAGCCACCACATGAACTTCGGCCACGTCGCCCAGCTGGTGGCAGGCAAGGTCAATGTCTATCATCGGACTGGCTTTTACCATGAGCCATAGGCAATGCTTGCGCAGCAGAGGCATGTAAGTCAGTATGTCGGGCGTGCAATCTTCGAAGGCTGACACTTTGCGGCCGTGTGTGTCGCGGCGTGCAGGATCGATAAATATCAAGTCGAAGCGCCCGTTCTGTTGCTGGAGCCACTCCAGACTATCGCCGCAGTGGACGCGGACATTGCCTATGCCGAGGGCGCCCAGGTTGTGCTCCATTATGGCGCAGAGTTTTGAGTCCTGCTCCACATAGTCGACATGCTGCGCCACCTTGGCAAAGGCCAGCGTGTCGATGCCCATACCTCCGGTGAGATCGGCGATAGTTGAAACTTGAAACTTGAAATTCGAAATTATTGAGGCTTTATATCTCGCAGTCTCTTCCGACGAGGCCTGCTCGCGGTTCAGTCGGGGAGGGTAGAGGTAATCTTCGCAACCGAGCAACGACGGCCATTTCTCCCGTGCTGTCCGCAGCCCTTCGATTTGCTGCACCGCAGTGGGCATATCAATAGCAGGATACCGCGCGGCACTCAACAGAAGCCTCGCGGTATCCTCGTCCTTGTGGGCGTTTACAAAATCAATAAACTCCCTGGTCATGCAGCTTCTTCAGGCGGGCGACGACCATCGGGCGGTCTTCCTTGTAGGTCACGCCGAACCACTGTGCGGTGGTTTTAAGCACGGTCATCGTAGCGGTGCCGTTATGGATGAAGGTGTTTACGGCAAAGGGGATATAGTACTCGCTCTTGAGCTCGCTGCCATGCTCTTTCAGGAAGTCGACGAACAGCCGCTCGCTCTTCTCGAAGTAGTCGGGTGTGAAGCCGAAAAGGTTCATACTCACGGTGGCGTCGGCGCTCAGAGGATGCATCGAGCCGTCGGCGTCCTTGTATTCTATGCCGTTGGAAGTACGTCCGATAGAGGTTCGTTCGGTCATGCCTATGAGCAGTCCTTTGGCGTCGGTCTCGCACACACCACGGCTCACGGTGCCGTTCTCGCTCAGTGTGTTCTCCAAACGGTAGCCCACCATGCAGTATTTGCCCTCGCTGCCTGCCACGGTCTCCAGGTGGCGTGCCATTACCTCGAAGGCGTCGCGGCCGTAGAAGTCGTCGGCGTTGATGATGGCGAAGGGCTCGTGGATGACCTCCTTGGCCATGAGGATGGCGTGGTTGGTGCCCCAGGGTTTCTCGCGTCCTTCGGGGACCTTGAAGCCCGCGGGCAGCTTGTCGAGCTCCTGATAGACGTATTCCACGGCTATCTTGTTGCCGTAGTGTTCGGCGTTGACATGCTTCTTAAACTCCTCGGCAAAGGAGTGGCGGATGACGAACACAGCCTTGCCGAATCCGGCACGGATGGCATCGGTGACGCTGTAGTCGAGGATGGTCTCGCCGTTGGGGCCTACGCCGTCCATCTGTTTCAGTCCGCCATAGCGGCTGCCCATACCGGCAGCCAGAACAAGTAATGTTGGTTTCATATGTGATTGTTTGATTGCTTGATTGTTTGATTGTTTGAGTGTGTTGTTATCGTTTCTTCTTGAAGAAATCTTTCATCAGTTGTTCGCACTCGTCGGCCAGCACACCGCCCACCATTTCGGTCTTGGGGTGCAGCATACCGTTGCCTATTGTGCTGTAACCCCTTTTGGGGTCTTTGGCGCCGTACACGATGCGTCCAACCTGTGTCCAGCCTGCCGCCCCAGCGCACATGGGGCAGGGTTCCACTGTGACATACAGCGTGCAGTCCTGTAGGTATTTGGCTCCAAGGTGTTCCGATGCTGCTGTGAAGGCCAGCATCTCGGCATGGGCTGTTACATCGTGTAGTCGCTCGGTCTGGTTGTGGGTGCGGGCAATGATGCTGCCGCCGGCAACCATCACAGCCCCTATGGGCACTTCGTCCTCCTCGGCGGCTTGCCGTGCCTCGCGCAGGGCAGCCTCCATGTAGTATTCGTCAGGGTTTTCCAGTATTCCCATCGTCATGCCTGTTATTTGCTGAATATTGTGTTGTCGGCAGGCTCGAAGTGCGCCGTGGTCTCCATCACCGTCAGTTTTCCGTCGCGCATGAAACTCTCTTTGCTGGGCAGAAGGCTGTTCCCTACGGGCAGGTATTCGTGGATGAACTTCCATTCGGTATGTGGCACCTTGTGCGGCGGCTCCTCGCTTATCTCGTCGGTCTCCACCACCACCGACATCAGGCCTGAGGGTTCGAAGAAGTAGTAGCGGGCATACTGCCTAGGTACCACCACCTTTACCGATTTCATCTCGTTGTGGCCGAGCACCGACGAGAGCCCTTTGTAGGTCAGTTCGGCTCCCTGCGCGCGCCAGTTGTACAATGGCCCACGGAAGTCGTAGCCGATGAAGTTCTCGTAGTAGGCCAGCGATGAAGTGTCTCTCCATTGCCGCCACCGATACCTATACATCCTGAAAATGTCCTTGCCGTTGCTGCAGAAACCTGTCTGAAGGGTTTTCCCCAGCCGCACTTCCACACGCTGCATCTGTGGCGGCATGAACCAGCGTTTCATCACGAAGGTGTCGGTGCTGCCTGGCGAGGTTATCACAGTCGTCATCACTAGCAGGCTGTCGGCAGGCCAGCGGTCGTTGCCCAGCAGTTCGACATAGTGGTCCACTATCTGAGCTGCCGTGTCCACGGTTTGTCCGTTGGTCGTCAATCCGGTGGCCAGCAATGCCAGCATGGCCAGTGTGCGTTTCATATATTTCATGGGTGTTGGAATTTTTGGAACGGGAATTTGAGTGAGTTCTCCTTGCGGCGGCTTGTGATGCGCACATTGGCGTCAAGCCCCATCAAGGCGGCCATCTGTCGCAGCTGCTCTCCGGCGTTATCGCTGAGGGCTATGGCTTGCAGCCGCTCGTAGGTTACCTCCTGTTTGGCATAGCGCGACAAGTCGGCATAGGAGCCGACAAAGCGCTTGTCCAGTATCGGAGCGTTCACCCATACCGAGTCTTTTGTGGCCAAAGCGCGTCCCAATTCGATGAGTTTCGTCACCGAGAGCCACATCACGCTGTCCTCGGCTACGCGCAATTGCCCTGTGGCGCTCACGCCTTCCACCGTTGCGCTGAAGTTCAGCACCGTATATTGGCGAGCCGGGACCGTGGTCACCGCTGTGGTGTCGGCGGTCGGAGGGACGGTTGTCGTCGTCTTGCGGCTGCTGTGGCAGCCCACGGCCAGCAGGGCTACGGCTGCCAGTATCAGGTATCTGCTTGCTCGCTTCATCTATTCTTTGTCTTTCAGTTTGCCCTCCACTTCCTTCAGGTGTTCTTTCAGCGTGTCGCTCTTAGGATCCAGGCTCACCGCTTTGCGCAGGTAGGGCAGGGCTTCGGCGTCGCGGCCCAGCAGGTGCAGAATCCAACCGTAGGTGTCGAGGCTGTTGTCGTTGTCGGGCTCGGCCTCGATGGTGCGGCGGCTCAGCTCCAGTGCCTTGTCGAGGTTGATGTTCTGTTCGGCCAGGTAGTAGGCGTAGTTGTTCATCATGCCCCAGTCTTTAGGCTGCAGCGCCATGTAGCGGTCGAAGGCCTTCCAGGCTTTGGCATATTGGCCAGTACGGTAGTAACTCTCGGCCATCAGGCCTGTGCATTCGGCCTCCAGATAACCCTTCTGGTAGCCCCATTTGGCGGTGCGCTCCAGTTTGTCGACTGCCGTGCGGTAGTCGTCGCGGCGCATGGCGCACAGAGCCTGCATGTAGCATGGCAGGGTCTTCATCGGGAACAGTCGTTCGGCCCGGGCGGAGTAGCGTTCCAAGTCCTCCTCGCGGTTGGTGTCGTTGGCCAGGCAGATGATCAGACCCTCCCACACCTCGTATCGGCTGCTGTCGCGTTGCAGGGCTTTCTCTATTTGAATCGCCGCTTCGGGGTAGCGTTGTTGGCGCATCAAAGCATCGCCGTAGACCAGCGCGAACTCGGGTTCGTCGCCACAATCGGCCTTGGCCATGTCGAGCAAGCGGAAGCCTATGCCGCGGCGTGGGTCGTAGAACTCGTCGTTGTCGTAGAACGAGGCCAGCAGCTGCATTTTGGTGCGGCAGTCGAGCTTGCCGTTGGCAAAGGCGGCTTCCATCTCGCGGTCGGCCTCGGCGGGTTTGCCGGTTCGCTTGTAGTATTCGGCCAACTGCAGGTGTATGTACTCATCGTCTGGGTCGGTGGCCAGTATGCGGTCGTAGTATTGCTTGGCTTTTTTGTATTTCCCTTGGCTCATGTAGCCTTCGGCGACTATGGCTTGGTAGCGTTTCTCCTGTGGCATGGCTTCGGCCAGGCGCTCCACTTCGCGCAAGGCTTTGTCAGGTTTTCCTGCTGCGGCCCATAGACGTTGTTTCTGCAACGATATGGGTTCTGTGACCCCCGTCATGCGTTCCACGCGTTCCAGAGCTTCGACTGCCGCCGGCAGGTCGCCGGCCTCAATGTTGGCGTTCGACAGTTCATAGTAGTGCTCCAGCACCGTCGGCTTTGCCGCCACCAGGCGTTCGAGCGTGGCTACACGTCCATGGGCGTCACCTTGCCGCTGTTGCGCCTCGGCCAGGGCCATGAGGTACCAACTGTTGCTGCCGTCGATGTCTACGGCTCGCCGCAGGCAGGCCACTGCGCTGTCGGTCCATCCGCGCATCAGTGTCTGCCGGCCCAGCTCGTACCAAGCAGCTGCGCACTGCGGCTCATCGGCTGCCAGGGCGGCATAGGCCTCCATGGCCTCGTTGCTGCGGCCGCTCTCCTGTAGCGCCACAGCGTCGATCAAACGGCCTTCAGTCTTCAGTATTTCGTCGGTGGTTTCTTTGATGGGCTGCCGCACATAGCGTTTGTCGGCGACTGTGGTCTTCTGGCTGCCGCCGCATCCTGCTAACAGCACTGTGGCTGTGACGATTGCCAAATATCTCTGTAACTTCATCTATTACTATAAAATATATGTTTAACAAACGAGGCAACGGTCATTTTATTGTGCCGACACTTCAAAATGGTCGGCCTAGAGATATGTGGTCTTTGCAAGTATCATGTTGCCAGAGTGTTGGTGTGTGGGGTGGTCGGCGGTTTCTGACAGGTGTTCAAGGCTCCCGTGGCGTGTTGGCGAAGTGAGACTTAGGTGAGACTTAGGTGAGACCTACGTGACGGGTAAGTGCATCAAAAGTTGTTCACGGAGCCTTGATTTTCGTTAAAAAACTTAAAAACGAAAAAAAATCTCGCTATTTGAAAAAAAATGGCTATATTTGCATTTGAAAACGATACTGAAAAAGTGCCCTTCCGAGGCTTGAAATGGCTAAGAAAGAGTGCTTTAGTTAAAAATGAAAAGGAAAACAATTTATTAATCTTCAAATTCAAATCACAATGAAAAAAGCATTAATGGTTTTAGGTTTGGCATTGTGCGGCACCTTCGCCTATGCTCAGACCTGCGATTTCAACAAAACTGTTGGAAAAGCAAAGCTTCAGGCCCCGACTACTCCCAACATCATTGAGAGACCTGTCGACTACAAGGCTTCCATCTTCACCAAGGACACCGTCCTGGCTAGCCACACCTTCAGTGCCACTGACTGGGCTGCCATCACTAATGGTGTGATTGTTGCCAACGAAACAATTGACGGCGCTGCTGCCACTCCTCACGGCCAGACCGGTGACGCCCAGAAATGGGGACGTGCTACCGACTCGCTCGACCTCTGCACCAACTCTGTTTGGAGCAACTATGCCCAGCAGTATCCTGGCTGGTTCAGGACTGTGGGTCACTATATGGGTCCGAACTATGTAGAGACTCAGGATGGTTTCGCCTTCATGATTTTGAGCAACGAACAAGCTTCCGGTGTCCACAACGCCTACCTGCAGTTCCCCGCTGTGGCACGTCCCGCCGATGTCGCCATGGTTGATGTTCGTATCTGGCAGATTTATATCAAATATTATGACCAGTGCTACATTGACTACAAGATCAACGGTCAGTGGAACAGCCGCGCCATCAATGTCGACGGTGTCGATGCCGACATAAATGAATGGTCTGTTGGTGGCTACAACTATACCATGCCTCCCGCCCTTGCCCAGCAGAGCAACATCGAAATGCGCGTGCGTTACTTCTCTGATGGTACCAGTGGTAGTGCATACGGTTATTTCTGGGCTATTGACAACGTCCGTATCGTTGGTGTTAGTAGCGCTGACCGTTGGTATGCCAACAAGCAGAACTTCCTTGATGGTTTCTATGGCACCATGCCTCAGAACATGGAGATCCCCATCACTTGGTATGGTGACATCTACAACAATGGTGCCAACCCCCGCACCAATGTTAACCTGAGCCTCCAGCACGTCGATGCCAACCTCATCGGCACCCCCATCGCCAACTACGAGATTGGCACCGTTCCTGCCAACCCCACCGAGCCTAAGTATGTCTTTGCCGACGAGCGTGGTTTCCTCGCTGGCGAGCATGCCAACCGTCCCGCTTCGGGCGTCTTCACTCCCAACGATTATTCCAATGCTTCCCACTCCGGTTGCTGGTGGTTTGGCCCCAACTACGCTTCCACCAACATCACTGGTCAGGGCCTGCAGGGTCTTCCCGTTTCCGAGCTCGGCATGCAGTACTTTGCTGCCGTTGCCACTTCCGACGGTGCTGATGACATTGCATGGGATACCATCGCCTACAATGTTGTTGACTCGACTGGCGGCGATGCCAACCTCGCCATTGCCGGCTATCGTTGGGGTCACGACAACGGCATCATCCCCTCTGACTCGCGCTACCAGTTTGGTTTCGAGCAGGGCGGCAATTTCGTCACCGATAACTGCCCCCGCTGGAGCAACCGCGGCTACGCTGTCCTGCTTCGCTACACCACTGGTAACACCATCCCCGAGAACTGGGTGTTCCGTGGCATGGAGTTGGTTCCCCAGACCGTTGATGGTGTTGGCGAAATCGAGGGTTCCCAGATTCTCCCCCTCATGTGGGAAGCTGCCGACACTGCTCTGCACCTGCCTCTGATGGATGTTGAGACTGGTTTCTCGACCGTCGAGCCCTATGTTGTTCAGATTTCCAACCTCAACGACCTCTCCACTGGTCGTATCGCCCCGGACGAGACCTACAAGGCCGTCAACCTGCAGTTCTTCAACCAGCCCGAGCTGAAACCCAACACCAGCTACTACCTCGGCTACGAACTTGTTGCCGATGGTAAGTTCGGTGTCGCCCGCGAACAGAATTACTACCTCGCCGAGGATGGTGAGAGTACCGTTAGATACTACAACGATGCCGATCCTCTTGTTGCCAATGGCTACAACCAGTTCACCCTTGGTGCCTATGATGTCTATTCGTTCGACCCGGGTGCCGGCGGATACATCGCCACTTGGAATACCAACTATGCTCCTATGATTCGTCCTATCGTTGGACCTCGCATGAGCCTGCCCGAGTTCCACATCAACGCCACCTGCGGCGATGGTCTGACCATCGTTGCCGAGGACCGCGAGACCGAAATCTGCGGTGAATATGCCGTCGCTTTCCAGGGTTCCACCCCCAGCGTCTTCATCTATGCCGATGGTAACTTCAGCCCCGAATACTGGGCCAGCACCGATACTGTCACTGGTGCCTACAAGATCAACACCATCACTGTTGATGGCCAGGTGGTCGATATCGACGCCGAGTATAACGACTTCTCGATTGCCGAGGGTACCGAGCGTATCTACAACGCCGACAGCAGCAGTGTCCTGATGACTCGCAGCTACTATGCTGTTACCTTCTACAACATCAACCAGAACCACAACGTTGCCGCCACCGCCAACTTCCACCGCTTCGCCGGTATCGATGTTGCCGCCGCCAACGTGTGCCTCGGCCTCCAGCCCAACCCTGCCACCAGCAGCGTGAAGCTGAACATCACTGGTGTTAACGGCAAGGTCAACTGCAGCATCATCGACATGAGCGGCCGCGTGATCTACAACGCCGACATCAATGCCGAGCAGCAGCATGTCATCGACCTGAGCAATGTCGCCGCTGGCGCCTACTTCGTGCGCGTCACCAACGACAACTTCAGCAAGGTTGAGAAACTCATCGTCCGCTAATAGAATTTAGCACGATACAAAAAAGAAGCAGCCCAATCGGGCTGCTTCTTTTTTTAATAAGGAGTTAAGGAGTTAAGGAGTTGAGGAGTTAAGAAGTTAAGGAGTTAAGACAATAGCATAAGTTGCCAACTCAGCATTTGTCTTAACTCCTTAACTCCTGTATTCTTAACTCCTGTATTCTTAACTTCTGTCTTCTTAACTTCTGTCTTCTTAACTTCTGTCTTCTTAACTCCTGTCTTCTTAACTCCTGTCTCCTAGACTTCTGTCTCCATATCTCCCTATATTTCAAAGCACATTTCCAAGTTGCTCTTTTATCTTTTCGAGTTCGTCTTTCATGCCTACTACCAGTCGCTGTATCTCCACGTGGTTGGCTTTCGATCCGGTGGTGTTGATCTCGCGTCCCATCTCCTGGGCCACAAAGCCCAGCTTCTTGCCGCATGACGGCTCGTTGGCCATCGTCTGTCGGAAGTAGTCGATGTGTTTCTGCAGGCGTACTTTTTCCTCGGTGATGTCGAGTTTCTCGAGATAGTAGATGAGTTCCTGTTCGAAGCGGTTGGGGTCGACTTCGCGGACGGCGGGGTCGGCAAGCCAGCGGCGCAGGCGCTCCTTGGCGGTGTCGATGCGTTCGGTTTCGTAGGGCGGTATCTGCTGCAGCATTTGCTCGATGAGGTCGACATGGATGTGGAAGTCTTTCTCAAGCACGTCGCCTTCATGCTTGCGGAACTGGTCGGTGAGGTCGATGGCGCGCTCGATGTCGGCCTGCAGCACTGCCCAGTCGGCATCGGAGATTTCGCTGTTGTCGGCGCTGTTCCATATGTCGTTCATCGCGGCCAGTGTGTTGAAGAGGGCCGGGCGACTGTCGAGGTCGATGGCGGCGAGGCTGTCGGCCACGGGGTAGAGAGCCTTGAAGCGGGCCACCAGGAGTTCCTGATTGAAGCTGGCGGCAGCAGCGTTGTTGTTCTCGTCGCTCATGAAGAACTCCACTTTACCGCGTTCCAGGCGGCCCAGCATGGCACGGATGTCGAGTTCGTGGGCGCGGTAGGCGGTGGGAATCTTGACAATGAGATCGAGCTGCTTGCTGTTGAGTGTCTTTATCTCGATGTTTACTTTCCTGTCGCTCAAGGTGCTTTGTACCTTGGCGTAACCTGTCATTGATTTCATATTTTTATTGTATTAGTTTGTCGAAAGCTGGGGTTGTGTAGGTGCACAGGGCGCCGTGGTCGTCGTAGATGAACATCACGGCGTCGGTGCCGGGGCCGTCGGGGTGGGCGGCAATGAAGGCACGTGCGCTGTCGAGTCCCATGACCATGTAGGCTGTCGCCATGGCATCGGCGAGCCATGCACTGCTTTCCACCACCGAGGCGCTGAGGAGGGTGTGCTCTACCGGTCGGCCGGTGACAGGGTTGATGGTGTGGGAATAGCGCACGCCGTCGCGCTCGTAGTATTTGCGGTAGCTGCCCGAAGTGACTACCGAGGCGTTGTGCAGGGCAATGGCCGTTTGCACTTCGGGGGCGCTGACGGAGTCGACCGACGGACGTTCGATGCCCACACGCCAGGGGGTGCCGTCGGGTTTGGCACCGCGGCCAATCACCTCGCCGCCGACGTCGATAAGGTAGTCGTGGATGTCGAGGCTGTCGAGCATGGCAGCAAGTAGGTCGACGGCATAACCTTGGGCAATGGCGTTGAAGTCGAGTTCGGTGGAGGAATTTTGTTTTAGCAGGCGCCCTTGGCATATGGCTATGTCGCCATGTGCGGCGAACAGCATTGTGTCGAGAGTGCGTGGGTCGGGTTCTTGACGCTGGCGGAAACTGAAGCCCCAGGCTTGCACCAGTCGACCTACACGGCAGTCGAATGCCCCGCCGGTATATTCATATATATATAATGAATAGCGGAGCAGGCTGTCGAGCACGGGGTCCAGGCTGTCGGTGAGGTTTGCGTTGAGTTGGCGGAGGAGCGATTGCTCAACCCATAGGGAAGCCGAGAGGTCGAAGGCGTGGAGCAGCGAGTCGACTTGCGGCTGCAGGTCGCGTTGCAGTGCGTCGTAGTATTGTACGCTGTAGTAGGTGCCTTGAGCCTCGCCGTATAGTTGTATGGGTTTGATGTTTTGCTGACAGGAACAGGCAGCGATGAGCAGGACGGCTATAAAAAAGCGTCCGGCACGGTGGTGCCGAACGCTTAGATTATTACGTTTAGTCATTATTTGCTGACGATGAGTTTGCGGGTTGCGTGGTTGCCGTCGGCGGTGATGACGCGCATGGTGTAGGCGCCGCCGGCGAGGCTGCCGAGGTCAAGCTGCACGGTGTTGCCGCTGTTGTTGCTGACGAGCACCTGCTGGCCGATGGCGTTGTAGACGACCACCTGGCTGATGGTTTCGCCGCAGCTGATGTTGACTATACGGTTGGCCGGGTTGGGGTAGATGTCCACACCTACGCTCTCGGTCTCGTCGATGCCCACATTGGTGAAGGTGACGGTGAGCCAGTTGTCGGCAGGGCAGTTCTGGTTGTTAACTTTGCTGACGAGGTGCACGTTGACGTTGTGGCCGTCGCCCGCGTCGGTAACGGTGATAGTGCTGTCGGTGCCGGCATCGGTATTGTCTTTATACCATTGGAACTTGACGTTGGGTGTGGTGGTGGAGGCGCGCAGGACGGTGCTCTCGCCGGGCTTGAGCATCCAGTCGCCGAGGATTGCCACATTGGGGGTGTAGTGGACGGTGAGTCTCAGGTGACCGTAGAAGGGGCAGCCTTCCTCGTTGGTGTCGGTGGTAACCTTACGGAAGTCTTCGGTGTGGAAGAGGGTGGTGTCGGCAAAGGCCCAGTAGAAGGAGTCGCAAGCCGAGACAACGGTGTCGATGTTGGTGCTGTGTTTGATGGTGAGGTTGAGGACGCCGATGGAGTCGTAGCAGCGGTTGGGGTCGGAGTAGAGTGTGCTGTGGTTTTCATACACGAGTTCGTAGACGGTGTCGGTGGTGAACTCGGGCGAGGTGGCGTTGCCGACCTTGAAGGTGTATTTGTCGCAGGCTGTAACATTGGTGACGCCGTTGCGGGGACGCTGTTCAGGTTCCACGATGGTGAGGGGTAGGGTCAGGAGTGTGATGCAGCCGGTGTTGGGGTTCTTGATGTAGAGGTTGTGGTCGGGGAAGAGGGTGTCGGTATAGGTGGTGTCGGTGACATAGACGCCCGATTCGGTGAAGGTGGCCTTGTCGTTGGCGCCGAAGCCCTGACCGTTACGCTGGCCGTGGAAGTCGAAGGTGTAGGTGGCGCAGCGTGTTACGGGAGATACGGTGTCGTTGTTGACGGTGAAGGCGAGGGTGAGGTGGTAGTTGGTGGTGCAGGCGGCGTTGTTGACGGTGGTCACGATGGAGGTGTCGTAGATGCCGGCGGTGGTTACCTGACGGTTGGCCCAGATATAGGTGGTGCCGCAGTAGGCGGTGTCGATGGTGTCATATTCGACGTGGCTGTAAGCAATGATGCGGATGGAGCCGATGCTGTCGCAGCCGTCGACGGTGAGCACGGTGTCGGTGTGCACCACGTTGAGGTCGGTGAAGGTGTTCTCAGCCCATTTGTAGTAGCAGCCAGCCTCGACATCGCGGACGGCAGGGTTGGCGTTGTAGTAGACGGGGTTGACGATGAGGTTGAGGCTATCGGTGGTGACGCAACGGCCGTTCATGGTGGTGTCGCGTTCGATGTAGGTGCCGGTGGCGGTGCGGCTCACGCCGTGGAAGGTGTAGGGGCCGCAGTTGGTGACGTTGAACTCATTGAGGACACGGAACGAGAGATTGACCTTAACTCTATAGATACTATCGCATTTGCCTACTTTGGTCTTGAATTTGTATGTCTTGACAGTGTCGACGTTGATGGTGTAGCCGTTCCAACGGTAGCTGCAGCCGTCGGCATCGTATTCCTCATAGGTTGAGAAACTGTGGCCGATTTTGATGTTGACGACATCGTGGCGCTGGCAGCCTTCGGTGGTGGTGTAGGTCGAGTCGAAGGCGACCGACTCGGTGAGGATCTCGCCCCAAGGAGCCCTGAACTGGTCGCACACGGTGGTGTCGACGTGCGAGGAATCGACGCCTGTGAGGGTCAGCATCACTCTGACGATGCTGTCGCAAGCACCGTTCTGGCCTTGAATGATACCGATGTGTTCGCCAGAGGTCTTCCAGATGCTATCGTTCCAGAAGTAGACGCAGTTGGCGCTGTCGACAACCTGGGTGGTGTCGCCCGAAGCGGTGCGGACGGTGAGGTCGAGCACGTAGATGGCAGTGTCGGAAATGACAAGCACCGTGGTGTCTGAGGAATAGGTTTCCGAGTTGATGGGCCAGGTGTACGGTCCGCAAGAAATCTGACTGGTTGTCACAAAAGGACGGTCGGCAGCCTGACCGAAGGCGATGGGCAAGCATACGACAGCCATTAACAGACTCAATAATACTTTTTTCATCTTGTTTAGTTTATATTTTATTATTATTATCTTTTAATAGTTCCCTGTTTGTTAGCAGGTTGCGCGTTCTTGCCCCACGCCGGGAGGGGCTAAGAACAACATGCAAAGATAACACTTTTTTTTATTGTGGTAAAATAATTTGTTGAAAAAGTGTTATTTTTTTCTTCGGTGAGGGTCGGCTAGCGTGCCAAAACGAGCTCGGCGATGTTCTCGACATGTTGGGTGTGAGGGAACATGTCGACGGGTTGTATGCGGTGGACATCGTAGCGTGCGGCGAGCAGCTGCAGGTCGCGTGCTTGTGTGGCGGGGTTGCAGCTTACATAGACAATCTTTCGGGGTGCCATTTCGAGTAGCTGTGCCACCACTTTGTCGTGCATGCCTGCACGTGGCGGGTCGGTGACTACCACGTCGGGACGGCCGTTGGCGGCAACGAATTCCGGGGTTAGCACTTTGGCCATGTCGCCGGCGTAGAAGACAGTGTTGTTGAGTCCGTTGCGGTCGGCGTTGCGGCGTGCGTCGGCTATGGCTTCCTCTACGTATTCGATGCCTACCACCTTCTTGGCGTGGCGGGCCAGGAAGAGGGCTATGGTGCCGGTACCGGTGTATAGGTCGTAGAGTGTGTCGTCCGGTTGCAGTTCGGCGAGGTCGGCCACGTGGCTGTAGAGACGCTGGGCCTGGACGGAATTGGTCTGGTAGAACGATTTGGGGTTGACGATAAAGCTCAGTGCCGGGTCGTCGCGCCAGCCTTCCATGCGTTCCTCGATATGGTCGGCACCGTGGTAGGTGTGTACCTCGAGGTCTGAGTAGGAGTCGTTGAACTTGGTGTTGACGATGTATTGCAGCGATGTGATCTGCGGGAAGCGCTCGCGCAGCATGTCAAGCAACGGGAAGAGCCGTGAGGTATCGTCCTCGGCGACGATTACCAGCACCATCCAGTCGCCGGTGGAGCTGTTGCGCAGCACCAAGTTGCGCAGGAAGCCTGTATGGTTGCGTATGTCGTAGCAAGTGAGGCCATGCGCCATGGCATAGTCTCTCACTGCGAGTCTTATCTCGTTGCTTGGTTCGGCCTGAAGGGCGCAGTGTTCGATGGGCAGCACCTTGTCGAACAATTGGGGGATGTGGAATCCCAAGGCGCCCCATTCGTCGTCGCGACGAGCCGTGGGGTCGTCCATCCAGACACGGCTGGAGAAGGTGAATTCCAGTTTGTTACGGTAGTAGTAAATGTTTTCTGAGCCGCAGATAGGACTCATGCCAGAGCAGTCGACATTGCCGAGCCGTTCCAGATTGTCGCGTACTTGCCGCTGTTTGGCCTGCAGTTGTGCTTCGTAGTTTGTTGTCTGCCACTTGCAGCCTCCGCATACGCCGAAGTGTGGGCATACAGGATCGACGCGCAGGTTCGACATGCGGTGGAAGCGCACAGCGCGTCCTTCGGCGAAGTTTTTCTTTTTTTTGTACAGTTGGATGTCGACCACGTCGCCTGGCACAACGAATGGTACGAACACCACAAGGCCGTCAACTTTGGCTACGGCCATGCCCTCGGCGCCGGCGTCGAGGATCTCTATTTGTTCCAGCAGGGGCAGTTCTCTGTTTCTGCGACTCATAACCTATTGTGTTTAAATAAAAAAAAGAAGTATCTTACGGTACTTCTTTCGTTTAGCAAAGCCGTTGCTTTTTAGCGCTCGTCCGAGACGGTCAGTCTTTTTCTGCCTTTGCGGCGGCGGGCGGCCAGCACTTTCCTACCGTTGGCGGTGGACATTCTCTTGCGGAAACCGTGCTTGTTGGCTCTTTTTCTCAGCGAGGGTTGGAATGTTCTCTTCATTTTATCTTATTGTTATTTGTTATCTTACGAGAGGTTAGCACACATTTTTACCTCAAAATTGGAAGTGCAAAATTACACATTTTTTTCAATATGGAAACAAAAAATTGTTGAAAAATATTGTTGTATTACTATAATGGTTTGTGTTACAGTGGGTAATGTGTAATAAAATAAATTCTTTTTCTCTATGTGAAAAAATATTTGTACTTTTGCACTTCCAATTGGCAATCAAAAAAGTTGTTAATTGTGTGCTCTGCAATTAGAAAAAAGATATGGACAAGAAACAATTCGTTGAGAAGATGGGCAACCCCGTGAAGTTTACCTCGCAGGAGCGGGGGTGGCTACGGGCTGTGCAGGCCAAATATCCATATTCGTCTGTTGTCAATGTGCTTACACTGTTGGCCGATAGCGCTTTCCATTTCGATACACCCGAGGAGCGCCGCATTGCCATGCTTTCAATGTGTAACAACAATGCCCTTGGTGCCATGCTTGACAAGGCGGTGGCTGCCGTCGAGGAGCCCTCGTTCGATGTGCTCAGCGAGATAAACACCTTCCAGGAGGTGTCGTTCAAGACAGCACCCAAGAGTGTCATATTGTCAAATTTCCTGAAAGTCGGGCCTTCGGAGGAGATGAAAAAGGCTCAGTCCGAACCGGTCGCCGTAGAACAGAACGACAAAAAAAGTATCCAGGCCGATTCTTCGCTTGGCACTGAAACTCTTGCTGTTATACTGGAAAAGCAGGGCAAATACGACAAGGCTCTGGCTATTTATAGAAATTTATTGGCGCAGAATCCCGAAAAAAGTAGTAATTTTGCACCCCGAATTGAACATTTGGAAACATTAATAAACAGTAAATAACATAGTAAAGAAAGATGTACACTTTTATTGTAATCCTGATTCTCGTAGTCTGCGTATTGCTTGCGCTGGTTGTATTGGTCCAGAACTCCAAAGGTGGCGGTCTCGCTGCCAACTTCTCGGCTCCCACACAGGTGCTTGGAGCCCGTCAGTCGGCTGATTTTATCGAGAAGGCCACATGGTGGCTTGCTGCCATACTTATCGTTCTCAGCCTTGCCGCCCCGGTGGCAAAGAGAGTCCAGAACGGCGGTAGTGATAACAACACGCAGGTTGCCACTGCTACCGATATGGCTCCCGTCCAGCAGAACGCTGCCCCCACAGCCACTCCCGTAGCTGAATAAGCAGTGGCTACGCACAGCGTAGAACAATCGGTAACTCAACTTATACTCTCCCGCTTCCCGCATACGCCAACCGACGGGCAGCGGGAGGCTTGCGCTTTGATGGCGCGTTTCCTCTATGACTCCGACCCCCGGTCGGCCATGTTGTTGCGCGGTTATGCCGGCACAGGCAAGACATCCCTCGTGTCGGCCCTCATACGAACCTTGCCGCAGTTGCGTGTGAGCAGTCTGCTGCTGGCGCCGACGGGTCGCGCCGCCAAGGTGTTGTCGGGCTACAGTGGCCGTCAGGCTTTCACAATACATAAGAAAATCTATATGACGGCTACCGATGCCACAGGTCAGATGCGCACCGTGCGCGCCGTCAACAAGCACAGTTACACCCTTTTCATTGTCGACGAGGCCTCGATGATAGGCGTCGAGCCCACAGCTTCGCGTCACAGTCTGCTCGAGGACTTGGTGGAATATGTCTACAGCGGCAACCACTGCCGCCTGATGCTCATAGGCGATACGGCGCAGCTGCCACCTGTTGGGCAGAGCGAGAGCCCTGCACTTGACGACCGCTACCTCAAAGCCTCCTTCGGGTTAAACGTACATTCGCAGGAACTTACAGAGGTGGTGCGTCAGCAGAGCCTCTCAGGTATACTGGCCAATGCCACGGTGCTCCGCAGTCAGATTGCCGATATGCGTATTGCCGATGAGGCACAGCTGCCGCTGTTCAGTGTGGCCGACGATGTGGTGAATCTCAACGGCGAGGACCTGATGGAGGTGCTCAACCGCGAATATTCGGGAGATGGATTGGAGGATGTGGTGGTGGTCACCCGCAGCAACAAACGCGCCAACCTTTTCAATCAGGGTATTCGCTCCAGTGTCCTCTTCCGCGAAGGCGAGGTCAATGCGGGCGACTACCTCATGGTGGTAAAGAACAACTACTATTGGCTCGACGACGACAGCACCATAGGTTTTATTGCCAATGGCGACATAGTAGAGGTGCTCAGTGTGCGCCATGTGCAGGAACTATATGGTTTTCGCTTTGCCGATGCTACATTGCGTTTTGTCGACTATCCGGAGGAGCAGCCGCGCGATTGCAAGCTGATGCTTTCCACGCTCTACAGCGAGTCGCCATCGCTCACTGCCGAGGAGCAGGAGCGTCTCTATACCACGGTGATGGAGGATTATGCCGACTTGCCGCACAAGGCCGACCGCTTGCGCGAGTTGCGGCAGAATCCATATTATAATGCTTTGCAGGTTAAGTTTTCATACGCTCTGACCTGCCACAAGACCCAGGGTGGACAGTGGCGCACAGTCATCATAGACCAAGGTTTTCTTCCGCCCGACCAGCGGCTTGACCGGGACTACCTGCGGTGGCTCTACACCGCTTTCACCCGTGCCACCGGCCGGGTGTACCTTCTTGGATTCGACGAGAGGTTTTTCGCCTGAGAGGTTTATCGTGCTTTGACGGGGTTGGCATACATCTCGAGGAGTATGCGCCGTGCCTCAGGGTTGGGAAGTGCGTTGGCACGTGCGGAAAGGGTGTCGAGGGTGCGCTGTGTGTAGCGTCCGCGGCGTTTGCGTCCGTTCAGGATGTCGTAAGCGGCGTAGTTGGTGGGCATCAGGCGGTAGCCGTCGCGGATGCGGCGGTCGAGAACGCGTGCAACATGGGTTGTCAATTCCTCGCCATTGGTCGGTTCCAATTCGCGCGGCATGATGGGACGGCCGATTTCGAGGTGTACGTGACCTTTGTGGCCTATGATGCCTGTGACGACGCTCTTAAGGTCTTCGTCGGGTGCTTTCTGGTAGGCTCCGTTGCGGCTTAGCAGCAGTTCTGTGGCTTTCATGGCATCGCAGGGGTCCCATTCGTAGCTGATGCTGATGGGCACCAGATGCAGGTCATGCAGTGTCTGTTTGGGGTCGCCTTTGCCGCCGAGGGTGAGCATTTTGAGCATTGCCGGGGCGGTGGTGTCGATGCCGTCTTTGGCGCGTCCGTTGCGCTGTGCTATCCACACCGACTGGTGTTGGTCGACGACGAGGTGGTTGAGGTATTCCGACAGGTGCTGCAGGCTGTTGTAGAAGGCTCTTGGGGTGCCTCCGCGTTCCATGCGGATGAGTTTGTTGCTGCGGAAGAGAACTTCGATGATGGGCATGCTGAGCAGGTTCTGCCCGAAGACAATGTGCGAGGTGAGGCCACGGCGCTCGATGAGCAGGTGTTGGAGGAGGAAGGCGTCGAGCGTGATGTCGCGGTGGTTGGATATGAAGAGGTAGGGCTGTCCGCGGCGTAGGTGGTGCATGCCGTGGTGAGTGAATCCGTCGGTTGTCTCGGCGATGATGCGGCGGATGGCGTCGTTCATCACTGTGGATTGGAACTGCTGGATGTTCTGTATGGCGAGGATGCGGGCGCGGGCTTCGTTGATGTCGATGTTGGGGTAGATGAACCGTATCATCTGAGGGAACAGATCCCATTCGGCCACTTGCCGCATGGCGTCGGGTATTTCTGCGTCGGTATAGGGGCGTATGTCGTCGAAGGATTCCATTCAGAGTACGGTTTCGATCAGGTGTTGCATTTCCTGCCTTGGGTCGGCATCTTTGTAGAGTATGCGGTAGACGGTTTCGGCGATGGGGATTCTGTCGGTGCAGTTGAGGCTTTTGGCTATGCGGTGCATGTTTCTAACCGAGTAGTAGCCTTCGGCGATGCTGCCGGTGCGGGCGAAGACCTCCTCGGGCTTCTCGCCATGAGCCACGGCTTCGCCGAGGGCGCGGTTGCGGCTGTGGCGAGACCAGCAGGTGACTATCAGGTCGCCAAGGTAGCAGTTGTCGAGTATGTTGCGTTCGGGGTAGGGGATACCCTTCTCGATGAGGGAGTCTATCTCGCGGATGGCGCCTGCGGTGAGCACGGCGTTGAGGTTGTCGCCGTAGCCCAGTCCACTGCCTATTCCGGCGGCTATGGCGTAGATGTTCTTTGCCAAGCCGCAGCGTTCCACGCCGTCGATGTCGGTGCTGACGGATGTGATGATGTAGTGGCTACGCAGACGGTCGGCGACTTCGCGGGCGAAGGCTTCGTTGCGCGAGGCAGCGGTAAGGTAGGTGGGCATGCAGTGGGCCACCTCTTCGGCGTGGCTGGGGCCGCTTATGACGCAGATGTCGTTGGGTTCAACCTTGAAGGTTTGCTCCACGTATTGCGATATGCTCATGCAGCAGTCGGGCAATGTGCCTTTGATTGCCGAGATAATGCGGTGACCTTGCAGTGCTTCGGGTGGCAGTTGGGACAATACGCGGTCGATGTAGGCCGAGGGTACGGCGAGCAGTAACTCGTCGCTTGCTTCCACTACATCTTTTAGGTTGTCGCTCACCCACAGTCGGTTTGGGTCGAGTTGTAGTTCCGACAGGTGTCGGGGATTACGTCCAGTGGATGTTATTCCGTCGGCCACTTCCTTGCTTCGGGCCCACCAGTTCACCTTCTGCGGACTGTTTTCCTGTAATATTTTGACTATTGCCGTGGCCCAACTGCCACTGCCAATAACAGCTATCATGCTATGTATCATTAGTTCACACATGGTGGCTACGGTACTCCGTGGCCACTTTCCAATGTGCAAAAGTACTACTATTATTTCACATTTTATAACATTTATATGTTAAAAAATGCTAATCGCGGGTGGGGCGGAGTGAAGGGGAGGGGGGGAGTAAGTGAGTAGTAAGTGAGTAGTAAGTGAGCAGTATGTGAGTAGTATGTGATGTTTGCAGTTCCAAAAGGGTGCCCGGAGGTGGTCCTGCAAGAAAAAATTTGCAGAAACAAGAAAAATGTTGTATATTTGCAAATATAAACCTCAAATTTAATAAGTATGAAAAAACTATCAATCAATTTGTTATCTCTTTCAGTCATTTTCCTCTCCCTTGCAATAGGCAGAATTGGCTGGTGCCAAAACACATTGTACAGCCCTTGTACCAAACATCACCATTCACAGCGATTTGTCCATGACAAAATATCATTCTTTGGACGCTTGCACTAAAACATTAGGTCCGTCGCAAGCCATCCTAAGCGGTGACAATAATTTCCTTAGCCTATGGAGGAACAACCATTTTGGAGAATCGGTTTGTTCCAGACAGTATTCACCGCCTTTTGACATTGAAACCTGTGGTCAGCATAGCTTCCGTGACTATGAATTCTATTATGACGGCGGAAAAGTGTCAATCGTTTCTTTCTACCCGACACTTTCTGGCAATACAATAATAAAAACCTGTTCCGAATAACAAATACAATGAGTATTATGAAAAAGGCTCTACTCGTTTCTGCCATAATGCTGTGTGTCGCTTCGGCACAGGCTCAGACGGCCGACAGCTTTGACACGGTCTTCGGGCGTTATCCGTTTTATTTCTACAACTATTATGACAACTGCTGGGACCACGACACGGTGCACGACAACATGATATGTTATCTGTGGTATGGAGATGTGCACGATTCCCCAATAACCCCGTTGGCTATAATTGACACCATGGTGCCTTATGCAGGTGGGTGCAATCCGTGGTTTCCGAAATTCCACACCGAGATTGCCGTAGGGTTTGTTCCCGACCCAGTGCTGCGTGTAATAGGCTTTGCCTACGCGCGTATAGATTATGACTGGCCTAT
>ONDE01000003.1 GCA_900316515.1 uncultured Bacteroidales bacterium | reverse complement strand
GCCTGCAAGAGCGGGACGAGAGAAAAGACCGTGGCCGAGCCTCTATTTGCGGACACCATCCCTATCTGTTTTGAAACCGATTGGGGGCACACAGGTGCTGGCGGAATATTCTGTAGTGTCGAAATAAATGGGGTGAAGGTTGACACCGTTCTTGTTGACAATGGTTGCTACCGCTCTGACATCGACCCCGATTTGGCCGCAAAACTGGATTTCACTTATAGGGTTTATCGAACCGACACACTGCGGGCTAAACGTGGCTCAGAGGATTTGACGGACATCGCGCGTTATAGCGTGGTGACGGACAGCCTTTGTTATAAAATCGGGCATACATCATTTCGACTGGACACAATAGACATCAATAAATGGGCCGCACTGATGTACAGCATGCCCTCTTTGGGTGCAACAATAGGTCGTGATGTCTTTGAAAAATATGTCGTTGAGATAGACCTCGAGCGGCATTTTATGGTCTTGAGCAATCATCTCCCGGCATCGATAGGCCAATATAAGGCAATCCCTATGGAATTTACTAATCAGCAAGGCTTCCCTCGATTCAGGTGTGTCCAGACCGATGGGTTCAGGCTAAAAGACGGGGCACCCTGCACAGCACGGGTGTTCCTGGATTTGGGGAATGCGGCTGGAACAGCTTTCGATTCTGCTTTTTTGGATCGTGTTGACCAGCATTTCAGTCAAATAGACACCAATTCACATGCATGGCTGATTCTTTCACAGATTGGTTCCGCCGTCGACAGCATGAATTTCCCAATTGAACTCATGGATGATAACCACCGTGTTGTGGCGAAAATACCAGGGAGTATGATGGATTTGTCCGTTTTGAATTCCGACATTCTTCTCGGCACAGACTTATTCCGCCACTTCAACGTCATTTTCGACTACAAGAACAATATGCTTTACTTGAAGCACAACTAACGGGAACGTGACGCAACTGCAACAAGAAAGCCGAGACCATTTGGAACTATCCGCAGTCAAACAATAAACACATTAAGACAATGAATATGAAGAAACTTCCAGTGGACGTTTTGATAGCGAAGCGGAGAATCCTGATGCTATGCGCGGCGATGGTAACGATGGCTTTCGGTGCCTCGGCGCAGGACACGCTCTCTCCGGCGCAGATGCGGGTGGATTTTGCCTATATGATGGAGCAGTACGAGCGCATCCACCCGAACCCGACGTGGTCGCTCGGCAGGGAGCGGTACAACGAGCTGAAGCAACAGACGCTGGCGCGGCTCGACCGCCCGATGCCGCTGCTCGACTTCTGGCGCATCATCGCCCGTTGGAACCAGTACTTCGACGGACACACGCATGTGGGGTTCCCGCCAACGGCACCGCAAATGCCGGAAGGCATGATGGTCTTCCCGCCGTACAGCATCGTTCAGTATCGCGACGGAAAACTACGCTTCAGTTCCTACGATGGTATGCCCGACAGCCTGCGGGGATGCGAGATAACGTCTATCGACGGGCATCCAGCGACAGAGATTGTCGACAGCATCCTGCCGTACATCAGCCACGAGAGCGAGGCCTATCTGAACACCATCATCCTGCGCTCACTCTATTTTTACTACAATCTTTTTTACGGCTACAGCCCGCAGATGACTTTTGCCTACCGCACCGCAGGCGGCGAGCGAAGTGTCGTGCTGGACAGGAGAATCCTTTATGAATGGCTGGTACAGGTGGACGACAAGGGTAACATCGGCGGAACGGGACCGCGCGATATACCTTGGCATTTCAGCATCTTCCCCGAACAGGGCGTTGCCTTGTTTGAATTCAACTCTTGCGGTCCTAACGATAAGTTCCCGCAGTTCGATTCCGTTGTGGCGGCCTGCATCGACTCTGTCAACCACTATGGCATCAACCATCTGTTTGTGGACATTTCGTACAACGGCGGAGGCAACGACGCTTTCTGCAAGCGCTTCCTTTGCCATCTCGACGGCCTCACCGACAAAGTGGCGGCCATGGACATGACGGACACTGAAATGGGTACTATTGCCCATCCGGAAGAGAAGCGTGTAAAAATGTTTTTTTACCCCAAGAACCCCTCGTACGGCGGCAAGCTGTACTTCATCCAGTCGCAGTTCACCTACTCCGCTGCCATCTTGCTTGCCAACATGGCCAAGCAGTACCGGCTGGGACCGGTGATAGGGGAAGAGACGGGCGGCCTCACCACCACCTTTACCAGGCACAACCCTATCAGCCTGCCCAACTCTGGCCTGACATTCTACTGCTCCGACAAGCAGTTCCGCCACATTGGCACCACCGGTCCCCACGGAGTACTGCCCGACATCCCTCTGGAAATCGGCTACAAGTACCTCTTCCGCAGCTTCACCGTCGAGGAACTGCAGAAAATGATAACAATGTCTAACCAAAAAGACTCGAACTCCTAAATTCAAAAACAATATCATGCGCAATACAATTGCATGGAAATATTTAGTCCTGTGGGCAATAAAAAACGTATAGGAGCGTTTATATGGGCGTAAAACAGAATGTATAACAAAAACCGATACCATGATGAGAAATTGAATACCATTCATGCAAAACGCATAAATCAGTAATGTTCAATAAAAAAAAACTTTAACATCATGGTAAAACACATCAACATCAAACAGACGGCTCTGCTGCTGGCTTGCTTGCTGGCAGTAGGCACAGTTTCATCTCAGGAAAACGAAGCTGGAAAAAGAAAGGTTAATCCCTGGGCCGAATTCAACCTCGGTTTTAACTTCCTCGACGGCAGCAAAGGCTTCACCAACCACATGCAGACCTATCACCCCGCGCTCGACTACCGTAGCGTCTACAGCGTGGCGGCCCAAGTCGGCATCGGCATCGGCGTGGAATACTGCCGCTTCACCCTCGCGATGCACCTCGACGGTACCGCAGACAACATCAACTCCGTCAAGAACCAGCTTGTAAAAAAACAGGACAACCTTTATCATATCGACCTCGGCTACCGTTTCAACCTCGGCAGAAACTTCACCCTCGAACCCACAGCGGGCTTCGGCGTCGGCCTCAGCGAAATATTCCTCTCCACCTCGCGAGGTGGTACCGACTATGTCAACTCGTTCTCCACAGCAAATTACATCGTTCCTCTAACAGTCAACTTCCTGTATGCTAAACGTAGGCTTGATGCCGGACTCTATCTCCAGTACATCATCAGCGTCGGGCATATAGGCAAAGCCCACATCACCGGACTCGACACCGAGGTGGACGACCTAAATTTCCAACCGTCCACGCTCACCCTCGGCTGGAAGTACCGGTTCTGACCGACTAAAAATGACAAAAAAATGAAATATCACAGCATCAAAATCCTCGCCGCCCTGCTGGGCGCAGCATTGTTGTTCGTTGCCTGCGGCAAGGACGATGCCGACCTCCTCGTCGGCCAGTGGACCAACACGGCACAGTCGTACGAAATCACCATCGCAGGACAGGCGTACATTCCCGAGGGGTATATCTGTATGGAGTTCACCGACAGCAAGGTGTTGACTTCCGACTATCGGACGGATTGTATCGCGACCTGGAATGGATACACCCTCACGAAAAAAGACGGCAAGCAGCTGCTGGAGATTGATGGCGGTTGCTATGATGGACAAGTATTTGTGATAGAAAAACTTACCAATGACAAACTTGTGCTTGCAAATGAACACCCAAACATAGACATGGACTTCAAATATATCATGAAACGATACGAATCGCCACAACCGGATTAACAGTAATTCCCCGCAATAGAATTACCGCATATACTGCGCAATAAAAGTTTGCATCCTGCGTTAAGGATGCAAACTTTTTTGTATGATAGAAACAGGAATCAAAGGACATAAGGAACAGATTGTAACACCCGAGATGAGTGCCGCCCGGGTGGGCAGCGGGTTGGTGGATGTGTTCGCTACTCCGATGCTGGTGGCATTGGTTGAGCAGACCTGCTACGAGAGTGTGTTGCCATATCTTGACGAAGGACAGGGCACCGTGGGCACGCTGGTGAATGTGAGCCATTTGTCAGCCACGCCGATAGGCAAGCGCGTGTGGTGCGACAGTGAGCTGACGGAGGTTGACCGCCGCCGGTTGGTGTTCAGCGTCAAGGCCTATGACGAGTGCGGCCTAATTGGCGAGGGCACCCACGAGCGCTTCATTATTGACACGGCAAAGTTTATGGACAAACTGAATAGTAAGCTTTAAGCTGTGAGTTTAAGCTTTAAGTGTGCCAGCCTACTTAAAACTAAAAACTTACAGTTTACAGTTAAAAATATAATTTGCCATGTGGAATAATTGTTGTATCTTTGCATTTTAATATAGATAACAATTATTTTCGCTATCTGTCTATGGATAAGGTATTACGCGAGCAGATAAAGGATATTATGCAGCACGAGGTGGTGCCCGCCACGGGTTGTACCGAGCCCGGTGCCGTGGCGCTCTGCGTGGCAAAAGCTGTGGAGACGCTTGGCTGCGAGCCCGAGCACATCACGCTGCGATTGAGCAAGAACGTCTTCAAGAACGCCATGGGCGTTGGCATTCCCGGCACAGGCATGATAGGACTGCCTATAGCGGTGGCAATGGCTGTGACACACGGTGACTCGAAGCGCGGCCTCGAGGTGTTGACGATGCCCGAGAACCAGGTAGACGATGCCAAGCGCTGGCTGGCCAACCATGCCGACAGCATCGACATCAGCGTCAAGGAGACCAGCGACAAGCTTTATATAGAGTGTTCGGCGGTTTGCGGCAAGAGTTCTGTCGTTGCCGTAATTGCCAAGAAGCACACCAACTTCATCTTTCTCAAGAAGGACGACCAAGTGCTGCTCGACCATAAGCTTGGCCTTTTCCAGGAGCAGGACAACGATGACGACCCCAAGGAGGACAACAAGCAGCGGTTGGAGCTCACTGCCCACATGGTCTACGACTATGCCACCACGGCACCGCTTGACGAGCTTGACTGGCTACGAGAGACGGTGGAATACAACAATGCCGCCTCGGAATGCGGTCTCGAAGGCATGGGGCTCCACACCGGACAGATACTGATGGAGCAGGCCCGTGGCGATATGGTGCACACCGTGGTGGCTCGCACTGTGGCCGCCAGTGACGCCCGTATGGACGGATGCACCAAGCCCGTCTACAGCAACTCTGGTAGCGGCAACCAGGGTATCTGCTGCACGCTTCCGGTATACTACTACGGCACCCTCAGGGGCAACAGCGACGAGCAGATTATGCGCGCCCTCACCATGAGCCACCTGATGAGCATATACATAAAGCGTGGCATAGGCCGTTTGAGTGCCCTCTGCGGCATTGTGAACGCCACGATGGGTGTAAGTGCCGGGCTGACTTACCTCGAAGGTGGAAACTTCGAGCAGGTAGGCTACGCCTTGAAGAACATGATCAACACCATCGCCGGCATGGTATGCGACGGTGCCAAGCCCAGCTGCGCCCTGAAGATGAGCGTAGGCCTCTATTCGGCCTTCGTGTGCAGCGAGTTGGCAGTGCACAGCCGCGTGGTGGACTGCACCGACGGTCTGAGCGAGAGCGATCTCGACTGCAGCATCCATAACCTGGGCCGCCTGGGCAAAGACGGTATGAACCAGACTGACGACATGATACTCGACATAATGACCCATAAGCGCAATTAAACGGGCATTGTTTATAACTTTGTAATGCAACGGTCAGTCAAGTATAAAAAAGTGAGTATTTTTGCACCTCGAAAACAACAGTAATATAAAGAGAGAAATGGACAACAAAGAGCAAAGAAAAGAAGAACTCTACAGCCAGGCCATCCCCGCCGGCAAGCGTAGATATTTCTTCGATGTGAAGGAAACCCGTGGTGGTGACAAATTTATTACCATTACCGAAAGCCGCAAGCTGTTCGACAACAACACCGGCGACTTCTTCTTCGAAAAAAACAAGATGTTCCTCTACAAAGAGGACTTCGACAAGTTCCGCAAAGGACTGGAAAATGCCTTCTCGTTTATCGAGACCGGCATTGTGCCGCCACCTGTGGTCGTTGAGGACAACTACCATGCCGACGACACCGACAGCAAGCTTGAGGAGATAGATTTCAAATTTTAATGCGTGAATGCGTGAATGTGTGAATGCGTAAGTGATGCTTGCGCAAGCATAGACTAACACATTAACAAATTTAACACATTAACACAGTAATTATGGCAAAGATTATATCCATAGCCAACCAGAAGGGCGGGGTGGGGAAGACCACCACGGCAGTGAATCTGTCGGCCTCGCTGGCGGTGCTAGAGAAAAAGGTTCTGCTGGTGGACTGCGATCCGCAGGCTAATGCCACTTCGGGCCTGGGCGTGAATCCCGACGAGTTGGAAAAGAGTGTATATGAGTGTATCCTCGGTCAGGCCAACGCCAGCGACATCATTGTTGAGACTGAGACCCCCAACCTTTACCTGCTGCCCACACGCATAGACCTTGTGGGTGCCGAGGTGGAACTCATCAACGAGAAAGGCCGCGAGCAATTCCTCTCGCGTGTGCTTGAACCGCTGCGCGAGAGCTATGATTTTATCATCGTCGACTGCTCGCCTTCGTTAGGGCTCATAACCATCAATGCCCTCACAGCCAGCGACTCGGTGATAGTGCCTATACAGAGCGAATACTTCGCCCTCGAAGGTCTCGGCAAACTGCTGAACACCATACGCATCGTCCAGACACGCCTCAACCCCAAACTGGCCATCGAAGGTATGCTCATCACCATGTACGACAACCGTCTCCGTTTGGCCCGCCAGGTGGTGGAAGACGTGCGCGACCACTTCAAACAGATGGTGTTCGATACACTCATCTTCCGTAATACCAAGCTGGCGGAAGCGCCAAGCTATGGCCAGCCCATAATTATGCACGATGCCGCCTCGACTGGCGCCATCAATTATCTTAACCTTGCGCAAGAAATACTGAAGCGCAACAACATGTAGACAAATGGCAACAAAGCAAAAGATAGGAGGATTGGGCCGCGGATTGGGCTCCATACTGCCCGATGCAGCTGATTTCGAGGTCGGCAAACCCGAGAAGGGCGACAGCATCAGCATGGTGCCGGTGAACAAGATTGTGGCCAACCCCTTCCAGCCCCGCAAGGAGTTTGACAACGAGGCCCTCGAAGAACTGGCACAGAGTATTCGCCAGCAAGGTGTCATCACTCCAGTGACAGTGCGCAAGATGCCTGACGGCACCTACCAGCTTATAGCTGGCGAGCGCCGTTTCCGTGCTTCTCAGAAGGCCGGACTCAAGGAACTGCCTGCCTATATCCGTGTGGCTACCGACACACAGATGATGGAAATGGCTCTGGTGGAGAACATACAACGTGCCGACCTCAACGCAATAGAGGTGGCGCAGGCATACCGTCAGCTGATAGAGGAATGCCGTCTCACCCATGAGGAACTGAGCGAGAAGGTTGGCAAGAACCGCTCCACCATCACCAACTACCTGCGTCTGCTATCACTGCCCGAGGAGGTTCAGCAGGCCATCGGAAGTGGACAGATAAGCATGGCACATGCTCGTGTGCTGGCAGGCCTCGACGATGCCGAACGTCAGTTGGAGATACTCCACGCCATCATCGACCGCAACCTTTCGGTGCACCAGACCGAGCAAATGGCCAAGAGCGCCAAGCCCGAACCCAAAGTGCAGGTGCGTCGTCGTGGCGACCTGCCTGAAACTTACAGCGCAGCACAGAAACGTTTAAAAGACCGTCTGCAGTCGACCGTGGAAATCAAACGCTCACAGCGCGGCAAAGGCACACTGACCATCGCTTTCAACAGCGATAGCGACTTCGAAAGAATAATGAACCTGTTGGAGAAGTGAAAAGTAAAGCGGAAAGTGGAAAGAAGATAATCTCGGTGATTCTCGTCGCCGCGATACTTTTAACTTTCAACTTACTACCTTCAACATGTCAAGCCCAAGAGCATTCGGCCACAAAGGCCATGTGCCTTTCTATACTTCCCGGCGCCGGTCAGGTGTATAATCATCAGGCTTGGAAGATCCCCATCATCTATGGTGCCTTCGCTGGTATGGGATACCTTGTCTACAACAACTACTCCAACATGAAGATGTTCAAGGACGAGTACCTCTTCCGAGTCAACAACTACGATACTCCTCGTCTCGAAGGCTATGAGTCATATCCCACAAGCAGTATCTATAGTCTCTACAATGACTACAACAAGAACTTCCAGTTGATGATTATCATCACTGTCGGTGTATATGCACTCAATCTTGTCGATGCATACGTTTTTGGACACCTCTTCGACTTCAAGATAGACGACGACATAAGCCTGAATCTGGAGTCTGCTCTGCAGCCAACCCCATTGGGCTGGCAACCCACGATAGGCGTAGGCCTGCATTTCTGATTAATACATAATTAATAATAAGCAAACAACACATTTTCCATTATGATTAGCAAACTTCTTTTTATCCAAGGTGATATGGCCACAGCCATCGACACCGTAGAAAACACTGTCGCGACAGCAGGTGCCGAACGCGTCACGTTGTGGCAAATGGCCCTCAACGGCGGTTGGATTATGCTTGTGCTGGCTTTGTTGCTGGTGCTTGCAATCTATATCTTCATTGAGCGCTACCTGACTCTCAACGGCGCCCTCAAGGGCGAAGCCGACAACCGCTTTATGGAGCAAATACGCGAGTATGTCCATGAAGGCAATGTCGACGAGGCACGTCGACTGGCTAAAGAGACCGCCACCCCGCTTGGCCGCATGATCAGCAAAGGCTTCTCACGTCTCGGTCGTCCGCTGCCCGACATCCAGGCCGCCATCGAGAACGAGGGCCAGCTCGAGGTGGCACGCCTCGAAAAGCATGTCTCCCTTGTAGCAACTGTGGCTTCGCTAGGCCCGATGATAGGTTTCCTTGGCACTGTGGTTGGCATGATTTCTGCCTTCCAGGAAATGGCCTATGCCGGCAACAATATCGACATTCAGATGCTCGCTTCGGGTATCTACACTGCAATGGTCACTACCGTTGGTGGTCTTATCGTCGGCATTATCTGCTACTTCCTCAACAACCTCCTCGTCAGCCGTATCAACAAGGTCGTCTTCGAACTTGAGGTGCGCGCCAACGAATTCATGGACCTCCTCCACGAGCCCGCATAATGAATGAGAGAATTCGTCAATGTGTGAATTCGTTAGTCAAAGCTGCGCAAGCGACTCGCAAATTCACAAATTCTCAAATTAACACATTCAACAATGATCAAGAGTCAGAATCAAATCAAGATAGAGACGTCGTCGTCGAGCATGAGCGACCTGGTATTCCTGCTGCTCATCTTCTTCATGATCACTTCGACGCTTATCAGTCCCAATGCTGTCAAGCTGCTCCTGCCCGAAAGCAACAGCAAGACTATGGCCAAGGAGAGCGTCACAGTGTACATCGACGAGAGTCATAATTTCTATGTCGAGAACGACATTCCCATTGCCGTCGGCGAGTTGGAGTCGTTCCTTCGCACCAGCATCTCAGGCAACGACACGTCGGCCTGCGTGGTGCTTCGTGCCGACAAGACCGTCCCCGTGCAGGATGTGGTGCAGGTAATAGATGCCGTAAACAGCATCAATTCGTCAAACGGCACTAAACACAAGGTTATCCTTGCAACCTCCCCCAAGCAGTAATGTAAACCGTAAACAGTAAACCGTAAACTGTAAACAAAATGAACCCCAAAATCATATCGGGCATATGCACGGCAATCATCATGGCTCTTGTGGCCCTGGTGTTGCTGTCGTTCGGTTACGACCCGCCCGACCCTCCGATTCCCGAGGAGGGTGTCGAGGTGAACCTTGGCGACAGTGACTTTGGCAGTGGCGACGACCCCAAGCCGGCAAGTACTGCCTCAAGTTATGCCCCTCCCGCGGCACAGAACCAGGTGGCCACCCAGCAGGCCGAGCCCACACCGTCGCTCAACGCCAGCACCAACCAGGGCAACACTGTGTCTCCAGCCGTCACCGAGCAGCCCACCGTAGAGAACAAGGAACCCGAAATCAACAAGAACGCCCTCTTCACAGGTCGCCGCAACCAGAGCAGCGGCAGTGGCAGCCAGGGTGTGAGCACAGGCTCCGGTGACCAGGGCAAGGCCAACGGCACGCCCAACAGCAACAACTACACCGGCAATGGCGGCGGAAACGGCAACTACTCGCTTGCCGGCCGTAGCAGTGTGGCCCTTCCCAAACCCGAATATGGCTCAAACAAGCAGGGCACCGTGGTGGTCCAGATTTGGGTCGACCGCAACGGTCACGTCACCCGCGCCGAGTACCAGCCCAAGGGTTCCAACACCGCCGATGGCGACCTTGTCAGCAAAGCCATCGCTGCAGCCCGCAAGGCCCGCTTCAATGCCGACGCAGCCGCCCCCGAAGAACAGAAAGGCACCATTACCTATATCTTCAAGATTTAATAATAGAATAATATATGCTCCAGCATTTCTCCTATGATTCATCTATCGTTCTTCTATCGTTTTTCTATGGTTGATAGAAGAACAAAAGGAAATCAGGTGGAGTGACTGGCAATTCATCAGCCATGCGATTGGACAAATACCTCTGGGCAGTGCGCCTCTACAAGACCCGCTCGCTTGCCGCCGACGCCTGTCAGTGCGGCAAGGTGACAATGGCTTCCGACGGCCGCGAGTTGAAACCCTCGCACGACGTGAAGATAGGGGAGAGGTTCTGCCTCAACATCGACCAGCTGCACAAAGAGGTGGAGGTGCTGTCAATTCCGCCCAACCGTGTCGGAGCGGCACTGGTGCCGGGGTTCATGATCGACCACACTCCTCAGGAGGAATACGAGCGCATACAGATGGCCCGCCAGTATGCTTTCGAAAAGCGCGACCGTGGTGTGGGACGTCCTACAAAGCGCGAACGCCGTGAGATAGAGGAGTTTAAGTATAAGTAAAAGAAAATTCCGAAGGAAAAGAATATTTTTCTTCAAGAAAATGCAATAAAGCAGTAGTTAGTCGTACCTAATAAACGAATCGCCCTGTGGAAGACAAGCAGATAGTGGAAGCCGTGCTGGCAGGCGACACAAGGAAGTATGCCTTGATTGTTGAACGATACCAGCAGATTGTGGCCAACCTGACATACAAACTCTGCGGCAACCGGCTCGAAGTAGAGGAGGTCACGCAACAGGTGTTCGTCGAGTTATACTCAGCTTTGCCGCGTTTCCGCTTCGATTCACAACTGAGTTCTTTCATTTATCGCATCACCGTCAACGTGGTATGTAAGATGATGAACAAGGCCAGACGCTTCGTCTCAGCCGACGCAATGGAAGGCCTGCCCGAACAACGCAGCGAAGACCGTAACGCACAGCAGCAAATCATCCACAACGAGCAGATGGAACAGTTGCGCACAGCTATCGGACACCTCAAAGACGAACAGCGCACCGCGCTGGTGCTCTACACCTTCGAGGACTTCAGCTACCAACAGATTGCCGACGTGATGCAGTGCTCTTTGAGCAAAGTGGAGAGCTTGATATTCAGAGCAAAGAAAAATCTCGCAAAGGAGGTACGACAATGACAATAGAACAACAACTCGATGAACTGGCCGGTCTCGAATATCCCAAGAAAGTGGATGTAGTTGACCAAGTGATGGCAGAAGTGGGCAAGAAACCTTACCTGCGCCCTGCGCACAAGAATGTGCGTTGGCGGTATATAGGTACCCTAGCGGCCGCCGCCGTGGTGGCACTTGTGGCGGTCAATGTGGTTGTCTTCAACACTCGAAGCAACGATAACAGCGGGGTTGGCGTTTCGATTGTGGCAGACAACGATTGGAACACCGTCGAGGAAGAGGCTGTCGACACAAATAAAACCATTGCCACAAACATTTGATACAATGTAAATTGTCGGCGTTCCGACAACCTATGGCGCAAACTGTAGAAAAAAAGTTTTTTGCAGTTTGCGTTTTTCTTCGTATCTTTGCACCCGATTTTGTAATGTAAAAATAGAAAAAACAGTATACAATGAAAGGCAAAACCATTATTCAGATTGTGCTGGGCATTGCTATAGTAGCCCTCGCCGTCCTGTTGTACAACAGCATCATGAAACCCGTGCGTTTCGACAACGAGTACACCAAACGTCGCGATGCATGCGCCGAGAAACTCAAAGCCATTCGTACCTTGGAGGAAGCCTACAAGGTGACCTACGGCACCTACACTGGCAGTTTCGACACCCTCCTCACACGCCTTATGCACGAAGACAGCATGAAGACCATTGTCAAGGTGACCAACTACGACAAGATTCCCGAAGATGTCGACATCAACGAGGTGCCCGAGAAGGAAGCCGTCGAGAAAGGCTATGTCTCCCGCCAGGAGGTGTACATCAACCCCATCAAGAAACTCCGCGAGGACAAGAAACTGCCCACCATCGACGCCACAGGTCACACCGTGCAGATGACTGATGAGCAGATTATGAAACTGCGCTATGTACCTTATCCCAAAGGCACCGACAAAGAATTTGAACTTAACGCCGGCATGGTCGACAAGAGCGGCTTCATGGTTCCAGTGTTCGAGTGCAAGGTGAGTCTCGAAGACCTCCTCGCCGATATGGACAAGCAGGAGCGTGTAAATAAAATTGCCGAAATCGAGAAGGTGGCAGGCCGCTACGCCGGCTGGAAAGTTGGCGACATGACCCAGCCCGTCACCGATGGTAACTTCGAATAAGCTATGGCCTATCGTTGCAAGACTTTAATTGCCACCGAGGGCGATAGCTCAAATCAAGAAAAAAGACTATCCATCTGCCTCGTGGCCGATGGATTTTCTTTTTCGGTAACTTCGCCCGACGGCACCCTCTTTGCATTCGGCGAGGCCGAAGGTCAACACGCAGCCTCTATCACCGACGCCACTCGCGACATCAAGGCTTTTTTTGCCGATGCCGGCATTCGCCCGCTAGGCTATAAGAATATCGAACTGGTTGCTGTCAGCGACGAGAACGCATGGGTACCGGACGAGCTCTATTCCACCGTTGCCAACCGCCAATACCTGCGTCTTCTCGGCGGCACCGCCGACACCGTCCTGTCGGCTCCATGCAAAGCTCTTGGCTCCACTATGGTGTTCTCTGCCAACGACCATCTTATTATGGCTTTCAAGGTAGCTCTCCCAGGAGTTGTGGTGATTAACCAGCATGTGAAGATAGCCTCATTGGCGTCGCGCAGCATCTCACATCCCGTCATTGTCTCCCATTGGCGCCAGGGTAGGGTAGACCTCGCTGCCATGAACGAAGGCCGTTACCTCTACGGCAACACCATCTCTTTTGCCAACATGGACGAAGCGTCGTTCCAGATCATCGAGGTGATGAAACTCTTCGGCGCCGACAAGCCCAATACGGAACTGATGCTCTGCGGCGATGTCGACCGCGAACTCTATGGTCGTCTGCGACCCTATTTCCCCACAACGACACTCTTCAGCGGCACCGCCACAAAGTTCGCATCGCCCGAGTTCAAGAAACTCCACACCTACCGTCACGCCCTTATCCTGTTCTAAACCCTACAGTAACAATGCGTATCATCGCCGGAAGCCTTCGTGGCCGTCGTCTCAACCCTCCCGCCAACCTGCCCGTGCGTCCAACCACCGACATGGCTCGCGAGAGCCTGTTCAATATCCTGAACAACTACGTCGACTTTGAAGAATGCTCGGTAATGGACCTCTTCGCCGGCACCGGCGCAGTGTCGTTCGAATTCGTCTCACGCGGTGTGCGTGAAGTTACCTCTATCGACATCAATGCGCAGTGCACCGACTATATCAAGGCTGAATCCACACGCATGGACATACGCAACATCCATGTGGTGCGTGCCGATGTCTTCGATCTCCTTAAACGCGCCAACCGCAAGTTCGACATTGTCTTTGCCGACCCGCCCTACGCCATCGAAGGGCTGCCGACGTTGCCCGACCTCGTGTTCGAACGCGAGGTGCTCAACGACGATGGCATCTTTATCCTCGAACACCCGGCAGAATACAGCTTCGAGGAGCATCCCCATTTCTGGCAGCATCGCAACTACGGCAAGGTCAACTTCACCTTCTTCGCACAAAAGCTAGACGAATAATACACAAGCAATCAAACAATCATAATAATGAACGCAATCGTAAAAACCAACTTCAGTTTTCCCAAGCAGAAAAGCCTCTATGTGGGCAAAGTGCGCGATGTATATAACATCGACGACAAATATATGGCCATGGTGGTCTCCGACCGCATCTCGGCCTTCGACGTTGTTCTTCCCAAAGGCATACCCTACAAGGGCCAGGTGCTGAACCAGATTGCCGCCAAGTTCCTCGACGCCACCGCCGACATACTGCCCAACTGGAAGCTCGCCACCCCCGACCCGATGGTCACCGTGGGCCTTAAATGCGAAGGTTTCCGTGTGGAGATGATTGTGCGCGGCTACCTCGCCGGCAGCGCCTGGCGCGAGTATAAGGCCGGCGCACGCACCCTCTGCGGCGTGCAGCTGCCCGAAGGCATGGTGGAGAACCAGAAGTTTCCGACCCCGATAGTCACCCCGACCACCAAGGCCGACGAAGGACACGACGAGAACATCAGCCGCGAGGAGATCATCCGCACCGGCCTCGTGGACAAGGAAGACTACGACCAGCTTGAGAAATACGCCCTGCAGCTCTTCGAGCGTGGCACCAAGATAGCCGCGGAGAAGGGCCTCATCCTTGTCGACACTAAGTATGAGTTCGGCAAGCGCGACGGCAAGATATACCTCATCGACGAGATACACACTCCCGACAGCAGCCGCTACTTCTACGCCGACGGCTACGAGGAGCGCCTCAAGAAGGGTGAGCACCAGCGCCAGCTCAGCAAGGAGTTCGTCCGCGAATGGCTCATGGCCAACGGCTTCCAGGGCAAGGAAGGCCAGAAGGTGCCCGAGATGACCGACGAGATAGTCAACAGCATCAGCGACCGCTATATCGAGCTCTACGAGCACATCACCGGCGAACGCTTCCAAAAAGCCGACGACTGCGCCGACGTCGCCGCACGTATCGAGAAGAACGTCACCGCCTACCTCGCCACGCTCTGATGGAAATCGAGCGCAAATATCTTGTCCGTGAGCTGCCTGCCGACCTCGACAGTCATCCTCACGTCGAGATTGAGCAAGGATACCTATGCACATCGCCCACTCTGCGCATCCGCAGAATGGGCGATGCCTATATTCTCACCGTCAAGGAACGCCTCCCCGACAACCGTTCACATCCCACTCACATCCCGTTCACATCCCGTTCACTTCCCACCCACACCCCACCAGCCATCGTCAACCGCGAAGAGGAGTTCACCCTCTCTGCCGACAAATATAACCACCTTAAAAATAAGTGCGACGGCCTACTGGTCAGCAAGACCCGCTACCGCATACCGGTAGGGGAGTATACCGCCGAACTCGACATCTTCCACGGTGCCCACGAAGGTCTCCGCCTTGTCGAAGTGGAATTCCCCACCACCGAAGCTGCCGACCGATTTACGCCGCCTTCCTGGTTCGGCTCTGATGTCAGCGCCGACCACCGCTACCGCAACAGCTGGCTGGCATATAATAGATTTTAAAGAAACTTATAATGAATATAAAAAGGATTTTTTTATTCCTCGGCATTACACTCTTTTGCCAAGTGTCCATGATGGCACAGACAGACAGCGTTGCGTCTGATTCCGCATGGAAACCTATGCCGCCTGACTATGAATGGATGAAAGCCGCTGTCGGCGACAAGTCCAGCCAATATTATTATCCCAAGCTAAAAAAACGTTTCCTTAAAGCTGACACCACTCTCGACATTCAAGACCTACGGTGTCTCTATTATGGCTATCCATTCCAACCCGACTTTTCTCCTTATCGTGCTATCGACGAACTGGATGAAGTTCGAAATATGCTGCAGGCCGACACCATGACTCATGCCGACTGGATTAAGGTCGTAGAGTTGGCCGAGAAGGGATTGACTCGCAAACCGTCGGATATAATAATGTGCTGGTATAAAATCATGGGGTGCTATTACGCTTATGGCGATGAGGATGCCCGCACCGACAAGGCACGCCTGCAGTTGAACATGCTCATGGCTGCCATCTCCTCTTCCGGCGATGCCTCTGCACAATATCCCATTTATCTGACATCGGTGATGCAGTCTTATTTCATTATGGATATGGAAGGTGTCAGGCCAAAACATCAAGCACTTGTATATATCGACAAGAAAATTTGCGATGCTTTCCCTCTCGAAGAAAATGAGTTCGGGCTGGATACGCTCTATTTTGAGATAGGCATCTGCATTAAATATTGGGACAACAACTTCCAAAAGAACGAAACCACAACGGACTTGAAGAAAGTGCGCAGCGTTGAAATACCGCTGGGATCGCATTTCTTGTTGAAACCGACAAAACTGAAAAACAACAATAGCCGTTTCGATGTTATTGTACTTGAAGATTGGAATGAGCCTCTTAGTATGAACGACTCGACGCTTTTCTCCACCAAAAGAACTCCTGGTATTATTGAAGGATACTTCGGACAGGAAGCTGCCGACAGCGCCGAACTGACCAAGCATGTGTTGCTGATAACGAAAGGCTCCGATGACGACTTGTTGGATTTTGACACCGAAATTCGTGGCCAATACTCCAGAATATGGGAGAAGACCTCCAATCATGGCGTTTTCGGTACCGCCAAAGGAGTGGAAATTTGGAGTTCGGGCTACGACGCCATTCGTATCAGCAACATAAGGAAAAAGAAATAAGGCCATTGTCACCACACCTGCACATAGTATCCTTCAACGTGCCGTTTCCTGCTGACTACGGTGGGGTCATTGATGTTTACTACCGCATCCGTGCCCTCAGCGAGGCAGGGGTGCAGATTCATCTGCACTGCTACACCTACGGTCGGCAATCTGCCCCCGAATTGGAAGCCCTTTGCCACGAGGTACACTACTATCGGCGCGACACCTCGCCGCTACGCATGCTGGGCCGCAGGCCTTACATCGTGGCCTCGCGCAGCAACGATGAACTATGCAGCCGCCTGCTCAAGGACGATTATCCCATACTCCTCGAAGGCCTGCACTGCTGCGACGTGTTGGAACGCAAGGAGTTCCGCAACCGCAAGGTGATGGTGCGTGCCCACAACGTTGAGTCCGACTACTACCGTCTGCTGGCCAATGCCGAGCACTCTCCGTTGCGCAAACTGCACCTTTACACCGAAGCTCGCAAGTTGCGCCGCTACGAAGTGCCCACACTCTCCCTTGCTACAGCCGTCTTCGCCATCTCCGACAACGATGCACAAACATTTGCGACCATGGGATTGCGCAATGTGCAGGTGGTCGGCGCATCGCACCCCTATGACCGAGTGCTGTCGCAGGTGGGGCGTGGCAGTTACGCCCTCTTCCATGGCAACCTTGCAGTAGCCGAGAATTACCGCGCCGTCATTTACCTGGCCGACAACCTTTTCTCCGATGGTGGGATACCATTTGTCGTGGCCGGAAACCATCCTCCGCAATGGCTCAGAGACAAACTGGCGCAATACCCCGACATAACACTTTTCGACACCCCTGACACCGACACCATGCAGCGCCTGGTTGGCGACGCACAGGTCATCCTGCTCTACACCAACCAGCCCACAGGGCTGAAACTCAAACTGCTCCATTCACTCTTTGCAGGCCGCCACTGCCTTGCAAACAGCGCCATGGTCTCAGGCACACCCTTGGCTCCCCTCTGTATTGTTGCCGACGACGTCGCCTCGATGCGACAGGCACTAGAACACCTGATGGTCACCGACTTCGATGCCGCCATGCTCAAAGAACGCGCCGAACGCCTGGCACCTCTCGTCTCCGCCAATGTCAACACCCCTATATTGAAACTGTTGGCCGATGATTGATGAATTGCGGTTTGTATTTGTAAAAGACAATCACTTAATTAAATAGAACCGATGAAACGCATCCCCCATACCTTCACCATCGTCTTTGCCCTCATCGTCCTGGCGGCGGTCATGACATGGGTCATACCTGCCGGCGAGTTCCTGCGGCAGACCGTAGACGGCCGCGAGGTGGTGGTCAACGGCTCCTTCCACCGCGTCGATGCCGCCCCGCAGACCTGGCAGATATTCTCCGCGCTCTTCAACGGCTTCGTCGACAAAGCCGACATCATCATTTTCATATTGATGGTCGGCGGCGCCTTCTGGATTCTCAACAACAGCCACGCCATCGACATCGGCGTCATGGCCTTCCTGCGCCGTGTGCAGAAACTCAGCAAATATAAAATCATTCGCCTCCTCGGTGTCGAGAACATCATCATCACCTTGGTCATGCTGCTCTTCAGCCTCTTCGGCGCCATCTTCGGCATGAGCGAGGAGACCATAGCCTTCGTCGTGGTGTTCATCCCTCTGGCCATCAGTATGGGCTACGACTCCATCGTCGGCGTCTGCATGTGCTACGTCGCCGCCCACATAGGCTTCGCCGGGGCCATGCTCAATCCCTTCACCATCGGCATTGCGCAAGGCATCGCAGGCATTCCGCTCTTCTCCGGCCTCGAGTACCGCCTCTTCTGCTGGATAGTATTGACAATCATTGGCATCGCCTTCGTCCTATGGTACGCCCATCGCGTCAAGGCCAAGCCCGAAAGCAGTCCCGTCTATAAGCTCGACGACTATTGGCGCGAACGGCAACAGGGCAACGAACAGTCCGCACTGACCACTCGCCACGCGCTTATCCTCATCCTGCTGCTACTCACCATCGTGGCACTTGTCGTCGGCGTACTGGTATGGCATTGGTACATCGCCGAGATTTCGGCCCTCTTCCTCGCCATGGGCATCCTTGCCGGCATTCTCGACCGTCAGGGTGCCGACGACATTGCCAAGCTCTTCCTTGCTGGCTGCAAGGACATCCTCTCCGCCGCCCTCGTCGTAGGTCTTGCCAGCGGCATCATCTTCATACTCAAAGACGGCCGCGTCATCGACACCATGCTCTACGGCCTCACCCGCAGCCTTGCGCAGACAGGCGAGGTGATGTCGCTCGGCGTTATGTACCTCTTCCAGACGCTGCTCAACATCGTCATGCCCAGCGGCTCCGCCAAGGCGGCTCTGACGATGCCTATTATGACCCAGTTCGCCGACCTCATCAATGTCAGCCGTCAGACCACCGTCCTGGCCTTCCAGTTCGGCGATGGCTTCACCAATATGCTTACTCCCACCAGTGGCGTCCTCATCGGCGTCCTCGGCATGGCCCGCATTCCCTACGGCACATGGCTCAAATGGGTCTGGAAATTCATCCTCGCCCTCATCCTTATCGGCTTCCTCCTCATGCTCCCAACCCTCTGGCTCACCCTGCCGGGATTCTGATTAATAGACATATATTGTTAGTGGAAAGGTGGCAATATGATTGTTTTCATTGATACGGAAGTCGGGGTAAGCACTCAAAAAGTGCAGGACTTCGGCGCTGTACGGGAAGATGGCGCAGTTTTACACACACACTCGTCCAAAGAATTCAATGAATTCATTTCTAAGTGTGATACATTATGTGGACATAATATTATTGGTCATGATTTGAAATACGTTCAGCTGCAAAAGCGCTATCAAGTCATTGATACATTGCCGTTATCACCATTGTTATTTCCAAATAAACCTTATCATCGTCTAGTAAAAGATGACAAATTGCAGGTAGACGAGTTGAATAATCCAGTTAACGATGCCAAAAAAGCCAGAGATCTCTTTTACGATGAGTTGGAAGTGTGGAAACGATTGAACAAGCAAAGGCAGGAAATACTATATCAACTTTTACACAACAAGACCGAGTTTGAGGGCTTTTTCAAATACACAGGTTATATTCCACACATTCAACCCACACTAATCAATCGTCTCTTATCATCAAAAACGGATGTTGTCAATTTGATTACATCTGAGTACCATGGGAAAATATGTGGTAATGCCAACCTTAACAATTTGATCAATGATCATCCGATAGAATTAGCATATGCACTGGCCATCATCGGTGCAGATGATATTATGAGTATCACTCCGGCATGGGTACAACGTAATTACCCACACATGTCCAAAGTGATGGATTTGTTAAGAAACACTCCTTGTGCCGAATGTGAATATTGTCGGAATCATTTGGATGCACATAAAGGTCTCCAAGATTTTTTTGGTTATAATGAGTTCCGGCTCTTCGACGGAAAAAGAATGCAACAGGAGGCTGTAGAGTCAGCCATTAAAGGAGAATCATTGTTAACCATATTTCCCACAGGTGGTGGCAAAAGCCTTACTTTTCAGTTGCCCGCCCTTATGGCTGGTCGTAATATGCATGGTCTTACAGTGGTTATATCACCATTGCAGTCACTTATGAAAGACCAGGTAGACAATCTTACCGAACGAGGTATCAGTGATGCCGTGACAATAAATGGTCTACTTGACCCAATTGAGCGAGCAAGTGCTGTACAGCAAGTATTTGATGGCTCAGCCAACTTGCTCTATATCGCCCCGGAAATGCTGCGAAGTAAGACGATAGAACGGTTGCTGTTAGGCCGCAATGTTGTGAGGTTTGTTATAGACGAAGCACATTGTTTCTCTGCTTGGGGCCAAGACTTCCGCGTGGATTATCTTTATATTGGCGATTTCATCCGTAAGATTCAAGAGCTGAAACAACAACAACATCCCATTGCCGTTTCTTGTTTCACTGCCACGGCAAAACAGAAGGTAATAACAGATATTTGTGACTACTTCGCGCAAAAACTAAATTTAAAGTTGAAAGTTTTTGCTGCTAATTCTGAACGGAAAAACCTGCATTATACAGTCATTCATTCTGACACTGATGATGATAAATACAATCAGTTGCGTTCCCTTATTCTTGGACACCAATGCCCTTCAATCGTTTATGTAAGCAGAACTAAACGAACAAAAGAACTGGCCGATCGTCTTCGCGCAGATGGCATCTATGCACTTCCTTTCAATGGTAAAATGGAATCTGCCGATAAAATACGCAACCAAGACGCTTTTATGAGTGGCAAAGTTCAAGTTATTGTGGCCACCTCTGCATTTGGAATGGGCGTAGATAAAAAAGATGTGGGGCTGGTAATCCATTATGATATTAGCGACTCGTTAGAAAGCTATATTCAAGAGGCAGGACGTGCTGGGCGTGATCCTCATATGGAAGCCGATTGCTACGTGCTATATGCAGACAGTGACCTCGATAAGCATTTCATCTTGTTAAATCAAACAAAGCTTTCTATCAGTGAGATTCAACAGGTGTGGAAAGCCATAAAGGACATGACACAACAGCGTCCAACCGTCAGTTGCTCTCCATTAGAGATTGCACGCAAAGCAGGTTGGGGAGATGAGGTGGATGATGTTGAGACTCGAATAAAGGCTGCCATTGCTGCATTGGAAGATGCCGGATTCATTGAGCGCGGAAGCAATGCGCCGCACGTTTTCGCCACGGGTATTACTATAGGCAATATGGATGAGGCTCGTAAACGTATTACCCAATCACCCTTATTCGATGATACCACACGAGAAGAGGCTGTTAGAATCATCAGCTCTTTGATTAGCCGTCGAGCCACAAAACATAATGTTGACGATGCAGAAAGCCGCATAGATTATTTGGCCGATGTATTGGGAATGACGAAAGAAGCTGTCATTCGCAATGTGAACTTAATGCGTCAAGAAGGTATTTTGGCCGATAGTCAGGATATGCTGGCCGGTCTCCCCAAGAGCAATACAATGCGGGAACTGAAGAATACATTGCAACTCGAGAGATTTCTTCTTGAAAAAATTGCCGATAAAACGCGAGAACTTAATTACAAGGAACTTAACGAGGAAGCCCAGTCGAAAGGAATGTCGTTTTGTAATGTGAAACGTCTCAAAACTCTGCTGTATTTCCTTAGGCTCAAAGGTTATGTAAGAAAAGAGGAGCATACTGCTGCCGGTAGTGTAAGTCTTCGTCTACAGGTTGCTGCAGATATCACTATGCAACACTTTGAAAGAAGATCTCAACTCTGTCAATATATTATTGAAACTATAAATAAACAGAAGGCTGAAAAAGAAAGCACGTTTGTTCCATTCTCGTTGGTTGGTATACTTAACCAATATGTTTCCTCCCAGTTGTCAATAGATGCTCCGCCATCTATTGCAGATATGGAAGAGGCGCTCCTATTTCTTAGTAAAAATGAATTGTTGAAACTTGAAGGTGGCTTCCTAGTTATCTATAATACCATGCAACTAAAGCGTAAGGTAGAAAGAAGAACCAGATACACAAAGGAGAATTATCGTCTATTGGATGAATTTTATAAGCAACGAATTCAACAAATACATATCGTTGGCGAGTATGCCAATCTGATGGTCAGAGACTACAATGCAGCTTTACAATATGTCAGCGACTATTTCACAATGGATTATCGTCGCTTTATCAATAAGTATTTCAAAGAAGACCGCAAGACTGAGATAAACCAAAATATTACACCAGCAAAATACAAGAAGATTTTTAGCACATTATCTAGGCGTCAACTGGAAATAATAAACGATAGGGACTCGCGCTATATCGTTGTTGCTGCAGGACCTGGTAGTGGGAAAACTCGTGTGTTAGTACATAAACTAGCTTCGTTGTTGCTGCTCGAGGATGTAAAACATGAACAGTTGTTGATGTTGACATTCTCTCGTGCAGCTGCTACAGAATTCAAGAAACGCCTGATTGAGTTGGTGGGTAATGCAGCGCATTTTGTTGATATAAAGACGTTTCATTCGTACAGCTTTGACTTGCTAGGCAAACAAGGCTCCCTAGAAGAGGCCGACAGTGTTGTACAACGAGCGGCAGAGATGATTGAAAGGGGAGAGGTGGAAAATTCAAAAATCGCCAAAACTGTACTTGTAATAGATGAGGCGCAAGATATGGGGCCTGATGATTATCGATTGGTACAGGCACTCATGCAGCGTAACGAAGAAATGCGAGTGATAGCTGTTGGTGACGACGACCAAAACATATATGCTTTCCGTGGGAGTAATTCGAAATACCTGCAATCACTTGTGTCTGATCATGGCGCCGTTTTGTATGAGATGATAGACAATTATCGCTCTACACAAGATATTGTAAATTATGCCAACCAATTTGTTCAAAGAATTCCAAATCGAATGAAACACACACCGATTAAGGCTGTGGCTTCGTACAAGGGGGTTGTGAAAAATATACCTGTGGGATCAATATTCTCTGTAAATGGTTTGGCAATAAAAGGTACAACAGCAGTATTGACACGAACCAACGAACAAGCACTACAGGTAGCATATCAATTAAAACAGCAAGGCATTCGAGCAATATTAGTCCAGGCAGACAACAGCTTCCGTTTTATCAACCTTGCAGAAGTTCGTTACTTTGTCAAGCATGTTGGAAATGATGGGTCTGTTATTAGTGATGAAATATGGCAGGCGGCAAAAGAGCGTACGTGTCAAACTTATGCCACAAGTAAATTACTGCCAGCTATGAAGCGCTTCTGGGAAGAATATGAGCAAATCAACCGGATAATATATCGTAGTGATTTGCGGCAGTTCTTGTTGGAAAGTGAGGTCGAGGATTTCGTTTCCTTGGATGGTAATTGTGTGTTTGTTAGCACAATTCACAAAGCAAAAGGTCGGGAATTTGACACGGTTCATCTATTTGTCCACGAAACCAACAACACAAAACCAGAGGACTTGCGTACCATTTATGTTGGCCTTACACGAGCACGTCAAAACCTATATATTTACCACAATCCCGTATTAGACCAGACCAACATTTCCATTAGCCTTAGTCTACACGATGTTTGGCTTGATTATTTTAAGGAACGAAAAGATAAGGTGTTAAGGCTTCGTAGTGGCGAAGGATTGCGTTATTCCAACGGATATCTTGTATCGCAACATGGTGATTATATAGCTTGCCTTTCAAAGACACAGAAAGAGCAAATGAAGGATTTGCAACAGAAAGGTTATATTGTCAATGATGTAGAAGTTAGCTACATACTCGCTTGGCGTCCGCGGGAAGAGTCCCAAGAAGTTGCTGTTTGTCTGGCTAATATTATTTTAAAGAAATAAAATCTATAATATATTAAAGGAGTATATTAGGTGTCTAGAAAGAGTGGATAGTTGAGTTTATGCTTCAAAAAAAAATGACTTGGATAATACTGCTTATTGCCGGCGATGCAAAATAGTGGGGCTGGTTTAATAACATATTGATTGATGGCATTATGAAAAAGATTATCTTATTATTGGCTTTGGTCCTGTCGGTTGGCGTGGCGGCGCAGGACAGCACATACGCACGCCGCATCATTCGTGACCTCAGCAGCGAGGAGATGTTCGGGCGCGGGATGCAGAACAGGGGAGATTCGATAGCGGCGGACTACCTGCGGCGCGAGCTGATGGCCAACGGCGTGAAACCGTTGGAAAATAGTGCCAATACGAGCATTAAAGATGCTTACTACCAGTATTTCCGCTTCCCGCAGACACGCACCAAGCCACCCATTGTCCGCGCCGGCTACCGCTCGCAGAACGTCTGCGGCTATATCCCCGGCGAGACGGACACGATGATTGTCTTCACCGCCCACTATGAGCACCTGGGCATGAACGGCGACACCATCTTCTACGGCGCCCACGACAACGCCAGCGGCACTGCCGCGGTGATGGACATAGCCCGCATGGCCAACCTCCAGCGCGGCCACTATACATACGTATTCCTCTTCTTCGGTGGCGAGGAGTCGGGACTTGTAGGTTCGCATTATTTTGCAGACAACCCGCTTATTAGGCTGTCTAAGGTAAAGCTTTTGATTAACATAGACCTCTTCTGCGGAGGTGAGGATGGGCTGATGGTCGTCAACGCCAACAGCCGCGAGACGGCACCCTTTGTCGACATGCTGCAGAGCATCAACGACGAGCGTGGATATGCCAAGAAGGTGGCCCGTCGCGACAACGCCGCCAACAGCGACCACTACTGGTTCACCTCCGAATGCCCTGCAATATTCATCTACACTCTCGGCGGCCCCTTCGGCGGCTACCATAGCCCCACCGATACCTGCGACGGCTGCGGACTGGGCAACTACATGAACTTCATGTCTCTGCTGCGGGTATTCCTCGAGCATCTTAATTAGTCTTTAACTCTGTATTTTAGGCGGTTTGCCAGCACCAACAAGGCCTGCAAACCGCCTTTCTTTTAGGGTTAAGGCAGGGTAAAACACCTATAAAAGATGTATTATTGACTTGTATTCAACATGTCATCTCTTACTAAAGTAATGGATGGTAATTTGATGATAAGGCGATGAGTAGGAGTTGAGTAAGAGAGGGTACCTGCTCATGGTTGATTTTCAGGTAGTTTGAGGTGGGCGTTTTGGGGGCTATTTTTATAGTTTGACAAAAATATGAATGTTTTTTCTAACGTCCGGTCATTAGGATTACATATTTTGTCTGAGTGCTGATTTTTAGAGATTTGCCCGGATGGTAATTGCTCCATGATGGAAAAACGCTGTTAAAAATCGTCATGTCGATTATTTTTTGTATCTTTGCATTTTGTATAAGGTAATGACAATACTACGGAAATGAATATAACAGAGACTCTTACAACGACAGTTGCCGCAGTGCTCAAGCAGCTCTATGGCATCGAGCAGTCGGCTGACAGTATTGTGCTGCAGGACACCCGCAAGGAGTTCCGCGGCGACTACACACTGGTGGTGTTCCCCTACGTGAAGCAGGCCCGCAAGGCCCCCGAGGCCGTTGGCGCCGAGATTGGCGAGGCAGTGAAGGCTGCGCTGCCGTTGGTGGCTGGCTACAATGTTGTCAAAGGTTTCCTCAACCTCGAGATTGCCGACAGCTACTGGCTGCAGTTTGTGGCCGAGAAGGCTGCCGACGGCAACTTCGGATTGAGTACACCGGCTGCCGAAAGTGCTCCAGTGGTGGTTGAATACAGCAGCCCTAACACCAACAAACCGTTGCATTTGGGTCATATACGTAACAACCTCCTCGGTTGGTCTGTGAGTCAGCTTTTGACTGCCGCCGGTGCCGATGTACGCAAGGTGAATCTGGTGAACGACCGCGGTATACACATCTGCAAGAGCATGCTGGCATGGCTGCGCTACGGCAACGGCGAGACACCCGAGTCGAGCGGCATGAAGGGCGACCACCTGGTGGGCAAATACTATGTGGAGTTCGACAAGCACTATAAGGAAGAGGTCAAACAACTGATGGAGAGTGGGGTAGAGGAAGAGCAGGCCAAACGCGAAGCACCCCTGATGGTGGAGGCTCAGAGCATGCTTAAGCGCTGGGAAGAGGGTGACAAAGAGGTGCGTGCGCTGTGGGAGAAGATGAACGGCTGGGTGTATGCCGGCTTCGACGAGACCTACGCCCGCCTGGGTGTCGGCTTCGACAAAGTATACTATGAGAGTCAGACCTATCTGCTCGGCAAAGAACTGGTGCAGAAAGGATTGGGTATGGGAGTGCTGTTCCGCAAGGAAGACGGCTCGGTGTGGTGCGACCTCACCGGCGACGGCCTCGACCAGAAGCTGCTGCTCCGCAAGGACGGCACCAGTGTCTACATGACCCAGGACCTTGGCACAGCACTGCTGCGCCACAACGATTTCGGTGCCGAGAGACTCATATACGTGGTCGGAAACGAGCAAGACTATCACTTTAAGGTACTGAAGTTAATACTTGGTAAACTAGGATTTTCGTGGGCTGACAAAGTCTACCATCTCAGCTACGGAATGGTGGAGCTGCCCAATGGCAAGATGAAGAGCCGCGAAGGCACGGTGGTCGACGCCGACGACCTTATCGACGAAATGGAAAAGACCGCCGAGGAGATGAGCCGCGAGCATGGCAAGAACGACGACCTGAGCGACGAGGAGCGCAAGCACCTATATCATATACTGGCCCTCGGCGCACTCAAATACTTCATTCTCAAGGTTGACCCAACGAAGAATATGCTTTTCAATCCTGCCGAAAGCATCGATTTCAACGGTAACACAGGTCCATTCATCCAGTACACCCACGCCCGCATACGCAGTATTGTGCGCAAGGCCGAGGAAAGCGGTGTGAAACTGACCGGCAATGGTGAGTGGAAGGTGATGATGACCGAGAAGGAGAGGGGAGTGGTGAAGGCATTGCATGCTCTGCCCGAGACTGTTATGGCTGCTGCAGCTGCTTACAGCCCCGCCATGATAGCCAACTACGCTTACGAATTGGCAAAGGCCTTCAACAGCTTTTATCAGGACACCCCAATCCTTCGCGAGAGCGACGAACAGACGAAAGCCTTCCGTGTGCAGCTGTGCGCTTTCGTGGCCAATGCTCTGAAAAACACCATGAACATCCTTGGCATCGAGGTACCGGAAAGAATGTAATAACTGGTAAAAGACAATGATTTACAAGCAAAATATTGAGATTCCGTCGTATCTGTGCGACATCGACGACCGGCTTCACGTGTGGGCGGCAGTGCGTCTGTGCCAGGAAGTTACAGAATATCACGGCAACGCCACTGGCATCGGTTTCAAGACGCTGCTCGAGCAGAACCGTGCATGGGTCATAACTCGCGCATACTATGATATTAAACGATTGCCGGATGCCTTCGATAAGATTATGTTAAGTACGTGGTCGCGCGGCAATAACGGTCTGGTTTGCAATAGGGACTACCGTGTGTTGGCCGCCAACGGCGACGAACTGCTCACGGGAACGTCGTGCTGGGTGATGATCGACATGACCGCCAGACGGGTGCTGAGACTCAACGACCTGATTGCAAACTACGAAAACCATCCTGATTTAGCCACCGAATTCGACTCGCTGCCGCGTATGGTTGCACCCAAAATGACCGACAACGACATCAAAATGCAGCGGCCGGTGAGTTTCGGAATGCTCGACCACACGATGCATGTGAACAATTCCGAATACATAAGGATGTTATTCGACTATATGCACGAAATCGGTTTTGGAACTGATCGACCATTCAAATTTGACATCAGCTATCACATGGAATCACGTCCTGGCGAAATTCTGACACTGATGCACCGCGAAGAAAACGGATGCCACTGGCTGCAGATAAACAATCCTCGTGCAGTAAGCGTCACCGCAAAGATATTCTAACCACACCATTTATAGTTTAAATACTAAGAAAAAGGGCCGCAATATGTGCCCTTTTTTCTTATGCCTCTATTGCATCAATACCGTGGTTATGTTAAATAGAGTATGTAAAAAGTAGGTGTGCCCTGTTTGCGGACACACCATTTTATTACTACCAAATTATGTCCTTTAGATCTGTGCAGCCAGGACAATTGAATTTTTGTCAATATGGCAATCGGCCTTGAGTTCGGCGACGGTACCATGAGGAACGAACTGGTCGGGAATGGCGAGGATGCAGACCTTGGAAGTTTCGGCGGGATGATTCTCGGCCAGATATTCCATAACTGCTTCGCCAAAGCCACCCATGCGGACACCATCCTCGACGGTGACGATGCGACGATAGCCTGCGGCGGCAATCTCGTCGAGCAGACGTGTATCCATAGGTTTGAGGAAACGCATGTCGTATACAGATGCCGATATGCCTTGCTGCTGCAACTCTTCGGCGGCGGCAAGGGCGTCGTTGCCGGGGTGGCCAAGACTGACGATAGCCACATCGCCCCCCTTTCGCAGGCAGCGACCCTCCCCTACTCTGATTTCCTTAAATGCTGATTCCCAGTCGCTATGTACGCTGCATCCACGCGGATAGCGTATCACTACAGGGCCATGTTCAGGCAGCTGAGCGGTGTACATCATGTTGCGCAGCTCGTGCTCGTCCATCGGGGCGCAGACAGTGAGGTTGGGGATGGGACGCAGGTAGGCCAGGTCGAAGGCGCCCTGGTGTGTGGCGCCGTCCTCACCGACGATGCCGGCGCGGTCGAGACAGATGACGACAGGCAGCTCCTGCAGCGCCACGTCGTGGATGATCTGGTCGTAGGCGCGCTGTGCGAAGGTGGAATAGATGTTGCAGAACGGCATCATACCTTGTGCGGCAAGGCCTGCTGCGAAGGTGACGGCATGCTGCTCGGCGATGCCCACATCGAACACTCGGTCGGGCATGGAGTGCTGCATGATGGTGAGCGAACAGCCGCTTAGCATGGCAGGCGTGATGCCTACGATAGCAGGGTTCTGGTTGGCAAGCTCGAGGATCGTGCGGCCGAAGACCTCCTGGTATTTCAGGGGTTGGTCGGCGGTGTTCTGCACTATTTGGTTGCCGGTGCGTATGTCGTATTTTCCTGGCGCGTGGTAGGTGATGGGGTCCTTCTCGGCCTGCCGCAGTCCCTTGCCCTTCTGTGTGAAGATGTGCAACAGTTTGGGACCATCGATATCCTTGAGGCGGCGCAGCGTGTCGACGAGCTGTTGCATGTCGTGTCCGTCGATGGGACCGAAATAGCGAATGCCCAGTGACTCGAAAAGGTTGCTGCCGCCGAGAGCGGCGGTCTTAACCGTCGAGGTGAGGCGCTGGAAGAAATTGATGGATTGGTCGTGTCGGCGGCCTCCCTCACTGCCGTCGAGACGACGCCATACCTTGTCCTTCAGCTGATTGTAGTGACGCGACGAGGTGATGCGTGTGAGGTAACGGTCCAGTCCACCGACGGCTTTGTCGATGGAGATTCCGTTGTCGTTGAGGATGATGAGCACGTTAGCCTTCGAGCAGCCCACATTGTTGAGGGCCTCGAAAGCCTCGCCGCCCGTGAGAGCCCCGTCGCCTATGACAGCGATGTGGCTGCGCGACGTGTCGCCCTGTAGTTTGCTGGCCGTAGCCATGCCAAGGGCTGCCGAGATAGAGGTGGAACTGTGGCCAGTACCAAAGGCATCGTAGGGGCTCTCCGACATGCGGGGAAAACCGCTGAGGCCACCGTGTGTACGAATCGAAGAGAATTGCTCTCTCCTACCCGTCAATATCTTATGGGCGTAGGACTGATGACCGACATCCCAGACAAGTTTGTCGTCGGGGGTGTTGAAGACATAATGCAGGGCCACGGTGAGTTCCACCACACCAAGACTGGATGCGAGATGGCCTGGATGAGAAGAAAGTGTGTCTATGATATTGTCGCGCAACTGGTCGGCCAGCGGTTGCAGCTGCTCCATGGGCAGTTTGCGCAGTTCAGCAGGATTGTTGATATCTCTGAGAAGCATTATAATCTACCTTTTATAGGCTGGAGCCTGCTTGTCGATAGGCTCGAAAGGTTTGTTTAGTTTCTTGTCCTTGAGACGGCCCTGGGCACCGTTGCGCAGTTCCCATTTGCCGTCGATGAAGGCATAGGCCATCTCGACACCCGAGGGCACGTAATATTGGAAGAGTCCTTCCATGCCCGGCACCTGGGGCTCAACCTCGTCGAAGAGTATCATCTTCTCTTTGTGAAGCTTGCTCTTCTCCTCGGTGCGGTAGCGGTTGGTGCCTTTGACTTTGACGCGGTTGTGTTCCACCTCCTCGACGAACTGCTCTTCGTAGCTGAGGTTTACCATTGCCTTGTCGGTATACTCCAGCACTATGCGGCGCTGGTTGCGCTCACGGCGGAACACCGGCGCGCCGAACTGAGGCACGCCTCCACGAAAAATCACAGGTTCTATAATCTTGCGCTCGGTAAGGTTGTCGACGCCGTTCCATCCAAGGAGAGTGTAGACTGTCTTGCCACTGGCGGATGTCTGGATAAGCTCTTGGTATACGGCACCGAGCCATTGGTCGGGTGTGAGAGTGCTTTCCTCGCGATTCATGATCTCTTCGCTCTTGTCGTGCAGCAGGCTGAACTGGTATTCTTCCTCCTTGTCATTGTAGTACTGCACAGCACCGAAGCATTCAAACTCGCCGTCGTCGCGCACCACGGCCCACGAGAAAATACGCAGCAAGCCGTCGGGCGAAGTGAGCACCGAGGCCACTGTGGGCAGGTTCCATTTCCACTTCTCCGACTCATCCTCCCCAAGGGCTTGGGCAAGGGCCTGCACAGCCTGCTCCGAGGCCAGGTAGCGCTCATTGTCGGTGGGAGCCGACGCCACGCGGTTGAGCAACGAGGCAAGTTGCTGCTGATGGCGGCCCATGACGGCTTTATCCTGTGCCTGGACTGAACAGCAAAGCAACAAGACTGCGACGATAGTCAGTGTCCTTAAAACCTTCATATACGCTAAAAACGAGATATGTTTTCTTTTATTGTAAAACAAAGATAGATTTTTTTGTCAATTTATTAAAAATTCATATATTTGTACTTCGATTTTTGAAGGGTAAACCAATAAAAAAATCTATATATGAAGAAATTAACAACTACACTACTTGCGCTGGCAGCCCCTATTTTCGCCTTTGCCAGCGAGGCTGACCTCGAAATGCCGAAGGATTTTGCCAAGAGTGCCGATGCCTCCATCCTCTACTGGGGTTTTGCCGTCGTGGTACTCGGACTGCTGTTTGGTTTCTGGCAGTTCAGCAAGGTTCGCATACTCAAGGCCCACAAGTCGATGCTTGAGATTGGCAATGTCATCTTCAAGACTTGCTCGACCTACCTGAAACAGCAGGGCAAATTCCTGCTGCTCCTCTTTGTCTTCATCGGTGCCGCCATCGCCCTCTACTTCGGCGTGCTGAGCCACATGAGCGGCGGTGCTGTGCTGCTCATCCTCGGTTGGACGGTCATCGGCATCCTCGGCAGCTACGGCGTGGCCTGGTTCGGTGTCCGTATGAACACTTATGCCAACGCCCGCATGGCTTTCGCCAGCCTGCGTCGCAAGCCCCTCGACCTGCTTAATATCCCGCTGCGTGCCGGTATGAGCATCGGCATCGTGCTTATCTGCGTCGAGCTTGTTCTCATGCTCACCATACTTCTCTTCATGCCCGAGAACCTGGCTGGCAGCTGCTTCATCGGCTTCGCCATCGGTGAGAGCCTCGGCGCCTCGGCCCTCCGTATCGCCGGCGGTATCTTCACCAAGATTGCCGACATCGGAAGCGACCTCATGAAGGTGGTCTTCAAGATCGGTGAGGACGACCCGCGCAACCCCGGCGTCATCGCCGACTGCACCGGCGACAATGCCGGCGACTCGATTGGACCTACTGCCGATGGTTTCGAGACTTACGGCGTCACCGGCGTGGCCCTTGTGAGCTTCATCCTCCTCGCTGTCCCCGACCCCGCCATGCAGGTCAAGCTGCTGGTGTGGATCTTCGTAATGCGTATTCTTGGCATCCTGGCTTCCGTCCTTTCCTATTATATTAATGGTGCAATCGCCAAAGCCAAGTACAACAAGGCCGACGACATCAACTTCGAACAGCCCCTCACCTCGCTGGTGTGGATTACCTCTATCATGAGCATCATCGGCACCTTCTGCGCCTCCTACTTCATTCTCGGCGGCATCGAAGGCATGCCCAACCTGTGGCTCGCCCTCTCCATCATCATCAGCTGCGGCACTCTCGGCGCAGCCCTCATCCCCGAGTTCACCAAGCTCTTCACCTCCCCCACCTCTAAGCATGTGAAGGAAGTCGTCAAGGCCAGTGAGCAGGGCGGCGCCAGCCTGAACATCCTCAGTGGCCTCGTGGCCGGCAACATGGGCGGCTTCTGGACCGGCATGGTGTTCTTCGTGCTGATGGTCATCGCCTACTTCGCCTCCACCGCCTTCGGTATCGAGCCCGTCTTCGGCACCTACTACAGCATCTTCGCCTTCGGCCTCGTGGCCTTCGGTATGCTCGGCATGGGTCCTGTGACCATCGCCGTCGACAGCTACGGCCCCGTGACCGACAATGCCCAGAGCGTCTATGAGCTGAGCCTCATCGAAGACGACGTCGAGAAGACCACCAAGGAGGTCGAGAGCGAGTTCGGCTTCAAGCCCGATTTCGAGAAAGCAAAATACTACCTCGAGGCTAATGACGGCGCCGGCAACACCTTCAAGGCTACCGCCAAGCCCGTGCTTATCGGTACCGCCGTTGTGGGTGCCACCACCATGATCTTCAGCCTTATTCTCATGATTCAGAAGACCCTCGGCATCGAACCCGAGAGCATCCTCAATATGCTCAACCCCTACAGCATCCTCGGCTTCATCCTCGGCGGCTGCGTCATCTACTGGTTCACCGGCGCCTCCATGCAGGCCGTCACCACCGGTGCCAACCGTGCCGTTGAGTACATCAAGGACAACATCAAGCTCGATCCCAACGCTCCCAAGAAGGCCGACATCGAGAAGAGCCAGGAAGTGGTCAAGATATGCACCAACTACGCACAGCGCGGCATGATCAACATCTTCATCGCCATCTTCTGCTTCGCCCTCGCTTTCGCATGCCTCTCGAGCCCCGAGAGCATCGGCGGCCAGAATGCTGTCTGCCTCTTCATCGCCTACCTCATCAGCATCGCCGTCTTCGGACTCTTCCAGGCCGTCTTCATGGCCAACGCCGGCGGCGCGTGGGACAATGCCAAGAAGGTTGTCGAGGTCGACATGAAAGCCAAGGGCACCCCGCTGCACGACGCCAGCGTCGTAGGCGACACCGTGGGTGACCCCTTCAAGGACACCTCCTCGGTGGCCCTGAACCCCATCATCAAGTTCACCACCCTCTTCGGTGTGCTCGCCATGGAGATTGCCATCAGCGAAGGCTTCCGCGGCATAGCCCCCTGGTTCGGTGTGGCCTTCCTGATTATCGCACTCATCTTCGTCTACCGCTCGTTCTACAAGATGAGAATCAAACAATAATGCTATAACGTGCTAATGCGTTAGAACCTTTGCCGCCGCAAGCTATCCAGCCTGCGGCGGCAACTTTTTTTACCAAGACATACCCTGGTGTAATCTTCTAGACCCTCTACAAGTTTGGCAGAATCATCTCGTACAGCCTGTACTCTTTTGTAGCAAGCGGCACCTTGCGGTAGGTGCTGTCGGCGGGATATTCGTCGGTTGTGAGCAGGTGGCGGCAACGGTGCTGGTCGTCGAGAGTTATTCGGCACTCGCGGTAGTAATACCCCTGCAGGCTGTAGTTGTAGTATAGCGGCGACGGGATGGTCACCGTCTCGCCTTTCTCCAGTTCGGCAACAATGACCTTCATGTCGTGTTGCAACTGCACGTCGCGGCCCTCACTACCGAAACGGACAATATTTAGAACCACTGCGCCCAGCAGCAGCGCCAAAGCAACATATGCCAACCCCTTGGATGGCTTTATCCATCGGGCAACAGGCTCTTCTATCAGCAGGGCCAGAAGAACAGCCACAATGGGCATGGCCGTCAGTAGGTAGAACTCGCGCTGGCGGGTGCTCACCATCATCGGCAGCACGGCGCAGGCCACCAACGCCCACATGGCCCACTGCTCACGAGAGGGCTTCTGCCCCACCCCTTTGTTGACAATGGCAACCAGCAGCACAAGACCTATTGCTATAGCCGTGCTGCGCAGGAAGTAGACAAGTATCTGCCAACGGTGCACCTCGCCCTGAGAGTACCCTGCCAGTACCTGGTGCTGCATGTAGTTGGAGAAATAGTCCCTTGCTTCGGGAACAGCAAGCGTGATGACAACGAGCGGGAGAAGCAAACCCATGACAATGCAAACAGACTGCACCAGCATGGCCTTGAACGATAGGTTCTTTCTGTCGAAAAGCCACAGCAGCAGCGGCAGCACCAACGGGAACAGACCCGTGAAGCCTTTGGTCAGGAACGCTGCCACAAGCAGCAAGCCTGCCAACATACCGTTCAGAGCATTACGCTTGGTACGCAACAGAAGCAGTATGGCACCAAGGACGAACAGCACCATGGTGTTCTCCAGCATGCCCTGAAAAGCGAAGTGCGTCACCGTGGGCATTAAGGTCCACAGCAGCAGTGGCATCCAGCCGTTCTCGCACTTGCCTCCAAGCCGCACCCATAGTCTGACTGTGAGCCAGACACACAGCAGCATAGTGAGCGCCATATAGAACTTGGAGACCCAGATGTATGTGCCCAGCACCTTGTAGAACAGTGCCAGCATTCCCAATGCCAGCGGCGGATGCTCGTAAAAGTCGGGGTGATGTGTAGCAGTGTAGACCGGGTGCCAGAACGAGCCGACCCCCTCGGCCATATTGGCTGCGACATTACCGTATATCAGGCCGTCCATAAACATGCCCGTCGTGGTCAGCGAGCCACTGACGAGAGCCAGGAACACGGCGGCCACGACGAGATATAACGGCCAGGACTTCATCTTAATCCTCGCGCTGTGTATCTTCCTTCTTCTTATCACCTTTCCATTCTCCGGTGAGCCAATGGAAATGCCTGACTCTAAACATCCAAAGAAGCAGAAAGACTACTGCAATTGCGACATAACCCATAGGTATGTTACTTTATCTTCGCCCAGCTGTCCTTGAGGGTGCAGGTGCGGTTGAAGATGGGATGGTCGGGAGCGCTGTCACGGTCAGTGCAGAAGTAGCCCATACGCTCGAACTGGTAGCGTGCGATGCCGTCGGCAAATTGGTTGTGGTCAGTCTTTGCAAGTTCTGGTTCGCATTTTGCGGTAACAACTTTCAGGCTGTTGGGGTTGAGGTTCTCGAGGAAGGTGTGGCCTTCTTCCACATCGTCCGGGGCCTCGACGGCGAAGAGGCGGTCGAAGAGGCGCACCTCGGCGTCGATGGCGCTGTGGGCGGCCACCCAGTGGATGGTGCCCTTCACCTTGCGGCCGTCGGGGGCGTCGCCGCCGCGCGTGGCGGGGTCGTAGGTGCAGTGGATGCAGGTGATGTTGCCCTCGGCGTCCTTCTCGACGCTCTGCGCCGTGACAAAGTAGGCGTAGCGCAGACGCACCTCCTGGCCGATGGCCATGCGGAAGTATTTCTTGGGGGCCACCTCCATGAAGTCCTCGCGCTCAATCCACAGCTCGCGTCCGAAGGGCACCTGGCGTGTGCCGTCGGCCTCGCATTCGGGGTTGTTGACGGCAGTCAGCATCTCGGTCTGTCCCTCGGGGTAGTTGTCAATGACAACCTTCACCGGGTCGAGGACTGCCATGCGGCGCTGGGCCACCCTGTTGAGGTGTTCGCGCAGCGAGAACTCCAAAAGGCTGTAGTCGATGATGTTGTCGCGCTTGGCCACACCGATGCGCTCGCAGAAGGCCTTGATGCTCTCGGGCGTGTAGCCACGACGGCGGAAGCCGCAGATAGTCGGCATGCGGGGGTCGTCCCAGCCGCTGACGTAGTTCTCCTTCACCAGCTGCAGGAGCTTGCGCTTGGACATCACCGTGTAGTTGATGTTCAGGCGGGCGAACTCGTACTGGTGGCTCGGCCAGATGCCCAGCTGCTCGATGAACCAGTCGTATAGCGGACGGTGGATGTCGAACTCGAGCGTGCAGATACTGTGGGTGATATGCTCTATAGAGTCGCTCTGGCCGTGGGCATAGTCGTACATCGGGTAGATGCACCACTTGTCGCCCGTGCGGTGGTGGTGGGCATGGAGTATGCGGTACATGATGGGGTCGCGGAACATCATGTTGGGGTGCGCCATGTCGATCTTGGCGCGCAGCACCTTGGCGCCGTCGGGGAACTCGCCGGCGCGCATGCGGCGGAACAGGTCGAGGTTCTCCTCGACCAAGCGGTCGCGGTAAGGGCTGTTCTTGCCTGGCGTGGTCACCGTGCCGCGCCCCTCACGTATCTCGTCGAGGGTCTGGTCGTCGACATATGCCAAGCCTTTCTGTATCAATAGTTCTGCCCACTCGTAGAGCTGCTCGAAATAGTCCGATGCATAGTGCTTTTCGGCCCAGTCGAAGCCCAGCCAGTGGATGTCCTCCTGTATGGAGTCCACATATTCTGTGTCTTCCTTCACGGGGTTGGTGTCGTCGAAGCGCAGGTTGGTCTTGCCGCCGTACTTCTTCGCCAGTCCGAAATTAATGCATATCGACTTGGCGTGGCCGATGTGCAGGTAGCCGTTGGGTTCCGGCGGGAAACGGGTCTGGATGGCGCTGTATTTGCCTTCATTGAGGCCCTGTTCAATAATCTCTTCAAGGAAATTCAGTTGCTTTTCACTAGCATTGCTCTCTTCCATAATGATTTGATATATATAATTGTATTATGTTTTTTGCTATTTTATTTAACTTGCAAATATACATCTTTTTGTAGAAATGGCAAAAAAAAGATATCCACCAAAAAAAATATTTTGCCATATCGTTCATTATTTGTATTTTTGCGGCATGAAAAGAATAGCTTTTACATTAGTGGTTTTAGGTTCTATGCTGTTCAGTTCGTGCGACATACTGAACGATATGATGAACCAGGCAAACAGTGTCGCAAATCTTAAAAACTGCCAGTTCAGCCTAAAGAACGTGAACAATGTGAATGTGGCTGGCGTGAACGTGAAGAATTTGTCGCAGGGCAATCTCACCGCTGCCGATGTAGTAAAGCTGGTTGCTGCCTACCAGAGCAAGAAGGTCCCTCTGTCGATGAACGTGAACATGGATGTCAAGAATCCCACCGCCCAGGAGGCAGCCCTCTCGGTCCTCGACTGGATTTTGGCCATCGACGGCAAGGATATGGCAAGCGGCACAAACAAGCAACGCTACACCATCAAGCCGTCGACGACTTCGACGGTGCCGCTGGGTGTGAACACCGACCTGGGCGACATGTTCTCGCAGAAAGGCCTGGAAGCCTTGAAGACTTTCGCATCGAGCTTCACCAACGAGGGAATCTCTTCGAAGGTGGGACTTCGCATCAAGCCGAGTCTTGTGGCAGGTGGCACCACCATCCCCTACCCCGGCTATATCAAGTTGGAGAAGAAGACTGGAGCAAAGTAAGTCGCCGATAGAAGATGCACCGTATCTTCCTGCCAATATTCCATTTCTTCCACAATCACAAGGTACTGATGTACGTTGTGATGGCGGCATCGTTCGTGCTGTTCGCCTTTTTCGGACTTAAGTTGAAGTACGAGGAGGATATCTTCTCGCTGATGCCCGAGTCGAGCGTGGAAAGCCAGCTGGCTTTCAGTTCTATTGGACTGAAAGATAAAGTATATCTGCAATTAGAACCCACAGATCCAAGTTCCGCCACCAGCGAAGAGCTCGGCGAGCTGATGGACGAACTGGAAGAGCGGCTGCTAGCTGCCGACTCGGCCACAGGCTATATCGCCAATATCTTGTGCCGCATCGATGCCGAGACAGGCCTCAACGCCCTCGACTTCGTGCTCGAACACCTGCCCTCGTTTGTCGATACCTCGGCATATGCAGACTTCGCCGAAGCCCTTGCCCCCGCCACCGTTAAGGAGCGCATGGAACAGAACTACGGGTTGCTGATGGCCGACGAGACTGGCGCTGCCACCCAAATGGTTGCCAACGACCCACTGTGGCTCAGGGAAGCCATCCTTGGCGATATGCTCGACGGCGTGAAGTCGAGTTACACACTCGTCGACGGCCATTTCTTCTGCCCCGACAGCTCGGTGGCGCTCGCTTGGCTGGCACCGGCATTCAAGGCGACCGACTCGCGTACCGCTACCAAGTTCGCCAAGATGCTGTCGCAGTGCTCTGAAGAGTTTGAAGCCGACCACCCCGAGGTCCGAGTGCTGGCGCACGGCTCGCCGCTGGCAGGTGTCTCCAACGCCAGTCGCATCAAGTCAGACTTGGCACTGACCGTAGGCATCTCGTTGGTGCTTATATTGATAGTGATAGGTTTCTTCTTCCACAGCGCTGCATTTCTCTGGAAACAGCTGTTGCCCATCCTCTACGGCTCGGTATTCGCTTTGGCATGCATCTACTGGATTCAAGGTGGTATGTCGCTCATGGCCCTTGGCATCAGCGTCATCGTGCTCGGCGTGGCTCTGAGCTATTGCCTCCACATAGCCATACACCATTTCTTCACAGGAGATGCCGAGCAGATGCTGCGCGATGAGTCGTCGCCGGTCTTCTTCGGCTGCCTCACCACCGTGGGCGCCTTCTGCAGCCTCCTGTTCACCGAGAGCAGCCTGCTGCGCGACTTCGGCCTCTTCGCCTCGCTGGCACTGGTAGGCAGCACCATGTACGCTCTGGTTTTCCTGCCCCACTTCCTGCCCAAGAGACGCACCGACGCCGGCAGCTCCGCTTTCCGTGGCATCATTCATTTCAACAATATTCCTTTCGACCGCAAGAAAGGATTGCTCATAGTCCTCGCAGCTGTTGTGGTTCTCGGCATCGTGCTTTCCCCAAAGGTGCGATTCGACAGCGACCTGCGCAACCTCAACTACCGCCGCCCGGCATTGGTCGAAGCCGAGAACCTCTTCAACGCCAAGAACAACGACGGCTACACCCACCTCTACTACGCCACAGTCTCCACCGACCTCGACGAGGCCCTCGAGGCCGACAAGCACCTCATGCCTATCCTCGACTCGCTGTCGCAGCGCGGGCTGGTACACAGCTACAACGACATGGTACCGAAGCTGTTTGTCAGTCAGCACGAGCAGCAACAGCGTATCGACGCATGGAATGCCTTCTGGTCCGACAATCGCAGGAATGAGGCTATGGCGCTGGTGAACAAGAACGCCCATGCCCTTGGCATCGACCCCGATATGTTCGCCGACTTCGAAGGCCTGATCTCTGCCAACTACGAACCAGCCTCGCTGCTGGAGAGCGGCGTGGTGCCGGAGAATCTGCTGGCCAACTTCATCGAATGCAACGCCGACAGCCAATATATGGTGTTCACCGATGTAGCAATGCTGCCCAAGGACAAAGACGCCGTCACCGAGGCAGTGCTCACAAGCCCCAAATCATTTGTGCTTGAGCCATTCTACTACTGCCGCAGCATGGTTGAAATCATCAACGACGACTTCAACGTGGCCGTTTGGATATCCTCCATCTTCGTGCTTGTCATACTGCTTCTGTCGTTCCAAAACATCCTCACCGCGCTCCTGTCGTTCCTGCCAATGGTCATCAGTTGGTTCATGGTTCAGGGCTACATGGTTCTGTTCGGCATCGAGTTCAACCTCATCAATATCGTCATCTCCACCTTCATCTTCGGCGTGGGTGTCGACTACAGTATCTTCATCACCGAAGGTCTGATGGCTCAGGCACGCACAGGCAACGACCGCATGCTCTCATGGCACAAGGTGGCCATATTCTTCTCGGCGGCCATACTGGTCATAGTGGTTGTATCGCTACTTTTCGCCGTCCACCCGGCCATAAGTTCCATCGGAGTCATAACCCTGATAGGCATGGTGTCGACAATAATGATATCCTACTCGCTGCAACCCTTCGCCTTCCGCATGCTGATGAAAATCCCAGCCTACAGCCGAAGTGTGATGAAAGAAAAGAAAGACAAATGATACTAAATAACATTATGAAACAATTCTCACTCTTTATCGCATCACTCCTGCTGACGCTCGCCGTCGCAGCTCAGAACATCACCTACGATGTCAACTTCACCCACACCCGCGAGATGAAAACATCTGGCAAGACCATCGTGAAGTCTGGCCACCTCCTCTTCGACGGCAACGACCAGCTCACCATGAATTATACCGACCCCGAGGGCGAGTACTTCATCGTCGACGGCAACATCGTGAAGATGAACCTCAATGGCAAGAAGACCGAAGTCAAGGCCGATAAGGTCAAGGCTGTCGACCTGCAACGCACCACCCTGCTCAACTGCCTGGCTGGCAACTGGCAGGAGGCCGCCAAAGCCAACAATGCCGAATCGATGGTGGCTATCAGCAAAGGCATACATACCGTCAAACTCGCCGCCAAAGGCAAAGTGCAGCGTGGAGGCTATTCGTCGGTCGAACTCACCTACCGTACCTCCGACGGCAAACTGCTGAAAATGGTCTTGGTCGAATCAACGGGCATCAAGAACACCTACGAGATGGTTCCCTGAGCCAGCCGGAAGAACATCCGCGCGGCAGGCTCTACCAGCTCGTCTGGGAAGTCATATTCCGGATGATGCAGTTCTGCATGATTCTCACCACTGCCCATGCCGAACATGGCACCGGGCCATCGCAACAGATACTCTGCAAAGTCTTCGCTCCACCTGAACGGCTCTTCTTTAATTACAGCATTAACACATTCACGCATTAACACTTTAACACATTCCGAGTGGTTCTCCGTGGCGCGGAAAGGTTCCACCAACGAGCGTGTGACGGTGAGGCTGTGGCGAGCGGCAATCTCGTCGACGACGGCGTTGGCGTCGGCCAACAGCTGTTCCATGCCTTTATTGGTGAAGGCACGCAGGGTGAACATCACCTCACCGTGTCCCGCCGAAGTGCCGAAGGCCGGCTGCCCAATGCGGACGCATATCAAAGTCGACTGTCTAAACTCTCCATTTTGCCCATTAAACCCATTGAACCTATTGATTATCTCTGCCACTGCAAGTCCCGGATTAACTCCCATCTCGGGCGTCGAAGCATGGGTCTCGCGGCCAACGAGGCGGTAGACCACACCCGTCGAGGCGGCGGCAAAAGTGTGCGGACATATCACCACACTGCCCAGCGAATAGCCCGGCAGGTTGTGCAGGCCATAGAATGCCTTGATGTTGTACTGCTGCAGTATGCCGCTATCTATCACCGCCATCGAACCTGTGCCAGTCTCTTCAGCAGGCTGCCAGAGCAAGAGAATGTTGAATGAGGAATGTTGAATGTTGAATTCTTCATCTATTAGCTCGGCCAGGCGAAGCAGTATGGTGGTGTGTCCGTCGTGGCCACAGCGGTGGCCTATGGGCAGGGCGTCGGTATCGGCACGGAAGGCGATGGTGGGTGCCTGCGGGTCAGTGCCCCAGACGGCGATGACGCCGTAGCCGCCGACATTGGTATAGACTTTAGATGGGCGCAGGGTCTGTAGGTGACGCACTATGGTGTCGTGGGCGAACTGCTCGCAACCAGCAGTCTGCGGATGGTCGTGCAGTGCTTTCCTAATAGCAATATAGTCTGTCATAATTTCTTGATTTGTTCGGCGTAGAAGTCGCCGCGCACCTCGAAGTTCTTGAAGGCGTCGTAGCTCGCGGCTGCCGGCGAGAGCAGAACCACCCCACCCTGCGGAGTATGCTCGGCGCACCAAGGCACTATCTTCGTGTAGTCGTCCTCAACGAGAATGTGTGAATGAGCGAATGTGTGAATGAGTGAGTGGATGCGGCGACCTGCCTGTCCGACAAAAACTAGGTTCGGTATCGGGTTTTCTTTGAGGAAACCGACCAGCGGCTGATAGTCGATGCCCCTGTCAAAGCCGCCGAGGATAAGGGTGTCGACACGACCGAGAGCCCGCACGGCGGCAATGGCGGCGGCGGGTATGGTGCTGATGCTGTCGTCGTACCACGTGATTCCCTTATATACGCCAACCTTTTCCATCCTGTGACGCAGACCCTTGAAGGTTTTAAGTTTTAAGTCGTAAGTTTTAAGTGGCTGGCGCGTCACAAGCGATGCCACTCGGCACGCCACCAAGGCGTTGCTCCTGTTGTGCTCGCCCTCCAGTGGGCAGGCCGCGAGCAACACCTGTTCCTCGTCACTAATATCATTAATAGAATATGGGTGCAGTTCACTCTTAACTCTTAACTCATAACTCTTAACTAACAATCGTAGCTCCTCGTTGTCGGTGCAGTAGAAGAAATGGTCACCCGCCTGCTGCTTCATGCCTATCTGCATCTTGGCCATCTTGTAACCCATATAGTCCTCGTAGTGGTCCAGGTGCTCCTGGTAGAGGTTGAGCAGCACGCCAATATGCGGTCCGCGATGTATATTCTCCAGCTGGTGACAGCTCAGTTCCGCCACCACAATGCTGTCCTCTTGTATATCGTCGAGTATGTCGAAAAGCGGTATGCCGATGTTGCCTGCCAGTATGCTCCCCGGCAACAGGTGGTGTATCAAGCTCGCTGTCGTGCTCTTGCCCTTGGTACCCGTAACGCCGATAGTCTTGTCGCCATATACCTGCAGAAAGATGTCGGTCAGCGACGAGCATTCCACACTCCCCAACACACGCATAGGCACACCGGGACTCTTGATAATCATGTCGTAGCAGTCCTTGGCGCTCTCGGTGGCAATCTGTTCGTTTCCGTCGGCAATGGTGTATTGAGTCTCGGGGACCAAGCGCTGAATCAAGCGTTCGGCGCTCCTGCCCTCACGTCCGTAGCCCGCTATCAATATGCGTTTGCCCGCCAGCAGGGCTTTCAGTTGCTCTTCTCTGTACATGCGTCTTGGAGTATTTTGCGTTCGTCAGCCGTAAGATTACCCAGGTCGTCCAGATGTCCCAGATCGATTTGGTTTACTTGATTGTCTAGACTGTCTATATTATCCAGGAGAGCGGGGCGTTTCTCTTTATACCAACGTGCCGTGGCCATCGCCAAAGCCTGCCTCACCTCGCTCACCGTCCCTACACACTCGAAGGGCTTGGTCTCCGCCTCGCCGACCAGCTGCCGGAACTCGTGCTCCATCGTAGTGTCGTCGAGCATAGCCTTGCCGAAGATAGCATTGAGACGCGTAGGCTCTATGAACGGCGAGAGGATGATATAGGCAAAGAGGCACTTCGCGCAGTGGCCGCACCAGATGTCCTGCTTGCTGCCCACATTGCACGAGCGGAACACATCGTGATACTGCGTGAAACGGCTGAACAACATGGCTATCTGCAACTCGCTCAATGGCCTTAAAAAAGAAAAATAGTTAAACGACGATTCTTCATTCTTCATTCTTAATTCTTCATTCACATACTCCCTGAAGTCATCCTCAAACTCTAGACTCTTCGAATACTGGTGGTTCACATACGACCAACCATTCTCGTTCGCTCCATTTTGGTCGCGCACGAGAACAGTTGCCTCGTTGGCCGAGTTCTCGTTGCTCAGCGCCACATTGGGCACCCCGCTCAATGCCGATGCCAGCATGGTGTAGAAAGCCAGCATCGCCGAGAAAGGCGTGTGACCGTTCAGGTATCCTTTGGCGTTGAGGTCCAGCAGCGTCTTGTCTATCGTGCGGCGTATCACCAGCACCTCGTCCATCGCGAAGCCCGCCTTGGCGGCGCACTCCACGGTGGCACCACGGGGATTCATGATAAGCGGCCGTATCTTCTTCCCTGCCCGACGCAGCAATTCAAGAGTGACGACACTGTCCTTGCCGCCGCCTACCGGGACAAGATATGAATTGGAAATTGAAAATTGCGAACTAAAACCTTTATCAGCGTCAGCTGGAATTTCAACCTTCAACTTTCCACTTTCCACTTCCATAAACGACTCCTGGCTTTCCGATATGTCGTTGGTGTAGTAGAACTCGCCTAAACCATTCCAATACAGCTTCTTCCAGAAAACCACCTGGCTGTCGGTGAGCGCCCCACAGAGGACACGAACCGTCGGCGGACAGGCGCACTTCCAGTAGCTCACCAGCTCCACCATGCCGATATTGAACACAATCCAGTCGATATCCTTATCAAAGTCGAGGAACGGCCTGCGCTCCACCAATGCTGTCGGATGGAACTCCACGTCGCCCATTCTGAAGTCGAACCACACACGCAATCCCTCCCCGCACACCTCATGGTGGTAGGCCACATACTCAAACACAGGATATTGCGCTCGTAGCGCCAAGTACTTGTCGGTGTTATTCATAATCCTATTAACGCCTGCCTGCATGAATTATTGTTTTCTATAAATAAAAACATCTGCCGTGAGTTGCACTTGGTAGTTTAGTCTACAATAAAAAATTTCAGCCCCATATAGCAATAAAACAAAACACATGCACGTTATATATATGTTTTTTCAATTATAAACCAGACAGAAAACCTCGAACGTAAAACAACAAAACCACAGAGATGATACTACTCGACATTGCAAACGGCTGGAAAACAGCCATCATGATTGTGGCGATGATCGCCGTGTTCTATTTCTTCCTCATCAAACCGCAAAGTGACAGGACCAAGAAAGAAGCCGCCTACCGCGACAGCCTCAAAGCCGGCGACCGCCTCGTCACCGCCGGCGGCATCCACGTCACCTTCGTCAGCCGCGACGGCGCCTACGCCGTTGTCGAAGCCGCCCCTGGCGTCCGCATGAAGGTCCAGCTAGCCACCCTCCAGCCTGTCCCCGAACGGAAAAAGTAACAATCGACATCCATTAAGTTTATTTAACACCACAAAACTCCGAAAACTATTTTAGTTTTCGGAGTTTTCTGTATCTTTGCACCGCCTTTGAAACAGGACAATATATATATAGTTATATTTTATCTTCTATAAATCAAAGGGTTGGAAAGAAGTGGCTACTGAAGAAATAAAGGAAAAAATTGTAGAGACAGCCCTGCAGATGTTCAGTTCGCGCGGCTGCCGCGGGGTGACGATGGACGATATCGCCCAGGCTCTCCACATCTCGAAACGCACCCTCTACGAGACCTTCGCCAACAAGGAGGAGCTCCTGGCCGAATGCCTCATGCAGGTCCACGACCGCCTCAACGAGATGCACCGCAAGGCCCACAGTAAGGTGGACGAACCCCTGCTGGTGGCCATGTATATGCTGCGCGTCGGCGCCGACAGCAACCACCGCTACCGTCGTCTGCTCGACGAAGCCGAGCGCTACTATCCCGAAATTCACGACCGCTTCTTCCGCCTTCATACCGAGGCACTCCACACCATGATGCACCACGGCATGGAATACGTGCAGCAGCACAACTACCTGCGCCACGACGCCGACATCGACGTGGCCGTCGACTTCCTCTGCGACCTCATCCAGCAACGCCGCCTCTCCGACGTCGACGACCAGCAGGCCTACCTCCATCGCCTCAACGAGATTTGCTTCACCTACCTCCGCGGACTTATGTCTACCGACACCATCAAACGCTACGAAGAGTCGGTACCCCACTTCCGCCAAGTGATGGAAGAACTGGGAGAGTTATGAATTAAGAATTAAAAATCAAGAGTTAAGAATTAAAGTAGTCAAGTATTTTGAGACAATAGTTCCTGCTGAAACATTTGTCTTTAACTTTAGCGCGAAGCGCGATATCTTCTTTAACTCCAAACATAAGAACAACGAAACAAGAAACAACAAACATACAATGACATTGAAAAAGATAACATTGACTATGGCTTTGCTTGCCTTCGGCTTGGTGACAACGGCACAGGAACGTCCTGTGCTGCGCCTCTCGCTCGAAGAAGCACAGCAGTACGCCGTCGAGCACAACGCCGCCATGCAGAATGCCGACCTCGAGGTCAAAAAGGCCGAACTCAGCCGCTGGAAGACCCTCAGCACCATGCTGCCGCAGGTGAAGGCAGGCTTCGACTACCAGAACATGTGCGGCTACACCATGAACTTCGGCTCTCGCGGAAGCATGGCCTCCATGATGCCCGACTCCATCACCATCGGCGGTATGACGCTGCCCATCTCCATTCCCGAAAGCAGCTCCGAGACCACCGATGAGAACTCGGGCGGCATCGCCATGAACCCCAGCGGCACCTTCAGTATCACCGCCTCCGTGGCCGTCACCGGCGCACAAATCGTGGGCACCATGCTGCAGAACATCGCCATGGAGATGACCGACATCAGCCGCCAGCAGACCGAGCAGACCACCCGCGCCAACGTGAAAAACGTCTACGTCTCCATCCTCGTCATGGAACAGACCATCGGCCTCCTCGACTCCTCGCTCGCCAACCTCGAAAGCCTCGCCGCCACCAGCCAGGCCGCCGTCAACGTGGGCGCCGCCGAGCAGGTGGATGCCGACAAGCTGCAGGTGCAGGTGGCCTCGCTGAAGAGTAGCATCAACAGCACCAAACGCTCGCTGCAGGCTCTGCGCAACTCCATGCTGCTGCAACTTGGCGCCGACGTCAACGCCACCCTCGAGCTCTCCACACCTATCGACAACATCCTCAGCGTCGACAACGCCGCACAGCTCCTCGGCCAGGGCTTCGACATCACACGCAATTTCAACTACAAGCTCCTCGAGCAGAACGAGGAACTCGCCAAGCGCAACGTCACCATGGCATGGATGGACTTCACCCCCACCCTCTCGGCCTACTACCAGTACAGCAACAAGACCTACTTCGGCAAGGACGAAGGCTTCAACATGACGCCGCCGAACATGGTGGGCGCCTCCATCAGCGTCCCGCTGCTCACCGTGGGCACACGCGTCTCCAATATCAAGAGCGCCAAGATCGACTTGCAGGAGGCTGTCAACAGCCGCCGCCAGGCCGAAGATGGTCTGCGCGTGCAGTACAACCAGCTCTGCTACGACCTCGCCTCGGCACTCGAGAACTACGACATCCAGAACCGTAACCTCGAAGTGACCCAGCGCGTCTTCAACAACATCACCGAGAAATACAACTACGGCCGCGCCAGCAGCCTCGAGGTCACCAACGCCTCCACCGACATCATCTCCGCCCAGAGCAACTACATACAGGCTGTGATGAACGTCGTCAGCGCACAGATAGCCCTCGAGAACCTGTTGAATAATTAGTAGTTAAGTAGACAGTAGTTAAGTAGTTAAGTAATTAAATAGCAACAATGAACAAGATATTTAAAAACATTGCAATCGTCCTTGCCACTGCCGTCCTCGCGGCCTGCGGCAACAATGCCGGTGGTCCCAAAGGAGCCACCACCACACAGAAAGAGGCCGAGAAGGTGAAAGTCCTCACCCTCGAGAGCGAGCGCATCGCCAAGAGCCTCGAACTCTCGGCAACCCTCGAAGGCTACGAGACCATGAACATCTCGCCTTCTCTCACTGGCCACATCGAGCACATCTACGTCGAGGTGGGCAGCCGCGTGCAGAAAGGCTCCATGCTCGTCCGCATGGACCAGACCCAGCTCAACACCACCCGCATCAACCTCGCCTCCACCAAGACCGAGTTCGAGCGCGTCAGCGCCTTGAAACAGAGCGGCTCCATCAGCCAGCAGGTCTACGACCAGACCAAGGCCGGCTACGACCAACTCACCGAGAACGAACGCTTCCTCGAGCAGAACACCTTCGTCAAGGCCCAGTTCGCCGGTGTCATCAGCGCCAAATACTACGAGGACGGCGAGATGTATGCCGGCCAGCCCATCCTCACGCTGACCCAGATCAACCGTCTGAAGGCCATCATCAACATCCCCGAGACCTACTTCCCCCTCGTCAAGCAGGGCATGAAGGTCGACATCGAGAGCGACATCTACCCCGGCGAGACCTTCCCCGCCACCATCGAGATTGTCTACCCCACCATCGACCCGCAGAGCCACACTTTCCAAGCCAAACTCAACATCCCCAACAATGCCGAGAAGATACGTCCCGGCATGTATGTCCGTACCCACCTCGCTGTGGGTGAGGTCGACGCCATCGTCGTCCCCTACCAGAGCGTCCTGAAGCTCACCGGAAGCAACGACCGCTATGTCTTCGTCGCCGACGGCACCACCGCCCGCCGCGTGGCCGTCACCCTCGGCCAGCGCTTCGACGACCGCATCGAGATTATCCCCGTCGAGACCGATGCCCTCAAAGCCGGCGACCGCCTCGTTGTCACCGGACAGGCAAGATTAGTTGATGGTGCAACCCTTGAAATCGTAGATTAAGCTGTGAGCTGTAAGCTGTAAGTCTTAAGTGGACCCGCCCCACTTACAGCTTAAAACTTAATACTTAAAACTAAAGAATAATGGCAATCTATAAGACAGCAATCAACAAGCCCATCACCACAGGCCTCATCTTCGTGGCCGTCATCGTGCTGGGCCTCTTCTCCCTCTCGCGTCTGCCCATCGACCAGATGCCCGAGATGGACCCGCCATACGTCACCGTGATGACCACCTACGCCGGCGCCAACGCCAGCGAGATCGAGACCAACATCACCAAGCTGGTCGAGAACTCGCTCAACAGCGTCGACGGTCTGAAGAACATCACCTCCACCTCGAAGGACAATATCTCGGTCGTGACCCTCGAGTTCGAATGGGGCTCCGACATCGACGAAGCCCTCAACGACATCCGTTCCTATGTCGACCTGCTCTACGACAACCTGCCCGACGGCGTGTCGCGTCCCATGATTCTGAAGCTCAACTCCAGCGCCATGCCCATCATGGTCTACGGCTTCACCGCCCAAGAGAGCTACTCCGGTCTCGACCGCATCCTCGAGGACAACGTTGTCAACGTGCTCAACCGCGTCGACGGCATCGGCAACATCACTGTCAGCGGCGCCCCCGAGCGCTACGTCTATATCGACCTCGACCCCAAACAGCTCGACTCCTACGGCATACCCCTTGAGCTCGTCGGACAAGCCATCTCGGCCAACAACCTCGACCTCGCCTCCGGCACCGTCAAGATGGGCAAAGAGCAGTATCAGATGCGTGTCAAGGGCGAATATGTCGAGAGCTCCGAAATAGCCGACATCGTGGTCACCACCACCATGACCGGCAAGCAGGTCTTCGTGCGCGACCTCGCCACCGTCCGCGACACCATCAAGGACCTCTCGCTCGACGAGAAGATCAACGGTCACGACGGTGCCCGTCTCATCATCACCAAGCAGACCGGCGCCAACACCGTGGCCATCGCCCGCGAGGTGCGCGCCGAAATGGAGCAAATCATGAAGACCATGCCGCCCGACATCGAGGTCACCAACATCCGCGACGGCTCCGAGGAGATTGTCAACGCCATCAACGGCCTCTCCGAGTCCATCTTCTACGCTCTGCTCTTCGTCGTGCTCGTGGTGCTCATCTTCCTCGGCAACTGGCGTTCCACCGTCATCATCGCCCTCACCATCCCCATCTCACTCGTCACCTCGTTCATCTACCTCCTCCTTGCCGATTCCTCGCTCAACATCATCTCGCTGGCTTCGCTCACCGTGGCCATCGGTATGGTGGTCGACGATGCTATCGTGGTCCTCGAGAACATCACCAAGCATATCGAGCGCGGCGAGAATCCCCGCGAGGCTGCCATCTGCGCCACCAACGAGGTGTGGACCTCCGTCATCGCCACCACCCTGGTCCTCGTGGCCGTTTTCGTGCCGCTGACTATGCTCCCCGGCATGATGGGTATCTTCATGAAGGAGATGGGCTGGATCATCACCATCGTCGTCTGCGTCTCCACCACCGCCGCCATCACCCTCATCCCCATGCTCTCGTCCAAGATGCTCCGCGAGCGTCCCTTCTTCTTCAAGAAAGAGGACGAGGAAGCCTACAACCACAAGCAGGAGCGCAAGCTCTACAACCGCATCATAGCACGCGCCTTCAACGCCATCGAAGCCGCCTACGCCAACGTCCTCCGCTGGTGCCTGCGCCACAAGCGCGTCACCCTCCTCATCGCCCTTGCCTTCTTCGTCGTCTCCCTCCTGCCCTTCATCACAGGCCGTATAGGCATGGATTTCATGAAAGAACAGGACAACGGCCGCATCTCCATCAATGCCGAGCTGCAGCGCGGCACGCGCATCGAGGAGACCCTCAAGACCGCCCGCCACATGGAAGAGGACATCTACCGCCTGCTGGGCGACGACGTCATCGTCGTCTCCACCTCGGCCGGTTCCAACGACGATGCAGGCTTCGCCGCACTCTTCAACAGCACCACCAACAACAAGATCTCCATGACCATCCGCTGCACCAAGAAGTACGAGCGTTCCACCACCATCTTCGAGATGCAGGAGGTGCTGCGCCAGTGCTTCGCCGAATATCCCGAGCTGGTCACCTTCCAGGTCAACCAGGGCGGCGGCATGGGTGGCGGCTCCAACAACAGCCTCTCCGTCGAGGTCTATGGCTACGACTTCGACCAGACCACGGCCTTCACGCAGGAACTCAAACGCCGTGTCGAGCAGAACGTCGCCGGTGCCCGCGACACCAAGATCTCGCGCGACGAAGACCGCGCCGAGCTGAAGATTGAACTCGACAAGCAGAAGCTCGCCCTCCACGGCCTCAACGAGAGCACCGTGGCCATGTACATCCGCAACCGCGTCAACGGCATGTCCGGCGGCTTCCTCAAGGAAGAAGGCGAAGAGTATAATATTGTCGTGCGCCTGCGCGAGGAATACCGCGACGCCATCTCCGACATCGAGCAGCTCTCCATCCCCACCGCCACCGGCCGCACCATCAAACTCGAAGAGCTCGGCACCATCAGCGAATACTGGTGTCCGCCGACCATCGAGCGCAAGAACCGCCAGCGCTACCTCACCCTCACGGTGATGCCCTACAAGACCTCGCTCCAGGAACTCGCCATGGGCGTGCAGCGCGAGCTCGACCAGGTGAACATACCCGCCGAAATCCATGTCGCCCTCGCCGGTAACTACAAAGACCAGCAAGACTCCACACGCGACATGATGATGCTCGCCGCACTCATCCTCATGCTCGTCTACATCGTCATGGCCTCCCAGTTCGAGAGCTTCGCCAAGCCTTTCATCATCATGTTCTCCATCCCCTTCGCCATCAGCGGCGTCTCGCTCATGATGTACTTCACCGGACAGAACATCGACATGATAGGCCTCCTCGGCTTGGTGCTCCTCATCGGTATCGTCGTCAAGAACGGTATCGTGCTCGTCGACTACATCAACCTCATGCGCGAGCGTGGCATAGCCCTCAACGAGGCCATCGCCATCAGCGGCCAAAGCCGTCTGCGTCCCGTGTTGATGACGGCCTTCACCACCATCCTCGGCATGATACCCATGGCCACCTCCAACAGCGAAGGCTCCGAGATGTGGACCACCATGGGCCTCGTGGTCATCGGTGGCCTCACCGTCTCCACCTTCGTCACCCTCATCGTGGTGCCGGTCCTCTACGGCGTCTTCAACCGCCGTGGCGACATCGAGAAGAAGGAGAAAGAGCGTAAGAAGTTCGTATTCATGAATATTGATTTGAACGAGAATAAGTAGTTAAGTTGATAGTAGTTAAGTAGTTAAGTAGACAGTAGTTAAGGCAATACTGCAACTAGCATCAATTACAGCAACAGTGCATTTTTCTTAACTACTGCCCAAACCATAGGTCGGCGACTTTATGGAGCCAAGGGCGAGCGAAGCGATAACTACTTACCTACTTACCTACAAAAAATAAAGTACCATGAAAAGTGTAATGATAATCTACAACCAGGCCAACAACGAACGTGTGGAATATATGCTCGACACCCTCGGCATCCGCGGCTTCAGCCAGTGGGTAGACGTGCAGGGGCGCGGCAACGTCAACGGTGACCCTCACCGCGGCACCCACACCTGGCCCGAGATGAACAACGCCATCCTCACCGTCGTCCCCGACGACAAAGTCGACGAGCTGCTCCTCTCCGTCCGCAAGCTCGACAAGCGCAACGAGGAAGTAGGCATCCGCGCCTTCGTCTGGAACATCGAGGCTTCCACCCTCTAATTCCATACGTCTATAAAACAGTAGAGGCTGGCACTTGCGTGCCAGCCTCTATTGTTTTTGTACCCTGCCGCGTCAACGCATCAGCATGACACGGCGTGCGGGGGCGTTGCCAACCTGCACAAGGTACACTCCCGTAGTCTTCACGGGGATTCTCAGACTTTCACCATGAGCCTCGGCGGTGGCCACCACACGGCCCAGAGCGTCGAACAGACGCACCGTCATACCGTTGGCACCGTCAACCACGACGGCATCGCCAGTGGCATAGATATTCACATCGCTCATATCCGTCTGCTCGATGCCGAGGTTGCGGAAGATGGCCGTGAATGTTGTGTCGCTTGTCACGGTGATGGTACGTATGGCATTGGTGTCGCCGTCGCTCCACGAGATGAAGCGGTATCCCTCGTGAGCTGTGGCAGTAATCACAACGTTCGAGGCAAACTCATAGTAGCCCGTACCCGAGACCACACCGCCCTCGGCAGGCGAAGCTTCGACAACGAGGTGGAAGTTTACGGCCTCGCAGTAGCCTATGATGTTCATGTCGCGCTCAATCACGAAGGTGCAGGGATTCTCGTTCACGAGCACATCGTACTCGCTCACTCCCGACCAACCGATGAAGCGATAGTTCACATCGGGCTCGCAGCTGATGGTCACAGTGTCGCCGTATCTATAGATACCATCGCCCGAATACATACCGTGCAGGCCGCTGATGTTGACGGTGTAGAGTCTAGGCTCGAACACAGCCACCATGACACGGTCGCAGGTGATGTTGAACTGGTAGGGGTTCTCGGTCATAACAGTGTCGGCAATACGGGTGCTATTGACAATCTGTACAGCCTCGGTGTGCGACAGGGTGTCGTAGACCGTTATTTCTTCGCCGTCATCGTTGAAATAGGTCGACACAATCCAGATGCTGTCGATAACAGTGATGGTGTCGTACACGGTGTCGTACACGAGGTAGTAGCTCTGCCACTCCACGAAGCTGTAGTGCTCGTCGGCCACGGCGGTCAACGTCACATCGTCCGAGTAGCGGGCCATAATGGGCTGACGGTCGGTGTTGGCCTCAATACCGGAAATGACAGCCTCTACCCTGCCGTTCTCGGCCTCGGTATACAGACGCACGGGCTTGTGGTCGAAGGTGGCGGTGACCACCACATCTTCCGTCACCACAATGCTGAAGGTCATATCGCCGTTCATGGTGGAGTTGAAGCCCAAGAAGGTGAAGTTATTGTTGGGCACAGCCGTCAGGTAGGCGGTGTCGCCCCAGTTGTAGACACCTGCGCCGAGCACAGTACCCATCGTCGTGTCGTTGATGATAACGCTGACGGTATGATGCTCGTGGTCGAAAAGAGCCGTCACCGCAGTGTCGCTCTCCACATAGATGTAGCGGCTGGCCTCGGCAACACTGTCGCTCCAACCCATGAAGAGGTAACCCTCGTTGGCCTGTGCTTCCACAACCACCAGGTCGTGGTAGTTGTATACGCCGCCACCGGTCACCGTACCCATCGTGGTATCCGAGCTGGTAACATCTATAATATATGTATCGCGCGCGAAGACTGCCACAACGCTTCTGTCTTCCACAAGCTGTAGGCTCAGCGTGTCGGCAGTACCGAGGGTGTCGGTCATGTTGCTGTCGGCCTCGTTGAACCAACCCTCGAAGTGGCTGTTCTCAAGGCTTACGGCCACCAGGGTCACCTCGGTGCCATAGGCGTACTCGCCGGCAGCAGAGCCGGTAACATAACCCCACTGGCGGTTGTTCGCCTCGGCGGCAAGTGTCACGGTGTCGATGGCAAACGAAGCCACGAACGAGGCATCCTCGGCGGCCACGAAGCTGATGGTCTCATCACCGTCATAGGCCACACCGTTGCGGCTCCATCCCTGGAAGTGGCTGTAGTGCTCGTTGCCGGCAGCCGTCAAGGTCACCGAGTCGCCATAGAGCACCACGGTGCGCTCGGCATTCACGCTGCCGTTCACTGCCGATGCCAGCACAACGACACTGTCGGTGCCGAAGATGGCTGTGAAGCTCTTGTCGCCATCCATCACCACCGTGCGGGGATTGTCGGTCACGCTGTCGCTCCAACGCACGAAGTGGCTGTGCTCACCGGCGGTGGCATAGAACATGGCCTGCGAACCGTAGGCATATTCGTCGGCGCCGTTCACGGTGCCGTTACCCTCCACGTCGAGGGTCAGGGTTTGGTTGTCGAGAACAAAGATGGCGGTAACCGAGGTATCCTTGTCGGCAATGATTGTACGCACATGCATGGTGTCGTTCATGTCGCTCCAACGCATCAGGTGGTAGTGCTCGTTGCCGGTAGCCGTCAAGGTTACCGAGTCGCCATAGAGCACAACGGTACGCTCAGCATTCACTATGCCGTTCACTGCCGATGCCAGCACAACGACACTGTCGGTGCCTAAGATGGCCGTGAAGCTCTTGTCGCCATCCATCACCACCGTGCGGGGATTGTCGGTCACACTGTCGCTCCAACGCACGAAGTGGCTGTGCTCACCGGCGGTGGCATAGAACATGGCCTGCGAACCGTAGGCATATTCGCCGGCGCCGTTCACGGTGCCGTTACCCTCCACGTCGAGAGTCAGGGTTTGGTTGTCGACAATAAAGATGGCGGTAACCACCGTGTCCTTGACAACGGTAATAGTACGCACATGCATGGTGTCGTCCAGGTCGTTCCAACGCATCAGGTGGTAGTGCTCGTTCTCTGTGGCTGTCAGCGTGACGGTGCTGCCGTAGGCAACACTGCTCTCCGATGCCGTCACCGTACCCCATTGGTTGTTGTTGCTGAGGGCCACCACGGTGAGTTTCTCCACCTCGCTGAAGATGGCCATGAGCTCAATGTCGGCAACCACCGTCACCTCGCGCACGGCGGCGGTGTCACCGTCGCTCCACGACACAAAGCGGTAGAGGTTGTTGTCATTGCTGGTGGCACGCACCGTGGCGGTGGCACCATGCAGGTAGGTCGGCTGCGGGTCGTCGATGGCGGCGGTGCCCATGACGGCGTTGTTCGAACTCACCGTCAGGGTGTGCTGTGCAAGGGTGAAGTAGGCCACATGGCTTATATTGCCACGCACACCTTCAGCCATGGGGTTGACAGTCATGTTGATGTCGCCGTCCCAGTTGGCAAACACATAGCCCTCGTCGGGAGTGGCCACAAACATCACCACGTCGCCGTAGTTGTAGCTGCCGTTGATGCTGCTGTCCACGTTGCCGCCCACTGTCGTAGCCACGCTGACATTGTAGGTGTCGATGGCAAAGTAGGCCGTCAGGCTCACATCGCCGTTGGCGAGGGTGGTGTCGATGTGCGGGTTGGTCATCTCCATGTCGTTGTTCCAGCACACGAAGTGGTAGTTCAACGCGGGCATGGCGGTGACGCTGATGGCGGCGTCGAAGTCGTAGCTGCCGGCGGCGGTGCCGTCGACATAGCCGGTGCCAACCTCGGCAACGGCCACGCTGAAGGTACGCTGGCTCTTGGCGGTCAGCGCCTCAAAGGTCACATTCTCCGTCACCGTGATGTTGATATTCTCGGTGCCGTCATAGGGCATGCCGTTGCGCATCCAGCCATCGAAGAGGTAGTTCTCGTCGGCTGTGGCGGTGAGGGCAAGCGCGGTGCCATAGTCGTATGTGCCGCCGGCGGTCACAACGCCGTTGGCCATGACGGTGGTCACCGTATACTGGTCTTTCGCAAACGAAGGCGTGAAGGTGTTGTCGGCGCTGAGGACCACGGTGCGCGGATTGTCGGTGTTGTCGTCCTGCCAGCCGGCGAAATGGTAGTTCTCATCGGCCTCGGCATAGAAGGTCACCCTGCTGCCAAGGTCATACATGCCGGTGTCGGCGCCGCTCACGGTGCCGTTCTCGGCATCGCCGTAGGCCAGGCGCACCTGGTTGCGGGCGAAGATGGCGGTCAACACCACATTGTCGGTAACCGTTATGGTGCGGCTGTTGTTGGTGTCGCCGTCGCTCCACTCCACGAAGTGGTAGTCCGTGGCGGCGGTGGCGGCAATGTCAACGTCAGTATTCATAAGCACGCTGGTGGCACTGGCCACGGCGCTGCCCCAACTGTCGTTGTTGCTCAGCACAGCGACCATCAGGCGGTCTCTGTCGCCGAAGACGGCCGTCAGGTTCACGTCGCCGTTCACCGTAACCGGTGTGTGGCTGAGGGCGGTCTCGCCGTCGCTCCAGCTCACGAAGCGGTAGGCGTTGGTGTCGTTGACAACAGCAACGGGGTTCACTGTCTCGCCCCAGTAGTAGTTGCCCGTACCCACGGCGGTGCCCATGGTGCTGTTGTTGGTGGCTATAGTGGCATGATACAAAGCCTGCTCATACTCGGCCTCGATGGTCGTGTTGCCATGCACCACAATCGTCAGGGGGTTGCCCGTGCGCACAGCGCCGTTGACAATCCAGCGCATGAAGTTCATGCCGTCGTTCTCGTTGGCGGTATAGGTGAGCACGGTGCCGTTCACGCAGCCGCCCACAGTGTCGCCGTCGGTCAGCTCGATGCTGCCGTATGTGGCGGCGGGCTGGGTCAAGGTCACGCTGTAGTGCTTCGGGGCAAAGAATGCATGTAAAATAGTATCGCGCGTCACGGCGAAGGAATAGGTGGCCTCGCTGTGCGTGCCGTCCTCCCAGTACAGGAAGTCGTAGTGCTCATAGGGTTCGGCGGTCACAGTGACGCTCTCGCCGTAGCTCTTCGTCACGGGGGCGCTCACAGTACCCATCGTCACGTCGTCGCTCACCGGCGTCACGGTATAGCCGTGCTGCATCACGGTGGCGGTGAGGTAGATGTTCTCGGTCACCATCACGGTGCGCTCGGCATTCAGTATGCCGTCGCTCCACCACATGAAGTCGTAGTGCTCGTCGGGAGTGGCCTTGATGGTCACCAGCGAGCCGTAGGGATAGCTGCCCTCGCCCTCGAAGGTGGTGTTGACTCCGTTGAGGGTCACCGTGTAGGTCTGGACCTCGAACTCGGCCACCACGGTGGTGTTCTCGTGTATGTTGTTGATGGTATAGGGGCTCGTGCCGTCGCTGTATACGCCGTTCACTGTCCAGCCTCTCAGGCGGTAGCCTGCTGCGGCAGTGGCCGTCACGGTCTTCGAACCGTCGTACTCCACCTCGCCCGAACCGGCAGTGCCACCCATGGCGGCATCGTTGCTGCTCACACTCACATAGAGGGTCTCGGGCTCGAACACTGCCGTCAGGGCGGTGTCGCTGACAATGATAAAGCTGTAGGTCTGGGCGTTCACCGTGCCGGGCATCCAGTGTTTGAACTTCCAGCCTTCGGCGGGAGTGGCCGTCATGGTCACCAGGTCGCCGGGGGTGTAGCTGCCGGTGCCGCTGTAGGCGGTGCTGCCGCTACCGGCGGGGCTCGCCGTGGCGCTGACACTCACCTCGTCGGCTTCGGCGAAGATGGCCTCGGCCTCTATCGGGCTGCTGACAACGGTAAAGGTGCGCGGGTTATCCATATTGAGGTCGCTCCATCCTTTGAACACATAGCGCACGGGGGCTATGCTCGTGGCCGTCACCGTCCAGCTGTCGCCGATGTGGGCAGTGGTGGTGAAGATATTGCCGGTGTTCAGCTCGCCGCGCGACTGGGCGGTGATCTTCACCGTGTAGTCTATCAGCGCGAAGTGGGCCGTATAGGTCTCGTTGCCCTCGACAGGCACATTGATGGTGGCGCCGCCAAGCACAACGGCATCGGCGCTGTTGGTCCAGTGGTCGAAGTGGTAACCCTCGCCGGGCGTGGCCGTCAGGGTGGCGGTGGTGCCGTAGGAGTAGTTGCCTGCGCCGCTCACCGTGCCGTGGCCGTCGTCGGCAGTGGCAATGGCATATTCGCGCGGGCTGTATTCGGCACGATAGGTGCGGGTGGCGGTGGCCACGATGGTGCGGGGATTGTCGGTCTCGCCGTCATCCCAACGCAGGAAGGTGTAGTGTTCGCCGTCGTTGGCGGTGAGCACCACCTGGCTGTTGTAGTCGGCCAGCACACTGGCGGGCGTCACATTGCCGTCGCCGTTCACCACGTTGCCGCTGATGGTAAACTGCTCCATACCCATCACAGCCGTCCAGCTCTGGTTTTTATACACGCGGAAGTGGGTCTCGGGACTCGTGATGGCATTGCGGCCGTCGGTCCAGCGACCGAACGAGTAGTGCGTGTTCTTCACAGCTGTCAGGTATACTATCTCGTCGTATGCGTAACGGCCGCGTACATTGCCGTCGCCGTCGGTGGCAGACACCGTGCCGGCGGCATCGACGTTGATGTTGGCCGTCACATCGAAGCTGTCGCGCGAGAAGTTGGCCTCAAGGGTCTGGTTGCCCATAATGGTCAGGTCGCGGCGGGCGGCAGTGCTGTTGTCGCTCCAGCCGTTGAACTTGCAGTGCTGGTTGGGCTCGGCAAAGATGGTCACCTTGGAGCCGAATTCATAGCTGTGCATACCGGGCTCGGGGGTGATGTTGCCGAAGGTGAGGCCTGCGGCGTTGACATTGAGCACCAGGTCGTACATGTTGGGACTGATTACAGGGCTTATCACCGTCGACACGGTGGCGGTGTGGGTCACCGTCCATGTGCCGGCGGGGCCTTCCACAGGTGCGGGGTCGCTGCCCAGTCCGCGCCAGCCGGTGAGGCTGTAGTGCTCCGGGTCGTTGAGGGTGACGGTGTAGTGTATCACGGTGTTTATCGGGACGATGGTGTCGGGATTGTCGGCCACGATGGTCACCCAGTCGCTATTGTCGAACGAGCACTTGGACAGCACCTCCTCGTTGGTGGCGAAGTTGGCCACAAGGTTCACCTCGCGCTCCACGGTGATGGTGTAGGGGTTGGCGGTCGAGCCGTCGTTCCAGCCGCGGAACACATATCCGCTGGCGGGCGTGGCCTCCACGGTCAGCGTGCTGCCGTAGGCCATGCGCGTGGCACCCGTGGTGATGGCGGCAGTACCGCGCACGTTATTGTGGCTGGTCACCGACACATTGAAGGTGTCGGGGACAAAGATAGCCTGCAGCATCGGGTTGTCGGCACGGCAGATATAGATCTGCTGCATGGGGTTCATAGTGTATTCGTTGGCACCGCCGTCGAACACCCACTTCACAAAATGGTAGTGCGGAGCCGGGGTGGCATACACCTTGACGGGTCTGTTGTAGGGACCCGTGGTGACACCGCTGACGGTACCCCAGGCGTTGTTGTTCGACGTCAGCTGGAAGGTACCGTAGGTGGTTATGCCGCCCAGTTTGATGGTGTCGGAGTTGTTGCCCATGCCGCACACCTTGGCCACATAGGCATCGTAGACATGCACAGGGTCGAGGCCGGGGAAGGTCTTCTCCTGGGTCGACACTATGGCCGAGGTCACCACATTGTCGGGCTGGTTGAACTCGGTGAGATACACCAGGTAGCTCTCGCCGGTGTTGAACTCGCCCGTCCAGCTGAGGCTGATGCTCGAGGTGGTTATGCGGGTGGTGTCGAGGTTGGCGGGACGCTGGCAGGTGGGCAGCTCTTCGATGTGGATGTTGCTAATCTTCAGCGGGGCGCTGTTGGCGCCGGCCACACGCAGTGCCAGGCGGGCATTGTCGGGAGGGTTGATGCCGCTCTCGCGGATAATCTTGTAGTTGTCGCCGGCCACAAAGTCGCCCAAGGCGATGAAGGTACTGGGGTCGGCGGTATTGGTCATGTAGCCATACTGGAAGGTGGGGAACGGCGTCGAGCCGAACGAGGCGTTCAGGCTGATGGCCGTCTGGCTGAGGTTAGCGTCAATCTCGGGAAACACCACATAGCCCGGGGCTGGGTTGCCGGCGTTGTTGCGCACCTGCAGGTGCAGGCCGAACGTAGCGTCGCGGGCCGCGAAGATCCTGGGCCAGCCGGCGGCAGTGGTCGACAGGCCGGGGAACTCCCAGCAGTTGGGCAGCTCGTTGTTGATGTTCCACGAGGTATAGGCTGTCACATCGCTGGCAGGGGCATCCCATGTCCAGGGCAGCGTCACCGGAGCGCAGTACGAGGGGCTGATCATCACATAGGGGGCTGTGTCGCCGACACCGCAGATGGCACGCACATAGACGTCCTGGCGGCTCAAAGGCTCAAGACCGGTGATGGTATACGACGGCGTGGCGTCGGGGGTCACCACCACCGTGCCCTCGCCACGGGTGAAGCCGTGATGGCCGTATTCAATCTCGTAGTTCAGCGGGGTGGTGCTCAGCGTATTCACCTCCCAGCTCAGGTCGAGGCCCGCGGCGCTGCTGCTGGCCGTCAGGTTCTCAACAGCCATACATGCTGCGTTGGGCACCAGCGTAATCTTGATGTTCGGCAGGTTCTTGGTCTGCACACCGTTGCCCGTGGGCTGCGTGTTGGTGGCCGTAATGTGCAGGGCCGAGCCCGTGACGGCGGGGTCGCCGTTGTGCACCTTGTAGCGCAGCGCCGTGATGGCGGCGGTGCCGTTCTTCGACACCACGATGGCCAGGTTGCCACCCGTGTATTCGAAGGGCGTGGTAAGGGTGATGGTGTGCCACCCCAGTTCCGTAGCCTCGGCGTTGGTGCCACTGTACACCTGCGTCATCGTGTCGGCCTGCAGCCAGTCGGTCCTGCTGCCGGCGGCAGACATCGAAGTGTTGGCCATATAGATGGTCACCTGGGGCTGCTCCCATGCCGTGGTGGGCAGCTGGGCGCACTCATAGGCTATGGCGGTAATCTGTCCGCCGGCGGGCAGGTTGATCATCGAGGCTGTGTAGATGCTCTGCGACCAACCCTTGGCATTGCTGTTCACAAAAGGCATGTTGGGATTCACCGTGGCGCCATCGGCGATGGTCACGGTCATATCCTGTGCCATAAGCGGCGCCAGGCCCAGCAAAGCCATCGCGCACATAAGCAGTATTCGCTTTCTCATAGTTGTATGTAAGTTTTGTTATTATTCAATTTCATTAATCACTAATCACTAACCACTAACCACTAATCATCCCAAATCGTAGAAATACCCTTTCTTGATCACAACAGCATCCAGCGTGGTCACATCCCAGTCGAAGTTGAGTATGGCTTCGAAATCTTCGTCGCCTACAATGGGCAGCACGAAATAGTATGCCCCGTCTTCTCCAACGATGGGATACAACGACTCACCGGGGCCAAAAGGATCTTCTTCCGTCACAATCCGGCAGCTTGCCAGACTCTCGCCCGGGTAAACATAGCCGCTACGCGCCACCGCGCCACTCCATATATCTTCCAGAATAAGTTCCTGGTATTGTGTCGTGCGTATCACGGCGCAGCAGGGCCAGAGGGTCAGGCGGTTGGTGGTGCCGGCTATGGCCAGAGGTATTATCTGGTCATCAACGAAATTGTACGGGCCGTAGCGCAACGCGCTCTCATCCCACTCTGCTGGAGAAATGCCTACATAGAACTTGCCGTTCACACTTTCCACCGGTTCTCCCTCGGTGTGCCACACTCCATTTTCATTGAATAGCACGTGATCCTTGCCGTTGATATATATCACATCGAGACCATCCCACCAAAGACCATTGTGATCGATCGACAACTTGCTGTCGCCACAGAACTGCGGCGGATTGAGATAGAAGCGGTCATACGACTCGGGCTCCACATTCTCCCTGACGCACGAGGCCATAAGCACTCCCGCCAAGGCTGTCATTATCATTGTTCTCTTCAGTTTCATAAGTCCTCCTTCTTGATTAAAACCACGACGACGGATCGCCCTTGTAGAAATATCCGGCGGCAAGGCCTTCGTCGTCTTCGCCCATATTGAATCCGGTTACCTTTTGATAGCCATCAGGGTCGCCCCACAAAGTCACCTCGTCGAACTGCGCCTGGAGGTTGACCAGGTTGTCCATCACACCCAACGACGTGGCAAAACCGCGTTCGGTTCGGAACTCGACAGTGGTGAGAACCGGGGGGGTGTAAGTTTTTTTCTGTTCCATGTCTTTATTAATTTTGTTTTTTTATTCTTGATTAACAAATACCTATAGCGTTTCCACTACCGGAAACGGCCATAGATTTAGTGTGCAAATATAGTAATTTATTGCGTATGGGCGTATACGCAAATATATAATAATTATTAAAAGATGCTCCCCGCCACCTTTTACCTGCTCCGCGAGACAAAAAACCTCATCTCGCCCAGTATGGCTTTCTCGAGCAGTTCGAGCTTGTCGGGATTTGTGCAGCGCGAGTTCTTGACAGTCAGTTTGTAGCGTGTGCCGTCGGCACGCAGGAACATCCCCGTGGCGGTGCGCCATTTCTGCTGCAGTCCGCCGGCACAGGTTATCAGGTTCATGTCCCACAGGCTGTCGACCAGGCACGTCAGCATGTCGGCAGGCCCCAGCCACAGCACCCATGGCGCATCGCTGCTGCGCTCCTCTTCGTTCACCGTCAGCCCCAAGCCGCGCCGCAGGGCCTCCTGCTGGCAGCGGTCGGTGCCTATCATGCATATGCGCGCCAGTCCCTCGATGCCGTCGCGCAGATGCTCCGTGCGGACCCCATGCCTGTCGCCGAGCCACACGAAATGGCGCTCCGCCAGCTGACTGTCGGGCGCCTTGACCACCTTGTGCTGCGCCTCGCCGCCCACGGCAGCGGCTACTGCCGTACCGTCGACGGCCCCCAAACGGCGCAACAGCGACTCCAAAACCTCTATCTCGGACACACACACATCGCCCCATTCCGGACTCGGCCACTGCTGCCAAAGCCTCTTCCACACCTCCTTCTGCTGTTCGGGTGGCGTGTGCCGCTCGCAAAACAGCTGGCGTATGGCTCCCACCTCGGCCGGAACGGTCTGGCCGAAGAGTTCCACTGTAGCTGGCTTTGCACTTGACAATAAGCCACTTGTGGACATTGTACCTACATATGTCCAAGGGGATTCCATGATGCAAAGATACGAATAATTTTCTATCCCTAAAAATTTTTTTAACATTTTTCGTGCGCTTATTGTTCAACATCCTAACGCCACCGTGCGGCACTTTTACGCCCCTCGTCCACTCCCCGTCCCCTTCACGTCCGCACAATTCACCCACCTCAGAAAGCAGCGCACGGCGAAAAGCTTGTCTCTACTTTTGCAGCCGTATCAACCAATTAAATTTCAACAAAATGACCATCGAAGATTTAAGAAACATCATGCACCAGTTGAAGCTCGACTTCGACTGCGAGCCACAGCTCATCTATGTCTTCTATCAGACTCCCGACGGGCTGGTGAACAACTTCAGCATCAACATCCGCCATGCGCGCCAGCGCAACCGTAAGCCCATGACCGTACAGCAGCTTGCCGACCTCATGCAGCAGCAGTACCCCGACAGCCGCGGCAGCCGCCTGCTGGCCGTCGAGCGGCCCGACAGCCTCACCCACTGGATCGACACCGCCGAGGTGGCCAAACGGCTGAAAGTGTCGCCCCAGACCGTCAACAGTTGGGGACGTAAAGGCCTGCTGCACCCCTCGCGCCTGGGCAGAAAAAACTACTACGACGACGCCGAAGTCGAGAAGCTCCTGCGCTCCAACATCATCCAGGACAACGGCCGCCTCGACCGCACAGGCGTATAACAAGACCTGATGACCAGTATTTTAACGGTATTTCTTCAGTGGTTTTTCAGTGGTTGACTGAAGAAACACTGAAGAAATACTGAAGAAATACTGAAGAAATGAGCAAGCACTGATTAAACCAACAGCAATGAACAAGAAAAACAAACAAGGGATAATGGTCGACGGCAGAATAAAGTCTGCCGGAGTGACCTTTTTCACACGCGGCGGCAAAACCATAGTTCGCAGCGCAACAAGCCGTCAACCTAAACGCCGCACCGAGAAACAATTTATCAAACGCGAGGGCTTTGCACACAACCTATCGCTATGGAACACTTTGTCGGGCACCTGCGACACACTGCTTACGGCCCGCAGCCGCCCATACGACTGCTTCATGTCGCTTGGCGCCAAGCTGCCGCCGGTCTTCCTCACGCGCCACGAGAACGCCTGCGGCATGGCGTTGCTCATGCCCGGCATACCGGTGAGCTGCGGCACGCTGACGGACATCGTCTACCGCCTCGGCAGTGTCGGCTCCTCCCCTGCCCTGCTCACCAGCCTCATGCCCGACGATATGCACGGCGACGAGTGTCTGCTGCTTGTCACCCTCCGCCAGATTCTGCAAGGCACAGTGCCACGCCTCAAAGTCACGAAACGGCAACTCGCCGCTGCCGACTTCACGGTGGTCGACGGCCGCCTGGCGCTGGTGGGCGACGCATTCGGCGACGACCACTGCGGCTGGGCGCTGGTGCGCCGGCGCGGCGCACTATGCTCGACGCAGACCATGGTCACCGCCAGCACCGCCTACCGCGCCTACCAGACCGACGAGGCACTGCTCCGCGCCGCCGAGAGCTACGGCGGCCTCACAGCTCCCTGACCGGGGGCTGTGAGGCGCCATTGAGGGTGGCGTGCTACCAGCCGCTGCCGAAGGCTCCGCCGTCGTCGTTCCAGTTCTCCTGGGCCTGCGAGTTGTAGTTGGAGTTGTAGTCGTCCTCGAAGAGAGAGAAGTCCTGGAACAGACGGAAACCGCTCGAGGCATAGCCCTGCTCGGCCTTGAAGGTGACCACTGTCAGCTCCGGTGCTATATATTCTTTCTTGGTATTCATGGCTTCTAGAATTCTATTTCGGGAATGTTGTACATCGTGTTGGCCTGCACCGCGAGGGCGGCGTCGAGGGTCTTCGAGCGGCTGAAGAGCTGTGTGCCGTCGGTGCCGTAGCCGGTCACCTCGAGGGTCTTCACCGAGCCTACCGTTATGGGCACGCAGAAGCTTATGCTGCCGCCGTCGGCGATGGCCTTGCCGGGGGTGCCGCCGGTGCTGAAGGTGAAGTGCATCTCGCTGGCGTTGATTACGCTTACGTCGCCATTGGTCTCGCCCACCATACCGCCGGGCACCGCGGGGCCTTGCAGGGCCCAGGTGGCGGTGACGCCGTGGCGCGGCGCTATGGGTGTAGCCATCGAGCCGTCGCCGTAGGTCACTATGCGCAGCGAGCCCAGCGTGTAGCTGCTGCTCGTCGCGGTGTCGCTGAGGGTCAGGTGCAGGCCGCCGGTCAGGTGGTCGAACTTCAGCGACTTGCTGCCGGCGGCGGCTTCGGCGGCCATCGGGAAGATGATGCGGTGGCCTCCGGCGACGAAGTCGACATTGAGGTTGTTGATGGTCACGGTGTTAGCGCTGTAGGTCACGCTGTTGCCGTCGGCGTCGATGCTGGCGGGGTAGACGGCCAGCAGGGCGCCGTCGACGGGGGCGTCGAGGTCGAGGTAGTAGGCGCTGCCGTGCTGGGTGATGGTGCGGGCGCTGCCGTTGAGGTCTATCTGCTCGCCGCTGACCCACTGGGCATTGCTGACGGCGGTGGGGTCGACGAGGATCTTGGCGCCGCCGGTCATGGGCTCGCTGAGCAGGCGTATGCTCAGGGTGTCCTTGGTGCAGGCCGTGGCCGCCACGGCCACAAGCGCTGCTAATGCTAATATCTTGATTGTCTTCATATCTTTATTTTTGGGGGAGTTAAAGAAGTTAAAGAAGTTAAAGGAGTTAGAGCCAATAGCATCGTCTTGTGCATTTGTCTTTAACTTCTAGCGCGAAGCGCGATAACTTCTCTTAATTCTTTAACTACCATTTTATTGTTATCCTGTTATTTCGTTATCACTATCTTCTGGCTTTGGCCGGCGAGGCGGAGGATGTAGACGCCGGCGGCGGGGAATGCGTTAATGTGTAAATGCGTCAAGGCGTCAGTGTTCATCTCGCGGGCGAAGAGGCGGCGGCCCATCATGTCGTAGGCTTCGAGGGTGCCGCTGCCGTCGACGACGAGGCGGTCGCCGTCGAGGTGGGCGAACCTGGGAGCGCGGACGTCCTCGTCCGCATTAGGAGCGAGTTTCACCAGGAAGCGGGCTGTGAATGCGTTATTGTTTGAATGCGAAAATGTGTAAGTACTGTCGCGCAGCAGGTCGATGTCGGCGCCCGTCTCGCGGTCGATCAAGTGGCAATAGCCCACATTGCCCATATCGCCCATTAAACCCATCGTATATTCGCCCGCTGCGCCCTGCAGGGCCAGGGGGAAGGCCTGGGTGCTGTCGCCGAGGGTGGCTATGGCGTAGCGCTGGCCGCCCTGGGGGATGCTCAGGCTGGGGGCCTCGGCGTCGAGGTGGGCCATCTTGCGCAGCCCTTCGCCCTCGGCGAAGAGGGCGTAGGCGATGTCGCTGTGGCTGCCGTTGCTGACGGTGAAGGCAATACTAGCTGGGCTAGACGGGCTGGAAGATTTGCCTGCGGGCCTGTCGATTTGGATACGGGCATGGTCCTGGCCGCTGCGGGGCTCGGTGGCCTGGAGCAGGAAGCCCTGGCCGGGGGCGATGGTGCCGGCGGTGTGGGCCTGCCACGTGCCGTCGGCATTCAGGGTGTAGTAGCCCGGGGCGATGGCGCCGTAGGCGACGCTGATGTTGCTGAAGGCGATGGGCTGGTTGTAGGGGTTGCCCACGAGGTTGAAGCCCTTGAGGGCCTCGTTGCTGCAGCGGTAGTAGAGGTTGAAGCCGTAACTGCTTCCGCTGTTGGGGAGGCCGACGAAGGTGCGGGTGCCGCCGGTGGCGGAGCGGTAGATATAGCCGTCGCCCCGGTCGAGATAGTCCGGGAAGTTGCCGTTCATATTCTCCCAGGTGGCGTCGCTTTCGTCGTAGCCGAAGAGGTCGTAGCTGCCGGTGGCGAGGTCGGTCAACGCAAGGTATTGGGAGCTTCCGTCGTTCGAGAGTGGCGAGGCGATGGCCTGCCACTGGCCGGCGGCGACATCGAGGGTGAGAAGGTCGCCCTCCACAGCGCGGTGCATATTATATTCATTGATATCGCCAACATCGGTGCCGATATCGGAGGTATAAGACACTCCGTTGCGGACGACGGTGCAGTTGTGGTAGTAGTTCCGGGTGAGGTTGTCAAGTTGATTAACATCGCCGCCTACGATGGCGCCGACGGAAGCGTCTTCCGAAGTGCTGGTGACGGTGGTGTTGAGCACCACACAGTTTTCTATGGTGCTGTGATAATCACCTACGATGGCGCCGACGTAGGTGCTGCCGGTGACGGTGGTGTTGAGCACCACACAGTTTTTTATAGTGCCGTAATTAGCACCTACGATGGCGCCGACTTTGTAGCTGCCGGTGACGGAGGCGTCACTGAGGGTGACGTTCTGCACCGTGCCATTGAGGTCCCCGAAGAGGCCGATATCATAGTCGTCGGGCCAGTTGACGGTGAGGTGGCTGATGGTGTGGCGGCAGCCGTCGAAGGTGCCGCTGAAGTTATCGATGGGCCTGAAGTTGGCCACGCCGCTCATATCGATGTCGGCGCCGAGCTTGAAGTATGCGTAGTCGAAGCCGTTGAAGCCGTTGGTCTCGGCCGAGAGGAGAAGGAGCCCTTCGGGGGTGGTGATGACGTAGGGGTGCTCGTAGGTGCCGTCGGCGCCGTCGGCGATGCCCCAGTGGTCGACCAGGTTGGCGGCGCTGATGGTTACATCCTGGCTGGGCAGGGTGAGGGTGTAGGGGTTGGCGCTGCCGTCGAGGGTGCCGGCCGAGGCCGCGAAGCCGTCGTAGGTGTAGCCCAGCTGCCCGCCGGAGGTGCCGAGGTCGAGGCTGACGGTGGCACCGTCAGGGGCATAGAGCGTGTCGCCGCAGAGGATGGCGCTGCCGTAGAGCTGCAGGCCGCCGTGGGGGTAGGCCACGGTGGCGGCGCCGCTCGGGGCAAGGGTGACGCCGGTGCCGGCAACGACTGCGTAGAGGTCGTTCTGCGCGTTGCCGCCAACGGTGCAGTGGCGGTAGTGGCAGTCGGTGACGGTGCCGTTGTTGAAGCCGACCACAGGGCCTGAGTGGCTGCCGGCGGTGACGGTGGCGCCGAGGGCGAGGCAGCGGCTGACGGTGGCATTGTAGTTCCATCCCACCACGCCGCCATAGTCGTAGCCGGTGCCGCTGACGGTGGCGGCGGAGGTGCAGCCCACGACGGTGGCGGTGGCATTGGTACCATCGTTATAGCCCACGATGCCGCCGTGTTCAAAAGGGGTTGGTCCACTAGTGCGACTATAGATGGCGACGGTGGCGGTGGCGTGGCAGTTCTCGACGGTGCCGCGATAATTTTCGCCCACGATGCCGCCCACATATTGGCAACCCGTGATGCGGCTGTCGCTGATGGTGACGTTCCGCACCGTGCCGCCACTGATGTAGCCGAAGAGGCCATTGTAGTCGTTGCTCGCACGGATGCGGATGCCGCTGACGGTGTGGCCGCAGCCGTCGAAGGTGCCGCGGAAGCGGTTGCTGCTGTTGCCAATGGGGGTGTAGTTGCTGCTCTCTGTGCTTTCGGAGTCGTTCCATTGGGAGGAATAGCTGTAGGCGATATCGGCACCGAGCTTGAAGAACTTGCCGCTGAAGCCGTTGTACTGGTCGCTGCCGTTCACCAGGGTGGCCAGATGGTTGAGCCCCTCGGGGGTGGTGATGATGTAGGCGCGCTCGGCGGTGGTGCCGTCGTGGTCGGCGTCGACGCCCCAGAGGTTATTCCAGGTGGCGGTGTAGGAGCGGTGGCCAGTGGAGCCCTGGGCGATGGTGACGGTCTGGGTGGCGGCGTCGAGGTCGGTGCCCGTCCAGCCGAGGAAGAAGCAGCCCGTGGGGGCGGTAGGATTGGTGATGGTGAAGGTGGGGGTCTCGATGGTATAGGTGGCGGGGTTGTCGGCGCTGACGCCATCGATGCCGTAGTCGTAGGTGATGTTATATACGATGGGGGTCCAGGTGGCGGTGTAGGAGCGGTGTCCGGTGGAGCCCTGTGCTACGGTGACGGTCGTGGTGGCGGCGGCGAGGCCGGTGCCCGTCCAGCCGGCGAAGGTGTAGCCCTCGCGGGTGGGGGTGGTGAGGGTGAAATCGGGGGTCTCGATGGTGTAGGTGTCGGGGTTGGGGGTGGCAAGGCTGCCGCCGGCGAGGTTGTAGCTAAGGTTATAGATGGTGGGGGTCCAGTTGGCGGTGTAGTAGCGGTCGCCGTGCGAATGGGGGAGGACGGTGACGGTCATAGTGGGCCCGTTGAGGCCGGTGCCCGTCCATCCGGCGAAGGTGTAGCCCTCGCGGGTGGGGTTGGTGAGGGTGAAGGAGCCCGTCGCCCAGGTGTAGGTGGCGGGGTTGGGGCTGGCAAGGCTGCCGCCGGCAAGGTCGTAGGAGATGGGGAAGGCGAAGTTGGCGTCGAGGGAGCAGAGGGTATGGCTTCCAGACCAGGTGAAGTCGTTGCCAGCGAGGTCCTTGACGGTGTTGGTGCTGTTGACGATGAGGCCGGTGACGTTGAGGCTGCCGCTGGCACCGGCTGGGATAATACCCCTGAAGGTGAGTACGTTGGAGCCCGAGCCGCTGAAGTAGCTGAGGCTGCCCCAGTTGGTGCTCAGCGTAGGCGTGCCGGTTTTGACGACAATCTCGCTGAAGGCCACCGAGACATAGAGCGTGTCGCCAAGGCTGTGACGGCCCGGAGCGACGCTGACATCCAGCTTGGTGGGAGCGGTGGCGTCGACGGCCTGGATATGGGCTTTGACATACCGGGCGGCCCACTCGTCGCTGCCCGACCCGCCGGAAGCGTTGAGGCGCAGCACCAAGGTGGTGAAGTTGGTGGGGATGATGATGCGTCCGTCAGTGGCACGACAGTCGGTGTTGAACTTCTGCATCGTGAGTGGGTGAGAGGTACCGTGGCCCCAGGGGTTGGTGGCGCTGGCGTTGTTGCCTACGGAAGTAACTGGGAAGGTGTAGCTTCGATAGGTGGCATCTTTGGAACCGGTATTCATCTCGAAGCCGGCCATATAGCGTGAGAGGATGATATTGCCGGGGTTGCCATTGCCGCAGCCGGAGCGGTTGTCGCAGGTGCTGGTGTTATCGACCAGCAGCTGCAGGTATTCGTATGCATCGTCGTTCTCCTTGGCCTCGAAGCTGAGGGTCATACGCAGTTGGGCAGCAAGGAAAGTCAGATAGCTCTTTGTGTTGTCGTTGCAGAAGGCGGTGCGGGAGACGCTCTTGTAGCCGTTGTTGTCGTAGCCGCGGTCATCGGCGGTGTACTCGGCGTTCTGGATGGTGATATCGTTGATGTTGAAGGCGGTCGAGGTGACGCTGTAGCCGGTGGTGATGCTCCGGGTGCAATGCGCCAGATAGAAGCCGCCCTGGTCGGTGACCTCGAAGCGGTAGGAACGCGAGGTGCCGTTCTGGTACAGGTAGGCGTTGTCGTTGGGGTTGGCCCTTGTCACGGCTACTTTCTTGACATTCTCGCCGACGCCGAAGGTGAGGGTGCCGTTGGTGGCGGTGTAGTGCTGCCCGGCATAGGCACTGAGACCCGCGGTGCGGTAGAGCACCGTCTCGGCGATGGTGGTGCTGCTGCGAGTGACGATAAAGGTGTCTTTCACGCCGATGCGTGAGGTCACCGTCCAGGTGCTCTGTGCCCAGGCGCCGGAGGGTGCCAGAAGGAGCATCAGGAGGAGCAGGAGTGGATGACGGGAGGTCCCGGGGTCCTCGTCCGGATGGTTGCGCCGGTAGCGCCAGGCGCGGACAATCATATAGGCGAGGGCCGCCAGGACCACAGCGCCAAGGACTGTCAGGATGATAAGTTTTGTTGTCATTGATTTATTGTTTTTTTTGTTTTTTATTTTTCGCGTGAAAACGGCTGCAAAAGTAGTAAATAATTATAAAACAGTTTTTCCTCTAACGGAAAATTCCGCCAGAGGAAAAAGAAATTCGGCAACAGGAAAAGGGGAAAGGGGGCGCCGCTAGGTGCCCGACAACGGTAGCCAGCCGTTTCAACGGCTGGAACCCGAACGCCCCACCCCACCCCGCGTGCAATAGGTCCGCGACATATATATAAAATATCGCACCCCCAACGGGGTGCAAACCATTATATTATACCGCCATAATCCAGCCAATGAATTGGCTGGCTACCATTGTCCGATGCCTATCGGCATCACATGCCCGCAGGGCACTCGTGAGGTCTATCGGTAGCTGCTGGGGGTGCCTTTGCCCTGGGACTTGAAGGCTTTGGCCATGGAGGCCTGGGAGGAGAAGCCGCACTGGTCGGAGATGTCGGCCAGGAGGCTGTCGGGGTGCTTGTGGATGAGGCTGATGGCGTGGCGCACACGGTGCTGGGAGATCATGTCGTAGAACGACTGGTAGCCGCTGCGGCGGATGGCCTCGGCGAGGTATTTGCTGTTGGTGCCCAGCCGCGAGACAAGCAAGTCGCTGGTGATGTGCGGCTCGGTGAAGATGTGCTCGTCGGTGAGGAGTGCATCGAGCCGACGGACGAGGTCGTCGAAGCGGGCCTCTTTTTCAGGGCTTTCAGCAGCATCAGGGATTTCGGAAGAATCCTGCGAGGACACTTTGCGCCAGGGGTTGAGGGTGAGAACGCAGAACCAGACGCTGGCAAAGATGAAGAGGATGTCGCGGCCGAACTTGACCCACGGGTCGTCGGCGTAGAAGTTGATTGCCAAGAGGATAAGTATCAGCGTAGGCACCCAGCGGATGATGTTGGCGAAGGCTACGGGGAAGTCGTCGCTATCGGCGTAGCGCTCTTCGTTGGCCTGCTGCACGGCGCGGCGGATGCGCAGGGCCATGTGGACGGACTGGAGGAAATAGAGCAGGAAGAGGATGCTCACGGCCCCCACCATCCATACGCGCCACCCCTGTGGCATGGATATAATGTTGACAGCCTGTAGGAAGAGCGGCGCCAGTACAACCACTGCTGGGAGATAAGTCAAAAGGTAGAAAAGTCGAAAGGTTGAAAAGTGCCGAGGACTCTTCAACTCTTTGACTCTTTGACTCTTTAACTCAGGAGGGAAGAAGTAGCCCTCGCACATGATGAGCATCTGGATGGAGAAGAAGAGGAGCGAGAAGGCGTTGACGTAGAGCAGTGCGTCGCGGTCGCCGATCTGGAGGAGGTAAGGCAGCTCGAAGATTTGGAGCAGGTAGATGACGCCCACGGAGCGCTGTGCGGGGAAAAACTCGTGGAAGTGTTCGCGATAGGCCTGTGGTTTATAGAACCACTTGAGCAGCCAGCTGTAGAGGTGGGTGACGATAAATGCCAGATTGGCAGCGAACAAGACCATGTATGTGGCGTCGGGCGTTGTCATAATCGAGGTGCAAAAATACATAAAATTCCGGAAACGGGAGACCGAAAGGATGGAAAAGGGGGGCTTTTCGGGGGTTGTTGTGTGCTACACTGATATGTATGAATAGATACTTTATAGATAGAAAAAGATGGTTTTGGGGAAAGATTTTGGCCTTTTGGCGGAAATGGCCTTATATTGGAGGGTGTCCAGTCGCGACAAAGGGACAAGAAAAAAAATCACAAACCAAAAAAATCTAATTAATTATGAGTAAAAATTTCAAGGGTTACTTAGGTGACCAAATCGGAAAACTGGGAACTGCCGTCGGACGCAAGTGGAAACGCAAGATGGTCTACAGCGCCTATCAGGGCAAGGTGAAGAACCCCAACACCGAGGGACAGCAGACGGTGCGTGCACGCTTTGCGCTGCTGGGCAGAATGGCAGCGTCGTTCCTCGATGCCACGAAGAAGGGTATGGCGGCCAGTGCCGACCGCTACGACTACACGGAGAGCGACCACTTCGTGAAGCGCAACTGGGACGCCGTCACCGCCACCGAGCCTGGTGAGGTCGAGGTGGACTTCGGTGCGCTGACCATCAGCGAAGGACGTCTGCCGGAGGTCTATTTCGAGGCGCCCTCGTTTGCTGAAGAGGCCGAGGTGAGCGTGGCTTTCGACGGCAACATCGATGCCGACAAGGCCAAGGAAGAGGACCAGGTGTACATCTTCGTGTACCAGCCCGACAGCAACCGCGGCATACTGTCGAAGGCCACGAGCCGCAATGCCGGGAGCGTCAGCGTCGTGGTGCCGGCACGCTGGAGCGGCATGGAGGTGCACGTCTACGGCTTCGTCATCGGCGGTGCCGCCGAGAACAAGGGCATGCCCTCGGACTCGACATACATTGGCCACGGCAACATTGCCTGACGGCAGGAGGCCGGCGCGACAGAGGTCGCGCCGGCCTTATTTCGATACTTTTGTACCTGTCGACTCGTCGGCTTGCTGTCTCGCAGCCTCACTTAACAGCTGCATGTTGAAAAGATGTTGTGGCATGGAAGTTGCAGGTGGAATTAAAGTAGTACTTTTGCAACTTGAAATAACAGAGGAAAATGGAAGCTAACCTGAGCGAAAACACCAAGAAAGCCGTGGCTTTCAGCCGCGACGAAGCTATACGCCTGAAGAATGGCAGCATAGGCGTCGAACACCTGTTCCTGGGCTTGACCCGCCTGCCCGAATGCTCGGCATTCAGCATGCTTGCCGCCCTGGGGGTGGACGTCATGAGCATGAAAGAGACCATTGAGAAACATGTGGGACAGGCCGAAGCCGATGTACGCTATGCCGACGACAGCGAGATACCAATGCTGCGGCAGACCGAGAAAGTGCTGCGCCTCTCATACCTTGAGAGCATCAAGATGAAGGCCAAAGAGATCAAGACCGAACACCTGATACTGGCAATACTGCAGGAAGGCGACAGCATGGTGGCCAACCTGCTGCAGAAAGCCGGCGTGGGGTACGACCGCTTTGCCAAAGTGGTGCGTGCCAACGGGCCGGCCACGGAGCCCACGGAGCTGCCCGACTTCAGCATGCAGAGCAGCGAAGACGACAACGACGACCCCTTCGACGACCCCACCAGAGAGACCGGCAAGACGACAGCATCCGCCGCGCCGAAAGGCAAGAGCGGCACACCCGCCCTGGAGAACTTCGGTCGCGACCTGACGAAGCTTGCCGCCGAAGGCAAACTGGACCCCATAGTGGGCCGCACCAAGGAGATGGACCGCATAGCACAAATCCTGTCGCGCCGCAAGAAAAACAACCCGATACTCATCGGAGAGAGCGGCGTAGGCAAGAGCGCCATAGCCGAAGGACTGGCTTTGAGGATTGCCGAGGGCAATGTGCCGCGCACGCTGCACGGCAAACGCCTGCTGAGCCTCGACCTGGCAGGCATGGTGGCCGGCACCAAGTACCGCGGTCAGTTTGAGGAGAGGATGAAAGCCATCATCAACGAGTTGGAGCAACATCCCGAGATAATCATCTTCATCGACGAGATACACACCATCGTGGGTGCCGGCAGCGCTGCCGGCAGCCTCGATGCTAGCAATATGTTCAAACCCGCCCTGAGCCGCGGCGCCATACAATGCATAGGCACGACGACACTGGACGAGTATCGCCAGTATATAGAGAAAGACACGGCGCTGGCGCGCAGGTTCCAGAAGGTGCTTGTGGAAGCCGCCACGCCGGAAGAGACGATGGAGATACTGGAGAACATACGCGACACCTACGAGGAGCACCATGTGGTGCGCTACACCGACGAAGCGCTGAGGGCCTGCGTGGACCTGACGGAGCGCTATGTGAGCGACCGCCTGCAGCCCGACAAGGCCATCGACGCCATGGACGAGGCAGGCGCAAGAGTGAGGATAGCCAACGTACAGGTGCCGGAGGAGATTAACACCCTGGAGGCCGAGGTTGCCAAGGTGGCAGCAATGAAGAAAGAGGTGCTGGCCGACAAGCGATACAGCGAGGCGGCACAGTACCGCGACCAGGAGCGCGACCTCAACGCCAAGCTGGCAGAGGTGCGCAAACGCTGGGAGGTGGAAGAGCGCGAGAGCCGTCCGGAAGTGACGGAAGAGGATGTCGCCGCCGTGGTGGCCATGATGACCGGCGTGCCTACGGAGCGCATAGCCGAGAGCGAGCAAGGCCGCCTGCTGAGCATGGAGAATGAGTTGAAGGGAAGCGTAGTGGGCCAGGACGAGGCCATAGGCCAGATAGCGCGTGCCATACGTCGCAACCGTGCAGGACTGAAAGACCCCAACCGCCCCATCGGCTCGTTCCTGTTCCTGGGACCTACTGGTGTGGGCAAGACCTACCTGACCAAGGTGCTGGCGAAATACCTGTTCGACAGCGAGGCTTCGATGATACGCATCGACATGAGCGAGTACATGGAGAAGTTCGCCGTGAGCCGCCTGATAGGAGCGCCTCCGGGATATGTGGGCTATGAGGAAGGCGGACAGCTGACGGAGCGTGTGCGCCGCAAGCCTTACAGCATAGTGCTGCTCGACGAGGTGGAGAAAGCCCACCCCGACGTGTTCAACGTGCTGCTGCAGGTGCTGGACGACGGCGTGCTGACCGACGGCATAGGCCGCAAGGTGGACTTCAAGAACACCATTATAATAATGACCTCGAACATCGGCAGCCGCCAGCTAAAGGACTTCGGTGTGGGCGTGGGATTCAACACCAGTGCCCGCGAGGCCGAGAAAGGTGCCATGCGACGCGACGTGATTGAGAAAAGCCTGAAGAAGGCCTTCGCTCCCGAGTTCCTGAACCGCATAGACGACATCATCTATTTCAACTCGCTTGGCCGCGAAGAGATACACAAGATTATCGACATCGAGCTGCGCGGACTCTTCGGCCGCATACGCAAGATGGGTTTCGAAGTGGATATGGACGAGAAGGCCAAGGACTTCCTGGTGGCCAAGGGCTGGGACGAGCAGTACGGCGCCCGTCCGCTGCGCCGCGCCATACAACGCTATGTGGAAGACGACCTGGCCGACGAGATAATCAGGGCCGACATACTGCCGGGCGACACCATACGGGTGACGGCCAACGACGAGAAGATAACCTTCGACATAGAGAAAGGTGCTACATCGAAAGAGTTGGAAGAAGCCTTCGCGGCAGAGCCGACAACGGTGTAGTAAAATAAAAAAAAAGAAGAAGCCCTCGCAGATGCGGGGGCTTCTCGTTTGAATCGATTGTTGTTTATTCAGCCCAGACGGCCTGCAGGTTGCGGTCGCCATAGGCATCGTCGATCTTGCTGATAGTGGGCCAGTACTTCTCGGTGTGAGGCTGCGGGAAGGCAGCTTTCTGGCGGCTGTACGGCAGGTTCCACTCGTCGGCGCAGACCACCTGCATGGTGTGAGGAGCGTTGCAGATGGGGTTGTTGTGCTCGTCCGACTTGCCGGTCATGATGTCGTCGATTTCATGACGGATGGCGATCATGGCGTCGCAGAAGCGGTCAAGTTCGCTGAGCGGTTCGCTCTCGGTGGGCTCAACCATGAGGGTGTTGTGCACCGGGAAGGCGACGGTGGGAGCGTGGAAGCCATAGTCCATGAGGCGCTTGGCGACATCGCCGACGCTGACCTTGAGGCTGAACTCGCTGAAGTCGACAATCATCTCGTGGCCACACATGCCGTTCTTGCCGGTGTAGAGTATCTTATAATATTTCTGCAGGCGGGCGCGTAGGTAGTTGGCGTTGAGGATGGCGTGGGTGGTGGCTTCGGTGAGGCCGTCGCCGCCAAGCATCAGCAGGTAGCCGTAGGTGATGGGCAGGAGCATGGCGCTGCCGTAGGGGGCTGCAGCCATGGTGTTGCCCTTCTTGCCACCGACCTCGATGACGGGGTGCGAAGGCAGGAAGTCGACGAGTTTCTGGCTGACGCAGATGGGGCCGACGCCGGGACCGCCACCGCCGTGAGGCATGGCGAAGGTCTTGTGGAGGTTGAGGTGGCACACATCGGCACCCATGAAGCCAGGACTGGTGAGACCAACCTGGGCGTTCATGTTGGCACCGTCCATATAGACGAGGGCACCAACGCTGTGGATGATGTTGATGATGTCGAGGATGCCTTCTTCGAAAGCACCGTGCGTCGAGGGATAGGTAATCATCAAGCAGCTGAGGGTGTCTTTGTACTGTTCGGCTTTGGCACGCAGGTCGTCGATGTCGACATCGCCACGCTCGTTGCATTTGACGACGACAACCACCATGCCGGCCTTGGCGGCGGAAGCGGGGTTGGTGCCGTGGGCACTGGCGGGGATGAGACAGACATTGCGCTGGCCCTGACCGTTGGCGATATGATAGTTGCGGATGACGGTGAGGCCGCTGTATTCGCCATAGGCACCCGAGCAAGGCTGCAGGGAGCAGCCAGCGAAGCCGGTGACGACGGCGAGACGGCGCTCGATGTCGTGGATCATCTCGAGGTAGCCCTCGGCCTGGTCGGCAGGGACAAAGGGGTGCATGCCGCCGAACTTGCTCCAGCTGAGGGGCATCATCTCGGCAGCGGCGTTGAGCTTCATGGTGCAGGAGCCCAGCGGAATCATGGCGCGGTTGAGCGAGAGGTCTTTCTCTTCGAGACGCTTGATGTAGCGCATCATTGAGGTCTCGTCGTGGAAGGCGTTGAAGATCTTCTGGGTGAGGAAGGCACCGTTGCGTTTCAACTCGGCGGGGATAGCCTCGTCGGCGAACTGGCAGCAGCAGCCCTTGCACTCGATGGGCTTGGCGCTCTTGCCGGCAGCCTCGGCCAGGCAGGCCACGATGGCGTCGAGGTCGGCCTTCTCGGTGGTCTCGTCGATGCTGATGCCGATGCACTCTTCGCAGATGTAGCGGAAGTTAATCTCGTGCTTCAGGGCCACTTCGCGCACCTTGGCGGTGGGCACGGGGCACTGGAGGGCGAGGGTGTCGAAGTAGACCTTGTTCCACTGCTTGTAGCCGTACTGCTCGAGTTCCATGGCCAGACGGTGGGCGCGGGCGCAGATGCGGACGGCTATCTCGCGGATGCCTTCGGGACCGTGCCAGATGGCGTAGAAGCCACTCATGTTGGCCACGAGGGCTGCAGAGGTGCAGATATTAGAGGTTGCCTTGTCGCGTTTGATGTGCTGTTCGCGCATGCCGAGGGCCATACGGAGGGCGGGGTTGCCCTTTGCGTCGACGCTCCAACCGATTATACGGCCGGGGAAGAGACGCTTGAAGGCATCGGTGAAGGCGAAGAAGCCGGCGTGGGGACCGCCGAAGCCCATGGGCAGACCAAAGCGCTGGGCGCTACCCACGGCGCAGTCGGCACCCATCTCGCCAGGAGTCTTCATCAGTGCCAGAGCCATGAGGTCGGTGGCCATGCAGACGAAGATGCCCTTCTCGTGGCACTTGGCGATGAAAGAGGTCCAATCCTGAGCCTCGCCAAACTGATTGGGATACTGCACAAAGGCGGCGAAGAAACTGCCGTCGAGTTCGGTCTGGGCGGCTTTGCCAGTGACTATCTCGATGCCACGGGGAGCGGCATTGGTCTGCATCACGGCGAGGGTCTGCGGCAGGATGCCTTCGTCGACGAAGACCTTGCAGACACCGTCCTTGACGGCCTGACGCGAACGACTGTTGAAGAACATGATCATAGCCTCGCCAGCGGCGGTGCCCTCGTCGAGCAAGCAAGCGTTGCTGAGCGGCATGCCTGTCATGGAGGCAATCATGGTCTGATAGTTCATCAGAGCTTCGAGACGGCCCTGCGAAATCTCGGTCTGATAGGGAGTGTAACTGGTGTACCAGCCGGGGTTCTCAAAGACATTGCGCATGATGACGGCAGGAGTCACCGTACCATAGTAGCCCATGCCGATATAGCTGCGGAAGAGTTTGTTCTTCTTGGCCAAGGTGCGGCACTGGTTGAGGAAAGCCTGCTCAGAAATGCCATCTTCGAGGGGCAGCGGCTTGCCGGTGCGGATGGCGGCGGGGACCGTCTTCTCAATGAGCTCATCCATCGAGCTTACACCGATGGTCTGGAGCATTTTCTGCGTGTCGGCATCGGAAGAGACGCCGTTGTGACGCGATGCAAAATTGTTCTTTGTCATTGTTATAATATTTTTACTTGTTTTTCTTATGGAAGAAACGGTATATCAACTCGTCGTCGACAGTAGATACGCGAATCACATAGAAGCCCGTGGGGAAGCGGCGCATATTGATATGGCTGCGACGTGGTTTGCCGGTATAGACGCAGACGCCAGCATCGTTGTACAAAGCCACATTCAAGATGTCAGGCTTTTCAATTGGAATCTCGACACGGCGCTTAGAGCCGTTGTAGACAATCTCATCTTGCGAAGTGATCGGTTCGGCAACATCGTTGATTTCGTAGTATTCATAGACCACTTCGATGCCATCCATGTAAGTGGTGTCGTGTACATATTCCACTTCATGGATGACCTCGGCCTCCTGCATTACGGCCACATAGCTTGTGGTGTCGGTCACCCGCACACGGCGGGGGTTGTCGGTGTTGCCGTCGCTCCAGCCCTTGAAGCCATAGCCGGCATGGCAGACAGCCACCAACGTGGCGGTGTCGCCAACACGATAATTACCAGCTCCGATAATAGAGCCTGCAGCAGGATTGCTGATGGTGGCATAAACGTCGAGAGTGCAAGGCTCCATGGCCTTGATGTTGTAAATGCGGTTCCACTCGGCTGCCTGACGATAGCGGTCAACGCTGATGCAAGGCACATACATCACGGCGCCACCGATACCCACAAAGGCGTCGGCTCCGATATCTGGCGGCATCATTGCGAAAACTTTAATCTGCGAGATATTGACACACTGGTAGAAGGCACGCTGGTCTATTTTCTGTATTCGTGCAGGTATCTCCAGTTGTCTCATCGAGTGGCACTGAGCAAAGGCGTAGGCCCCTACCCTCTTCACTCCTTCGGGAAGCCGCAAGGTGCCATAGATGGAGTTGCAATAAGCGAAAGCGTACTCGCCCACATACTCGAGGTCACGCGGCATGTTCCATTCGCAGCGAAGGCCGTCCATTCCGGCGAAGGCATAGTCTGGAATGCGTTTCACATGTGGGCCGAAGACAACCTTGGTAAGAGCGCGGCAGTTGCCGAAGACGGTACCGCTACGAGTGCCACCCATGGATTCGCAGTTAACAGCATTGAAATTCACGGTATTGACACTGCCACAGCCGTAGAAAGCAGAGCGTCCGACAGACACCACCTCCTCGCCAATAGTCACAGTACCATTGAGAGCGGTACAGTAGCTGAAGGCATATGGTCCAATTTCGGTAACGGTTTTGGGTATAATCAGGCCCGTTATTTCAGCGATGCCAGAGAATGCCCTCTCGCCTACCGACACAACGGTGTAGCGAACCCCCTCATACTCCACCTCGGCAGGGATATCAAGCACCCCACCAGGCACAATATATCCCATCCATCTGTAGTTACCGTCAGACATTGGTGCCGTTATTTCAACGGCGTTGTCATCTTCGTCGATAATATTGAAATACAAAGTGTAGCCTTTCACCGGCACTTTGAAGTCGTATGCCAGAGTGCTGCCACAAAGTCCAATAGCGAGGAGGAGTATGAATAGGCGTTTCATTTTGTTTGAATTTTACAGTTGGGGGCCAGCTGCCACGAGGGCCTTGCCAGCCTCGTTATAAGTGAACTTGACGAAGTTCTTCACAAAACGGTCGGCCAGGTCGCGGGCCTTCTCGTCCCACACCTTTGCGTCGGCATAGGTGTCGCGCGGGTCGAGAATCTTCGGGTCGACGCCGGGCAACGATGTGGGAACCTCGAAGTCGAAATACGGTATCTTCTTGGTCTCGGCCTTGAGGATGCTGCCGTCAAGAATAGCGTCTATGATGCCACGGGTATCCTTGATGCTGATGCGCTTGCCAGTGCCATTCCAGCCGGTGTTGACAAGATATGCTTTAGCACCGCTCTTCTCCATGCGCTTCACCAATTCCTCAGCGTACTTGGTGGGGTGAAGCTCAAGGAAGGCCTGACCGAAACAGGCGCTGAAGGTGGGCGTCGGCTCAGTAATGCCGCGCTCAGTGCCGGCCAACTTGGCGGTGAAGCCACTCAGAAAGTAGTACTTGCACTGTTCTGGGGTGAGGACACTGACAGGAGGCAGCACACCGAAGGCATCGGCCGAAAGGAAGATGACATTCTCGGCAGCCGGGCCAGCGCTCTTGCCGTGAACAGGCTCAACAATCTTCTCGATATGGTCGATGGGATAGCTCACACGTGTGTTCTCAGTGACGCTCTTATCTTTGAAGTCGATCTTGCCGTCGGCAGCAACGGTCACATTCTCGAGGAGTGCGTTGCGGCGAATGGCATTGTAGATGTCGGGCTCGCTCTCCTTGTCAAGGTTGATAACCTTGGCATAGCATCCACCCTCGAAGTTAAAGACGCCCTCGTCGTCCCAGCCATGCTCGTCGTCGCCGATAAGCAGACGCTTGGGGTCGGTACTGAGGGTGGTCTTGCCGGTGCCGCTCAGACCGAAGAAGATGGCGGTGTGCTCGCCCTTCATATCCGTGTTAGCAGAGCAATGCATGGCAGCGATACCCTTCAGGGGCAAGTAGTAGTTCATCATGCTGAACATACCTTTCTTCATCTCGCCGCCGTACCAGGTGTTGAGGATGACCTGCTCGCGACTGCTGACGTTGAACGCCACACAGGTGTCGCTGTTCAGTCCCAGCTCCTTGTAGTTGTCCACCTTGGCCTTCGAGGCGGCGTAGACGGTGAAGTTGGGCTTGAAGTCCTTCAACTCTTCGTCGGTGGGCTTGATGAACATATTGCGCACGAAGTGGGCCTGCCAGGCCACCTCCATGATGAAGCGCACATTCATGCGGGTGTCCTTGTTGGCGCCGCAGAAAGCGTCGACCACAAAGAGTTCCTTGCCGCAGAGCTGCTTTTTGGCGAGGTCACGCATCTGACCCCACACCTCTTCGCTCATGGGGTGGTTGTCGTTCTTGTACTCGGGGGTGGTCCACCACACGGTGTCCTTCGAGTTCTCGTCCATGACGATATATTTGTCCTTGGGCGAGCGGCCGGTGTAGATGCCGGTCATCACGTTGATGGCGTCGAGCTCGGTGAGCTGGCCCTTGTCGTAACCCGTCAGACTGGGGTCCATCTCCATCTTGAACAGCTCCTCATACGAGGGGTTGTAGTGGATATCCTTAACGCCGGTGATACCCAGCGCTTCGAGGTCTTTTCTGATTTTTTCGTTCATGGTATATATTTTTAATGTTAATTTCACTGATTATTATCTATTCATCTTTCATCGTCATCTTGTACAAATTGACCGATCCATCAATATCTTTTTCTGCCGCAGAGTTGCCATACTTGTCCACGTCAAAGACGTTCTTCGGCGAACGGGTGATGCTCAAAGGACCTCCAACACACCCTCCGTCGCATGCCATGCCTTCGAAGAAATTGGCTGTCTCTTTCTTGGCACGCAGCAGGGTTAGGTGCTGACGACATTGGTCGATACCGTTCATAACAACAGGATTCACTCCTTCCAGGCCAAGCTTTTCGGCCACATGTGCAACTCCCTGTGCAATACCACCGCTCTTGGCGAAAATTCGGCCATAGAATGATGCATTGTCGAGATGTGTGTCTTCACATTGTGTGGTGTCTATACCTCTGGCATCGAGGAATGCCTGCAGTTCTTCAAAACTCATCACACTGTCAATCATCCCGTTGGTCTTCTCAAGGGTGTATTCGAACTTCTTGGCGGCACATGGGCCGATGAAGACAACCTTTGCGGTAGGGTCGCTACGTTTTATGAGGCGCGCGGTGGTTATCATCGGCGACGGTGAGGTAGAAATGGCGTCCTTAAACTCTGGGAAATTAGTCTCAATGAAGCGCACAAAGGCAGGACAGCAACTGGTGGTCATCACTGGGTTTTCGCTTTCCGAAGCCTTATGTTGGAACTCGCGGGCTTCGGTATACAGGGTTATATCGGCACCGAGGGCAGCTTCCACAACCTGATGGAATCCGAGACGTTTAATGGCTGTGACCACCTGCTCGATGCGACCGAAACGGCATTGACCGACAATGGCCGGGGCAATGACAGCATAGACGCGGTATTTGGAGTTGTTCTCCGACTGTTTCAACATGTTGATTATATCGAGCACAAGCGAACGGTCAGTGATGGCGCCAAAGGGGCAGCTGACAACACAAGCACCACAGGAAATGCATTTATCGTTGTCGATAACAGCCTTGTCGTCCTCTTTACGTATGGAAAGCGCTTTGGGTTTGCAACTCTTGATGCAGGGACGTTTCTGGGCGATGATGGCGCTGTACGGACAAGCAGCGGCGCATTTGCCGCATTCTATGCATTTCTCTTTATCTATATGACAACGGTGGTTGACGATGGTGATGGCACCCTTGGGACACACCTCCTTGCAGGAGTGCATCATACAGCCTCGGCATGCTTCGGTGACAAGCATTCCGGCTGCCGGGCACTCGTCGCAAGCAATCTCCATCACCTGCACAGGGTTGGTGTTTTCCTTGTCACCGCCCATAGCCATGTGGATACGCTCCTGGACAATGGCACGTTCTTTGTAAATGCAGCAGTTGAGCTCCGATTTGGGACCCGGGCTTATAAGTTTAGGTATCTCTAGGTATGCCTCGTCGAGACCACCTTCGTAAGCACGGCGGATGACCTCTTTGAGGACCTTATATTTAATCCATTGTACGTTAGTATCAAATAGTTTCTGCTCCATAATTAATCGTAATTTACAGTTACATGCTTCCCCATCTTGCGAAGATTACCTGCAAGACGTTCAACAAGTTTTAGTTTCATAGTGATATCTATCTCCAATCCTGCATGGGCTGCATTGACATTCTGTCCTACGAAGAAAACGATGTGCGTGGCTTCTTCAAAAATTATATTAGCCAGCAACGAGCCGCCATCTTTCTTGGAGTAGGTCTTGGGGGTAAGGTCCTTGGCCGAAACATATTTCTCTGACAAAGCCAACAGACGGCGGAGGGTAATCACCCCTTCCGTTGTCAAGTCAATTCCATCGATAAAGCCAATAGGTGGCACGTCTTTATCAGGAAAGTCAAAACTAGTCTTGAGTTGCCGTCCCAAACAGCGAGCAACCACCTGGGAAGTGGTACCGCCACAGACAATGCGTTTGTCGGCGCCAGTCATGAAGCGTTGCACATATTCGGCATCTTTCTCTTTGTCAACAGGAGGGCCGACCATAATATGGGTCTCGCACCGTGGACGTAAGCGGACTGCGGCAACAGTTGTGTCGTCGCCTGGACGGTCAAGGTACAGGTCGTTGCAAGCCGATGCCAGCAGACAAGCAGCTGCACGAGCCGACATGTGGGCATCTACATAATGATCGAGGTGTTCCATGATCTCCTTACGTTGCCATCCGAAGTTCAACATCTGTCCGATGCCGGCATGTATGGTTCCGTCGCTCATCACGAATATCAAATCGCCCGAGTCAAGAAGCAAATCGGTATGATAGACTTTCTTGCCACAAATATCCAATTCTGTTCTGGGGAAGTCGGTTGTATGTCCGTTGTGGTACCATATGGCTTCTGGGTTGTCGAACTCAAAGAGATGGCCTTCGCCCGAATCGTTCACATGTATCACAGAGAAGGTGCTGTAGGCCACCTGTCTTTCTTTACACACAGGCAGTGTTTGGATGATTGTCTCTACACAGTCCTGCATATCGGCACCGCCGGCAGTCATTGTACAGAGAATCTTGCTAGTCAGGGTGGAGAGTATATTGGCTTTCACGCCGCTGCCCAGTCCGTCGGCCAACACAAGCGTGGTCCAGCCGTCGCACACGCACATCTCGACGTTGTCGCCGCAGAGTTCCTCACCATAGTGATTTAGCGAGGTGTAGCCGTAGTCTACACAGAGTTGATTCATAGTTTAGCAGTTTTCCAGTCAGTTGGACGGCCGTCTACTCCTAGGTCTCCTTGGCCGTCGGTGAGTGTTTTCTTTAATTTTAGCAGTGCCACTTTGGTCTCGGCGGTCGTCTCGCCCAAGAGCGAGGCGATTTCTTGGGCCACACGCATCTGCTTCATAATAAGATCATCGGTGGTGGATACCGTGTCCATACGCACTTTCTCCAACTTCTTATCGTAGTTCACCTTTTCAGAGATATCCTTCATCAATCCGAAGAGCAGGTTCTGCTCGCTCAGCAGGCTTACGGTGAGGCTGAGGTAGCGGTCGCTGGCATTGATGTGCAGTCGTGGATTCTCGACACGCTGTTTCTTGGAGTAGGCGTTGTAGAAGTCTATCGGTTGGAAGCTTTCGGACACGGGGCGGCCTACCACACTCTCTGGTGTGCCTGTAAGGCCGAGCATTTTCATGGCCGATGCATTTATGTCCACAATATTCATATCAGGGTCCACAATCATCACACCTTCGGGCGAGTTGCGGACAATGTCGACAGCGAGGCTTTCTGCACGCTTGCGCATATATGGCAGACAGATGTCTATATCTGCGTAGCCATTAACCACAGCCCAAGCTTTCTCACGGCAGGTGCGGTATCCGCAGGCACCGCAGTCCAACTCATCGGCCTTAGTCATCTTACCCGTGCGACGCAGTACGTCTTCAATTTCTTTCTCCGTAGCGGGACGACTCTTGGCGCGCAGTCGAGGATGTGCGTATGCAAGTTCTACACCTGCATCGGGAGCGGGCTGGTGCTTTCGTGTTGCCAACTCATGTTCCACATAACGGTCAATATCAGCCTCGGCTTTTATAATGCCACCTTCGTGAGCTATTGAGCAGGGACCATTGATACAGCCACCGGGACACACGTTCATCTCGATGAAAACATGATTCATCGACTCGATGTTTTCCAAGACATCGGCTATGCGGTCCACTCCGTCCACCGTCATATAACGGTAACCTTTCGGCAATTCATCGAACGAACGGATGATGCCTTGAGTGGCCGGATAGGCTTTGGCACGGTTGGCAACAGTATTTTCGTCACCCACCGTCAATTTGTTTATGGTATTGATGTCGATGCCGTTCTCCTCAAAGAGCTGCAGGAGCTCCTCAAATGTTATCACGGCATCTATTGCGTGTTCGTCAGCCTCGCGTTTTTTAGCAATGCAGGGACCGATGAAGACAATCTTTAGGTTTGGGTCGTTGCGACGCAATATTTTGGCATGGGCCACCATCGGTGAGTCGACGGGAGCCAGATAAGGCAAAGCCTTGGGATAGTACATCTGTATCAAGCGACAGGCTGCCGGGCATGCCGATGTTATAAAGTTGCGCATCTCGCCTGCTGCCAACAAACGTTTGTATTCTTCTGTGACGGCCTGAGCTCCCACGGCGGTCTCTTCGGCAACAGCAAAACCGAGCTTGGCTAATGCAATGCGCAGGATCGAGAAATCGTCCTGACCCAGACTGCTGATAAACGACGGTGCCACAGTAGCAGCCACACGGACATTGCTCTTCAACAGGTCGCGCACCACGGGCAGTTCGCTATGCTCGATCTTGGCATGTTGCGGACACACCTTGGTGCAATGGCCACAAAGGATGCAATGCTCCTCGATGATCTGCGCGTGATGATCCTTGATGTTGATTGCCTTCACCGGGCATTCACGTAGGCAACGGTAGCAGTCTTTACATTGTACAGTCTTGAATTCCAAATACTCGGACATGATTCTCCAGTTGTTTTAGTTAAGAAATAGTTTGGGGTAGATTTCTTTGGCAAACAGTTCTTCCACATTGCCGGCATTGACGCTGTGCAAGATGAACCCTTCTGAGGTTTCCTCCACCTGCGGGCCACGTTCCGCCGGCTCCATACCTTCGCATCCGACGGTTACGCCCAATGCACAGTGGCCGAGGCAGAAACTGGCTTGCAAGTCGATGAGATCTTCCACATCGTATTTTTTCAGCACTTCCTTGAAAGCCTCGATAACCTCGTATGAACCTTTCAGGTGGCAGGAACTGCCGACACACACTTTTATAGTCATATTAATAATGTATTAGTTACTTTAGTTTCAGGTAGTTTTAAGCTGTGAGCTTTAAGTGTTAAGTGAGTAAAACCACTTGCGACTTAAAGCTCACAGATTAATGTTTTTTTTATTTCTCGCGAGCTTCTTTGATGGCAGCCTGGGCGGCGGCGAGGCGGGCCACAGGAACGCGGAACGGCGAGCAGCTGACGTAGTTCATGCCAGCCTTGTAGAAGAACTCGGCGGCAGTGGGATCGCCACCGTGCTCACCGCAGACGCCGCACTTGAGGTTGGCGCGGGTGGAGCGGCCACGCTCGATACCCAACTTAACCAACTGGCCGACGCCTTCCTGGTCGAAACTGTTGAACGGGTCGGCGGGGATAATCTTCTCGTCGACATAGGTCTTCACGATGGCGTTGACGTCGTCGCGGCTGAAGCCGAAGGTCATCTGAGTCAGGTCGTTGGTACCGAAGCTGAAGAACTCGGCAACCTCGGCAATCTGGTTGGCGACGAGGGCGGCGCGAGGAATCTCAATCATGGTGCCAAACTTGTACTCGAACTTTACGCCGTACTTCTTCTCCACCTCTTCCTTCACTTCGGTAGCGATGGCTTTCTGGTGGCGCAGCTCGGCGGCATTGATGGTCAGCGGAACCATAATCTCGAGCATGGGGTTCTTGCCTTCCTTCATCAGCTCGCAGGTGGCGCTGAACAAAGCGCGGAACTGCACGCGGGTAATCTCGCTGTAGATGATGCCCAGACGCACACCGCGCAGACCCATCATGGGGTTCACCTCGTGGAGGCTGTCCACACGCTTCTTCACATCCTCGTAACTGATGCCAAGACGCTTGGCGGCCTCTTTCATCTTCTCTTCACCCTGCGGGGCAAACTCGTGCAGCGGGGGATCCATGAGGCGGAAGGTCAGGGGCTTGCCGTCCAGAACCTTCAGCGTGCCCTTGGCACTCTCCTTGATATAGGGTTCCAGCTCGTCAAGGGCGGCGATACGCTCTTCCTTGGTGTTGGCCAGAATCATGTTACGCAGTTTCTCCAGCGGTTTCTCGCTGTTCTCGCCGTAGAACATGTGCTCAATGCGGAACAGGCCGATACCTTCGGCGCCGAAGTCGATGGCCTTCTGGGCATCGGCAGGATTGTCGGCATTGGTGCGGACACCCATCTTGCGATGCTTGTCGACAATCTTCATGAACTCCTGGAATAGAGGATTTTCCGTAGCGTTTATCATCTTGACTTCCTCATCGTAGACCCAACCCTTCGAGCCGTTGAGGCTGAGCAGGTCTCCCTCGTGGAAGGTCTTGCCATTGATAACCACGGTGCCGCCTTCCTCAACATTCACTTTCTTCTTGCCATACTGGTCGGTGCTGACAGAGGTCTTCTCAAGTTCGATCTTCACAGCGTCGCATCCGACGATGCAGCACTTGCCCCAGCCACGGGCCACAAGGGCGGCGTGCGAGGTCATACCGCCTCGGGCGGTGAGAATACCGTCGGCGGCACGCATACCCTCGACGTCCTCGGGATTGGTCTCCTCGCGGACGAGGATGTTCTTGATACCGGCAGCCTGATATTCTTTTGCCTTCTCGCTGGTAAGGGCTATGACACCTACGGCACCGCCGGGACCTGCGGGCAGACCCTTGGCAAGCACAGTGTGCTTCTTCTCGTCGGCACTGTCGAGGATGGGGTGCAGCAACTCGTCGAGTTGTGCGGGGCTTATGCGCATCACCACCTCGCTGTCGTCAATGAGACCTTCCTTCAGCATATCCATAGCCATGGTCAGGGCGGCGACACCGGTACGCTTGCCCACGCGGCACTGCAACATGTACAGTTTGCCATCCTGGATGGTGAACTCGATGTCGAGCATGTCGTGGTAGTTCTTTTCGAGGATGTTACGGATATCGCAAAGCTCCTTATAGGTCTCAGGCATCAGTTCCTGCATCGAGTGCATATGCTTGTTCTGCTCGTTCTTGGTGTCGTCGTTCAGGGGGTTGGGGGTACGGATACCGGCCACCACATCCTCACCCTGGGCGTTGATGAGCCACTCACCGTAGAACTGGTTGTCGCCAGTGGCTGGGTTGCGGGTGAAGGCAACGCCGGTGGCGCTAGTGTCACCCATGTTGCCGAACACCATGGCCTGCACGTTGACAGCGGTACCCCAATCGTCGGGAATACCTTCAATCTTGCGGTAGCTTACAGCCTTTTTGCCGTTCCAGCTCTTGAACACAGCCTTGATGCCACCTTCCATCTGGGCGCGGGCATCATCGGGAAAATCAACACCAAGAACCTCTTTCACGCGCACCTTGAAGGCGTCGGCCAGCTTCTTCAGGTCTTCGGCCGTCAGGTCGGTGTCGCTCTTGTAGCCTTTGAGGGCCTTGTACTCGTCGAGCATGTCGTCGAGCTGCTTGCGGATACCCTTGCCGTCGGCAGGCTCGATACCCTCGCTCTTCTCCATGACCACGTCGGCATACATCATGATGAGGCGACGGTAGCTGTCGTAAACGAAACGGGGGTTGTTGGTCTTCTTCAGCATGCCGGGGATGGTCTTGCTGCTAAGACCGATATTCAGGACGGTGTCCATCATGCCGGGCATAGACGAGCGGGCACCGGAACGGCAGCTCACCAGCAGGGGGTTCTCGGCATCGTCATATTTCATGCCCATTATCTTCTCAATGTTCTCAACGCCTTTCCATACTTCTTCCATCAAACCCTTCGGCAGCTCGCAATTGTTGGCGTAGTAGGCGGTGCAGCACTCGGTAGTGATTGTCAGTCCGGCAGGCACGGGCAGGCCCAGCAGGCACATCTCGGCCAGGTTGGCGCCCTTGCCGCCCAGAAGGTTCTTCATGTCAGCTTTTCCCTCGGCAGTCTTGCCGCCGAATGTGTAAACGTACTTTGTCATCTTAACTAATTTGTTTATTATTAATTTATTATTTATAATTTATCAAAAAACGAGACTGCAAAGATACGAAAAATATCTGGAACATAGGAAAAAAAGTTATGCACAATGCCACAAAGAACGCATAAGAACATTGAGGCAAAAGGACATACCGGGCTCCGTCGAGCTCACTTCTTGGCGTAATGTGGGTGGAATGAAGCTATGGTATTGCGGAGAGTCTCACGGGTCAGATGGGTGTATATCTCTGTGGTCGAGATACTCTCGTGGCCTAGCATCTCCTGCACGGCACGCAGGTCGGCTCCGTTCTGCACCAACTCGGTGGCAAAACTGTGCCGCAGTGAATGTGGACTGACGGTCTTTCCAATGCCGGCAGCAGCAACGGCATCCTTTAGGAACATGAACACCATCTGGCGCGAGAGGTGGTGTCCTCTGCGGTTGAGGAACACATACTTCTCCTCGCCGGGCTTCACCGGCATGTGGCTACGAACATGCAACAGGTAGTTCTCCAGCAGCCCGAGAGCCCGCTCGTTGATGGGAACCCACCGTTCTTTGTCGCCTTTGCCTATCACCTGAAGCATCTGCTCTTCGGCATAGATATTCGACATCTTGAGGTTGACCAGCTCGGAGACCCGGAGGCCACAGCCGTAGAGAACCTCGATAATGACATAGTTACGTTCGCCGTCGGGGGTGCTGCGATCAAAGGTGGCCTGTATGGCTGTAATCTCGTCATCGTTGAGCACATCGGGCAGATGTTTCGGCCGCATAGGCAGGTCGAGCAGGTCGGCCGGACTGTCTTTCATGGCATCTTCTACCACGAGCATCTTGTAGAACATCCGCCACCCGGCTATCATCCTCCGCTGTGATGTAGGGGCAATCTCGAGGTCGACAAACGACTTCAACAATTGCTGCAAGTCAGCTAACTCAACCTCCTCGGGCTCTTTATTTTGCTCAATCATAAAACGCGCCATGTGGTCGTAGTCGTGGAGGTAGGCCTCCACACTGTTGCCGGCCATGCCGCGTTCCAACCGCAGATATGTCTCAAAACCACGCCTATATCGCTTCCATATATGATCCAGGTCGGCCATCATTCTTGTTTCATGCGCCAAAAGAAGAACTCAACCAAAGTCTCACGGTCCCCATACTTCTCTTTACGCTTATCTTTCGGCATATCAATATCTACAGCACCCCACTTAAAGCGAGACTTTATATCACCCACCCTCTTTTTGAAGTATGGAGTCTGGCGTGCAGGATTGCGCTTCAAGGGCGACGGCAATGTGGCCGCCAGCTGTGCAGCCTCGGTGCGGGTGAGTCTTGACGCCGAGTGCCCGAAGTAATGCTGCGCGGCAGCCTCGGCGCCATAGACGCCATCGCCGAACTCTATGATGTTGAGGTACACCTCCATGATACGCCGCTTACCCCAGACAGCCTCAATCATAACAGTATAGTATGCTTCAAACACTTTGCGCGTCATACTGCGCGTGTGCGGCAGGAAAGCGTTCTTGGCAGTCTGGTTGCTGATGGTGGAGCCTCCGCGGAAACGCTTGCCACTCTTGTTCTCTTTGTAGGCTATCTTCAACTGCTTCACATCGAAGCCGTGGTGGTACATAAAGAGACCATCTTCCGAGTATACCACTGCAGTAATCAAGTTGTTGGATATACTGTCGAGTGGCACATAGTCACGCTCGAAATTCACACTACGCTCTTTGTCGCCCACCTGCTGGAAAAAGCGTTGCACCATCAATGGCGTCAACGGTGGATTGATAAACCACCCCAGCAACACCTGCAGCACTGTGAACAGCCATACACTCAGCACCGTAATCCACACCACGCGCCACACCTTGCCCATGAAGCCCAGCTGCTTCCAATTCTTCAATCCTTTTCCTTTCCTTGCCATCCCGGTATTGTCTTAACTACTTAACTACTTAACTTCTTAACTACTAAAGCAAATCCAGGCACTGCTCTATCGGTATTCCGCAACACTTGTCGGGCAACGTGCGGTTGCTGTCGATCAGACGGCTCACCACATCCATAGCCGTCTGTGTGCTCTGTTCCAACGACTTGCCGTTCATCAAGTGGCCTATCAGCACCGCCGAGAATATATCACCAGTGCCATGGAAAGCCACTGGTATCTCGTCATAGTCAATCTTGAAATACTGCCTGTCGTGGCAACCAATCACACATGTATGACCGTCGACACGTGCACTGGTGACAATCGCCGAGCGAGCCCCCAGAGCAACAATCCCATCGAGCATGGCACAGGCCTCAACCCATGACATACCGCCTGCACAATACTGCATACCAGCAAGATAGCACGCCTCGGTATAGTTAGGGAAGGTAAGGTCGGCCACTGCCACCATTTCGCGCATCAACTCCACCTGTCGCTCACTGATGCCATTGTATAGACGGCCTCCGTCGCCCATGATCGGGTCGACGAAAATTGCAGTCCCTGAGACTCGCAGTTGCGTGCAGTAGTCAGCCACAAGTCGCGCCTGTTCCTCACTGAACATCAAGCCAGTACACACTGCATCGAAGCGAAAACCCAACTCGCGCCACACTGGTATGGTGCCACGCATATAGTCGGTGGTTTCCAACACATTAAACTTACCATAGTCAAGGGTGTTGGACACGAGAGCAGTTGGTAGATTATATGTAGAATGTCCTAGATGCGTAAGAATAGGCAACATGGCGACCATACCCACATGGCTATAGCCAACAACATCGTTGATAAGCAGTATCTGTTTCATAATTAATCGTTCACTAATCACCGTTCACCAATCACCCACCACACAACAACGCCGCCAGACAACTAATATTGTCCGGTGGCCAAAAAATTACGCCCTGCCTATGGTACGCAGGCTCTAGGTCAGCCCCAAAGGCGTGCCGCCGCCTCCGCCGCCGCCCGTGCCGTCCCTACGGGACTCTGCCCTAGCCCCTTCGTCCATTTCCGTGGGCCCACGGCCATTCTGTGCCGCCCGCTCCGTAGGCTCTGCCAACTCCTCATTCCTCACTCCTCCCTCCTCACTGTTCACGCAGCCGGCGTAGATGGTCTCGCTCCATTCGCCTTCCTCGTTGACAATCATGCCGTAGAGGTGCACCTCGTGGTCGGCATAGCTGTCGGGCAGTGCCACGGCAATCTTCCGCGTACGGCGGTAGACAGGCGCCGCCAGGAAGCCGTCCTCCATGTCGGGACAGTAGGCGTAGAGGTACACGCTGTCGTATTTGTCGCCCCGCAGAGTGGACCCGTCGCGGTCGAACGTGATTGTCAGCACGTTGCCCTCGCCCCACACCGGAGCGCCGAACGTCACGCCAGCCACCGGCCCGCTGCACAGCCGCAACGCGCTGTAGTCCACCGTGAAAACATTGTCAACCAGACTAAACGCATGTTGATTTAAGTGCACGAACATGTTGTACGGCGTCATGCCGTTTTCATACGACAAATCGCGGAAGCCCAGGTTCACCGCCCAAGCCATATACGATGCCAGCTGCACCTCACGCTTGAACATCTCGCGGTGCGCGGTCTGCGCCTCCGTCCGCGGATTGCGCGGATGCGGGTTGTACGAACGCACGCACCACACCCCGCGCCACATGTAACCCACTGCAGGCCCGAGCCTTCCGTGGAATCCTCCCATAAATCCTGCCGTCTGCCTTGCCATGATTCGGTATATTAAAGTTGTTTTTTGCTAGTATCAACGTTGTATTCGATATATTATTGCCTACTGGAGTAAATTTATGTAATTGGAGTGTAATCGGAGCAGTAGGAGTATAGTAAGAGAGGGTGGCGACCCATGGGCTGGTTTACAGGGGCTTGGGGGGCGCCAAAAACGGCCACCGCCCTACGCCGCAGGCGAATAATCTACATGATCTACGAGATTTATTCGCTACATTATATTAAATTCAGCGGTGCTGACTCGCTTTATTCTTTTTATTTCAGTGGTCCACTGAAGAAATACTGAAGAAATACTGAAGAACTACTGAAGAAATGACGGAGGGGATACGGTGGGGAGACGGAGGGACGCCGAGAAGAGGCTGTAAGATGTCAGTCGGGACTGACATCCTGTCATGCAACAGTTAAAAAAAATTAATGTTATCTTTTGGCATGATTTTTGTTAAAAAAAGCGTATCTTTGCAATCCGATTTTAACATTTGACTATGGTAAAGAAAACACATTTACTAATTGGCATACTGTTACTTGCAACGACGGCAAGTGCGCAGCAACCACTAACAATAGAGAAATGTCGCGAGCGCGCCCTGCAGAACAACCGCGCACTGAAGCAGGCAGAGATGAAGCGCGAGCAGACTGACGCTATGGAGAAGGTGGCCCTGATGCAGATGTTCCCTAAGGTGAGCGCCAACGGCGGTTACACGTGGATGGAGAAGAGCGTCAACCTCCTCAGCGACGAGCAGAAGGAACGCATCAACCACATGGGCGACAAGGTGCAGAGCGACATCAGCGCCTCACTGCACGAGCAGCTGGGTACCCTGCCCATCGGCGGCGACCTGCTGGCCAACCGCCTCGACGGTGTGCTGGCAAACAGCAGTCTCTCCACCAACCTCAACAACGTGGGCAGCGAGATTGTGCAGGGCCTCGAGACCGACACTCGCAACGCTGGCTTCGGCGTGGTCACCCTCACACAACCTATTTATATGGGCGGCAAGCTTCTCGCTGCCTACCGCACTGCCCGCCTCCTCGACGAGCTCAGCGGCATAGAGTACGACAAGAAACGCGAGGAGACGCTAGTGGCCGTCGACGAGGCCTACTGGCAGGTGGTGAGCGTGCAGCACAAGCAGCAGCTGGCCACCCAGTATGCAGCCCTGCTCGACACCCTCGAGCACAACGTGCAGATGGCCGTCGATGCCGAGGTGGCCACAAACGGCGACCTGGCGAAGGTGTGTGTGAAGCGTAACGAGGCCCAGATGTTGCTGACGAAGGCCAACAACGGCCTGCGCCTCTCGAAGATGCTCCTGGCACAGCGCTGCGGAATGCCGCTGGACACTGTGTTCGATGTGGCAGAGTCGCAAAACGGGAACCTCGGCGAGTATTCCAAGGTGGAGTACAACATGGATGAGGTCTACGCCCACCGTAGTGAGATGCGGATGCTGCGCATAGCCGACAGCATCGCCGGTGAGGGTGTGCGTATGGCAGCAAGCACGCTGAAACCCAATATCGTGGTTACTGGCGGCTACCTGTTCAGCAACCCCAATGTTTTCGACGGCTTCAGCAACACGTGGGGCGGCACCTGGATGGCAGGTGTGGCGGTCAACGTGCCGCTGGTACATCCGGGCGGCATCTTCGCCGTGAAGGCGGCAAAGGCCAAACGCCGCGAGGCCGAGTACAAGCGCCAGGAGGCCGAAGAGCTGATAGAGCTGCAGGTGAACAAGCTGAGCTGTGAGCTCGAGTTGGCCTACAAGCATCTTGCCGAAGCGGAGAGCAACATCGATATGGCCAACAGAAACCTCGAGCTCGCCGACGAGAGCTTCAAGGCCGGCCTCTGCAGCAGCAGCGACGTGATGGCGGCTCAGACGGCATGGATGAAGGCTCAGAGTGAAGTGATCGACGCCAAAATAGAGATTGAGATGAGCAAGGTGTACCTCAATCAGGCGCTGGGAAAGTAAAGTTTAAAGTTTAAGGTTTAAAGATTATAGAAAAGAAGATGAAAGAGACGAACAAATCGCTTTTGGCAGGATTGGCAGTTCTGATAGCCACAGTGGCTATTGTGGCCATTGTGGGCCTCTTGGCCATCAAGCCGCAGAAGGAGATGATTACCGGCGAAGCCGACGCTTCGGAGTACAGGGTGAGCAATATGGTTCCCGGCCATATCGACAGCATCTATGTGAAAGAGGGCGACCGCGTGCGTCGCGGAGACACCTTGGCGCATATCGGCAGCAAGCAGGTGAATGCCAAGATGATGCAGGCCACTGCCGCCCACGATGCCGCCAGTGCACAGAACCGCAAAGCCATTCACGGCGCCCGCTCGCAGCAGGTGCAGATGGCTTATCAGGTGTGGCAGAAGGCTCAGGCTGCCGAAGAGGTGTACCGCAAGAGCTACGAGCGTGTGAAAGGCCTGAAGGAGAAAGGTGTGGTGAGCGCACAGCAGTACGACGAGGTGGAGGCCAAATACAAGGTGGCACAGGCCGACTGTGCCGCTGCCGAGCAGCAGTACCTGATGGCCAAAGAGGGCGCACAGGTAGAGGACAAGGACGCTGCCGCCGCCCTCGTGGGCAGAGCCACAGGTGCTGTGGCCGAGGTGCAGAGCTATCTCGACGACAGCTACCTCATTGCCCCGTGCGACGGTGAGGTGGTGGAGATTTTCGCCAAACTGGGCGACCTGATTGGTACCGGAAGCCCCGTGCTCTCCATTCTCGACATGAGCGACTGCTGGTTCTTCTTCGCAGTGCGCGAGGATATGCTGGGCGACATCAAGACAGGCCAGACGGTGATGGTGCGCATTCCGGCTCTCGGTGAGCAGACCTACCCCTGTGCCGTCAGCCGCGTGCAGGCTATGGCCAGCTACGCCACTTGGCGCGCCACCAAGACAAACGGACAATACGACGTGAAGAGCTTCGACGTGAAGGTGGTGCCGCTGCTGAACATCGAAGGGCTGCGTCCCGGAATGACAGCAATAATTGTTGACAACGAATGATTCGTGTATTCAAACGTGAACTGAGCCTCATCTGGCACAATCCCCGCTATGTGATACTGCTCACATTGGGGGTGGTGCTGGCGTTCACTTTCTTTGCCACATTGACGCGAGAAGGGATGCCGGAGAAGCTGCCGGTGGCTGTGGTGGATATGGACCACACCTACCTTTCGCGCCGCTTGTGCCACGAGCTAGAGGCCACACAGGGAGTCTCTGTGGTCGCCGTCTACGACAACCACACGCAGGCCCGCCAGGCGATACAACGGGGCGAGATTTTCGCCTTCTACGAAATACCGAAAGGCACGTACAACGAGCTGCTGCAATTCCACGCCCCGCATTTCGGCCTCTACACCAACACCTCGTACCTGCTGGCCGGAATGCTGAGCTACAAGCAGTTGGCCACCATGGGCATGCTGGCTGCCGGCGCCGTACAGCGCGAGGTGTTCCGCAAGAAGGGCTACGACGAGGAGAAGGTCATGGGTCTGATAATGCCGGTGGAATTCGACACCCACCTCGTGGGCAACCCACTCTCAAGCTACAAGATATACTTGATGACGACCCTCATACCGGCCCTCATCTCGTTTATTGCTTTGCAGCACTCTATATATGTACTTGTGCGCGAACGCGAGAAACGCACAGTACGCAACCTGATGCGGAAAGCCAAAGGTAACCGCCTGCACGCATTCATGGGGAAACTGCTGCCCTACACGATACTCTATAGCCTGCTGCTACTGATTGCCAACCTGCTGATGTTCGGCCCGATGCACTTCCCATTCGAGGGCAGCTGGCTGATGATGATGGCCAACTCGGTGATGCTTATCGCCGCCGTACAGTGTGCAGCGGTGCTCATCGTGAGTCTCGTACCGGAGATAGCCCTAGGTATCGGCGCCGTCTATGGAGCTCTGTGCTTCTCGCTGAGCGGCTTCTCGTTCCCCATAGAGGCGATGCCGCGAGTCTTTACGGGTATCAGCTGGCTCTACCCTATCCGCCACTACTACCTGAACTATTGCGACATAGCCATCTTCGGCAACGGACTCGAGCACACGTGGCCGCACTTTGTGGCGCTGCTCGCCTTTGGGCTTGCCGGGCTTGCGGGAGTATGGGCCGGCAGGCATTACACGGAGGATCCCGTGGAGGATGAAGGTTTTAAGAGTATGCAACCTCCGACCGGAAGTATCAAATCGAGACTGTCGATACTGGTGGACATCTGGGATGTCTTCACGACCGAGATACGGCGTGTCTTCAGCAACAAGATGGTGATGCTGGCCTTCTTTGTGGCCACGGTGCTCTACCCTGTAGTCTTCTGCCTGATATACAGTACCGAATACATGCACAACATGCCGGTTGCGGTGGTCGACGAGAGTCATTGTGAAGCGAGCAAGCGCTTCGCCCACAAGATAGACGCCACGCCGGAAGTCGACGTGCACTACCGCTGCAATACGCTGGCGGAGGCTCAACAGCTGATGCGCGACCACAAGATACACGCCATCTACTATATACCGGCCGACTTCAGCGAGAAGATTGCAGAGATGCGTACCGCCCGTATAGGAGTGTTCTGCGACATGAGCTCGTTCTACTATTACAAGAGTGCGGCCACTGGCGGCAGCTTTGTGCTAATAGACGAGATGCACACCATAGAGCTGGAACGCATGGGGATGGCCGGCACCACTGGGCAGCAGGCTGTCGACATGATGCAGCCGGCCGTCTATGACGACATCAGGATGTACAACCCCAGCGGCGGCTTTGCGTCGTTCTTTGTGCCGGCGCTACTGATACTGGTGATACACCAGTCACTCTTCTTCGGTATCACCATCCTGTGTGGCGAGTCGAACGAAAACAAGAAGGCGCTGAGGCTGATACCGGCGCGCCTGCGGTCGCGCAGTATCCACCGCGTCACCGTAGGGCGCACGCTCTGCTTCCTGATGCTGTATGTGCCGATAACACTGATGGACCTGTGGATAATACCGCGCCTCTTCGGGCTGCCGCAGTTGAGCAACCTGCACGACATACTGCTGTTCATCCTGCCGCTGCTCATCGCTGTGGTGAGCATGGGGCTGACGATAGGCAACTTCTTCGTCCGCGAGCAGCTCTCCGGACTGTTGGGACTACTGTGGTTCAGTGTGTTGCTATTCTTCATGAGTGGCATCGTGTGGCCACACAGCAACATGCCTACCTTCTGGAACGCCCTCTCCTATCTCTTCCCGTCGACGCCAGGAATACAGGGATTTGTAGGGATAACCTCTATGGGAGCCACTTTAGCCGAAGTGCGCCAGCACTACCTCACCCTGTGGATACAGGCTGGAGCATGGTTCACAGCAGCGTGCCTGTCGTTGAGATTCATCAAGAAGTTCCGCAAACCCTGATTATATCGAATAGACTATCAATCCCACAAGGCCCGATGCCACAATCAGTAGTATCGGGCTTTTCTTATAGCGCCAACTGAATATGAAGACCGCTGCAAAGATGGCCACAGAGACGATAAACTGTTTGTTTAAGCCGACGCTACCAAAGCTCTCTACACCAACAAGTCCCAGAGCGGCAGCGGCAATTAGGCCTACTACAGCCAGTCGCACCACCTTCATCAATGTGGCCACTCGCGGCTCCTCCTTGTGGCTCAGCAGCCAGCTGCCGACGAGCATCACCAGCGTCACCGGAATGATGATGACGGCCAGCGAAGCTAGCAGCGATCCGCACACTCCGGCCCATGCTGGGTATCCGGCATTCACGACGGCGGTGTATCCAGCATAGGTGGCGGTGTTGATGCCTACGGGGCCGGGCGTCATCTGGCTAACGGCCAGCAGGTCGGTGAACTCCTCAGCCGTCATCCAGCCCCAATGGCCAACCACCTCGCCCTGTATCAGCGCTATCATCGAGTAGCCCCCGCCGAAGGTGAAGGCGCCTATGAGGAGGAAGGTGTAGAAGAGCTGGAAGAAGAGCATGAAACGAAAACTATGTTAAACTAAAAACTAAAAACTAAAAACTAAAACGAAAACTATGGTTGAAATTACTATTTTATTCTTGAGTAGAGGTAACCGAGGAGGGCGGCGGCGAGGACGACGAGGACGGGGTTGACGCCGAGGAGCCAGATAAGCAAAGCACTAAGTATTGGTATCCAGACGGTGCTCCAGGTGACTTTGGCACTGCGGGCGAGGGTGAAGACGGGGGCGGCGATAAGGGCGACGACGGCGGGACGAAGGCCGAGGAAGATGCGGGAAACGATGACGTTATCGCGGAAGGCTCGGAAAAAGACTGCGAGGAGGAGGATGAAGAGTATGGGCATGAGGATGTTGCCCACGATGGCGGTGACGGCGCCGCGGAAACCGCGGAGGCGCTGGCCGACGACGGTGGCCATGTTGACGGCGAAGACACCGGGCATAGACTGCGAGAGGGCCACCATGTCGAGGAATTCTTCGTCGGTGAGCCATTGGTGCCGTTGGACTATTTCGCGTTCCATGAGGGGCAGCATGGCATAGCCGCCGCCGATGGTGAAGGTACCAATGCGGAAGAAGGAGAGAAATATGTCAGTGTATCTTGGCAACTTGGTTAATGAGGGATGCGGAGTGAGGAGTTGTTGGTTTTCCTTACAATTTGCGATTCACAATTCACTATTCACTTTTTTCTTGAAGACCAGGGATAGGAGGATGCTGAAGACGAGGATGCCGAGGATGACGGCGAGGGAGACGAGGGTGGGCAGATGCCAGCCGAAGAATTCGCCGCCTATCATCTTGATTCCGATGAAGCAGAGGAGGACACCGAGTCCGTAGTGGAGGAGCCAGAAGCGGTCGGCGACGTCGGAGAGGAGGAAGAAGAGTGAACGGAGACCCATGATGGCGAAGATGTTGGAGGTGTAGACTATGACGGGGTTGGTGGTGACGGAGAAGACAGCTGGTATGGAGTCGACGGCGAAGATGATGTCGGAGAATTCGATGACGAGGAGCACCAGGAAGAGGGGGGTGAGCATGAGTTTGGCGCCTTCGCGGTGGAAGAAGTCGTGTCCGTAGCTCTGCTTGGTGACGGGGAAGTGCTTGGAGGCGAAGCGGACAACGGGGTGGTGGGCGGTGTCGATTTCTTCGTCGGACTGTGGACGGAACATCTTGATGCCGCTGTAGACAAGAATGGCCCCGAAGACGGCGAGGACCCAGGAGACCTTGGCGACGACGGCGCCGAGGGCGAAGATGAAGATGAAGCGGAGCACTATGGCGCCGAAGATACCCCAGAAGAGGACACGGTGGTAGTATTCGCGCTTGATGCCGAAGGATACGAAGATCATGATCATGACGAAGATGTTGTCGATGGAGAGGCTCTCCTCGAGGAAGTAGCCGGCGAGGAATTCGGAGAACATCTCGCGGCGGTAGGCGGGCAGGTCGGTGACGGAGGCGTCGGGAGGCATCATCCAGTCGCCGAAGAGTAGCACGAGGACAGAGAATCCCATGGCGAGGGCTACCCAGATGGCGGTCCACACGGCGGCTTCGCGGACAGAGACGATGTGGTCTTTCTTGTGGAAGACGGTGAGGTCGAGGGTCAGCATGACGACGACGAAGACCATGAAGAGGGTGAAGAAGAGGATGTTCATATTGTTTGAGTCTAAAAGTCTAAAGGTCTAAAAGTCTAAGAGTCTAAAAGTCTAAAAGTCTGAAAGTCTAAAGGTCTAAAAGTCTAAAAGTCTGAAAGTCTGAAAGTCTAAAAGTCTAAAAGTCTAAAAGTCTGAAAGTCTAAAGGTCTGAAAGTCTGAAAGTCTAAAGGTCTAAAGGTCTAAAAGTCTAAGAGTCTAAGAGTCTAAAAGTCTAAGAGTCTTGTTCGCGGTGGTGGAGAAGGACGTTGACCATGGGGTATGTGTTGCGGAGCCAGGAGGCAATCTGTTCGGCGAAATAGACGGAGCGGTGCTGGCCGCCGGTACAGCCGAAAGAGACCATGAGGCTGGTGAAGCGGCGTTCGAGGTATTTGTCGACGCTTTGCGCGACGATACCCTTGACATTGTTGAGGAAGGTGTCGACGGCTGGCTGGCGCTGAAGGAATTCGACCACAGGGCGGTCTTTGCCGGTGTAGGTCTTGTATTCGGGGTAGCGACCGGGGTTTGGCAGTGCACGACAGTCGAAGATGTGTCCACCGCCGTTGCCGGAGGGGTCGTCGGGCAGTCCTTGTTTGAAGCTGAAGGAGGTGACGGTGACGGTGAGGGAGTTCAAGGAGTTCAAGGGGTTCAAGGGGTTCAAGGGGTTCAAGGAGTTCAAGGAGTTCAAGGAGTTCAAGGGGTTCAAGGAGTTCGGGGAGTTCAAGGAGTTCAAGGAGTTCGAGAGAGCGCGGGCAAGTTCGGGGAGTGGCGAGAGGATATCGGGGTGGTTTTCGACGAGGGCACGGAGGTTGGCGAGGGCCGGGGGGATGCTCTCGATGAAGTAGGGTTTACGCTCGTAGAGGCCACGGTAGCCGTAGGCTCCGAGGGTTTGGAGGATGCGGATGAGGAGGTAGAGCCAGAAGTCGTCGAGCCACTGCCTGCGGGCGGCGCCTTTGATGTTGCGGACGTGGAGGTAGTGGTTGAGCAGTTCGGCACGTATTGGCTCGGGGAGGTCGCTCTTGGCGCTGTAGAGCAAGGAGGCCACATCGTACTGCGCGGCACCGCGCCGGCCGCCCTGATAGTCGATATAGTAGAGAGTGGGTAGTTGATAGTGGGTAGTGGGTAGCACTAACATTATATTCCTTCCCTGGAAGTCGCGGTAGAGGAAATAGTTGCAGTCGGCGGCGAGGAGACGGTCGGCGAGGCGGAGGAAGTCGTTTTCGAGGAGTTCTTCGTCAAAGGGGATATGCTTGAGTTTGAGGAAGTAGTATTTGAAGTAGTTGAGGTCCCAGAGGATGGATCGGCGGTCGAAAGCTGGGCGTGGATAGGCGACGGAGAAGTCGATATCGGCACCAGCCTGCTGTATTGACGCCAAGTCGGTGAGGGCCTGTTTGTAGAGTGACAGCATCTGGGTGTCGAATCCCCCACCCTGCCTTTTTTTGTCGAGGAGCAGGCCATAGAGGGTCTGGTCGCCGAGGTCCTGCTGGAGGTAATGCCGACGGTCGTCGGCTACAGCGTACAGCTCAGGCACGTTGATTCCTTTGTTGTGGAAGTGGCGAGAGAAGGCGAAGAAGGCTTCGTTTTCGCGTATGTCGTCGGCGACAGCGCCCACACAGTGCTTGGTGGCACCCAGGAGGCGGAAATAGCGGCGTGAGGAGCCGCCGGCGCCGATTGCGAGGCATTCGGCACAGGGTTCGCCGGCCCATTGTGCGAACAGCTGTAGGAGTTGTTCCATCAGTTGGCTGGTTGTTCGGCGGGCTGCTGTTCGTCGTGTTGGGCTTTGACCTCATCGATCATACGGCATTTGCCGCTGAAGGTGGCGCCGGGCTCGATGGAGAGTTTGTTGATGAGGATGTCGCCGCGGACACGAGCGGAAGCGTGGAGGGAGAGGAGTTCCTTGACGCTGAGGTTGCCGTTGACGGTGCCGATGACGTTGGCGTTCTGACAGAGGACGTTGCCGTTGACGACGCCGGAGTCGCCGATGACGAGTTTGCCATTGAGCTGGATGTTACCTTCGAGGGTACCGTCGAGACGGAAGTCGCCAGTGGCGGTGATGTCGCCTTTGACGAGGGTGCCATCGGTGATGATGTTGATGGCGGTGGTTTCCATTTCCATTGTTTTTGCCATGATGATATTATTGTTTGATTGTTTGAGTGTTTGAGTGTTTGAGTGTTTGAGTGTTTGATTGATTGAGTGTTTGAGTGTTTGATTGCTTGAGTTGTTATTGTGAGTTTTTTAATTCTTCAGATGATATTTGCGGAAGTAGGCCATGTAGGCGGGGATGTTTTTGCGATTGTAGAAGGTGGCGTAGTTCTGGGTGGAGATGATGAAGTGGGTATAGTCCTTGGTGGCGAGTTGGCGGAGGGGGCTTTCGTCCTGGCCGAGATGGCGGTAGTAGCCCATAGCCTCGTCGGCGGAGGAGAAGCGGTGTACGGTGAGCAGCTGGGTGGTGTCGGTGAAGAGGAGAGCGTTGACTTTGTAGCCGGAGTTGGCGTAGTATTGGCTGTTGAAGTCGGCGATACGGTATTGGAGTTCGGTGGCTTTGACGGTGCGGTCGTTGATGATGATGACGACGTAGTATTGTTGGCGTTCGCGGAAGCGGTAGACGAGGGCTTCGGGGGGGAGGTCGTCGTCGACGATGTTTGATTGTTTGATTGTTTGATTGTTTGAGTTTATATCGCGGGCGCGCTGTTCGTCCTGTGGGGTGATGGTTTCGTCGGTTTGTGCCACGATGTCGCGTGCGTCGCTGCGCAGCCGGTCGAGCTGGGCTTGAGCCAGGGGCGCGATGCTGTCGGGGGAGAGGCCGACGAGTTGCTCGAAGACGGTTATAGCCTCCTGACGCCGGCCTGTTGCCGCGAGCGAGAGGCCTTTCAGGAATCGGAATTTGGGGAGGAGGGGGTTGCCTGGGTAGAGTTCTTCGGCCTGGTTGGCGGCGGAGATGACTGCGGAGTGGCGACGGGAGGAGAAGTCGGCATAGAGCTGTTCGTAGTCGGATTCGACGCGTTTTTCGCGGGCGAGCAGCTGGCGGTAGTATTCGTTGTCGCGGATGAGGTTGGCGAAATCGGAGTCGGGGAAGCCGAGGAGCACCATGTCGCGGTAGTAGTTGGCTTGCGGGGTGTTGCCCTGACGGTCGAAGATGCGGTAGAGCATGTAGAAGGCTTGGACGATTTGGTCGTAGGATGTGTATTCGTTGGCCAGACGGAGGTAGCATTCGAGGGCGCGGTTGATGTTGCCGACGCCGTCGTAGAAGATGTAAGCGGCGCCGAGGAGGGAGGCGGAGGTGAGGGAGTCGAGCGAGTCGAGTTGCTGTTGGGAGGCCGGGAGGTCCTTGAGGTAGAAAGCCACATCGTGGGGATCGTCGGGGTTGCCGTATTTGCCCGTTGACTGCCTGGCCAGCTGATTGGTTGAGTCGGCCAGATCGGCATCGGAGGTGTCCGATGCCAAGTTTTCAGCGGAGGGTTCTTGGTCGTCGGACATGGGGTTGATGCCTATCATGCTCCGGTTGGTGAGGAACCAGTAGTCTTCGAGGGAGCGGAGCCCCCAACGCTGACGGAAGGACTCTTTGCCTTTCTGCACGGTGTTGGGGTTGTAGAAGTACCAGTCGCCGGAGAGAGTGTTCTGCTGGGCTTTGTTGTCGGCCATCAATTCGGCGAGGAGGGCTTTTTCTTTGGCTTCTTCCTCGTGGCGCCTGAGGGTGTCGATTTTGGCGGAGATAAGGGCCAGGCGTTCGGCTTCGGGCATAGCGGCAACGGCGATGAGGCTGTCGGCGCGTTCGTAGACACGGGTGAAGGAGACGAGTTCGGTGAGCATCGCGTGACGGCGGCGGATCTGGCTGTAGTGGGGATAGTCGGGTTTGATTATCTGCATAGCCGTGTCGTAGTATATCTGGGCGAGGTCGTAGTTTTCGTAGAGGTCGTAGAGCACCTCGGCCATGCGGAGGGCGGACTTGGCTTTCTGGGCTTGGTTCTGCGATGAGACGGCGACAGAGAGGCGGTAGTTGTCGCAGGCTTTTGGGGCGTCCTTCATGCCGAGGTACATCTCGCCTTTGGCATAGTATATCTGGTCGCGGTACTCCTCGTTCTTCTTGTCGTGGAGCATGGCGTCGAGCTGTTTTTCCAGTTTTTTGAGGTCGCTGTGGCCGAGGTCGGCACAGGAGGCTTCGCCGAGACGGGCGTTGAACTCCATGACATAGGGCGGAGCGTAGGAGAGCACTTGGTGGAAGTATTTGGCGGCGACGGTGCGTTTATCGAGTTTCTGGTATATCTGTGCGAGGAGGAATGTGAGGCGGGCTTTGTCGCGCCGACTGCCCGAGGCGTCGATGGCCAGATGGATGTACTCCACGGCTTTCTTGTATTTCTCCTGCGGCACAGTGGCTTCGACCATGGCCATAAAGAGCTTGTCGCGCCGGGAACGTGTGAAGTTGCCTTTTTCCAGGTTATACACCAGCTGGTCGAGAGCCGCTTCGGCGTCGGAGTAGCGTTTCTCCTTGGTCATGCAGCGGGCCAGCAAGACGGCCCCCTCGTCGCCGGCATGGGTGCCGGAGAACTGCGAGATGAGGATGTTGCAGGTGTTGGCAGTGGAGGTGTAGTCCTGTTTGTAGAAAGTGGCGTAGGCTGTGAGCAGGTAGCACTCTTTGATGTAGGGCACGTGCTCCTGCCCTTTGACGAAGATGCTGTGTTTCTGTATACCCTTGACCCCTTTCTCTATGGCGCGGTCCATATCGGGGTTGACGCTGCGAGCAGCCTCCTCGTTGCCGAGGTTTTCGGGCAGGATGAGCTGGGTATAGTCGTCGACGGCGGCCTTGTAGAGTTTCTCGCGGCCGGCCTTGAGGCTTTCGTTGCCGTTCCACCAGACGTTGTAGTGGCAGGTGAGGTTATGATAGCGTATGTTGGCCCATTTAGCCTTCTGGGTAGAGCAGGAGGTGAAAGTGAAAAGAGAAAAGAGAAGAAAGAAGAACAGGCTTGCGCAAATGGGTTTGCGCAAGCGGACTGCGGCAGCCGAATTCTTCACTCTAAACTCTTCATTCTTCATTTTTTCAGACGTTGAAGCGGAAATGCATGATGTCGCCGTCCTGGACGACGTAGTCTTTGCCCTCGACGGCTATCTTGCCGGCTTCGCGGCATTTGGCTTCGGAGCCGAGGGTGACATAGTCGTCGTACTTGATGACCTCGGCGCGGATGAAACCGCGTTCGAAGTCGGAGTGGATGATGCCTGCCGTCTGAGGGGCTTTCATACCCTTGCGGAAGGTCCAAGCGCGGCATTCTTTGGGGCCGGCGGTGAGGAAGGTCTGGAGACCGAGGAGACGGTAGGCGGCCTTGATGAGGCGATTGACGCCGCTCTCCTTGAGTCCGAGGTCCTCGAGGAAGAGTTGCTTCTCTTCGTAGGTCTCGAGTTCGGCGATGTCGGCTTCTATACCGGCACCGATGAGGAGCACTTCGGCCTGTTCGTCCTTGACGGCTTGGCGGACAGCGTCTGAATAGCGGTTGCCGTCGACGACCGAGGCCTCGTCGACGTTGCAGACGTAGATGACGGGCTTGGTGGTGAGGAGCATGAGGTCGCGGGCCACCTCCTGCTGGTTCTCGTCCAGTTGGACGGTGCGGGCACTTTTGCCATTGAGCAAAGCGGCCTTGTAGAGATCCATCACTTCAACCAGTTTCTTGGCACGTGCGTCGCCGCCGGCTTTGCCCTTCTTGACCTCTTTGTCGTAGCGGTTCTCGATGGTTTCGAGGTCTTTGAACTGCAGCTCGGTGTCGATGGTGAGTTTGTCGCGCACAGGGTCGACGGAGCCGTCGACGTGGGTTATGTTGTCGTCGTCGAAGCAGCGCAGCACATGGATGATAGCGTCGCAGTTGCGTATGTCGGCAAGGAACTTGTTGCCCAGTCCTTCGCCTTTTGAGGCGCCTTTCACCAATCCGGCAATATCAACGATTTCCACGGTGGCTGGCACCACGCTGGCGGGACGTTCAATCTCCACCAACTTGGCCAGACGTTCGTCGGGGACGGTGATGACACCCACGTTCGGTTCGATGGTACAGAATGGGAAATTGGCCGCCTGCGCCTTTGCGTTACTCAGGCAGTTGAAGAGAGTCGACTTGCCAACGTTGGGAAGTCCTACTATTCCACATTGTAAACTCATAGCTCTTTCTCTATCAGGTATTGGTTCCTAGTTGTTGAGTTGCGGCAGACGAGTTCGCCGATGAAGCCGGCGAGGAAGAGCACGGTGCCCATGAGCAGACAGAGCATCGAGAGGTAGAACCAGACGCTGTTGGTGAGCGCAATGCGGCCAGCCAGGCGGAGGATGAGCACCACCACGAGGGCCACAAAGCCCAGCAGAAAAGCGACGCTGCCAATGGCGCCGAAGAAATGCATCGGCTGTTTGCCGAATTTGCTCATGAACATGATGGACATCAGGTCGAGGTAGCCGTTTATGAAACGGTTCATGCCGAACTTGGTCACTCCGTATTCGCGCTTGCGGTGCTGCACCACCTTCTCGCCAATCTTGCCGAATCCGGCCCACTTGGCTATCACCGGTATGTAGCGGTGCATCTCGCCGTAGACCTCGATGCTTTTCACCACCTCGTGGCGGTAGGCTTTCAGGCCGCAGTTGAAGTCGTGGAGGTGTATGCCGCTCATGCGGCGTGTGGTCCAGTTGAAGAACTTGGACGGTATGTTCTTTGCCAGTTTCGAGTCGTAGCGTTTCTTTTTCCAGCCGCTGACGAGGTCGTATCCATCATCCTTGATCATGCGGTAGAGCTCGGGGAGCTCGTCGGGCGAATCCTGCAGGTCGGCGTCCATGGTGACCACCACGTCGCCGTCGGCGGCGGCAAAGCCGGTGTTGAGAGCGGCACTCTTGCCATAGTTGCGGCGGAACTTGATGCCGCGATAGTTCGGATTCTTAGCGTGGAGTTCCTCGGCCACCTGCCAGGTGGCGTCGGTAGAGCCGTCGTCGACGATGATCACCTCGTAGCTGAAGCCGTTCTGGTTCATAACACGGTCGATCCATTCCGCCAGATGCGGCAGCGATTCGGCTTCGTTGTATGATGGCACAACTATAGATAATTGTTTCATTGCTGTTTATGTTTTATTTCTGATTTTTCGTTACGAAAGAATATGGCCGCGAGGAAGGAGCCGAAAGAGCCAAGAAGAGCGACATCGACAAAGGTGACGATGGCCCACAATGCGGCCCAGTAGTGGAGCTGGGGATCTTGTTGAGTTATTGTCTGGCCCGAGAGAGTGGCGGTGAAAAGCACAGTCTGCTCGGCCGATGTCAGACCTGTAGCCAAAATGGCCAGAGCGTAGAAGACCGCCGCTATCAGCGAAGTGCCCATACCGAAAAGCATAGCCTCTTTGAGTGTTATTTTTTTGTCGGGCAAGCTGTTGCGATAGTAGGCGGTGAGAAGCACCACGAGTACCAAAAGAATGGCGTCGGTGAGGTATGATATGGGACTCTCGGCTGGCGATCCGGCCACAAGCCTTCCAACAATATATAGCGACAACAGAACTCCTATAAGCAACCCGCAGCGGAGGTAGGCACGACGGTAGTTGCCGTGAATGGTGCTGTTGTATCGGTGGAAAATACTCATTTTATCTTACTTTTGCCTCTAGGGCTTCTTTGACGAGTTTCTTCAGTTCGAGGGTCTGTTTTTCGACCACCCCCTGCTTGTCGGGACGGTAGTAGTCGGCATATTTGACCTGGCCAAGGGTGATTTTGGGACTGGAGAGGTCGCCCTTGATATCGACTCCGACTTTGGCCATAAGAGGGTTTTTCAGCAGTTCCACGTGGTAGCCGCACTGGTTGTCGAGCGAGTGCATTCCCGAGGCACAAATCTGATATTTGCCGATGTTAAGCAGGAACGGGTAGACCTCGATGACCTTGCGGAAGGCGGTGAGTTCGACGTCGAGACTGTCGATGCGTATCTTGTTGTCCTTGTCTTTCCAGCTCTTGAACTGCATTATCTTGGCTATCGAGGCAATGGTGTTGTTGTCGAGCACCGTGAGGTCGTTGCCCGAGATGGCGGCAGCCCCAAGCAAAGTGCTCATCTTCGGCTGGTAGCGCGAGTTGAGGTAGGTCTCGGCGGCCAGGTGGAAGTTGGCGTTGCCCTCGAAAGCCGAAAGCATCGGAACGAGGGTGTCGATGGTGGGTATCATGTCGATAAGCTCGTCGATGAGTATGTCCAGCAGGTGGAAGTCGATGGCCACGAAGAGATTGTCGGGCCGCGGCGACTCGTATACGGCAGTGAGCTGCATGGTGGCCGCTTTGCATACGAAACCTATCTGGTCGAGGACCGCTTTGCCGCCGCGCATCGTTACTGCTCCCGCAACATCGTTGAGGTCGTTGCCAAAGGCGACACTGCGCCGGATGTGTGTGTGCAACGTAAGGTCGACATCCTTGGGCACTATGAAGGGATTGGCGTCGGCGGGTACATTGTCCTCCTGGCGCATCTGCTCCAGGGTGTCGGGATCTGTACCCATCCCGCTGATTAGCGAGAGGAGCTGGTCTACATCGGCATAACCCGAAGTGAAGTTCAGGTCGCCTTTAAGCACCTTCTTGTGGTCTATCCAGCCCTCGATGTTTTCCACATCGCCGTACAGGTTGAAGTCCGAGTGGGCCAGCTTCACCTCGACCGACTTGATGTTGCACACGTCAGGCCTGTAACCTACTGCCAACTGCGACAGGCGCACAGCGTCCGGCAACTCGGGCATGTAGAGCACCGCTCCGTGCAGGTCTATGTCTACGTCGGGGTTATACTGTCGTATTATGTTCTGCTGGGTCGAGTCGAGTCTCGCCGAGCCTTTGAGTTTTAGACCCTCGAGCGACACCATCATCGAGTCGATGTTCGCTTCAGCGTCGCCTATCTTTATGTCGAACACTGCAGCCACCTGTTCGCGGGTAACGTCATTTAGGCCCACATTGATATCCGGACTGTCTATGCGGGCATCTATGTTGCCCATCGCTATGTTCAGCTTGGGCCCCTCTATCTTCACGTCGGCCATCTTGCCCTTGTGCTCTGTGGCCGGCAGCCGCAGGGCGACATCGAGATGTGGCGCCACCGCGTGTATGCTGTCGTAGGTTACGTCAACCTCCTCGAGCGTCACCGTGGCGTCGGCCACGAGCCGTCCGAGGTCCAGCGGGTCGAGGTCGCTGAGGCGGAACCGCGCCTTCAGGTCCACATCTGCATTGCCGTCGGCCGAACGTAACATGCTATCGTTGAGTATAGGCATAATGTCTTCCAGCGGCAACACAGCCTTCAGCCTGGCGTCGATTCGCATGTCGCCCAGCAGGTCGTCAACCCTGCCGCTCACCTTCACGTCAGTGCCTCGGGTGTGGGCCTTGAGGCTCTTCACCACCGCGCTGCTCACCCCTCCCCTGCCGAGGTCCAAGTCCGCGGCAAGGTCCGCATTGATCCTACTCACCTTGTAGGGCACCGCCGTCGGCATATAAAAACGTCCGTCTACAAGCTGCGCCTGCGCCGAAATGAGCGGCATCGTGCTGTCACTCACGCTGCCCTTGGCCGTAGCCTGCAGCTTCACCTTGGCATCGAGGTCCATGCCTTTCTTCCAGCCCACATACTCTTTCGGCAGCTTCTCCAGCAACTCCGATGCCCGCCACTGTCCATCAGTCTCCACGGCCACATCCACCCACATCGGCTCCAGCCGCACGTCGCCGCTTATATTCAAAGCATAGTCGTCGAGCTTCAGTCGGCTCTCGCCTAGCTTCACTGTCTTCTCCGTCAGGTTCGCGTCGAAGGGCAGCTCCACCGTCAGCAGGTCACTGCTCGACTCGTAAAGGTTGTCGCTCACCATCTGCATTCCGCCAACCTTCAACATGCCCTCGTTAAGTTCCAGTTTCAATCGGCCTGCCACCTCATCCATATTGCCTTTGGCCTTCAGCGCCACCTTGATGTTCTCGGCCAGCGCCGACAGCGTCGTGTCGCCCACAGTGTCCGTCGTCTGCAGGCTCACCACATCGCCCTTCAGGTCGATGTCGGCATCCACCACACCCTCCTGCAAACGGCCTTTTACTACAAGGCCTATGCCGTTCAGCGTCGCGTCCAGGCCGTCTTTCTCGTCCAGCAGACTGGCATTCAGATTGCTGATCTTCACCTTCCGCAGGTCTATCTCCGGCAGGCTGTCCAGCGAAAAGGGCGTGCTGGCGCTATCTTCATCCTCTGTCTTGGGGAATATGTCGAAGTTCGACCGCCCTTCCCTGTCTATATACAGGTTCGCCGTCACCTCGTCAAGCAGCACCTGGTGTACCACCACTGTGCCTTCTTTCAGGAATTTCTTCACGTCCACACCCACCGTCAGGTCGCCGATATAGGCCACCACATCGCCTCCGGGAGCCCCCTCCGTGGGATTTATCACATACACGTCACTCACCTTCAGCCCAGCATCCGGGAAAGTCTTGAATAGCGTCAAGTCCACCTCCCCGAACCGCGTCTCGCACTCCACATATTCTCCCGCCAGACGATTCACAATCTTCGTCAGCTGCTTCGGACTGAACACCATGTACATGGCTACGCCCACAGCCAGCACCGCCACACCCAGCAGCGACCCCAGCGAAATCAATGCTATCTTCCAGCCCTTTTTCATCTTCAATCGTTTATCTTCCGCAGCCTATATGTGCCTATTTCCTCCTCGCGCTCCATCTGCGTGGCGCTGATCGACGTTATAGTGTACGTCCTCACCACCATGTCGCCTATATTCGTACCCGAAAAACGGTGTCGCAGCTGGTCGCCATTGTTGATGCTCCAGTTGTACGCCACACTGCCGCTGTCCGTCTCGTTATCGATACCGTCGGCCCGGTCCCATGTGTGACCCGTGCCGTCTTCGCGGTAACTCCAATACTCCTGCGTGCCCTCCTTCTGCCACACACCGTAAACCTGACCCTCACTCACCGTTATACCCTCACCCTCACGATTACACCCTGCTGCCAACAGAGCGCACACCGTCATCAGAAAAACAACCCTTTTCACCTATCTTTAATTGTTAATTTGTTAATTTATTCTAGTGAATTGTGAATAGTGTATAGTGAACTGTGAATAGTTTAGCTCCAAATTCTTAGCTCTTAACTCACCCTGTACACCGCGTCCAGCGTCCTCCCCGCCTCGTCATAGTCCATGCCGTACCCCACTATAAACTCGTCGCCAATCTCACGTCCCACAAAATCAACCCTGTAGTCCCCTTTGAAAGCCCCGGGCTTCATCAGCAGCGCACACACCCTCACCCTCGCAGGCCTCAACGCCCGCACCTCCGCCAGCATCCTGCCCATCGATAAGCCACTGTCTATCACATCCTCCACTATCAACACATCCCGACCCTCAATATCCTTGAACGGCAGTTCGCACCGCACCTCGCCGCTGCTCTCCATACCGATATACGAAGTATAACGCACAAAATGCACCTCGCTCTCCACCTCAATCCTCCTCACTAGGTCCGCGGCAAACATATACGCCCCCGTAAGCACCGGACACACCATCAGCGCCCCGCTGCCCACGACGCCCCCCTCGCTCACCTCGCGCCCAAGCCGCGCAACCATCTCGGCAAGCTCATCCTTACCGATGAACAACTCAAACTCCCGATCTTTAATCCTCATTCTTTACTCTTAATTCATCATTCATCATTCCCCAACCTCCATCACCACTCGCAGTCCGTAATACTCCGTCTTCCCCGTCGGCACATACCACCCGCGGTCAAACACCGCGCAACTCGACGAAGTGCTGTAATAATGACCTCCCCTCACTATCCGGCTGTCACCCGTCTGCGGGCCTCGCGGATTGCTCTGTCGCGCCCCGGTGTAATCACCCATCCAATCTCCGCACCACTCCGCCACATTGCCGCACATATCATACAAACCCCACGCATTCGGAGCCTTGCTCCCCACCTCGTGGGTCCGCCCCTCGCTGTTCACACAATACCACGCACAACTGTCCAGACCGTTGCGGTCCCTTCCTCCGAAAGCACCATCTTCGCCCCCTCGCGCTGCAAACTCCCACTCAGCCTCCGTCGGCAGCCGGAACCGCCTGCCAGTCATCTGGCTCAACAACATACAAAACTCCTGCGCCTGCACCCAGCTCACACCCTCCACCGGAAGCCGCTCGCTCCCGCCAAAACTCGACGGATTCTCACCCATCACGGCAGACCACAAACCCTGCGTAACCTCGTAGCGCCCTATATAAAACGCTCCAACCTCCACCTCATGCTCCGGACGCGTCGCCTCGTAATGGTTCGCCACTCCCTTCGCCTCATCGCTTCCCATCCTGAACACACCTCCTTCCACATACACCATCTCCAACACCGGCCCGTTCGTCACCTCCACTCGCAACACACTGTCCTGCGCCGACAAACGACCGACAACCGGAATATGCAAATCCAAAACCATGCCTGCACAAACAAGCAACAACCCTCCAATTACTTTCCTGAACATAATATCTCTATATTACTGGGTCTCGAAGTCCCGTGGTGTGCCGTCGGCTTGGCCGACAAGTCTTGAAGTCTTAATTCTCACCTCTCAACCCTACATGTGCTCCTCGCTCCACTTCTCCGGATTCACCCTCCATGCCGCCAGACTCTCCAAAGCATCCGGACGGATATACTCCTTCTCCTTCGCCACGTCGATCAGCGTGTCATAATCCGTCAAAGTCACCAACTCCACATCTTCCGCCGCGAAATTGTCAGCCGCAACCTGCAATCCGTACGTGAATATCGCAGCCATACCCTTCACCACACAACCCCTCTCGCGCAACGCTCGCACAGCTATCAACGAACTCTTGCCCGTCGACACCAAATCCTCGATCACCACCACACTCTGTCCTTCGTGAATCTCACCCTCGATCTGGTTCGTCAACCCGTGGCTCTTGCTCTCCGAACGCACATACACAAAAGGCTTACCCAACTCCTGCGCCACCAACGCACCCTGCGCTATACCTCCTGTGGCTACTCCGGCTATCACATCAACATCTCCCCACGTCTCTCTCACTATGTCCGAAAAACGCTGTCGGATAAATGTGCGTATCTCAGGATACGACAAAGTGACCCTGTTGTCACAATAAATGGGCGATTTGCGGCCCGACGCCCACGTGAATGGATGCTCATTATTGAGCTTTACCGCTTTGACTGTCAATAAGAATTCGGCTGTCTTTGCAGCCATGTTGTTGTTTGTAATCATGCTGCAAAGATACAAAAAAATATTTAATACAAAACCCTTTTTTTATTTATGTAACACAATAATGTTACTTGGGTTTGTAGTAGTAGTACTTCGTCACCTGTTTTTCAAGGAAATGACGGTCCAACTGATCACTGGCCTCGCTGATGGGCAGGCAGCGCCCATCCTTGTAAAGTACTTTTATCTCCTGGTCGTTGAAATCATAACTGCGGTTGTGCAACTCGCCCGTACCGTGGAAATAGTCGCTCTCGACATCCCGGAACGGCTCGCAGCTGATTCGGATGGCCGGCAGACGACGGTTGACCAGATTGCGGCACAACGTGCTCAGTATCTCATCGTCAGCATGTTGCCATCGCTTCACCGCCACCATGATGTCGTCGTCGTCCACCTCGGCGAAACGGTCGAGGTCGAAAGCTGTAATCTGAAAGTTGAAAGTTGAAAGATTCAACTCTTTCGCACGCCGCAAAATACTGAGCAACAGCTGGTCGGCAGCAATGACAGTCTTGTGCATATACACCTGCCAGTACATCAGGCGGCGGCTGATGATGAACTTCTCCACGCTGTAGATGCCCTTCTCGTCCACCACCAGCTCGTCGTCGTGCACGTTGAGCATCGAGATGATACGGTCGGTGCCCACAATGCCCTCGCTCACTCCGGTGAAGAACGAGTCGCGCCCCAGGTAGTCGAGGCGGTCCATATCCAGCTGGCTGCTCACCAGCTGATGCAGGAAATGCTTATGGTAAGTATTTGAAAATATGGCTATGGCGGTATCTAGCGCGCCACCCATCTCCTCATTTATCCGCTGCATCATCTTCAGCGTAATCTCCTCGTGCGGCACATCCACCAGCACCCTCTCGCTCGTGTGCGAAAAAGGCCCGTGACCGATGTCGTGCAACAGTATGGCCAGCTTGGCCCCGCGGCACTCCTCGTCGGTTATCACCACACCCTTCTGTTTCAGCGTTTCCAGCGCCCGCTTCATCAGGTTCAACGCCCCAAGCATATGGCTGAAGCGTGTATGCATAGCGCCCGGGTACACCAGATAGGTCAAGCCCAACTGCTTGATGCGTCGCTGCCGCTGGAAATAAGGGTGCTCGATGACCTGCAGTATCACCGGGTCCTCTATCGAGAGGAAACCGTCATACACAGGGTCGTTTATTATCTTGCGTTTGGTCATACAAATCAGTTGTTAAGTAGACAGTAGTTAAGTAGTTAAGGCAATAGTCTTTCATATAATATCAGCCAACAAACCAGCCGCGTCGGCCACCATCTCGCCGCAGGGCTTCTTGCCCTGGGCCAGCAGGCGGCCGCAGACGATGTCGCCCTCTTCGGTGCGGAACTTCTCTATCAGCGGGCGCGTATCGGCCGTATGTCCTGTGAGTCCACACACCATCGCCATTCCGCTCACGCAGCCGCACACCTCGCGGCAACCCGCAAGGCCGCGACCGAAGGGAGCGGCCACATTCATAGCATCTTCAGCCTTTATCGGCAACCTATCCGCATAGGCCATCACCACCGACTGGCAGCAGTTGCAGCCCTGTTTGTGGAGGGCGCGGGCTTTCTCCATACGTTCTTCTTTGTCCATATTTTTCCTGTCGCCCCTACAGGGCTCATAATAATTATATTTATCTGCTTACCGTGTGTTAGCACCCACGGCTAAATTCTGTCGCCCCTACGGGGCTCAGCATCTTGTACAGCTCCCATATTACGATGGCTGCGGCGCAACTCACGTTCAGCGAGTGCTTTGTGCCACCCTGTGGTATCTCTAGAAAACCGTTGCACAACCCCATCACCTCCTCCTGCACACCATCTATCTCGTTGCCGAAAACGATAGCCACCGGCTTGTCGGTGGCAACCTCGTCAGCGCCGAGTTTCATGCTGTCGTGCGCTATCTCGACGGCATACACCATATATCCCCGAGCCTTCAGCTCCTTCACACACTCAACAGTGTCTTCGTGATAGCTCCACTCGACGCTCTCTTCGGCACCGAGGGCCGTCTTGTGTATCTCGCGGTGCGGCGGTGTCGCCGTGATGCCGCAGAGGGCGATGTGCTCCACACGGAAGGCGTCGCTTGTACGGAACACCGACCCGATATTGTTCAGCGACCGCACATTGTCGAGCACCACCGTCAGCGGCAGCTTCTCGCTCTCGCGAAACTCCTCCACCGTCAAGCGGTGCATCTCCTCGGTTGTCAGTTTGTATGTCATTGTTCTGTAGGGCTGATCTTGACTGGATAATATACCCACACACGGGCAAGTTTGTCTCGCTGGCGTCCAGGTATCCAGCGTGGCATCAATCGCATCACTCTCAATACCTCCTCGTCGGTCTCTTCGTCTATGCCCCGAATCACTTCGAGGTTCGTCATCCGCCCGTTACGCTCCACAATAAACCGCACATACACCTTCCCCTCCACCTGCCGTGGATTGCGCAGGTTGCGTTCCATAAAAGCCTGTAGCGAGTCCTGCCCACCGGGAAACTCCGGATCGTTCTCGACAATTTTAAAGCAAACATCAAAAAACATTGCCGAATTGCTATTGATTGCCACGCTGTCCTTCGCCACATGCCCCAGCGAGTCCAAGAAGAGATAGTGCACTTCCTCTTCATGGAAGCTCTCGTCGTTGTCAGGGAGGCTGGCTCTTATCTCAATAGCAGTTCTGCCCGCTGCTTTTTCTAAATATACGGAATCTATGAATCTCGAGTCGATTATCATGCACTTGTGGCCCGCAATCTCCACCACCCCAATCGTTCTTTCCGCATAGGTGCGGTTGTCAACCTCATAGTGGTATTCCGGATGATAGGTACCAATAACAGGCAGAGAATAAAAAGTATCCCATCCGTCCACAAAATGATCCTCTATTGCCAACAGCACACTGTCTGGCACATTCATTGCTTCGACGGTCTCGGCCACCTGCTTTTCCAACGTGCTGTCTTTGAAACGGTAGTTCTGATACTGACAATCACCATCATTGCTTCGACACGCAGCCAGCAACAACACCGCAGAGAACAACATTATCCATTTAGAATTCATCATGTTATTTCACCTATCATACGTGTAACATCTCATCCCACACTGCCCTCCAGACTGATCGACAGCTGCTTCTCGCTCGAGCGAAACTCCTCCACCGTCAAGCGGTGCATCTCCTCGGTCGTCAACTTATGCGTCATTCTTTCAATGCTTTTTCGTATTCAAGTACATCGTTGCGGTATTCCTTCCAAGCATCATACCATTCGCAGTTCTGCATCAGGCTATCGAACTTCTCGGGGTAGCGTTTCTCTATCTCAATGGCTTTGTTCCACACCACCTCACTTTCGGACCATTCAAACCATTTCAGGTATTGCTCCATCATATCGAGGGTGTCGGCAACGGCCATATCACCGGCAATTAAAAACAATGCACGAGGACTCTCCACATCGTTGTCACCATCCTTGATGATTGCATAACGTTCAGTTGCCATAAATACAACAAAGTCCACCTCGTTCTGCGGCATCAAAGCCTGCAGATGCTGTACTGATATCTCTTGCCCTGCAATGGCGCTGTCCTGCAAATCTATGAGTTCTTTGAAATAATCAAGCTTCTCTGCCAACCTATCCCAGTTGTCTAAACATACCGCAGGCTCATCAACCTCTTCCTGAGGTTTTCTGTCGATTGTGCAAGCCACAACCAAAAACAATGCTATAACCCAAATCCACTTTCTCATATCAACCTACGCTTCCTTCCAGTGATATACTCAGCAGCTTCTGCGCCTCGACGGCGAACTCCATGGGGAGCTTCTTCAACACGTCCTTGGCGTAGCCGTTGACGATGAGGCCCACGGCGCTCTCGGGGCTGATGCCGCGCTGCTGGCAGTAGAAGAGCTGGTCTTCAGATATTTTGCTTGTGGTGGCCTCGTGCTCAAGGATAGCCGTGTGGTTGTCGGCCTTGATATAGGGCCAGGTATGTGCGCCGCATTGGTCGCCCAGCAGCAGGCTGTCGCACTGCGAGTAGTTGCGGGCATTGTCGGCCCCCTTGCCTATCTGAACCAGGCCGCGGTAGCTGTTGTGGCTCTTGCCGGCCGAAATACCCTTGCTCATGATGGTAGAGCGAGTGTTCTTGCCCACATGTATCATCTTGGTGCCGGTGTCGGCCTGCTGGTAGTTGTTGGTGACGGCCACCGAGTAGAACTCGGCCGTCGAGTCGTCGCCCTGCAGTATGCAGCTGGGGTACTTCCATGTGACGGCGCTGCCGGTCTCCACCTGCGTCCAACTCAGCTTTGAGTGCGACCCCTTGCAGATGCCACGTTTTGTGACGAAATTGTATATACCACCCTTGCCGTTCTTGTCGCCGGGATACCAGTTCTGAACGGTGCTGTACTTCACCTCGGCGTCCTTCATGACGACTATCTCCACGATGGCGGCATGCAGCTGATTCTCGTCGCGCTGCGGGGCCGTGCAGCCCTCCATATAGGAGACATAGGCACCCTCGTCGGCCACTATCAGAGTGCGCTCAAACTGGCCCGTGCCCTTGGCATTGATGCGGAAATAGGAACTGAGCTCCATCGGACAGCGCACCCCCTTGGGGATGTAGCAGAACGAACCGTCGCTGAAGACGGCACTGTTCAAGGCAGCAAAGAAGTTGTCGGCGCTGGGCACCACACTGCCGAGGTATTTCTTCACCAGGTCGGGGTGCTTCTGCACCGCCTCGCTGATGGGCATGAAGATGATACCCTTCTCCTCGAGGGCTTTCTGGCTCGTCGTCTTTACGCTGACAGAGTCCATGATGGCATCGTAGGCCACACCGCCCGACGGTTCCACGCCGGCCAAAGCCTCGCGCTCACGCAACGGGATACCCAGCTTGTCGAACGTCGCCAGCAACTCGGGATCTACCTCGTCGATACTTTTCTTCTTCTCCTGCTTGGGGGCTGCGAAGTAGATGATGTCCTGATAGTTGGGAGTCTCGTATTCGAGGTGTGCCCAATCAGGCTCCTTCATCTTCTGCCAGCGGCGGAAAGCTTCGAGGCGGAACTCGAGGAGCCATTCCGGCTCGTTTTTCTTCTTCGAAATCAGACGCACAACATCCTCGTCGAGGCCTTTGCGGATGATCTCGGTGTCGATATCGGTGGTGAAGCCCCACTTATACTCTTCGTTGGTAACTTCCTGTATTATATCTTTTTCATTTTCGCCCATAACGGCTGATTTTAATTCTATTTTATTTTTTAACTATTCATAACGCCAAACCCATTTAATTATTGTGCCCCTGCCGTCAAAAAAAACAGCCCGCCAGCATGGCCGGTGCGACCGGAGTCTGACAAGACGCCGCGAAAACACTGTCTGATTTTCAGTCATTTCCCAGTATTTCTTCAGTGTTTCTTCAGTGGTCCACTGAAGAAACACTGAAGAAATACCGAAGAAATGGGCGACTTTTCAGCATGTCTTCGAGCAGCCAGCACAACCACTTCTACCAAAAAAGTTACTGCATGTCGTTTTTTTTTGTTATTTTTGCATTTTGAAACTTTATAATAATAATGGCAAACTCAAACATAGACAAACTGATAGTTATCGGCGACCGAGTGCTGATAGAGCCAGCCGTGGCCACGCACAAGACCAAAGGCGGCCTATTGCTGCCCGCAGGCTATCAGGAGAAGGAGGAGATACAGACCGGATATATCGTCAAAGTGGGGCCTGGCTATCCCCTGCCCTCGTCGGACGGCGACGAAAGTTGGAAACCCGGCGACAGCGAGCCCAAGTACCTGCCGCTGCAGGTGCGCCCCGGCGACATGGCCATCTTCATGCTCAAGAATGCCGTGGAGCTTAAATATGACGGTGCAAAATACTTCATCGTACCGCAGAACGGCATACTGATGGTGGAAAGAGAGGAATTTTGACTTAAGAGTTAAGAATTAAGAATTAAGAATCAAGATAAAACTATGACAAGTAACGAAATACGCAAAGCCTTTTTGGACTTTTTCGAGAGTAAGGAGCATCATGTGGTGCCGAGTGCACCTATGGTTATAAAGAACGACCCGACGCTGATGTTCACCAACGCCGGCATGAACCAGTTCAAGGACATCTTCCTTGGCAATCAGCAGCGGCAGTGGCCACGCGCCACCGACTCGCAGAAGTGCCTGCGCGTCAGCGGCAAGCACAACGACCTAGAGGAGGTGGGACACGACACCTACCACCACACCATGTTCGAGATGCTGGGCAACTGGAGCTTCGGCGACTACTTCAAGAAAGAAGCCATAGCCTACGGCTGGGAGTTCCTCACCGAGGTGATGAAGATTGACAAGGACTGGCTCTACGTCACCGTCTTCGGCGGCGACGAGAAGGAAGGCCTGGAGATGGATATGGAAGCCTACAATTTCTGGAAAGAGCACATCAGCGAAGACCGCATTCTCAAAGGCTCGAAGAAGGACAACTTCTGGGAGATGGGCGACCAAGGTCCCTGCGGCCCCTGCTCGGAGATACACGTCGACATACGTCCCGCCGAAGAGAAGGCCAAGGTGCCGGGCAAAGAGCTGGTGAACAAAGACAACCCGCAGGTTATCGAGATATGGAACCTCGTCTTCATGCAGTTCAACCGCAAAGCCGACGGCAGTCTCGAGCCGCTGAAAGCCAAGCATATCGACACCGGCATGGGCTTCGAGCGCCTCTGCATGGTGATGCAGGGCAAACGCTCTAACTACGACACCGACGTGTTCCAGCCGCTGATTCAGGAGCTGGCCCGCAAGGCCGGCAAGGTCTATGGCCAGAACGAGCAGGACGACATAGCCATGCGCGTCTGCGCCGACCACCTGAGGGCCGTGAGCTTCTCGATTGCCGACGGACAGTTGCCCAGCAACGTGAAGGCAGGCTACGTCATCCGCCGCATCCTGCGCCGCGCCGTGCGCTACGGCTACACCTTCCTCGGATTCACCGAGCCGTTCATGAACACCCTCGTGCCCACACTGGTGGGCCAGATGGGCCACCAGTTCCCCGAACTGCAGAAGCAGCAGGAACTGATACAGCGTATCATACTGGAAGAGGAGCAGGCCTTCCTGCGCACTCTTGCCGGCGGCATCAAACGCTTCGAGGAGTATGCGTCGAAGTGCAGCGGCAAGGTGGTCGACGGTGCCTTCGCCTTCGAGCTGTTCGACACCTACGGCTTCCCCATCGACCTCACACAGCTGATGGCCTCGGAGAAGGGGCTGACGGTGGACATGGAGGGCTTCAACCGCGGACTGGCCGAGCAGAAGGAACGCAGCCGCGGCGCCGCCAAGGTGGAGAGCGACGACTGGGTGGAACTGCTGCCCGGCGTGGAGGAAGAGTTCGTAGGCTACGACACCCTCGAGGCCGACGTGCGCATCGCACGCTACCGCAAGGTGAAAGCCAAAGACCGCGAGTTCTACCAGCTGGTGTTCGACCGCACCCCCTTCTACGGCGAAAGCGGCGGCCAGACGGGCGACACGGGTTCCGTATGTTGCAACAATGTTGCAACCAAGATAACCAACACCAAGAAGGAGAATGGCCTCATCGTCCATATCGTGGACACGCTGCCAGAGGACCTGACGGCGACGTTCCACGCCGAGGTGGATGCCCGCCGCCGCATGGCGATAGGCTGCAACCACTCGGCCACCCACCTGATGCACTACGCTCTGCGCCAGGTGCTGGGCGAGCATGTGGAACAGAAAGGCTCGAGCGTCGATGCCGAACGCCTGCGCTTCGACTTCAGCCACTTTGCCAAAATGAGCCAGGAAGAGATTCGCGACGTCGAACACCGTGTGAACGAGATGATACGCCAGTGCCTTCCGCTCGAGGAGCACCGCGCCATGCCGATAGCCGAGGCCCAGAAACTTGGCGCCATGGCCCTCTTCGGCGAGAAATACGGCGACCACGTGCGTGTGGTGAAATACGGCCCCAGCATCGAGTTCTGTGGTGGCACCCATGTGCAGAACACCGGCATGATAGGCTCGTTCCGCATCGTCAGCGAGGGAGCCGTTGCCGCCGGTATGCGCCGCATCGAGGCCATCACGGCACAGGCCGCCACCGACTATGCCGACCGTCAGCAGGAGCAGCTGGCAGCCCTCACCGACATGTTCAAGGGCACCAAAGACCTTGCCACTTCCATTGCCAAACTGCAGGAGGAGAACGCAAGCCTTAAGGCTGCTGTCGAGCAGATGCAGAAAGAGAAAGCCGCAGGCATGGCCCGTGCCATAGCCGACAAGCTTCAGGCCTGCCCCACCCTTGTGGAGCGCATGGACAGCGACGTGACGGCCCTCAAGGACGCCCTCATGGCCCTGCGCGCCGAACGGCCCGACATGGCCGTGGTGCTCGGCAGCGTCACTGCCGGCAAGCCCGCACTGCTCATCGTGCTGGGCGAAAACCGTGTGGCCGCCGGACTGAACGCCGGCCAGATGGTGCGCACCCTCGGCAAAGAAATTCAGGGCGGCGGCGGCGGACAGCCCCACTTCGCAACCGCCGGCGGCAAGAACCCCGACGGTCTGGACAAAGCCCTCAGCGTTGCCAAAGAGCTGGTGGGCTGACGACCACGTGGTGTTGAACGATAAGTGTCAAACCTTCAAAAACAAAATACAATGAAAAAATTATTCTTTATCGCAACAGTAATGTTGCTCGCCTCGGGACCCTTAGGTTCCCTGAAGGCTCAGGACAGTGTATTCAGTTACACACACCAAGGTACGACACTTTATTATATTATCAACGACCGTGCAGAAGCCGTTGTGGTGCCTCCGCTACACCCCAACATGCGCCAAGCGCCGAACGGCGACTATAGCACATGGTATGGCTACACACAGCCCACAGGCGCGGTAGCGATACCTGACACGGTGCCATACAACGGCGGTACATATCCGGTGAAAAGGATTGGGGTCAATGCCTTCTTCAACTGCAATGCTATTACAAGCGTAGCGTTGCCTGTCGGCACTGAACAAATAGATGTGAGTGCATTCCTTTCTTGCTCGTCGATGCAGGACATCACGCTGCCCACAGCGTTGCAGAAAATAGGACATTCCGCTTTCGGAGAATGTTCGTCACTGACAGCAATAAACATTCCCGAGAATGTAGTTCTGATTGACTCGGCAGCATTTGCCATGTGCAGTCAGCTGCAAACAGTCACTCTGCCCGATGGTATTCAAACCATAAGATGGGCGACATTTGCCAACTGCACCAACCTGCGCAGCATAAACTTCCCCTCCAGTTTAACCACTATAGAGGATTTTGCATTCAACGGCGACAACATGCTAGGCCCCACCATTGAGCTGCCCAACGGACTCACCTCTATCGGAAGCGTGGCTTTCAGCGACTGCAGCAGTATAGTCAACATCACACTGCCCGAATCGTTGAACTTCATAGATGAAGGCGCATTCTATCAATGCAGCGGCCTGCAGTCAATTACGATTCCGCAAGGAGTGACAACATTGGAGAACAATGTTTTTGGGGGATGCACACAACTGCAGTCGGTGACGCTGCCGGAAGGGTTGACAGCCATTTACGAACAGACATTCGCCAACTGCAGCAGCCTGCATGACATAAACCTGCCACAGACACTTACATACGTTGGACAGTGGACATTCTACAACTGCGCGGCATTGGACACAATGATTTTTCCCAACAATGTGCTTGGTATGGGCAGTGCCGCACTGGCGCTGTGCAGCAGTCTCAATTACTGCCGTCTGCCTGAACGGCTGAACAGAGTTGAAGGGTGGCTTCTCTATGGCACCGCACTGGAGGAACTGGTGGTGCCCGACAATGTGACGTATATTGACGAGCAGGCTTTCGCCGGATGCACACTGCTGCACAAGGTGACGCTGCCGGCCTCGCTGACCACCATAGCCGACAGTCTCTTCATCGACGGTACACCGCTCGACACGCTAATCCTCCGCTGCCAAGAGCCGCCGACGGTTCCTGCAAACGCATTCCCGGACTTCAACGTAACACTTATCGTCCCCTGTGGCACCGAGGAAGCCTATAGGCAGCATGCTGTATGGGGCCAATTTACCACTATCGTCGAGAACTGCAACGCTATCGACGGGGCAGAGAGCCACAACCTCAAGGTATACAGCCGCAACGGCCACATCGTGGTTGAAGGTGCTGCCGGCGAGGAAGTGCAAGTATACGACATGAGCGGACGAAAGGTGGCAAACAACAATCTTCCCATCGGCGCCTATATGGTGAAGGTGGGCGACAAAATGTTCAAGACAATAACATTAAAACAATAAACATTATGGATCTTCAGACTATCACAACCCTGATGCTTTCGAGCGACTACAAAGACAGAATGAAGGGTGAATACTATCACCTGCTCAACCGCAAGGAGAACCTCGAGGCGGTGCTCAAACTGTGGGACAGCGGCAAGCTGACCTTCACCCCCGACTGCCCCCGCAGTATCTACGATCTGCAGATGCGCGCCATGAACGACTACAAGGCCGTCCTCGAGGCTCGCGCCAAGATTGAAGGCGTAGCCCTCTAAACAGAAGAAGGAAGAGACCGATGCCTCTGACATACGACCTTAAAGCCACCTGCGGCGACGCCCGTGCCGGTGTGATACATACCGACCACGGTGATATCCTTACGCCAATATTCATGCCTGTGGGCACCGCCGGCACGGTGAAAGCTGTACACCAACACGAGCTGAAGGAAGAGGTAAAAGCCCAGATAATACTGGGCAACACCTATCACCTCTACCTGCGCCCCGGCTGCGACATACTGCGGCAGGCCGGCGGGTTGCACAAGTTCAACTGCTGGGACCGTCCGCTGCTCACCGACAGCGGCGGCTTTCAGGTCTTTTCGCTGGCCGACAACCGTAAGATTAAAGAAGAAGGCTGCACCTTCCGCAGCCATATCGACGGCAGCAAGCACCTCTTCACACCCGAAAACGTGATGGACATACAGCGCATTATCGGTGCCGACATCATAATGGCCTTCGACGAATGCTGTCCAGGAGATGCCGATAAACGTTATGCAAAACGCTCGATGGAACTTACCCATCGCTGGCTCGACCGCTGCATAGCCCGCTTCAGCGAGACCGAACCGCTCTATGGCCACCATCAGGCCCTGTTCCCCATCGTGCAGGGTTGCCAGTATGTCGACCTGCGCCGCATATCGGCCGAATACATTGCATCTAAAGACCCCGAGGGCTGCGCCATCGGAGGCCTCGCCGTGGGCGAACCCACCGAGGTGATGTACGAGATGATAGAGGTGGTCAACGCCATCCTGCCCAAGGACCGTCCACGCTACCTTATGGGCGTGGGCACACCGCAAAACCTGCTGGAAGCCATCGAGCGAGGCGTCGACATGTTCGACTGCGTGATGCCCACCCGCAACGGTCGCAACGGATTGCTCTTCACAGCCGAAGGCACCATCAACATCAAGAACAAGAAGTGGGAGACCTGCTTCGAGCCACTTTCAACTTTCAACTTTCAACTTTCAACTCCCTACACCCTCGCCTACCTCCACCACCTCATCCGTGCCGAGGAGATTCTCGGCCTGCAGATATGCTCCATCGTCAACCTGCAGTTCTACCTGTGGCTTGTCGGCGAAGCCCGCAAGCATATCATCGACGACGACTACGCTGCTTGGAAAGCCTCCCTGCTCCCCAAACTCGGCCGCAGACTGTAGGCTGTTATGAGTCATGAATTAATAAATGCAAATCAGAAATACAAAAAACTATGAATTTACCAAAGATTCACTCTATCACTAAAAAGATAATGGTGGCACTGCTGGGCGGATTCCTGCTGCTCTTCCTGCTGTTCCACGCTTCGGCCAACATGCTCATACTGCGCCACGACGAAGGCGCCTGGTATTCGGCATTCTGCCACTTCATGGGCACCAACTGGATTGTCAAGATTATGGAGATAGCCCTGCTGGGCTTCATAGCGCTGCACATCCTGCTGACGCTGTGGCTGGCGCTCACCAACCGTCTGGCTCGTCCAGTGCGCTACCACCAACAGCAACAGAGCAAGACCCACTCCACCTCCAAACTCATGGTATGGACCGGCATCCTCATCTTTGCCTGCATGATTTTCCACTTCAGCGATTTCTACTTTGTGAAGATAGGCTGGGTAAAAGGCGAATATATGGTTGAGACCGAGAAACTGCAAGACCCCGAGATGATGCAGATGATGCAGTTTGCCCAGCAGATGAATATGACTCCCGAGGAACTGATTGACCAGCTCGAGAGCGAATCGTCGATGTACGTCGACGAGAACGAGGACAACGCGGAGACCGAGACCTACATCGCCAACCTGCGTAGCAAGCTGACCGTGATGGACATCATCAACCGCGCCTACGAAGAGGGCAACATCACCACCGACGGCAAATGGCTGCGCCACCTCTCCTACGACGAGCGCCAGACCCTGCGCAAGACCATGCCCGAATGCGGCGTCGAGCCCGACTTCTACTACATGGCCCGCGAGAAATTCAAAAGCCTCTACATCGTATTCATGTACTTGATATTCTTCGCCGTGGTCTTCATGCACATGCGCCACGCCTTCCCCTCGGCTTTCCAAACCCTGGGTCTCAACAACTACAAGTACAACAACATCATCGAGGCTCTCGGCAAGATATACACTTGGCTCGTCATCCTGATGTTCGCCGCCGTGCCGATACTGGTATATCTCGGATTATAAACAAAAGTAGTTAAGGAGACAGTAGTTAAGTAGTTAAGACAATAGCCTCAGCCAACAACAGCGACAATTTCATTTGTCTTAACTACTGCCCGCAGGGCGAGCAAAGCGATAACTACTTTACTACATAACTACAAAGAAAAAAAGAATATGAAATTAGACTCTAAGATACCCGAAGGTCCGCTCAGTCAGAAATGGACCAATTACAAAGCCGCGCAGAAGCTGGTGAACCCGGCCAACAAGCGCAAGCTCGACATCATCGTCGTCGGTACCGGTCTGGCCGGTGCCTCGGCAGCCGCCTCGCTGGGTGCGCTGGGATTCCATGTGGACATCTTCTGCATCCAGGACTCGCCGCGCCGCGCCCACAGCATCGCTGCCCAGGGCGGTATCAACGCCGCCAAGAACTACCAAAACGACGGCGACAGCGTGGAGCGTCTGTTCAAAGACACCATCAAGGGCGGCGACTACCGCGCCCGCGAGGCCAACGTCTACCGTCTGGCCGAGGTCAGCGGCGACATCATCGACCAGTGTGTGGCGCAGGGCGTGCCCTTCGCCCGCGACTATAGCGGCCTGCTCGACAACCGCTCGTTCGGCGGCGCGCAGGTTTCTAGAACCTTCTACGCTCGTGGCCAGACGGGCCAGCAGCTGCTGTTGGGCGCCTACGGTGCCCTGAGCCGCGAGATAGCCCGTGGCACCGTGGTGCTCCACGAACGCCACGAGATGATGGACGTCGTCGTCAAAGACGGCCGCGCCCGCGGCATCATCGTCCGCAACCTCGTCACCGGCGAGCTGGAGCGCTATGCCGCCCACGCCGTCGTGGTGGCTTCGGGCGGCTACGGCAACGTCTACTACCTCTCCACCAACGCCATGAACAGCAACGGCAGCGCCGCCTGGGTGTGTCACCGCCGCGGCGCCGCCTTCGCCAACCCCTGCTACGTGCAGATACACCCCACCTGCATACCCGTCCACGGCGACTACCAGTCGAAGCTCACCCTCATGAGTGAGAGCCTCCGCAACGACGGCCGCATATGGGTGCCCAAGAAGAAAGAGGACGCCGAAGCCATACGCCGCGGCGAGAAGAACGCCCTCGACATCGCCGAGGAGGACCGCGACTACTACCTCGAGCGCCGCTACCCCGCCTTCGGCAACCTGGTGCCGCGCGACGTCGCCAGCCGCGCCGCCAAGGAGCGCTGCGATGCCGGCTACGGCGTAGGCCCCACCGGCCTGGCAGTCTTCCTCGACTTCGCCGACGCCATCAAGCGTCTCGGACGCGACGTGGTGGAGCAAAAATACGGCAACCTCTTCCAGATGTACCAGAAGATTGTCGACGTGGACCCCTATGAGTACCCGATGATGATATACCCCGCCGTGCACTACACCATGGGCGGCCTGTGGGTCGACTACGAGCTGCAGACCACCATCCCCGGCCTCTTCGCCGCCGGCGAGGCCAACTTCAGCGACCACGGCGCCAACCGTCTCGGTGCATCGGCCCTCATGCAGGGTCTGGCCGATGGCTACTTCGTGCTGCCCTACACCATGCAGAACTACTTGGCCGACCAGATATACATCGGCAAGATCAAGGCCGAAGGCCCCGAGTTCGACGAAGCCGAAGCCGCCGTCCGCTCACGGATGGACAACCTCATGGCCATCAAGGGCGAACACTCGGTAGACCACTACCACAAGTCGCTTGGCAAGATTATGTGGGAATACTGCGGCATGGCCCGCTCGAAGGAGAGCCTGGCGACAGCTGCCGAAAAGATTGCTGAGCTTGAAGCCGACTTCTACCAGCATGTCTTCATTCCCGGCAAGGTGGCCGAGATGAACCCCGAACTGGAGAAAGCCTACCGTCTGGAAGACTACTTCGAACTGGCACGCCTCATCGTCGCCGACGCCACCCAGCGCGAGGAGAGCTGTGGCGGACACTTCCGCATCGAGCACCAGACCGAGGACGGCGAGACACTCCGCGACGACGACAACTTCATGTTCGTTGCTGCCTGGGAGTACCAAGGTCACGACAAGCCCGAAACCATGTACAAGGAAGAACTCAACTACGAGCACATACAGATAGTAAAGAGGAATTATAAATAGTGTTAAGCTGTGAGTTTTTAGTTTAAAGTGTGCTGACGCGGTCTGCGTAGCCACTTAAAACTTAAAGCTTAAAACTCAAAACTCAGAAAAGATGAAATTCACACTACATATCTGGCGTCAGGAGAACGCCCGCGCCAAAGGTCACTTCGAGACCTATGAGATTGACAACATCAGCGCCGACTGCTCGTTCCTCGAGATGCTCGACCAGCTCAACGAAAAGCTCATCAACGACAAGATAGCCCACCCCGTGTGCTTCGACAACGACTGCCGCGAGGGCATCTGCGGCATGTGCGGCCTCTACATCAACGGCCGTCCCCACGGCAACGACGACGGCGTCACCACCTGCCAGCTCCACATGCGCCACTTCAACGACGGCGACGAGATATGGGTCGAACCCTGGCGTGCCAAGGCCTTCCCCATCATCAAGGACCTGGTGGTCGACCGTACGGCCTTCGACAAGATCATACAAGCCGGAGGTTATATCAGTGTCACCACCGGCGGTGTGCCCGACGCCAACAACATCCTCGTGCCCAAGCACATCGCCGACCAGGCCATGGATGCCGCCGCCTGCATTGGCTGCGGAGCCTGCGTGGCGGCATGCAAGAACGCCAGCGCCATGCTCTTCGTCGGCGCCAAGGTGAGCCACCTCAACCTGCTGCCGCAAGGACAGCCCGAGGCGCTGGACCGCGCCCGCAAGATGATAATCAAGATGGACGAACTGGGCTTCGGCGGCTGCACCAACACCTACGCCTGCGAAGCCGAATGCCCCAAGCAGATCAAGCGTCAGAACATCGCCCGCCTCAACCGTCAATGGATAGGTCAGATGTTCGGTCGTGACAGGAACGAATAGTCACGGCTCAACAGCTAACCGCACACAAGGTCAGATGTTCGGTCGTGACAGGAACGAATAGCCGTCCCGTCCCTACACGACTCGACGGCAACCGTCCTCTCTTCCGTGGGTGCAACCCCTTGTTCCGTGGGGTTGCACCCACGGCTATTCTGTGCCGCCCACTCTTCGAGCCCTGCAACCACCTCACTCATAACTCTTAACTTATAACTCATAACTGTCACGCACTCGGCAACGGTTCCAAGCCCCAAGAGTCTTGGGGCTTGGACTTTTTACTATGGTGAAATATATTTTTATTATATAAAATAATTTTCGTAACTTTGCACTTTCAAATCGTAGACGACTATGAAGAGTAGCTACAAGATATTCAAGGAAAGCGTGCGCCAGGTGACGCACTATTATATGCTTCTTGTCGAAGAGACCAAGAGCCAGAGGCTTGTGGGAAGCACCAACGAGTGGGTGCTCGACAACTACTATATGATAAGCGAGCAGGAGAAAGTGCTGAAACCTGAACTCAAAGGTGTAGAGCGAGGCAAGTGGCGTGTAGAGAGCGGTCGAATAGAGATGCTATGGAACCTGCTGGAGGGCTTCCTGCGCAGATGTCATTGGCAGGTAGACAAAAACCTGCTATTCCGTTACCTTACACAGATACAACAGCGGCAGAAGGACTTCCTGTGCTACCAGGAGGTTATGGCATTGCCACCACTGATCAAGACCATCCTCATCGCCGAACTCGCCAAACTCTGCAAGCAACTCGAGACTAAAGGCAACATACAGTATTCTCCCACCGACAAGAAACAGGTGGACAGCGAACGGCTGAACGAAGCAGCACACGACAATCTGGTAATGATGAACATCTGGACATCATTGAAGAAGATGACCAAACTGCAGATGTCAGAACTCGTTGATACCGTCAGCTTCTCCGAGAAGATGCTCAAGGGCGAAAAAGCCGGCATGTACGACCAGATGCAGGACAAGACCAAGGAGGACTACCGCGGAAAGATAGTTCGACTCTGTCACAAGCAAAAGGCAAAAGAATACGACTTCGTAAAGGCTTTGGTAGCTGCTGCCGACGAACGCGGCGAGCATGTAGGGTGGCAGATCTTCCCCCCCAAGCGTTGGAATGCCCGTGCCCACTTGTATATCACCATTGTTTCGTTAGTATCATTGGCTCTAGCTCTCGTATTCGCTCTATGCGGCACCATGGGCCAAGGATTCTCTTGGATTACCATTCTGCTCACCGTCATCATGTGGTTGCCGATGAGCCAGGTGGTGATAGACCTTTTCAACTGGCTGCTGGGTAAGCTTCACCATCCGACTGGCACTTTCAAGCTGAAATTCAAAGACGGCCTCATTCCCAAAGAGTACGCCACCATGGTCATCATGCCCACCATCCTGAAGAACAAGGCAAAGGTCGAAGAACTGATGGGCGTGCTCGAAGTCTACTACCTGAGCAATATCAACCGCGGAAGCGGTCACAGCTTCAGCGGGGCACAGGGGCAAAATCTCTACTACACGTTGGTAGGCGACGCAGCATCTTACAGGGAGCAGGACGCGCCATGGGACGACGAGGTTGTGGAAGCAGGCCTCGCAAAAGCAAAAGAGCTCAACGAGAAGTACGGTGCACCGATATTCAACTTCGTATATCGCCGCCGTGCATGGAGCGACGGTGAGCGCACCTGGCTGGGACACGAACGCAAACGTGGTGCCATACTCCATTTCAACGACCTTATTCTTGGTCAGACCAGCGACTTAGACAAACAGAAGCGTTTCCGCTGCGAGACCATCAGTCAGCACGACTACCACATCAAATTCATCATCACCCTCGACACCGATACCGAACTGGTACTATACTCGGCCCAGAAACTCATCGGGGCAATGGCCCACCCACTGAACCAGGCTGTGCTTTCGCCCGACGGTCGCCGTGTAGACCGCGGCTACGGCATCATGCAGCCTCGCGTGAATGTCGACGTCGAGGTGACCAACAAGAGCCGCTACGCCCAGCTCATGGCGGGACTTGGCGGATTGGACGTATACACCACCGCCAGCTTCGAGCTTTACCAAGACATCTTCAACGAAGGCTCGTTCTGCGGCAAGGGTATCTACGACCTTCGTGTGTTCCAGCAAGTCCTCAAAGGCACTTTCCCCGAGAACCTCATCCTCAGCCACGACCTGCTCGAAGGATGCCATATACGCTGCGGACTTATCAACGACGTGGAGGTCTTCGACGACAACCCATCGAACTATATCGACGACGCCAAACGTCACCACCGCTGGACTCGTGGCGACTGGCAAATCATCTCTTGGTTGTGCAAAACCGTCAAGAACGAACGAGGTGAACGTGTCAAGAACCAGGTGAATACCATCGGCCGTTGGAAGATATTCGACAACCTGCGCCGTTCCATGTTGAGTCTGGCATTGATGGTGGTACTCTTCCTGGGATTCAGCGGGCTTGTCAATATTCACCCTGTATGGTTCCTTGTTGCCGCTCTGGTGACCGTCGCTTCCCCGATAGTGTTCTTCATCATCGGTCAAATCACCACCCTACCACGCTTTGGCAAACGCTACAAATATTATATGACCCTCATGCGCGGATTCCGCGTCATCCTCTACCGCTCGTTGGTGCAGTTTGCTCTGCTCCCCAAGGAGGCCTGGATGTATACCGACGCTGCCGTGCGCGCCTGCTACCGCATGTGGTTCTCTCACCGCGACCTACTGGCTTGGATTACCAGCGACGAGGCCGCCAAGAGCACGAAAGGCACACTGGGAGACTATCTCGGAAAGTTCTGGTTCAACTATGTGGCATCAGCCATATTGGTTGTGCTGTTTGCCATCGGCTTTGGCAACTGGGTTGACCTTGCAGCCTTAATCTTCTGCGTTGTCGTATGGTGCGGTGCGCCATTCCTAATGTATAACCTCGGTCGCAAGTTCCCGCAGGAACGCAAGACACTCTCTGAGAAGGAAACCAACGAGATTCGCCAACTCGCCAAGGACACATGGCACTTCTTCGACAGCCTGATAAAAGAGGAAAACAACTGGCTCATTCCCGACAACTACCAGCTGGGGCGCGAGCCTCTCGCGGACTACAAAACCTCGCCCACAAACATAGGCTATTCGCTGACCGCCATCATCAGTGCCACCAACCTGGGATTCATCAGTCCCAAGGAGGCTTTGACACGCATTGATCACATAATCGACACCGTTACACGTCTCGAGAAATGGAACGGTCACCTCTTCAACTGGTACGACCTCAAGTCGCTCAACAAGCTGCCCAACTATTTTGTCAGCACCTGCGACTCGGGCAACTTCGTAGCCTGTCTCTATGTCGTCAAAGGATTCCTTGGCGGCATCGAAGGTTCCGACTCTATACTGGCAAAAGTCACACGCCTCATCGACGAGACCGACTTCACCAAGCTCTACAATCCAGAACTCGACGTGTTCAGCATCGGCTTCGACTACGGAGCCCATTCTCTCCTACCCTATCACTACAACAACTTTGCCTCCGAAGCACGTCTTACCAGTTTCATGACAATTTCCCAAGGCGACGCCCCCTACAAACACTGGTTCTGTCTCGACAAGACCCTCGTGCAATATCGTGGCTATAAAGGCGTAGCCTCGTGGTATGGAACCCTCTTCGAGTATTTCATGCCGCTCATCTTCCTGCCCACCTACAAACACACGCTGATGGACGAAACCTACAGTTTCGCCATCCGTGCCCAGCGCGCATTCATCAACAACTCTGCCAAAGGCATGCCTTGGGGCATCTCCGAGACTGCTTACAACGAGCTAGACGATGCCCAGAACTATAAATACCATGCCTTCGGCGTACCCTACCTCAAGTTCCAGAATACCACCCCCGACCGCATCGTCATCTCCCCCTACAGCTCACTGATGACCATCAGTTTCGACGACCGCGCCGTCTATGAAAACATCCAGCGTTTCAAACACCTTAACATGTACGATGCCTTCGGCTTCTTCGAGTCATACGACGAAGAAGACCACGTTCCCGTACGTGCACATTATGCCCACCACCAGGGCATGATACTGGCATCGTTGGCCAATTACCTCGACGACCATTGCCTGCAACGCTACTTCATGCAGGAACCCGCCATGCGTTCCATGGAGACGCTCCTCAAGGAAAAAGCCCAGGTGAAACCCTACATCGACCTCAAAGTCACCCAATACAAACGCTACCAGTACAGCAAGGTGCAGACCGAGAGCGACGCCCGCGACTTTGACGGCATCGCCAACGTGCCGGAAATCGGCGTCGTCAGCAACGGCCACTACACCGTGCTCCTCAACGACCGTGGCAGCGGTTTCTCGCGCTACAAGAACATCCTCATAAACCGCTACCGCAAAATCTCCTCCGACCACTACGGCAACTACCTCTTCATCCGCAACCTCAACACCGACCATCTCTGGTCGGCCACCTACGCGCCGCTGGACATACTGCCCGAAGGCTACCGCGTAAGCTTTGCCAGCGACAAGATTCGCTTCCTGCGCAGCGACAACGGTATCGAGACCTGTACAGACATCACAGTTCTCAAAGACCAGAACGCCGAGATACGACGCTACACCTTCACCAACAGCACCTCACAGGATGTAGACCTCGAACTCACCACCTACGCCGAGATAGTGCTCGCTCCTCGTGGCGAGGACGAGAGTCACCGCGTCTTCAACAGCATGAAGATACACAGCGAGTTCGACACCGAACACGAAACTCTCATCTTCAGCCGGCCTGCCTCTAATGGCATCCACCACTTTGCAATGCACAAACTGTGGACCTCTGACGGTGACAACCTCGTTGAATACGAGACCTCTCGCCTCAAATTCCTTGGGCGCGGCGGCAGTCTCAGGCATGCCGACATCATCGAGAACCGACGCACGCTCTCCGCCACCGTCGGCACAACCCTCGACCCCATAGCCTCTATGCGTCGCCGTATCCATATCCCTGCCGGCAAACAAGTCGAAGCCTACCTCCTCGTCGGTTTCGGTAAGAGCAAAGACAATCTACTACAGCTCACCGAGCAGTACCAGAGCACCATGGACATCAACTTTGCCTTCGAGACAGCTTCTGTGTTCAACAACATGCGCACCGCTCTCTCAACCCTCAAAGGCGTCCACATGCGGCTCTACAACAACTTCTCCAAGTACATTGCACAAACCGCCACCCTTGGCAACCACCGTCAGCAACTGCTGGCCAAGAACCATCTCTCTCAGAACGGTCTCTGGCGTTTCGGCATCAGCGGCGACCTCGCCATCGTGCTCATCGAAATCGACAGCATGGCTCGCTCAGGCTTCGCCAAGGAAATGCTGCGCGCCTTCGAATACTACAAGATACATGGTCTTGTGCTCGACCTCGTCATCATCAACGATGTCCCCATCGAAGGCGCCAACAATGGGAACAAAAACGACCGCAGTGGAGCCAATGATGGGAACAACGACCACGAAAGCCTCACTCGCTACATCCGCAACATGGCCGACACCGAACACCTCTGGGCCTCGCACATAGATGCCGGCAAGGTCTTCGTGCTAGACGGCAAAGACCTGACAGACGACGAACGCACGCTGCTACGTGTGGTGGCACGCCTGTCATTCAACACCACTGACGGACTGACCCTCGAACAACAACTCGAGCGCCTCGAGGCCATCAACCAAATCTATCAGGACAAGATTGAATACCCCGTCCTGCAACCAAAACGTGAATTCCGCGTATGGAGTTCGCTGGAATACTACAACCAATACGGCGGCTTCGACAACGAGGGGCGCGACTATGTGGTAACCAATACCAACACGCCGATGCCTTGGGTCAACGTGCTTGCCAATCCCCGTTTCGGCTGTGTCGTCAGTTCTACCATGGCCGGTTTCACCTTCGCCAACAACGCCCAGCAGTTCAAACTCACTGGCTGGAGCAACGACATTGTCCGCGACACTGCCACCGAGATGCTCCTCATCAATCGCCATCAGTTTGTTCCCGCCACAGCGCGCCACTCGCAGGGCTGGTCGGCATTCGACGCCGACTATGACGACCTGCGCGTAAATATACGTGTCTTCGTTGCCCTCGACCGTATGGAGAAATACTACCAGCTCAAACTGCAGAACAAACTAGACACCCCACAGCAACTGCAGCTCGACATGGTCTATAAGCTCGTACTTGGCGACACCGAGGAGAAGACTGCACGCTTCCTATATTCAGAGTGGGACGAAGCCTGCAACAGCCTGCGTGTCCGCAACGTCTACCACCCCATATACCACGACCAGACTGTGGTTCTCACCTCCACCGACCCCCTCACCGACATATCGCTCAACTACCCCAACCGCAAACGTCTCGGCCTCACAGTCGAACTACCCGCTTCCGGCGAAAAAGAACTTGCCTTCATCATCGCCGTCACCGACAAAGACGATACCCAAGCATTCCTGCCCGACCGCAAGGGAGCGGCCTTGAGCACCTTGAAGGAAAAAACAAATCCAGCGAAAAAGCATTCCTGCCCGACCGCAGGGAGCGGCCTTGAGCACCGCTTATTTAAATCAAATATGCGAAAAAGCATTCAAGCAATCAACGCCGAATTCCAGCGCGTTGTCGACTTCTGGGACGAACGTCTCTCGCACATACAGGTCGAGACCCCCGACCGCTCGCTCAACTACATGCTCAACCGCTGGTACCTCTACCAAGTCTACTCATCGCGCCTCTTCGCCCGCGCCGGATTCTACCAGGTGGGTGGTGCCACAGGCTTCCGCGACCAGCTGCAGGACGTCATGTCCATCCTATACAGCGACCCCGACTATGCCCGCCGTCAAATCCTCGACCACGCGGCACACCAGTTCGCGCAAGGCGACGTGCTGCACTGGTGGCATGAAAGCCTGCACCTCGGCGCCCGCACCACCTTCTCCGACGACTACCTCTGGCTACCCTTCGTCACCTACCAATACATCTCTGTCACCGGCGACACCTCGATTCTCTCCGAGCAGGTGCCATTCTGTCAGGCCGAACAGCTGAGACCCGACGAGACCGAACGCGGCGTCAACTACACCACTTCCACCGAAAGTGCCTCCCTCTACGAACATCTGCGCCGCTCCATCGACCGCTCGCTCTCCCGCATAGGTTCGCACGGCTTGCCGCTGATGGGCTGTGGCGACTGGAACGACGGCATGTCTGCCGTCGGCGCTCAGGGCAAGGGCGAAAGCGTATGGGTGGCATTCTTCCTTGCCGACCTGCTGCCTAAAATGGAGCATATCACACAACTGGCTCCAGGAGCCGACCTCTCATACTGCCAACAGCTCTCTTCGGCCAGGAAGAGCATTGTAGATGCCATCCAACGTACCGCTTGGGACGGTGCATGGTTCCTCCGCGCCTATTTCGATAACGGCGACCCCATGGGTTCCCGCAACAACACCGAATGCCAGATAGACCTCATATCGCAGGCCTGGAGCATACTGACCGACGTAGCCACCGCGGAACAGAAAGAGTCTGTCTTCCGTGAGACCGACCGCCGACTCGTCAACCGCGAACACGAGATCATTCAGCTCCTCACACCCGCTTTCAAGGATTCGCAACCCTCGCCGGGCTACATCGCCAACTACCCCGTTGGCGTGCGTGAGAACGGTGGCCAGTACACCCACGGTGCCATGTGGTACATCATGGCCCAGCTCAAGGAAGGACGCTACGACATGGCCTACTACCTCTACTCGCTGATAAACCCCATACATCGTACCCAGTCGCTTGCCGACGTACTGAAATACAAGGTAGAACCCTACTGCATTGCCGCCGACATCTACTCCAACCCGCAGCACCCCGGCCGCGGTGGCTGGACCTGGTACACTGGCTCTGCCTCGTGGGCCTACAAGACGGGCATCGAGAACATCCTGGGCTTCCAGCTCCGTGGCAACCAACTCACCATCGATCCGCATGTACCCACCGACTGGCCTGCTTTCAACATTCGCTATCAATTCGGCAATTCAATCTACATCTTCTACTACACACGCAAGCAGTCGAGCATTCAAACCATCACCCTTGTCGACGACGGCCAGGTTCACGAAATCAACCTCTAGATGTATCCTGTAAGAATCACAGCCATACGCTGCGCCGACTACCTCGACCTGCAGGCTCTCTACGAAAACCCCATAGAGCACACCTGCGACGTGACCGAGGGGCAGCAGTGGACAAGCCTCGACGGGGAGCGTCCTGATGGCCTTTGTCCGAGCGCGTGGGAGAGCATGCAATGGTTCGTAAAAGAACTCGCCGAAGGTCGCGGAAACTTCTACGACGGCTGGATGCGAAACCCTTACTCTGCACTTATCAGTTGCAACGACGGCTTCCGCCCAGTTAGCTTCCTGCTTGAACGTCAAGACCCTACAGCACCACCAGACAGTCTCTGTTAGCTCTGCCAATCACCATCTGTGGTGATGGCTTCGTTTTGCAAAAACATAGTAATTTTGCAAAACAAAAAAACACAACATTATGGAACATCATCACGAACATGAACACGACCACCACGGTCACCACGAACACGACCATCACGAGCATGGTCACCACGACCACCATGGTCACCACCATCACCACAGCCACGCCATAGAAAAACTCTCTACCATATATATAGTGGCCGTGGCGCTGAACCTTCTCTTCGTCATCGTCGAGGCTGTAGCAGGCGTTGTCGGCAACTCTATCGGTCTGCTCTCCGATGCCGGACACAACCTCAGCGACGTCTTCTCGCTGCTGCTGGCCATGATAGCTCTGAAGCTGGCCAGCAGCGCTGCCACCAAACGCTTCACCTACGGCCACCGCAAGGCCTCGGTCCTCATCTCGCTGCTCAACGCCATCATCCTGCTGGTTGCTGTCGGCGCCATCGTCGTCGAGAGCGTCGACAAGTTCTTCCACCCCGCCGAAGTCAACGGCACCCTCATCATCTGGACCGCCACCGTCGGCATCGTCATCAACGGCCTCACCGCCTGGGCTCTCAGCCGCCAACAGCAGCACGACATCAACACCCGCGGAGCCTTCCTCCACATGCTTGCCGACACATTGGTCAGCGTGGGCGTTGTCGTCAGCGGCATAGTTATCCACTACACCGGCTTGACAATTATCGACCCCATCATCGGCCTCGTCATTGCTGTGGTCATCCTAATCTCCACCTGGGACCTCCTCAGCGAGAGTCTGCGCATGAGCACCGACGCCGTGCCCGAAGGCTTCGACGTCGACGAGATAAGCAAGAGGATAGAAGCGCTGGACGGCGTACTCAACGTACACCACATGCACATCTGGGCCATCTCAACCACCGAGACGGCACTCACCTGCCATGTTGTCATACCCGAAGCCTCGATGCTCGAAGAGGTCACCGACCGTGTAAAAGAAATGCTCGATGGCATAGGCATACACCATAGTACCATCGAGCTTGAGACTTCCAGCAGCCATTGTCACGACCACGACTGCTGCAGCAAAGCGCCGTCGACGGCCGATTGAATAACGCTGCTACACTACCGGCCGGTCAACGTCCAGTAGATACCGAACGACACAGGATACAACGGCTCCACTCCGCTCTTGAAGAGCGACAGTGTAGCCGTTTGTACGTAGAGGCCGAAGTCGCGGAAGTCGAAACGCTCGTCGGGCATCTGCGATACCGCCGGCACTGTACCTGCGGCATAATCGCGCACCACAGCCTCGTGGCGGAAGTGCGACACCAGACGACGGTAGGCGGCACCCATCAGGTAGCTCTTGCCCTTGTCGACGGCAACACTCTCGCGATGGTTCCATAGCGAGGCCAATGCTTCCTGCACAGCATCCTCGCAGTCCTCGCGCCGAAAGCCGCAACGCACTGCGAAGCGCATCACATCGTCGGCACAGGTGGCCACGCATCGGTTATATTCTTTTGCCGTCATCTACATAATAGTCGCCTGGCGGACACAAAATACTACAGCCTATGCGAAAAAAAGATGTTCTAACAGAATCTTGACCCCCAAGCCTATGAGGACAACACCGGCAATGATGTTGGCCGTGCGCTCGGGAACAGGGATGTTGCGCTTGCCAAGAAAAATACCGATAATAGACACAAAGAAAGTGACGACACCGACGACGGTCACCACCCACAGAACAGTGGACATTGGCTGGTCCAAGCCCAGGCCGATGCCGACGGCCAGTCCGTCGATGCTGGTGGCAATGCCAAGAAGGAAGTAGGTGGCAATCAACGAACGGCGGCCATCGACGACTTTCTTCTGCTCCTCGCCTTCCTCGCCACGTATGCCGTCCACAATCATCTTGCCGCCAATGAAAGCCAGCAGGCCGAAGGCCACCCAGTGGTCGACAGCCTCTATGAAAGCACGTGCCACATCGCCGATAACAGCACCCACAAGCGGGAATGCAAACTGGCAGAAGCCCAGAATCAAGGCCATCAGCACCCCTCGCCGCCAGGGCATCTTATCCTTGAAAGCCGTAGTGGCCGACACCACCAACGTATCGACACACAAGGCCAACGCCAACAACAATGCTTCTATAAAAACCATAACTCCTAGCTCTTAATTCTTAACTCTTAACTGTTCGTGCGCCACCATCCCCATAGTGTGGCGGAAGTTTATCTCGGCGACATGCACGCTGCCGTCCTCGCAGACCATAAGGTCGACACCCAGCGGACCGTGATAGCGTGGCCACACATTCTCCCCCAGCCATTGCTCCACTCGGGCCTTCGTCTGCTGCAGAGACGTATCACGGAACCTCTCCACAATCTCGTCATCCCCAAACATGATATTCTCCTTGTACACCCCGCTGCCGGTCCTGAAATAGCTGTAACCGAAAAAAACACCGTCCATATACTCCAACGCCACATCGGCCGCCACATCGCGACGCGGCTCAGCTATCACACAGCTCTGACTCGCCACCGTCTTAATCAGCCAGTCGCGGTCAATCGCCGTCAGCTGTCCATGCACCCACCGCAGACCCCGACCAGCTCCGCTCCAGGGCGCTTTCATTACCCAGTGCTCGCGCTCGTGCAACAGGGCCTCCATCTCCTCAATGGAATTCACGGCGCGGCAGTCCTCCTGCAGGGGCAGCACCGTGGAGCGGTGCTGCAGCTCGCGGATAGTGTCTATCTCCTCGTCCGTAGGCAACAGAAGCTCAGCGATGCCACGCTTGAGGAGCTCATGCTTGACAACAGCGTCCCACCCCCAGGCAATTACAGTTGAAATTTGAAATTTGAAAGTTGAAAGTCTTTCAGCCACTTCATATACCGAACAGCAGAATGCGTCGGGATAAAGCACCTGCATGAGGGAGGCATCGCGGCGGGCAAAGTCGACGGCAGACCGCGGCGGAACATAGTTCCACCGGCCTTTTGCCAGACACAAATCGTGCTCGGGGTTGAAAACACAAAGCCTCATGAAGAGTGGTACATCTAAAAAGTTAAGTAGTCAAGACATAACCCTCAGAGAGCATTTGTCTTAACTACTTAACTCCTTTACTCCTTCTGCCTGCTCCGCAGGCCTGCGACCTTGTGGAGCAAACTACTAAGGATTATTTGTTCACCTGGAACTTCTTGCTGCCGGTCTTGAAGAAGTCGGCAATCTGGTTGGCGGCGGCGAGACCGGCGTTGATGTTGGCCTCTTCGGTCTGGGCACCCATCTTCTTGGGGGTGGCGAAGGGCATCGGCATCGGGCATGATGTCGGTGATGTACTTCAGGTCGGTGCGCTCGGCCATCAGCTTGAGCAGACCAGCCTCGTCGATGACTTCCTTGCGGGCACTGTTCACGAGGATACCACCCTTGTGCATCTTGCCAACGAGGTTGTAGTTGATGCTCTGCTTGGTCTCGGCGGTGGCGGGGATGTGGAGGCTCACCACGTCGCAGGTCTCGAACAGGGCGTCCTGGCTGGCGACGGCGGTAGCCATGCCGCTGGCGTTGATCTGGTCGGCGCTCAGGAAGGCGTCGTAGGCGTACACTTCCATGCCGAAGCCCTTGGCGATGCGGGCCACGTTGCGTCCCACGTTACCGAAGGCGAGGATACCAAGCTTCTTGCCCATGAGCTCGCTGCCGCTCTTGCCGTTGTAGAAGTTACGGACGGCATAGACCAGCATACCCATCACCAGCTCGGCAACGGCGTTGCTGTTCTGGCCGGGGGTGTTCATGGCGACAATCTTGTGGGCGGTGCAAGCCTCGAGGTCGAGGTTGTCATAACCGGCGCCGGCGCGCACCACAATCTTCAGGTTTTTGGCGTGCTCGATAACCTCTTTGGTCACCTTGTCGGAGCGGACGATGAGAGCGTCGGCATCCTCGACGGCCTTGTAGAGGTCGTTCACGTCGGTATATTTCTCAAGGAGGGCAAACTGGTAGCCGTTCTCCTCGACAATCTTCTTGATACCGTCAACAGCCACTTTGGCAAACGGTTTCTCGGTAGCAACTAAAACTTTCATTTTCGGATAAATCTTTATTTCATCAGAGAACACGCAGGTAGGCTCCTTGCGGAGCTTCTTCTCGTAACCGTGCCTTACGTCGTCTCTGATTTCCATATTTTTTTATTTTCAATCAGAACTAAAAGAACTATCAGAAATCCATACGGGTTCTTTTTAGTTCTTTTAGTTCTGATTGCATTTTAAATCTTACTTGTTGGCTTTCTCGAAGTCCTGCATGCACTGGACAAGAGCCTCGACGGCCTCGATGGGGCAGGCGTTGTAGAGGCTGGCGCGGAAGCCACCCACCGAACGGTGACCCTTGATGCCGACCATGCCGCGCTCCTTGGCGAAGGCCATGAAGGCGTCCTGCAGGTTCTCGCGGCCCTCGGCCATCACCCAGCAGTGGTTCATGATCGAACGGTCTTCCTTCTCGGCAGTGCCACGGAACATGCTGTTGCGGTCGATCTCATCATAGAGCATGGCGCTCTTCTTGAGGTTGATCTTGTTCATGTTCTCAACACCGCCGATGGTGTTCTTAACCCACTTCAGGGTCTCGTGCATCACGAAGATGGCGCTCACCGGGGGAGTGTTGAACATGGAGATGTTCTTGGCCTCTTCGGCAGCGTGGGTGCGGAAGTCCACCATGGTGGGCAGGGGGTTCATATACTGGCGGTCGGTGATCTTGCCGAGGATGTCCTTGCGGACGATGTAGAAGGTGACACCGGCAGGGCCGACGTTCTTCTGGGCACCACCGTAGATGAGGCCATACTTCTTCACGTCGACGGGACGGCTCATGATGTCGGAGCTCATGTCGGCGACGAGCATCACATTGTTGATCTCGTTGGCGGCAAAGTCCTTGCGGATCTCGGTGCCATAGATGGTGTTGTTAGTGGTGATGTGGAAGTAGTCGGCGTCGGCGGGGACGGTCCAACCCTTCGGGATGTAGCTGTAGGTCTTGTCTTCGCTGCTGGCCACGATCACGGTCTCACCGAAGTTCTTGGCCTCTTTGGCGGCCTTCTTGGCCCATACGCCGGTCTGCAGGTAGGCAGCCTTCTTGTTCAGGAGGTTGGCGGGGACATCCATGAAGCCGGTGCTGGCACCACCACCGAGGAACAGAATCTCGTATTCGGCGGGGATGTTCAGCAGGTCGCGCCACAGCTGGCGGGTCTCTTCCATGGTGCGCTCCCAACCCGGAGTGCGGTGGCTGATTTCGAGCAGACCGATACCGGTGTTGTCGAAGTCACGGATAGCGGCAATCGTGCTTTCGATGGCCTCTTTCGGCAGGACGCAAGGACCTGCGTTGAAGTTATAAGCGGTTTTCATTGTTGTGTTTTTGTTTTAAAAGGTTTATATTTAATTAATTGTAATCGTTTTCCATTCAGTTGTCGTATCTGCAAAGATACAACTTTTTTCTATTCCCGCGATTTATTTTTCATCGCGCACCAGACGCACTGAACAACCGATATGGCGGGGGCGCTGGTGGTCGGTTCGCAATGTTAAATTGCCATCACTTTCGTTGAGATACCATGTATCAAAAATCACATCATAACTGGTCATAGTGTAATGGCAAGAACTAGACCAGTAGCTTCCGCGATGATTTCCCTCGAAATCACCCGACACAATGGCTCCACTACGAATCGAAGCCGACGGCAGGAAAATTGCGCCGCCACTCTCCATGATGCCCCATTCGTCGAGCGAATAGCTGTTGAGGGGGGAATTGTCGCGTGTGCCGTCAGATGGTTGGAAAGTGACGCCCTGCGGCAGTTTCCACGCGTCGGGCAGTATGACCATGCCGTATTTGTCGTTGCCAATCTTGGCAAAACCCCATTTGTCCTTGCGCACTTCGTTGCTGTCAAGCAGATATCTCCACTCGCCAATCTTCAGCGTGCGCCAGAAACCGGCAAGACCGCTGCCATTGACGATGATATTGTGATAACCCCAGTCGGCCTGCTCATAACCGTCGAAAAGTCCGTTGCACCAGTAGCCACCGACCCAGTAATTTGAGTCTATAGTGGTGGTATCCCACGGCTGATAGGCGACAGCCCCGCTTTCCCATCCGCTCGTACCCCAGCCGAAAAGGTCTATCCAGCCGTTATAGTCCGGAGCAATATTATTATTATCCTTTCCGACATAGTCGTATTGGTTGTCTGCCAGCTTCCACGCATTGAAGGCTGCATTGTAGCGCAGATTGCCCTTCGAGAAACGCACACGCTTGCCAGGACCCACCGAAAAGACAGCATTCGAAACGCCGGCGCCATTGAAGCCGCCAATCAGACCTTCCTCGCCTTCCGGACCATCTCCGCCATTCTCACGCTCGCAAGCACATAGGCACACCGAGAGCATCGTAACGACGGCAATGAATGATACAAATATTCTTTTCATAATATTACTCTTTGATAATGAGCATATCGGGCATAAAAATACCCATAATTGCAAAGTGCAAATATACGAAAAAAAAGTTAATACGCGCAAAAAATAATAAAATATCACTCCGGCGGCGCCTCCGCCATGGCCGCGCCAGCCGATTCTTCACTCTTCATTCTTAGTTCTTCACTCCCAGCGCCTGCGCCAGCCGATTCTTCATTCTTCACTCTTAACTCCTCACTCCCAACGGCTTCGCCACCGAGGGGCACCCACACGCTCTCGCTCCACTGCCCGTCGGGGCTCTGCACCAGCAGCCACATCTGCAGCTCCTCGCCAACGAACTTGT
>ONDE01000001.1 GCA_900316515.1 uncultured Bacteroidales bacterium | reverse complement strand
AGCACCTGTGTGCCCCCAATCGGTTTCAAAACAGATAGGGATGGTGTCCGCAAATAGAGGCTCGGCCACGGTCTTTTCTCTCGTCCCGCTCTTGCAGGCAGTCATCGCGACCATGGCGGCCATCGCCGCGCATAGCATCAGTTTCTTTTTCATTGTCTTAATGTGTTTATTGTTTGACTGCGGATAGTTCCAAATACATTATTATTCATAGGTGAAACTTTGAGTCATGATTTATAAAGATTCTTCAAAAACGATATCTTCTCTTCCTCAGTCCATTTGTCGGTATAGTTTATCGAAAGGTTACTGACGTTTCCGTTGCTTTTCACTCCAACTAGAAAATATGTGTTTGCCGTTTCACTGTAAATGCGATAGATGATGTATTGGCTGGCAGTATCCGTCTCGATAATCATAGCCTCATACCCATTGGACTTAAAGTACTCCGACTCCCATTTATAGAAGGTCGAAAGGAAATCCATTCCTTTTAACTTGCCGTCCTGGTTCCACTCGAAGTACTCTGTCCGGCCAAACGCAACGGCGACTTTCACGCTGTCTTGGTTCATGAAAAACTGCTGCCGACCGCTTTTGACGTATCCGCACTTCTCCCACTTGCCGGGAAGCGAAACCTGGCCAAAGGGGAGGACATAGTATTCGGTCACGTTCATCTTGGCGTCATAATCGCCACCTACTATTGTAGTGATTCTGCTTGAGACGCATCCGGCCATCAGCCCGATGCCGCACAGCACGGCGAGTGTCAAAATGGCTTTCTTCATTTTTCTAAATCATTAAAAGTTAATCGCTGGAGCAAACGCCGCCCTGCGGTTTTTATTGCCCGCGGGGTGGCGGAAATATGCCGTTTCCGTGCAATTTCGCCTCGCACCATTGCAAAACCCTCTTGCAGTCGTGTAAATCGGTCTCGCACCATTGCATTGGGCGTTGCACGGCTGCAAAATGGACTCGCACCGCTGCAAAACGCATTTACAGCATTGCAAAACAGCCTCGCACCATTGCAAAACACATTTGCAGCATTGTTTCATGTCCTTGCAGTGGTGCGGGGCACGATTGCACGGCTATTTTATATGGTGTACTCCTGGCGGTGGTTCTCGTAGCCGCACTCCTTGAAGATGAAGGTGTAGGTGCCGTGGGGCAAGCTGGCGATGGTGAACATGTTGTCGATAATGCAGAGGCAGTCCACGTAGCCGCCGCCGACTGGGCACTCATCGACGGTGACCGTCGAGCCGTCGACCGCCACGTCGACCGACACGCTCTCATAGTCGCACGTCACCGCCATTCCGACGTGTATCACCCTTGCGGCGCCGTCGACCCACTCCACGACGTACTGCTCGCCCTCGGCGAGGTTTTTGGCTTGTGTCTCGAAGTGCTGTCCACACTCGGTCTGTTTGATTTGGGTGGCCTCGGGCTTCCCGTTGTCCTTGTTGTCTTTCCCGCAGCCCGCCAGCAGCACTGCTCCCATGGCGAGGACGGCAAGGGGTTTGATGATGTGGTGTGTCATTTTGGAGGTGTTTTTGATGATTGAAAATTATCGTGAGAAGATGTCCGATTGTTTCAGCAGGCGGACGGTGTGGGTCTTGCCTGATGCGGTGGTGAGGGTGAGGAGGTAGGTGGCTTGGGGGCGTGGGGTTAAATCCAACGTGTATTGTCCGAAGCCTGTTGGGGTGAGGAGGACTTCTTCGCGGCGGCCGGAGAGGTCGGTGAGGAAGGCGGATACAATGCTCTCATGAGTGGAGATGGTCACTTTGCCATAGGTAGGGTTGGGATAAATTGAGAATTGAGAATTGAGAATTGAAAATTCGTGGATGCCGACGTTGCCGATGACGAGGGTCTTGGTGAGCGAGGCGGGGTTCCAGTAGCTGGTGCCGGGCTGGCTGGCAGTTACTTGGAAGACTCCTTGCGAACACAATGCCGTTATTATAAAACCGCCGCCGCCATTTAGACTGACCCTAACCATCGAAGGGTCGGAGACGGTGTAGACCACCGGCAGGCCGCTGCTGGCGCTGGCATTGAGTGGCAAATCAGGATTGCTGCCGGGATTAGGGATGCGCAAGGTGTTGCCACCCGGCCAGATGATTGTCTGGTCGGCATGAAGGTCGGGGTAGACATAGGGCGAGCGCATCGAGGTGTCGACCAGTTTGGCGATGTACTGTCCATTGCCACAGAATATGTCGCCGAAGGTGGTGGGGCTGCTGAAGCTGTTGCCGGTGACGAATACCGCCGTGTCCGTCAGCAGCAGGTGTCCGGCCTTGCTGTCCGGATGGGTGCAGTGGAAGGGGTATATGGCCACCTCGTGGCCGTCGTAGTCCCACTGGGCCAGAGCCAGTCCGGTCTCGAAGGCGCCTTGGGTGGTGAGGAGCGTATCGGCAAAGAAAACGCTGCCACTGTAGGCGACCTGAGTAAAAACACGGTTGTTGCGCGCAGCGATGCTCAAGCCACCTTCGGAGGCGCCCCAACTCGAGTGCATACGTCCATAGGAGAGGTAGCGCCCGTCGTCGATTCCCACGCGGAGCCAAAAAGCATCATTACGGTTGTCCAGCGTGTCGCCGCGGTAGACGATCTGGTGTGGATTGTCGTTGCCGGTGAATGCGTCCGTTCCGGCAGCGCCAAGTACGAAGAGCGACCCCGTGGCTGTGTCGACGCAGGTGGCGCTGAGTACCACCGAAGGATAGCCTCCATCGTAAGGCACACAATAGAACTGCATCAGCAGGTTGGCATTCAGGCCGGTGTCGAGGCGGAGCATACAGTCGGTGCCCCAAGCCAGCGAGAGCGTGTCCACTTGCAGAGCCAGCCCGTTCGATCGTGCAATGGGTATGCTGTCGTGTTCTACTTTTATATTGAAGGTGAAGTACAACTGGTCGTCTTCGTGGATGTCGAACGATTTGATGTCCATCCAGGGGGTGTTGACGGGGTCGACCCACGGCGCATCGCCAGCGAGGTAGGATGCGTCGAGCAGGCTGTCGAAGTGGGGTGAGAACTTCAGCACCTGCTGGTTCCAAAGGCCGGTGTGGTAAGGCGGGATATGGGTAAGAAACTGCGTGCCGTCCACCATGAAGCGGTATCCGCTCAGGCCTCCGTCGTAAAAGTACATGGGGTCAAGTCCCGAAAATGCATTGTCTTGAGTATGACGGACGACGTAGATGTTTCCGCGGCTGTCGACGTCGAAGTGTTGGGCAGTAAGGTTGTTGCCATACACTTTTTGCCCACGTGTGACTGGCAGCCCAAGGCTGTCGAGGTAGGTGACCTGCAGGAAATGGTGTTCCAGCAGAGTGCCGTCCAGCCCCATGGTGATGAAGGCTGTGACCCACCAATGATAGATACTATCCGTAGGCATCAACGTCTCGCTGCTGGTCAGCATTGTGTCGAGGTAGTAGAGCTTCGTCTGCACCTGCGGTGTACCATACGAGACGATGGTGAGAGGCAGCGGCATGTCCACCATCATCATCAGGGCTGTGTCGCCCAGCATGCGCAGGTCGTGTACGGTCACGCCACTGCCTCCTCCCCTCTCCCAAGGGTTGATGATGCGGTGCCACAGGTGCTGCCCGTCGGGCGACATCTTGACCAACAGCAAGCTGAAGTTGTGGTTGGTGATGTCGTCGAAGGGGTCGACGCCGTCGAGCGTGCCACCTCTGCCCACCTGCATCAGGCGGTAGGTGTTGCCCTCGCTGTCGGCCACCAGCCCTCGAGGAATGTTTACGTATTCATCGCCATAGCCATAGTAACTCTTTGCCCATTCAAACTGCTGGGCGTGGGTGGCGATTGCCAGCAGCGCGAGGAACGCAAAAGAGAGGACTTTCTTTGTCATTGTTGTGGTGTTAAATGATTATTTATCCGTTTTCATGAGGGCCTTATTGGGGACTTCCTATATATATGACGAGGGAGTGCCGTTTTTGTATCATTTTTTAACATTATTTATGTTTTTATTTACACTCCAATGGCATTATCCCATGTCGAAACATCGCCGTGGTGTGCCGTCGGCTCGGCCGACAAGGATTATAGAAGGATCGATGAAGGGAGAAAGAAGAAGCCCCGCAGGAATGACCTGCAGGGATTCTTCTATTCACAAGCTTTTTGTCAAATACTAAAGCATCTAGTTTGTCGGTTTGATTGTCCGTTTAAACCCTAAGCGGTATTTGATACCGAAGGTAAGGGTGGCGGGATGGAAGTGGAGGCCGTCCACCTCGGTCTCGAGGCCGGTGATACGAGCTGTGCCTATCTGGCCGGCGCTGATGATGTACTGCAAGTAGATGCCGACATCATCATCTTTGCCTACGGCCGTGAAGCTGAGCGTCAACGGCACAATATAGTTCCTCGTGGTGAACGAGGTGACGTAGTCGGCGCCGCCCCGCGAGGTGGCGAGGTAGATGTCGCTGGTGCTCACGCCGAAGCCCGCCGAAGGTTCGAGGATGAGGTGCTCGGCCAGGGTGATGCGGTAGCCGAAGTCGAGGTGAGAATTCATGTCGTCCTTTTTGACAAGTTGGTTCTTCACAGCGACACCGCTGCTGACATCCGCCCTATCGACATATAGTCCCACGGTGAACCTGCCATACTCCATCCCGGCACCGATGCCGCCCTGTAAGGCACCGAGGTAGGTGCTGCGGTAATCGAGCGCGGAAAGGTTGCTTTGCATGTAGTCGGTAAATCCCTTGCTGCCGTCGAGGAAGCTGGAGCCGAAGTGCAGGTCGACCCAGACATCCCATTTCGGTTTCTCCGCCTTGTTTTCTTGTGCGCCCACCGCGCCACCAGTCAGCATACATGCCAGCAACACAAAGCCTTTCAGGCTCATCTTCTGAAACAATACTTTCATAACAAAACACTTTTTTAAATTAATAAAACAGTTTGCAATAGGTATTGTTTCTTCGATAGGCAGCTGGGGTATTATTATTGCTTAAAGTAACGTCGTATTCCCTGATATATTGTGCGAGGGCTCTTTTATTTTCAAGAAAAATCCGGAGATGTCAGCACTATTCCTTGTAATATCCCACCCAATTGCTATTGGCAGGATTGCCTTTCTCGTAAACAATCTCAAATGGGTCGCCTGGTTGAATATTGTCCCATATCGAGTCGGGAGGCGATGTGTGTCCGTTGTACCATTCACCATCTACGCAATAGGTGTACGATACACATTTGATATTGTGGCCTTTGCCTGACTTGTAAAGTTCTTTTATGTATGCGGTTGTTTCAATATTGCTGCGATGCAAGCGGCAATCGTCAACTATGTCTGGAACGAGAAGGCACAGCATCGGTGTCGCCAACACAACCAGAAAGCTGAGAGCTGTAAGCTGTAAGTTTTAAGTGGCTGGCGCCACACTAACAGCTTAAAACTTAAAGCTTAAAACTAACGCTTGTTCGTTCTTCTATTTGTATTGTTTATGGTACTTCTTCAACTGTCGCTTCAGGAAGAGCTTGGTCGGTTCAAAGACGGCAAAGCGGTAACTCTTCCTATTTTGCAGCTCAACAATCATATAATAATGGTACGCCCAGTGGATACCCTCGACGGAAAACCGTTTTATCTGGGACCATGGTATCTCGACTGTCCCTGCATCTTCCCAAATGAAAGCGTCATCGGTCCTCTGCGCGTGCTCAATCGCCAAGCAATCGGAATAGACGACAACGGTGTTCCGGTTCTTCTTGATATCGAAGAAATAGCTCGTGGTCATGACGAGGGAAACACCTAACACCACATTGAGCCATGTATCTAAATCCGATGTGAACAAGAGGTATATACCCCAGGCTATCATGGCGATGAAGAAAATGACTCCAAGCCACACCCACGCGGTGTCCTTGTACACCTTGACGGCGTTCTCCCTGATATCCATTGTCTGCCTATGTCAAGTGGAAAAATGAAAGTGGAAAGTGGAAAGCGAGGCTGCCGCACCCGGAATTCTTTCCACTTTCCACTCTCCACTTTCCACTAACTATTTCTGCCAGAGTTTCTGCCAGTTTTTGTATTCACGCTGTTTCCAGGCGCCGTTGTGGTAGGCGTAGCTGACGATGGCGGGGATGACGGTGGTGCCTTCGGCATAGACCATCTGCTGCAGTTCCTCGCTGACCTTGCCCCAGCTGCCGGCCTCGAGGAGTGTGCTGGAGGAGCAGGCGCCGTCGCGGACGTCGGCCACGGTGATCTGGATGGCATACTTGTGCATGGGAACCTCCTTGCCAAGGATTTCGGCGCAGACGACGGTATCTTGAGCAAAATTCTTGGGGGTGCCGCCGCCGACCATGAAGAGGCCGCTCTCGGGGCAGGCCATCTTGATCTCGGTGAGCTCGAGGAAGTCGGCCACGCTGTCGATGCTGACGTAGGGCTTGCCCTCGTGACGGCGGATCCACTGGTGCTTGCCGATGCCGAAGCCGGCGCTGCTGTCGCTGAAGGCGGGGCAGAAGATGGGCACGCCGCACTCGTAGCAGGTCTGGATGAGGCTGTCTTTCTTCACACCGTGTCCGTTGGCGAGCCATTTGCCCACGTTGTAGAGGAACTCGCGGCTGCTGTAGGGACGCGGCTCGAGGAGGTCGGCGACGTCGCAGGTGGCCTGGTCGCAGGCCTGCAGCTCTTCCTCGTCGATGAAGGTGTCATAGATGCGGTCGATGTAGAGCTCGCGGAGCTTGGTGTCGGGGATGACGTTCTCCTTGGTGCCGATGTAGTGCTTGTAGCCGAGTGCCTCGAAGAGGTCCATGTCGATGATGGAGGCGCCGGTGGAGACGACGGCGTCAATCATCTTGTTGCGCACCATGTCGACGTAGACCTGCATGCAGCCGGCGGCTGAGGTGGAGCCGGCGATGGTGAGGATGTTGGTGCAGTCCTTCTCGGCCAGCATCTGGCAGAGGATGTCGGCGGCACGGGCGGTGTCGCGGCTGGTGAAGCTCATGTGGCGCATGGCGTCGATGAGCTCGGTGCTGTCATACTTCTTGATGTCAATGTGCTTGACGGTTTCTTTCAGGAGGTCTTTCTTTTCCATTGTTATTATTGTTTTTATTTATTTATTCTTAAACTCATAACTCTTAACTCTTAACTCTTAACTCTTAACTCATAACTCTTAACCCCTCAGAACGGCACGTCGCCGTCGGGGTCGAGGTTTTGGTCTTCATTCATCTTGGAGTCAATAATCATCGAACCGCCGTTGTCGAAGGATGCATTGGGTCCCATCCCCGCCCCTGCCGCACCAAGGCCTGTCTCCTGTGGCGGATTTTCAAAGCGTGCAAACTTGCTGACGAAACTCATGCGTACCTCACCGGTACCACCACTACGATGCTTGGCAACAATGAGGTCGGCCATGCCTGCTGTCGGCGTACCGTCGCTGGGATATGTCTCTATGCCATAGTATTCGGCGCGATAAATGAACATCACAATGTCGGCATCCTGCTCGATAGCACCCGACTCACGCAAGTCGCTCAGCTGCGGCTTGTTTCCCACGCGGTTTTCCACTTGGCGGCTCAACTGCGACATAGCCAACACTGGTATGTTCAACTCTTTCGAGAGGGCTTTGAGCTGACGCGATATCATACTGATCTCCTGCTCTCGATTGCCATTGCGGCTGTCCGAACTGCCAGCCGACATCAGCTGCAGGTAGTCGATGAATATCATCTTAATATCGTAGCGCTGCTTGAGTCGGCGGGCTTTGGCACGCAACTCGAAGATGGTGAGCGCCGGAGTGTCGTCAATGAGTATACGGTTCGAGGCTTCCTGCAGACGTTGGGCGCCTATCTTCAGTTGTTCTTTTTCGTATGGTGCCAGACGGCCTTTCTTCAGTTTGTCGCCCTCAAGGCGTGCCTCACTGCTTATCAGACGCATGGCCAGTTCCTGACCGCTCATTTCGAGCGAGAAGAAGGCCACTGCTTTTTTATGGTCGATGGCCATGTTGCGGGCCATGCTGAGGGCGCAGGCCGTCTTACCCATGGCGGGACGGGCGGCAAGGATGATGAGGGTGCCAGGTTGGAATCCTGCAGTGATGCGGTCAAGTCCGATGAAACCGCTCTCGAGGCCACTGAGACCATCCTCTTTCGAGCCGGCTTGGTCTATCTGATCCATCGCCAGGCCGACAAAATCGCCTAACGGCTTATAATCCGAGCGGAAGTTCTTGTCGTTGATGTCCATCAGTTTGGTCTCGGTCTTGTCGAGTAAGTTCACAACATCGGTGGTCTCATCGTAAGCCTCCTTGATGGTCTCGGTCGAGATGCGTATCATCTCGCGCTGAATGTATTTCTCGCTGAGGACACGGATATGATATTCGATATGTGCTGCAGAGACAACGTTCTCCGTCAGTTTTGACACGGCATAGGCACCGCCTGCCAACTCCAACTCGCCGTCCAGACGCAGACGTTCAACCACCGTCAGCAAGTCAACGGGCTGGCTCTGTTCGAAGAGTTTGCGGATGGCACGGAAGACAGCCTGATGTTCGGCCTTGTAGAAATACTCCACATGCAATGTCTCGATAGCATTAATGAGTGCAGCTTGGTCAAGCATCAAAGCCCCAAGGACAGCCTCTTCCAGAGCAATAGCTTGTGGCGGGGTATTGCTATTAAGGCTGAACGCTTGGTCATATGTCATTCTATTTGTGCGTCTTGCTTCAGTAGTAGGCATCTTGGGTCGTCAATTATTGGGAGTACAAAAATACAAATTATTTCATAATTGCAAGAAACTTTTTTTTACTTTCCATCTTTCAACTTTCTTGCTATCCATACAGCATACGGCAGCGCGAGCATGAAAGTGAACACGTCGGCCACAGCCTGCGCCATCTGCACCCCTTGCAGTCCCAGCCACATGGGCAGCAGAATCACCGCGGGCATGAAAAAAAGTCCGTTGCGACAGACACTTAGCAGCGTCGCCGGGAAAGTCATACGTATATTCTGGAAGAGCATATTTGTCGCTGTGCTCAACGCCACCAGTGGGAACGCCGCACATTGCCAACGCAGCGTCACAGCTCCTATGGCTATAAGGTTGGAATCTTCTGCGCGGAATAGCGCAACAATCTGTGGTGCAAATATAAACCCAACTGCCGAGATAATAATAAGGAAAGCAGTAGATACAGTAAGAGCAAACATATATGATTCATACACACGTCTATATAGTTTTGCGCCGTAGTTGAACCCACACACCGGCTGGAAGCCCTGGCAGAAGCCCAGCACAACACTGAAGGCAAACATCATGATACGTGTCACCACGGCAAAAGCCGCCACTGCCGAGGCCTCCTGGCCGGCAGGGGCATATATGGCGGCGCAGTAGTTGAGCGACACCGCGGCGGCGCAATTGAACAGCTGACGGAAAAGTGACGGCAGCCCGCCACGGAATATCTCGTAATACACTCGCCACGATGGCTTGAAGTCGCGCAGAGTGATGTGAACGCTTTCTGGACGGAAGGTGCCGGCCAATAGCAGGCAGAAGGCAAAGCACTGGCTGACAGCAGTGGCCAGTGAGGCACCTCTCACCCCCATACCGAGGGTGAAGATGAACAGTGGGTCAAGACCAATGTTAAGCACTGCGCCACTGACAATCCCTATCATGCCGAAATTGGCGTTGCCCTGCAGGCGCAGTTGGTTGTTCAATGTCAAGGCCGCCATCATGAACGGTGTGGCTGCAACTATATAGCGCAAATAGTCATTGGCATACGGCACTACGTCGGGTGTGGCACCTAGCAGTCGACTCAAGGCACTGAGGTTAGGAAGGCACACCACCGCCGCCAACAAACCTAACAACAAAGGAGTTATGACACCCACCGAAGCCACTACCGAAGCCGACGAGGCATCCTTGGCTCCGAGGGCACGCGAGATATAGTTGCCGCTACCGTGGCCGAAGAAGAACCCCAAAGCCTGGATAAATGTCATGTAGCCGAACGAGATGCCGATGCCTGCGGTACCACCCGTCGACAGCCTGCCGATAAAAGCGGCGTCGACCACATTGTACAACGCCGTCGTCACCATCGCAATGATGGTAGGAACGGCCAACTTGCAAACCAGCAATTTTACCGGCTTGCAAGTCATTTCGGTATATTTATCCTCAAGCGTCACTTGCGGATTATCTGCGTATTACCTTGCGAATTTAAAAGTATGACTTTAACGGTGTATCCATGGCCGTCACGTTCGTAGTCGACCTCCACTTCGTCGCCAGGAGTGAAGAGTCCCAACTCCTCCATCATCTCAGCAAAAGTGTTCACTTCCTTGCCGGCAACCCTCAATATGATGTCGCCTTGGCGTATCCCGGCCCGAGCTGCGGCACAGTCCTCTGTAACCTTGGCAACATACAACCCTTTGATTGCCCGAGCACCAGCTTTGCGAGCCAGAGTGGCATCGACCTCAGCCACTTGGAGACCTAAGTATCCGCGCTGCACATAACCATAGCGCTGAAGGTCGGCGGCAACCTTGACTGCAATGTTGCTGGGAATGGCGAACGAATAGCCAATATAATTGCCGTTGCCGGAAGCAATGGCCGTCACAATGCCCACCAATTCGGCCCGCGAGTTAACGAGAGCACCTCCACTATTACCAGAATTAACTGCTGCATCGGTCTGAAGGAATGACTCTAACGGTGTTTCGTTCGAGCGCGGATTGTCGATAATATGCATATTACGGGCCTTGGCACTTATGATGCCGCTGGTGACTGTAGAAGTAAGATTGAAGGGATTGCCTATGGCCAACACTGGTTCGCCGACGCGCACAAGGTCGCTATTGCCAAAAGGCAGATATGTAAGTCCATCAGTCTCAATTTTTATCACAGCAAGATCGGTGGCGGGATCATTCCCAACAAGACGTGCCGGAAGTTCCCGACGGTCGTTGAGAGTCACCATGATACTTTCGGCATCCTGCACCACGTGATTATTGGTTAAGATATAGCCATCGGAGGTGATGATAACACCCGAACCATAGGCGCTATAGGTCTGGCGCTGAACACCCTGCGGAATAATGAACCCAAAGAACGACTGGTAGAGCGGGGTCATCTGCGTCATCTCGGTGGTTATGTGCACAACGGCGTCGATAGAGGCCGAGGCCACATCGGTAAAGTCTGTGAGTGTCAACCGACTAACCTCTTCTCGCTGCGACTGTTGCACCGTCGATGAACTCTGTCGGGGTTCGTCATGCTGTTGGGCACAGGCCTGCATCATCAAGCCCGAAACCGCCAAAATAAAAAGAAAGGTCCTCTTCATATTTATAGTGTTATTTTGTTATTCCAGTAATCGTTTTCTTATTCCCAAAACTGAAAAAAAAGAAAAATATTGCCAAAGGCAAGTAAAAAATATTGTTAACAAAAAAGCCGGGAAAAACAAAAAATGCCCAAAGCAAAAATCCGTCACGAATACAGCATAACACAATGAGTTTCAATAATATAAACTCAATAACTACAAATAACTACCAAAGAGCCTGAGAATCAAGCACAAAAAGGGACCATCTCTTACTCAACTCCTACTCATCGCCTACTCATCGCCTAGTCAACTTTTACTCGAGTAAATGATGAGTAGTCACTAGTACGTTTGTTATATGTTTTTATCATGGCAACACTACCGACTTATGGGTTGTTTATGGTCTTTTGCGAGGTGGACAAAAAGGGCAAAAAGCAAGCTGTGCGACATTTTTTTTTGCCGTCACGTGAAAAAAGCGTAATTTTGCAAACTGAAATCATGATACGGAAGATCCTCATCACACTGCTGTTACTGGTGCCGTTATACTCGCAGGCACAGTATGTTAGACTTTTCGGTAAGCCTACTGAAACAGCATTGTATGTAGACCTTGACCACGTGTGGAGCTACAACCTTTACGAGGCGTCGCGGTGGGGATTGGGTGCCAGGCTAGCCATACACCCCGAAATCCTCGGCCGCAGGGCGACGTATATAGACGGCTATGTGGGGTACGGCCTTCGCGACACAAAATGGAAAGGCGGTCTTGGCATAAAACTGCCCATCACGAAAAAAAGCACTGTGAATGTCAGCGTGAGGCGCGACTATGAGAAAGCCGCAAGCCGCTCGCTTTCCAGCTATAACATTACTAATATCAGTTCGTTGTCAGCATTTGTAACGCGACGCCTGTGCGACCACCTCGAAGCCATAGTTGGCTACACCTACGGCGGCCGTTGGACTCTTGGTGCCGAGGGACGCATATATATGGGACACAGATTATTTGAAGGCGGAACCCTGCTGTATGCCGTCGACGGTGACAAGTTGCCGCGGGAGGATGGCGCAGTGCTGCGCCTGTCAGCCTCCGACAAGCATGGCTTCACAGCCGAAGTTATATTAGGCGCCACATGGCCTGAGGTGAAGCCTGTGGCGCGCGCGCTGGCACAATACGACAAGACCAGCAAGCGCAAGGCGCTGACTACCACCCTTTTCTTGCAAGGAGGTCTCACAGCGCCGGGCACATCATACACCTACATGTTCGACCTTGGCGGCACCTACGGGGCCCCAATCTGCTTCAACCACACCTTGCAGACAGCACTGCCCAACGAGTTCACCGCCAACCTGTTTACGTTTGTCGGTGAAAAAGTGGCCACTACCAAGCCGCTGTGGAACTTCGACCTGCGCGAAGTGCAGCTGGGCAGCCACCCAGTGCCTTTCGTGCAGCTGACAGCGGCATGGGGCACATTGTGGGGACAGGATGGCAACGGACAGCTGTTCTACGAATGGCTGCCGCTGCAGGCACCCAACATGGGTATCGCCGAGCCGGCTGCAGGCATCGAGGGACTGCTTCGCTGGGGGCTGACCGACTGGGGCATAGCCGCTGCCTACCGACTGACTCCGCCACAGGCACCCTACGCCAGGCTTGACACAAGAAGCAACCTCACCCTGCTACTCACGGCGAAACTTATTTTCTAAAGCACACAATAAATATAACTATAAAACGTTTATAAACGGCAAATTTAACTGACAAAGAGATGAGACACACCCTACTTGCCGCACTCCTGCTGTGCACCGCATTGGGTGCCGGCGCACAAACATATAGCTTCACATTCCGACTCAACGGCGTGGAAGACAGCATGCTCTACATAGGCCGCCACTACCGCGACGAGGTGACGCTTCTGGATTCGGCAAAGCGCGGACCAGACGGTGGATACATCTTCCGCGGCAAACAGAAATGGAGCCGCGGCATATATGCTCTCGTACGTCAAGACCGCACAAAACAAATAGGCGATTTCGCCATTGACGAGAGCCGCAAGTTCACCATAATCGGCGACGCCAAACTCAACGCCACATCTGTGACGGTGAAAGGATGCCTCTCCAACGAACAGATGTTCAGCTACATGTCCACAGTGCAAGAGGCAAGGAAAGAGATTGAGGAAATAAACAAACGCAAGAAAGACTCTGCCACTAAATCACAAGCCGAGGCCGATGAAAAAGCCTTGGTGGATCGTATGGACCGGTATGAAGCCACCGTGCGTCACCCCAAGAAGCCCATGGTGTTCTTCGACCTTGTCAACGCCTGCGAGAACGCCACAGTGCCCGACAGCGTTGAAAACAAAGCCTACTACTACCGCGCCCATTATTGGGACAAACTGTTCGAAGCGCCCCTCTCCACGCTACACTCTCAGCTAATCTATAGCCCTCAACTGTTCAACAAAGTCAACTACTTCTTCTTCGGACTGTTGTACCATGCCGACAGCGACACTATTTGCCACGAACTCGACCGCCTGATGAAACGCTTTGACGGCGACACCGCGATGCAACGCTATGTGCTGGATTTCATCACTCCTAAATACTTCCGTTCGACTAAAAACATCGGATGGGATGCCGTGTGGTGCCACATAGCATCGGAATACTACCTAAAAGGCCGTTGCCCTTGGGCCACAGAAGGAACATTGCACAACATGCGCTACAACTACGACCGCATCAAGCAAAGCCTTATTGGTGCACACGGACAGGAACTGTGGATGTTAGACACCACACAGATCGACGCTCCCGAGCATTGGTTTTCGAGCCACCGCTTCCCTGAGAAATACGTGATACTGTGGTTCTGGGACCCTGACTGTCACCACTGCCAGGAGCAGAGTGCAGAATTGAAGACACTGTACGACTCGCTGCTGACGGCTCCAGACCGGAGGTTCGAAGTCTATGCCATCGGCTACGAGAGCGATGTGGACAAATGGGTTAAATATGTTCGCGAGCACGAGTTCCACTTTGTTAACGTTGGCGGTCCAAATGTGAACGTCGACTATCAAGAAGCCTACAACGTGCATGGAGCCCCTACAATGATAATACTGAACGAGAAGCGCGACATCATCATGAACAAGGTGATTCCGGTGAAGCAGATACTACCCTTCCTTGACAACTACGAGAAGAATGGACATCATTAACATACTGCCCGACAGCGTGGCCAACCAGATTGCCGCCGGTGAAGTGGTTGACCGTCCTGCAGGAGCTGTCAAGGAGCTCTTGGAGAACGCTATGGATGCCGGCGCCACACAAATAGAGCTAATCGTTAAAGATGCCGGGCGGACTCTGATACAAGTAATCGACAATGGGAGCGGCATGAGCGACAGCGATGCACGCCTCTGTTTCGAACGTCACGCTACCAGTAAGATACACCGCGCCGACGACCTTTTTGCCATACATACCATGGGGTTCCGTGGCGAAGCTCTCGCTTCGATAGCTGCCATTGCACAGGTGGAGCTACGTACCCGTCTGCACGACAACGACCTGGGCACCGCTGTGACCATAGAAGGTTCGCACATAGTGGACCAACATCCGGAAGCCACCCCATGCGGCACCTCGATAGCAGTGAAGAACTTGTTTTTCAACGTTCCTGCTCGACGCAACTTCCTTAAAAACGACAAGGTCGAGATGAGTCACATAGAGGAAGTTTTCCGCCGCATTACACTGATACACTACGACCTGGGCTTTACATTGCAACATAACGGCAAGTTGGTATACGACCTCAAAGCAGGATCGATGCTGCAACGCATTGCAGGCTTGTTCGGCAATGCTTACAAGGAACGCATGTATAATGTCGAGGAAGAAACCGACTTGGTGAAAATAAAGGGTTTTGTAAGCCGACCTGAGTTCAGCCGCAAAACCCGTGGGGAGCAATACCTTTTTGTCAACGGTCGTTTCATCAAACACCCAGCCCTCAGCGCTGCAGTGGAAAAAGCCTATGCCGACCTGCTGCCCGACCACTCCTACCCTTCCTACTTCATTGGCCTTACGGTCGACCCCTCGCGTATCGACGTAAACATACACCCCACCAAGACGGAGGTGAAGTTTGTCGACGACCACGCGCTGTTTGCCATACTGCGGTCAGCTGTGAAGAGGGCTCTTGGACAGTTCAGTCTGGCCACAGAACTGAGCTTCGACACACCGCCCGACTTCAACATTGGTCCTGCACCAAAAGACTTTATACCACAGCAGCCACAAATACGTTACCACGAAGGATACAACCCATTTCGCGCCACACCGTCGCAGACCAAGATAAAACTAGACAATATAGAAAAAACAGATAATCTAGAATCTCTAGATAATCTAGATAATCTGGATAAACAGGAGACGCCTGCCGTAAGCCCAGTCTCGCCAACTCCCAACACTTGCCTACAGGCATTGGGACGATATATTGTTGCCCAACTTGGTTCCGGCATTGCCATCATAGACCAACAACGCGCCCACGAACGGGTAATCTATGACCGACTGATGCAAACTGGCAACCGAACTGGCATACAATCACAGACCCTACTTTTCCCTGTTAATTGCACTTTCAGCGCCGCCGATGCAGAGCTGATGGAAGAACTTCTACCTGACCTTAAGGACTACGGCTTCGAAATTACTACCGCCGGTCAATGTACTTTTGTGATTACCGCTACTCCAGCCGAACTCAGCGATAGTGACCTGCAGGCTCTAATGGACCAGATGCTTGGTGAGTACAAAGGAGCCACTATGCAGAAATACAACAACCGCACATCCACCCTCTGTGCCTCGATGGCGCGCCAGATGGCCATCCGCAAAGGTCAGCAGTTGACACAAGACGAGATGCAACATCTCATTGCCGACCTCTTCGCCTGCCCAATGGCCGAGATCTCGCCATCGGGAAATCGCATAATTACAATTGTAAACCCCGAAGAACTACTAAAATGACACAATACCAACCTCAAGGCTTCCGCATACTGCCAACGGCAGTGAAACACCTCCTAATTATCAACGTCATATGCTATCTTGCCTATTACGTTCTAGCTCGGCAAAACATAGTTGACCTTAACGCCATGCTCGGAATATGGAGCCTGCAGACTGGCAACTTTCACATTTGGCAGCCACTGACATATATGTTTATGCACGGCAGTTTTGATCATCTATTCTTCAATATGTTCTCGTTGTGGATGTTCGGCTCGGTGCTGGAACGGTACTGGGGCACTCGACGCTTTATTTTCTACTACTTGGTATGCGGCGTTGGTGCTGGTCTGCTCAATATGCTTATTCCCGGCATTCACATATCAGTGGGTGCATCAGGAGCAATCTACGCCCTGCTGCTGGCTTTCGGCATGATGTTCCCCAACGAATATATATATCTATATTTTTTAGTGCCAATCAAGACAAAGTGGTTTATCATCGGTATGGTGGCGCTGGAACTCTTCGAAGGTATTTTCCGCAGTTACGACGGCATAGCCCATTTCGCCCATCTCGGCGGTATGCTAATAGGCCTGATACTGATACTTTATTGGCGAAAACATCCTTTCGGCAGAATATAACAAAAGGGCACCCGGTTGGGTGCCCTTTTACATTTGTAACATTGTCTTCTATTTCTTCAGCCACTGGTCGAACCAATCGATGAAGTTGCGATGCCAGAGTAGACTATTCTGAGGTTTGAGCACCCAATGGGTCTCGTCGGGGAAGTAGAGGTAGCGACTGGGAATGTGGCGCATCTGTGCGGCATTGTATGCTGCCATGCCTTCGCTAGCAACAATGCGGAAGTCGAACTCACTATGTATGACGCATATTGGAGTGTTCCACTTGTCTACGAAAAGGTGTGGTGAGTTGCTGTAACTCTTCTTAATCTGCGGATTGTTCCAATCCCAATAGGGGCCGCCGAGATCCCAGTTATCAAACCACATCTCCTCGGTCTCGAGATACTGCTGTTCGAAGTTGAACATGCCATTGTGAGCCAAGAAAGCCTTGAAGCGACGGCCTTCGTCGTAACCCTTCACATCGTGGTTGTGACCGGCAAGCCAATAGACGCTGTAGCCGCCGAAAGAGGCACCGCAAGCGCCGATGCGTTCATGGTCGATCATAGGCAAGTTGGCTGCCCAGTCGGCAGCACTCATGTAGTCCTGCATGCATAGTCCGCCGTAGTCGCCACTGATTTCCTCAAGCCATTCCATACCGAAACCGGGAACACCGCGACGGTTGGGGGCGATGACAAAGTAGCCGGCACCAGACATCACTTCGAAGTTCCAGCGTGTGCTCCAAAACTGGCTGACGGGACTTTGGGGACCGCCCTCGCAAAATAGCAAAGCGGGATAAGTCTTTGTACTGTCATAGTCGTAGGGGTAGATGAGCCATGTAAGCATATCCTTACCATCGACGGTCTTTACATAGCATTCCTCAACCTTGCCCATACGCACCTGCGAGAGGATGTCGTCGTTGAAGGTGCTTATCTTGGTGCCTTCTGCACGGTCATCGCTGGTGTTGTAGGCATAGAGTGTGCCGGGATACTGGATAGAAACCTGGTTGGCAATAATCTTTTCGCCATTTAGGGCGATGGCATTGACATCGTGATATCCGTGTGATAGCTGGCGCACGGTTTTGGTTTCGCGGTTGAAACCGAAGATTTCGCTCATACCACGGTACGAGACCACAGCGTAGAGTTCCTTGTCGTTATCGTCCCAAAGAATGTTTCCGACGCTGTAGTCGAAATCGGCCGTAAGGTCGGTCTTGGTGCCAGTGCTGAGGTCCAAAACCATCAGGCGCAGTTTATCGCTCTCATAGCCGTCACGCTCCATGCTCTCCCATGCAATCATAGAGCCATCGTGGCTAAACACGGGGTTCTGGTCATAACCCATGATGCCTTCGCTGATGTTGCGGGTTTCGCCTGTCTCAATATTAAATATATAAATATCGCTGTTGGTACTATGGGCGTAATCGTAGCCTGTCTTCTTGCGGCAAGTGTAGGCGATAGTCTTGCTGTCGGGGCTGTAGTTGTACTGCTCGGTGCCACCCCATGGGCGCATAGGACTCTCGAAGGTACTGTCGATGATATTGACCACCTTGTCCATCTGAGCCTTGCCGTTCTCCAGCGGTACATAGAAAATCTGCGGTATTTCGTCCACCCAGTTGTCCCAATGGCGGTACATCAGGTCCTCGTTGATGCGACCAGTGGTCTTGTCGAGGCCGGCATATAGTTTGTTGAGGTGGTCGGGACGCACGACGGGAATAGTGCTGATATACACCAGCGACTTGCCGTCGGGAGCCACTTTGAACCCTTCGAAACCACGTTCGTGCTCGGCAACCACCGTCTCTCGTTTAGTAGAGAGATCCATCGAAAGTATCTGGTTGCCACGACAGAACATGATGGTGTTGTCGTCATACCATACCGGGCTGAATTCGCTCTGGGCTGTGGTTGTCAGGCGCTGTGCCTCACCGCCATCGGAAGGCATGCAATAAAGTTCGGCGTTGTTTTTGTTCTGCTCCATGTCGGTGTAGCGCAGGGTGTAGAGCACTGTATTGCCATCGGGGCTAATGGCATATTCGCTCATCACGCCGAGGCTCCACATCACCTCGGGGGTGAACCGGCCATCGACAACAGGCACATCGGGCTTGCCGATAACATTTGCAGCCTCTTTAGGCTGACAGGCGGCCAGGCACAATGACCCAACCGCCGCATAAAGTAGTGCTTTCTTCATGAGAATATTGTTTGATTGCTTGAATGCTTTAGTGTTTTAATATTATTGTTTGTTAATGTCGTCTTTTTCAGTCATCGGGGTACGTACGTCGACTTTGTAGTAATTGTGTCCCGAATGGCCAGGCTCAACAACGTTGATGAATTCAGTCCCCTCGTCCAGCGGCTCAAATGTCAACGAATAGACGAGTATGTCGTAACCACCTTGGTTGTGGGCAAAGTTCGAATATTCAGGATACAGTGCCACACCTTCAGCCTTGCGGAACGCGAAACGTTTCTGCGTGGCACAGTCTTCAAGGTATACCTCGGGCATAATCGATATGCCGTAATCGGGCACAGGCCTGCGGTCAGGAGTACGGTCTTTGTACATGAAGTACACAACTGTTTTCTTGCTGGTAATCTCAACCTTCTCGATGCTAACATTACCGGCATGCGGCGAGCGGCTCTCGAAATAAGGATAGTCGAGAGTGCGCGGAATTTTGGGTTTTACCTTGATGGGCAATCGCACGTCACGAGGCTTCTCTTTGGGAGCCTCTTTGGCCTGTTTCACCTTCTCGTGCTGGAAATCGCTACTGACTGCATAGCATTTCATATCGGCATCGAACGAGAATGTCAAACCACCAACCGGAGCACCGTCCTGCTTAGTGGCGCGGTTGCGCATATTGAACTTTCGATAAAGACCTGCTGCCCGTGTCCCATTGAGACTCACGGCATTGTAGGCAATCTTTGACCCCTCCATGCCATCTTGTATCGAGGCATCGGGATAGCCGAAATCATCCACAACCTCATAATAACTCTTACCAACATAAATATCTTCCAAGTCAGGGTCGGCCGACACATATCTTCCACCCCAGCAGCCACCCATAAGCAGGGTTAAAGCGGCAAAGAGTAAAATATTACAATAGTTTTTCATCGGTTATTCTTCAAAATGTCCGTTATTCCAATTGCCCGTGACGCTATTGCCTTCGGCGTCCACATAGGTGCCATGTCCATGGAACTTGTCGTTCATCCAGCCACCCTCATAGCTCGATCCGTCGGGATATTTGGCTTTACCCTGTCCTTGGCGCTTGTCGTTTACCCAGTAGCCGTTGTACGACTCTCCATCGGTCAGCACTATTAATCCCTGGCCAGACATGTGTCCTTGTACAAAATCACCTTCATAACGTGTACCATTGGCCCAGACTTTGATGCCTTTGCCTTGAGGTGCTCCATTGACGAACGGACCGTCGTAACGCGTACCGTCGGGAAACAACAGATACCCTGTGCCTGTACCCATTGCAGTCCAGTCTCCCTCCATCACATTGCCGTTGTTGAAACGGAACGTACCGTGACCGTTAATATAGCCCTTCTTCCACTGGCCGGTATATGTGTAGCCCTGTGCGGCCCATGTATAGGTACCTTCGCCGTCAAACACTCCCTTCTTCCACATACCGTCATATCGGTCACCGTTTGGCCAGGTCATTAAGCCCTTACCTTCTATCTTTCCCTTGCCGCTACGCTGACCCGTATACACGCGTCCATCATCATAGGTGGTGGTTTCAACAACCTGACCCATCGCAGGACGTATCATCACTGCCATAAGCAGCACCGATATTATTCCAACTGCATGCTTCATCGTTTTTTCGATTTTTAAGGTTTTAAACTCTGATAGTGCATCCGCTTGATGAACACACCAAGCTTATAGAAATCAAACTGTTTCAATGATATTCCTGTGCCATTCACAAAATGGCTTTCCATAGCCGACTTCATCATCTTCCATACACCATACACCAACCCCTGCATACCAAGTCTTCTCACTCTTCCATACACCTTCAGCAGTTGCACCGATTGGCAAAAGCGCTGATCCTCCCACATGAAATCATATATCATGGCAAGATTCTCTGTTGCCTCCACCGTTTTGTGCAAAAACTCCACATTATCCTCAACTTGGCCGTTCACAACTGCATTCTCTATATGATCCACCCTCACTTTATGCTCTTCAAGATTATAGCCGAACAAGGTATTCTCATGACCATACTTGGTAATTCTCTCGTCAAACCGCACCTTCTCGAACACATCGCGGCGTATCATGAAATTGCAAGCCATAAACGTCCTGTATGGATTTTGGCGCCGTTTATCGGCCGGCTGGCTCTCCACCTGAGTACCATACATATAACGCAGTCGGTGTTCTTGATCGTTTCCGCGGTCGTCATATTTGCGTCCTCCAACAATCACCTGTTTGTCGCTGCTTAACTGCTTGATATATGTCTTCAGGAAATTCTCCGGCACAACCGAATCGGCATCCAGAAACAATAACCACTCACCTTGCGTCTGACCAAGGAACAGATTCCTTATCTTAGCCCTTCCCACATTCTGTCCCAATCGCAAATATTTGGCCACCTCCGCGATTGCCTTGTTCTGCTGCTGATAATAACCCGATGAATGATCGTCGATGCAGACAATCTCAACCTCCGTATCCTTCAAATTCTTCATCTGGTTGGCCAATCGCCTCACCAACGGATATGCGTAATAATTGTAAATAGGTATACAAACCGAAATCATACAATTCTTATTTCTAATTACAAAATTCTATGTGCTATAATCAAAATACTTAAATCCTATGGTTCCTCTCCCAATCCTCTCTCACTCCTCTCCCACTCACCTTCCACTTATATCCTAATTCTTAATTCCATGCTCATCAATCACCAACCCGTCATACGCCAATTCCACGCCTTTTGGCAACTCGCACGCCACTTCAGCGTGCATCCCCATTTCGTGGCTGATATGTGTTAGATAAGCTCGTTGTGGCCCCACCCTCTCTATAACTTCCAACGCCTCAGGCAGACAATAGTGCGAGAAATGCTTTTCCTTCCTCAACGCATTAATCACCAACACCTCTACACCTCTCAGCTTCTCCATCTCACCGTCGTCAATATAGTTTGCATCAGTAATATATGCCAACAGTCCAATCCTGAACCCGAGTACCGGCAGAGTCTTGTGCATTGCCCTTATCGGTGTCACCTCTGTTCCACCCGCCACAAACGGTGCATCACCCACCTCGTGCAACTCGGCCTCCGGCAAGCCAGGGAACTTGTGCGGCTCGAAGATATAGTGATAGTCGCGCACCAAAGCCATTCTGGCCTCCTTGTTCAGGTAGATGTCCATTTTGCAGTGTTGCACATAGTTGAACGACCTTATATCATCCAACCCACCAACATGGTCGCGGTGCGCATGCGTCACCAAAATGGCATCCAGATGATCAACCCCTTCTCTCAACATCTGCTGCCTGAAATCAGGGCCGATATCTATCAGGATATTCTTGGAGCCCTGTCCATCTGCTCCCGTCAACTGCAACAGAGCCGACGTCCTCAACCTCTTGTCCCTCTCATCCTTCGAACGACATACTTCGCAGCCGCATGCCACAACCGGCACACCCTGCGAAGTACCCGTCCCCAAAAACGTCAGTCTCATCACAAACCACTCATGCAATCCTGTTATTCTTTATGCGTCAACTTGAACCCCACACCATGCACATTCACAATCTCCACTGTCGGGTCAGCCTTCAGGTATTTTCTCAATTTTGTGATATACACATCCATACTGCGGGCGGCAAAATAGCTGTCGTCCTTCCAAATCCTCTGCAACGTAGTATTGCGATCGACCAATTGTCCAAAATTGATGGCGAACATTCTCAGCAAATCACACTCCTTAGCCGTCAACCTCTGCATCTCCTCGCCTATAGTCAGCGTCTGGTGCAGATAATCGAACGTAAACTCACCTATCTTGAACACATTCTTGTCAGGGCGGTCCTCGTTGAAGCTACGACGCATCGTCGCGCCAAGGCGAGCCAACAACTCCTCCATCGAGAACGGCTTGGTGATATAATCGTCCGCCCCAACCTCGAAACCTTTCAGCTTGTCGGCTTCCAGATTCTTCGCCGTCAGGAAAATAATAGGCACTTTCTTGTCAACCTTCCTTATCTCCTTTGCCACAGTGAAACCATCCTTCACAGGCATCATAACATCAAGGATACACGCATCCACATCTTCCTCGTCAAAACTCTTCATGGCTTCCTCGCCATCCTTTGCCCACACCACAGTGTAGCCCTTCTGCGTAAGATAAGCCTTCAGAATCGTACCCAGATTCGGGTCGTCTTCTGCAACCAAAAGTTTAATTCCAAGATTCATATTCAAATGATTTTAATGCTTTCAATAACATCGTTTGCTCGGATTGCGTCAATCACCGGCCAATCCTCCTCGTCAACACGGCCGAAACAGGTGTGAACACCATCCAGGTGCTGCGTGTTTTCACGGTTGTGACATACAAAAAACTGACTCCCACCGGTGTCCTTGCCGGCATGTGCCATACTCAGCACACCGCGGTCGTGCCTCTGCATCCCCGCCGAAGTCTCGCACTTGATTGTCCATCCCGGACCTCCCATACCAGTCCTCGGATCACCCACATTGCGGCTATATGGGCATCCACCTTGAATCACAAAACCAGGTATCACACGGTGAAAACGCAAACCGTCATAGAAACCGCTCTTGGCAAGTTTCACAAAATTCGCCACCGTGTTCGGCACCGCCTCATCATACAACGTCACATGCATCGTGCCTCTTGCTGTCTTAATCTCTGCTTTCATACCTTCTTGAAAAAATATTCACCTATTTCGTACTCCTATAACATCGTTTATTGCATTTTATTGTGCAAATGTTAATTTTTTTTTGTTAATCGCCCGTTATCCCATCCTCCCACTTGCACTATTTTTTTATTATTTCTAAATTATATTAAAAAAGGTTGTATCTTTGCAGAGCAAACAAATCGGCCTCGAGGCCGATAATTACTTGTGCCACATGCAGATTGAACACAACAGCACTATATCCTTCGACCACGGATGGAACCCCGTCGCCATTCACGACGCACTCTCTTCCGCACGCCGCATAGCTCTAGTGGCACACACTAACGCCGACGGCGACGCCGTAGGCTCTGTCCTTGGCATGTTCCACCTCCTGAACAAAGCCACCTCGGCCGAAGTAACCCCCATACTCCCCGACGGCGTTCCCGACGAACTCGACTGGCTCCCCGGAACCAACATGATTGTCGATGGCAAACGCCAAAGCGCTGTCTGCCGTTGTGCCTTTGCTGCCGCCGACCTCATCGTCTGCCTTGACCTCAACGACCCCGACCGCACCGGTTCTCTCTCCGAAACACTACTCAAGTCAAAAACGCAAAAGCTGCTCCTCGACCATCACGAAAACGCCAACCCTGACAATTGGAACATCTGCGTTTCCGAACCAGACATCTCCTCAACCTGCGAACTCGTCTACTGGGTTATGCACTCCGCTTTCGGCAACGACATCTTCTCGCTCCAAGCCGCCACATGCCTCTATACTGGTATCTGCACCGACACCGGCACCTTCAGTTACAGCAACGACCGTCCAAGCCTTTATCTGGCTGCAGCCAACCTGCTGGCTTTCGGCATCGACCCGATGGAGATAAACCGCCAAATCAAGAATGTCTTCACACTGCCGCGGCTACGCTTCTTCGGTCACGCCATCGCCGACCTTCTCACTCTCTATCCCGAGCAAGAAATAGCCCTCATGGTCATCCGTTCTGCAGACATGAAAGCCTTCGGCGTAGAAAGTGCCGAACTCACCGGCCTCATCAACGAAGTCATGAAACTGCGTGCCATCGACTGCGGCATATTAGTTCGTGAAGAAGAAGGCAAGGTTCGGCTCTCCCTGCGCTCAAAGAAACACTACGACGTCAACCGACTCGCCGCCGAACTCTTTGGCGGCGGTGGCCACAAACGTGCCGCAGGCGCCACAAGCACCCTCTCGCTCGACGACACAGTAAAAGCAGTAAAAAGAAAACTGAAAGTTGATTGATGAAAATCGGAAATCCCATATTACGTCGCCTTTCGCTGCTGCTTGTGCTGCCTTTGTTACTGCTGACCGCCTGTCGGCAGATACCTGTAGTCGAAATCGAAGACCACCACTCCGATCCCCTGTTGGAAAATCGCATCAATGCCAACCGTATCATAGCTCAAAGCGAAGAAACACAAATCGATGCCTACCTCTCCCGCCGCAACTGGAAAATGCAATCCCTCCCCGGCGGCAGCCGGCTGATGACCGATAATACCCAACCTGACACTCCCCACTCGCAACTTACCATCGGCGACACTGTCGAATTACGCTACAACGTCGAAAGCATCGGCGGCGACCCCATATACAACAACCTCTGCGACACCGTCGTCATTGGCCGTGCACAACCCAACCGCGGTGTCGACGAAGCACTCCTTTACCTCGCCATCGGCGACAATGCCACCGTCATCGTCCCGTCGGAACAAGCCTTCGGCGTCATCGGCGACGGCGACCGCATAACATCACGAATGATACTTGTATATAAAATAACAATAAATAACATCACACAACAATGAAAAAACAAATCAAACTGGCCACTTTATTAGTGGTCGCAGCAACAATGCTCGCTGCCTGCGGTGGCAACGGTTTCAAAACCACCGACAACGGCCTGATGTACAAATTCGAAAAACAGAACAAGAATGCTCAGCAGGTGCAGGAGGGCGACGTGCTCGTCGGTGAGATGACTATCCGATTCGACACCACCGAAACATTTAGCAACGTCGGCAACGCTGGCCGCATCATGCAGGCCACCAAAACTTTCGACGGCGACCTCTACGAAGGCTTGCTGATGATGCACATCGGCGACAAAGCCACCTTCGCCATCGAAGCCGACACCCTCGCCAAATTCCTCCAGCCAAACCAGATGCCCCCCTACTACCAGCCGGGCAAAGGCATGAAGATCTACTACGAAATCTCCCTCCAGGACATCGTCACCAAAGACGAAATCATGCAGGAGCAAGCCAACTTCATGGCCGAGATGCAGCAGCGTCAGCAAGGCGAACCTGACGCCATTGCCACCTACATCAGCGAAAACAACATCAATGCCAAGCCCAATGCCGATGGCCTCTATGTCATCGTAAAGAAAAAAGGCAACGGACCCAAAGTCGCTGCCGGCAAGAAAGTCGCCATCAACTACACCGGTAGCCTCCTCGACGGCACCATGTTCGATTCGAGCGTTGAGAGCGATGCCAAACGCGGCAACATCTACACCCCCGAACGTACCTACGAACCCCTCAGCTACACCGTTGGCCAGATGGGCCTTATCAAAGGCTGGGAAGACGGCATCAATGGTCAGCCCGAAGGTTCTATCCTACAGCTCATCATTCCCTCGGCCCTCGGCTATGGCTCTCGTGGTGCCGGTGAGATGATTCCTCCCTACGCACCTCTGGTGTTCGACATTGAAATCGTCAGCGTAAAATAACTTCCAATACCACTATGAAAAACATCGTCATTTTCGGAGCCCCAGGCGCCGGTAAAGGCACCCAGAGCGACTTCATAGTCGAGACCTACGGCCTCACCCACGTCTCCACAGGCGACCTTCTCCGCAAAGAAATCGCTGAGCAGACAGAACTAGGCCTCCGTATCAAGAACATCATGGACAACGGCCAGCTGGTAAGCGACGATATCGTGGTGGAGATGATGGACAAAGCCATCGCCGCCGACACGAAGGGCATGCTCTTCGACGGCTTCCCCCGCACCGTCGCCCAGGCCGAAGTGCTCGACAAACTGCTCGCCAAATACGGACGCAGCCTAACCTGCATGGTGCAACTCGAAGTGCCTAAAGACGAACTGATGCGCCGTCTGTTGGAGCGCGCCAAGATTCAAGGCCGCGCCGACGACAATGAGGCCACCATCAACAATCGCCTGCAGGAATATAACAACAAGACCAAACCCGTGGCCGACTACTACGCCGCCCAGGGTAAACAGCGCATCGTTGACGGTCTCGGTTCCATCGAAGACATCGCCGCACGCATCCGCCAGGCCATAGGCTGACAATCACACTTCAGCCAATAAAAAGAAATCCCGAGCCAAGGCTCGGGATTTCTTTTTATAATTAATAAGGATCCACATCAAAGTTGACAGACACCCTTCCCCAACCTTCCTGTTTCACCAAGTCATCGGCCATCTGTATCATCAGTCTTTTGGCGTCGGCAATATTCTCCGTGCGCTCGAAACGGACAGTGACCGTCTTGAGATACAATGCCCTGACTCGGCTCACCAACGGGTATTCCGGTCCCATGACACGATTGCCAAAAAGGGCACGCATTCGTGCCGCCAACCAGTCGGATGCCTGATTCAGCACATCACTCTCGCGATGCTTCAACGTTACTTCCACCAATCGGTAATAAGGCGGATAGCGGAACACTCGGCGTTCGTTGTCTTGGTCGCCGTAAAGACCACAGTAGTCGTTGTCTTCAACCTTCTGCAATATCTGGTGTGCAGGGTTGTAGGTCTGTATGATGACTCGTCCAGCGTCGCCGTGGCGGCCGGCGCGACCGCTGACTTGCGTCAGTTGCTGGAAAGCACGTTCGTATGAGCGGAAGTTTGGATAGTTAATAAGATTGTCGGCATTGACCACACCGACCACACTCACATTTTCAAAATCCAAACCCTTGGTGACCATCTGTGTACCAACCAGAATGTCGATACGATGCTCGGCAAAATCGTTGAGCAATTCCATGTACTGGTTCTTCTGCAGAGTGGTATCGAGATCCATACGCGCAACCCTCGCTTCGGGGAAAAATATCTGCAAATCCTCTTCGATGCGTTCGGTACCCACACCCACCATCCGCAGACGTGTGGAATGGCAGGCAGGGCATTCGGCAGGCACTGGTATAGAATATCCACAATAGTGGCACCGAAGCGAGTTGCTCGCCTTGTGATACACTAGCGACACGTCGCAATGGATACACTGTGGTATTTGGTGACATTCGTCGCATTCGAGCCTGAGGGCAAAACCACGCCGGTTCTGGTATAGTATCACCTGCTGTCGATGGGCCAACGCTTCGCGGATAGCATCAAGGAGCGTGTCGCTGAAATGGCCACGAACATGCCCTTCTTTACCGGCCTTCTTCATGTCGACACACACCACCTTAGGCAAACTGAAACCTCCATAACGGCTATGCATCTCGGCAAGGCCATATTTCCCAGTGACGGCATTATGGTATGTCTCGATGCTAGGCGTGGCACTACCAAGTACGGTCCGTGCCCCCCAGAGATGCGCAAGATATACGGCTGCATCGCGTGCATGATAGCGCGGCGCAGGATCTTGCTGTTTATAGGAAGCATCGTGTTCCTCATCGACTATGACAAGGCTAAGGTCGCTAAATGGTAGAAACAGCGCACTGCGAGCGCCGAGCAGTACCTGATAGCGGCCTTCTTCTTCGGCTTGTGTGCGACGCCATACCTCTACGCGCTGCGAAGCAGAGAATCGCGAATGGTACACCCCTACCTTGTCGCCAAAGTAACGGCGCAGACGGTTGATGATTTGTGAAGTGAGCGCTATCTCGGGCAGGAGGAAAAGTACCTGATGCCCAGCACGCACCTGCTCGTCTATAAGCTTGATATAGACCTCGGTCTTCCCCGATGAGGTGACACCGTGAAGAAGACTTACCGCCTTTTGGTTTGATTTTATATTGGAAAAAGCTTGCTGCTGCTCGTCGTTGAGCACTATTGATGCTACTGGCGTGAGTTCGCTTTCGGAGTAATCGCGCAAACGACTCTCCACACGCTCCTCGGCTACCAGAATACCGTTTTTCAATAGTGTCTGCATTGCGCTGCCTGCAGGAAGTGTACGCTTGGCTACCGGATCTTTGCAGAAATGCGACAACTGCATATACTGCATCAGCAATTCAACCTGCTTGTGTCGATGTTTGCGCTCCAAGTCGTCAAACAAGGCTCGCTGTGCATCCTCCGACGAGTATTCGTCAGCCATACGCACATATACCGACTTGCGAGGCACAAAACGTTCACGCAGTTCCTCGTCCATCACAACCACCTCGCGCTCAATCATGGTACGTATGAGCGGCATTATTTTCTGCACACCGATGGCGCGGCTGATGTCGAGCACTCTCATCACTGGATGCTCCACAAGGAGGTTGACAATCTGCAACTCATATTTGGTTAGCCTCGACAGTTCCCCATCGAAATCGGGATGTATCGAGACGGCGCTCTCGCTGGCAAGCTTCATGCCTGCTGGCATTGCCACAGCCATCACGTCGCCCGGATAACACATATAGTAGCGAGCCATCCATTCCCAGAACTCCATTTGTCTTTCTGTGACCACGGGCTCATCGTCAAGAACCGAGAGTATATACTTCGACTTCCATTTCGGCGCTGTAGTATGTATGCGGCGCACAAGTGCCGAATACATCTTGTCACTCTTTGCGCCGAACTGTACTACAACCCTCTTCCCCACCGCCACCTCGTTGTTTATTTCGCGTGGCACACGGTAGGTGTAAGTGCCGGGCAAGTGCAACGGCAACAGCACGTCGATGTAATATACCTCCTGGTCTTCCATAATATCGACAAAAACCCAATCACAGGAAGCCTGTGCATCCTGTGACCGGGTCATGCTATCGGTCTTTGTGTGTTACTCAACGACTTCGGCCATCACAACAGAACCGCGGTAGGCGGGGCAAGTGTGATGAGTGCAGCTGGCAGCGAAAGTAGCCAGCATAAGCACTAAAGCCATGAGAGCAAAAGTTTTCTTTTTCATATTATAAACCAATCTTCTCGTTTACCATCTTTAGTATCTCGGCTTCCTGCTTTATTGCCTCGTCCTCGATTTTTTGTGCACGGGCGAGGATGTCGGCCTTGAAGGCTTCGTCCTTGAGCGAGGAAGCGTTGATCTTGACGTTGAGATGGGCACCCATCACACCGGCACGTGCGGCGAGGGCTCCCACGCCGCCGTCGGTGACACTGTTGGGATTGCCCCATTCCACCATGGCACGGCACACCTCGAAAGCCTCAAGCGAACGCTGCATAGTGCGGAACGGCACCTCGGTGGCGAACTTGGTAGCCTCCTGGATGGCAGCACTGCGGGCAGCCTTCTCCTCGTCGGTCTTCTTGGGCAGACCGAAGGCATCCATAATCTTGTTGAAGGCGGCGGTATCCTCATCCACCAGATGCAACAACTCGTCCTTCAAAGCCTGACCCTTGACAGCCACGTCACTGAACTTCTCCCATTCATCGTCGTAGGCAGCCTTGCCTCCGGTGAGGTTGGCCACCATAGTGCCAAGCGATGCTGCGAGGGCTCCCATATATGCGCTTACACTGCCACCGCCAGGGGCCGGGCTTTCGCTGGCAGTCTCGTTGCAGAAACCAGTGCAGGTGAGGTCGACAAGCTTTTTCTTGCTGTGGTCCTCAATGAGGAATTCTATAACCTTCTCCTTGGGGTCGAAGGGCTTGAGGTCATCGAGACCCATGCTCTTGATGGCAACCTTCATTATCTCGTCTTCGCTGACACCGAGACTGCGCTGCTGTTTGGCCAAATAGTATTTGCCGGCGTCAATAAGCACGCTCTTGGGGATAAGACCCACAATCTCGCATCCGGTAACGCGAAGGCCGCGGTTGGCTGCGCAGCGGCACACCTCGTCGAAGCAAAGGTGCACTGGAGCCACCTTTATGGAGGTGATATTCATGGACACCTGGGCAATGCCATAGTCCTCGATATACCAGCCGATGGCCTTGGTGCCCTTCAGGGTACCGGGAATCATGATGGTCTTGCCATTCTCATCCTTGATAGGCTTGCCGCTGGGCTTGCCACCCTCACGTTTCGGACGGCCTTTCTCGCGCACATCGAAAGCAATGGCGTTGGCACGACGGGTGCTGGTGGTGTTCAGGTTGTAGTTGATGGCAACGAGGAAGTCGCGGGCACCCACCTGCGTGGCACCGGTATGGGCGGTATGGTCGTTCCATGCATTGGGACCGAAGTCGGGCTTCCACTGCTCGGTGCCGAGACGAGAGCTGAGGCTCTCATACTCGCCGGTACGACAGTAGGCCAGATTGCGACGCTCGGGGATGAAGGCTGCGTTCTCATAGCAGTAAATGGGAATCTGCAGTTCTTCGCCGAGACGCTTGCCCAGCTTGTGGGCATATTCAACCACCTCTTCCATGGTGATGTTGCTGACAGGGATAAGGGGACATACATCGGTGGCACCCTGACGCGGGTGGGCACCGTGGTGCTGAGTCATGTCGATAAGTTCGGCAGCTTTCTTCACCACCTGATAGGCGGCCTCGAGCACAGGCTCGGGTTCACCCACGAAGGTGATGACGGTGCGGTTGGTTGTCTGACCGGGATCTACGTCGAGGAGCTTCACACCATCGACCTTTTCAATCTCGGCAGTCACCTGATTGATAATATCCATGTTGCGGCCTTCACTGATATTAGGCACGCATTCGATGAGTTGTTTCATTTATTGTATTGTTATTTTGAATAGTTGTCTCTACTTAATAACCTCCAAGGCACCATTGTGCTCTATGTTGCCATTGTATCCACGGGCGGTGAAGCGATAGAAGTATGTGCCGGCGGGAACGCCCGACGGATCCCAAAAGTCCTCTTCGGTGGCAATATTGTCACGGTGATACACCAATGTGCCCCATTTGTTATATACATATAGGCTATTGATGGGATATCCCATTCCGTTGATGAGGTTGCCGATTACGAAGCGGTCGTTGATACCGTCGCCGTTGGGAGTCACCACATTGGGGAACTGCAGGAAGTCGTTAACCATAAGAATGGTAGCCTCGGTGGTGTCGGGACAGAACACGTAATTGCCCGAGGGTGCCAAGTTCTTCGACTCAGAGATAAGGCGCACACTGTAGTTGCCGGCAATATCTTCGGTTGATGTATACTGTGAGTAATCGAAGACGGGATTCTCATCAAACATTGTATGCACCGACAGCGGATAGTCTTTGCTGTACTGGAACTCCCAGAAGTAGCGTGTAGCCGAGTCATGCGGTGTGGTGAGGTTGGTGAACTGCACCTGTGGCTGCAGCACCGACGGATAGATAGGAATCCACGAGAAGGCTGCTTGGGGCGACTTGTATACGGCAATAACTCTGTCGTAGATGAGCGAATCTTCACAGCCATCCTCCGAAACAATATAGTACTTAAGTTTATATATACCTTCTGTGTATGTATGTGTCGGGGAAGCAATGTCCGATGTGTTTCCATCGCCGAATTCCCAGAAGTGCTTATAGCCGTCGATACTCTGGTTGTCGAAGGTCAGAGTCAAGGGTTCGCAGCCTTCGAGGGTGAACGGTGTAGGCACAAAGCTGGGATAAGGCTGGCGACGCAGGAAGATGTTGACAGTGTCGCGGGTGACGCAGGCTTTCGTCTGGTCGTTGGTCACCTGCACAACATACTGAATGTCGCGTCCCGGTTCGATAGCTGTGGTGATGGTATCGGTGGTCTGACCGAAGGGAGCCCACTGGTAGACATAGTTGACGCCGGGGTCTTTGGAGTGACGGTCGCTGGCATCCAGCACCGTCTGGTACACGCCACAGAGGGCCGTGTCGTCGCCGAGCGAGGGCTTGGGGGTCCAGTAGGATGTGATGCGGGTGCTGGTATCCCACACGCATCCAAACTCATCGTATATCGACACATTGATTTTGAATGTACCCGCCGTATCGGGAGTAAGGATGTAGGCCTCTATATCGTTGTGTCTGTGCACCTCTGCTCCACGGTAGTGGCCCAGTTCATAGTCGCAATACTGCGACGAGGTGTCGGCATACCATATGAGCGAGTCGATGCCCACCTGATATTTACATGCATTGGGGTCGATGTTGCAGAGGTCCATACTCCAACTGTGGACCCAACCATTATCAACCTGCCAGTAGTCGCAAACTTCTATATTCCACTCGCCGTTCAGGGGGCATCCCACAAGTGTCGAGAAGTCATCGGCCGGATAGTAATAATTCATCTTCTGGTCGTGGTTGGACGAGTCGAGGGTGCTGGTGGTAACCTCACCTGTTGTACCAACCGTCTGGCCGGCAAGCTGCGGATTTAAAGATGCAGGAATTGGAGGCAAAGTAGCCGTCGTCGATATTCTGTATTGTGTTGAAGCCATACCGGCATTTTGAGGGTTGGGGGTATTGGCCGGCTCACCGGAGACAAGGACGTAATCGCCATTACGCGAGAAGCAGTAGTTCCAACCTATGCCATACGGATTCCAGATACTGTCGCACAAGTCGTGTCCGAGCATACCGTCATATCCACTATCATTGTTTCCTCCATAAGGAATGCCGGTATACGTGCTGCCACCTCCACCGGTATTCGGGGCACAATGCTGGCAGTCTGACTGTTTCTGATATTTCAGCACAGCCTTGCTGCCGTTGGGGCAGATAATCGAAAGCTGGTAGTCACCCATGTATGAATGCTCGTAGTTGACGCATATAGAGCAGATATCTTTTGCACTTGTGATGGCCATGCCGCTCGGATACTCATCGAAAAGCACCGGAGCTGTGAAGCAGGATGGCAATTGCGGACATGCGTTCATACCGTCAGGGATGAAGGTACGGGTGTCGTTGACTTTTGTCGTCGCCTGTTCAAATGTAATCTTGCGCAACACCAGCGTGGCATCCTCGCCGCTATAACCCATATTGACCAACAGTGAGTCGCGATTGCAGATATCGTCGAGGGTAAATAGTGTTTTCAGTGGGTTGGGCGCCGTTCGCACACGCACCGATGGGAACTCTGACGATTTACATCCTCGTTCGTCGACGACCGAAAGGACGACATCATAGCAGGAAATATCGACATACTCATCATAGTATACACTGGTTTTGTTCAAACCCACAATAGAGTCGCCGGTACCCATATTCCAGATGAATGTTGTTGTGGAATCCGAAGGGTGATACCATCCGCAACTGTTGCTGTATTCGCAGTGGCCAGTGAAAATTACACCGTCGCCCAGGCAGATATTAACACCGTTGAACGGCGTCGAATCCAATGCGGCCACAGAATCCATCAAAATCGAATCCCATACCATGATAGTGTCGACATCATAGAGCAGCTTCACACGTCCAAACTCATATATCTCGCCGTCGCGTGTCTTATAGAAAATCGAATCGATAACCGGCGAGAATGTCTCGCAAGGACTGGTACATTCCGCCATGATATTGAATCCCGCACCCGTCGTTCTGTCGACGCCGCTGCAGTCGCACGCCTTCAGTCGCAACGTCATCATGCCTGTGGTGTTATTGGGACTTTGGTATATCCTGCGGGTATTGGGAACATACATGCTACCCGTGGCATACCACAGCAACGAGTCGTTGATTGTCGGACCATCGTACACAAACAAGGTGTCGCCACATGGCAAACCGGCGTTGGTGAAACGCAAGTTAAGCAAATCCAACGTGAAGGTCATCACAACCGGAGTGTCGCAAGTGCTGGAGATGGTCACCCAATAGTCCTCTCCGTTTGTATAATTGCCTCCACTGCCGCCTATGTCAAATAGACGTACTGCACCGTTATTCAGCGGCATCACGGTATTGTGAATGTCAGGGCCGAGATTGTACGAATCTACAATCTGGCAATTGGCAACCCCGGCCACCATCGACAGGAGCATCAAAAATGTAAACACATGCTTCTTCATACGTCGTCCCTTTCTATATTATTTACTGCTTTTGTTTGCTATTTCGTACATCTCGTTCTGCGCCCGTAGCACCAGATAGCGGTGATCCGAACCTGGTGTTGAGAAATACAACGCCTTGTTGAGGTCTTTGTTCTCAAGCTGCAGCATCTCGAAGTTGTAAGCATAATAGCTCAACGTGTTCAGGTCAACCTTGAAGTCTTTCGTAAGAGCCTCTCCGGTCCATACGTTTTTCACCACCTCGATGGAATAAACCACCGCACCGGCAGGGACCTCGTCGGCAACATAGAAAGCACTACGGGCCAGATTGCACCGCCATTCAAGTTTCTCGGCAGGATAGTTGGCATACTCCTCATGGTCGCCATTGAAGTATGGCAACAAGAGCGTTTCACAATCCTGGGCTTTCAAACCAGCGGCTGCCAGCAGCATCGCGGCGATAAAAATAACTCTTTTCATAACATTACATTTTTTGGCTTTCTATATATATGACGAAGAAGAAGCAAAAAGTGTTCACCTTTTAAGATTATTTAACACTCTTGCGGCGTAAGTGATTGATCAGAGCCATCAGCAATCCAAGGGCCAGGAAGCCGCCCGGAGGCAGAATCATCATGATCATGCCGCCATCCATCAGCGTGAGGCCGAACAGTTTGCCGGCGCCGAGCAACTCGCGCACCATGCCAACAAGAGTCAGTGCCCATGTGAAACCGAGACCCATGAACAAGCCGTCGATAAACGACATGCCCACATTGTTCTTCGAGGCAAAGGCTTCGGCACGACCCAGCACGATGCAGTTCACAACGATGAGGGCGATGAAGAGGCCCAAGCTGTCGTAGAGGTCGGGCAGGTATGCCTGCATCACCATCTGCACGATGGTGACGAAAGTGGCGATGATGACGATAAACGCCGGGATGCGCACCTTGTCGGGGATGACGCTCTTCAGCAACGAGATGACGATGTTCGACATCATAAGCACAAAGGTTGTCGCCAATCCCATGCTGAGGCCGTTGATGGCCGACGTCGTCGTAGCCAGCGTCGGGCACATGCCGAGGACGAGCACCCATGTCGGGTTCTCCTTGATAAGACCGTTCTTGATAATATCTTTTGCTTTCATGATGCTTGTTATTATTCGTTTATAACGGGTTCAACTGCCGTAGTGTCGGCACAGGGGGCTGCGGCGTCCACCAGCGTCATCAGGTTGGTGTAAGCCTTGTTCACGCCGCGCAGGAAAGCGCGCGAAGTGATGGTGGAACCGGTAATGGCGTCCACATCGCCTTTATCCTTGGTAACCTTAAGCTCCGTGGCCGGCGACTTGCCGATGATGTTGCCGTTACCGTCTTTCTGGAACCAACCGCCGGCAAGTGCACCGAGACCGGGGGTTTCATGGGTCTCCAGTATGCTGTAGCCATAGATATTGCCTTCGGCGTCGAAGCCCACCATAACCTTGAGCGGGCCGCCGAAACCGTTGAAGTCGATAGCCTCGACTGCGGCACCGGCATATACGCCTTCGGTAGTGTAGGCCATGTGGCATACCACGCTGTCTTTGTAGTTGCCTTTCTCGTCGGGCTCGCCGAGACGGATGGTGTCATGTTTCATCATGGCGGCGTCATAGCCTATCTGGGCCTCGACAACGCCGTTGGCGTCGACCTGGCGCAACACGTCGGCAATGGCCTTGTTCACTTTATCCTGCTTGGCCTGTTCTATAGGCTCCTTGGTAACGCCGTTCAGGGCTGCCAGCGCAGCGGCGGCCACTATGGCTATCGCCGTGAGCGACAGCAGCATATTCACTAATGTCGATTCTGCTTTCTTTGCCATAATCTTTATTCTTTAACCATTAACCTTTAAAACTTTAACCATTATTCAGCAAAGCGTTTGGGCTTGCACCAGCGGTTGAGCAATGGCGTGACGCTATTCATTATAAGGATGGCAAACGAAACACCCTCGGGATAGGCTCCCCAGTTGCGGATGATGATGGTCAGCAGGCCGCATCCGAAACCGAATATCAGCTGGCCACTCTTGGCCATGGGGCTCGTCACCATATCGGTTGCCATGAAGCAGGCGCCAAGCATGATACCGCCGGTGAAGATGGTCATCACGGGATCCATATAGCTCTCGGGATTGATGAGCCACAGTATGGCGCTGAACACAAAGGCTGTGCCGATGAAGGCCACAGGTATGTGCCAGGTGATGATCTTGCGGCAGAGCAGGTAGATGGCGCCGAGGAGGATGGCGATGGCCGAAATCTCACCCATCGAGCCGCCTATGTGGCCGAGGAAAGCATCCCAAAGCGTCACGTCGGCAGGCAGGGCACCCTCCTTGAAGGCTCCCAGTGGGGTGGCGCCCGTAGCGGCATCGAAACTCATGGTGAAACCAGGCACAGGCCATGTGGTCATCTGAACGGGGAACGAGATGAGCAGGAACACACGACCCACCAAAGCGGGGTTGAAGGGGTTCTTGCCCAAACCGCCGAAGCTCATCTTGCCGATGCCGATGGCCACCAGGGCACCGATGATCACTATCCACAGCATCTGGGCAGTGGCAGGCACGTTGAATGCCAGAAGCAAACCGGTGACCACTGCCGAACCGTCCCATATAGTGGGTTTCTGCTTAAGGATGTATTTCTCTATCAGCCACTGGAACAGCACGCAGCTCACAACCGAGATGAGGCTCACCAACAGGGCGTTCACTCCGAAGAACACCGTGGCCACTATCAATGCCGGCACCAAGGCCAGATTGACACGCCACATGATTTTCTTTGTCGACTCGTCACTGTGCACATGCGGCGAGCCAGAGATATTCAATAAGTTCATAATACTTAATTATTAACTCTTAATTCTTAATTCATAACTATTTCTTCGCAGCCATCATGGCACGCACCTTGTTCTTGCCGAGACGTATCTCGTCGGTCAGCGGCTTGTTGGCCGGACAGCTGAAGAAGCAGCAGCCGCACTCGATGCAGTCGAGTATGTTGTGCGCCTTGGCCTCTTCCACGCGGTTGTTCTTCACCAGCAGCGAGAACATATACGGTTCCAGACCCATCGGGCAGGCGCTGGCGCACTTGCCGCAACGTATGCAGTTGGTCTCCGGATTACGGCGGGCTTCCTTCTCCCCTATCACCAGCACACTCGAGTTGCCCTTCACCGTCGGGGCATCGAGGTTCACCACAGCCTTGCCCATCATCGTGCCGCCGCTGATCACCTTGCCGGTGGTCTCGGGCAACTGGCCGATGCTGTGGCTGATAATCTCATTGTATGTGGTGCCTATGCGCACAATGTAGTTGTGCTGGCTCGGCAACTCTTTGCCGGTAACGGTGAGTATATTCTCTATCAGGGGTTTGTTCTTCTGTATGGCCTCGTACACTGCAAAGGCGGTGCCAAGGTTGCTCACCACACAGCCGCTGTCGATAGGCAGCTTGCCGCTGCCAACCCGGCGGCCGGTGACAGCGTTGATAAGCTGCTTCTCGGCGCCCTGCGGGTACTTCACCTTCAACGGCTCGATGACAATGCCCTCGAACCCTTTGGCGGTCTCCTGCATCTTGGCTATTGCCAGGGGCTTGTTGCTCTCGATGCCTATATACGCATTGGGAACGCCCAGGGCTTTGCGCAGAATGCTTACACCGATGCACACCTCCTCGGCATGCTCCATCATCACACGGTAGTCGCTCGTCAGGTACGGCTCGCACTCGGCGGCATTGATGATAAGATATTCGGCCTTCTTGCCCTCGGGAATGCTGTATTTGATATGCGCGGGGAAGGTGGCGCCGCCAAGGCCCACGATGCCCATCTCCTTCAGCTTGGCAACAATCTCTTTGGGCTCCAGCGTGCACTCGCGCTTGATGTCGGGCGTGCGGTCGATGGTCTCCATCCATTCGTCGCCCTCCACCGTGATATATACTGCCGGCTTGGCCATGCCGAAGGCGTCTTTGCAGGTGTCGACCTTCAGCACTGTGCCGCTCACAGGCGAGTGGACATTGGCGCACATGAAAGTCTGGGCCTCGCCAATCAGTTGGCCGACCTTCACCTTGTCGCCCTTCTGCACCACGGGCGTCGCGGGGGCGCCGAGGTGCTGGTTCATCAGCACCACCATCTGCTTGCCCACAGGCATCACCTCGATGGCGGCATCGTTCGATATCTTGTTCTCTTCGGGGTGGACACCACCCATTCGAAATGTCTTCATAACTCTTAACTCTTAATTCTTAACTCTTAACTTCCACCTTCTCGGCGGCAGGGGCTGCCGGTGCTTCGGGCTTCGGGGCGGGCTTCACGGCAGGGGTCGGGAACCCTACATCCTTGATGGCCTTGGTCGGACACTCGGTGACGCACTTGCGGCAAGCTATGCACTTCTTGTAGTCGATATACGACACATTGCCTTCCACGGTGATTGCCTCCATCGGGCACACCTTCTGGCACTTGCCGCAGGCTATGCAGGCGTTGGCGCAGCTCTTCATGGCAACGGCGCCCTTCTCCTTGTTCACGCAGCTCACATACACGCGGCGGTCCTTCTTGCCCTTGTTGCGCAACTCGATAATCTTGCGCGGGCAGGCCTTGGCGCAGGCGCCGCAGGCGGTGCACTTGTCGGCATCCACCACGGGCACTCCGTCCTCGCCCATCTTGATGGCGTCGAACTGGCAGGCGGCAACACAGTCGCCGCAGCCCAGACAGCCAAACGGGCAACCGCTCTCGCCGGTATATACGGTGTTCTCAAAGGCGCAGCTGCGCAAACCGTCGTAGTTCGACTTGCGCTTGTCGCCGCAGTTGGCGGGATTGCAACGCACCACAGCCACCATTGGCTCGCCCTGCTCCACAGCGCAACCCAACAGGGTGGCTATCTTGGCAGCAACAGCGTCGCCACCGGGGGCGCAACGCAAACCGTCGAGGCTGTGCTGTGCCACACAGGCTTCGGCAAAAGCACGGCAGCCGGCCTTGCCGCATCCGCCGCAGTTGGCGCCGGGCAACACCTCGGCCACCTCGTCAATCAAGGGGTCCTCGACCACTTTGAACTTCTGCGCCACGATGTAGAGCACTATGGCAAACAGGATGCCCAAGGCTCCAAGCACCAGCAACGCAATCAGAATGTCATGAGTCATATTGTTGTTTTTATTTTAGGATTATCTCTTTTATATATTAATTATCAATATCTTCATGCGCCAACACCACCGTGCAGACACATAAAATATCCGATGCAAAGATACATAATTATATTTACACAGCCAAATTTTGAACTATTTTTTTTCCACAGAAGAATAAACACCCTCACTCCTCTCACACTCCTCTCACACTCCTCTCACACTCCTCTCACACTCCTCTCCCACTCCTCTCACACCGTAAAAAACATCTTCCCGATGTATCACACCCGGCACCGCCTTCGCCACAAAAGCCATAGCGTTCTGGAGGAAGGCTGCGGAGGTGACGTCCGCTGGCGGGAACCAGAATGCCACATCGGGGCGAGGTGGTTTCTCCTTGTTGGCAGATTTGGTCTTCATCTGTTTCTGCCATTCTACGAGTTTTTTGAGTTCCTCCTCGTCGTGGCGGCGGAAGTTGCGACAGATGGCCTCCACGAGGGTTGACAATTGGCCCTTGTTACCCCCACTTTCGGCCACGAGGTTTGCCATTTGGCCACAAAGTTCCTTCCAACTGAGGTCCGGATATTGAAATTCAGAACCGCTCACATGTGCCCCTAGGACGGGAAGAGCATAGGGACGAGGGGTTCGTGCATGTCTTTTGAGGTCTGCGAGAGCAATAATTTGACACATTCTGTCCCTTTTCCGAGGGTCGGCATCGGGGGTGCCGATGGTTTGCTGATATCGTATTTCATTGTTTCTTTGCCTTTTAGATAATTTATTTACTTTTTGATAATCACAATCACAGTATCACAGTTCATTTTTCGAGGGGTATCAATTTCTTTATTTCTTATATATTTTATTAATTATTAATTAGTTATATAGTATAAAGAAGGGGGATTGATATCTTTTTTTTTAATTGTGATACTGTGATTGTGATAGTGTCATTGGTTAACTTGATTTTCGAGCCTACTTCTTCGCCCCAGGAAAACGCCAATAGCCAATACATTACCCGTATTTTCTCGGTTAATCACCGAAGAAATACCGAATAACAGAACCTTCTGTCAGATACAAATATGCGTAGCTGGCAGAACCCGATTCCTACAAATCAAAAAAAAACTATTTGACCTCTGCCTCGACGGCCTTCTTGTTCCACAAGCGCAGGAACTTCTCCACTTTCTTGCGGCTGTAACCCTTGCCCTCTTCGAGGCTCTCGCTCTCCTGTATGTGTATAGGGATGCCTTCCTCGTTGAGCACCACGAATACCGGGTAGCCGAAGCGGCCGGGATTGCCGAGGAACTTCATTGCCTCGAGGTTCTTGTTGCCCTTGGAGTAGTTCACGTGAATATACACGTAGTTCTCCTCCATCAACGGCGCTATGACGCTGTCCTTGGCGGCAAACTCAGCGAAGCGCAGGCACCACGGACACCAGTTGCCGCCCACCTGGCACATCACGTAGCGGTCGCTTGCACGAGCCTCCTCTATGGCTTGCCGTATCTGCTCCATAGCGTCGATGCCCTCGTCATAGACCTTCAGTGCCTGTGCATTAGCACCAGCCATACACGCGACCATAGACAAGATCAATAGTATTTTCTTCATAAATTATATTTTTATTGTACAAAGCCGATTTACGTTTTTATTGTATCATACATCGTGCTTCATATATTCTTTGGCGTAGGCGACGTAGTGGGCAGCGTTGTCGGTCTTGCCGGGGCTGGTGGGCTTGATATACTTGGCGGGGACGCCGCCCCAAATCTCGTGGGCGGGTATCTTGGTGCCCTGCAAAACAAGGGCGCCGGCGGCGACGATGGAGCCCTCCCCCACCTCGCTGTCGTCGAGGACGGTGGCACCCATGCCGATGAGGGCGCCGTCACGGATGGTGCAGGCATGGAGGGTGACATTATGGCCGATGGTGACGTCGCTGCCGATATGCGTGGGGCCGATGTCGTGGGTCACATGTATGCAGGAGCCGTCCTGCACGTTGGTGCGGTCGCCGATGAAGATGGGCGCCACATCGCCGCGCACCACAGCGTTGAACCACACCGAGCACTCGTCGCCCAGCGTCACGTCGCCCACCAGCGTGGCGTTCTCGCTGAAGTAGCAGTCCTTGCCCCAGCGGGGCGACTTGCCTTTGTATGATTTGATTAGTGCCATCGTAATCTGTTACTTGAACACATCTACCCAAAGTCCTTTCGGGAAAGCGACCATCAAAAGGAAGAAAACGCCGGCGAGGACACAGCCAACGATAACGACAATTTCAAAGGCCTTCAGTATTATCTTTAGGGCTTTGTGTTTGCCTTTGTCGGCTTTGTATTCGTCATAATCTTTGGTCATAGCACAATAAAAAAGGTCCTTAAGGTCTTTTGTGACTTTAAGGACCTTAAGGACCTGTTTTCTAATAATTTTACCAAGCGAAGAGAGGACGATTTTGCATCATCTCGTTGACCTGGCCGGTGATCTTGGCGCGGACGGCCTCGTCGGTCGGGTTGCAGAGGACGGTGTCGATCATGTCCACGATGACGGGCATGTCGGCCTCCTTCAGGCCACGGGTGGTGATGGCGGGCGTTCCAACGCGCAGACCGCTGGTCTTGAAGGCGCTGCGGCTGTCGAAGGGCACCATATTCTTGTTCACCGTGATGTCGGCGGCCACGAGGGCGTTCTCGGCTTCCTTACCGGTGAGCTCGGGGAACTTGGTGCGCAGGTCGATGAGCATCAGGTGGTTGTCGGTACCACCGCTAATGACCTTGTAGCCCTTGTTGACGAAGGCTTCGCACATCACCTTGGCATTCTTCATCACCTGCTGGATGTACTGGTCGTAGCTGTCGGTGAGGGCCTCGCCGAAGGCGACGGCCTTGGCGGCGATGACGTGCTCCAGAGGACCACCCTGGGTGCCGGGGAACACGGCGCTGTCGAGCAGGGCGCTCATCTTCTTGATCTCACCCTTCGGGGTGGTCTTGCCCCAAGGATTGTCGAAGTCCTGACCCATGAGAATCATACCGCCGCGGGGTCCGCGGAGGGTCTTGTGGGTGGTGGTGGTGACGATGTGGCAATACTTGACGGCATTGTTCAGGTAGCCCTTGGCGATGAGGCCGCTGGGGTGGCTGATGTCGCCCATGAGGATGGCGCCGATCTTGTCAGCGATCTCGCGCATGCGGGCCCAATCCCAGTCACGGCTGTAGGCGCTGCCGCCACCGATGATGAGCTTCGGGTGGTGCTCGAGGGCCTTCTTCTCCATGTCCTCGTAGTCAACCATGCCGGTCTCTTCCTTCACCTGGTAGCCAACCACCTTGTAGTTGATACCGCTGAAATTCACGGGGCTGCCGTGCGAGAGGTGACCGCCGTGGTTGAGGTCCATGCCCATGAAGGTGTCGCCGCTGTTGAGGCAAGCCAGAAACACAGCCATGTTGGCCTGTGCACCGCTGTGGGGCTGCACGTTGGCCCAGCAGGCACCGTAGAGCTTCTTGGCACGCTCGATGGCGATGGTCTCGCTCTGGTCGACCACCTGGCAGCCGCCGTAGTAGCGCTTGCCGGGATAGCCTTCGGCGTATTTGTTGGTCATGACGGAGCCCATGGCTTCCATCACCTGGTCGCTGACGAAGTTCTCAGAGGCAATCAGTTCGATGCCTTTGGTCTGACGCTCACGCTCTTTGCGAATGAGGTCGAAAATCTCGTTATCTCTCTGCATATCTGTTTGTTATTTAATTATTTGTACAATACAATATTTTGCAAATATACTAAAAAAAAGATAATGTGGGATAAAAAAAAAGGAAAACTATACACCGGTCGACACTGTTGAGGGGTTCTCCGTGAGGGGGAAATAGCATGGGACCATCCGTAATCGCAGTAAAGCAGTCCTCTTTTTCAATTGTTTATCGGTATTTCTTCGGTGATTCTTCGGTGGTTGACCGAAGAATCACCGAAGAAATACCGAAGAAATACCGAAGAACAGAGCGACCATAAAGTGGGATTTCTGGGTTTTGAACTTATTTGTATGTCTGCGGTATGTTTTCTTTCGCATAAAAGTTGCCTACCTTGACAAAAGATGCTAAGAACTTGGTTTTTGACAATAAAAAAGAAGAAATAGACTATAATAATATTTCCAAATAATAGTTTTTTTGTTATTTTTGCATTTCGAAAACAAATGAGGTGCACCCCATGAAAGACAAACGTAACTCATTGATTATATTAAAATCTACGCTCGGCAGGCTTCCGTCCTACTATTGCGAAATAGAGAACAGAGTGGCGCGTGGAGAGGAATTTGTTTCCTCTTCTTCCATTGCCGAAAGTCTTGGCATCAACCCCGTACAGGTGCGCAAAGACCTTGCCGGCATTAGTTCCGAACCAGGCCGTCCAAAATTGGGGTTCCGTGTCGACACCTTGCTGGAAGACATGAAAAAATATCTTGGCTACGACCATTACGACGAAGCCATACTGGTAGGTGTAGGCGCATTAGGACATGTACTAATGCAGTACGGCGGATTCGCAAAATATAGCCTCGACATTGTTGCCGGTTTCGACCGTGAGCCCAAAGAAAAGAAGATTGGAGAAAAGCCTGTGCTACCTATATCTAAAATGGTATCTTTTTTGAAACGCACTCATATCACTATCGGAATCATCGCCGTCCCTGCAACAGAAGCACAGGCCATAGCCGATATGCTTGTATTGGGTGGCATCCAGGCTATCTGGAATTTCGCCCCCACAACCATCAACCTTCCTGACAACATTTTGGTAAAAAACGAAAACCTCGCAGCGTCTCTCGCTGCTCTCACCACCGAACTCAGACGCCGACAATGACCATCCAATATATTTCAATATTTTTTTATCGATAAAAATTGTGTAATTAAAAAATATTTGTATTTTTGTAGTGTCAATTAGAATAGAGAATTCATTCTACAAGACACAATATCAACAAATAGCAAATAATAATAATAGAAGAAAAATGACTAAAAAAGAAAATTTCCGCACTGAAAGTGACCTGTTAGGTCAACATGAAGTTCCTGCCGACGCTTACTATGGTGTGCAAACCGCACGTGCCATGGAAAATTTCCATATCAGTGGAAACCTGCTATCCAACTACTCCAACTTTATCCGTGGTATGGCCATCACTAAGAAAGCTGCGGCTATAGCCAACGTTGAAGTTGGAATGATTACAGCAGAACAGGGCGAAGCCATTGAATGGGCATGCGACCAGCTGATAGAAGGCAAATACCACGACCAGTTCCCTATCGACATGATACAAGGCGGTGCCGGCACAAGCACCAACATGGCTGCCAACGAGGTTATCGCCAACCTGGCACTGGAACGCATGGGATACAAGAAAGGTGAATACCAGTACTGCTCGCCCAACGACGTGGTGAATGCATCGCAGAGCACCAACGACGCCTACCCCTGCGCCATCCACATGGCCCTGGCTCTTGAGCATCTCGGCTTCATGCCTCACCTGGAGCAGATGATTTCGGCCCTGACATACAAGAGCAAGGAGTTCGCCCATGTGATCAAGATGGGCCGTACCCAGCTGCAGGATGCCGTGCCCATGACGCTGGGCCAGACCTTCGGTGCCTTTGCCGACTCACTGCGCGGCGAGGTGAAGAACCTGCGCATCACCGCCGACGAATTCCTGATAGTGAATATGGGTGCCACGGCCATTGGCACAGGTATCTGCTCGAAGCCTGGCTACAGCGAAGCCTGCATCAAGGCTCTGCGCAAGATAACGGGTTGGAACATCAGCCTGGCCGACAACCTTATCGAGGCCACCTCGGCAACCACCTGCATGATAGCCTACAGCTCCGCCATGAAGCGTTTGGCCATCAAGATCAACAAGATGTGCAACGACCTGCGTCTGCTCAGCAGCGGTCCGCGTTGCGGCCTGAACGAGATACACCTGCCCGAGCGTCAGCCCGGTTCGAGCATTATGCCCGGCAAGGTGAACCCCGTCATCCCCGAGGTAATGAACCAGGTGTGCTACAAGGTGATCGGCAACGACATGTGCATCTCGCTGGCCAGCGACAACGGACAGCTGGAGCTGAACGTAATGGAACCTGTGATAGCCTACACGCTGTTCGAGAGCATCCACCTGCTCGAGAACGGTCTCGACACCCTCAGAAAGCTTTGCATCGACGGCATCGTGGCCAACGAGGAGCGCTGCCGCCAGCTGGTGGAACACTCCATCGGCATCGTCACCATGCTCAACCCCATCATCGGCTACAAGCAGAGCACCAAGATTGCCAAGGAAGCCAGCGAGACTGGCCGCGGCGTCTATGAGCTTGTGCTCGAGCACGGCCTGCTCACCAAAGAGCAGCTCGACGAGATACTGAAACCGGAGAACATGCTGCAACCGGTCGACCTTACACTTAAAAAATGAATCAAACAATAAAGATAAAGAAAGGACTCGACATACCACTCGACGGCACTGCCGAACGAGTGGTTGTCGATGCCAGAAGCATTGAGCGTTATGCCGTGAAGCCGCCCGACGTGGTGGGCTTCACGCCACGCCTGCTGGTCGCAGAGGGCGACAAAGTGACTGCCGGACAACCGCTGGTGGCCGACAAGAACGACACACGCCTGTCACTTCCCTCGCCTGTCGACGGCGTGGTGAAGGCTATTGTACGGGGCGAGAAACGGCGGCTGGAAGCCGTCGTAGTTGAGGGTGGAAAACGGAGAGTGGAGAACAATGATTGCGCAAGCACGCTCTCCACTCTCCACTCTCCACTCTCCGCCAAGTCTCCCTGCTGGTGGATGATCAAGGAACGTCCTTTCGGCACCATCGCCAATCCCGACCACAAGCCCAAAGGCATCTTCATCAGCCTGCGCGACACCAACCCGTTGGCGCCTGACATATCGTTCGCCTTGAAAGGACGGGAGCATGAGTTCGAAGCCGGCGTGAAGGCTCTGGAGGCTTTTGCCGAGGTGCACTGTGTGAAGGCCGAAGGCCCCCACCCTGCCGGCAATATCGGAACCATAGTGGCCGCTATCGCCCCCATCAACAAGGGCGAGTACATCTGGAGCGTAAACGCTCAGGATGTAGCCACTATCGGCCACTGGTGTATGACAGGCGAATACCGTCCCGAACGCGTCATCAGCGTCGGCGGTCCTGCTGCCAAAGCGCCGAAATATTACCGGGTGCTCTGCGGTGCCTGTCTGCAGCGCATCAGCGAAACACAGCTGATGGATGAAAGTTATCCCAGCATGTCCGGTTCCTCTAATTCAACCAGAATCATCTCCGGAAGTGTCCTCAGCGGCAGCACCGTCGACGCCGACGGTTTCCTCGGCATGTACGACCAGCAGCTGACCTTCATCGAAGAGGGAGACCACTACGACTTCATGGGTTGGCTCATGCCGGGCCTCACAAAGTTCAGCTTCAGCAAGACCTTCTTGAGTGGCTTTGTCCGACTGCTACCCACTGCCCACTACCCACTACCCACTGAATTCAACACCAACATGCATGGCTCGGTGCGTCCCTTCCTCTTTACGGGCAGCTTCGAGCGCGTGTTCCCCTTCGACATCTACCCGCTGCAGCTCATCAAGGCCTGCATCGTGGGCGACGTGGAGTTGCAGGAGAAGCTCGGCATCTACGAGGTGGAACCCGAGGACTTCGCCCTGTGCGAGTTCATCGACCCCTCCAAGACCGAGATACAAACAATTATCCGCGAGGCCCTCGAGGTCCTCAGAAAGGAGGCTATCGCATGAGACTAAAATGGTTGGAAGACTGGTTCGACAAGATTGAACCCAAGGGTAAGTGGAGCTGGTTGGGGAGCACCTACGAGGCGTTCCACACCTTCGCCTTCACCCCCAAGACTGTTACCAAGAGCGGCAGTCACATACGCGATGCGGTGGACATGAAGCGCAGCATCATCATCGTGGTGATTGCACTCATCCCCGCACTGCTCTTCGGCATGTGGAACATCGGCTACCAGACCGCCATGAGCACCGGCGCCGACTGGCACTGGCTCTATATGTGGTGGTTCGGATTCCTTCGTATGCTGCCACTCATCGTGGTGAGCTACGCCGTGGGCTTGTTTATAGAATTTGCCTTCGCGCAGTACCGTCACCACGAGGTGAACGAAGGTTATCTCGCCACAGGCCTGCTGATACCTATGATTGTGCCCGTCACCACGCCCCTGTGGCAGGTGGCGCTGGCCGTGGCCTTCGCCGTCATCATCGGCAAGGAGGTCTTCGGCGGCAGCGGCATGAACTTCCTCAACCCCGCCCTCGTGGCACGCGCATTCCTCTTCTTCGCCTACCCCACCCACATGAGTGGCGACAAAGTGTGGATAGCCGCCGACCTGTGGGGCTCCGATGCCATCGCCGGCGCCACACCCATGGGCGAGCTTGCCGCTGGTATGCATCCTTCGGCCTCAGCATTGGATATGCTGATAGGCACCATCCCAGGCTCCACCTGCGAGACCTCGGTCATCGCCATCGCCCTCGGCGCCATCCTGCTGCTCTTCACCGGCATCGCCTCCTGGCGCATCATGCTGAGCGTATTTCTCGGCGGCGGCCTGATGGGACTGCTGTTCAACGCCATAGGATACAACGACTATATGCAGCTGCCGTTCTACTACCACTTCCTGATGGGCGGCTTCGCCTTCGGCGCCGTCTTCATGGCCACCGACCCCGTCACCGCCGCGCAGACCAACACCGGCAAGTGGATCTACGGCTTGCTCATCGGTGCCTTCGCCGTGCTGCTGCGCGTCTGCAACCCCGCCTACCCCGAGGGCATGATGCTCAGCATACTCTTCATGAACTGCATGGCTCCGCTGATTGACCATTGCGTCGTCAGCCGCAACATCAAGCGCAGAGAAAGGAGGATTGCCCGATGAAAAAGACATTCTCCAATACCTATATCTTCATCTACTCGGCAGTTCTCGTCGTGGTGGCAGCCCTGATACTCACCGTTGTGAGCGTCAGTCTCAAGCCCCTGCAGACAAAGAACCAGCAGGCCGAGACCAAGCAGATGATTCTGAAGACCATCGGCGTCGAAGCCACGCGCGACAACGCCGCGGAGCTCTATGCCAAGCATATCACCGAAGCCGACGGCTACTACCGCTTCGACGGCGGCATCGTCCTGCCCCTCAAGGGCACCGGCCTTTGGGGACCCATCTGGGGCTACTTGGCGCTGGATGCCGAGAGCACCGTCGTCGGCGCCGTCTTCGACCACAAGGGCGAGACTCCCGGCCTCGGCGGCGAGATTGCCACCGACAAGTTCGCCCAGCGTTTCATCGGCAAGCGTATGGACACCCAAGCCATACATTTAGCCAAGAACGCTGACCACAGCAACCCCTACGAGGTGGACGCCATCAGCGGCGGCACCATGACCAGCAACGGCGTCACAGCCATGCTGGCGAAAGCCTTCGAGGACTACAAAGGATTATCTAGTAACTCTAGAATATCTAGTTCATCTATTGATACTAGCAATACCATAGAGGAGGACGAACAATGAAGAACTTTGACCTTATCAAACTTCCCTTCAGCAAGAACAACCCCATCCTCGTACAGGTGCTGGGCGTGTGCTCTTGTCTGGCTGTGACGGCGCAGCTCAAGCCCGCCGTGGTGATGGCCCTGAGCGTCACCGTGGTGGTGGTGCTGGCCAACGTCATCATCTCGCTGCTGCGCAACACCATCCCGCCACGCATCCGCATCATCGTGCAGCTCGTCGTGGTTTCGACGCTCGTGGTGCTGGTCGACCAGGTGCTGAAAGCCTATGTCTACGACGTCAGCAAGCAGCTCTCCGTCTTCGTGGGCCTCATCATCACCAACTGCATCGTCATGGGCCGTCTCGAGGCTTTCGCCATGGTGCAGAAACCGTGGGCGAGCTTCCTCGACGGACTCGGCAACGGACTCGGCTACAGCGTCATCCTCATCGTCCTCGGCTTCGTCCGCGAACTCTTCGGCAGCGGCACCCTCTGGGGCTACCCCGTCATGGAGAAGCTCGGCCTCTACGGCATCGGCTACGAGAACAACGGCCTGATGATAATGCCCCCCATGGCCCTCATCCTCGTCGGTCTCATCATCTGGTGGCACCGAAGCAAGAACAAAGACCTTTGTGAGCAATGAAACCGACCAAAAAAATTCTCTGCCTTCTTCAATCCTTCGATGATCCTTCGACGGTCCTTCGGCGAAAACTATAATAAACAATGAAGAAAATAACTCTGATATTGCTATCAACACTGCTGACATTTACCGTCAGCTGCCAGAATGCATCAAACCAATTCACCATCAGCGGCACCGCCTTCGACAATACGAAAAGAGTACGCCTGCGGATGGACGGTAACACGCTGTGCAAGGCCAAGGTGCAGGACGGCAGGTTTGTTTTGACGGGCAACGTAGACTCTGTCTGTATCGCCTATTTCTCGGAAGATTATTACGTCAGCCTCCCCGTAGTCCTCGAACCCGGCATATCGGTGACCATCGACGAGCCGCGCAACCTTGTCAGCGGCACCGCGCTCAACGACCAGCTTTACCGCTATGAAAAGCCGAGACAGGACTGGTATGTGGAAACTTGCCGTGTGGTTGACTCTCTCGACGCAAACAACGTGCCAACGGAGGTTCGCAACACACTGCCAGAAGTAAAGAGGATAAATGCCATGCGGTTGCGCGTGATGGACACCACAGCATGGGAGGTATACCGCGACAACCGTGACAATCTGGTGGGTGCATACGTCTTCTATGAACTTATCGAGTGGGCGGAAACCAACGATGACCTTTACAGCGACGAGCCACATCCCCGTTATGACCGCATCATGGCCGAGTACGAAAAGGCCGCCCCTGCTGTCAAGAACGACAAGGACATACGCGCCATCGTTGAGCGTCTGAAACGTCAGGCTTCCGTCAAGGCGGGCTTGCCTTACAAGGACTTCCCCGCACTGACCTACCCCGACCTCAAGCCCACCACCCTTTCAGCGGAGATAGCCGGCAAGGTGGCCGTCATCGATTTCTGGGCTTCGTGGTGCAAACCCTGCCGCCGCGAAATCAGCGAGGAACTGATACCGCTCTACGAAAAATACAAAGACCGCGGGCTGGTGGTGCTCGGCATCGACGTGGACGACAGCTTCTCCAAGCACAGAACAGCAACGGAGCAGCTTGGCATCCCCTACCGCCAGATTGTCGACACCACACAGAACAGCAAGACGCTCTACGGTGTGTCGATGATACCGCAAGTGTTCCTCATCGCCGCCGACGGCACGATGCTCGGCCGCTTCCAGTACGGCGACGAGACACTTGTCCCCGCCGTGGAGAAAGCCATAAAGCAATGACTTGTAAAATGAAACACTTGACCTATGGACTACATTAACATATTCATCAAGTCGATTTTTGTCGACAACATGATCTTCGCTTTCTTCCTCGGCATGTGCTCGTACCTGGCCGTGAGCAAGACGGTGAAGACCTCGGCGGGCTTGGGCATAGCGGTCACTTTTGTGCTGCTTATCACGGTGCCCATCAACTACCTGCTCAACAAATTCTTCCTCGCCCCCGGCGCGCTGGCGTGGATCTCGCCCTCGCTGGCCGAGGTGGACCTGAGCTTCCTGAGCCTCATCATGTTCATCGCCGTCATAGCAGCCATCGTGCAGATGGTGGAGATGATAGTGGAGAAGTTCAGCCCTGCCCTCTACAACTCGCTGGGCATCTTCCTGCCGCTCATCGCCGTCAACTGCGCCGTGATGTCAGGTTCGCTCTTCATGCAGGAGCGCGGCTACGCCAACATCGGCGAGGCCACGGTCTTCGCCCTCGGCAGCGGCATCGGCTGGTTCCTGGCCATCGTGGCCATCGCCGCCATCCGTGAGAAACTGCGCTACAGCCACATCCCCCCGGCACTCCGTGGCGTGGGCATCACCTTCATCATCACCGGCCTCATGGGAATGGCCTTCATGTCGTTCATGGGCTTTAAACTTTAGTAGTTAAGTAGTTAAGACAATACTGCAATGACACAAACACTTATCATCTCAATCATACTCATCCTGGTCGTCATCCTGCTGCTGGTGGCGGCATTGCTCATCCTGCGCGCCAAGCTCATACCGCAGGGCAACGTGAAGATAACCATCAACGACGACAAAGAAATGACCGTCCCCACCGGCGGAACACTTATCAGCACCCTCAGCGAGCAGGGCGTCCACCTGCCCTCGGCCTGCGGCGGCAAAGGCTCGTGTGGCCAGTGCAAGTGTCGCGTCGTCAAGGGTGGCGGCAGCATCCTGCCTACCGAGACACCCCACTTCAGTCGCAAGCAAATACAGGAAGGCTGGCGCCTCGGATGCCAGGTGAAGGTGAAAGAGGACATGAGCCTGAAGCTCCCCGAGAGCATTCTCAGCATCAAGGAATACGAGTGCACCGTGGTCAGCAACCGCAACGTGGCCACCTTCATCAAGGAGTTCAAAGTGCAGCTGCCCGCCGGCGAGCACATGGACTTCGTGCCTGGCTCCTACGCACAGATCAAGATACCTACCTTCCGCATCAAATACAGCGACTTCGACCGCAGCCTCATCGGCGACGAGTACCTGCCCGCATGGGAGAAGTTCAAGATGTTCGACCTCGTCTGCGTCAACACCGAGCCCACCGTCCGCGCCTACTCCATGGCCAACTATCCTGCCGAAGGCGACGTCTTCATGCTCACCGTGCGTATCGCCACTCCGCCTTTCACGGCCGACCGCAGCGGTTTCCAGAATGTCAATCCCGGCATCGCCTCCAGCTACATTTTCTCGCTGAAGCCCGGCGACAAGGTCATCATGAGCGGCCCCTACGGCGAATTCCGCGTCCGCGGTACCGAGGACGGCACCTGGAGCGACGACCCGCAGGGTAACGAGATGATATGGGTGGGCGGCGGCGCCGGTATGGCTCCCCTCCGCGCACAGATCATGCACCTCACCCGCACGCTGCATTGCCAGAACCGCCCCATGCACTACTTCTACGGCGCCCGCGCCCTCAACGAGGTGTTCTACCTCAACGACTTCCACCAGCTGGAGAAAGACTTCCCCAACTTCCACTTCCACCTGGCCCTCGACCGACCCGACCCCGCCGCCGATGCCGCCGGAGTGCCCTACACTCCCGGTTTCATCCATCAGGTAATGTACGACACCTACCTCAAGGACCACCCCGCCCCCGAGGACATCGAGTACTACATGTGCGGCCCCGGCCCCATGAGCAGCGCCGTAGTCAACATGCTCGACAACCTCGGCGTCCAGCCCGAGAACATCGCCTATGACGACTTCGGCGGCGGCGCCCCAAAAAAGTAGTAACGGCGAATTATACGAATTATACGAATTTCTTGCCGCTGCAAGTTAATTAATGCGAATTACTCGAATTACCGCCAGTGCGATATTCGAGTAATTCGTTTTTAATTGTCCTACGTAGCCTTCGCTTAATTTGTTAAATTCGCCGTTGATCTGCGCCCCGAAGAAATAAAATATCAGAAACTAAACTTGTACGACAGTACAACGGCATCGCTCGGCGCCCAGGGGGTATCCTCCCTGAGGCGCTGAGCCACATAATAGGAGAAGACAGCCACACCGGCACCTATCAACGCTCCGACAAGCACATCGCTCGGATAGTGCACCCCGAGGTAGAGCCGCGAATATCCCACGGCCGACGCCCACAAAAAAGAAGGTGCAATAACATACCAGCGCGGATAAAGCAGGCTCAACGATGTGGCCGTGGAGAATGCCATCACCGAATGCCCCGACGGGAACGACGGGTCGGGTTCGGTGGTCACCGACATCAAGTCGCCTTCATACTTGATATAAGGTCGCGGTCGACGCACAATATACTTGGTGCCCATCACCAAAGCCAACGAAGTACCCATCGATGCACCCACCGTGGCGGCATCGGCCAACAGGGGTTTATTGTCTGCCGCCCAGCCGCCGAGGGCCATGCTGGCCGGAATGACTGGCGCCAAGATCACGCTGTTCGACGTCCAGCGCATCACTGTGTTACAAGTCTCGGTGCGATGCTCTTGTATGCATTTCAGCATCCTGTAATCCAGACTTTGCCCCAATGAAACCGTACAAAACGCCGGGGCAACCGTCATTATCAGCAGCATACAGATATACTTCCTTGTAATCATGGCGGCAAATATACGAATAATTCTCCAGATAATATCAATACACACCATCAGCGACAATATGAAAACAACAGAGAAGCCTGCCGAATGGCAGGCTTCTCTGTTAGATTTACAAGATTTCGCAAGGCCGCAGGCCGAGCAGGAAACATTACTCGCTCATCTGGCGGTATTTCTCCACCTCGCCTTCGACGGCCTTGACGTTCTGGTTGGCCTCGTCGACTTTCTTCTCGGCGTTGGACTTCTTGTCGTTGTACTTGCCAATGCTCTTCTCAAGGTCGGCGATTTCCTTCTCGCAATCCTTGATCTTCTGCTCGTATTTCTTTATCTCCTCACGCTTGTCGGCAATCTTCTTCTCGGCCGAGGCGATGTCTTTCTCCAGTCCGGTAACCTCGGCGGCAGCCTTGCTGGCCTGCTTCTCGGCCTTCTTCAGGTTGGCCTGCTCGGCTTCCATGTTCTGACCAGCCTCATACTTGGCGATATAAGGCACAAAGTCGTTCAGCCAGTTGCGCACATTGTTGCGCATGTTCATCTGGTCGATGGTGAGGTCGTTGCTCACGGCGCAGACGGTGACGACGGTGGTCTTGTTCTTCTTCTTGCCCTGCTCCTCCACCTTGGTGTAGAGAGTGATGGTGCCGGTGCTTATCTCGGGGATGATGACATCCTGGCAGGCAACATAGCCTTCGACGCTCTTGGTCTTCAGCTTGGCATCTTTCAGACGCTGTTTCATAGCCTCCTGCACCAGTTTCACATCCTTGTTGGTGTTCAAAGTGTAGGCCGGAACGGTGAGGGCTCCGACATTGACAGTAGCCTCTTGGACTCCCTGTGCCATAACATTGATGCCGAAGAGCACCAGAATTACCAAAGCAATACTTCTTTTAATCATAATCTATTTATTTTAGGGTTAATACTTTCAAATCATCCACTATACACCAATCACCTTCTCTGCCAGCTTGGCAAAGTCGATACCATCGAAATTGCCACTGCTCATCATAAGCAGGTTGGTGTTCTGCCACTGCATTGCTTCCACCTTGGCGACCATCTCGGAACTGTCTGTGAACACCTCAACATCACCGCCAAAGGCCTTACACACCTCTTTTGGGTCGAGAGCCGGAAGCTTCTTCAACTGCAAGGCGTGCTGGCTGAAATATACATAACGGATATCCGCTTCGTCCATAGAATGGGCATACTGCTGCAGGAATTCTTGTGTCAGAGAGCTGAAAGTGTGCAGCTCCATGCAGGCCACCAGTTTGCGACCCGGATACTGCTCGCGCATTGCATGAATGGTGGCGCGAAGCTTTGACGGGGCATGGGCAAAATCCTTATACACGGCACACGAGTCACTCCTTTTCACCAACTCCAAGCGCTTGCTGGCGCCTTCGAAAGAGCTTATAGCCTCGTCGAACTGTTCGTCAGTCACACCCACTTGCCGGCAGGCCAAACGTGCGGCAGTGAGGTTAAGTAGATTGTGGTGTCCGAAGACCTGCAAGGGAGTGGAGAGTGGAGAGTGGAGAGTAGAGAGATATGTGATGCCATTCTCCACACGGTGCTCGGGACATACATAAGGCAGTTTCTGTATGTCTGTGCGCTGGTTCTCTACCGCCACATGGTGCACCTCCTTGTCCTCATCGCAATAGATTAAGGTGCCATTGGGCTCAATCAAATCGATAAACTTGCTGAACTGTTCGCGGTATATGTCGAAAGTGGGAAAAACGTTGATATGATCCCATTCAATGCCGGTGATGATAGCCACATTGGGTTTGTATAGGTGGAACTTCGGCCTACGGTCGATGGGCGATGTCAGGTATTCATCACCCTCAATAACCATCACCTTCGCCGTATGGCTCAGCCGCACCATCACCTCGAAGCCTTTCAACTGCGCGCCTACCATATAATCCGCCTCTATGCCGCACTTCGCCAGCACATGCAGTATCATTGCCGTCGTTGTTGTCTTTCCATGCGATCCTCCGATGACAATGCGCAACTTATCCTTGCTCTGCTCGTATAGATATTCAGGGTAGCTGTAAATCTTCAGCCCCAACTCCTGGGCCTTCAGCAACTCGGGATTGTCCACACGGGCATGCATACCCAGCACGACAGCGTCCAAGTCGGGTGTAATACGCTCCGGGTGCCACCCGAACGACTCAGGCAATAGACCATATTTTTCCAATCGGCTCTTCGCCGGGTCGAATATCTCGTCGTCACTTCCAGTAACAGCAATACCCTTCTGGCATAAGGCTATAGCCAGGTTATGCATAGCAGAGCCACCGATGGCTATAAAGTGTACTTTCATATCTCATTTATTTTGCCATATATAACGCCAAACAGTCCCTAAAATTGTGTAATAATAAAAAAATGCAGGCAAATACAATAATGGGCATCCTTCAACGTTATATCATAAGTTACATTGAACACAAAAAAACATGTACAAGTATTTGAAGATAGAAGACCGTGGGACCGTCGCCATTATGACCATCAGTGCTCCCAAGAGTCTCAATGCCCTCAACAGTACCATCCTTGGCGAGATGGACGATTACCTATCCAATTTCGATTGTAATAAATACCGCTGCCTTATTGTCACTGGCGACGGTGAGAAGAGTTTCGTTGCCGGTGCCGACATCAGCGAGATGGCCACCCTCAACGTGCCACAGGGACAGACCTTCGGCAGCAAAGGAGCCAGTGTGTTTCGTAAACTCGAGACCCTCCATGTGCCTGTCATTGCTGCCGTCAACGGCTTCGCCCTCGGCGGTGGCTGCGAGTTGGCTATGGCCTGCGACATACGCATCTGTTCCGACAATGCCAAGTTCGGCCAGCCTGAGGTGGGCCTAGGCATCATCCCCGGTTTCAGCGGCACAGTGCGTCTGGCGCGCCTAGTCGGCATGGGTATGGCCAAACAACTCATCTATACCGGACGTGCCATCAAAGCCAACGAGGCCCTACGAATAGGTCTTGTCAATGAAGTGGTGCCCCAGGCCGAGCTGATGGACAAAGCCATGGAGATTGCCAACCAGATTGCCGCCCAGGCACCCCTCGCCGTCAAAGCCGCCAAACTTTGCATAAATGCCGAGTGGGACATGTCGGCCGACGAGGCCATCATGAACGAGAGCACCGTCTTCGGCCGTTGCTTTGCCACCGAGGACCAGAAACAAGGCATGAAAGCCTTCCTCGAAAAAGGGAAATACGAATTTGTGGGTAAATAATTATTGCCTGATTGCGTTAATGCCTGAGTGACTTACGCGACAGACAATCTTATCACAATATTCAGACAATCAAACATTCAAACAACTAAACAATAAAACAATAAAAAACATGAAAATCTGTGTTATCGGAACCGGCACCATGGCAAAAGGTATTGTGAAAGCCTTTGCCACCAAGATGCCCATCGTCATGAAAAGCCGCACCCAGGCCAGCCTCGACAAGGCTATGGCATCTATTGCCAAAGGTTACGGCAAACTGGTTGAAAAAGGCAAGATGACCCAGGAGGCCGTCGACGCCCTGCTCAAAAACATCACCACCACCACCGACTACGCCACCTTCGCCGACGCCGACCTCGTCATTGAAGCCGCTGTCGAGGAGATGCAGCTCAAGAAAGATGTCTTTACCGAGCTTGACGCCATCTGCAAACCCGAGACCATCTTCGCCACCAACAGCAGCTCGCTCTCCATCACTGAGATTGCTGCCTGCACCAAGCGTCCTGCCCAGTTCATAGGCATGCACTTCTTCAACCCCGCCGACCGTATGGCCCTCGTCGAGGTTATCCGCGGCCAGCTCACCAGCGACGAGGTCTGCAAGTGCGTCATCGACCTCGCCACCGAAATCGGCAAGCAGCCCGTCGAGGTGAAGGAAGCCCCCGGCTTTGTCGTCAACCGTATCCTCATCCCGATGATTAACGAAGCTGTTGGCATCCTCGCCGACGGTATCGCCACTGCCGAGGACATCGACAAATGCATGATGCTCGGCGCCAACCATCCTATGGGTCCCCTTGCCCTCGCCGACCTCATCGGCAACGATGTCAACCTCGCCATCATGGAAGTCCTCTACAAAGAGTTTGGCGATCCCAAGTATCGTCCTCACCCCCTGCTCCGCAAGATGGTCCGTGCCGGCCTCCTCGGCCGCAAGACCGGCGAAGGTTTCTACAAATATTAATCCTTGTATTTCCGCATCCAGGTCATCTGCTTGCGGGCATAGTGCCAGGTGTTGAGCTTAATCTGCTCCACAGCGTGCACCAAGGTATCAGAGCCGTCGGCTACTGCGAACAACTCGCGGTAGCCGACGGTGTTTAATGTCGACAGCTGCCGGTAGGGCAGCAGAGAAAGCACTTCCTCAAACAATCCGGAATGCATCATGAGGTCTACGCGCTGGTCTATACGGCTACGCAGTTCCTCCGAAGACATAGCAAGCACTCGCACCTCGGTATCGAAGGGGCGTTGTACAATCTCCTGTTCGGCAAGTATAGCGCTATAAGGACGACCTGCAGTGAGACACACCTCAAGTGCTCGCTGCAGACGCACTGGGTTGCGAAGGTCGACACGGGCATAGTAGTCGGGGTCGAGCAAGCGCAGCTGAGAGCGCTTCTCTTCTATAGGCATCTCCTGCAACTGTCGGCGTAATTCGGCCGACGGATTGGGCAAGCGTGCTGGTGTTGCCAGCAGAGCGTCGATGTAGAGGCCGCTGCCACCGACAGCCACGACGGTATCATGTTCTTCAAACAGGCGGGCTGTCACACGCATGGCGTCCTGTTCGTAGTCAAAGATATTATATGGATTGGTTACCGAGCGGCAGGCTATGAAGTGGTGCTTCGCAGCAGCAAGTTCGTCGGGCGAAGGACGAGCCACTCCAATACTCATCTCGCTATAAAACTGCCGCGAGTCGCATGAGATAATCTCCGTTCCCAGTTCCTGCGCGAGTCGCACAGCATAGGCAGTCTTTCCAACTGCCGTAGGACCTGCAACTATTATGAGCCGCTTTCTCAACAGGCAAGTACTTTCTCGAACTCTTCCCAGAACTCGGGGAAGGACTTGTCGACAACCTCCGGGTTTTCAATCTTGAGGTCTGGGAAACGCAGGCGAAGTGGCGCAAAAGCCATAGCCATACGGTGGTCGCCATAGGTGCGTACCATCTCTGTCGGTTTCAATGCCGACGGGAGGATATGCAACTCGTCGCCGGTAGAATTAACACGACCACCCATGCGCCTCAACTCATTAGTGATGGCGACCATGCGGTCGCTCTCCTTCAGGGCGATGTTACCAACCCCCTTCAGTATTGTCCGCACACCGGCGGCTGCGGCCGCCACGGCGAAAGTCGGCACAAGGTCGGGGCAGTCGATGCAGTTGAACTGGATGCTTTTCACCATCTCGCCGCCTCCTTGTATCGTGATGCTACGTCCGGCGGCGCGATACGGCGACCGCACTTCGGTGCTCACCACCCCCAGTTGGCGGAAGAACCCGTCGGCAGCCGAATCACCCTGACACGAATCCAGCTGGAGTCCCAAAAGCCTTATGCGTGTACCGGGTCTCAGCATAGCCATAGTATAGAAATACGATGCCGACGACCAGTCGCGCTCGATAGTGATTGATGCGGCCTTGGGTTTTCCCTGTAGCGGCTGGACATAATAAGTACGGCCGTTTGACGACCGCCGGACCTCAATGCCTGCCATACGCAATGCGTCGGCAGTCATCTCGATATACGGTCGGGAAGTAGGTCGTTGAGTCATCGTCAGGGATATGCCTTCTGGCAAACGAGGAGCCACCAACAGCAGTGCACTGACAAACTGACTGCTGAGCAGCGGGTCGACACTCACCGTGCGTCTGACAGGCACACCTCCCTGTATCTGCACAGGGAGGAAGCCCTCCTTCTCAGTACATTCGACTCTCAACCCCATCTGCCGCAGGGCATCTATTATCGGTGCCATAGGGCGTTCGCGCAATCGGTCGTCGCCGCTGAGGACATGATAGCCGGGAGTTACTGCCAGCAACGGCATCATAAACCGCGCGACAGAACCGGCATTGTCGCAATAGTACAAGTCGCTGTCGCTCCTCTCTGCTGCCGCGTTTTCTTCGACCTGTGCAAGCAGCTTTCTTAGCAGTCTTGTATCGGCGGAAGTAGACAACTTACCTATCCTGAAATGGCTACCCGTTATATGGTTAATCATCAGCCACCGGTTGCTCATGCTTTTCGATGCCGGCAAGTTAATTCTTATGTCGTTTGTATTCATATCCCGTACTCCTTAATCTTCCTATATAGTGTTCTCTCGGAAATGTGCAGTTCTGACGCGGCAATCTTGCGGTTGCCGCCAGCTTTTTCCAACGCCCTCACTATGGCGCTCTTCTCACAGTCCTCCAGTGCCACAGGGTCCTCTTCGATAATCTCCGGCGTCAGGAAGTCCTCCTCTTGTGCGCCAGGATGCTGTCCGCCGCTGACTGCCAGTTGTCCTCCATGTACTGCCTGTTGTCCGTTGCCGACCGACCACTGTCCATTGGCGACCATCTGGCGCAACTCATTCAGTTCCTGTCGCATTTCACTAATCATCTGTCCCATCGACAATGCCTTCAGCAGCAGTTCGCGGTCGCTGATGGCCTGCCCACCGCCACTCTGGATGTTAGGCTCCACCACAGCTGGCATACGCTCGGTGGGGATATAGGACAAGTAGTTTTGCAGGATTGCCGGCGTGATGGTACGTTCTGTCTCAACTACAGCGATCTGTTCGGTTATATTCTTCAGTTCGCGCACGTTGCCGTACCACGGATAGTCCATCATCATCCGCTTGGCGTCCTCAGTGAGTACTATTGGCGGCATGTGGTATTTCTCCGCCACATCGGACGAGAACTTGCGGAACAGCAGCGGGATGTCGTCTTTGCGTTCTCTCAGTGGCGGGAGGTAAATAGACAGTTGGTTCAGACGATAGTATAGGTCCTCGCGGAAGCGTCCGTTGCGGACAGCCTTGAGTATGTCAATGTTCGTGGCTGCCACCACACGTACATCTATCTTCAGCGCCGTACTGCTGCCCACAGGCATTATCTCGCCATTTTCGAGCACACGCAGCAGTTTCACCTGCATAGCCAGTGGCAGTTCGCCAATTTCGTCGAGGAAAATAGTGCCGCCGTCGGCTTCCTCGAAGTAGCCTTTGCGGCTACGGTCGGCGCCAGTGAAGGCACCCTTCACATGGCCGAACAATTCGCTTTCTATTGTTCCTTCGGGAATAGCGCCGCAGTTGACGGAGATCAGGCCCCGACCCTGCCGCACATGCTTCCTCAAGCTGTTTTCGTGTATGATGCGCGAAAAGACATCCTTGCCCACGCCGCTCTCGCCTGTAATAAGTATCGACAAGTTCGTAGGTGCCACCTGCACGGCCTTGTTCAAGGCCAGCATCAGGCGCGGATCGTTGCCTATGATGTCATATCTTTGTTTCAGTGTCTGTATATCCATGCTTATATGTTTCTTTGTATCACCATGCCGAGTCTGCTGCCTATCTGGTGTAGCAGGTCGGTATACTGCTTTATCTCTGTCAGAAGCTGCCGCTGCCGGTCAGCGTCGGCGGTAGAGAGCAACTGTTCGCGGCGTTCATCAATCATCTGTGTAAGTCTCAAACTTTTGAAAGTTCCAAGACTGTCCTTCACATCCTGCAGCAGGTTGTCCTCTATCCTTGGCGGGTAGATATCCTTCTTCTTCCACGATTCCTCGCAGAGGGTATAAGTATCCATCATCAGAGTGATGGCGAAGGTACGCAGTTGCTCGTCGGTTGAATTCATGATGCGGCCGGTATCGACTTTGCCGCTCATCTCGACCATCAGGCTGCACTGTTCCAGAATCCGCTGGCATAGTGGATGGCTGAAACTCAGCTGTTCGCTTTCCATCTCACTCACGATGATCTCCGCCACACTGTATGCCAACTCCTGTTCCTTGCCGTTCTCGTCCTGAAAAGTCTGATATAGTTTCTCGTTGCCGTAGTTCAGCAGTAGCTTTGCCAGGTGTCGCTCCACCTCTGGCGGCGGCGCCAAGCGGTTGCTGACCAAGAGTTCTCCACTCTCCGCTTTTTGTTCTCCGTTCTCCACATTCTGTCCGGCACTTTCCGCTTTTCGTTCACCGGGTTCTGCTTTTGTCTTGTTTGCTATAGCCTTTGCCACAGCGTTCGTCAGCACGTCCTCGCTTACGTGCAGCAGATGCGAGCACTGCCTTACATATTCGCTACGCTCCAGCATGTCGGCCACCAAGGCTATGCTACGAGCTGTCTCGCTCACCAGTTCGGCCTTCCGTATCGGGTCATCTTTAACGCCCTCCAGCAGCACACGTGTCTTGAACATGATGAAGTTGTCCTCGTGCTCCGCGAGGTACTCCTGCAGGCGTGTCGAGCCATACTTCTGGGCGTAGCTGTCGGGGTCTTCGCCGTCGGGGAAGAGGACTAGTCTCACATGCATGCCTTCGGCGAACAGCAGGTCGACAGCCCTCAAGGCTGCTTTGATACCCGCCGAATCACCGTCGTACAACACAGTCACATTGGGTGTGTAGCGTTTGATCAGACGTATCTGTTCTGTTGTCAAGCTGGTGCCGCAGGAGGCGACGGTGTTCTCCACACCGGACTGGTGCATAGAGACCACGTCGACATTACCCTCGACAAGGAAACATTTGTTGGCCTTGGCGATAGCCGAGCGAGCTTGGAAAAGGCCGTACAAGATACGGCTTTTGTTGTAGATATCCGAGTCGGGCGAGTTAACATACTTCGCCGCCTGTTTCTCCTTGCTGAGTATCCTACCGCTGAAACCCAGAACGCGTCCCGACACACTATATATCGGGAACATCACCCTGCCGCGGAACCTGTCGTAGGCGCGACGTTTCGTTGGTTGTGGGGCGGAATCAGGCTGCTGTGTGTCGGCTTTCTGCCCCTCGTCGGCATCACGGAATATTGTCAGGCCGGTCTTTTCCAGCACTGTGTCGCTGTAACCGTTTTTGCGGGCGTGGTCGGTGAAATTGCTCCATTCGTCGAGGCAATAGCCGAGTCCGAATCGTTTGATCACCTCGTCGCTCATACCCCTCTCGTGGAAATAGCTCAAGCCGACGGCGCGTCCCATCTCGTCGTTCCAAAGCAGGTCGGAGAAATACTTCTGGGCGAACTCGCTCACGTGGAATAGTCCGTCACGTTCTGTCTGACGTTGTTTTTCCTCCTCGGTCTGCTCCTCTTCTTTAATTTCAATGTGGTATTTGTCGGCCAGCCAGCGCAGAGCCTCGGGGTAAGTGTAGTGTTCGTGCTTCATCAGGAACTTAACCACATCGCCGGCCTCGCCGCAGCCGAAGCATTTGTAGATGCCTTTCGACGGCGAGACATAGAACGAGGGGGTCTTCTCGTTGTGGAAGGGGCAGCAGCCGATATGATTGGCGCCACGCTTCTTCAGCGACACAAACTCGCCAATCACCTCCTCGATGCGCGAGGCTTCGACAATCCTCTGTATGGTCTCCTGGTCAATCATTAACTACCTTGCAAGCGAGGGCCTGCAACCAAAAAAACGGAATGCAAAGATACGACATTTTTTCCAATTGTAAAAAAAATAATTTTCCACGGTACTGCAAGTCGGGCTAAGACACGCCACCCAAACACCATTTCTATCGCGCACGACACACCTAGACCACCAAAAACCATCCAACACCCTCAAAACATGGAAAGACACACGAACAACCTGAACGAATGATACATAGGAGAGATATAGAAGGAAATTGGCTTGGAAGTGAGACTTACGTGAGACTTACGTGAGACCTACATGAGACCTGGAAGAGAGCTATAGTAGACCATCGAGAAAAACGGCAAAAAGACAGATATATCGCCTGCGGCATATAATTTTTGAAAGTTTTTTTGTATATATGAAATTAATTTGTATCTTTGCATATTTAATTATGCGCACGAGAAACTATATATATGCTCTTATCTTGCTGATTACCGCATGGTTGCCAATCAAGGCCGATGGTCAGCAGATTGTAAGTGTCGACATTGACACGCTGTCGTGCATGAGCGACTCTATAAGGGTAGGTATTGGTTACAACCGCGACCGCGAGGTGGTGGTGAGGAATCTGGTGAGCCGGCTGTCGGTCGGCGAGCGGGCTTTTCTGCCCGACGGGGAGCCGTGCAACGGATCGTGTTTCTACCGTTCGACGGTAACCTTCGAGGGTTTTCCCGAGACCTTGCAGGTGAGGACCGTGCAGGATATCAATTTTGTGCGTTTAAACATAGAACACAGCTATATAGGCGACATATATATAGGCATCATGTGTCCCAGCGGCCAGCGAGTGTCGCTGATGAACTGGAAGGGTACGGGGTCGTCGAGCTGCACAGGCTCGGTGCCGGCAGCTTACAGAAGTTGGAATGCGGGCGACAACGTCACTTCGGGCACTTTTCTGGGCAATGCGTACGACTATACCAGTTATATAGACGACTGCGATTCGACAGCCAGCGGCAACGAGCCTGGCACTGGATGGAACTACTGTTGGAGCAACAACACGGTGAACGGGTACAGCTATGCCTCGGGCGACGGCATCATATACCGTAGCGGGCATGCGCACAACGGACGAATAGACAGCAGCAATGTGGCAGCGCACACCAATTTCTACAAGCCAAACCAGAATTTCAGTTCGTTGGTGGGCTGCCCGGTGAACGGCAACTGGAGCATCGAGGTTGTGGATGCCTATGGCGGGGACAACGGATATGTCTTCAACTGGGAGATTTCGCTGAACAACGAGTTGCTGCCTGCTGGCGGCGTGATGAGTGGTCGGCTGGTGGAGGGGGAGAATGTGACGCAGGAGAACGATTCGACATTCTGGCTGCATGGCCCGGAGGCGGAAGGCGACACTACGGTGGGTTATGTGGTGAGGATTATCGGCACGAACGGAGACACGATAGATTCGACTTTCACGGTGCGCTGGTTTTCGGCGAAGAGGACGAATATCAACGACACACTCTGTGCCGGCGACACAGCCCGATGGGGCGGCATGGTGTTTGTGGCCGACACCATGATAACCGAACACGGCACCACGGTTGACGGCTGCGACAGCATAGTCGAGGTGCGCTACACTTTCCTGCCCACCTACGACACGGTTGACACGCTGGCCTACTGCCGATGGAGTGAGTTTTTGTATGAGGGGATAGACTTCGGCGGGCCGATGGATTTTGACAGTCCGCACGTGGCGGCGAACGGGTGCGACAGCATGGTGCATGTGTCTCTGCAGATGATAGACAGTGCCTTCATGCCGCAGATACAAATGCGGGACGGCGAGGGCGAATGGAGTGGCGACACCATACTGTTGGGCTGCAAGCCCTACGAGATATTCCTGCGCGACACTACCCCGCTGACGGACTGGCGCGAGTGGAGAGTGGAGAGTGGAGAGTGGAGCAGCGACACTACGGCACAGCAATGGAGTGTGATTCTCGACACCGCAGGGGTTTATACCGTCACCCTGACAGCAGGCAGCGTTAACGGTTGTGTTGACACGGTGAGGGCCATAGACGCCGTGTGGGTGTTCGACAATCCGAAGGCTGCTTTTGACTGGGAGATAAAAGTGCCAGCCATACATGATTCGCGTACGACATTCAAGAATTTGAGCGAACCCGAGGGGTTGAGTTACCTGTGGACCATAGACACCTACGGTGGCGGACAGGACACTTCGACAAAAATCAATCCCACATACCAATGGGGCGAGCCGAACGAGAACACGGCAGGGAAGTATGGCATACAACTGGAGGCTTACTGGGCACATCAGGGTCCCGACACGCTGATAAAGATATGTGCCGACACGGCATGGGACACGGTGACGATAGTGAACGATTTTCTGGAGTTTCCCAATCTGGTGACCCCGAACGGAGACGGCAGCAACGACCGCTGGGAGGTGGTGAACCTTGTGGATATCGGGTTATATCCAGTGAACGAGTTGTGGATATACAACCAATGGGGTGTGAGGGTCTTCCACGCACGTGACATACGGACACACGAGGAGTTCTGGGACCCGAACGCGACAAACAGTCCTGACGGCACCTATTACTACCGTTTTGCGGCGATGAGCGACTATGGTGTGGTGAAACGCAACGGAACGATAGAGGTGTTGAGAGGTGGGGAGTGAGAGTGAGAGTGGGTAGTGGAAGTTGAAAAGTTGATAGTTGAATGTTGAAGAATAAAGGGTATATAGCACGGGGATTGAAGAATGTGTTGTGCATCGGGGTCATGCTCGTTGCACCGCTATTCTGCTTTCGGACGCTACATGCCCAACATTTTGTATCGATCAATCTGCCCGACCACTTGTGCGCCGGTACGCAGCGAACGATAACCTTCGGCCATCAATCAACCAACAACGCCCAGATATACCAGCCGCAGACGACTATGAGTCAAGCCGGCCAGGCGTTTCTGCCCGACGGCAGGTCGTGCAACGGCACGTGCTCATACCGTTCGACGGTGACATTCACCGATTTCAATCCAGGGACCACAATCACATCGGTACAGGATATCAAGTATGTGCGGTTGAACATCGAGCATAGTTGGATTGGCGATATATATATAGGCATCACCTGTCCGAACGGCCAGACTGCATCGCTGATGAACTATGGCGGATCGGGCAGTTCAAACTGTCTGAACAGCATACCTCAAAGCCATCGTGGATGGTCGAGCGGCAGCAATGTAGACGTCAGCACCTATCTTGGAATAGCCTATGATTATACAAATTCATCGAACCCCTGCAATGCGTCGGCTTCGGGCAACGAGCCCGGCACAGGGTGGAACTACTGCTGGAGCAACAACACCACGAGCGGTTTCAGTTATGCTTCGGGCGACGGTCTGATTTACCGTTCGGGCCATGCCCATAGCGGACGAGTAGACAGCAGCAATGTGGCAGCCCACACCAATTTCTACAAGCCGCAGCAGAACTTCAGTGCCTTGGTAGGTTGTCCGCTTAACGGCCAGTGGTATATAGAAGTGATGGACGGCTGGAATGGGGACAACGGTTATATATTCGGCTGGGAGCTGTCGCTTGACCCAGCACTGGTGCCGCAACCGTGCCACCTAATTTACCGCGACATCATAGGCAACGGAATGACAAAGATAAACGACTCGGTTTATCGTCTGAATGTACCGGAGAACATTGAAAGCGACAGTCTGATGTGGTTCACGCTGCGCATGATAAACGACTGTGGCGACACCATCGACAGTTTGATGAACATTGCTGTGCACCCCAACGTGGACACCACGTATGCCGACACAGCCTGTGACCGCTATGCATGGAACAACGGATATGAAACCGAAAGCCGCATGCTGTCGAAAACCCTCCATACAAGCCATCAATGCGACAGCGTTGTCAACGTTGACCTAACCATACTGCTATCCACCGCCGACACCCTGTTCGACACCGTGGTGCAGAACGCCCTACCATACAGCATCTGCGGTGCTTCTGTCGACCATCCGGTGAACGACACCGTTTTCCATTTCACCAATGCCGTGGGGTGCGACAGTTCGTATCACTTCTCGCTGCACATTTGGCCCAATGTCGACACAACACTGGACACCCTTATCTGTGCCCATCAGCTGCCGTTCACATGGGGAAGGCTGACATTCTCCAATGCAGGCACACTATACGACACCCTGATGAACATACATGGTGCAGACAGTGTGCTCATTATGCAGCTTGCCGTAAAACCCGACGACACGGTCTATGTGGTAGACACCGTTGTGCAGAACAGCCTGCCCTACTCTATCGCCAACACATTGGTGTACAAAGCCTATACAGACACAACCTTTATGCTGACCAACCAAAACGGTTGCGACAGTCTGATACACCTGGCGCTACACGTGTGGCCCAATGTCGACACCACCCTCGACACCACGGTCTGCCGGCACCAGTTACCTATAGTATGGAAAGGGCTGACAGTCTACGATATTGATACTGTCAACGTGCTGATACCCGACTCGCATGGAGCCGACAGCATCGTATACATGCGTGTGGCGGTGCTTGACGATGACACAATCTATCGCAACGACACGATTGTTGAGAACAGTCTCCCCTACTCCATCGAAGGCGGCTACCACTTCTTCAACGACGCCGACACCACGCTCTTCATGCAGAACATGCAAGGCTGTGACAGCACGGTGCACTACACGCTCAAGGTGTGGCGCAATGTGGCGACAAGCTACGACACCACAGTCTGCGACAATGTGTGGCCGCTCGACTGGCGCGGGTACCATTTCCTTGGCGGTGGCCCTGCAAGGCTCAACCTGAACAACATACATGGTGCCGACAGTACCGTATCGCTTTTTGTGGCGGTGAACCCGGTGTATGACACCACACTCACGCCCGAGATATGCGACAACGGCAGTTACACCCTCGGCCCACACACCTTGAACCGTGCCGGGCACTACAGTCACATCTTCCACACGGTAGAGGGGTGCGACAGTCTGGTGCAGGTAGACCTGACGGTGTGGCCCACCTACAAGATAGACCATTACGACACAGCCTGCTTCTCGGACGGCATTGATGTCGGCGGCATGCGCTACTACGAATCGGGAATACTTCCCCACACGTATAGCTCCATACAGGGTTGCGACAGCATGGTGACCCATTTCCTTCACATCAAAGGGCAATACCTTAAGGCCCGCGCCCACATCTCGCCCGAGATTGTCACATCGGGGAACCTCGAAATGCGACTCGAAGACATCAGTCGGTCGGCCATAGACCGATTGTGGCTCATAGGCGACGACCTGCAGACGGACGAAGAGAAACTATACTACACCTATCCCGACGAGAAGGACACCGTGCCGTTGTACCTAATAGCCTACAGTGACGACGGCTGCACCGACACGCTTCAACGGATTCTCCGTATAGACCGCACCGTCATCTTTGTTCCCAACACCTTCACCCCTTCGCTCGAGAGCAACAGCCGTTGGTTCATCTATACGCAGGACATCACCGACATGGAGGTGTGGATATACAACCGACAGGGCAACCTGGTACACCATTACATAGGTACCGACGGCTACTGGGACGGCACCTCGAATGGACGCAACTGTCCACAGGCGGCCTACGTTTACAAAGCCGAATACCGTTCGAGGGTTTACCCCGACCGCCTACAAGCCATTACAGGCACAATACTACTGCTACGATGAAAGAACTGATAGAAAAAGCATGGGACAACCGTGAGCTGCTCAACGAGGCAGCCACACGCCATGCTATTGAGGAAGCGATTGCCATGCTCGACAGCGGCCGACTGCGTGTTGCCGAGCCCGATACCGACGGACTGTGGCATGTCAACCAATGGGTAAAGAAAGCTGTGCTGCTCTATTTCCCCCTCTGCGGCATGCAGACCTTTGAAGCTGGTCCCATGGAATACCGTGACAAGATACCCCTAAAGCACAATTTCGAAGAAGCTGGCGTGCGAGTGGTGCCACCAGCGGTGGCACGTTACGGATGCCATCTTGCGGCCGGAGTTGTGATTATGCCCTCGTATGTCAACATCGGGGCCTATGTAGACAGTGGTACCATGGTTGACACGTGGGCCACCGTAGGCAGCTGTGCCCAGATAGGCAAGAACGTGCACCTCAGCGGAGGCGTTGGCATCGGCGGAGTGCTCGAGCCAGTGCAGGCAGCCCCCGTAATTGTCGAGGACAACTGCTTCATCGGCTCGCGCTGCATAGTGGTAGAAGGAGCCCATATAGAGCACGAAGCCGTCCTCGGAGCCGGCACTGTCATCACCGCCAGTACCAAGATTATCGATGTCACAGGCCCTGAGCCAGTAACATACATAGGACGCGTGCCAGCGCGCAGTGTCGTCATCCCTGGATCGTACACAAAACACTTTCCTGCCGGCGACTACAGCGTGGGCTGTGCTCTCATCATAGGCCAACGCAAAGAATCCACTGACAAAAAAACCTCACTCAATGAAGCATTACGATTATTCTAAGATCATCATTCATCATTCATCATTCATCGTTGCAGCAATACTGATGCTCGTTTCGTGTGTCAAACACGACGAGATAGAGTTTTCCGGCACCGTTGTCGATGTCCGTTCCTGTTCGGCGCTTGCCATCTCCATGGACCAGAACCCTGCATATATCATCCGTCTCGACTATCCAGCCTCCATCGGTGGCACATACTATGGCGACACAAACGTCGTAGCGCTCTATGAGCCCACACGCCGCATCATGGTCGACGACAAAGTGCACGGCACCTTCTACCTTGATGACAAATACTCCAAGACCACGTGCGACTGGCACAATACCGACTACGACATCCCAGAGGGCGTCTTCCTAAAAACCATTGTTGATTAACTGTGGATAAAATATCCACCACCAGCGGCGCCAATTGGCTTTTTGTTAGTAATTTTGCAATCCAATATAAATAAGAAATAAAACATCTAATAATATGAAATTCATAGTCAATAGCCAGCAGCTTCTCAAACAGCTGCAGTCTCTTAGCGGTGTGCTTACCAGCAACAACACCATGCCCATCATCAACTGCTTCCATTTCCATCTGGAAGAAAACGCCCTGACCATCAAGACCACCGACCTTTCCACCACCCTTGTGGCGCGCATGGACGTCGAGACCGGTCGTATGGAGAAAGCCGAAGAGGTAGCCATACCTTCGAAGATGCTCCTCGAGATTCTCAAGAGTTTCGATGATGTACCCATGACCTTCAGCGTCGACCCGTCGAGCTATGCCATAGAGCTCTCCAGCGGTGAAGGCGAATATCACCTTGCCGGCATGGATGCCGAGACCTATCCCACCATGCCCACCGCCGAAGGTACCAGCACCGTAGTCATGAGCTGCTCGGCACTTGTATCGGCCATCAACAAGACCTACTTCGCCACCTCAAACGACGAGATGCACCAGCAGATGAGTGGTATCTTCTGCGAGATGACTCCCGACGGAGTCACCTTCGTGGCCACCGATGCCCACAAGTTGGTCCGCTACCGCCGCAAAGACATTTCCTCGTCCGAGAGCACCAGTTTCATTCTGCCCAAGAAGCCCATCACCATCGTAAAGAACATACTGGCTGCCCGCAAGGACGAAGGCGACGTCACGATAGAGTACAACAATACCAATCTCTTCATCACCTTCGACAACTTCTATATCGTCTGTCGTCTGGTCGATGGTCGCTATCCCAACTACGAGGCCGCCATTCCCAAAGACAATCCCAACAAGCTCATTCTCGACCGCCAGTCGTTCATCAACACCTTGCGCCGTGTAAGCATCTTCGCCAGTGAAGCCACCCGTCAGGTACGTTTATCCATATCTGCGGACAAACTGGACATTTCGGCCGAAGACCTTGAGTTCTCGAACAAAGCCCACGAGACAATTCCCTGCCAGTATGAAGGCAGTCCCATGGAGATAGGCTTCAATGCCAAATTCCTCACCGAGATGATCACCAACCTCGACACCGAGCAGGTGCTTGTAGAACTCTCGCACCCCTCGCGTGCAGGTATCATTTTTCCTTACGGCGATGATACAGAAGGCAAACAAGACGACATCCTTATGCTCGTCATGCCTGTCATGCTGGCAAACTGAAAAATTGAAAGCTGAAAATTGAAAAACAAAGTTAATCTCTGGGGAACTCACGGTGCCACCGTGCTCGGCATCACCCTTGTGCTGCTGATGCTAGGCCTGTTGTTGGCCATTGAGTACCACTCCTACCGCATCACCCACGACGCGCAGGAGCGCATCACCTATAAGGTCGACCTCTCGCCCGACGTCACAGACTCGCTGGCCAACGTCAACCTCAAAAAGGTAGCGGCAATGCCTTATGTCAAGCATGTCGACTATATCTCGAAAGACAAAGCTGCCGAGATATTCTCAGAAGATTTGGGCGAAGACTTTGTAGGTTTCATAGGTTACAATCCCCTGTACCCCTCGCTGATGGTCAATTTCAACGTAAGCCTCCTGCCCGACAACAGCACCCAGGCGCTCGACAACTTCTGTGCAGAAGTGGGAGCCCTTGAAGGTGTTACCGGCGTTGCCTACCAAGAAAATGTCGTCAGCGAACTCCGCGAAGTCTTCTACAAACTCTCGTGGTTCCTCATTGTCTTCGTGGTGTTGCTGCTACTCATCACTATAGTGCTCATCGGCAGTCTCATCCGCATAGCCATCTATGCCCACCGCGACACCATCCACACCATGCGTCTAGTTGGTGCCACATCGGGGTTCATTGCCCGTCCGTTTCTCTGGCGCGCAATTCTTTATGGCGCGCTGGGCGGTTTCTTCGCTGCATTGCTCACTGTGGCAGCCCTCTGGGTGGCCTCTAACGAGCTCGCCGTCGACCTCTTGGCCTACGTACACTGGCCTTGGTACGGCGCCATTGCAGCAGTTTTGGTCATAGTGGGTATCGTCATCACCTACCTTGCCACAGCCATCACCGTACATCGTTACATCGCAAATAAATAACAGCCATACTATGGATAAATTAGAAAACAAACAAGACAACAAAGGTCTCGAACTCTCCTTTGGTCTCATCAACTACATTCTCATGGGTGCAGGCATCCTGCTGCTAGCCCTTGGATACCTATTCCTTGCCGGAGGCGGCAGCGACGACCCCAACGTCTTCAACCCTGCCATGTTCGACACCCGTCGCCTTTACGTGGCCCCAATCCTTATTGTCTTAGGATTTGTGGTTGAGATTGTGGCCATCATGTACAAGAAGAAGTAAGATATGGAATGGTTTGAAGCACTGATTCTTGGCATAATCCAAGGTCTCACCGAATACCTGCCGGTATCGTCGAGTGGCCATCTGGCCATCGGCGCCCACCTCTTCGGTCTCAATGGCGAGGAAAACCTCACCTTTACCGTGGCAGTCCATGTTGCAACCGTCCTCAGCACCATTGTCATCCTCTGGAAAGAGATTGTGTGGCTCTTCACCGACCTCTTCAAATTCAAGTGGAACGAAGGAACCAAGTATATCGTCAACATCATAATCTCGATGATTCCCGTCGGTATTGTGGGTCTCTTCTTCAAGGACAAGGTCGAGGCCATCTTCGGCAGTGGACTGCTTGTTGTAGGCATCTGCCTGCTGGTCACAGCCACACTGTTGGCCTTCAGCTACTGGGCAAAGCCACGCCAGCGCGAGAACATCTCACCGTGGCACGCTTTCGTCATCGGTATAGCCCAGGCGTTGGCAGTGCTCCCTGGCCTTTCGCGCTCGGGCAGCACCATCGCCACAGGACTTCTGCTGGGCAACAAGAAAGAGCGTCTTGCCCAATTCTCGTTTCTGATGGTCATACCTCCCATCCTTGGCGAAGCACTTCTCGATGTGAAGGACATGGCCGAGATGGGTGTCAGCCAAGCCATGGCTGGTCTGCCGCCGCTCTCGCTCATTGTAGGCTTCCTAGCCGCATTCGTGTGCGGATGTCTTGCTTGCAAGTGGATGGTCAACATCGTGAAGAAAGGCAAGCTCATCTGGTTCGCGCTCTACTGTGCCATCGTCGGCCTTGCCACCATCGTCATCCCCTTAATCTAGAAAATCTAGAAAAACCGGAAAATGATCACCCTTGAACAACTCCAGGCCGGCATTGTCATCCCTGTCGACAAGCCCCGCCAGTGGACGTCGTTCCAGGCTGTCAACAAAATCAAGGCCGTAGTGCGCAACCGCTACGGCCTTAAAAAATTCAAGATAGGCCATGCCGGCACCCTGGATCCCTTGGCCACAGGACTGCTACTCGTCTGCATAGGCAAGGCCACCAAGAGCATCCCGCAGCTGCAAGACGGCGACAAGGTGTACACCGGCACCATGGTCCTCGGTGCCACCACCCCCTGCTTCGACCTCGAACGACCAGTAGACCATTATTACCCCTACGAGCACATCACCCGCGAGCTGCTCGACGAGAAGGTGCGTCGGTTCACTGGCACCATCCTTCAGGTGCCGCCGATGTTCAGTGCTGTCAAGATAGACGGCCAGCGGGCCTATGAATATGCCCGCACCGACGATCCCTCGGTCACCATCCAGCCCAAGCCCGTCAACGTCTACAGCTTCGAGATAACCGATTACAGGCCTGGTGAAAAAAACGAGCTGGAAACTATAGACAATCCGGTCAGTTTAGAATCACTCGAAAAAACAAAGACACACAATCTTTATAAAAACCCTTTGGGTGTTATACCACCACACCTGCCGCAAGCCGATTTCCGCATCCACTGTGGCAAAGGCACATATATTCGTTCATTAGCGCGTGACCTTGGCGAGGCGTTAGATTCAGGAGCCTTCCTTTCGTCGCTTCGTCGCGAGCAGGTCGGCACCTACAGCGTTGCCGACGCCATCGCCCCCGACCAGGCCGAAACCTACTTTAGCGCCTTCTGAATCCCGTCGTTGCGATGGGCCGGATGCATGTTGATATATTTTTATATTTTGCGCTTGCGTGAATGAAATAATATTCGTAACTTTGCAATATATGTATGTATACCAACTATAGGTATAACATACTGGTATTTAATATGAAATATTATAACAACGACACTATGAAACATAGATTATTCACCGTGGCGCTGGCATTAGTGGCCGTAATGCTGACCTCGTGCATACGCAGCGAGGAATGGGAGTTATTGCGCCACCCCGTGCATGTGCGAGGCACATTAGACCCCACCTTCGGCACCCCAATAGCCTATGGACAAGTGACCATCAACGATGTGATGCACATGTTCAACGGCAACTACAACGGTCTGCTCGACTCGGAAAACGAGACTCTCACCATCAACTTCGAAGGCGAAGGCGGAGACTCGATTCTTGCCAGCAGTTTGCTGAGCAAACGTCCAGGTGTCAAAGGCACATTTATTTCGCAGGACACCACCATCTCCTACAACCTCAACATAGGGCTGTTCGAGAACGTGACACTCTCCGAGATACTGAACGGCAATATAAACATCAACCACCTGTGGCTGAACTTCAAGGCCGACGTGCGTGGTGAATGTCCTGATTCGGTGCGCCAATTCGTCAGCCAATACGTACACGCCATGTTCGACAGCCTAGTGGTGAACTACACTGACCACAACGGCGTGGAGCACACCTTCCCTGGTGTGACCATGGAGCCTCTGCTGTTCGACAGTGTGCTAACGACACAGCACCTGCAGTATGACAGCATTGACCTGGCGGAAATTGTGAACAGCATGCCACTGAACGTGAAGGTGTCGTTCCGATTCCGCTTCCAACTTGACGAGAGCCTCTTCTCTGCTGACATAGCCGAGCTGTACTTCAACCAGCTGCTCGACCGCATCAAGATGACGAAAGTGTTCTACGATGCCCAACTCAAAGTATCCTTCCCCTTCGAGGTGCGTATAGGCTCGCTGCCTTACAGTTTCGATGTGGATCTTGGCGACGGCCTTTCGCAGGTGGACATCGACCGCATCCTTGACAGCATTGGCGAGGGTGTGGAAGTAGACATCAAAGACTCCTATCTGACCCTTGGCTTCAACAACGGCATACCCCTCAGGCTGGGCATCACTGGGACTTTGATAGACAACAACGACCTGCCGATAGGTGCTCCGCTGTTTGCCGACACCATTGCTGCGTCGCGCACCGCCCCGTCGCCCGACGACCCCAACACCGAAGTTACTGTCGAAGGCACCCGCACACCGGTGGTTATAGCCATGAACCGTGAGCGTCTCAACCAGTTGCGCAGAGCCAAAAAGATACGTTTCACCATGGTGATGTCGACCTGCAACAAGCATGTGACCATACGCCGTTCCGACTTCCTTGGCATCAAGGTCTACCTGAGGCTGCATCCGACAGCGGAAATAGACATTCCCGTTTCAGGCGCATTCATGAACTAAAACAGAGGAGGACACGACCATGAAAAACAAAAGAATCATTGCGATAATGGCCGCCCTGCTCTGCATGGCATCGGCACAAGCCCAGTACAACGAGACGAACAACCTGTTCTACCACTCGTTCCGTACACCGCAGTCCAACCAGCTCAACCCCGCCTTCCACCCCACCAACAACACCGTCTACCTCCAGCTGCCCTCGTTCGGTGCTCGTTTTGGAAGTCCGCTGGCAATTAACGACATAACACGCTTGGACACCAATACCAATGGCGATATAACTACAGTCATCGACATCAACAAGATGCTGGCGGCCATCACCGTAAACAACGACTTCCGCTTCGGCACCGACCTCAACATCTTCGGTTTCGGATTCAAGAAAGGCAATAACTTCTTCAATGCCAATGTCCGCATGATCAACGACATGTCGGTAGGCCTGCCTGTAAGCACCATCAATGCCTTGCTGCGCGGCAATGTCGACGGATACGGCAACCCCATCACAGAAGTCAGCCTGCTTGACGGCGACCTGATGAGCTACACCAACTACCTTGAGACCAGCATTGGCATGGGCCACCGTTTCGACGACCTTGGTCTCACCGTTGGCGGTCACATCAAGGCTCTTTTCGGCATGGCCAACATGCAGACTGAGAACACGCGTGCCATACTCATCACCGACGACGACTTCGAAAAAGTGGGTATAGACCTGTACTACGAGATCCAAGGCGGTTCGGCTTTCGCCGTAGACACCAATGGTGAACGTATCAACAACAGCTTCCAGTTAGGCAACTTCGGCTTGTCGTTCGACCTTGGAGCACGTTACGATGTGGGGCCGTTCTCCTTCTCGGCCTCCATCAACGACCTCTCGGCAGGCATCCATTGGCGCAAAAACACCAGTGTCATAACCCCCGAAGGAGGCCACACGACGGTGACCTTCGACGGACAAGAAGTCACAGGCCTGCTTAATGGCGGTAATCTGAATGCCGACTCGCTGACGGCCTACTACCAGCAAGTGCTCAACGGTCTTACGCCCAGCAACAACACAGAAAGCGAATACTGGTCCTGCATACCCACCAAGATCAACCTTGGTGCTTCATACAATTTCGGCAAGATGTTCCGTGCCGGCCTGTTGCTGCATGGCCAGTTCGACCGCGGCCTGCTCTGCAAGAGGAACAAATATGCCATCAACATGACCGACGGCATCACAAACACCTTCCGTTTCAACACCACCCTCACCTTCGGCGTGGATATTTTCAATTGGGCCGAAGTGCTTGTAGGCTCGTCGCTTGTATACGACGGACAGAACCTTGACTTCTTCAACCCCGGCATCGGACTTGTCCTCACGCCCTTCAAGATAATACAGATGCACCTCATGGCCGACTACATCAGCAGCATATACCTGGCCGACGCCAAAGCGTTCAACGTCAGGATTGGATTCAACCTGCTGTTCGGCAACGGTGGCAAAGATAAAATCTCGCAAGACTAAATACCGACCTTAATGAACATTGTCGCCATAGTAGGCCGCCCAAACGTGGGCAAGTCAACCCTCTTCAACAGGCTCACCGAGAGCCGCAACGCCATTGTCGACGAGACCAGCGGCGTTACACGCGACCGTCAGTACGGCCACTCGGACTGGAACGGCAAGCACTTCTCAATCATCGACACCGGCGGTTATGTCATGGGTGGCGACGATGAATTTGAAGTAGAGATACGCAAGCAGGTGGCCCTAGCCATCGACGAGGCCGATGTTATACTCTTCCTTGTCGACGCCCGCGAGGGTCTAACCCCCATGGACGAGGATGTTGCCGAAATGCTGAGGAAATGTCCCAAGCCCGTGGTGTTGGCCGCCAACAAAGTCGACAACTCGGCCCAGATGGACAGTCTGTCGGAGTTCTACAGTTTGGGGCTCGGAGACCCCTGCCCCATTGCCGGCATCACAGGTAGCGGTACAGGCGACCTGCTCGACGCCTTGGTGAAAGACTTCGACGAAGGAGAAGAAGACCCCACCGACGGTCTGCCCCGCATAGCCATTGTAGGCCGTCCGAATGTAGGCAAGAGCTCATTCATCAACATGATTACCGGCGAGCACCGCTCGGTGGTTACCCCCATTGCAGGCACCACACGCGACTCGGTATACTCGCACTATAACCTCTTCGGCTTCGATTTCAACTTTGTCGACACCGCTGGTCTGCGCAAGAAAAGCAAAGTTAGTGAAGACCTGGAGTTCTATTCAGTGATGCGCTCTATACGTGCCATTGAGGCTGCCGACGTGTGCATCCTGATGCTCGATGCCACACAAGGCCTCGAACAACAAGATCTCAACATCTTCTCGCTGATACACCGTAACCACAAAGGTGTAGTGATAGTGGTGAATAAATGGGATCTTGTAGAAAAAGAGACCAACACACACCGCGACTTCGAGCGTCTCATCAAAGAGCGCATAGCACCTTTCGACGATGTACCCATAGTGTTCACATCGGTTATCAACAAGCAGCGTATCTTCAAGGTGTTGGAAGCCGCCCGTGCCGTATACGAGGCGCGCACCCGTCGCATCTCCACAGCCGAGCTCAACGACACCCTCCTACCCATCGTCAAGGAGCAGAACCCGCCGCCATCGGTCAAAGGCAAATGGGTAAAGATAAAATATATCACACAGTTGCCCACCCCCTATCCGCAGTTCGTCTTCTTCTGCAACCTGCCACAGTATGTGCGCGACCCCTACAAGCGCTTTGTGGAAAACCGCATGCGCGAACTGTGGGACTTCCACGGAGTGCCTATGAGCATATTCTTCCGAGCAAAATAATTTGGCACGGAAATTGCAATAAAAAAAACAGAATCATCAAACAATAAATAATATCACATTATGCAAGTAACAGAACAGAACTTCGACGAGCTCATGGCACAGCCTTTGCCCGTCATGATTGATTTCGGCGCCACCTGGTGCGGTCCCTGCAAAGCCCTCGCCCCCCGCATCGAGGAGATAGCAGCCGAATACGAAGGACGTGCCATTATCGGCACCGCCGATGTAGACGAGTGCAGCGACCTCGCAGCACGTTTCCGCATCCGTAACGTTCCCACCGTGCTCTTCTTCAAAGGCGGAGAAGCAAAGGACAAGAGCGTAGGACTGGTGGCAAAAGAGACCCTCACCGAGAAGCTCAATGCTCTCCTCTGAAATCTCACGCTACAAATCGTTGGACTTTTATGCCCGCCAGGTAGTGGAAGGCTTCATTACGGGCAGGCATAAAAGTCCTTTTCACGGATTCTCTGTCGAGTTCTCCGACTATCGCCAGTACAACACCGGCGAGAGTACCCGCAACATCGACTGGCATCTCTATGGTCGTACCGACAAACTGTATGTAAAGCAGTTCGAAGAAGAGACCAACTTGCGCTGCCAACTGCTGATCGACCAGAGTTCATCGATGCTTTTTCCACTTGAAGGACAAGGTGACATAGACCGCCCGAACAAACTCACTTTCAGCGTATATGCATCGGCTGTATTGATAGAGTTGCTACATCGTCAGCGCGATGCTTTCGGCCTAACAATCTTCTCCAACCACATCGACCAACACACGCAATGTCGCAGCAATGCAGTGCATCAACGTTACCTGTTGGATATACTCGAGAAGTTACTACAACCGGTGGATGCCGACAAACGCACAATGCGACAAACATCTATCGCCGAGGCAATACATCAGACTGCCGAACAGTTGCACCGGCGTTCTCTTGTTGTGATTTTCACCGACGCTTTTGTGCGCGACGAAGAACGAGAACCTCTATTCGACGCCCTGCGCCATTTGAGGCATAACAAGCACGAAGTCATCCTATTCCACACCTTCGACCGTACACACGAACTACAGCTCGGCTACGATGCCAAGCCGCACCTGTTCATAGACCTCGAAACGGGGCGACAACTGCGTCTACAACCGTCCGAGATAGCTGACGAATATAAGCGAAAGATGCTACGTATGCAGACCGACCTGCAGCAGCAGGCCATGCAATACAGGATAGAATACATACCCGTGGACACTGTTCAAGGATTTCATCAAGTGATGCTACCTTTCCTGCTGAAACGCAGCAAAGTATAAACACCGGCACAACCTATACTTAAAATATAATAAAAATACTTTTTGCAGTATCGTTTTTTTTTCCTAACTTTGCACCCACATTTAATTCAACAGATTATATTAACAAAATACAATAATACAAGATGAGTACAAGAAAATACACGCTGGTAATCAACCCTGGTGCCACATCGACCAAGGCCGCCATCTACGAAGGCGAGAACGAAGTTTTCACCGAGAACCTTTCCCACCCCATCGAGGAGATACAGAAGTTCCATGAGGTGGCTGACCAGTTCGAGTATCGCAAAGGTGCCATCCTCGACATGGTGAAGCGTCATGGTGTTGGCACCGACGAGATTGCCGTTGTGATGGGTCGCGGTGGTTTGACCCGTCCCTGCGAGAGCGGTTGCTACCGTGTCAACGCACTGATGAAAGAAGAGTGCCATGCAGGTATACAGGGCAAACACGCCTGCAACCTCGGCGCACTCATTAGCGACGCTATCGCCACCGAGATTGGTCTGGAATGCGCATACATTGCCGACCCCGGCATCGTTGACGAGCGTCCCGAGTATGCCAAAATCAGTGGACACCCCGTGTTCGACCTCGATCCCTCGCGTGAAGGTGTTATCTGGCACTGTCTGAACCAGAAGATGACCGCAAAGCTGTATGCCCGCGAACTTGGCAAGCACTACGAAGACCTGAACCTTATCATCGCCCACATGGGCGGCGGCGTGAGCGTGGGTATCCATAATCACGGCAGAGTGGTTGAGGTGAACCGTGCCCTCTGCGGTCTCGGAGCCTTCTCGCCCACCCGTTGCGGTTCCATCAATGCCTCCAAACTCATCGAGGTGGCCTGCAGCGGCAAGTATGACGAAGCCAAGCTGAAGAAGATGGTCACTGCCGAGGGCGGTTTTGTAGCCTATCTGGGCACCAACGATGCCTACGAGGTTGAGAAACGTGCTCTGGCCGGCGACGAGAAGTGCAAGCTGCTAGTGGATGCTTTCTGCTATCAGGTATCGTTGGAGATCAGCCGTCTGGCCGCTGTCGTCAACGGCAAGGTTGATGCCATTCTGCTTACTGGCGGCATTGCCTACAGCAAGCCCTGGATGGCCCAGATAACCGAAAAGATTGATTGGATCGCCCCTGTAAAGGTGTACAAAGGCGAGAACGAGATGCTCGCACTTGCCATCTGCGGCAAGGAGGTGCTCGATGGCGTGGAAGTGAAAGAATACAAATAGTTTTGAGCTTTAAGTTTTAAGTATCAAGTTAATGAAACGTGTTGTTATATTATTGGCGGTGTGTCTCATGGCCACTGCCGTAGTGGCTCAGGAAGTCAAGGTGAAGAAGGGCAAAGCCACGATGGACGAGGAGTATTACAAGGAATTGGTGGCCAAGGCTGCTGCCTATGACAAAGCACAGGCCGAGGTAGCTTCGCTGCGCTTACAGATGCAACCCGCAACTCCGAAGACCTTCAACGACTCGGCATCGTATGCCATCGGACGCGACATATACAACCAGTGGGCTCAGCAGAACCTCGGCATCGACGGTGTAATGGCCGGCCAGGCCATGATAGACTGCGCCAAGGGTCAGAACCGCTGGACCGACCAAATGGTCCGTCCGTTGCTGCAGCGCTTCCAGCAGGAATTCGAGAACCGCCAACGCCAGGGTGCGCAAGACAATATCAAGGCCGGCGAGAAGTTCATGAAGGAGGTGAGCAACAACAAGTCGGTGTACACGACGGCCAGCGGTCTGAAGTACCTGCGCTTGAAAGAGGGTAACGGCAAGAAACCCAAAGCCACGGACCGCGTGAAGGTGCACTACACGGGGAAGTTGATTGACGGCACGACGTTCGACAGCAGTGTAGACCGCGGCGAGCCTATCACTTTCATGCTGAACCAGGTAATTCCCGGCTGGACTGAAGGCCTGCAGCTTATGGACGAAGGATCGAAGTACATGCTGTACATTCCATACAACCTTGGCTACGGCGAGCAGCCGGCTGGCAGCATCCCGCCAGGTTCGACATTGGTGTTTGAGGTGGAGTTGCTCGAAATCAATCCAAAGTAAATGAGTAATACCTACGGCACAAAATTCCGTATAACTACCTACGGCGAGTCCCACGGACCCGCCGTAGGTGCTGTTATTGATGGCTGTCCGGCAGGAGTGGCGATAGATTTCGAGTCCATAAAGGAAGCGCTGAAGAGGCGCCGCACTGGTGCTCCTCGTATTGAGGATGACGAGATAGAGTGGCTGTCCGGGTTGAAGGAGGGTATCACATTGGGCACGCCGATAGCATTTCTTGTGCGCAACACCAACACGCGTCCTGAGGACTATGTCGCAATAGAGCATCTGTTTCGTCCAGGACATGCAGACTACACCTACTATATGAAGTATGGTATCCGCGACCACCGCGGCGGCGGACGTGCATCGGCACGCGAAACGCTGGCCAGGGTTGTTGCAGGCACCATAGCGCTGCAACTAATGCCGGAAGTCGGCATTCACTGTACTGCTGTTGGCGGTCAGATGGTGGATGACGACACCGTTGGTGGCACCGTTGCCTGCCGTATCTCCGGAATTCCCGCCGGCGTGGGAGAGCCCATCTTCGACAAACTCAACGCTGCACTGGCATCGGCGATGATGAGCATACCGTCGGCCATAGGTTTCGAGATGGGCTCAGGCTTTGCTGCAGCGGAGATGAAGGGCAGCGAGTACATAGACCGTTGGAACGCCGACGGCACGACGCAGACGAACCATTGCGGCGGCATACAGGGCGGCATCAGCAACGGGATGCCGATAGAATTCAGGGTGGCATTCCACCCTGTGGTGACTATTCCCCAGGCCATCGAATGCCTACACGAAGACGGGCATCTGGAAGCCGTGAACCTCGGCGGGCGTCACGACCGATACCATATCGAGCGCGCCGCGGTAGTTGTTGAGTCGATGGCGGCGCTATGCCTTATAAACTATATGTTATAGTCAGAAGATATGAGAAAAATATTTTACTTTGTATTTATAGCACTGTTGTTTGCGGGTTGCAAAAACGATACATTCACCATGAGCGGGACGCTTGAGAACGGAGTCGGGCATACTTTGTGGCTCGAAGAGATAGCCCCTGAGGGGCCACTGTTCATCGACAGCATCCCTGTAGACGACAAAGGGGCTTTCAGCTACAAATACAAGATGCCGTATCGGAGCCTCTATGCACTGCATACAGCCGAAGACAACTATGCAGTACTGCTTCCCGACTACGGCGAGAAGCTGAAAGTTAAAGGCGACTGGAACAACCTTTCCGTCACCTATACCGTCGATGGTTCGCCAGAGAGTCAGTTATTGTGGCAGCTGCAGCAGCTTTCGAACGACGGCGCTGCCGTAATTACCGACCTTGTCGACACTGCACGGCGCTACAGCCAGTTGTTGGCCCAAGGAGTTGTAGACGAGAAGACAGTGGCTGCGAAACGACACATCACGGACTCCATATACCGTGCGGAACGTGATCTGCAGCAGGAATATATCTGCTCCTTTATCGAGGAGAACATGGGCTCGCTAGCCACCATGATAGCGCTATACAAATCGTTCAACACCCTGCCCATCATATCACCGGCAGATTCGGCGAGTTTATATTATTATGACATGGTCCTCGAAGGCTTGTTGCAACGCTATCCCGACAACCCGCACACAAAGCAGTTTCAAACGACTGTCGAGAGGATGCACAGCAAACTTGTGCCCTATTAATGATGAATGATGAATGATGAATGATGAATGAAAGCATTAAGCAGAAATCAATGCAGCGCTTTTTCGCGGAGCACACCGTGGTAGAGTTGGTGGTGGCAGGTGCCGCAGGGGAGGTATCCTAAAGCGGTGTAGTATTTTTCGAGGGGGAGGTTGCCGACAGCGGAGTCGAGACGAAGCAAGGAGACATGATGTTCTATGGCGTATTGTTCGACATGGAGCATCATTTTTTTACCGGCGCCTTTGCAGGCTGGGTCGGTGACCAGGTGGTGAAGGTAGTAGGCGGTGCCGGAGGCGGTGCCGGTGTAATGGCCGTCGCGAGACCAACGGACATCTTCGGTGTAGAGTGCTATGGCCACCACTACCCTGCCCTCCTGTTCGCCGACAAGGAAGCGGGAGATGTTCCGCTCCCAGTAGGCACGGGGGTAGCGGCCGAAGTAGTCGGTTTCGTTCCATTGGTGAAGGCCGACGTAGTTCATCCAGTCGATGCGGTGCTGGACGAGTGTGATGATGGCGTCAACATCCTGTGATCTCGCCTTTCTGAAGGTCATAGAGTTTAAGGGAATGGTCTTGGGGGTTGTAGACGGCGTAGTTGCGGTTGAGGAGCCAGTCGCCGGTGTTGACATAGAGGGCGGCACCCAGATGGCGGAGTAGTGGTGTGTGGCGGTGGCCGAAGATGCAGTAGTCGAGGTGTTCTTTTTGGAGGCGCTGCTTGCAGTAGATGACGATGCCCTCGCGGTCGTCGCCGAGGTAGCGCAGGGTGTCTTTGCGGGCGTGCTTGAGTTTGTTGCTGTCGCTCCAGCGGCGAGCGAAGGGGAATGTCCATGAGGGTGGCAGGAGAGCGAAGAGGCGCTGGTTGATGCGGGAGCGGAAGATGCGGCGCAGGATGTCGTAGTTGTGGTCGAGGTGGCCTTGTCCGTCGCCGTGGCCAATGAGGAAGTGTTTTCCGTCGATGACGATTACCTCGGGGTCGTTGTGCATGACAGCGCCCATTTCCTTTTCCAGATAGTCGAAAAGCCACATGTCGTGGTTGCCGATAAAGAAGTGGAGCTTAGTGCCACCGTCGGCCATTTCGGCCAGTTTGCCGAGGAGTCGTGTGTGGCCGCGCGGCACGGTGTAGCGATAGGAGAACCAGAAGTCGAACATGTCGCCGAGCAGGAAGAGCTGGGAGCAGTGGCCCTTGATGCTGTCGAGGAAGCGGCAGAGTTCGCGTTCGCGCTGGAGCGAGTCGCTGCCACTGCCGAGGTGTGCGTCGGAGATGAAGACAACAAGACTTCGAGTCTTCGAGACTTCGAGTCTTCGAGACTTGTCGGCCAAGCCGACAGGATTTGAGGTCTTGTTGTCTCGATATCCTATCTCAGCCATTGGCGGGGGTTTTGGGAGGAGGTGCCGTTCCAGAGTTGGAAGGAGAATTCGGCAGTGCCGTCGGAATTGGTGTAGACGGTGCCCAGGTTCTGGCGAGTGGAGACTTTGGCGCCTTCGTTGACGGTGACGGTGGCCAGGTTGGTGTAGACGGACATGTAGTTACCGTGGCGGATGATGAGGCCTTTGGTGCCGTTGGGGCAGATGAAGAGGCGTGTGACGGTGCCGTTGAAGACTGCCTGCACCGAGGAGCCGCTCTTGCACTGGAGGTCGATGCCGTTGTTCATGTTCTGTCCGCCGCTGGAGTGTGTGTAGCGGCCATATTCGCGCAGCACCTTGGTGTAGGTGACGGGCCAGGGGAGCTTGCCGCGGTTGGAGGCGAAGTCGTTGCTGAGCGCCACATCGGCATTGCCAGCCGCTGACGACGAAGCGCTCGAGGTGCCGGTATTCTTGGCTTTGCGGGCTTTTGCTATCTCCTCGTTGATGATTTTCTGTATCTGCTGCTGCAGTTGTCGTTTTTGTTTTTCTTTCTTGTTGATCTGAGCCTGGAGGTCTTTTTCCTGCTGTTTGCTCTTCTTGAGGTTCTGCTGGCGTTCGCGCTGTTCGCGTGCGAGTTCGTCTTTGTGCTTCTTTTCCTGCGCCAGGAGGGTTGTTGTCTGGCGCTGCTGGGCAGCGAGCTGGACACCGGCGTCGTGGAGCTCCTCCTCCTTCAGCTTAATGACTCCGGCCTGACGGCGGCGATAGCGGCTGTAGTCGCTGAAGTATTTGGTGCGCAGATAGGAGGTGTTGTAGCTCTTGGTGTCGAGCAGCAGGACCATACGGTCGAGGTTGCCGCGTTCGCCGTAGAGGGTGCGCACCACTTTGGCGTACTCCTGCTTGAGGCTATCGACCTGCGTGCGCATGAGGTTGATGCTGTCCTGCGTGCGTTCCATCTGGATGCCCAGCAGGTTCAGCTCACCGTTGATGGTGTTGATGAGCTTGGTGCGCTGGGTAATCTTCTTGTCGAGCAGTTGGAGTTGCTGCTGGGTATTGCGGCTGTTTTTCTTGGCCTTAGACAAGTCTCCGTTGAGCTTCTTGATTTCCTGCTCCACGCGGGCCTTGTCTTTTTCCAGCTGCGCCTTCGACTGGCCGTAGGCAGTCGAAGAAAGTAAAAAGTAAAAACTAAAAACTAAAAAGAAGCTGAATCGAAACATATTACGGTATTCACGCATAACCTTTTAGTTTTTAGTTTTTACCTTTTAGTTTAATGTTACCAGTTGAGGATGCGTTTGAAGTCATACATCTCGGGGTTGGGCAGGTATTTCTTGGCGGCCTCGTAGTCGGCAGGGGTGATGTAGTCCATGATGTCGTTGACGTAGGACTGCACCTTGTTGGAGTTGACGTTGACGAGGCGCGGCGGGATTTTGCCGGTGGCGGGGTCTTGGAGGTCTTTGAGGTAGAGCGGCGACACAGCACCCTGCTGGTCGACATAGACCATGCAGCCGGTGCAGCCCTGGTTGAAGAGGGTGTGCACACCCATGCCCATCAGCGAGCAGTAGGTGAGGTCGAAGGCGATTGGCGTGTGGCAGCGAATCTCGTAGCCAATCTCGACGGGGCGGCTCTTCACCTTGAGGCCGAGTTCCTTCACTTTACGCTCGAGCAGATCGTTAAAGATATGGGCTTTCGACACCTTGCCTAGTTCGGGGTGGCCGTGTTCGTCGTAGCTGAAGTGGATGCCGCTGTTTTTGATTTCCTCGTCGCTGAGGCTGTGGAAGACGCCTTCGCTGATCATGGCGGCGCCATAGTTGATGCCCATGAGTTTGCGCTTGACGATGCAGCTGACCACCATGTTGATGATCTTGTCGACGGTGATCTCGGTCTTGTTGAAGAACTCGGGGATGATGACCATGGGGTAGTGGCAGGCGCCGGCGATGCCGAGGGCGAGGTGGCCGGCGGAGCGGCCCATGGCGGAGACCACGAACCAGTTCTCGCTGGTGCGGGCATCCTCCATGACGGCGGTGGCCAGCACGCAGCCCTGGGCTTTGGCGCTGTTGTAGCCGAAGGTGGGGCTGCTGTAGGGCAGCGGCAGGTCGTTGTCGATGGTCTTCGGCACATGGATGTTGGCTATCGGATAGTGCTTGTCGGCAAGGAACTTGGCGATGCGGTTGGCGGTGGAGGCGGTGTCGTCGCCACCCACGGTGACGAGGAGCTTGATCTCGTTCTTGGTGAAGAGTTCGAGGTTGAATCGCTGCTCGAAATCTTCTGGGGTGGGTTTGAAGCGACTCATCTTGAGGATACTGCCGCCCTTGTTGAATATTTCGTCGGCGGTGAGGAAGTCGAGGTCCTGCATGCGGGGCTTGTCGGTGAAGAGGGCGCTGTAGCCGCCGTGCAGACCGATGACGCGGTAGCCGTCGCGGAGGAAAGTCTTGGCCACAGAGGCCACCACGGTGTTCATTCCAGGGGCGGGACCGCCGCCGGTGAGTATTGCTATGCTTTTCATAATAGAGAGTGTATTTGTTTTTAAACTATATAGACATTTTAACGCACATCATCGTCTTTTATTGTGCCGTACAAAAAAACTATCCACCAATCACCATCCACTATTCACTTCATATCCACCGTCACCAATGCCGAGCAACCTTTGAAGGCTTCGGTGTCGACGAGGGTGATGCTTCTGGGCAGTATCACCGACACCAGGCCGGTGCAGTTCTCGAAGGCGCGAGGTCCGATGGCCGTAACCTCGTAGCGTTCGCCGTCGACCGAGAACCATGCCGGCACTGTCAGGCTGCCCGTGCACTGTCCCACATAGCCGATCACCCTGGCCGTGTGGTTGCCGTTCTCCACTTCGAACAGCAGCGTCTGGCCCGTGCAGGTGCGGATCTCGTAGTTCTCCACCGTCAGCACGTCGAATATGGCGGTGAATGAGGTGTCCTGTGTCACCACCACCTGGCGCGGGTTGTCGGTTATGTTGTCGTTCCACCGCAGGAAACGGTAGCCGCTATTAGGCGTCGCCGTCAGCGTGGCCGTCTCGCCATTGCTGTAGGTACCGCCTCCGGTGACGTTACCCTTCGTGGCATCGTTGGCAGTCACGGTCACCGTGAGCGAACAACCGGACTGTTCCTGGATATTGGGGAATGCGCTCCACTCGTTGGCGGCCCGGTAGACTGCCACACTGCCGCAGGGGACATAAACGGGGATATTGGTGTCGTCCAACTGGAACACGCCGCCTTCCATTGCCGGAGGCACCGTGGCGTTGCAGGTGACGGAAGATAGAGACGGACAGTTGTGGAAGGCAATGACACCAATGGTGGTGATTGTGCTGGGGAGAGTGAGGGTGTTGAGAGTGTACAGCCATTCAAAGGCACGCGTCTTTATCCTCGTAACACCCTCCGGAATCACCAAGTCGCGGACCACCTCTCCGTCAATATACAAGTTATACGAAATTGAGATGGGATTTCCCCACCATTCGATATCAATCTCGCACCATTGCGCTATGGTGCCGGTATAGTATGTCCTAGCCAAGTTGGAGCAGTTGTAGAATGCATACGAGCCAAAATAGGTTACCGACGTCGGGATGGTCACCGAGTTCAGCAAATCGCTACCAAATGCCCAATCTCCGATGCGGGTGACATCGTAGGTATTATTGCAGTAAGTGACCGTTGCAGGGATGATGAGGTCGCCGCTGATATTTGCTTCATGGCCGGTGATGGTGACGCTGGTGCCGTCGGCATTGACGGTGTAGTGCAGAGATTGGCCACTGGCAGCGACAGCGTCGAACTCCGTGATTGTTGCAGCCTCAAAATAGGCGATGAAAGCAGTGTCGGAGGTGACAGTGACAGTCCTCGGGTTATCGGTGTTGCCGTCGTTCCATTGCGTGAACTGGTAGCAGTCGTTGGCGGTGGCGGATATCACGGCAGTGTTGTTGCTACAAGTGGGGACTGTGGTCATTGTGGCGGTGCCGTAAGTGTTGTTGGCACTAAGCACGTTAATTGTGTATGGATTTGCTGGTTCAACAAAGTTCGAGAAATAGCTCCAACCAGACTGGTACGATGCCAGACTGCCACAAGGAATGTTTACAGGAATGGTATTTGTAACGTCAGAAAACGCATTTGAATAAACACCCAAAGTTGGTGCCGTTGACGCAAGGCATGTAATCTCTGTGAGGCCAGTGCAACCACCAAACGCAGATCCGCCAATCACATTGACGGAGCTTGGAATAGTCACCGTATGGAGGCTAATGCAATTCAAGAACGCCCCGTAGCCAATTGAGGTGACAGAGTTAGGAATGGTCACCGATGTTAGACTACTGCATTCTGAAAATAAATAATCACTAATCGAGGTGACGGAGTTAGGGATGACTACCGAAGTGAGACCTCTGCAATTCCCGAACACACGGTTTCCAAAGTTAGTCACAGACTCAGAAAGGGTCAACGACGTTAATCCAGTACAACCATAGAAAGCCAATTCACCTATCTCACCCACAGAGTTTCCTAAAGTGAGCGAGGTTAGGCCGGTCTGGCCAGAAAAAGCTTCGCGACCAATTTTTGTCACGGAGTTTGGAATTACAAGCGGACCAGTCAAGTGATTATGGGACTTAAAAGCATAATCGGGTATTATCTGTACATTATCGCCAATGGTAAGTGAGGAGAGATTTGAGCAATAGAAAAAGGCAACCAAATTATAGCCACCCATTGTAGTGCAATTAACAGCGTTAAATGTAACCGCTGTAATGTTGCTACAATGGCCAAATGCGCTGCTACCAATATGAGTCACCGATTCGGGAATTGTTACTGCCGACAACCCTGTGCAATAAGAGAAAGTTTGGATTCCTATTACCGTCACGGAATTGGGGATGGAAACAGACGTCATGTTGGCGCAGCCATAGAAAGCGGAGTCGCCAATCGAGGTGACTGCATATTTCACGCAGTTGAGGGTGACACTGTCGGGGATAATTAAATCGCCAGTCAGGTCGGTGTATCGGGGACTGGTGGCATTCTCAAATGTCACCTGCGCCTCGCCGTTCTCAATATTGTAGTACAATGTATGTCCGCTGGGAGTCACTGCGTAGTTTACTGCGGGCAGTGCATCAAACTCGGCGGTGAAAGTAGTGTCGGAGGTGACGGTGACAGAGCGTGGGTTGTCGGTGTTGCCATCGCTCCACTGCATAAACTGGTAGCCGCAGTTGGCGGTGGCCAAAACCGTGGCTGTGGCTGACTGGCAAGTAGGTTGGCTTTGAACGGTGGCGGTGCCCATTGTGTTATCGGTCGACAGGGCTGTGACAGAATAGTCTGGCCGTTCGGTGATGTTTGAGAATCGGCTCCAGCCGGATGATGCGCTGTATACACTACTTCTGCCGCAGGGCACATAAACAGGTATGTCGGTTGGAACATTGTTGAACGCACTAGAACCTATTGATGGAGGGTTATCTGATCGGATATTTATTTTCTGAAGTCTAGTGCAGTAAGAGAATGCGTAGGAATTAATAGATGTAACCGATGAGGGAATGGTGATAGATGTTAAATTGCGGCAATTGTGGAAACAATCATCATTAATTGTTGTTACACCGTCAGGTATATTTACGGCTGTAAGTTTTGAACAATCGTAAAATGCTTGGCCGCCGATGGATGTGACACTGGATGGTATAGATGCTGATGTAAGTCCATCACACAAGTAAAAAGTGTAACTGTCGATTGAAGTGACGTTATATGTATTGCCATTGTTAGTTACACTACTGGGAATGGTCAAAGCGCCTGTAGGTTTTGTATATCCCACCCAGTTTTGAGTGCCAGACGGTCCTGGATATGTGACAGTGGCGTTGTTGCCATTTATTTTGTAGTAAAGGGTCTGCCCAGTAGGAGCATCTTCAGCGAAATCATAATTGATAATTTGTACGCCGTTAACGGATAATGCCCCCCACGGACGGCCTGTGGCACTTCCGTTGTAGTCAATATTTCTTACATTGTAGAATGCACTTAAGCCAATACTTGTGACTCCATCGGGAACGGTGATTGATGACACGCCTGTGCATCGATAAAATGCTATATATTTAATTGAAGTTACTGACGAGGGAATGATGATAGATGATAGTCTGACACATTGGCCGAAACAAGACTGATTAATTGTTGTTACACCGTCGGGTATGTTTACTGCCGTAAGATATGAGCAGCCGTGAAAGGCGTATTCACCGATGGATGTGACACTAGAGGGGATTGATACTGATGTAAGTCTATCGCAGTTGTAAAAGGCGAAATTGTCAACTGTGGTAACGTTATATGTAATGTAATTGTATGTTACACTGCTGGGAATTGTCAAAGCTCCTGTAGGTTTTGTATATCCATTCCAGGCTTGAAAGTCAGAAGGCCCTGGATATGTAACAATGACATTGTTGCCATTTATCTTGCAGTATAGAGTCTGTCCAGAAGGAGCAACTTCAGCAAAATCATAGTTAACGATCCTTACTCCATTTACAGAGATAGCTCCCCATGGACTACCAGTGGCACTACCGTTATAATTAATGTTTCGCACATTATAGAATGCGTTTGAGCCAATGCTGGTTACACCATCCGGAACAGTGATTGAAGCCACTCCAGTGCAATAATAGAATGCTTCGTATTTAATAGACGTTACCGATAAAGGAATGGTGATGGAAGTTAGACGGCGACAATAACTAAAACAATAATCATTAATTGTTGTTACGCCGTCAGGTATGTTTACGGCCGTCATTCTTTCGCAATAGTAAAAGGCATATCTGCCAATGGATGTAACACTGGATGGGATAGATGCAGATGTAAGTCCATCACACCAGTAAAAGGCGTAACCGTCAATTGAAGTGACGTTAAATGTATTGCCATTATAAATTACACTACTGGGAATAGTCAAAGTACCTGTAGGTTTTGTATATCCATCCCAAGCCTCTGAGGAACCCGAGCGGCCTGGATAGGTAACAGTGGCGTTGCTGCCGTTGATTTTATAGTACAGCGTCTGGCCGGAGGGGGCAACTGCGGAGAAGTCGTAATTCTGCGCATTTACCGGCATTACAGATGCCATCACTATACCGACAACGAGAAGGATTACTTTTTGTTTCATATCGTTCATAATATTCTATATCATATATATAATAAAATGCGATGCAAAAATACGAAGTTTTTACGAACTGGCAAAATTAATTTCCTCACTGTTGGAAAATATTCGTATCTTTGCAGCACGAAAAACAAAACACCGACAACAATGATAAATATTGTCATCTTTGGTCCTCCGGGGGCCGGCAAAGGTACTCAAGCACAGCTGCTTGCCGAGAAATATGATTTCCTGCACATCTCCACCGGCGACTTGTTGCGCCAGGAAGTGAAACTCGAGACTTCCATGGGCCTCCGCGCCAAAGCCATCATGAACCGCGGTGACCTCGTAGGCGACGACATCGTGGTGCCGTTGCTCTCCCGTGCCCTGCAGTACCGCACCACCCATCCAGACCCCCTCAACGAGCAGGACCCCTGGGACAAGGAGATACGTGGCGAGCAGCACCGTCCAGAAGGCTGCATCATCGACGGCTTCCCTCGCACTGTGCAGCAGGCACAGACGCTCGAATTCCTCTTCACACGGCTGAAGCGCCGCATAGACCTGGTGGTGGCCATCGAGGTGCCGCGCGACGAGCTGGTGCGCCGCATACACGAGCGCGCTGCCATCAGCGGCCGTGCAGACGACACGGAGGAGGTGATCCGCCACCGCATAGACCTCTACGACCAGCAGACTCAGCCCGTGCTCGACTACTACCGCGTCAGCGGCCTGTTGGTGACCGTCGACGGCAGCGAGGAAATACCCGACACCAACCGTCGTATCTGCAAAGCCATCGACCTGCGAATGGGGCGGTTGTAATAAAGATTGGCGATGTAACATAATAAAACCAAGGTGCTATCGTTATAACAAGAAGAATAATAATTAAAAACTACTACCGATATGAGAAAACACATTGTTGCCGGCAACTGGAAGATGAACCTCACCTTCAACGAAGCCGATGAATTGCTCGACGAACTGATGAGCGAACTTGAGAAAGTGGAACTGCCCCGCGACGAGCAGGTTGTGGTGTGCCCGCCGTTCCCATATATCGAGATGGCCAGCGACTACGCCAACGACAGCTATTTCCAGGTCGGCGCACAGAATGTGAGCGACAAGGACAAGGGTGCCTACACTGGCGAGGTGAGTGCCGAGATGCTCGAAAGCTGTGAGATCGACTGGTGCATTGTGGGTCATTCGGAGCGCCGCGCCTACTACGGCGAGACCGACGAACTGGTTGCCGCCAAGGTGGATCAGCTGCTGAAGCACGACCTGAAACCCATAGTGTGTGTCGGCGAGGTGCTTGAGGAGCGCGAAGCCGGACGCCAGTTCGACGTGGTGAAGACTCAGGTGGAGAAAGGCTTGTTCCACCTCGACACCGAGAACATCAAGAAGATTGTCATCGCCTACGAGCCCGTGTGGGCCATCGGCACCGGCAAGACCGCCACTCCCGAGCAGGCTCAGGAGATTCACGCCCATATCCGCTCGCTCCTCGCCGCCAAGTACGGCAAAGAGGTGACCGACGAGATAAGCATCCTCTATGGCGGCAGCTGCAAGCCCGGCAACGCCAAGGAGCTTTTCGCCTGTCCCGACATCGACGGCGGCCTCATCGGCGGCGCCTCGCTGAAAGCAGCCGATTTCATGGGTATCGTAACGGCTTTCTAATCTTCGAGACTTCGAGACTTCAAGACTTCAAGACTTCGGGACTTCGAGACAAATGTCCTTCGAGCGGTTCATATCACAACGGTTTATGCCGCGGCGCGGGGGTGGTTTTTCCGGTCCGCTGTCCGTCATCGCCGTTGCCGGCATTGCCCTCGGCGTTACGGTGATGGTGATGGCTGTGAGCATACTGCGCGGCTTCCAGGCCGATATCAGCGGCAAGGTGGTGGGCTTCGGCAGCCATATCACCGTCAGCTCGTTCAGCGGCCAGCTGGCCTACGCCGACGCACCGGTGGGATACGACAGCCGACTTGTGGAGTCGCTACGAGCCACCCGAGGCGTGAGGCATGTGCAGTGCTACGCCAACAAGGGCGGCATGGTGAAGACTGCCGACCAGATATACGGCATCATGTTCCGAGGCCTCGATGCCGGCTACGACACCACGTTCTACGCCTCGTGCCTTACAGATGGGCGCCTGCCCGACCTTTCGGAGAGAGCCAGCAACGACGTGCTGGTGTCAACCACCATTGCCTCGAAGCTAGGTCTCGCCGTGGGCGACAAGCTACGCACCTATTTCTGGAACGGCGACGGCTACCGCTCGCGGGCCTTTGTCATCTGCGGTCTCTACAATACCGACCTCACCGAGATGGACGAGCTCTATGTTGTCGGCGACCTGCGCCAGGTGCAGCGTCTCAACGACTGGGGCGACAGTCTTGTGGGAGGCTACGAACTGTTGGTCGACGACTTCGACCACCTCGACGAAACGGCGGAGCGTGTTGTAGAGCACCTTCCCTACGACCTGCAGATGGTCACCGTGCGGCAAGCCAACCCAGCCCTGTTTTCGTGGCTCGACCTCCTGGAAGCCAACATCACGTTGATACTGGCCATCATGTGCCTTGTGTCGGCTGTAGCCATCGTGTCGGCCCTTCTGATAATGATTTTCGAGAAGAGCGCCACCATTGGCCTGCTGAAAGCCCTCGGGGCCTGCAACCGCTCGGTGCGCCGCATATTCCTCATCAAATCGGCACGACTGATAGTGTGGGGTGTGCTGATAGGCGACGCCGCGGCGTTGGCGCTGAGTTATGTGCAGTGGCGTTGGCACCTGCTGTCGCTGGACCCCGAGAGCTACTCTATGGCCCATGTGCCTGTGGAGATAAGCGTCTGGACCTATGTAGCCATTAGTCTCGGCACCGTGGTGGTGTGCATGCTGGCGCTGCTGCTGCCGGCACGCTACATCAGCGGCATAAGTCCGGCAAAGACGATGAGAGTGGAAAATTGAAAGTTGATAGTTGAGATGAAAGTTAGGCTGAAATGGATAATCATGGGAGTCACTGTGGCGATGGCACTGGTGGCTCTTTGGCAGGTGCAGCGTATTGCCGAGCAGATACGGCATGGCGAAGAGGAGAAGGTGCGCCTGTGGGCCGCCGCCGTGGGCCAGCGCAACCAGATGGCTGCCGCCACAGCGCAGTTCTTCCAAGAGGCCATGCTTGACGAGCACCGCAAGATGCGGCTCTACACCGACATACTGCAGTCGTTCAACGACCCCGACCTCTCGACCGACCTCAAGTTCAGCCTCGCATACGTCAACTACATCGTCGACAGTTCGCGCACGCCTATCATCATCACCACTTCGAAAGACTCCATCATCACCGTGCCACAGGAACTGGCGGGACAGAAACTGGAGGGTTGCCTGATGGAAGAATACTCGGTGAACCCGCCTTTCAACTACCGTATCTGGGGTATGCCCATGACGCTCTACTACAAGGAGTCGGAATACTTCACCCGCCTGCGCGAGGTACTCGATGGCTTTACGCAGAGTTTCCTCACCGACATCACGCAGAACTCGGTGCTGGTACCTGTGGTCATCTTCGACAGCACCCACCGCAATATCATTGCCTACGGCAATACCGACAGCGTGCATCTGCACACACTGCGTTTCAACAACGACCCCATACTCATCAATATGCCTGACGGCTCGCGAGCTTATGTGCACTACTCCTCCACCCCTCTGCTGCGCTCGCTGCGTTGGCTGCCACTGTTCTACATGTTCATTGCTTTGGTGCTGGTTGTGGTGAGCTATTTCCTGTTCCGCACGGCTCGCACTGCTGAGCAGAACCGCATCTGGGCCGGACTGGCCAAGGAGACGGCGCACCAGCTGGGGACCCCCATCAGCTCGCTCTCGGGATGGGTGGAATACCTGCACGGCAAAGAGTTCACCGACGAGTATGCCACCGAGGTTGGAAAAGACCTGCAACGGCTGGAGACCATCACCCATCGCTTCTCGAAGATCGGTTCGGTGCCCGAACTGAAAGATGAGGACGTACACGAGGTGACCCTCGCCGCAGTGGCCTACCTGCAGAGCCGCACGCCGCGCAGGGTGAAGTTCAACGTGGCGTTCCCCGAAGGGGAGCACTTCATAGCCCCTATCAACAGCCACCTCTTCCAATGGGTCATAGAGAACCTTTGCAAAAACGCGGTGGATGCTATGGATGGCGACGGCACAATAGCCATCACCGCCTCGCAGGATGCACGCAAGATATACCTGGACATCAGCGACACCGGTCGCGGTATGTCGGCCTCGGTACAGAAGCATATCTTCGACAGTGGCTTCACCACCAAGACACGTGGGTGGGGCCTTGGTCTGCCGCTGGCCCGCCGCATCGTGAACCAATACCACCGCGGCCGCCTGTACCTCAAATACAGCGTCCCTGGACAAGGCAGCTGCTTCCGCATAGTGCTGAGGAAGAGTTAGGAGTTAAGAATTATAAATCAAATTCTTGTTCAATGAGGAGAATCATCCCGATACTTTTGAGCGTCAGTCTTGTTTTCTGTCTTCAATTTTCCGTTTCCAATTCTGCGCAGGCACAGGACACTGTCCGCATGACCCTCGACAGCTGCCTGCGCTATGCCTATGAGCACAACCTCACGGTGCGCACTGCAGTGCTGGGCCACGAGTCGGCCGAGGTCAACCTGCGCGGTGCCAAACTGCGCTTCCTGCCGACCATAAGTGCTTCTGCATCGCAGGGCTGGGACTGGAGCAGTACCGGCGGCTCCGGCAGCAACACCCAATATGGCATCAATGGCAGCCTCCCCCTGTTCAACGGACTGGCCAACCTGCGCAACCTGCAGCATAGCAAAGTCAGCTCCCAACAGAGCAAGATGCGGGTACGCCAGGCCGAGAACAGCATCGGCGTACAGATAGTGAAAGCCTACCTCACCATCATGATGAACAACGAGAGGCTGGCTTTCCAACAGGAAGTGCTCAAGACCAGCCGCCAGCAGCAGCTGGAAGGCGAGCTGAAGTACAACGTGGGCCGCATTCTTGAGAGCGACTATATGCTGCTGGCAGCCAACTACACCTCGGCTCAGAGCGATATCGACAACACATGCATCACCATCAGCGACAATATCAGCACCCTCAACGACCTCCTATACAACACCGGCGACACGCTGATCACCATCATGCCTATGGACGACACGCTGCGCGCCGCCAGCCGCACCATTCCAGACTTCGACAGCGTTATGGCGCAGACCATGCGCACCATGCCCGACTGGCAGATAAGCGAGATGGGCGTCAAACTGGCCGAAATTAACGTCGACATGGCCCGCAGCGCTTTCATCCCCAGCGTGAGCCTCAATGCGGGCTACGGCGGAGGCTGGCTTCCAGCCATCACCGAGCCCTCGAGCAGCTTCTCAGACAACAGCCACATGACCCTTGGCGTCAACATACCGATTCTGAACAGCGGCAGCTCATACACCCAACTGAAACAGAGCAAGATAGCCCTACAGGAAGCCGAACTGCAGCACCAACAGGACCTAATCGACATCGCATCGATGATCGAGGATGTTTATATCGCCTTGCGGCAGGCTCTGAACCGCTTCCGTGCCTCCGAAGCTCTCATGGAAGCCTATAAGGCCAGCTACGACATCTACGTCATAAAGTACGCCGAAGGGGCCGTAACAACCGTCGAGCTCCTCCAACAACAAGACCGCTACCTCTCAGCCCTCAACGACTACCTGCAAAGCAAATACTCCTATATCCTTGCCGAAAAACAACTCGATATCTTCACTGGGAAAATGTAATTAGTGATTGGTTACCATTATATTTTATGAAAAAGAAAAGACATATCTGGCTATGGGTGCTGATAGGCATCGCCGCCTTGGTTGTGCTGCTGGCGGTGTTCGGCCGCAAGAAAGGCAGCCGCTACATGATCGACACTGAAGTTGTCGCCACGGGCGAGATAACACAGACCGTCACCGCCACCGGTGTGGTGCAGCCCGTCTACAAGGTGACGGTGGGCACTCAGGTGAGCGGCATTGTGAAAAAACTGTATGTCGACTACAACAGCCGCGTGAAGAAAGGCGACCTCTTGGCCGAACTCGATAAGTCGCTCCTCCAGGAGCAGGTCAACGTCAACCGCGCCAACATGTCCGTGGCCACCAGCCAGCGCGATTTGGCTCAGAAAGACTTCGACCGCATCAAGACTCTTTACTCCAGCAAGGCCGCCACACAGCAGGAATACGACCAGGCTGAGGCCCAGCTCGAGCAGGCCAAGAACCACCTCATCACCGCCAAAGCCAACTACGACAACGCCGTCACCCAGCTGCGCTACGCCGAGATCTATTCGCCCATCGACGGCATAATCATCAGCAAGCAGGTCGAGGAAGGTCAGACTGTGCAGGGCGCCTACAGCGTTCCCAACCTCTTCACCATCGCCATGAACATGACCGAGATGCAGGTCGAGGCCCGCGTCGACGAGGCCGACATCGGACAGGTGCACACCGGTCAGGAGGTCAACTTCAAGGTCGACGCCTACCCCGACGATCAGTTCCACGGCACCGTCTCGCAGATTCGTATGGAGCCGCAGACCAACAACAACGTCGTCACCTACGTCGTCATCATCAATGCCCACAACCCCGATGAAAAACTCTTCCCAGGCATGACCGCCAGCGTCACCATCGTCGTCCAGCATGCCGAGGGTCTGACGATACCCTACTATGCTACACAGATAAACCCCGACGCCGCCATGATAGCCTCCATGACTCGCGAAGGCTACACCTTCGACACCCTCACCGGCCGCAATGAGGAGCACAGCTACCTCTGGCTCAAAAACGGCAAGCGCCTGCAGCAAGTCGAGGTGACACTCGGCGCCCGCACCAAAGTCAGCGCCATAGCCACCGGCGGCGTGGCCGAAGGCGACACCGTCGTCAGCAGCCTTGTCGATGTGATAAGCCAGCGCGCCGCACGCCAAGAATTAATGTTCTAGAAGAAACCTGAATCCTGAAAACCAAAAACCGGTGAACATAATCGACATAGAACATCTGCATCGCGACTTCCAAGTTGGCAGCGAGACCGTGCATGCTCTCGACGACGTAAGCTTCTCCATAGCCCCAGGCGAATTCGTCAGCATCATGGGCACCTCCGGCAGCGGCAAGTCAACACTTCTCAACCTCCTCGGCTGTCTCGACACACCCTCCTCAGGCATCTACCGTCTCGACGGCGAGGACGTCCAGCTCATGGACGACGACCAACTCGCCTCCATCCGCAACCGCAAGATAGGCTTCGTCTTCCAGAGCTATAACCTCCTGCCACGCACCACCGCACTCGAAAACGTCGAGCTGCCCCTCTTCTACAACCGCCACATCAGCGCTCGCGAACGGCGTCAGAGGGCCCTCGAGTCGCTGCGCATCGTAGGCCTCGAAAATCGCATCTCACACACCTCCGCACAGCTCTCCGGCGGACAACAGCAGCGCGTCGCCATAGCCCGCGCCCTCGCCACCGACCCCGTCCTAATCCTCGCCGACGAAGCCACCGGCAACCTCGACACACGAACCTCCTACGAAATCATGTCCATCTTCCAACGCCTCAACGCTCAAGGCAAAACCATAGTCTTCGTAACCCACGAGCCCGACATCGCGGCCTTCACCACTCGCATCATCCGCCTCCGCGACGGCCACATCGTCGAAGACCGCTCCAACACCCCAATATCCGCCCTCGAGCAACTAAACAGTTTAATTTCACCAACCACTAACCTCTAATTAGAATAATTTGACAAAAATTGACCGGCTCCAGCCCCTAATTCGAGTAATTCGTCTAATTCGCCGTTCATCATTCAACATTAACCATTACCCATTCATCATTTACCATAAAAATGCTCTTCCTCGACACCATACGTCTCGCACTCCGCGCACTCATGCGCAACCGTACTCGCACCTTCCTCACCATGCTAGGCATCATCATCGGCATCTCCTCCGTCATCATCATGATGAGCCTAGGTTCCAGCCTCACTCACTACATGGACAACGTCTTCTCCTCCATCGGCACCAACGTCATCAACGTCCGCGACAAATGGGTCCGCGACGGCGGCTCCTGGCGCATACTCCACCAAATCGACGAATCCGACTACATTGCCCTGCGCGACAACTGCCGCTCCGCCAAATTCATCTCCCCCGACCTCACCACCTCCTCCCCAGTCGTCTTCGGCAACAACAGCCACAGCGCCACCATTGCCAGCGGCAACCAACACTACCTCCATCTCAACGGCATGTCCGTCGCCCGCGGCTCCATGTTCGACGACTCCGACGTACGCTCCCTCGCCAAAGTCTGCCTCATCGGTCAGACCGTGGCCGAAAAACTCTTCACCGACGGACAGCAACCCCTCGGCCAGACCATCCGCTGCGGCAACGTCCCTCTCCTAGTCATCGGCATCCTTCAACCCCGCGAAAAACAATTCAACTTCGACTTCAACAACCTCATCATCACCCCCTACACCACCCTCCAGAAACGCCTCCTCGGCCGCACCGACATCGACCAGATATCCATCGCTGCTGCACCCACCTCCGACAATGACCACGCCGTCGAAGAAGTCCGCCAGATCCTCCGCATCCACCACGGCCTCCAACCCGACGACCCCGACGACTTCGAAATCGAAGTGCAGAGCGAAACCATGGACCAGCTCTCCTCCGTCCTCAACATCGTAGTTCTCATACTCTCACTCATCGCTGGCATCTCACTCATCGTCGGCGGCGTCGGCATCATGAACATCATGTACGTCACCGTCACCGAACGCACTCGCGAGATAGGCCTCCGAAAAGCCCTTGGCGCCCGCCGCAGCAATATCCTCACTCAATTCCTCTCCGAAAGCGTCGTCCTCAGCCTCGCCGGCGGCCTCCTGGGAATCCTCTCAGGCCTCGCCATCTACGCCATCGCCTCCGCCTTCATCGAGCAACTCCCCTTCGTCCTCAACGCCTCCGCCATCCTCATTTCCTTCCTCGTCTGCACCCTCGTCGGCATCTTCTTCGGCTGGTATCCCGCCCGCAAAGCCGCCGCCCTCGACCCCATCCAGGCTCTCCGTTACGAATAATTCACTCCACAACACAATATTTTTAGATAAAAAGAGTTTACTAACTCAAACAATCAAGCATTCAAACAATCAAGCAATAATATCATGGCAAATCAAGACGACTTCTTCAAGAAAGTGGTGGCTCACGCCAAGGAATATGGATTCATCTTCCCCAGCTCGGAAATCTACGACGGCCTCGCCGCCGTATACGACTACGGCCAGCTGGGCGTGGAGCTGAAGAACAACATAAAACAGTACTGGTGGAAGGCCATGGTGCAGATGCACGAGAACATCGTCGGTCTCGACTCCGCCATCTTCATGCACCCGCGCATCTGGAAGGCCAGCGGACATGTCGACGCCTTCAACGACCCCCTCATCGACAACAAAGACAGCAAGAAGCGCTACCGCGCCGACGTCCTCATCGAGGACCATATCGCCAAAATCGAGGAAAAGATTGAGAAGGAGTGCGAGAAAGCCCACAAGCGCTTCGGCGACGCCTTCGACCGCCAGCAGTTCGTCACCACCAACGCCCGCGTCCTCGAACACCAGAAGAAGATCGACGACATACACGAACGCTATGCCGACTGCATGAACCGCAACGACCTCGAAGGCCTCAAGCAGCTCATCCTCGACCTCGAAATAGTATGCCCCATCAGCGGCACCCGCAACTGGACCGACGTCCGCCAGTTCAACCTCATGTTCGCCACCAAGATGGGCTCCGTCATCGACGACAGCGACACCCTCTATCTCCGCCCCGAGACCGCCCAGGGCATCTTCGTCAACTTCCTCAACGTGCAGAAAAGCGGCCGCATGAAGATTCCCTTCGGCATCGCACAGATAGGCAAAGCCTTCCGCAACGAAATCGTCGCCCGTCAGTTCATCTTCCGCATGCGCGAGTTCGAGCAGATGGAAATGCAGTTCTTCGTCCGTCCCGGAACCGAGCTCGAATGGTTCAAGCACTGGAAAGAGGAACGCCTCCAGTGGCACCTCGCCCTCGGCATCCCGGCCGACTGCTACCGCTACCACGACCACGAGAAACTGGCCCACTATGCGAATGCCGCCACCGACATCGAGTTCCGCTTCCCCTTCGGCTTCAAAGAACTTGAGGGTATCCACAGCCGTACCGACTTCGACCTCTCGCGCCACAGCGAGTTCAGCGGCAAGAAGCTGCAGTACTTCGACAGCGAGCTCAACGAAAGTTATACGCCATACGTCATCGAGACCTCCATCGGTGTCGACCGCACCTTCCTAGCCATCTTCAGCCACGCCCTCAAGGATGAAACCCTCGAGGACGGCAGCACCCGCACCGTGCTCTCGCTGCCTGCCAAGCTGGCACCCTACAAGGCCGCAGTGCTGCCACTGGTCAAGAAAGACGGCCTCCCCGAGAAAGCCCGCGAGATACAGCATCTGCTCATGCCCGACATGATGGTGCAGTACGACGAGAAAGACGCCATAGGCCGCCGCTACCGCCGTCAGGACGCTATCGGCACTCCTTTCTGCATCACCGTCGACAACGACACACTGACCGACAACGCCGTCACCGTGCGTCACCGCGACACCATGCAGCAGGAGCGCGTCAACATCGAACAGCTGCCCGCCTACCTGAAAAGCAAATTGTAAATATCCCTTTCTATAGGATTGTCACTCTCTGCCGGCGCTTCGCTTGTCGAGGCGCCGGTAAGTTTTTTCCTCACAGTCTCGAGTGCTGCGAGGTCGAGAGCGTCGGAGGCTATCTGGACATCGGTAATGATGCCGCGGGCCTCGTCGACGGTGAGTTGCACCTCCACCCCACCCCATTCGAACTGGGCACTGCGTTGCGCCGTGAAGCTGCGCCAGCGGCCGTACTTCCATTCGGGCGACGCGAATTCTTCATACAGGCGCTGCACCGCGGGCTGTGCTATGATGTCGTCGAAACCGACCTCGGCAGCCTTTCCGCCAAACACCTCCTCGAACGCCGACTGCAAGTGCGGCACGATGCTCTCGGAAGTAATCTCGGGGTTTAATTCGGACAGATTCACCACACGGCTACGCACCGAGGCCACCCCGTGCTTCTGCAGTTTTGCCGGTTTAGGCTTGAGGTAGCGCTGCAAGTCTTCCATATTGCCCTTGATGAGGATGGTGCCATGGTGCAGATCCTGGTAGCGGCCCTTGCTGAAGGCGTTGCCGCTGAACTTGCGGCCGTCAGTGAGGATATCATTACGCCCCGACAATTCGGCGACGATGCCGAAGTCGAGCACAGCCCTCTGTATGACCGAGAACTGGCGTGTCTGGTCATACATTGCTTTGGGTACTATGAAGCTGAAGTTGATGTTGCCGTCGTCGTGGTATACGGCGCCGCCGCCGGTGCGGCGACGCATCAGATAGCCGCCATCAGCCTCCAGAGCCTCCACGTTGCACTCGCTGTATGGATTCTGGTTCTGTCCTATAACGACAGTACGGCGGTTCTTCCACAGGTAGAGCGTCACCACTTCGGTCTCGGGCAGCGACAACAGATGGTTCTCGACCGCGATATTCCAATAGGGATTGGTCTGGTTCGAAATAACAAATTGAAGCCTCATGGCTTAAAAATTATAGCTCAAAGTGAAATAGTTGGGAGCCTGCGACAGATGGTAGTTGCTGCGGGCATAGCTGAACTCATAGCGTTTGCCCTTGAGGCCGATGCCGAACGAGAAGCCGCTCATATTGAAAGCGTCGGCGCCCACCGTCTCCATCGCCTGGCGGTAGCTGTAGCCTACACGGACAAAGATAGCTGTACCCAGGTTCAACTCGACGCCGAACAGCGTATGCCGCATCAAGTTGTCGATGGTACCCTTGAACCAGCTCTCTTCAGTCACCTCGCCGGTGAAGGGGTCGGTGCGGCTGGTGGGGTTCAGTTCATCATTGTAGCGCAGGTTCCACTTCTGCAACTCGGTGGCGGCAAAGAAGATGCGGAAAGGTGCATTCTTAAGTTTATAGCTTAGCGACGCCGACAGCTCGAAAGGCAGATGCTCCACCGTCTCGTCGAAGGTCATTATCTGCGCCCCAATGTTGCGTGCCATCAGGGTCGATGCAAAGCGGCGGTCGTTGCTGGTGTAGCTGCCGGCCAGGTCGAACGCCACAGCCAGCGCCGTATAGCTCTCGTACTGCGACAGCACAGGCTTGAAGTTGGCGCCGATGCTGAAGTTGCTGTCAATCCACATTCCCCACCCCACGCTCAACGCATAGTCGGCGGCGTAGAAGTCGCCCAGGTAGTTGTCCTCCTCGTCGTACTCCTCGAAGCGGCCGTAGCTGTTGAAGTGGAAACCGAAGACCAGTGTGCCCACCTTACCCAGCTTACGGGCATAGGCCAGCGATCCCATATTCGTGCCTCGGAACATGTTGATATAGCTCAACGCGGCCTGGTTGTGCAGGTCGGTGGTAATCAACGAAGGATTGTCGAGAGCTGTAGCCACATCGCCACCATAGAGCGACAGATAGTCGAACCCCAGACCCGCAGTGCGGGCACTGCTGCCGCGGTCAAGCAGTGAAAGGGTGTTCAGACCGGCAATCTGGGCAGACGCCGAAGTGAAGAGAGAAAAATGAAGAATGAAGAATAAGCTGATACAAAACCATCGCACCAGCCCATTCTTCATTCTTCTCTCTTCATTCATCATTTATTTCTTGTTGCGTTCGTGGCGCATCAGGTGGCTGGGCTCGAGGGCCATGCGGTCGGTCTCGAGCAGCGAGGCGACACCTTCGTCCACGCGGCGTTTCTCTTCGCAAGCCGGGCAGTGGCACTCCTCGTGGTATTCGCGCGGCTCGGTGTAGGTGGTGATGACACCCTCGAAGTTGCGTAGGATGACCTTGTCGGGGCTCTGCGAGATGACGTACTGGGGCATGACGGGGGTCTTGCCGCCGCCGCCGGGAGCGTCGACCACGAAGGTAGGCACAGCATAGCCGCTCGTGTGGCCGCGCAGGTTCTCGATAATCTCGATACCCTTGCTGACAGGGGTGCGGAAGTGCTCGAGGCCCATACTCAGGTCGCACTGGTAGATATAGTAAGGACGCACGCGGTTGCGCACCAACTCGTGCATCAGTTTCTTCATCACGTGCACGCAGTCGTTCACGCCGCGCAGCAGCACGGTCTGGTTGCCCAAGGGGATACCGGCGTTGGCCAGACGGGCGAGGGCCTGCTCGGCCTCGGGGGTGAACTCGTTGGGGTGGTTGAAATGCGTGTTGAGCCAGATGGGATGATATTTCTTCAGCATGTCGCACAGCTCGGGGGTGATGCGCTGCGGGCAGACCACGGGGGTGCGGCTGCCGATGCGGACGATCTCCACGTGCGGAATCTTGCGCAGGCGCTGGATGATGTACTCCAGTTTCTGGTCGCTCACCATCAAGGCGTCGCCACCGCTGAGCAGCACGTCGCGCACCTGCGGGGTCTTCTCGATGTAGGCCAGGCACTTCTCGATGCGCTCACTGGGGCTCTCGTCGTCCTTCTGGCCAGCGAAACGGCGGCGGGTGCAGTGGCGGCAGTACATGGAGCACATATCGGTGATGAGGAACAGCACACGGTCCGGATAACGGTGGGTAAGGCCGGGAGCGGGCGAATCCTCGTCCTCATGCAGCGGGTCGTTGAGGTCGGCGGGAGCGATGTTGCACTCGGGGCCGGCGGGAATGGCCTGGCGACGGATGGGATCATAAGGGTCATTGGGGTCGATGAGACTCAGATAGTAGGGGGTGATGGCCATACGGAACTTGGCAAGGGCTTTCTTGATACCCTCGGCCTCTTCGGGAGCGAAGGTGAAATACTTGCTCAGCTCTTCGTAGGTCTCGATGCGGTTCTTCACCTGCCATTTCCAATCGTTCCACTGTTCGTCGGTGACGTTGGGAAACAGTTCTTTTCTGCGGTTGACTTTCATAATATTATTATGTCTTTTTGTTTATTATTCAACAACATAAATCCACATGCGGAAACAAAAGTCCACAATATAGATTGTGCAAAGATACGAAAAAAGTGAGAAGTGAGAAGTGAAAAGTGAAAAATAATTGTAAATCGTACTACTCCACTTGTAGGAGCAGACCCTTGAGGTATTCGCCTTCGGGATGGTGGATGGAGACGGGGTGGTCCATGGCGTGGGGCAGCTGGCGCACGATGCGGACACGGCGGCCGGCGTTCATGGCCGAGGTAAAGACCATAGTCTGAAAATCCTCCTTGCTGACTGCCTGGCTGCAGCTGAAAGTCATCAGCAAGCCACCGGGAGCAATTTTCTCCATGGCGCGCTGGTTGATGGAGCGGTAGCCTTTAAGGCCTTGCTGCAGCGAGCGGTGGTTCTTTGCAAAGGCTGGCGGGTCGAGGATGATAAAATCAAAGCTTCGTGCATGGTCGCCTTTGTCGATAGTATTCAGGTATTCGAGCACATCGGCAGCGACGCCACGATGCGACACCTCTGCGCCAAAGTTCAGCTCGACATTGCGCTCACAAAGAGCGATTGCCTTCTTGCTGATATCCACGGTTTCGACATATTCGGCACCTCCCTTCAGTGCTGCCAAGGAGAAGCCTCCGGTATATCCGAAGCAGTTGAGGAGGCGTCGACCGTCGGCCAATTGCTGCACGAGGGCGCGGTTTTCACGCTGGTCGATGAAGAAGCCGGTCTTCTGCCCTTCGTAGAAATTCACCGTCAGCCTTATGCCATTCTCCAAAACATCATTCTCCGCAATCTCCTCGCCCCATATAACGCCGTCATGCACACCGCCACCAGGGACGGTGGCGCTGCTCTTGTCGAAGACAGACCTAAGCGGGTAGCGCGTCTGCAATTCGTGCACAAACAACTCTGCCAGCACAGGCATCAGGCGGTGCATACCTGCCGAATGGGCCTGCAGCACCAGCACACCGTTGTACCAGTCGGCCACGAGGCCGGGCAGGTAGTCGCCTTCGGCATGTACAAGGCGAAAGACATTGGTTCTTTCGTCGCCGAAGAAACCGAGTATGACACGATAGTTCACGGCCGAGTGGATGCGTCGGCGAAGAATCTCCTCGATGGGGGATGCAACCTCGTCGGCATCGAAAGTTAGCACCTTGCAGATGATACTCTCGTTCTGATAGTGTCCGGCGGCCAGCCACTGGCCGCGGGCGTCAACCACATCTACGAGGTCGCCCTCCTGTGGGTCACCCTCGATACATTTCACCGCACCCGAGAATATCCACGGATGCCGGCGCAGGATAGCTTTCTCCTTGCCAGGAGCTATAACGAGCAGCGGACGGTTCATTGCTTAAGGTCGTGGATGGTCTGCTTGGGGTCGGCGCTCTTGAAGACGGCGTTGCCAGCCACCAGGACATCGGCACCCGCCTCGAAGAGCATGGGTGCGTTCTGCAAGTTCACACCTCCGTCGACTTCGATGAGGCACTGCGGATTCTTGCGGTTGCACATATCGCGCAGCTGACGCACCTTGGTGTAGGTGTTCTCTATGAACTTCTGGCCGCCGAAGCCGGGATTGACACTCATGAGCAGCACCACGTCGCAGAGCTGGACGATGTCCTCGAGCAGACATACTGGCGACGATGGGTTCAGCACCACCCCACCCTTCATGCCGGCGTCGTGGATGGCATGCAGCACACGGTCGTGGTGACGGCAGGCCTCATAATGGAAGGTCAATATGTCGGCGCCGGAATCACGGAAGTCCTGCACATAGCGGCCGGGGTCCTCGATCATCAGATGCACGTCGAGAGGCTTCTGTGCATGCTTCTTTATATGCTTGACGATGGGCTGACCAAAGCTGATATTAGGCACGAAAAGGCCGTCCATAACGTCGACATGCAGCCAGTCGCACTCGCTGGCGTTCAACATTTCTATGTCGCGCTGGAGGTTGCCGAAGTCGGCACTGAGCAACGAAGGGGAAATGAGTTTCATAAGTTGAAAATTGAAATTATTATCTGCTAATCAAAACTTCAGTTTCTCAAAGTTCTTGCCGTAAACACCTTGCGCCTTGCTGACGCTGATGAAGGCATTCTTGTCAATGTTGTGGATAATCTGCATCACACGAGGCTTGTCGGTGCGATGCACAAGCATCAGGAGTACCTTCTGCTGCTGCTTGGTGTAGCATCCCTCGGCGTCTAGCAGCGTGGCTCCGCGGCCAACCTCGTTGGTCACGGTTTCGGCTATCTCGTCGTTCTTCGGCGAGAAAACCATCACCTGATAGCTCTGCTTGTTGCCGTCGAGCACCATGTCGAGCACATAGGTCATTGTCACCATCACGATGTAGCCGAATATGACATTCTCTATCCGGTGGCTCACAAACCACGAACTGCCGATGATGAAGATGTCGAGGTACATGATTACCTTGCCGGGCGATACATTGTGGTATTTGTTGATGATAAGCGCAATGATGTCGGTGCCGCCGCTGTTGCCACCCATCATAAATGTCAGACCAATACCTGCGCCGCAGCACACGCCACCGATAATGGCGCACATGAAATCGCCAAACTGGCTCACGTCGAACAGATTCTCCACATGCAGCACCTGCTGCCACAGGATGAAGCAGAGCGACGACATCACAATGCCGAAAATGGTGCCGATGCCGAACTTGGGACCCAGTACCTTGAAGCCCACGGCCAGCAATATGCCATTGATGATGAAGTTGATAACACCGATGGGCAACGGCACGCCCAAGGCAATGTTCAGCACCGACGAGACACCGCTGACACCGCCGCCTACAATCTTCGCCGGGAGCATGAAGGCCGCCCACCCGAAGGTGTAGACTAGTATACCCACCGTAATAAGCAGGTAGGAGACAATTTCGTGCTTGATATTCTTTGCATTCATATCTTGTGGTTCTTATTTTTTCTTCGAATAGTCGCGTGCACCGAAGATGCTGCTGCCTATGCGCACCATGGTGCTGCCCTCCTCGACGGCAATCCGGTAGTCGTGACTCATGCCCATCGACACCTCCTTGAACTCTTCCTTACCTGCGAAGACACCTGTCTTGAGCGCCTCGAAAACCTGACGGATGCGACGGAAGTCGTCTCGCACGCGGGCCTGGTCGGGCGTATTGCTGGCCATGCCCATCACGCCGCAGATGCGGACAAAGTGAAAAGTGAAAAGTGAAAAGTGAAAATCCAGGAGTTCGTCGGGGGCGAAGCCGAACTTGGTCTCCTCCTGCGCCACATGCACCTGCAGCAGCACATCGACCCTGCGACCCACCTTGGCGGCAGCCTTCTCCACCTCCTCCAGATGCTCGATGCTGTCTACGCCGTGAATCATGCTCACGAACGGCATGTAGTATTTCAACTGTTTGCCCTGCAGGTGGCCTATGAAATGCCACTCGATGTCCTTCGGCAGCACGGCGGCCTTGTCGCGCAGCTCTGTGGCGTAGTTCTCGCCGAAGGCACGCTGACCGGCGGCATAGGCATCCATGATGTCTTCGCCGGGTTTCAACTTGCTCACAGCAACCAGGCGAACACCTTCCGGCAACGTCTGGCGTATGCTCTCTATGTTTTCTTTTATCATCAACTTCTTAAACGCTTTTAACAATATAATATTGTGCACGCGAAAAATATTATTTATCAACACATACAATACACATTCTAAGACGATTAGGCACAACATCAACCAGCAACCAGCTGCTAATCAAGGTCAAAGCCCCATCCCCCTCACATCATCCTCACATCAACAACACACAACCACTACTTCCTTGCGAGGATGACACGTGGTCTCTCTACTGAAAGAAAAGAGGCAACATAGTGCCAACAGCCACCGCGCCACATATCTATCCACCTCCCTACGCTGCCACAACAGCTCTCATTTAAAGGAACTTAAATATTTTTAACTTGGTATTGGAAAAAAATTCGTATTTTTGCACCGCAAACTAAAGTGTAATCAAACTATGAGCAGAATAGTTGTTGGATTCGATTTCTCATCAGGTTCGGCCTATGCCGTAGACCTTGCTATTGACATCGCCAACCGTCTGGAGAGCGACATCCGTCTCGTATACGTAAAAGAAAAGAAAGAAGACGAAACGCCCATACGCGCCGAGATAGAGCGCCGCAATGCCGGTGTCGCCCACCTGCTGCACGGCATACAACTGGAATATGTGCTGCGCGAAGGCAACCCGCCCGAGGAACTGGCCAAACAGGCCAAGGAAGACAATGCCCAACTCCTTATCGTGGGCACCCACGGCATGAGCGGCATGAAGAAGAATATGCTCGGCCGCAACTCTTTCCACACCATCGAAATCTCGCCGGCACCCGTAATCATAGTCCGCGAAGACTTCAATTTCAACAAACAACTCGAGAAGATTGTGGTGCCTCTCGACAGCAGCGACAACACCCGCCAGAAAGTGGCCGAGGCCATGATGTTCGCCAAAGCCTTCGGCTCCACCATCCACCTGCTGGGGCTCTACACTTCTACAACCCCCGACATTCGCCGCATCGTGAACAACTACGTCAAGAGCGTGCAGCGTCACCTTGCGACCAACGGCGTGCCTTATATCACCAAAATGATCGATGCTGGCAAGAACGTAACCACCGCCACCCTTGAATATGCCGATGCCGTCAAAGCCGACCTCATCGCCATAATGACCGAACAGGAGTCGAGCCTCTCCAGCATGTTCCTCGGCACCTACGCCCAACAGATGATCAACCAAAGCAAAATTCCCGTGCTCACCGTGCGTCCCAAAGAGGTAATGGCCGACACCGTGAACTACTAAATCAAAGAGTTACTGAGAAAGTAGTTAAGAAGTCAAGACACATGAGGAGACTGCTGAAAATAGTTTTCTGCGCCTGTTTGGTTCTCACCTTTCACCTTTCACCTTTCACCTCGAAAGCACAAGTCAAGGTGGTGGGCGACGTGGCTGTGTCTCGCATGGTCGAAAAGCACGTGGAACTCAACAGCAAGGTCAAGACCATTCCCGGCTACCGCGTACAGATAGCATCCTTCTCGGGCGTGAACTCCAAGAATAGCGCCTTCGACCTGCGCGACCGTTTCAACATCGACTACCCCGATGTGCAGGTATACATCGTCTTCGACGAGCCTAACTTCAAGGTGAAGGTCGGCGACTTCCGTTCTCGGCTCGAAGCCTATGCTTTCCTGCAACAGATCAAAGAGTTCTACAAAGGCTATATCATCAAGGACAATATCTTCCCCGAGCCTCCGGCCGTCGAGGAATATGCACCCGACGATGGCGACATCAGCGAGGAGGAACAATAGTTATACGAAAAGCGAGGCCGCCATGCCGTCGGCATGCAGCAGCCCCTCGGTGGTGGGACAGTAGAAACCATCCTTCAGAACCAACCAACTGCAGTCGAGATATGGCTGCAGTTGTTCTTTTTGTCGCCCAGACACTTCGGTAGCAGGCAACCCACGCACGGTGCGCAATGCCGTCATCAGCATCTCGTTGTATGCGTCGGCAGCGTCGAGAGTCTCCTCGCCGACACTCCCGTCAGGATTGTTCCACACTCGTTTTTTGCCATCGAAACTGTGAGCCCCTGGGCCAAGCCCAAGATAGGGCGTGCGGTCCCAATAGCGGCTGTTGTGCTTCGACTCATATCCCGGACGGGCATAGTTGCTCACCTCATACTGACGGAACCCCTCGGCTTCGAGCCTTTCATGCAGCGTATAATACTGCCGCACCACTTCGTCGTCGTCGGGCAACACCACCCTGCCCTGCTCCACCTGCACTGCCAACGCCGTGCCCGGCTCGATGGTGAGGGCATAGGCCGAGACATGGGTTACAGACTTGACGTTGAAAGTTGGGAACCGGAAATCACCAGGCAATCCATATATAAAGTCGACGCTGATATTGTCAAATCCGGCCTTGTGGGCATTATCCACCGCCTCAATGGCCTGCTGCGCCGTATGGCGACGGTTGAGCAGGCGCAGAATCTTGTCGTCCAAACTCTGCACACCTATGCTTATCCTGTTAAAACCCAGCTGTTGCAGACTTTCCAAATATTCTGGCGACAGGTCCTCGGGGTTGGCCTCGATGGTCATCTCCACCAAAGCCGAGAGGTCGAAACAGCGTCGCAACCCTTCGACAATACGAGCCAACTCCAATACCGGCAAGATCGACGGTGTACCGCCTCCGAAATAGACGGTCCTGATTGGGTGTCTCTGCTCCCCCTTGCGCCGCTCCATTTCTTCCAACAACGCCTCCACATACCGGCCAAAACCGTCAGCCCCACGCACAGGCTTGGAGTAGAAAGCACAATACGTGCACTTCCGGTGGCAGAAAGGAACGTGAATATAAACCAACTCTTAACTTTTAACTCTTAACTTCCAACAGTTGGTCTGCCGCTGCGTAAGGACTTATCTTGTTCTCAAGGATCTGCTGCTTAAAGGACTCGATGCGTTCCTCCATGCCGGGTGCGTTGTAGAAACGCTCACGCAGTCCATTCTCAAGCGTCTCACTCATGATACGCAGATTCTGCTGCTGACGTTTATGATAGAAATAGCCGTTTTTCTTTGTGAATGTGACATATTCCATCACCGAGTTCCAAAGATCGTCGACCCCTTCTTTGGTGTATGCCGAACAGAGACTCACCTTCACCGTCCATCCGCTCTCGGGCATGGGGAAGAGGTGCAGGGCGTTGCGGAACTGCGTGGCGGCCAGCTCGGCGCGGTTGCGGTCGAGCTCGCACTTGTTGATGGCTATCATGTCGGCCATCTCCATGATGCCGCGCTTGATGCCCTGCAACTCGTCGCCGGTGTTGGCCAGCTGCAGCAGCAGGAAGAAGTCGACCATCGAATGCGCCGCCACCTCGCTCTGGCCGACGCCTACTGTCTCCACTATCACCACATCGAAGCCAGCGGCCTCACAGAGGGTGATTATCTCGCGCGTCTTGCGTGCCACGCCGCCGAGCGAGCCTGCCGAGGGGCTGGGACGTATGAATGCGTTGGGGTCGACCGAGAGCTCTTCCATACGGGTCTTGTCGCCGAGGATGGAGCCTTTCGACCGCTCGCTGCTGGGGTCGATGGCCAGCACAGCCACTTTGTGGCCATGGGCGGTGAGCATCTTGCCGAGAGCCTCGATGGTGGTGCTCTTGCCGGCACCGGGAACGCCCGTGATACCGAGACGTATGCTCTTGCCGCTATAGGGCAGGCAGCGTTCTATCACCTGCTGTGCCTGCTGCTGGTGGTCGAAACGCGAACTCTCCACCAGCGTGATGGCGCGGCTGAGCAGCATGCGGTCGCCATGCAGTATGCCGCTGATAAGCTCCTCGGTCGAGGGACCTTGGCGCCGCTTGGCGCGCATCAGCTCCACATAACTGTTGTTCACCTGCTCGGGCTGCTTGACGCCTTCCTGCACACTCAGTGCAGAGTCATATTCGAAATTGCTGTAAAGATGCTTGTCGTCCATAGTGATAGTATTAACGCAGAAAGGCTATGGTTATTGCGACAAGCAATAAAAAAAAGCACCACTTCTGTGGTGCCTCTTGTAGCGGGAATCAGACTTGAACTGATGACCTCCGGGTTATGAATCCAGCGCTCTAACCAGCTGAGCTATCCCGCCATCGTTTTGGACATTCTCCGTCTCAAAAGCGGGTGCAAAAGTACTAACTTTTTCCGATATGGCAAAACTTTTTTAGGTTGAAAGTTGAAAATTGAAAATTGAAAACTATCAATCAATCAGTTGTGCCTGATATTATTTTTCACTTTTCACTTTTCACTTTTCATTTTTCCCGAAATATTTCCCCCTATTGAGTCGCATTTTGCCCCTGTCACCGACGACAGTGTATTGACCCTTTCGTTGAGGCGAAGATAACCCAGGTAGGCGAAGATTATGGCCTCTTTATAGTTGACGGTTAGTTCGTCGGGGACCGTAACCTCGGTCGTAGGGCTGTAATTGCCTATCTGCTCTATCAGGTGGCTGTTCCATGCGCCGCCGCCGGTAACCAGCAGCGAACCTATCTTGTTCGCCTCCAGCACACGTCCTATCTGCATGGCTATGTGCGCCGAGACTGTGGCCAATGCGTCGCGCACCTTCGACTGCGACGGCACAACACCTATAAACGACTTCACCACAGGCCAGAACTGCTCCACAAACCACTCCTTGCCGAGCGACTTGGGCCCAATGACTGCATAGTAGTCGAGCGCATCGAGCGCGTGCAGCAGACAGGTATGCACCTGTCCCCCACGCGCATTCATGCCCCCTTTGTCGTAGGGGTATCCCAGTATCGCAGCCAGCCGGTTCAATGCCATGTTGCACGGACAGATGTCATACGCCACCCTCCTGCACTCCTGCACTCCCTCGTACTCCCTGTACGATATATTGGCTATGCCGCCGAGGTTCAGACAGGCGTCGTACTGGCCAAACAGCAGTTCGTCGCCTATGGGCACCAACGGTGCCCCCTGTCCGCCGAGGGCCACGTCGAGGGTACGGAAATTGAACACCACCGGCAGCCCCGTCTCGGCGGCTATGGCGTCGCCGTCGCCTATCTGGGTGGTCATTCCATATAGGGGGTTACGTCTGTCGACATCATCCCCTATATTACGGTTGCTCCCTTCGGTCGCAACCTTATTTATCGGCTGGTGGAATATGGTGTGCCCGTGCGAGGCAATGGCCTCGGGCCGCTCCTTCCCTTTCAGGAACCGGTTGATAACCTTACCATAGTGGTGTCCCAACTCCACGTTGGCAAGGGCATACTCGAAAGCCGATGCATGCTCGAGCGTGGCAAGCCGCTGCTTCCATTCTTCATAGTATGGCACCGTCTCGGCAGCCAGCACCCTGTACCCGTGCTCGCCGATGTCGCAGAGCGCCAGGTCTATTCCGTCGAGCGACGTGCCCGACATCAATCCTAATATAATCATATCAAAACAGTTACACTCAACATTATTATCCTTTACAAGTGCAAAGGTACGATTTTTTTATAAATGTTTCCGTCCATATCAAAAATTATTCGTACCTTTGCACTCTCGAAGAATAATCTAAAAACATCATAACATGAAGAAAATCATCAACACCCCCAACGCCCCTGCGGCCATCGGTCCCTACAGCCAGGCTGTCCAGGCCGGCAACACCCTCTACATCTCGGGTCAGATTCCTATCAACCCCGCCACCAAGACCGTGCCCGAAGGCATTACCGCCCAGACCGAACAGGTGATGCAGAACATCAAGGCCATCCTCGACGAGGCCGGCTACACCTTCCAGGATGTGGTGAAGAGCACCTGCCTGCTGGCCGACATGGAGTATTTCAAACCCATGAACGAGGTCTACGCCAAGTACTACAGCACCGACTGCCCCGCCCGCGCCGCCTTCGCCGTCAAGGGCCTCCCCATGGGCGTCCTCGTCGAAATTGAGACTATCGCAGTAAAATAATTAAGTGAATTGTGAATGGTGAAAAGTGGATAGAAAGGGGCCAACGCACTCAAATCACAATTCACTAATCACTATTCACCCAAAAAAGAAAATATGGATTTTAGCTTCACCAAACAAGAAGAACTCTTCCTGCAGATGATTCGCGAGTTTGCAGAGAAGGAAGTGAAACCCCTCGCCGCCGAAGTCGACGAGGAGGAGCGTTTCCCCATGGAGACCGTCCAGAAGATGGCCAAGATAGGCCTCATGGGCATCCCCATACCCACACAGTACGGCGGCGCCGGCGGCACCAATATCATGTACGGCATGGCCGTCGAGGAGCTCAGCCGCGTCTGCGCCACCACGGGCGTCATCCTGTCAGCCCACACCTCCCTCTGCTGCGCCCCCATCCTTGAGGCCGGCACCGAGGAGCAGAAGATGAAATACCTGCCCAAGCTCGCCTCCGGCGAGTGGATCGGCGCCTTCGGCCTCACCGAGCCCAACGCCGGTACCGACGCCGCCGGCCAGCAGACCATCGCCGTCGAGGACGGTGACAGCTGGGTGCTCAACGGCAGCAAGATCTTCATCACCAACGGCTCCTACGCCAACGTGTTCATCATCATCGCCATGACCGACAAGAGCCTCGGCACCAAGGGCATCAGCGCCTTCATCGTCGAAAAGACCGACCCCGGCTTCAGCATCGGCAAGAAGGAGAAGAAGATGGGTATCCGCGGCTCCGCCACCACCGAGCTTATCTTCGAGGATTGCCGCATCCCCAAGGACCGTCAGCTGGGTCAGCTCGGCAAGGGCTTCGGCCTCGCCATGAAGACCCTCGACGGTGGTCGTATCGGCATCGCCTGCCAGGCCCTCGGCATCGCCCAGGGTGCTATGGACGAGACCATCAAGTACACCAAGGAGCGTAAGCAGTTCGGCCGCTCCATCAGCCAGTTCCAGAACACCCAGTTCCAGATGGCCGACCTCGAGACCAAAGTCCAGGCCGCCCGTCTGCTCTGCCGCTCGGCACACTACAAGAAAGACCACGGCATCCCCTACTCCGCCGATGCCGCTATGGCCAAGCTTTTCAGCGCCGAGACCGCTATGGAAGTGACCACCAAGGCCGTCCAGTTCCACGGCGGCTACGGCTACACCCGCGAGTACCCCGTCGAGCGCATGATGCGCGACGCCAAAATCACCGAAATCTACGAAGGCACCTCCGAGGTCCAGCGTATGGTCATCGCCGGCAAGTTGTTTAAATAAGTCAAAAAGTCAAAAAGTCAAAAAGTTGAAAAGTCGAAAAGAAGAAAAGTCATTGACCTCAAAAACACTTAGACCCTTTTAGACCCTTAGACTCTTTGACTCTTAGACCCCAAAATAAGTAAAGAATGAACATAGTAGTTTGCATAAAGCAAGTGCCGGACACCACCGAGGTGAAGATCAACCCTGTGACCGGTACGCTCATCCGCGAGGGCGTCCCCTCGATCATGAACCCCGACGACAAGGGCGGCCTTGAATACGCCCTCCAGCTGAAGGACAAATACGGTGCCCACGTCACCGTCATCACCATGGGTCTGCCTCAGGCCGAGGCCATCCTCCGCGAGGCCCTCGCCATGGGTGTCGACCGCGCCATCCTTCTCACCGACCGCAAGCTCGGCGGCGCCGATACCCTCGCCACCTCCAGCGCCCTCGCCGGCGCCCTGCGCACCATGGATGTCGACCTCATCATCACCGGCCGTCAGGCCATCGACGGCGACACCGCCCAGGTGGGTCCCCAGATCGCCGAGCACCTCGACCTGCCGCAGGTCTCCTACATGGAAGACCTCCAGTACGACGAGGCCACCAAGACCTTCACCATCAAGAAACAGCTCGAGGACGGCTACCAGATTCTCGAGATGCAGGCCCCCTGCGTCGTCACCGCCCTGGCCTCCAGCGTGCAGCCCCGCTACATGACCGTCAACGGCATCGTCACCGCCTTCGACAAGGAAATCGAGGTCTGGGGTGCCGACCGCATCAACGTCCCCGAGGAGCACATCGGCAAGGCCGGCTCGCCCACGAGCGTCTTCAAGTCGTTCCCCAAGCAGCTCAAGCCCGCCGGCCAGACCTTCGAGGTGAGCCCCGAAGAGGCCGTGGAACTGATTGTAAACAAGCTCAAAGAGAAACACATTATTTAATCTAGAAAATCTAGAGCATCTAGAACTTCTAGAAAAACTAGAAAAAGAAAGAAAAATGAATCTGTCAGATTATAAAGACGTATACGTGTTTGCCGAACAGCGCAACGGCAAACTGCAGAATGTGGCTCTTGAGCTCCTCGGCAAGGCCCGCGAGCTCGCCGACGCCAACAACGAGAAAGTCGTCGCCATGCTCCTCGGCAAGGACGTCAAAGCCCTCGCCCCCACCCTCATCGAGCACGGTGCCGACCGCGTCATGGTTGTCGACCACGACCTGCTCAAAGATTATATGACCGAGCCTTACACCGAGGCCATCACCGCCATCATCGAGAGCGAGAAACCCTCCATCATGCTCATCGGCGCCACCACCATCGGCCGCGACCTCGGCCCCCGCGTCAGCGCACGCAACCGCACCGGCCTCACCGCCGATGCCACCAAGCTCGAGATCTCCGACGACGAGGCCCACGAGTTCCGCATGACCCGTCCCGCTTTCGGCGGCAACCTCATGGCCACCATCCTCTGCAAGAACAACCGCCCGCAGATGTCCACCGTCCGCCCCGGCGTCATGCAGAAAATGGCCGCCGACAAGAGCCGCAAAGGCGAGGTCGTCGACTTCAAGGTGAACTTCGACGAGAAGAAGATTGCCCGCGTGAAACTCGTCAAGACCGTCAAGGAAGAGAAGACCGTCACCGACATCAGCGAGGCCAAGATCCTCGTCAGCGGTGGCCGCGGTGTCGGCACCAAGGACGGCTTCGGCAAGCTCGAGGCTCTGGCCAAAGAGCTCGGCGGCGAAGTCTCCAGCAGCCGCGCTATGGTCGACGCCGGCGTCATGCCTGCCGACCGTCAGGTGGGTCAGACGGGTAAGACCGTGCGTCCCGCCCTCTATATGGCTTGCGGCATCAGCGGCGCCATCCAGCACCTCGCCGGCATGGAAGAGAGCGAACTCATCATCGCCATCAACAAGGACAAGTTCGCCCCCATCTTCCAAGTCGCCGACCTCGGCATCGTGGGCGACCTCCACAAGATTGTCCCCATGCTCACGGAGAGGCTCCGCACCATGCAGAAATAACATGGGACAGCGGACCTACCCGTCCGTCCCAAACAAAACAAATAATTGGCCAGAGTTCTCTCTGGCCAATTATTTTTTGCCATGTCAGAAAAAGTTTGTATTTTTGCATTTTGAAATGAGTACAAAAGAGATATCTCAAGCCCTCGCCGAATACTTCGCCACACAACCGGTGACGAAAGTTTGGCTTTTTGGCTCCTATGCACGTGGTGAACAACGTGAGGACAGCGACGTGGATATTCTTGTCGAGTTTGACCGTAAGAATACAAAAGTTGGATTGCTGAAATATGCAGCCATCATCGTCGACCTTGAAAAAATCCTTAACCGCAATGTTGACTTGGTGGAGAACGGTGCCCTGATGCCCTGGGCGGAGGAAACTGCCAACCACGATAAAAAACTAATCTATGAGAGAGCCAGCGCGTGACCCAAGTCGTATCGAGCACATCATGCTTGCTATCGGTAAAATCGAAGAGTATACCGACGGCATCACCTTCGAGCAACTGACGGCCGACAGCATGCGCATGCATGCCACCATATACAATATTCAAATCATTGGAGAGGCATCCTATAAACTAACCAAAGAATTCAAGGAAGGCCATCCCGAGGTGCCGTGGACGCTGATGGAGAAGATGCGCCATGTGCTTGTCCATGATTATTACAGGATACTCCCCGAAGCACTTTGGGATGTTGTCACTTCTGACATTCCCGCTCTGAAGCAAATGATGGAAAAAATCCAGCAATCTCTTTAATTAATCTAATTGAAAGCAAAAAAATCCTTTATGAAACGCACCAGCAAAATCATCGGCGGCATCGCCCTCGTAGCCTTCGGCATCTTCTGGGCCTTGGAGCTCCTCGACGTCATCAGCATCAGCCTCGAAGGATGGTGGGCGCTCTTCGTCATCGTCCCCTGCTTCGTCAATATATTCAGCGACCGCCACAAGGCCGGCGCCATCATAGGCTTCGGCATCGGCATCTTGCTCCTCCTCGCCGCCCGCGGCATCATCCCCTGGAACGACATCTGGAAGTATATGCTCTGCCTCGCCGCCGTCGTGTGGGGTGTGTCGCTGCTGTTCTTCAACAACAAGAAGAGCTGCTGCCACTGCCACAACGGCGAGTCCTCCACGCCCGTCGTCCTCGACGGCATCAAGCAGCACAAGATCGACGTCACCTTCGGCAAGCAGGAATACAGCTATGATGGACAGACCTTCGAGGGCGCCGACGTGCATGTCAGCTTCGGCTTCGCGGGCCTCGACCTGCGCGATGCCGACATCCGCGACGGTGCCGTCATCAATGTCGACTGCAGCTTTGGCGGCATGGAGATACGTGTCCCCAAGGGCGTCTGCGTCAACAACGGCATCGACACCGCCTTCGCCGGCGTCGACTGCGACTGCTGCACCCAGCCCTCCGACGGCGCCAAGACACTCCACCTCAAGGGACACTGCAACTTCGGCGGCATCGAGATCAAGTAACCGCCATCCCGACACATAACGATGCGGCACGCAGCACCCCTGCGGGCCGCATCCCTTTATTAGATTAAACGCATTCCAACACATCGCTCGAAAGTGAGAGGAAGGGGGGAGGAATTCGGAATTCGGAATGAGGAGTTCAGGGAGTGAGGAATTCGGAATGAGGAGTTAATCCTATGGCGTAAGATGTCAAAGAGCTCTTGTGTTCGAAATCACGATGCAAAAGTACAACCTCGGCATTGCGGTCTACGATTTTTTCTGAAAAAAATTTTAAGTGCCTGCCACTGAGTGGTGTATACAATCAGGTGTTACAGTGTTACAGTGTTACAGTTCATTTTTATGGTATCGAATAACCAAAAATAAACTTTTATATTTATATATATCTATATATATAGATATATATAAATATAAAGAGTAATTTTGACACTATAGAATAGCGTCACAACAACTGTAACACTGTAACACTGTAACGTTTTTGTGCCGTAAAAGCTGTCCTACAGTGTTTTGGGAATTATCTGCTGTCGAATCGGAAACTTTTTGTATCTTTGCATCTGCACATCAGGTAGGTGAAGTTGGTGCTCGACACCTCGTCGGCATGCAGTTTCTTTGCCGCCGCCATGCGGCTGTAGACGTCGGCCCAGAAGGACATCGCCGATATGCAGTTGGAATATGACTTCGAACTTGACGATACCATCTGGGATGGACGCAAACGCATCTACCGCTATTCCGACACTTCTTTCAGCTTCTTCAGTTCCTCCTCGTCGTGCTGACGGAAGTCGCGACAGATGGCCTCTACGAGAGTAGACAATTGGCCCTTGTTACCCCCACTTTCGGCCACGAGGTTGGCCATTTGGCCACAAAGTTCCTTCCAACTGAGGTCCGGATATTGAAATTCAGAACCGCTCATATGTGCCCCTAGGACGGGGAAGAGCATAGGAACGAGGGGTTCGTGCATGTCTTTTGAGGTCTGCGAGAGCAATAATTTGACACATTCAGTCCCTTTTCCGAGGGTTGGCATCGGGGGTGCCGATGGTTTGCTGATATCGTATTTCATTGTCTGTTTGCTTTTTTAGGTGAATTTGATGGGTTAGTTTCTGACAGTCTGACAGTCTGACAGTCTATTTTTGAGGGGTGACAAACCCTCTATTCTTTATATATATTATTAATTATTAATTAGTTATATATTATATAAAGAGGTGTCAGGTATCTTTTTTTTGATTGTCAGATTGTCAGACTGTCAGATTTTTTTGTTTCGTTTACTCATTCAAGTTCCTCATTCTACGAGGCTTATAGAGTTTGCGGTAGGATTTGAGGGATGAGCGGATGGAGAGGTGTTCGATGCGCAGCATGCTCACCATGAGGATTTTGCCGAAGCGCTTAAGGAAATGGAACTGGAAGATGGAAGTCAGGCAGCACAATCACGGTATATAGAAATAATTATTTTTTGCTGATTCAGAAATAATGTGTATCTTTGCAGATTGAAAATAATAGATTCCGACTTCGACAAAGAAGCGAAATATCTGTTAGATGAGAAAGAGTAGCTGTAGCGTAGAATATTTAATAATCAAATAACTAATATGGTTAAAAAGAAGTACAAGATAGGACTTGTTGATGCCGACCTGCTTTGCAATGGGACTCGGCACCCTAATCTTGCACTTCTGAAAATTGCTGGTTTTCTCAGAGACAATGGTTTTGTCCGAGGGGGGAAGGGGAATGCCAGTTTCTATGAGCTAATAACCAACGAGGTTAACTTTGAACAGCTGCAGAAATACGACTTTTTCTATGTTTCATGTGTATTCACGTTTACATTAGACAATCCTCCGCTTGTACTTACAACACTACTCAAAGACAAAAAGCTTGCCCGGAAAGTACGTATGGGAGGTACCGGTAGTTATGCTAATTTCTCTATCGAGGATGGTTTTGCCGACTACCGGGAAGAGGATATGCATAGATTGGAGCGGGATGCTTTTTTGAATACTTTGAAGAACAAATCAGGTAGGCCCGGAATAAATATGCGTACACAGATGCCGGATTACCATCTTTATGACGACTTTATCGGTATAATGGAAAACATCAAAAGGTCGCCTGCCTATTACAAAGACTACAAAGAGTACTCTATCGGCTTTCTCACCAGAGGGTGTTTCCGTCGTTGTCCCTTCTGTGTAAACAAGCTGGAACAAAAGGCAATGCCTTATTCTAATCTAAACGATTTTCTCGACAACGAAGTTGATGAGACAACAGGAAGGTTGAAACGCCCATACATTTACTTGTGGGATGATAATTTCTTGGCTTCACCCCATTGGGAGAAACTGTTGGATGAACTAATTGCAACAAAACGACCATTCCAATTCAGGCAAGGACTCGATGAAAGACTTTTGGCACAAAGTAAGCGTGGAGAGGACATGGCGAAGAAACTGGCAAAAGCAAACTATCATGGGGACTTTATCTTCGCTTTCGACAATTGGCCTGACCGCAAGCTCATTGTAAAAGCCCTCAAGATATGGAAGCACTACTGTCCTAAAAAAGAGACGAAGTTTTATCTTTTCTGTGGCTTCCAACAATCGGCGAATGATTATAGGAAGTTCCAACAGGATATTGCGGAGATTTTTATGCGTGTTAGCGTGTTGATGAGATATGGATGCCTGCCGTACATTATGCGTCACGAAGACTATAAAAAGGCTCCTATCCCTAACATCTATGTGCAGATTGCACGTTGGTGTAATCAACCAGGATTTTTCCGCAACCTCTCATTCTGGCAGTTCTGTTATAAAAACCAAACATTCTGGGAAGAACACACTTTAGGACGTAAACCGTCAAGATTAAAAACCTACGACGAATTCTTGGAAGACTATAACAACGGGTATTATGATGAGATAGGCATTTCTACACCATTGCGAACAGTACTCGATTTCTTGGATCAGTACAAGGAACACAAGAAACTTTTTTTATCTTTTTTCAATATGTCATTCAAACAATTAATTGATCCTGTTTTGTGGTATCGCGACACAGAGATTATTTTGGATGGTGAGAAGTGTGTGATGAATACTGATTTTTGGAATAACATACTCGGGAATAAACTCAACGAGCGTGTTTTGTTGAAGGCATTCTATACTCATGCAGATGATAGTCTTCTTGAGATGGAAGAGAAAACATCATTGCTCATTCAGGTATTGCAGAAATATAAATGTTCAGAGATATTAGAGATAATAAAGGATGGTTTTGTTCCTAACAAGATTGACAAAAAAGATATCTCTCAATTCAGCGATTTCAAGGATGCGTACTATACCGTCCCTTATATTTTGAAGAACTGTGGTATAACTGATGTTGATTACTCCAGAATGGGTTATATGATGCGTGATGAGAAAAGAAACGATGTTGCAGACAAAAAATATGGAGAAAACCATATGAAGACATCAGCACAATTAGGATTATGTCAGTTCAAGAAATGTCGAGCTAATACCAATATGCTAGGTAATCTTTTTGTTAAGTTGAGTAAATCTGAGAGGAAGAAAATCCTTCCAAAATTATGTCTTTATATCCCCTATATTCAGAACTACTTCATGGAAGGAGCCACAGACGAGGTAAGAGAAGATATACTAAGTATACTGTCTTTGACAACACGAAACAGAAGACGCCCTAATGTAAACACAATCATACAAACAGTAAAAGATGCGTTAGAATATGAACTTTAAGGATCTACATATAAAACCATGTTATGAATCTGGCATAGATGATATAATTGAGGATTATTATGTACCGGTCCTTGGTGCATCGGTTCGGTATGACCGAATTGCTGGTTTCTTCTCCTCCACATCTTTGGCTGTTGCTGCACGTGGTGTGGCTGATTTCATAGCCAATGGTGGTAGGATGAGACTCATTACAAGCCCTCGCCTAAATGGAGAAGATATAGAGATTGTAAAGAAAATTGTAGAAAATGACAGTTCGCTTGGCCTATCTGATTTTGGAATAGACCTAGATAATCTTGAAAGTGAATTTGAGAAGAATCATGTGAAGGCTCTTGGGTGGATGCTATCTTCTGGCTTGCTTGAAATGAAGTTGGCTGTAGTGTTCAATGAAGATGGCACCATATGTGACAATGAAACTATATCCGAGAAGGGCTTGTTCCACCAAAAGGTTGGTGTTTTAAAAGATGCTGACGGTAATGAAATGTCTTTCAGCGGCTCAATTAATGAGACCGCTTCTGCCTGGGTGAACAACGACGAAGAGTTCAAGGTGTTTAAGGAGTGGACGGATGCACGTGAGTATTTTGAAAGAGACAGGAAACGATTCGATGAGATATGGAATGGGGAACGTAAGAACGTTAAAGTCTATAATCTTCCAAATGCTATAAAGTCTGATATAATACGTTATTCCTCGGACTTTGATTTAGAGTGTATTTCACTCAAGAAATACCGTTCTTGCCGTTTGAAGAGTATTGACTTTAAAAGCGATAAGAAATTATTCTTCTATCAAGCAGATGCTCTAAACAAGTGGAAGAGCAATGACTTCAAGTTGCTGTTTGAGATGGCAACAGGTACAGGGAAAACAAGAACCGCCATTGCCGGTATTAAGTACCTAAACCAAATTAATAAACGACTCGTAACAATTGTCACTACCCCTCAGAATACATTGTCGATACAGTGGAAAGGAGAAATAGACTCGCAACATCTATCTTTTGATGAAAGTGTTGTTATTGATGGTTCCGTTCCAAAATGGGATGAATTATTAGTCAAACTATTATTAAAAAATGGGGCTGGAATGGCAGACCATATTTGCTTGTACACAACTCACAATACCGCATCGTCTGACAAATTCACGCAAGCCACACAGAATAACTTACCTGTCGGAACTGAGGTGTTGTTTGTAGGTGACGAAACCCATTGGCTCGGAGCACGAAAATTCCAACAAGCCCTGTTGTCTTGTTACAAATATAGAATTGGACTAAGTGCCACCCCAAGTCGCTGGTTTGATGATATTGGTACAGCGAAACTCGTAGATTACTATGGGAATGCAACCTTTGAATTCTCAATTAAAGATGCGCTCACAGAGTATAATCCTATGACAGGAAAACACTTTCTTGTCAATTACCACTATCTGATCTCCAAAGTTTCTCTTGATGAAGAAGAAACACAAGAATACAAAGACGTTTCGACAAGGATAAGTAAGGTGTGGAATATGAAGGATAATAATTCTGAAGCTGCCTTGTCTCTGGAAAGACTGATGGAGAGAAGGGCAAACATAATCAAGAATGCTTCAGCAAAATACACTCAGCTCGAGGTGATTCTTGATGAGATTGAAAAGAATGGCAGAATTGAAAATCTGATAATATTTGTATCACCACAACAGATAACAAATGTACTTGCAATTCTTGCAAACAGGGGAATTATTTTTCACAAACTAACAGAAAAGGAAGGTACGCACCCTGAGGGGCGTTATGGAAATAAATCTGAACGAGAACATATTATTTCAAAATTTAAGAGTAAGGAATACCAAGTTATTGTTGCTATCAAATGTATGGATGAAGGTATTGATATCCCAACAGCCAATACAGGAATTTTGATGGCTTCAAGTACAAACCCTCGTGAGTACATCCAACGTGTTGGGCGCATTATCCGTCAAAGTCCGGATAAAACGTCGGCGAGATTATACGATATTTGTGTTGATACTATTCACAATATGGATAACGAGAGTGCGGCATTAGAGAGAAAGATTAGGGCAAAAGAATTGGTTCGACTCAAAGAGATTGCCGAAAATGCAATCAATTCAATAGATGCGTTAAAAATCATAAATTCACTCGATTAATATGGCAATAAGCAAAAAAATCAGAGAAAAGATAGCAGAAAAGACGAAATCTGATATCGCTATGCAGAAGAACATAGAGAGTGTTCTCTCTGGAATTGAAGAAGGCCGTCAAGGGAAGCGAATTATAGAAAAAATCATTAAAACCATATAGGATTATGAGGATTGAAAATATTGAGATACAAAACTTTCGTCAGTATCGCAATTTGACATTTAAATTCCCGCATAATAAAGGGGATAATGATTTGCACATAATTTATGCCAATAATGGCGTTGGAAAGACGAATGTGCTTAATGCAATTACCTGGTGTTTGTACAACACAGAAATGCATTTAGGTGACAAAAATACTGCTATTGCCATACTAAACAATCAATTGGTCCAAGAACTACGTCAACATATGCCAGAAGGAGGAAACACAATAGGTGATGCTACTGTTCGCATTCTTTTTTCATCTGATGATGCGTCCGAGAAAATTCGTTTTACAAGGGTTGGCAAGTTTAATGTTACAAACGAGGCTATTATCCCAGTCAATACGGAGTTCTCTATAATGCATTTTATTGACGGAGAATGGAACTCCATTGATACCGAGGAAGAAACTTTATCTATTGTAAGAAAGAATGTGCCTGAGGAAATACATGAATATATTTTCTTCGACGGAGAACATTTGGAAAGTTATTTCAAGGCAGGACAATTCGAAAATATCAAGAACGGCATAGAAGAACTTACGCAAGCAAAAATCCTTGAAAAGGCAGCGATGGCTTTTCAAAAATACCTTTCGGAAGTACTTAATCCCCAAATATCTAACTCTTCAGAAAAAGACATCTCCGTCGCGCAGAAGGAACTGGATAAAATACAGGATGCCACAGATGCATCAAATGCAACTATAGAAACTTTATCAACCCAGATACACAACTGTGATGATGAGATAGCAACACTGGACAATATTATTAGTGGCCATGTCCACGTTTCTGAAAAAACAAAAAGGCTTAAAGAAGTTGACGGATTAATAGAATCGTTAAAAGTTGATATCGAGAAGAAGAAGGCTGAAATGATGGCATTTGCAAGAGAGTATGTACAGTACTTTGCTCTATATCCTGCTATCAAAAGCCTCTACACTTATATTCAGGAACAAGATCAGCATGGTAAGCTTCCGCCTCGTATTGACAAATTTCTACTTGAATCTATTGAACAACATAAGCATTGTATGATATGTGATCAAGATTTAAGTGACCATTCGTATATTTTTATTCAAAAATTACGGAAGGAACTTGAAATGTCATCAGACACATCCGCTTTATTGAACAAATCAGTAGTAATCCTTCGTCAGTATTTAGAGAAATTATCACATTACCAGACTCGAAGAGAAACATTAATAGATGAAGAAAAGAGCCTTCGTAAACAATACAACGATTACCTCGAGGAAGAAAAGCAACTAAACACCTATCTAATGAATATTCCTAATACGGAGGCTATCACGAAGGCCATCGAGGACAAAAAGGAGTATCGCAAAAAGCGTGATGAGATAGTTGAAAAGAAAGGTGCAGAGGAGGCTCACAAAAAAGAATTGGATAACCAATACTACCTTCAAGCCAAGAAACTTAAGTCACTAATTGAAAAGAACAAACAGCTTGAAAAAATCAATAGTCAAGCAGAATACTGCAAAAAATGTCGCAACATACTGAAAGAGATCCGAATTGAACTTCTTGAAGAAAGTCGCCAGGAAATGGAGAAAGAAACTTTCGACACTTTCAGTCAGCTGTTGTGGAAGAAGGACGCATTCTCCAAGGTTGAGATTTTGGAAGATTATACTTTCCGGCTCCTCGATAAGTATGGCTCGCAAACACTAGGATCTTGCAGCGCCGCAGAAAGAGCCTTGCTTGCTCTGTCATTCACTCTGGCTCTTCAAAAAGTCTCAATGCACGACTCGCTACTATTTATCGACACACCTATAGGACGTGTGGATCAGGACAACCGACTGAACTTTGTCAATACTCTGTGCGAGATTGCTAAAGGGAAACAGGTGATTTTAACTTTCACACCGGTGGAATACGACGAAAAAGTTGCTGCAGCCTTGCAAGGAGAGTATGCCTCATTCAGCAAGCTGCAGATAGAAGATGGTATAACTATAATCAAATAAATCACTATGGCACGAGTAACACTTAATATTGCAAAGGATTACGATGATGGTTTCATCGAGGATATCGAGAAAAGAAAGTATTTCCAGCTCCACAAAAATGCCGCCTCCCGTACTGATCTCTATTGCTTCGCAATTGCGTTGTGCGAGATGGAGGGGAAGGAACCTACGGCAATTTCGACTGTTGGTGCCAGTAAGTCAATTGTCCGCACCGAGTTTCTAACAAATGTGGAACCGATGCTTTCCTGCCTATACTACGACAAAATACTGAAAGACCATCCCGACGCGATAGATAACATTTGCGACCGCGACGAAGTGTACAACCTGGCTGAGAAATGCGCCAATACCGGTTTCGGCATCCTGAAAGACTGGACAGAGCATATGGACGAAGAGTCTCTCTTCTACAAGCTGATAGGATATATGGACAAAAAATATGATGAGATTAAAGATGAATTAAAAGAAATAATCTGACTGAATAAGTATGAAAAATAAAGGTAATCTAATCATCTCCATTATCGCGGTGCTAATTAGCCTTGTGGCTTTAACCATAGGTATCATCGCCTTCTGGTCGTCATGCAAAATAGAATACGACAGCGGGAATGCCATCATGAGTGCATTCTCGATTATGGTCACAATACTTATCGGGACGGTGACGGTGTTAATTGCCTGGCAGGTTTACAACCACTATGTAGCGAAAGACGAGGTGAAAAATATGGTAGAAAAAGAAACGAAACAATTAGCAGAAGATACTTGGAATATCTTAGACAGCATTATTAGTTCTGCCAATCTTGTTTCTTTCTCGCAAGGCAACCATAAGGACTTCGATGCTTATATGCTTGGGATAGAGACCGCGAAAAAGTGTAAAACGACCTCGTTAAAAGATCAAGCGATAAATGATATTATTGAAAGATTCCACCACCTATATGTGGAATGCAAAGATAGTGAGGACATGAAAATCATCAAAGGCAAACGAAAAGAATACGAGCATTTATGTACAGGAATTGACCATAAATATATTGAAGAATTAAAGGACTACATTAATAATGCCGTTGAGGTAGATGACAAGGATTCTGAATAATAAGCATCTATTGAAAAGGACAATAAATGAAATTACAACACCATAAATATGATGTCTCGCCAAAGATTGAAGAGTTTACTCAATACTTAAACTCCTCAGATAGAATCATCTTGTCGGCCAAGTTTGGAGATGGTAAAACCTATTTTCTAAACGAATTAACTAAAGACAAAAAACTGTCTAAAAAATATGAGTTCTTTACGGTATATCCCGTAAACTATTCTGTGGCAACTAACGAGGATATATTTGAATATATCAAACGGGATATCATCCTTCAAATGCATGAAAGAAACGAACTGGATAATATTGATATAGATGCTCTATTTGAGGCAATCAAGTCGTTCGTGGACTTATCTTCTGTTGTATCATTTCTTCTCTCATTCATTCCTGGCGGGGATTTATACAATAAAATATTCAATCGATTTTTAGAAGCAAAGAAGACATACGAAAGCCAGAAACACCTTGCCAACAAGTATTTGAAGGCATTTGAAAATCAGAGAGGAGGATTATATGAGAAGGATGGTTATACTGAATTGATTAGGAAGACCAGCGAATGGATTCAAGAGGATCATGGTACCGACCACAAAGCAAAGAAAACCGTGCTGATTTTTGAAGATCTAGACAGACTTGACCCACAACATCTTTTTAGAATACTCAATGTGCTGAGTGCCCATATCGACGACACATCAAATCCCGACAAGGTATGTAACAAGTTTGGGGTTGACAACATTGTCCTTGTAATGGACTATGAAACGACAGAGCATATTTTCCACCATTTCTATGGAACAGAAGCCAATTATCCTGGCTATATGAGCAAGTTTCTTGCTTGTGAACCATTTAGATACAGTTTTCGGTCATACTTGGAACAAGATTTTATACAGCAACTAACTAATACACTTTCCATTCCGGATTTATATCCATACATGTCAAATCTACTTAAAAAGATTCATTCCTTATCAATACGAGATATTACAAGGCTGTGTAATTTTGACACAACTGATAGAATTAAAAATGATTATATAGAAATGTGTGGCCAAGGATGGAGTGTTTCCTCATCACTGCCATTATTTCATCTCATTATTTTAATGATAGAATGCGGCCTATCTATAAAAGAGATTATTCAAGATTTGTCGTATAAACGTGAATATAGCGATGTTGAATATGCAACTTTACTATACCCGCTATTCTATATGATGAAAAAGCCCTTTGAATATTTAAGAGATTCAAAAGATAATATTTTTTATTTTGAACCCGAAAAAAATCAAGATGGGGACCTTATTAAACTAAAAACAAATCCTACAAATAGTTATCGAGAAGTTCATCTGGTAGAAACAGCCAATCTAAATGCCTTGCCCTACCTTAATGAATTTTTCAAAACCACTTTCAATCAATACTTAGATCTCTCTTCAGCTAAAAGAGATTGACCTTTTTTTCCACCCCGCCACTAGGATATGTAATAAATGCGGAACATGTATAATGAATGTGTGAACGTGTAAATCTTGAACAATTGATTGCTTAAACTGAGGTCGGCGGTATGGTTAATGGTTAAGGGTTAAGGGTTAAGGGTTGTCGGCAGAGCCGACGCCACAGCACATGATTCAAAGAGAATGCAATATAAATGCTTGAACTGAGGTCGGCGGTATGGTTAAGGGTTCTCGGTTAAGGGTTCACGGTTAAGGGTTCAAAGAGAATGCGTGAATGCTAATATTTACTTCTGACTTCTAATTTCTAAGTGAAAATGCGGGAATAGAACTGATTATCAATTTTTCACAATGGCTTATTATTGCAAAAAGTTACATAATTACCCTTTCTGCATTTGCAAAAAGTTGTATTTTTTTTTATTTAAACATGCAAAAAGTTGTATTTTTTCTCATATAAATCTGCAAAAGAGAGTCTTTCGAAAACAAAATTGGAAGCAGCATTGTCTTCGGCCCATGTAACATCGAGCATTCTGACAATACCACATATTTGCCCCTATACATGGCAATGTTCATACAACAGTAACTGCGCAATCCGAAAGTGAAATTTGTAATCTGGATAGCTATTATTTGAATATGAGCAACGATAAGGACGGATATATAGATTTTGACGAGTATATACGCCAAGGGGAGCCGGCACAACGTGAAAGAGCGGAGGCTTGGAGCGTTGCCATCGGCTTGCAGGCGGTGGATGGGCTACAGGTTTCGGACTATCTCCTTGAACTTGCCCGCAGGAACATTGAAGGAAAGATTTCCATCGATGAAGTGATTGAACTGCTAAAAGAACGCGATGCAAAGAAGTCGCCCTTGAAAGAATATTTATCCTATACCAGAATCGAAGCTGTTGACCCGATTGAGAGTAAAATGGGCCGGCCAATTTAACAAAAGGAGGAATGCGTGTGGTGTGCCGTCGGCTTGTCCGACAATATGTGAATGTGGGAATGCGTTAATGTGTGAATGTGTAAATCGATATATCTGAATGATGAAATGAAACGTTTTTTTAACATATATCTTCCAATTATCATCCTTTTGCTTGTCGGTTGCACAAGGGATGATGGTACCGTTTCACCAAACCAACCTGCAACAGACAGTATGCCAAATGATATAGATAGCATTTCCGGGGAAAACCTCCTTTTAAATAACGGAGTGGAGAAATGGGAAATGGATTATTGTGAATATCCCGAGAATTGGCTTTTACCGCATGGCTATTGCAAAAAAGTAACACGGAATAATAGCATTGTCTTCGAAGGCAAATATTCCGCAAAAATGAAATCGTCAGAGTCTGGTGTTACGGCCAGAATTGCCCAACTGATTAAGGTAACTCCGGGATGTAAGATTAGAATACGCTTCAACTATTATGTTGTACAATGGAAAACAAATGGTGCTCGAACATATTGTTATTTCCGGACAGGCCATCAGGAATCAACTAACATTTCTATTGCAGACTTGCGTTCGATATTTTCAAATGACGAATATTATGTTTTCCGCGGAGGGGGATACGGAATAGCATACCTTCCTCATACAACAAACACATGGTTGGTTTTTGATGAAACGATAACTGTCCCACAAAATGCCAAATATTTTGAGTTTGGAATAAACAGTTACTATGGGACAATAATATATGTTGATGATTGCTATATTGGTGAATACAAAAACATGTAAGAGATGTGTATCTTTGCAATAATATGTGATGTATGACAAGCTCCGTACAAGTACCGAACAAGCACCGCACAAGTACCGTACAAGCTCGTCTATAATAAACTTAAATCCAGATAGTAAGTTTTATACAAACAACGAGGACATCATCGAACTTGTGCGGATTATAGGCAACGATGAATTAAGCATCAGCCAGATGATGGATATCAAAAAACTCAAGCACCGACAGAGCTTTGTGGATATCCATCTTGAACCTGCATTACAGGAGAATTTCGTGCGTCGCAAATACCCCGACCGTCCCAATCATCCAAGGCAGAAATACCTTTTGACGGTGAAGGGTGTGGCTCTATATAATAAATTAATGAAAGGAGAAATGCGTCGGCCATAGATGATATTTTGAAGTAAAAATTGTAACTTTTTTTGCGTAGTTCATTTATTTTGTGTATTTTTGCAGCGTGTTTGTTCAAAATATTTGCATGTTCAAAAATTTTGAACAACAGGTAATTAATGAACAAAGTATGCAAAAAGCAGAGAGTCAAATAATCTTTTACCTGCTTCAAAACAAGGTGAATGTAGGTAAAACTATCCGCGAAATTGCCTCTGCGGCGGGCGTTTCCGTAGGAGCGGTGCACAGCACGCTGACAGAACTTACCGATCGTGGCTTTATTGTCGACGATGGCAAAACACGACTGCTTCGCAAACGTCAGTCGCTGATTGATCATTGGACACATGGCTATGCAGAAACGCTGAAGCTAAAATTCCTTATCAGCCGTTTCACCTTCCTCTCGCCAGCGGTGCGGGAACAGTGGCGATCTATCCATCTGCCCAAAACAATGTACTGGGGAGGAGAGCCGGCAGCTGCTATGCTGGATGGTCACATTCTACCAGAACGCTGGGACATCTATACCGCTGACAATGCCGACGCTCTGATTGCCACAGGTCGTATGATACCTGCTCCACAAGGCGAGATATTCGTCTACAAACGTTTCTGGCAAACAGCAGGTACGCCTCTGCTGGTGGTGTATGCCGACCTGCTGGCCACCAACGACGACCGCTGTCGCGAAACTGCTGAACGCATCAAACCACTACTATAAGAAACTATGGAATACACGATTCACACGGAAGAACTCCAAAACGACCTGTTGGCTGAGACACTGCAGGCTTTGGCTGGCTGCTATAGACAGTTGGGCGCTGAGGTGTTTGTGGTGGGAGCTGCGGCCCGCGACATTGCGTTGCGACTGCTGGATGTGACCAACGCACCCCGACGCACGATGGATTTGGATGTGGCGGTAATGCTGAAAGAATGGAACCAGTACGAGCGGCTGACAAGCATCTTGTTGCAGAACCACTTCGAGAAAGCCCAAGAGAAACAGCGTTTCTACTATCTGGGACACAGCAATCAAATCCGCTTCGAGGTGGACATCGTGCCGTTCGGCGCAATAGCCGAGGACGACCAAGTGGCTTGGCCGCCAGAGGGATCGCCTGTTATGTCGGTGCGCTGTTTCGAAGATGTGATGCGGACGGCAAACAAAGTAACGGTGGACGGAGATTTCTCTTTCCGGCTGGCTTCGCTCAGCGGTCAGTTTCTTATCAAACTGGACACCTGGAGCGACCGACGGTTGAAGACCAAGAAAGATGCCGCCGACATGGCTTTTCTGTTACAGAATGTCTATGTTGCTTACGCATTGGCACACGACGGATTGCCTCCTGAGGTGGACACCAATGCAGAGCAGTTTGACGTCATTGTGGCTGGCGCAGAATGGATGGCTGCCGACCTAAAAAAAATGCTGTCAGATGAGCACCGTCACTTCTATGCAGAAATGCTACGAGGAGAACTGGCAAAGAGTGAGGAGAGTCCCTTGCTGAATGACATGCTGGACGTTTCCGACAGTCGGAACTATAAATTATACATCCGTGCGTTTGAACGTATGGCACAGATAATAGAGAAATGAAAATACAGTTTGTCAGCGACCTGCACCTGGAATTTCCAGAAAACCGTGCCTATCTTGCGGAGCATCCGTTGGAGGTGACGGGCGACCTATTACTCGTTGCGGGTGACACCGCCTATCTTGACCTTCCCGATTCGAAGGAGGACTCCTATTCGCGATATGCCTTCTGGGATTGGGCTTCGGAAAACTATCAACGAGTGATTGTATGCTTTGGCAACCACGATTTCTACGGTCACTATAATCTCGCCAGCATTCCCGACGGCTACTGCAAGCAGATACGTCCAAACGTGCAAGCTTACTATAATGGAGTTGTCAATATGGGAGATGTCGATATCATTGTCTCCACCCTTTGGGCTTATATCAAACCCGAAAACTCTTATCTGACAGAGAGGGGCGTGAGCGACTTTTACCGAATCAGATACAACGGACACCGTCTTTCTGCCGACACCTTCAACCTTGAGCATGAGCGCTGCCTGCGGTTTGTGAAGAAAGCCGTCTCGGAGAGTATTGCAAAGTTCAAAATCGTGCTCACGCATCATGTGCCGACAGGACTATGCACCGCTCCTGAGTTCTGCGAAAGCCTTATAAACGGAGCCTTTACCGTGGAATTGGGCAACTACATCGCAGAGTCAGGCATTGACTACTGGATTTACGGCCACTCGCATAGAAATATCGCCGCACAGATTGACAACACGCGTATCCTTTCCAACCAATTGGGGTACGTCTCTCATGGAGAACATAGAACTAACGGATTTGACCCAGGACGATACATTATATTATAATATGAAGAAAACAACGCTTATCATACTTTTTACAATCATGACTTTTTCAGGCTTCGCACAGGGAGATTGGTGTGGCTTTGAACGCTACAGGGCCGACAATGAACGCATCATCGCCAGCGGCGAGTACCCCGAGGTGGTGTTTATGGGCAACTCCATCACGGAATACTGGGCGCTCTACCACCCCGAGTTCTTCCGCCAGCATAACTTCTGCGGCCGAGGCATTGGCGGACAGACATCGACTCAGATGCTTGCGCGCTTCACAGCCGACGTGGTCAACCTGAACCCCAAGGCGGTGGTCATTATGGCCGGCACCAACGACGTGGCGCACAACGCCTATTGGGTGGAGCCCGACAAGGTGGTGGAGAACATCGTGGCAATGTGCCAGCTGGCGCGCGCCAACGGCATTGTGCCGCTCATCAGCTCTATCCCACCCTGCGCCTCCTTCGCATGGAACCCCGATATCAAGGACGCCGCCCAAATCATCGTCGACATCAACAAACGACTGCAGGCCTATGCCGAAGCCAACGGCATCGCCTATGTGGATTACCACTCCGCCCTCGCCGACGAATACAACGGCCTCCCAAAGTCGCTCAGCGACGACGGCTGCCACCCCAAGCCTGACACCTACTATATCATGGAAAAGATTGTCCTGGATAAGCTTAACAAATTATGAGTTAATGGTTAAGAGTCAAGATTTCAACTTTCAATTCTCAATTTAATGGAATACATCACCTATAAGAACCGGATAGCCGCCGTCGAGGACGGCGAGGAGGTGGGGGAAGTGACATTTCCCGAGCGCGACGGCGTGTATGTCATCAACCACACGTATGTCGACGACCGTCTGCGCGGACAGGGCATCGCCTCGGAGCTGGTGCGGCGGGCTGTGGAGGAGATAGAACGTCGAGGCGGCCGCGTGGAGGCCACCTGCTCGTACGCAGCCCTGTGGCTGGCACGCAACCGCGGATGCGAGCTGACAAGCCCGCTGAGCTGCGAGATTTAAAAACAAGAAGGAGGTGTCCTGCGGGCACCTCCTTCTATTTCATACAGGCCAACCTTTAGTCGGCACAGTTGTAAGGCATGCGATAGCGCGTGGTGGAATGGCCGAAGTTGTGGATGTAGCCGAAGGTCAGCGACGGGATACCCACGCTGTAGATACCTCCGTTGGGGCCTACGCTGCCACCGATACGCGGCGGAACCATGATGTATTTCAAGTCCACGAAGAAGTCGCCGTGCTGGTTGATGTAACGACGCACGAAGAGGCCGAAGTCGGCTGCGAGGTCGAACTTGGGCTCGTCGTAGCGCCACACGGGACCGGCACCGATATAAGGCATGAAGTTCCAGCGCACACCGCGCTTGAAGTCGATAAGGTGGCTCAGGTTGAGCATCACATCGGCATGCAGCATGCTGAAGGTGTAGTCGGATGTGGGCTTCTGCGAGACGGTGTCGTAGATGCCGTGTGCCGTGAGGCCGGTGACCTCGAAACGTATGGTCCAGAAATTGCTGAAGTTGCGACCGAACATCAGTTCGGGGGCAACGCCGAGCATCACCAATCCGCCGTGGTGGGGGTTGGTGAAGAGCGAGAAGGACGAGTAGTTGGGACCTATGCCGAAGCCCACGAACCAGTCTTCATCGGTGCCGCGCGACTCGTGCTCGGTGCGGCGGCTGTAGGGCGACTCGGTGAAGTTGTGCGTGAAGCCTGCCGTGAGCGTCCACATACGCGGGAACTCGCCGCCGCCATCGAAGTTCTCGGGGAAGATAAACACCTTACCTTCGAGGAAGATATCCCATCCCATGCCAAGACGGAAGGGCATGTTGAAGCCCAGGAGCGAGTGGATGGAGTGGTCGGAGCCGAGGCTTCTGGTGGTGCCGTCGGGCATGTCGACCGTAAGGCCGCCACGATAGGAGACGCCCAAACCCAACATGGGGTAGAAGTTCAGGCGCCAGTTCTTGATGCGCGAGAAGGTGGAGTTGAAGTCCCACAGGAATTCGGCCGATGCAAATGCGAAGCTGGCGCGGTGCACTTGGTCCTGGTTGCTGGGGGCTACAGCGAAGTCGAGGTTGATGCGTGCTGCCAGGGGGCTGAGGATCCACTTGCCGACACCTATGCCACCGGCAAAGCCGCGGGTGGTGGGCGACCCTTCGGCGCCGTTGTTCCACCAGCTGACGCCGCCGCCCATGGTCATAAACATGTTGACGCCGAAGTCTGAACCTATCTGGGCTTTGGCACCCGTGAAGGTGACGAGCAGAAGCAATGATATGATGATTTTCTTCATGGTAAGATCGCCTGATTGCTTGTTTGTTTTAATGCTTGAATGTTTTTAATCGACGCAGCTGTTGACGGGCATACGGTAGCGGGTGGTGGAATGACCCCAGTTGCTTATGTAGCCCACGGTGAACATCAGGTAACCCACGCCGAGGATGCTGCCGGACGGGCCGACACCACCTGCGATACGCGGCGGCACCATGATGTACTTGGCGTCGAAGAAGAAGTCGCCCATATTGTCGATGTAGCGGCGGCACATGAGGCCCACGTCGGCACCGAGGCCGAAGGAGGGGTCTTTGTAGCGCCACACAGGACCGGCACCCAGATAAGGCAGGAAGTTCCACTTCTTGCCGCGACGGAAGTTGCCGAGGTGCGAGAGGTTGATCATAAAGTCGGTGTGGAGCGCGTTGAAGAGGTACAGGTTGCCCGGGCGCATGACATCCTGGTAAAGGATGTTGCCGTTGTCGTCGACCACGGGCACGTTGTTGTCGTCGAGAATTGCCACCTGGCCGATGTGGGCGCGGTGACGGGCGAAGAAGCCCGACAGCTCGAAGCGGATGGTCCAGATGTTGCTGTAGTTGCGGCCGACCATCATGTCGCCGGTGATGTTCCAGAGCTTGGAACCTTTGGCGAAGACATGCTCGAACTCGAACGAGTTGAAGAGGGCACCCACGCCGAAGCCGGTGAACCAGTCCTCGCCGGTGTTGCGGCTTTCGAAGCCTGTGCGGCGGTGGTAGGGGTTGTCGGACCAGCGGCGGGTGAAGCCGACGGTGGCGGTGTGCATATAGCTGGTGGTGGAGGTGCTGCTGGCGACACGGTTCTCGGGGACAAAGAAGCATTTGTACTCGAGGAAGAAATCCCAATGGGCACCGAGGCGCACGGGCAGGTGGGCACCCAGCATGGCCTGGAAGTCGGAGGTGTAATTGCCATCTTCGCCGAAGGTCAGGATGGCGCCGAGACCTATCAGCGGATAGACGGGGCAAGGCACCGGGACAGTCTTGTTGTAGACGTGGAAGAAGGTGGAGTTGACATCCCACATGAACTGTGCGCTGCCGAGGAAGCTCATGGCGGCGGCCGTGTTGCCGTTGCTGTTGGTGACAGCGGGACCGCTCACCAGTTCGGCGGCGACACGGAAGGCCAGCGGACGCATCAGCCAGCGCGAAAGATAGATGCCACCCGAGGGCAATCCGAGGCTCTGGCCGGGCATGTTATATGTGGCACCGGCGCCAAACGACAGGAAGAAGGTGTTGTCGGCGTATGCCGCACTCTCCTGTGCCTTCGTGGTTGAAGGCGACAGCAGGGCGACAAGCAAAGCCGCCACAAGCACCGTGCCTTTAACTATGTTATGTTTCGTTGTCATCTTCTTTGTTGATTTGTTCTTGTTGTCCAGTCAAGCCGCAAGCTCGCGTACCATTTGTTTACCCGCAAGCCCAAGCAGTATGGGGAATGCGATATTTATGCCTTGGCGCGCTCGGCGAACTCCTTGGCGGAGACTTTCTCGATCTCGGGTTTCACCTGCTCTTTGAAGATAGTGGCGAGGTTGGAGGCATAGAGGCGGTCGACGACCTGCTGGATGTTCTTGCGGTCGGCGGCAATGCTGCGGGCGGCCTGCTCGAGGCGTTTCTCGGTCTCTTCTTTCTTCTCGCCGGCGGGCTTGTTGTCGCTGCGACGCAGGATATCCTTGATATAGTCGACAATCTGGTTGTTGGTAGGCTCGACGGGTTTGATTTCTTCGAGCTTGCTCTCGATGAGTTCCCACTTGAGCGAGGGGACATACTTGTCGGCCCAGTCGGCCTCGATCTGCTCGGGGGTCATCTCTTTCTCACCGCGGCTGGCAAACCATTTCTTCAGGAAGTTCTCGGGGAGGGGCTTGTCGAAGCTGTCGACGAGGGCGGTGCGCACCTGGTTGACGAAGAGGTAGTCGCTCTGCTCGGCGTTGGCCTTCTCGATTTCTTTCTTCATGGCTTTGCTGAAGCCTTCGGCGTCCTTGATGCCCTGGCCGGGGAGAGCCATATCGAAGAGTTCCTTGTTGAGCTCGTGGGGGATGATGCGGGAGATGCCGCTGAGGGTGAGCTCCACATCGCTCTTGAATTTCTTGGCAGCGTCGGTGTCGATGTGCAGGGCACGCTCGATGTCGGCCACGGGGAAGGTCTTGTAGAGGTTGAAGACGATCTTGTCCTCGGCTTTCTTGCCTTCGAAGAGGGGCAGCAGCTCCTCGTCCTTGATGTTGAGCAGGTTGAGGCTGACGAAGGTGCTTACGCCGCCTTCTTTGACGTTGCCTTTCTTGTCGAGCTCGACGAGTTTGCCATACATGATGTCGCCTTTGCCGACAGTCTCGGGGGTCTCGAACTTGCCGTAGCGGTTCACCACGTTGTTGACCTCGGCTTCCACATCCTTGGCGGAGACCTTGATCTGGTTGTACTTGACATTCACCTTGCTCCAGTCGATGTCGAACTCGGGAGCAACGGCGACGTTGAAGTAGAAGGTGAAGGCGGTCTGCTTGGCGAAGTCAACCTCGCCGGTCTTCTCGTCATCGCTCATAGGCATGCCGAGGATGTGCAGCTTCTCGTCATCGATATATTTGAAGAGGCTGGTGTTCAGGGTGTTCTGCACAGCGTCGCCAACGATAGCGGCCTTGTACATACGCTGAATGAGGCCCATGGGAGCCATACCTTTGCGGAAACCGGGAACGGTGGCCTTCTTCTGGTAGTCTTTCAGTTGTTTGGTGACAGTTTCCTGGTAGTCGTTTTCCTCGATATCAACCTTGATACAGAGTTCCAAATCGCTTAAATTCTCTCTTGAGATGTTCATCTGATTACTTAATTTATTGATTATTATTATACTTATCTTTTCGTGTTAAAATGCAAAGATACGCATTTTATTTAACATAGCAGGAATATTTTTAAATAATAGTATTATTTTACGGCAATTTAACATAATGAAGCACCTCCCCTGCCGGTAGCCAGAGGGAGGGAAGTGAGTGGGAAGTGAGTGGAGAGTGGAGAGTGGAGAGTGGAGAGTGGAGAGTGGAGAGAAGGGGGTTATTCTATGCCGATGCCGAGGTTGCGGAGGTGGGTGTAGAGGCCTTCGACTTTGTTCGACGAATCGGCAGGCATCCACTTGCAGAGGTGGGTGCGGCGCGAGGCAAAGACTCCGAGGCCACCGTCGATGTTGGTGTAGGGTTCGCGGCCTTGCGAGATGGAGGTGCCGGCGTTGAGCGACGAGATGTATGCGTTGTAGTCTTCCGAACTGACGGTGAGGTAGAGGTCGACCATCTTGAGGTATTTCTTGGGACGGTCATCGTCCTGCAACTCGTGTTTCAGGTCGGCGAGGAAAGCATAGCGGGAGTAGTTGACGGAGAGCGTCGGTGCAGTGCCGCGCGACACCGCCGTGGGTGCGTGGATGTCGACATAGGAGGTATCGCCCCCGACAGAGTAGTAGAAGCGGACAATCGGCTGGTAGCGACGTCCGTCGCGCAGGGTATCCCATTCGATGCAGCAGGTGTTCTGCGCATCGTAGAAGGCGAACTGTCCACGTATGGAGCCGTCGGGCATAGCGGTGAGCGAGGGTTTTTTGATGATGGATGGCTTCACCTGTCTGATGAGAGGGATGGTGTCGGTCGAGGCAGCTATCAGCTTGCCGTCGTCGGCATGGCGTATACGCAGCTGGTAGCGGCTGGCGGTGTCGAGCCTCTGTGTGGAATAGTATATGGGTTGTGCTTCGTGGGCGAAGTTGCCGGCATAACGGTCGCGGGTGGTGTATATGAAGGGGATGCTGTCTCTGCGGTTGCCCAAGGAGTCGAAGACGATAAGAGCAACATTGATGGAGCCTTCGGGGTAGTTGATGGAGTCGGTTATTTGTGCCGGGGTGTAGATGTCACCCTCGGTGAGGTAGCATTTCTCGACACGCACCCATGTGGTATCGTCGTCCTGGTCGAGGAGGCAGTATACTACGGGGACTTCCTTCCACTCGGCGTTGGGCGAGAAGTCCACGCTGCAGGCGGTGAAGAGCAGCATGGCTGCCATAAAAGTGAAAAGTGAAAAGTGAAAAGTGAAAGGTTTATTTTTCATTGTGATATATGCTCTTCAATTTGTATCTCGTCCATCATCATCCAGGGTTTGAGGCCTTTGGCGCGGTGCCATGCGGGAATGCGGACGATGGTGTGGGGCGTGACGCGTATGAAACCGACAGCCGACTGGGGCGGCTGAACATGCAGTTCCACCAGTTGCGGGGCATTCTGTTCCTGAGCGGCAGGGGCAAAGGGGGTGGCGATGGTAACCTCATCGGTATAGGTGGTGCCGTCGGCCGAGAAAGCCACCGTCACGCTGTCGGGCGCGAAGGCCCAGAGGGCCGGCGAGTGGGCGTAGCGCAGCACGACGCCTTCGGCCACCACGGGCTTGGCAAGCTCGACGGTGGTGACCACCGCCTCGCCCGAGAAGCCCAGCCATCCGCGCGAGAGGTCGTCGACATCGCCCGTCAAGCCGTCGAAGAGCAACGTGTCGGTGCCTACATTATAGGGCGTGTTGGGCTTGCGCGAGAAGGTGGTGCGGACGATATAGTCGTAGTTGAACTTGCGCGTGGCGGTGAAGGAAGGCGAAAGCGATTGCTTGACTGCCTGATTGCTCGATTGCTTGAGTGGTTGCTTGGCCGTCTTCTTGCGAGCCTGCCTGGGCTCCGGTTTCGGGGCCATGGGGAACGAACGGGCTTTCACCACCGTGGTGGCGCTGAGCACGAAGGGCTCGGTGTACAGGGGCGACTCCACCGTGGGTTCGGTGCCGTCGAGGGTATAATGGATGTCGCATTCTTGCTGCGACGTTATAGTCACCGTCAGGGGCTGCGAGAAACGCGGCGAGGAGGCCTTGATGGTCGGCGGGTCGAGGATGGCCGACACCGTCGAGGGATACTCCAAAGCCATGAAATCGGTGGGCTTGACACCCGTGCCGGCACGTGGATAGGGCTTCACGAGGAGCCGCAGGGTGCGGCCGTCGCCTTCGGGCGTGAGGACAAGGTTCTTGTCGTTGAAGGCCATAGTGGCTTGTCGGTCTATGAGGCGCAGGAAGAGGCCTTCGTAGGGATTGGCAAGCGAACACCAGCGCACATGCAGGCGGGTGCTGAAACCCGTGGCGGGGGCTTTGGCCATGGGCAGCGAGCAGATGCCTACAATGCCGGGGTTGTTGTCGGGCAGCAGCACCTCGCGGTCAAGGCCATACCATATCAGGCTGTCGCCGCCTTGGTGCTGCAGTACTATCTCGGGCTGCAGGGTGCCTCGCACCTTGTCGGTAGGCGCAAAGGTGTAGTTGATGACGATGTCGCCAGTGCTGTATATGGTGGTGGTTTGCCGCACATCGCACATCACGGCGCCGGTGGCGTTGGTGTAACGCAGCATGACATCGGAGCAAAGGATATGCGGATCAGGGCTGCGCTGCGCCGAGGCCTCGACGTGCGACTGCCACGTCTCATGGCCGCGGAAACGCAGTGTGGGCTTATATTTCGTCAGGAGGGTATCGCTGGAATTATTCTCTGTAAGGGTGTCGCCGACGAGCGCCAGCGGCACATTGGCTATGGTGTTGCTCTGCAAGGGGAAGACTGCACTTCCCACCGCCGTAGACTTCTGGCCGGCGCCTTTAGCCCTACGGCTCACATTGAAGCGTATGAACATCTCCTCGCCGGGAGCCAGCTCGAGGGCTGGGATACGCATGCGCACCTTGTCGCTCTCGCCACCGTTGGCTGCCACGGGCAGGTCGCCCGCGATAATATTGGGGCGCAGGTTGGTGTAAATGGTGTAATCCAACGCGTAGTCGGCAAAGGTGGCAAAGTCATTGTTGTTGGTAACGATGAACTCGCCTTCGTCCTGTGTGATTTTCGACTGGCGTATGGTGAAGGGGCTGTAGAGGTGCTTGAGTTCGGAGAGAGGCACAGCACCCAGCGGCCAGCGCTCGACGAAGCAACCCTGCAGCTGGCGCTGTGTGGTCACGAGGTGCCACAGCTGCTGCAGCAGTCCGAATCGGTCGTTCTCGCCGCTCGTTGAGAGAATCACCACCGGACGCTCGCCGCCCTTTTCGAGGGTCTGCCTCAGGGCCGATGCCGTGGTGTTGGAAGGCGAAAGGATGTCGGTATTGTCGGAATAACCCGCCGCCGAGAAAAGGACCGGACGGTTCTTCTCCACCTGTTTCAGTCTCTTGTAGGCCGCCGTCATACAGACGCCGTTGTCGGTGCTGTTGCCCAGCGACCACGCGATGATAGATGTATGATTCTTGTATTTGCCGTAGAGGTTCAGCACACGCTGCTCGAAGAGCGGTGCAAAGTCCTGGTCGGTAGCCACGGCGTGGCGCTGCGACGACAGCGGCATGAGGTTGGCGTCGGCCACGACATAGAGACCCTGCTGGTCGCATAGTTCATAGAAGTAGGGGTCCATGGGCGAATAGCGCGAGGTGCGCACGGCGTTGATGTTGTTCTGTTTCATCGCCGTGATGTCGCGCAGCATCTGCTGGCGCGAGGCATAGCCCTCGGCATGTTCGAGCCCATAGGTGACGCCGCGCAGGGTTATGGCACGGCCGTTGACCTTGAGCACGCCGTCGTCGACAGCCACTCTGCGGAAGCCGAAGCGTCCACCCACAACCTCTTCCTCTTCCATCTTCTCGTTGCGCAGACGCACCACGGCGGTATATAGCACGGGTGTCTCGGCACTCCATGCCCCTACCCCGCCCCATGTGCGGCTTATTTCCACGTCCTCCTCGGTGCGGCTGTCGAATATCACCCAGCGACCCATACGGTCGAGCTGGCGTCCCTGCGGGTCCCACACCTCGACTTCCACATAGTACTTGCCTTTCTTCTTGCTGTTGAAGACCTTGGCGCCGACGGTGAGCGTACCCATCGACGATGCCGGCTCATAGTCGCCCACCAGGTCGAGGTCGGCAATGCAGGGGTCGGTCTTGAAACGTATGAAAGGCTCGCCGTTCAGACCCACGGCTATGGTGCTGTCCTCGAGCATGGCGCCGCGCGGCGACTTCAACGCCTCGATGGTGAGGGTGTTCTCCTTGCCGTATTTCAAGGCTCCGTCGAGTAAGAACTCGTTCCAGTGGCGCGAGTCGTCGCCGTAACCGACAGGTTTGCCGTTTACCGACACGCGGCAGGCACGGCCGCAACGCACGTTGAGGTAGACGTTGAAGAACTTCCAAGACTTCGAGACGTCGATTTGCTTGGTATATATGAGTGAGCTGTCGGTGCTGCGCTGCTTCCAGCTGCCCGTAATTTCAAGGAAATAGGGCGAGGAGCGGTAGTCTAGCTTCTGCAGGCCGTTCTCATCGTCGTAAGCCGTCACATTGGACCTCGCGGCAATGGGGTTCTGCGACACTGCGGAGAGAGATGCCGCACACAACAACATCAGGCATATCAGTAGACGGCGCATGGGTCTTGCGGTTTTTTAAAAGTAGAAACTCAAGCCTGCGTTGATGACATGCAGGGCCGTCTGGTCGGCCTTCTTGAAGGTGCCGTCCTCCTCGTAGCGTGTCACCTCGTTGGAGTTAAGCAGCTTGTAGCCAGCATGGATGCCGATGGCGAAAAAGCGGTCGATGGCATAACGGGCACCGAACTCGGCGCCGAAATAGAGGCCGCCCTTGGTGATCTTCACGGTGGTGCTGCTGGCACCTACGGGCAATGCATAACCGCCCTGCAGGACGAAGTACGGTGTCAGACGGGCACGCATCACATGGCTGCGGAGCTCGACAAACACCGGCAGCTGCGTATACGCCCCATTGGGGTCGTAGACGTAGGCGAAGCCAGCGCCGACGGATGCTTCCTTGCGGAAAGAGTAGCCTGCCGAGAGGCCCATCCAGGCGCCGCCAAGGGTGTCGGCCTCACCGTTGAGGCCCGCCGAACGATTGAGGTTGTGCATATAGGCACCGTCGACAACGGCATAGAAGCCGTGCCACTTGTGCTCGATGTGCCGCTGGGCGGCTGCTGTGCCGCACAGGCACAGCAGCGCTACAACAGCAAGAATGGTCTTCTTCATTTTTTTCAAGTTTTAAGTTTTAAGCTTTAAGTCTTAAGTGGGCAGATGCCACTTACAGCTTATCACTTACAGCTCAAAGCTCTGTCAGGCATTCATTTTCTTGAGGTCGGGGCTGATGATGAGGGTTGCCTCGGTGGCAGCCTGCACCTGCTCGACGGTGAACTCGGGGTTGATCTCGGTCAGCACGATGCCCTTGGGGGTGACTTCCATGACACCCATCTCGGTGATGATCATGTTCACCTGACCCTTGGCGGTCAACGGCAGGGTGCATTTCTTCAGGATCTTGGGGTTGCCCTTGGCAGTGTGCTCCATGGCGAGGATAACCTTCTTGGCACCCACCAGGAGGTCCATGGCGCCACCCATACCGGGGGTCTTCTTGCCAGGAATCATCCAGTTGGCCAGGTCGCCTTCTTCGTCAACCTGCATGGCACCCAGTACGCTGACGTCCACATGGCCGCCGCGGATGATGCCGAACGAGGTGGCGCTGTCGAAAGTCGAAGCACCGGGAACATGGGTGATATATCCGCCACCGGCGTTGATGAACCAAGGGTCTTCCTTGCCCTCTTCGGGAGTGGGACCCATGCCAATCATACCGTTTTCACTCTGCAGGATGACGTGCACGCCTTCGGGCAGGAAGTTAGGGATCATGGTCGGCAGACCGATACCAAGGTTGACGACATCGCCGTCGTGCAGCTCCTGAGCCGCGCGCTTGGCGATAAAGGGTTTAATCTGTTCTTTTTCCATGTTAAATATTGTTTGATTGTTTGATTGCGTAGCTATTCAAGTATTCATGCATTCATTTTCACTTCCAGCCGCGGGCCACCATCTCCTGGGCGATGTAGGAGGCTTCGTCGTCGGCGTAGGTGTTGGGACCGAAACCGGCGTCGTAGCCAAGTTCCTTGGCCAGTTCGTGGCTGATACGGGGACCGCCGCAGATAAGGATCACCTTGTCGCGCAAGCCCTCGGCCTCGAGCATCTCGACGAGCTCGGTGAGGTTCTTGATATGCACGTCCTTTTGTGTCACCGTCTGGCTGACGATGAGGGCGTCGGCGTGGAGCTCGATACCTTTGGCTATGAACTCCTCGTTGGGCACCTGGCTGCCGAGGTTATAGGCCTCGATCATGTCGTAGCGCTCCAGGCCGTAGTGGCCGGCATAGCCTTTCATGTTCATGATGGCGTCGATACCCACGGTGTGGGCGTCGGTACCCGTCGAGGCGCCGACAATGACTATCTTGCGGCCGATATGCTCGCGGATATACTCGTCGCACTCGTGCATGTCCATGGTGGTACTCTCCACCTTGGGCACATGGATGCTGGTATAGTCCACAGTGTGGGTCAGCGAGCCGTAGCAGTTCATGAAGCAGAAGCCTTCGGTCAACTCCTTCTGGTACACCACCAGGGGGTTCTCGAAGCCCATCTTCTTGAGCAGCTGTTTGGCGGCCTCTTCGGCCTCTGCGCCCGCAGGCACCGGCAGGGTGAAGCTCAGCTGCACCTTGCCGTCGTTCATCGTGTCGCCGTATGGCTTTATCTTGGTGAGGTCAAGGGTTTTGTCGTAATCCTTTGCCTCCATCGAATACAATCCTTCGCTCATCTTTCTGATTGTTTGATTGTCTGATTGCTTGATTGTTTGAGTAGACCCACTCAAGCATTTACACATTCAAGCATTCAAGCATTATTTTTTACCTTTCATTAATTCCACAAACGGGTTGAAGTAGTGCTCGCCCTTGAGGGTGACGCCGTCGAGGCCCTTGCCGCCGTTCTTCGGACGTTTCACGTTGGCAAAGATACCTTTCTCCAAAGCGGTGAAGAGACCTTCGCTCTCCATTGCCTCAAGGAGCTTGGTAGCATTGTGGAGCACCTCCTGTGCGCGGCTCTTGATGATGCCGCCTTCCTTGAACTCAACCTCCTCGCCGATATCCTTCATGTTGTTGAAGATATACTTGGCGTTCTCGATCGAGAGGTAGCGGTCGCTCATGAAGGGGGTATGGATAGCCTCGGTGGGCATACCCAGCAGCTGCAGACCCTGGTGGGTCCACTGGCCGATGATGTTGAACAGAGCGTCCTGGATGTGGCCGCGGAAGATGTTGCCCGTCATGAACTTGGTCGGGGGCATGTACTTCAGCGGGGCGTTGGGGAATATCTCGCGCAGCATCTGAGCCTGTGCCAGCTCGTAGAGGAAACCGTTCTCGAGCATGGGGTCCATCTCGAAGGCGTGGCCGAGACCCTGCTGCTCGCTGGGCAGGCCTGCCATGAAGGCCAGCTGCTCGTTGATGAAGTCGGAAGCCAGCACGGTGTGAGCCTCTTCATAGGCGTCGGCGGTGGTAAGGTAGTTGTCCTCGCCGGTGTTGATGATGACGCCTGCGAAGCCATTGATGATACGGCTCATATACTGGTCTATCAGCGTGCGCTGCATGTTGATGTCGCGGAACAGGATGCCGTAGAGGGCATCGTTGAGCATCACGTCGAGGCCTTCGAGGGCGCCCATGGCGGCGATCTCGGGCATGCAGAGGCCGGAGCAGTAGTTGCAGAGGCGTATGTAGCGGCCCACCTCTTCGCCCACTTCGTCCAGTGCCTTGCGCATGATGCGGAAGTTCTCCTGGGTGGCGAAGGTGCCGCCGAAGCCTTCGGTGGTGGCGCCATAAGGCACGTAGTCGAGCAGCGACTGGCCGGTGGTGCGGATCACAGCTATGATGTCGGCACCCTGACGGGCACCGGCCTGGGCCTGCACAACATCCTCATAGATGTTGCCCGTGGCCACGATGATGTAGAGGTAGGGCTTCGAGCCCTCGCCTATCGTCTCGATATACTTCTCGCGACGCAGGCGGTTGCCACGCACCTTCTCGATGGTGGCGTTGATCACGGGCTCCAGGGCCTTGTCAATGTCGGCTTTTGTGTGCACCGGCAGCTTGGTGATGTCGAGGGTGCCGGCGGCGATGGCCTCGGCAATCTGCTGCGGGTTCTTGCCGGTCTCCACCATGGCGTTGCCCATATAGAACATCACGCCTTCACCGAGCACACCGTTGCTCTTCAGGTGCTCCACTACAACATTGGGCATAGGTACCTCGTTGCTGTCAATACCGTCGATGCCAAGGAAACGGCAAAGCGTGCGCTCTACAGCCACGGTGGTGTAGTCTTCAACAAAATCCTGCACCTGTCCGGCAATTCTGCGGGCTACGTCGCGCGCATGCTCGACCTCTTTAAAATCCAGTCCTACTTTACTTTTCTGCATTATAGATATAGTATTTTTTTATTGTTTTATACCCATTAATTCGAACTGCAAAGATACGAACTTTTTTTAATATATGTATGAAAAAAATAAAAAAGGCCGTCCAACGCATGGACGACCTCATGGTTCCAACACCTCGCGGCCTATTCCCTGACGACAACGGCATTGGGGTATTTGCCGAGGTCGAGCTTGAAATAGTTGTCCGGAAGACCCACCTTGACTTTGGTGATGGTCATCACCACCCTGGCCCCTTTGGCCGAGGTGCGCATCTCGCGGAGGTAGTAGTTCTTGGCCGATATTTTCAGTGCCAGTTTCTTCATTTCCGACTTCTTGTCGGCAGGGTCCGAAAAGTCGATTTCATAATAGCCGTCCTTGAGTTTCATCTTGGCCTTGCGGAACCCCTTGGCCAGGTCCAGGTCGGCACCGTCGTTGTCCTTGTCTTTCTTGCCCTTGCTGATGCGTATGGTGTCTTGCTTGCCATAGTTCTGCACCTCCCACGACTCGTTGCCGTCGAAGCCGGAGAGAAAAGTCATCGAATGGTCAAGCACCTTGAAGGTCACCGACGAGCGGTTCATCTCGCCCTTGCTGCCCATCACCATCTGCGAGTTGGTGAGCGTCACAGGCCCCATCGCCACCTTCATGTCCATCGTGTATTCCAATCCGTTGGGATTGTCCATGGCAGCATGGCACTTGTCCATCACGGCCGTCACCTCGGCGGGAATCTGGGCCATGGCGCCCGTCACAACTGCGACGAGGGTCACCGCCAGCAACAGTATCTTCTTCATCTTATGGATATTATTATATTACAGAATACTTTTAACAACTGCAAAGATACAACTTTTTTTCAAAACCGATTCCCGGCCGTCGGTAAATGGTCTTACACCCACGGCTAAATAATGTCACCCCTATGGGGTTGTGGTAAGCGAATTACTCGAATTGGGCAGTAGCCCTACGCCGCAGGCGAATAATCTACAAGATCTACGAGATCTCGCGAGCGCAGGCGAGCAGGAGAATATTTTCCGCGCAGCGGGAGAACAGAATCTCGCGCAGCAGGAGGTTATCCCCGGCGACGGCTGCCGACGAGGCGGCGGAGCCAATACCGGCAGTTGTCGGCAGTGGAGCGCAGGAAGCATACCGTGGGAGCTGCCAGGCGGGCGCCGACAAACACCCAGGCCACGGCCACCAAGCCCCACCAGGCACCGATATCGGCCAGGCGGTTCATCCATGCCCCGCCGCAGCAGGCCATGACGATGCCTATGACAACGGCATAGATTATCGAGAGCGCCAGACGCACGCCGAAGTTGAAGGAGCTGCGGAACTGCGGGTCGGCGACCTTCTTCTTTACTATAAGATGTGTGGGCAGGAACGGCAGTGGGTAGCACAGCAGGCAGAAGAGCGCCACCCAGCGCACCACGGGCACGGCCACCACGGCGGCCAGCACGGCGGCGATGGCCAGCACGGCGGCCAGCGTGGCGGCCAGAGACCAGTGTTCCTCCTGCAGTCCGCGACAGTCCTCGACGTTAAGCTTGCCGTTTTCCACATCCTGTGCAATCCGCTGCCGCATCAGGAAGCGGTTCCAGGCGGTGTTGCGCAGGCCGCGGCGGCGGCGGTAGTCGCGGTTGAGGCGGTTGCAGAGGGTGTATATCGCGTCGTAGCGGTCGTTGTCGCGTATGTCGAGCATCAGCGGCGAGAGGGCTTCGGCCAAAGCATCGCGCATCTGGTTGAGGGCCACAGGCTCGTCGGCCAGGTAGGTGTCCATGAAAGGCTGCACGGGTATGGGCTTGCCGATGTTGACCACGAGGTTGCTATAGGGACGCTCGTAGTGGTCGAAGTCGATGCCTGTGGGGACGATGTACAACGGGTAGTCGCCCAGGCGCTGCTGCGTCTCGCCGGCGATGCGGAACATGCCTTTGCCCAAGGGGAGCAACTGGTGGCGGTTGTTGTGGCGCCCTTCGGCCATGAGGCATAATGGGTAGCCGTCGAGGAGCACATCGCGGCATTGGTCGAAGATGGCGTGGTTCTTACCCAAACTGCTTTTGCCGTCGCGGATGCGGTAGACGGGAAGGATACGGAGGAAAGTGAGGATGGCGCGGATGGTGGGTTTGGCGAAGATGTCGGCGCGTGCGAGGAAGACTGGGGGCTTGGGGGCGATGCAGAGTACGGCGAGTGGTTCCATGAGGCATTGCTGGTGACAGGGGGCAATGATATAGGCGCCGTCGGTGGGCAGGTTGTCGAGGCCGCGAACGACGAAGTGGCGGTAGTGACAGCGGGTGGCGAATTGCACCAGCGGACTTAACAGATTGTATAGATGATTATTATCCTGTATTTTCTTACTCATGGAAGACTTTTTCTTTTTGCAAAGATACGAAAAAAAACGCTTGCGCGTTACATTAAATAAAAAGTGAGTAGTGGATAGTGGGTAGTATCCGTAAACACCGAACACTAAACACTTAACACTTACAACTTAAAACTTAAAACTAACAATATGACCTCCTTTGCAGACCTTTCGGCATGGACCTGGCTGATCCAGTTTTTCATCATCGTGGTGGCCCTTCTGGTGGCCAACCTTGTAAGGTGCAATGTGCCGCTCTTCAGGCGCAGCCTGCTGCCGTCGGCGTTGCTTGCGGGATTGCTCATCCTCTGCCTCAAGCCCCTGGGCTTCTTCTCGACGCTGGTCGACAAGCACGCTATGGAGATAGTGACCTATCACGCCCTAGGCCTAGGCTTCGTGGCAATGGCGCTGAAGAACAAGAAGCTTAAGAGCGCCACCTCGACCATCAAGGTGGTGGAGACGGGCGCCGTGACCGCCAGTACCTATATCCTGCAAGGACTGGTGGGCCTCATCATCACGGTGCCGCTGTTCCTCTTCGGCAAGGAGCTCTTCTACGCTTCGGGCCTTCTGCTGCCGATGGGTTACGGCCAAGGTCCCGGACAGGCGCTGAATTTCGGCGTCACCTTCGCCCAGTGGGCCGACGGACAAGGGTTGGTGTTCCACGGCTCCGACTTCGGACTGAGCATCGCCGCCACGGGCTTCATAGTGGGCAGCCTGGTGGGCGTGATATATATGAATGTGCTGCGCCGCAAAGGCAAGCTGAAGGTACGCGGGAAAGCCGAGGCCGAACACTACACGCTGGCCGACTATGAGTCGGAGGGCGAGATTCCGCACTCGGAGTCGATTGACAAGCAGACGGTGCAGCTGAGCCTGGTGCTGCTGGTCTACGCGCTGGTGTTCCTGCTGATGTACGGCGTGCAGCATCTCGACCTGGGCAAGTTCGGCACCAACACGCTGAAGCCGCTGGTGTGGGGTTTCAACTTCCTGTGGGGCACCCTCATAGGAGTGCTGGTGCGCTTGGTGATAGGCCGTCTGCGCAAGAGCAACCTCATGCAGCGCGAATATATCAACAACTACACCCTCGACCGCATTGCCGGCACCTGCTTCGACTTCATGATTGTGGCCGGCACCGCGGCCATCGACTTCAACAACCTGCGCGGCCTATGGCTGCCGCTCGTGCTGGTGTGCACACTGGGCGCCGTGGCCACCTTCTTCTATGTGCTGCGCTGCTGCCGCAAACTCTACCCCGACTACGAGTACGAGGGTTTCTTCTCGATGTTCGGCATGCTCACCGGCACCGCCAGCAACGGCATGATACTGCTGCGCGAGATAGACCAGCGCTTCGAGACCCCGGCGGCCAACAACCTGGTGCTGCAGACCATTCCGGCACTGGCCTTCGGCTTCCCGGTGTTGCTGCTCATGGGCTTCGCGCCGCAGAGCCTGGGCAACACCCTCATCACCATGGGCATCATGGTGGTGGCGCTGCTGCTGTTCGGACTATTCATATTCAGAAAAACGAAAAAACACTAACCCATGAAAAGAACTATTCTCGTATCGCTATTACTCGCCTGCATGCTGACAGCATCGGCCCAGGACACTACCCGCCACATCCGCAAAGGCTGGACCTTCGGCGTGCTGCCCAGTGTGGCCTACGACGCCGACCTCGGCTTCCAGTATGGCGCGCTGACCAACATCTACTACTTCGGCGACGGCTCGACCTATCCCGAGTATCTGCATTCGTTCTACGCCGAGGCGGCCTACACAACCAAACATTTCGGCCTCTTCCGCTTCAGCTACGACTCGAAGCACCTCATCCCCAAGCACCGCCTGAGCGTCGACCTCACCTACCTGCCCGACCAGATGTGCGACTTCTACGGCTTCAACGGCTACCAGTCGGAATACAACGCCGCCTACTCGAACCAGGATGACGCAGCCTATATCTCGCGCGCCTACTACAAGTACCACCGCGACCTGTTCCGCTTCAGCGCCGACATGCAGGGGTCCATCAGCAAAGACCTCTACTGGAACGCCGGCATCGGTCTGCTGCACTTCAACGTGGGCACCGTCGACATAGACCGTCTGAACTCGTACACCAAGAAAAAGGAGAAGTGGCTGCCCGACACGGTTACGCTGTTCGACTACTATGTCAGGGACGGCTACATCAGCGACGCCGAGTCGAAGGGTGGCTCGCACCCCTACCTGCACGGCGGCGTGACGTATGACACCCGCGACCGCTTGCAGAACCCCACCCGCGGCATACATGCCGACGCCTTCGTCACCTACTATGCCGGCATCGGCAATATGAAGGAGTACAACAACCTGAAGCTGAACCTGGGTTTCCGCCACTATATCTCCATCTATAAAGACCGCGTCATCTTCGCCTATCGCTTAGGCACGCAGCTCAACCTGGCCGGCGACTGCCCCTTCTACCTCAACACCTACCTCAACCAGCTGTATATGCAGCGTGTGGTGTACGAAGGATTGGGCGGCGCCAACTCAGTGCGCGGCATCATGCGCAACCGCATACTGGCCCCCGGCGTGGCCTTCGCCAATGTCGAACTGCGCACACGTGTGGCAAGTCTGAAAGTGGGAAAGAATATGTTCTACCTCGGCCTCGTGCCCTTCCTCGACGCCGGCATGGTGGTGCAGCCGTATGACCGCGTATCGCATAATCCGCACGTTGCTGGTCCCGGTGCGGAGATAGGGTATGCCGACGACGGCGGTCTTTATCGTCCCCACCTCGGCGGCGGACTCGGCGTGAAAGTGGCCATGAACGACAACTTCGTCCTGAGTGTCGACTGGGCCACGGCCTTCGACAAGCAGGACAACGGAAAGTTCAGCAACCTCTATATAAAGATGGGCTACATGTTCTAACGCTGGGCCGTACTGTCGGCCACAGCATTCTTTTTCTTGGGCTTCGGCATCTTGATATCCGACAACGAATGATTTCGGTGTATGCGGATGAAGTCGACATAGCCGCTGATGCCGGGACAGTGACCGGTCTCGGTGTACTGCCATAGGGTGAAGCGTGTGGTGGGATAGCCTCGGTAGTTGGCTATGAAGATGTGATACTTGGAATATTTCTTGTTGGCGAAGTGTAGCTTGTAGACGCGCTCGGAGGTGTAGATGACAGGGCGCACACCATACTCGTTCTGCATGAGCTCGAGGAGCTTGTCGACGCGTTCCATATACAGGCGGCCGGCGTGGTGGCCTTCGATGTCAAGCACCGGAGCCAGGTCTTGGTCGGACTTCTTGACCATCTTGCGTATGTTGGCCATCTGCTGGTAGGCGGTGGTCTTGCTGCTGTAGACGTGGTAGCTGCCTACAAGGAGGCCGGCCTTGCGGGCACCTTTGATATTGGATTTATAATATGGGTCCTGTATCGATGTGCCCTCGGTGGAGCGGACATAGACGAAGCGTATGGTGGAGTCCTTGGCCACCTTGGTCCAGTTGATGTTGCCCTGGAACTTCGACACATCGATGCCGCGATGGCGCACCTGACCCTGTGCGCCAAAGGCGAACAGGGTCAGCAGCACCAGCAACAGTAAGTTACATCTGTATCTCTTCGCCATTGCTTTGATAGAATTTATATTCCAGCAGACCATTCTGCTCTGACTGCTTGAGAGTGAGCCACACACGGTGGCGCCACATCCAGCGCATGCGCCGGCTGAAGAGTCCGCCTTTGGTGAGATAGGCGTAGATATAGGGATGTGTGACAATGGTATAACGGTGTTCGTTCTGAGAGGTGGTCAGGTAGTTTAGGTTCGACTCGATTTCGTCGACCACCACGAGGCTCTGCTTGATATGGCCTGTGCCACCACACATAGGACACTGCTCCTGGACATCGACTTCGACAGCAGGACGCACGCGTTGGCGAGTGATCTGCATAAGTCCGAACTTGCTGAGTGGGAGAATGGTGTGGCGGGCCTTGTCGGGGCGCATGGCCTCGGTCATCACGTCGAAGAGCTTCTTGCGGTTCTCGGCCTTGTCCATATCGACAAAATCAACAATGACGATGCCACCCATGTCGCGCAGACGCATCTGGCGCGCTATCTCGAGGGCCGACTCGATATTCACCTGCAGGGCGGTGTCTTCCTGGCCGGTACCGGCCTTGATATGGTTGCCGCTGTTGACGTCGATCACGTGCATAGCCTCGGTGTGCTCCACATAGAGGTAAACGCCGGAGCGGATGGTGACTATCTTGCCGAAGGCGCGCCGTATGTCGCGCTGTACGCCAAACTGTTCGAAGATCGGAGTCTCGAGTTTGTAAAGCTTGACGATGTCTTCGTGTCCGGGGGTGGTGATAGCCACGAAGCGACGCACGGTATCGTAGACGACAGGGTCGTCGACGGTTATAGAGTTGAATTCGTCGGTGAGAACGTCGCGCAGGAGGGCTGTGGTGGTGTCAAGCTCGGCATGCACCTTGCAGGGGCTGTTTACGCGCTTGAGTTTGGCGGTCATCTCCTTCCAGTTTTCGACTAGCTGACGGAGGTCGGCATCGAGTTCCGCGACGCTCTTGCCTTCGGCAACAGTACGGACGATGATGCCGAAGTTCTGCGGACGGATGCTCTGCACCAAACGACGCAGGCGGTTGCGTTCTTCGGAGCCTTTAATCTTCTGCGAGATGGATATCTTGTTGCTGAAAGGACAGAGCACCAGATAGTGGCCGGCAATGCTGATGTCGCCACTGACTTTGGGGCCCTTGGTCGAGATAGGTTCTTTGGTAACCTGTACAAGGATGGGTTGCCCCACCTTGAGGACATTGCCGAAGTTGCCCACCTTCTCGAGGATAGGTTCTATTTTGAAGTTGGCCAGTGTGGCGGCATTAGCATCGCCGTTCATAGCCAGGCGCAAGTATTTGTCGACCGAGTTGTAGTCGGGTCCCAGGTCAAGGTAGTGCATGAAACCTTCTTTGTCGCCGCCCACATCGATGAAAGCAGCGTTGAGTCCCTGCATTATCTTTTTAACCTTGCCGAAATATATATCGCCGACGGCATACTGGCCGCCGGGCTGTTTTTTGTGTAGTTCTACCAGCTTCTTGTCTTCAAGCAGGGCCAGCTGTACCCCTTCGTCCCCACGAGCTGATATAATAAGGTCTTTCTCCATTTAATGTAAATAGTAAAAAAAACAAATTACATACCAAGCATTTCTGCCGGTGTGTAATTTGTTTTAGGATTTTAGAAGAAGTGCCTTTGAGGCGATTAAGCGAGCCGCTTATTTCTTCTTATGTCTGTTCTTGCGCAGGCGTTTTTTACGCTTGTGCGTAGACATTTTGTGACGTTTGTGCTTTTTTCCGTTAGGCATTTTTCCTGAAGTTTATTATTTCACTTTCTTTTTGACATCCTGCATGAAAGTCTTGGCGGGCTTGAAAGCGGGGATGTTGTGAGCCGGGATAATAATGGTGGTGTTCTTGCTGATGTTGCGGCCAGTCTTCTCAGCGCGTTTCTTCACGATGAAGCTGCCAAAACCACGCAGGTACACGTTCTCGCCCTCGGAGAGGCTCTCTTTGATAACGGTCATAAACTCTTCGACAGTGGCCTGGATGGCGACTTTCTCGATACCGGTTTTCTGAGCTATTTCAGCTACGATTTCTGCCTTTGTCATTTTGTTATTTTTTTTATTGTTAATACTTGTTTTTCAACTCAAATTGGATTGCAAAATTAGAACTTTTTTTTTATTTGGAGAATGTTTTTTTTGTTTTTGTTATTTTTTTAACATTTCCCAATGCGCTTCATTATTGATTGTCAACAGATTGTAATTAAAAATTTTTTTACACCAAAACACTAGTTCCACGGACAAAAGAGTGTTTTTTTCTCACCTTTAAAGACTAATTTTTAGCCTTTTAATGGTTGCTTGTCGCGGCTGAAGAAAGTGACCCACAGTACGGCTGCTCCTGCCAAAGTACACAAGACGGAGAGTGTCCAATCGACCTTCAGCGGAGCTTCGGGATCGATATCAATCACACCGCGTGCCACAAGCCAATAGAGGACTACCACCAGCGCGTTGTTGACGAAGTGGGCCATCATGTTAGGCAGCAGCGAACCTCCGTAGACATAAAGGTAACCGAGAAGGGCGCCAAGAACAAAACGGGGCATGAAAGCGAACACCTCGCCATGGCCGAGGCTGAAGATAATAGCAGTGATCCAGATAGCCACATGAGGGTTCTTAACCCACTTCTGTATAAGGTTCTGGAAGCCGGCACGGAAGAACACTTCCTCACACACAGCTGGAATCAACGCCACAACCAGCAGATTGCCCAGAAGACCCGCCACAGTGTCGGTCGACATCATCTTCTCGACCAAGCCTTCGGTGGACTCCTGAACGCCGCGCAGCATCTCCCCCACCCTGCCGAGATTCCAACTGTCGTTCCACGTGGTCAGCCAGTCGTTGGCGGGAATGAGGAGCAGCGTGACGACGACACCGGCAAGGGCATAATACCAACGACGGCCCGAGAAGTCGAGACGATAGTATTCGCGCATGCTGCCACGGTAGTAGATTACAGTCATAAGTACAACGGGCACAAGGAAGGTGAGCAACTGCGTTACCGACTGCACAACGAGAATCATGGGGCGCGACATGTCGGCGAGAAGTAACGGTGCGGAAAGTATGCTTGAGAACAGCAGCATACCTAGTGCAATTGCAAGCATTACCAGCAATTGCATCAACGGGTGGGTAGACTTTTTCATAGTAAGTGACCCCGGCGGGATTCAAACCCACGACTTTCGGAACCGGAATCCGACGTTCTATTCAGCTGAACTACGGGGCCATGCTTTTCTTTGCGAGCCTGTGACTCTCAAAAAACAAAGCATAGTAGTAACAGAAAAGAATCACAAATATTGTACGTTAAAGAAAAAAAATATCGCGGTGTCAGTTTTTTTGTTTACTTTTGCAAAAACAACGAGACCCGAACACAATGGGAAAGACCACATATAATATATTGAATACAAAATATCTGCACATAACACTAGCGCTGTGCCTCTTGGCTTTCTGTCGCCCTGTCACCGCCCAATCAGGTCTATATGTGGCCTCGGACAAGCCTGTGAAAAACATCCAGAAAGCGCTACACCACGCGCCTGTATTCCACCTGTTGATACACTATAGTCAAGGAGAAAGCACCTACGCCGTCAGCGACCTGGACTTGCTCGACTCTGCCTACCGCCTTGCATTTGACATTGAGAATCCGATGTACTATACAATGACCATCGAGGGCTATGGCACCGGCGACGAGAGCCTCACCAAGCAGCGTGTAGATGGTGTATATCGCTACTTCGCCAAACGTTGCGGAGCAAAATTTCCAATACGCACCGCACGCAACAAGATTCATTGTTCCTGCAATGGTGACACCGTAGAGACATTACGCTTCGAGGTACCTGTATCAACTGCCATTTACGATTGCTCAGAACTGCCTGATGCACGCCGCCTGCTGAACAAAAGCATACGTCTTGAAGGCTGTGTACTGGTGACATTCAAGAACAACCCAGATGAATGTGTGGGTGCAGCACGCGGATGCTTCGTTCCCAAAGCCGACAGCATTGTACGCGGCTACTATGCTTCGTTGATGCTCAGCCGCGGCTCGGTATATGCCGTCGACAACACCAAAGACACCTGTCCCGACAACCTTGAGATAACCATTGAGGACCACTTGGACTACAAAACCATAGTTGAGAAATACAGCCTCATTCCACACCGCAAACAGCTGCTTGTTCAAGCAGGATACATAGTTATAAAAAGCAACTGGGCCCGTGGGATAGACAGTTGTCGACTGGCGCAGAAAGACTCCATATACATACGCATACCGGCCACTGCCGAGCAGGTGGCTGCCAAACTGAAGTTCTTCGCCAAGGTTAAGGGCAGCAAAGGTGTAGAATACAAGGCACTGCCCACACGTCGTGCACCTGGCAAGGGGGAGTTGGTCTTGATGGCACCTATAAACGTAACCCAATTCGACACCATATTTCTCGGCAAACGCATACAGGACAATGAGGTAGGCAAATACTTCTACCCTGTTGACGGTCCCACCGAGGCTGCAGCTTTCAAGATAGGCAGCAACTACTATGTGGCTTATCGTCCGGCCAAACGCGGCGGCTATGAACTCAAGAAGCCCCTCAAGGAGCTGTTCCGCATAATTCCCGAACAGGAAGAAGAGACTCCGGCCGAACGGCAGAAAACAGACAAGAACGCCCTGAAGGGTGAAGAAATTATAGACTAAAAATGGCATACCTACAAACTGATGTGACCAAGGTCACCACACGTGTGTTGCAAAACATGAAAGTCAGCGGTGAAAAGATCGCCATGCTGACAGCATATGATTATTCCATGGCCTCGCTGCTAGAAAGCACCAAGATAGATGTTGTACTGGTCGGTGACTCGGCCGCCAACGTCATGGAAGGCCATAAGACCACCCTACCCATCACCCTCGATGAGATGATAGTCTACGCCACCTCGGTGGTGCGCGCCATACACCGCGCCCTCGTGGTGGTCGACATGCCCTTCGGCACCTATCAGGGCAACTCGAAGCAGGCCCTCGCCAGCGCCATACGCATCATGAAGGAGACGGGCGCCGACGCCATCAAGATGGAGGGCGGCGAAGAGATACTGGAGAGCGTGCAGCGCATCCTCTCGGCAGGCATCCCCGTGATGGGCCACCTGGGCCTCACGCCGCAGAGCATCAACAAATTCGGCACCTATGCCGTGCGCGCCACCGAGCAGGAGGAAGCCGACCAGGTGAAGAAAGACGCACTTACCTTACAGGAAGCAGGATGCTTTGCAATAGTGCTAGAGAAGATCCCCGCCAAACTGGCCGGAGAAGTAACCGCCGAGCTTAAGATACCCACCATAGGCATCGGCGCCGGCTCGCAGGTCGACGGACAGGTGCTCGTGCTGCAGGACATGCTGGGCATCACGCGCCAGTTCAAGCCCCGCTACCTCCGCACCTACGGCACCTTCGGCGAGGACATTGCCAACGCCATCCGCCACTACATCGGCGACGTCAAGAGCGGCGACTTCCCCAACGAGAAGGAACAGTACTAATCAACCCATATACAAAGAAAGAGCCCCCGCAACAGCAGGGGCTCTTTTTCTTTATTTCTGAGTCTTACTTTATATCGACCGATATCAGGCCGCTGCAGCCCTTGAAGGCTTCGTCGTCGACAAGTGTGATTGTGACGGGCAGCGTCACCGACTCAAGACCCCTGCAGTTCTCGAAAGCGCGGGGACCGACGGCAGTGACTGTGTAGCGCACACCGTCGACCGAGAACCACGCAGGGACGACGAGGGTGCCTGCGCACTGGCCAACATAGCCAATCACCTTAGCAGTATGGTTGCCGTCCTCCACCTCGAACAGCAGAGTCTGGCCCGTACAGGTGCGGATTTCCATGGTGTCTGTCGTTACCGACTGTGATATGCACTGAATATTGGTGAAATTGCTCCAGCCAGTGGCGGCTTGATAGTTGGCCACACTGCCGCAAGGGACATACACAGGAATCGTGGCATTGACGCTGGTAAACGCTCTGTCCTCCAACGAGGGGACTGTGGCGGCAAGGCAGGTAATCTCCGTAAGACCGCTGCAATTTTCAAAGGCCTGGCTGCCAATAGTTGTAAGTGATTCTGGCAAAATGACGGATGTCACACCTGTACATGAAATAAATGCAGCAGCCCCAATTGAGGTAACCGATGAAGGTATTGTAATTGAAGTCAAGCTTATACAGCGGTCGAATGAGCTATTTTTTATTTGGATAATCCCTTCCGGTATTACCACGTCTGTCACCAAGGTGTTATTGATGTAGAGATTAAATCCACCGAAAGTATATCCAATAAAATCAATGTCGCACCACTGAGATAGCGTTCCTAAATAATAAACATCAAGAACCAAATACCAAAATGCATATTCTCCTATATAAGTGATGGTGCTGGGTATTGTTACCGATGTTAGTCCACTGCTGCTAAAAAAAGCATCGGCAGCAATTCTGGTAACGTAATAATTGTTCTCACAATAGTTAACTGTAGCTGGGATAACTAGGTTACCACTGATGTTTGCCTCATGGCCTGTGATGGTCACCGAGGTGCCGTCGGAATTGACGGTAAAATGCAGCGTCTGACCACTGGTGGCGACAGCATCAAATTCTGTCACTGCCACAGCCTCGAACACGGCGGTAAACGAACCATTGCCAGTGACCGTGAAGGTGTAGGTAGCGTCGCTGCTTACCACGTTGCCGTAGCTGTCGGTCCAATGAGAGAACTGATAGCCGCAGTTGGCTGTTGCGGTGAGGGTAACAGTGGCACCTGCGTCATAGGTGCCGCCGCCGGTGACGGAGCCCATAGAGGCGTTGTTTGGGGCGGCAGAGACGATATAGGAGGTGGCGGAAGCCGAAGTCTGGCTTATACGCACTTTATATCCGACGCAGCGGAAATCACCCTGATGCTCCAAATAAAGCGCATTGCCGGTAGAGGTGACCTGCGAGGGGCCAAGGGTGGTTACGTTGCATCCGCTGGCAGTAATAACAGAACTGATGCCGGTGAGCAAAGTACCTCCTTCGCCATCGTAAACATTCAAATTCTGGCAATCGGCATCTATCATTTCGATATTCAACCGCTTGGTGGCATCGGAGGATGTGAAGAGTACGTTGTTGTTGCAGGTGTTGGTGTAGCAGTTTGCCCTATAGACGTCGTGCCCACGGGTGTTGTAGAACTCGAGGGGCTGATTGCCGACGGTGAAGGTGCTTGTGCCGAGTCGGTTGGCGAGGATGACGTTGCCGTTGTTGTCGGGCACGATGCCGGCGAGAACCGACTGGCCGCTGTTGAACTGGTAGCTCGGGTTGACGGCGTCGGTTCTGTACCATCCGTCGCCATAGCCGTTCCAACCGAAGTTGAAGTGGTAGTAGCCGTCGGTCTTGTAGCCGTCGCAGACGAAGGCATGTCCACCGGCGTTAGGGTCGTCGCCGCAGAACATGAGGGGTTCACCGGCGGCAAGATGATGATGGAGGATAGAATCCCACTGTGTGGCAGAAACATTGCTTTTCTCCACATAGCTGATGTCGGGGCTGTAATGGAAATAGTTTATCAAGCCTGCGCGGGCAACAATATCATACGAACCGCTTCCTCCAACTCCGTATGTCATATCGCACGCAACGCCGCAGTGGTAGATGAGGTGAGCGACAGCGTTGACCTGTGCGGGAGTGCTGGAGGCGTTGAGGGTGAAGGGCATGTTGGCGTAGTCGTAGGTGGCGTTGGCGAAGTCGGCCGATAGGGTGCCGAAGCTGCCATTGGTGTTGTCTTCGTAGGTGTGTGTGCCGCGTCCGTGGACGGGGTGCTGCCAATAGCGGATGATCTGCGCCATAGCCGTTGCCACGCAGCCGGTGACGGCCTTGTTGCCGGGGTTGTTGGCATCTTCGGGGCAGTATTCGTTGTAGTATGGCGACTGTGACCACTGGGTGACCAGAAGCGGGCCGACAGAGTCGGGAGGCGTGGTGAGGGGCGTGACGTTGGTCGACAGGAGTTGTTGCCATTCGGCGACGCTCGAGCTGGGGTGCCTGTAACTGGAGGAAGAGGCTTGCTCAATCTGCGACGAGATGCCGTTGAGGTACTCGGTAATCTGCGAGCAGAGCGGGACGGCGGCGCCTGTTCCCTTCGCTCCCGTAGTGGGCCAGTAGGCGGCGACGCTGTAGCCGAGGACGGGATAGGCGACATCATCGGCGGAGACGATGACAAAGCCCTTGCCGTTATTGCCATAGGTGACGTTGACGGCATACATGGCCGGCGAACTGCTCTGAGGCTTCATGTGGGTGTAAACCACTGTGGCGGTGACATGACCGGCATTGGCGACACGCTGGGCAATAAAACTTCTGGCCACCGCTGCGGCGGATTCAGCGTCGACGGGCGAGGCGGCAGCCGAGAAACCAATAGCGGCAAGCATTAGAAGGAGTATAGTCTTTTTCATCGTATAATAATTGTGTTCAATTTTAAAATGCAAAAGTACAAATTATTTCCGACCTGACAAAAAAAAAATTTGCCTGCGGCTGTTTCGTCCGCAGGCAAAGTGAAGGTGTTTCTTATTTAGGGAGTATTATTTCTCCTCGGGCTTCTGCGCCGGCTTGGGGGCGGAAGCGGGGGTGGCGATGGAGGCGCGCATATCGGTGTCGGCCTGGATGTTCTTCATGCGGTAGTAATCCATGATGCCGAGGTTACCGTTGCGGAAGGCTTCGGCCATTGCCAGAGGCACTTCGGCCTCGGCCTGTATGACCTTGGCGCGGGCTTCCTGGGCCTTGGCCTTCATCTCCTGCTCCTGGGCGACGGCCATAGCACGGCGCTCTTCGGCTTTAGCTTGGGCAATGTTCTTGTCGGCATTAGCCTGATCCATCTGCAGCTGGGCGCCAATGTTCTTACCGACATCGATGTCTGCAATATCAATAGATAGGATTTCGAAGGCGGTGCCACTATCGAGACCTTTTGTAAGGACGAGTTTAGAGATGCTATCGGGATTTTCGAGCACCTGCTTATGGCTGACAGCAGAGCCGATGGAGGTTACAATACCCTCGCCGACACGGGCCAGGATAGTCTCTTCGCCGGCACCACCGACAAGCTGCTTGATGTTGGTACGCACCGTGACACGGGCTTTGGCAATGAGCTGAATACCGTCTTTTGCCACAGCAGCCACAGGCGGAGTGTCGATAACTTTGGGATTGACCGAGGTCTGGACAGCCTTCAGTACGTCGCGACCAGCAAGATCGATGGCTGTGGCGGTCTTGAAATCGAGGTTCATATTGGCCTTATCGGCGCTGATAAGAGCGTTAACAACGCTACCCACATGGCCACCAGCAAGGTAGTGAGCCTCAAGGTCGTTCTGCTTGATTTTCAGACCAGCTTTAGAGGCACTGATGAGGTTGCCAACGATGACCGAAGGCGGCACCTTGCGAAAACGCATAAAGATGAGTTGCACAAGTGAAGTGTACACTCCGCTAACGAGAGCCTGGAACCAAATTCCGATAGGCACCAAGTAAAGGAACAATATCAGCGCTACAACGCAGATAACAATAATGATAACTGTAGTCATAATATTAATATTTAAAAATTATACATGTTTTTAGTTGGCATAGCGTTCGTCACTGATTTCGACAACGTCGATGCGGTAGCCTTCGATGGCGACAACCTCGATGGGGTGATCGGGGTCAATGAACTTATTGACAGCATGAACCTCAACCTGCTGACCATCGAAAAGAGCCTTACCTGTAGGTGCAAGACGAGATATGGTAGTGCCATGGGCTCCAATCTTTACTGTAGGTTCCAGTTGATTGACCTTACTGTCAATTTCCTCATTGAGACTAAAGCGACTCCATGTCTTACGCTTCAAAAACAGTACCATAAGCAGCACGCAGAGCGCGATGGCACAGAGCAGTACGATGGTGCCGATATGGTTTCCAAAAAGTGCGTAGGTCTGCCATACGCCGAATCCTATCAGCAATACACCGAACACACCGGCCACACCGCCAGGCAGAGCGACAATCTCGAGCGTCAATAAAATGATGCCCAACAGCAAACATATGATAAGCAATGTTGTATTCATATCTAAATTTGTTTAATTCAAAGAATAATATGTCGTTTATTCCTGTATTTCGGTTGTCAATTGTTTGTCTAGAAGAGCTTGATGCATAGGGAGCAGTTCGGAGTAGGAACCGTGCTTGACTGCGCATTTACCGTGACAGTGGACAAGAATGGCGCACTGTTCGGCTTGTTCTTCGGTATGACGGCAGATGTCGACGAGTGCCTTGATGACGTAGTCGAAGGTATGGACATCGTCGTTCCAAAGGACTAGGGAGCAGCCGCTGTCATCCAGGGTATCGACCTCTTCGTTGGTCTCAGGGCTTACGTATGGTTTCTGCTCACTCATAAGGCTAAACTATCAATGCCACCGCTTGTGCGCTGATACCCTCTTCGCGACCTTCGAAGCCAAGATGTTCGGTTGTAGTGGCTTTGACAGAGACCTGCGAGACATCAATTCCCAGTGTATCGGCGATATTCTTGCGCATAGTCATAATATATGGTGCCAACTTAGGCTGCTGGGCTGCAACAGTAGCGTCAATGTTGCCGATGGAATAACCATTTTCATTTAGCAACACACCAACATGAGCGAGCAACTTGAGACTTGAAATGCCTTTATACTGTGGGTCTGTGTCGGGAAAGTGTTTGCCAATGTCGCCAAGGGCTGCTGCTCCCAGAAGCGCATCACAAACGGCGTGCAACAATACATCGGCATCGCTATGTCCGATGAGGCCATGAGAATGCGGGACGAGAACGCCTCCCAACCAGAGCGGCAGGCCTTCACCTAGACGGTGTACGTCGTATCCAGTTCCAATGCGCATTATTTGGTAGGCATCATCTCCATTGAGAGCCCCAGACGAATAGTGTTAGCCAAGGGGCTGGTGGAGATACGGGTGGTGGGAATCAGGTAAGCGAGGTCAAAGGCGAAGACACTGTAGCGCAGACCGGCACCGACGGTTACATACTGGCGACCGCCCTTGGTCTGATGTTCCCAGAAATAGCCCAAACGGGCGGCAAAGGTCTCGGCATACCAGTATTCGGCACCGACAGAGAGCTGTACCTCGCGCAACTCTTCACCCATGCCGCCAGGGGCGTCGACAAAGCTCTGCAAGGCTCCTTGAATCACTCCGATATTGTTATACTCAGTGAGGTTATTTGCATAACGCGTAACGTAGTCGACACCCTCATAGGTATACGGGCGTGTGGGGACAAGGAGTTTGTTGGCGTCGAGGAGAAGACTAACCTTGTTGTAGTTGTCGATTTTGTTCGTATATCTGCCGCCGATACGGAGGTTGGCGGGCAGAAACTCCTTGTCGTTATCGTCGTCGCTATAGCTGAGTTTTGCACCCAGGTTGGAGATGAAGGCGCCGAATGCGACAGACTGCGAGGCGTCAATATCACCTTGATAATAGACACCTATGTCGGCGGCCAGTGAGTTGGCGGCATGAGTCTCGGTATGGCCGCCACCATCCTCGACAGTGGCGCCGTTGGTGAGGTCGCTCCTGATATAGCGCCCAGAGGCACCAAGACTGAGATTGTCGTTCAACTTCAAAGCATAGGTAACATCGAAGGAGAATTCGTTGGGATGGATGGTCTGAATGCGGTTGCCCTCGTTATCAGTGTTGTCAATGTCGCCGAGGGTAAAGTAGGTAAGCCCGGCGGCGACAGTGGAGCGCTTGTTGATGCGATAGTAGCCGCTGAGGTAGAAGAGGTTCATATCACCCACATGCAGGTTGCGGAGCCAGGGGGTGTAGGTGAGACCGACGCCCATATTGCCTTCGACAAAGGCGAACTTAGCGTTGTTCCAGTGGGCAGAATAGAGGTCGGGCCTCGAGGCTACACCCACATCGCCCATACCCGAACTGACAGCATCGGGGGCGATAAGAAGGATGGGCATACCGGTGGAGATGTAATTGTTATGCTGTCCTGTCTCCGAGAAAGAGTTCTGACACCAAGCGGTGAAAGCGAGGGCGACAAAGAGAGTCAGCAAAGAAAGTCTTTTCATATTTCCAATTTCAATTTTCTTAAGTTCTACGTTTAATTTTCGATAAGAAACGACAGTTTTCTATATTTATTGTGTCAACGGACAATTACTTTTGTCGTGGACTGTCGGGTCTCGCCATTTTCGAGGCTAACGATGATACGCGCCATATAGACACCGGGAGCCACACCCGAAAGATCCCAGCGGACAGGACCTAGGACATGGCTGTTGGGAGCTGCCACCGGCACAAAGCATTGTTCAAGGGCTCCCTGCATTGAGTAAATCTGCAAGATGGCCGAAGTGACGGCTTCGGGACTGCTGACCTCATAATGGAATAAAGCATGGTCGGAAGCAGGATTAGGCGACACTGTCAACGACGAAACGCCAGGGTCTGCGGTTGGGCGAACACAGAACGAGACAGTAGCGGAGTTGGAATAACTCCATATATTCCATGCCTTTAGGGTGACTGTATGAAGCCCGGGAGTGAGGTTGCTGAAGGAGTAGCGCACAATGCCTCCACGGGGGTTGTCAATGTCGGGCTGGTAAAAATCGTTGAGTACGACGAGAGAACCAGGAATGGAATCGAGAACGGCGGTTATGTCGTGTCCGAGGCCAGCCCCAAAGGCGTTGATACCCACCGAGTCGGAAAGGAGAGCAACAAGCATAGGATTAGGATCCGTGATACCGCCATTGCGGAAGTTGCTGTCACCTATGAAAAGCCGAATCTCGGGACGTACTTCAGATATGGCGACATCTTCGTTGATGCCTCCAAAGAGGAGGTTTGAGTAACTGCCAGCCGCATCGTCTGACCCGGAAACAGCATAGTGGCTGAGACGACCGTAGTCATACTGATACTGAACGTCGCGCGGCACAACAAAAGAATACTGGAAGCGCCCCTGTCTGACAGCTTCGCTCCCCTTGTAGATGACACTTTTCTGCTGAGTGAAGCGTAACTCTGTTCCTGGATTATCGTTGGCGAGAGTCGATGCCTCGGTTTCACGGTCGAAAACAATAGGATAGATGGTTCCGTCAAAGTCCGAAATGAGTGCGCCATCGGCATCGTGTATTTCACCACTGACGGTTACCGAGGAAAGTACAGTGGCAGTGTCGTCGACACCAGGTTGCACAGGGTGGTTGTCTATGTGGGTAACGACAACGCTATTGCGCGGAATGCTGAGATGGAGCGCGGGATCACCAATGAGACCGATGGAAAGGGAAACGCTGGTGCGGTTGCGCGCGATACGGAGTGCATCGCCAATGGTGTTTTCCGGATTGAGAAGAGAGAGTATGAGATCGGTGTTGAAAGACTGGTTGTGGCTGATGGGGCGCGAGGCACTAATGACGGCGACCATTGCGCCATCGGCATGCAGGCACATCTCTGCGCCGCACAAATCGTCGGGTATATCATGCCATCCATAGGAGCAAGTGCTGGTAACGAAGACCGGAAGACGGTCGCGATTGGTGTATGCATAGATGTCGGCGGACTCTATGTAGCGCTCGGTCCCAATGTACTTCTGCGAACCGTGACCGATGTAATTAAGGATGAGAGAACCATAGTTTATGCGCTGGCGGAGTGCATTGTTGAGGTCGGGATAGTATGAACCTATGGCGCCGCTCTGCTGGCGGAAGGCATCGGCATAAAGTCGGTCGATGTTTATTGAAGGAAATTGTTGTTTGATTTTCCGTGCTGTAAATTCGGAGGAGTGGGCGAAAGAGGTGTCACCTGGGTGACCGACATCGGCATCGTCGGAGAGGAGCGTCACATAGTTGCGCCAGTCGCCCCGATGTGTGCCTTCAACAATATCGCGACGGGTCATATAGCCCTCAATCTTGGTCACCATAGCATCGGCCTCAGCGCTGTTACGGGCAGGTAGGCGTCCGATGCCGATATCGAGGGTTTGTGACGAAGAGCCAAATTCGGAAGGGTCCAGGTAGCCCATAATATCGTCGCTGCAATATGAATTGCCATCGTCGTCGAAGGAGTCGGGAGACTCATACGTAACAACAGAAGGAAGGTGCAACCCCAGCAGGTCGCGTGGGTCATAAGAGGCCTTTCCGAAAAGCAGCAACCAACGAGGAGGAGCATCGGGATATGAGGAACGCAGATGACGCAAATAGGCCCGTATTGCCATGGGATCCTGCTTGCCTGATGAGAATTCGTTGTATACCTGACGGTCGGTAACCACGGTGACGGAGATTCCGTCCATCACGGCATGCAGGTTGGCAAGTCGGTCAGCTTGCGAGCGGAAAGCAGGGTTACAAACGATGACAAAGTCAGCTTGAGAACCGCCATGTAAGTCTTGGTTTGGTAGCGAAGCGATGGCAGCAGGCGTTTTTGCGCTGTAGTCATCGAATAGGACATACTGGCGGGCGTTGCTGCACGAGTCGGACCAACGGCCCGAAGCGACACTCATTTCACGTTCGCTTCCTGCCCTAGTCACATCCCACACACGAGGCGTCGAGCTTCCACCGTATTGATAAGCCGCCACCTGTGGACCTGCTCCCTCGGTGCGCACTATCGTTTGGCCACCGGAATAAGTTAGCGGCACCTGGCCCGTCATCTCAATGAAGTCGAGCCATCCTTCAGCAGTGCCCTCCCCGGGCGAGAAGCGCAGGTCAAACGAGAGGGTACGGGCTTGAGAAGGAACGGCTTCGAGCCACGAACCATACACATTGCTGCCAAACCAATGTGAGCGTGACAATCCAGTAGTCGAGATACTGAAAGAACTCCCCATGGAACTTTTCACGGCCATTGCATAGCGCAGCTTGATGCCAGAAGCGATGGCCGGAAAATTTAGAGTAAAGGAACGCGACGTTATTCCGCTACTGAACTTCTCCCCCATCCACTGCTGACCAGTATGGAAGATGTTTGTAAGATCATTGTTGATAGCAGCGACAGCAGTATATGTGTTGCGGATGATGTCGGCTTCGGCAGCCGGCGATGTAGAAACACGAAGAGGCGCTGTAGCCGAAGTTGTGAGATAATAATAATTGGCCGATGCATAAGCATGGCGGCGCAGTTCGTAACGAGCATCGTACTGGTCGTATCGCCACACATCAGCACCCTCGCCAAAAAAGAGAACATAGTCGGCAGCATCGAAAAGACCGTTACCATTGGCATCAACGACATCGATTGCCAACGGTTTCAAGTCGTCGGTAGATGTGACACTATTGTGATTACTCAGCATATCACCGCCAGCGCCGTAGATGCCTATATTGCCAACGGCGACACCTTGCAAAGACGGTATTTCGGCGACCCCAACACGGTAAATGCCGGCACTCTCAACTTTCAACTGCCACCATTCGCCGGCGGCAAGGACTGACGACTGTCCATGGGCAACACTGGAAATCAGCATTGCCGCCACCAGAAGAAAAAGTTCTATATACTTTTTAAAATTAATCACATCCCAATAACGCACCACACCTTATTATATTGTGTCAGGCTAGAAGGTCAGTGATAATTTTGTCCGTTGATATGCCTTCGGCTTCTGCGTAGTAGTTGCGGACAATACGGTGGCGTAGCACATTGAAAGCCACAGCACGTATATCCTCGCAGTCGGGCGAATATTTAGCATGCATTGCCGCATGGGTTTTCGCACCCATTACAAGATACTGCGATGCACGGGGACCTGCGCCCCACGAGATGTACTTCTGAATGCTTGATTGCTTGGCGGCAGAATGACCACTTGCGTTGGGACGCGTAGAAGCAACAAGGTTGACGGCGTATTCAACGACATTATCTGGCACAGGCATGCGACGGATAGCCTGCTGGAAGGCAATTATCTCCTCGGCCGTGAGCAGCTGCTGAGGGTCAACAGAATGGTCGGCCGTAGTCTGGCGAACGATATTCACCTCCTCTTCGAAAGACGGGTAGTCGAGGCGGACATTGAACATAAAACGGTCGAGCTGAGCTTCAGGTAGCGGATAGGTGCCTTCTTGCTCGATGGGGTTCTGTGTTGCGAGGACAAAGAATGGGTTAGGCAGCGGATAGGTAGTGCCCGCAACGGTGACGGCATGCTCCTGCATAGCTTCGAGAAGGGCGGCCTGAGTCTTGGGTGGTGTACGGTTGATTTCGTCTGCGAGGACAATACCGGCAAAGACTGGACCTTTCACGAAGCGGAACTGCCGGTTCTGGTCAAGAATTTCGCTACCGGTGATATCGGTTGGCATAAGGTCGGGAGTGAACTGTATGCGGTTGAACGAGAGGCCCATTGTCTTAGCCAGAGTATTGACCATAAGGGTCTTTGCCAAACCGGGTACTCCAAGAAGCAGACAATGACCACCAGTGAAAACCGACAACAGAAGGCTGTCGACTGCTTCATGTTGGCCAACAATAACTTTGGCTATCTCGCTGCGGAGTGCGCCATATTTCTGTACCAGAAGATCGAGTTGTTCTTTGTCAGACATAGTCTTGTACATTATGAGTTACTGGAGATTGTGGAAAACACAGTCTTTGAAGTCATCACTTAGATGAATATACGTAATTGACATCTGCTTGGCGGCCCACTGCTTGAGGCGGCGCTGTTTGGCGTCGGCAAGAGCGGCATTGTAAATGTTGTCGTAGTCGTCGGTGAGGTTGGCGCGATGTGAGGCCAACTTATGGTTGAGCCTGACAATGCAGTATGCCTGGCGACCATTGTCATTTTTTATAATTGACGCCGGTGATATCTGTCCTTCTTCCATACCCTGCACAGGCACTGCTGGGAAGCGTTCGGCGACAGCTTGCTTGTCGAAATGAGTAGAACCGTCGGCAGAATTCACACAAGTACCACCCTGCTTGGCGTTGGGTGCCGTACTGTATTTGCGGGCAGCATCCTCGAAAGTGATGGATCCGGCACGCACCTGGTCGGCGATGCTGTCGAGGCGCATACGAGCAGCCAACAGGTCATCGGGAGACACCTGCGGTGTTATAAGAATATGGCGTGCGTTGATGGTATTGCCGCGACGCTCAATGAGCTGAATGATATGAAATCCGTACTGAGTCTCAACAATAGGCGACACCTCACCAGGCTTGAGGGCAAAAGCTGCCGACTCGAAAGCACCAACCATGTCGCCACGCGAGAAGAAGCCCAACTCGCCGCCTTTCTTGGCCGAACCGGGGTCTTGTGAATAGAGGGTCGCCAGCATGGAGAACTTCTCGCCTTTTAGCACACGCTCGCGCAGTTCGGCGAGTTGTGTACGCACACGGTCACGCTCGGTTTCGGAAATCTGAGGCTCAATCACTATCTCTGACAGGTCGTACCGTTCAGGCATCATGGGCAGACTGTCCTGCGGCAAAGTATTGAAGAAATCGGTAACCTCGCGAGGTGTTACGCTGACATCCTCGGTAATCTGGTATTCGACGCGACGGCTCAATAGGCTGTTGTGTATCATACGCTGATACTGCTCCTTGAGTTCGTCATAGGTGAATCCCGTCTGCTCACGAAGATTCTCACGAGTGCCATAGTTGCGCAGGTCGTTTTTAAGGTAGTAATCGACATACTGGTTCACCTCATCGTCGCTAACCTCCACACTGTCAATCTCGCCTTTATGTACAAGAAGGTTACTGAGGATAAGGTTTTCCAAAATAGCACAACGATTGTTGAAGGCATCGGCGACGCCTTGGCGCATACGCACCTGAGCATAGGCCCGCTCGATTTCGGAATACTTAATTATGTTCTTGCCGACAATCGCCGCCACACCATCCACCACTGTCTCTTGCGATTGTGTGGTGACAGGCGTGAGAACAAAGGCTGCAACCGCGCAGGTCGCCAAAACCTTATTCAAGATATGTCTGTTTAATGTCATTATCATATAATTTAATATGGTTCTTATCTCTCCTTTGTTCCTCCGACTTTCTTAACCTGTCCGTTTTTCTCAGCTTCGGCAAGCAGGTCGGACTGGAGCTTGGCGAGGATATCAATCTTACGATGGTTAAGAATTATTGCCTGAATATTATCGTGCTGCAGTTCTATAGGCGACACATCGTCGGACACCTTGTAGTCGAGGATGCGCACATAGTAGGTCAGCGAGTCGTCGCTGATGACTATGGTTCGGTTCTGCTTCAGGAAGAGGTTCTCGTTGTAAGTCGTGACAGGCACTAATCCTTGAAAACTATAAAACGGCATCCACGTGTCGCCGTCGTAGTAGCCCTGCAGTCCATGGCGCGAGGCCAACTCTTCAAGGGTCATAATATCGTCTTCGATAAATGAGTTCTTGTACACCAAAGACCTCAACTTGCCGTCGACCGACGACTTCTTCGGAGCTATGACATACACCACCTTGACGATGCTGTTCTTCAACTGAAACTGGTCTTTGTGACCTTCATAGTATTCTGCAATCTGGTCGTCGGTAACCGTAGTATCAAGCAATTGGTTAACTATCTGCTGTTCGTAAGCGTATATCAGCAAACTGTTGCGGTACTCGCCAAGTTGCCGGCTGAAGTCGGCAGAGACATTCTTTTCAGCCTTGGCAAGCATCACCGTCTGGCGCACCCACTGGTCGACATAGTTGTCGATAATGGCGATGCTGTCTTCGGCACTTACACCTTCGCCCACAAGCCCTTCCAAGTCTGCCTTGCGCAACTCATGGTCGTACACCTTAGCCACCAATGGGGTCTGTTCCTCTTGGTAACGGCATCCCGACAGCAACAATAATCCTGCCAGCGGCAAACTAATACACAATGCTCTCGACAACATTCCAGTTTATCTTGACATTGTATTTATCGCGCAACGAGTTGCAGAGGTTACGATCCAACTCGTTTTGGTATTCGTTGAGGTAGTATCCGCGTGCTTCAAGCTGTGCCTTAAGCATCGGGGGAAGGACCTCGTCGACAAGCACCACGCTATAGCCCTTCTTTCCGGAACGGGTATATATGCCGTTTTTCCATTGGTCGGCAGAAAGGATATCAGTATGACCATTCTCAACCATGTCGAGAACCATCTGCACATCTTTATCGTCCTTGCCTTTCTTACCGATAGCCTTCACCAGCATAGCTTTCATCTCGTTACTGCTCTTGGATTTCTTCTGTGCTTTGGCGAGAATCTTCACAGCCTTGTCGGTGGAAAGCATGGCGCTGTCGGCAATGTCGAACTTAGTGATGCGGGCACGCTGGTTCCAAAAGTATACCGAATCCTCACGTGCGTTCATCCGTCTGGTCTTGCTAAAACGGTTATAGAAGTCGGCAAAACCCGCCGAATCCTTGACAGCCCTCGACCACACCATTTTATCGTTGTAGCTGAATATCATCAGTCCACGACGGTATTCTTCCACAACTTCAGCGAACTCGGGGTAGTCCTGTTCAAGACGTTCGTCGGCGCAAGCCACTGCAAGGCTATCTTTGAATTCCTCATAACGCATGTTGACATAATAGACCGTATCCAGCAGGTCAAATGCCTTGCGATGAGTGTTTATGTATCGTGCAAAGTCCAAGCTGTTGTATTCCTTGCCCATCACTCGTACCAGGGGCTGTATGTCCTTCACCAGAGTGTCGCTATAGTTCCATTCGCCGTAAGCGATCTTTCGGCGGACAATACGGTAAATGTTGTCCAACGAGGCCTGCATCTTCACCTGCGTATTGGCTTTCTTGGCTCGCTTCTTGGCGCCAGGCTGTTCCACCGGAGTCTTGGTAAGATCCACCATGCCGTATTTGGCACGACAGGTGGCAGCGAACACTTTGCGCGAAGCATCGCCACGCTGGTCGCGGGCCATCTTCTGCTTGTAATATGGCACCATTGCTTCAAACGGAGGCAGTGTGTCCTTGCGAATGAGCTTCACAATATGCCAACCGTACTTGGTTTGGAACGGCTCGGAAAAGTCACCTGCATTCATCTTGGCAACGACATGCAGGTATTCTGGTGGCAATTGGTTCAGCGAGGCATTCATCATTCGCCCGCCTTTGTCTCGTGTGGTGCGGTCGTCGCTTTGACGTGCCACCTGGTCGAAATCGAAACCGTCCTGCAGCTGGCGGTAGGCGGAAAAAATGCTCATGCGCCCCGCCACCGAATCGCGCGAACCTATCCATATATGGGCCATATCGCACTTGCCAAACATGGAGACAGTGTCAATCAGTTTCACCAGATGGTAGCCATATCGGGTGCGGACAGGCTGGCTCACCTCGCCAATCTTCAGTCCGTAAGCGGCATTTTCGAAAGGATACACCATATCGAAAGCTGTGAAATAACCCAGATTACCCTCGTCGGGACGAACATTGTTACCGGGATTCACACGCTGAACCTCATCTCTGGAAACGGCATAGAAATCCTCTCCGTCGGCAATTCTCTGGCGCAGCTCTTTGATATGGTTAAAGGCCTTCAAGGTATCTTCGGGCTTTGCATCAGGGGCCACCTGAACCATTATGTGTGCCACATGCAACGAATAATGGTTACGTTCGTAGGCCTCGTGCAGCAACCCATCCAGAATGGTGGAGTCGATAAGGTACGGCGCGGCAAGCTCGTTGCGGTATTTTGCCAGTTCCATACGCAAATCCACCATAGTGTCTATTCCGATATTGTGGGCATCCACCACCTTGGCGCGGAAATTCGCATATAGGTCCACATACTCGCGCAGTGCCTGGCGCTTCTCGGCCTCCGGGGTCTGGGGGTTCTTGGCTAGTTTGTCGCCCACCGAGGTCATAAAGTCCTTCATAAATTCGGTCTGCCGAATTTTCTGTCCATCCACCTCCATCACCACCGGATCCTCAGGCCACGCCTGCGCATGCACCTGTTGAAAACTCAAAGTCGAAAACTGAACGAAGGCCAACGCCAGCAATATCTTCTTCATCTGTCTTTAACTCTCTTAACTACTTTAATTTCTTTAACTTCTTTAACTACTTGCACCCATTATCTCGAATAATTTGGAGCCTCGCGGGTGATGGCGATGTCATGCGGATGGCTCTCGGTGCGGCCCGCATCGGTGATGCGGATGAACTTGGCCTTCTGCAGATCGTCGATGGTGCGGCTGCCCGTATAGCCCATGCCGGCCTTGAGGCCGCCGACGAGCTGGTAGAGAATCTCACTGAGGGTGCCTTTGTAGGGCACACGGCCCACCACGCCTTCGGGCACAAGCTTCTTGGCGTCGGTCTCCTTATCCTGGAAGTAGCGGTCCTTGCTGCCGGCCTGCATGGCTTCGAGCGAGCCCATGCCACGGTAGCTCTTGAACTTACGGCCTTCATAGATGATGGTCTCGCCCGGGGCCTCGTCGGTGCCTGCCACCAGCGAACCCACCATGACAGTGCTCGCTCCGGCGGCCAGGGCCTTCACCACATCGCCACTGTAGCGGATACCGCCGTCGGCGATGACGGGCACATCGTAGCCTTTCTGTTTCAGTGCGCCGCACACCTCGCAGATGGCGGTGAGCTGAGGCACACCGATACCGGCAATGATGCGGGTCGAGCAGATGCTTCCCGGTCCGATACCGACCTTGATGGCGTCGGCACCGGCCTCGGCCAGCATGATAGCGGCCTCACCGGTGGCAATGTTGCCCACCACCACATCGATATTGTCATACTTGGCTTTCACATTCTTGAGGGCTTCCACCACACGGATGCTGTGGCCGTGGGCGGTGTCGATAACGATGGCGTCGGCGCCAGCTTTCACCAAAGACTCGACGCGCTCCATCATGTCGGGAGTGATGCCCACGCCGGCAGCCACTCGCAGGCGGCCGTTGCTGTCCTTGCAGGCCATCGGGCGCTCCTTGGTCTTCATGATGTCGCGGTAGGTGATGAGACCCATAAACTGGCCTTCCTTGTTCACCACTGGCAGTTTCTCGATCTTGTGCTGCTGCAGTATGTCGGTAGCCTCGGCAAAGGTGGTGCCTTCGTGGGTCGTGATGAGCTTGGTAATCATAATCTCGCTCAACGGACGCTCCATGTCGCGCTCGAAACGCAGGTCGCGGTTGGTCACCATGCCGATAAGCATACGGTTCTCATCCACAATGGGGATGCCGCCGATGCCATACTCCTCCATCAGGTGCAAGGCATCCTTCACCTTGGCGTCCTTGTTGAGGGTCACAGGGTCGATAATCATGCCGTTCTCGGCACGCTTCACTTTGCGCACCTCATTGGCCTGACGCTCGATGCTCATGTTCTTGTGCAGCACACCGATGCCGCCCTCCTGGGCCATGCCGATGGCCATGGCGGCCTCGGTCACAGTGTCCATAGCCGCGCTGACCAGCGGGGTGTTCAGCGTGATGTTCTTCGAAAAACGGGATGCCACCGTCACCTCACGGGGGAGGATTTCGGAGTAAGCGGGGACGAGCAGCACGTCGTCATAAGTAAGGCCTTCGCCGATGAATTTAGTGGTGTCTGTATACATATTAACGCGATTTATTTCTTGTATAAATTAATTTGCAAAGATACGACTTTTTTCCCACTTGGAGCAAAAAACTTTTCCACACGCCATACAACACAGTCACTACCAGCATTATATACACAACAAAAACTCATCCGGCACCACTCTGGAACATCGCCAGAAGGCGGATACGAGCCTTCCCCCTCGGCATCCCCTCCGGACCCCCTCCGCCCCCGGTGGCCATCCGAAGGCAATTTGAGCGGAGGGGGACCTGAGGGGGACCGGAGCGGGAAGCGGAGGGGAAGAGCCCTCCCGAGGGGCATGGTTTGGAGATCGGGAGAAGGAAGTTTTTTTTTGGCATGTGGTGTTTTTTTTGTACTTTTGCAGCGCGAAATAAAACAAATAGTAATATGCAGAAAATCATCCGAATCCTTTGTGCCTCCGTCATACTGAGCGTTTTGTGCAGCTGCGGCGGCAAGAACCAGTACACCATCAACGGCATCGTGGACCTGCCCGAGCTGAACGGGAAGACGGTCTACCTGATTAATTTCTCGGCCGATTCCGATGTTGAGTGCGACGAGGCCATGGGGCCGGTGGACAGCACCCTGCTGACAGACGGACATTTCACCTTCAAGGGCACTGTGGAAGAGCCCTGGTTTGCCATGATTGGCTGCCCCGAGACACCTTTCACCGCCTTTGTCGTCGTCGAGCCGGGCAACATAGTGGTCAAAAACAACGACAGCATCGGCGGAACGCTTCTCAATGGCCGTCTGATGGACGCTCGCAAGAGTATGGATAACACCGATTTGCAAGATGAGATGAAGCTCTACGCCCAGCAGTACTACGGCGCCACCGACGCCGCCATACGCGCTGTGGCCGAACGCAAGTACGATAGCGTGGAGGCCATTGCCGACGCACGCATACTTGACGCTAACTGGAAGCTCTACAACGAGAACAGCGACAACCTATTGGCTGAATTAGCCATGCAGCAGATTGTCGCACTGGGCGACTTCACCTACAGCGAACTCGACAGCATCGTGAAGGCTGCCTCGCCCAGGGTGGCCAACGACAAGAACGTGCAGGCCAAGCTGGCGCAGCTGCGTTGTGTCGAACAGACTTCCGTCGGCAAACATTACACTGACATTCAGGGCGTTGATGGAAAACTAAGCGACCTCATCGACGGCAAGCTGGCCTTGGTGGACTTCTATGCCAGCTGGTGTGGCCCCTGTCGCGCCGAAATCAAGGACAATCTGGTGCCGCTGTGGAAGAAGTATCAGAACAAGGGGCTTGTCATAGTGGGCCTTAACGTGTGGGAGCGCGGCAACGCCGAAGCCCGCAAGGCCGCCCACGAGAAGGTGATGGCCGACCTCGGAATCACCTATCCTCAGCTGGTCGACAGCACCCGCACCGCCACCGCGACCTATGGTGTACAAGGTATCCCTCAGATAATGCTCATCGGTCCCGACGGTACCATACTAGCACGAGACCTGCGTGGTGCAGCCATCGAAGAGGCCATAGTTAAGGCTCTTGGAAAGTGATTAGTGAATTGTGAATAGATTAAGGAGAATTATACCGTACAAGTTGCTGCTTGCTGTCATTGCAAGCATGACTTTCAGTTCTCAATTTCCAACCATCTGTTCGGCCCAAGACACTTCTCGCGTCACCCTTTGTTTTGACAACCTGCATTTCTTTGTCGACAACGAGTATGCAGCCTCGCGCGTCGACGGCTATACGCTGCCGGGATTCGTGCTGCGTCCTCATGTCGAATGGCGCATTGAAGAACGCTTGAAAGTACAGGCTGGCGTGCACTGGCTGCATTACTGGGGCAACCACGGATTCCCAACCAATTCCAGTCTCGAGGGTTGGAACTCCTACAGCACCAACGACTCTAAGATACACCTGTTACCCTGGCTGCAGGCTCGTATTGATCTAACTCCGTGGCTGACAGCCGTCTTCGGCAGCCTGGAGAATAACAACGGGCATCACCTGCCTTTGCCGCTCTACAACCCGGAACGCCAATATGCCGCCGACCCCGAGGCCGGAGTGCAGCTTATGATGAACCACAGCGCTGTGCAGGCCGACATTTGGATCGACTGGCGCGATTATATCTGGAGCTACAGTCCCACGCAGGAAAAATTCTGTGCCGGTCTCTCCGCCCGCCTACGAATGCACCTCGGCGAAACCATCGAACTATACCTACCACTCCATGCCCTATTGCTGCACAACGGAGGAGAGGGGGTTACAGACACCACCCTGTTGGTGCGCAGCCGAATCAACGGCGCCACCGGCCTAGGCGTAAGAGCACAACTTGGCGACCTAAGCATTGCCGCCGAAGGCCAACTGATGGGCTATTTCAACAACCGCGGCGAAAACGGCAGGCCCGTACGCGACAGCTTGGGCTGGATGACCTCGAAGCCAGTGGATTTCCGTACCGGCTGGGGGTTCTACGATATGCTGACGGCCGACTTCAAAGGGTGGCACATTGAAGCCTCCTACTGGCAAGGAAAACAATTCGTGCCGCTGTTGGGCTGCTACCATTTTTCCAACATCTCGTCAAACACCTCCGACATGACGCACGACCGCATATGTGTGCTCACGGTGCGGGGCAGTTACACATACAGCGGGCTTAAACACTGTACCCTAAAGGCCGAAGCGGCCTACTACCACTATTTCCCCTTCACGGCCGACCGCACTGGCTACCTGAAGGTTTACAGCACCGCGTCGGACCTCTTTTCAATTGGTCTCTTCCTACATCTGCACCCGAGAATCAGACTATAGCATGTTCACTCTATACAACAGAAACGGACGCATAGACACGATAGGCGCCGACACGGCGGTGACCGTTGGCGTCTTCGACGGCGTCCACCTCGGCCACCAGCACCTTATCTCACAACTTTCATCACTCGAACCAAACCTCGCGCCTTTGGCGGTGACGCTGACGTCACATCCCTCCTTTATACTCGGCCGCCGCGACAGTGAATACTGGCTCGATGACCCCGAAGAACACTTGCAACTGCTCTTCGATGCCGGCGCCGAATATGTTGCCGTGCTGCCGTTCACTCGCGATGTGGCACAACTAACAGCTTGCGAGATGGCAAGCCTGCTCTACGACAAACTGCGCATGCGGACCCTGCTGCTGGGCTATGACTCCCGTTTCGGCTCGAAGCAGAACGATGACTTCGACCGTCTGCCCCAACTGGCCGGCGAGCTGGGATTCACGCTCCATCGCGGCGAACCCTACCTTGTCGACGGCGAACCCATCAGTTCGTCGCGTATCCGACAGGCACTGTTGGCCGGCGATGTTGTTGCCACACAAAATCTGCTGGGCCACCCCTACCGTATAGAGGGTCGCGTGGTGCACGGTCGCGGAGTGGGCCACACTCTGGGATTCCCCACCGCCAACATGTCGTTGGAGAACACCCGCAAGATGCTGCCCAAAGAAGGTGTCTATTCCGTCTGCGTGACGGCCGATTTCTGCGAGCCCTTGATCTGCTACGGTATGGCCAATCTCGGCGCCGCACCCACTTTCGGAATAGAGAAACCACTTCTCGAAGTGCATCTGAGAGACTTCCACGGCGACCTCTACGGCCACGATATCGAAGTAGAACTGCGCTACCGAATGCGCGACATCGTGCATTTCGACTCCCCGGAAGCCTTGCTCGCACAGCTACAGAAAGACCTCGAAGCCTGCATCAACCCATGAACGACTTGACCATCACCTTCTACCAGCAAGATATCATCTGGGGCGACGCCGAAGCCAACCGACGCGCCGTGGAGGACTGCTTATCCCTTGTGCCTCAAAGCACAGACCTTTTCGTCGTTCCCGAGACCTTCACCACCGGCTTCGGCGACCACATGGCCTCGCTGGCCGAGAAGCCTCTGGGACCCACGTTGCGCTGGGCACAACAAATGGCTTCCAAGCACAACTTTCTCTTCGTCGGCACTTGGATTGTACGTGAGGGCGACAAGTGTTTCAACAGGTTGCACTGGGTCTACCCCAATGGTTCGTTCGGCTACTACGACAAGGCCCACACCTTCCGCGTCAGCGGCGAATACGACATTATCAGCCGTGGTACCGAACGCAAGGTATTCGAATACAAGGGCTGGAAGATAAAGCCTGCCGTATGCTACGACCTGCGCTTCCCCAAATGGCTGCGCAACGATAATATGGATTACGACCTGCTGCTCGTCTGTGCCAACTGGCCGGGCAGCCGCCATGAGGCCTGGACAACACTTATCAAAGCCCGCGCCATCGAGAACCTCTGCTACGTGCTGGGCTGCAATCGTAGCGGCACCGACGGCGTGGGTGGCAACTACACCGGCAATAGCGCCCTTATCGACTACAAAGGCTTCCCTCTGGCGGAAGCCGAAGCCGGTACCGACCAGCTCGTCACCGTCACCCTCGACAAGGAAAAACTTGACAGGTTCCGTGAGAAATGGCCCCTATATCTCGACTTCGACAAATAAAAAAATAGAATATAATTTCAAGACTCCTGTCTCCTTAACTCCTGTCCCCTTGACTCCCTAATGAAAAATATAGAACAGAAACTGGGATTCGACCGCATCCGTCAAATGGTCAAAGAGCAATGCACCAACGAGCTGGCTGCACGCATGGCCGACGAGATGGCATACATGACCGAACACGAACCACTCTGCCACGAGCTGCAACTCACCGAGGAGATGCGCCAGATAGTGCTGATGGAAAGCGAATTCCCGCAGCAGGACTTCATCGACCTCACCCCCACCCTCACCCACCTGCACGTTGGCAACACCTTTATACCTCTCGAAGCACTCTTCGACCTTAAACTCTCGCTGCGCACCATACGCGAATGCTACCACTTCCTCACCTCCGAGGACAAGATGCAATACGCCGCCCTGCGCAACCTTGCCATCGAGGTGGAACTGGGCTACGGCGGCAAGAGTTCGCAGCTGAACGTAATCAACTCACTGCTTGGCAAGCTCATCGACGACCACGGCGAGCTTTATGACAACGCCTCGCCTGCCCTGGCCGAGATACGGCGCACCAAAGCCCGCAAGGCCGCTGAGGTCGACGCCCAGGTAAGCAACACCTTAGCCCGTGCCAAGCGCGAAGGCTGGGCGCCAGAAGGCGCCGAGGTTACCATCCGCGACGGCCGCCCCGTCATTCCACTGCTCACCACCCACCGCCGAAAGATCAAAGGTCTCATCCAGGACGAGAGCGCCACACGCCTCACGGCCTTCGTCGAGCCTGCCGAAGTGGTGGAACTTGGCAACGACCTGCGAGAACTGGACTTCGACGAGAGGCATGAGATACAACGCATCCTGCTCTCTTTCAGCGACCGCTTGCGACCCCTTCTGCCACAGCTCGAAGAGGCATACCGTTTTCTGGCACGCATCGACTTCCTGCGCGCCAAGGCTCGCGTGGCCATCGAACTCAATGCCAGCGTGCCAACCATGCACCCCGAACCACGCATAGATTGGCTTGACGCCCGCCATCCAATACTCTACCTACAGAAAAAAGACGCCGTCATCCCATTTTCCCTCCAACTTTCAACACAAAGAGTCCTCATCATATCTGGTCCCAACGCCGGCGGCAAGTCGGTACTGCTCAAGGCCGTGGGACTGATACAATACATGCTGCAGTGCGGCATGCCGGTGCCACTGCGGCCTACATCGGAGTGCGGCATGTTCGGCAGCATATTCATTGACATCGGCGACCAGCAGAGCATCGACAACGACCTATCGACCTACACCTCGCACCTGCAGAACATGAAAGCCCTCCTGGCTTCGGCCGACAAGAAGACCCTCTTCCTGCTCGACGAACTGGGCGGCGGTACCGAGCCACGCTCAGGCTGCGCAATTGCCGAGGCTGTGCTCGACGAACTCTACAACAAAGGAGCCTTCGGCGTCGTCACCACCCACTTTGCCGACCTCAAACTGCTGGCCGACCGACTGCCTGGTATCGTCAACGGTGCCATGCTGTTCGACACCGAAGCCATGCGGCCGCTATATCAACTGGCCATAGGTCACCCGGGGTCCAGTTTCGCCTTTGAGATAGCCGAAAGCATCGGTTTTCCCAAAGAGGTACTCGACCGTGCTGGCGAACTGGTGGGCCGCGAACAACTCAACTTCGAGCATCAACTGCAACAGCTCGAACTCGACAAGAAGGAGATTGCGCGCCAACGCGAAGAACTGCGCGTGGCCGACGAATTCCTGGCCGAGGTGACGCAGAAATACCAGCACTTGAACGACAACCTGCAGGCTCGCCGCCACGAAATTATTGGCAGCGCACGCCGCGAGGCACAGCAGATTCTCACCGACGCCAACCGCACCGTCGAACGCACCATCAGCGACATCAAGTCGGCCAAAGCCGAGAAAGAGGCCACCCGCAAGGCCCGCGAGGCCCTTGCCGATGCAACCGAACAGAACCTAAAAGCCCAAACAGAGCTGAAAACACAGAAAGAAAAGCGACAGCCTGCCGTGCAAGCTTCTGGTCCAGACAAGGAAATGCCCATACTGGTCGGCAGCATCGTCCGTATCGACGGCGAGGATACCTTCGGCGAGGTGGTGGAAATCAAAGGCAAGAAAGCCGTGGTGGAGAGCAACAGCGTCCGCATGACCATACCGCTCAGCCGCCTGCAGAGCACCGCCAAGCAGAAGATTCCCACCGACCGCAAAGCCGTGAGCGTCAGCCGTGGCATCTACGACGACATGAACGAGAAGCGCGCCCACTTCAACCCCACCCTCGACCTGCGTGGCCACCGTGCCGAGGAGGCCATCAGCGAGTTGCACCAGTTCCTCGACAACGCAATCCTACTAAGCGAGAAGGAAGTGCGCATACTCCACGGCAAAGGCTACGGCATACTGATGCAGATAATCTCGCAAGAGCTGAGAGCCATGCATGAAGTGCGCACCTTCCACCCCGAAAAAATCGAGCTGGGTGGCGCCGGAATCACTGTTGTGGAACTACGCTGAACTTACGTTTTCCTTTAATCTTAAACCACAGTGGCGTGTCGTAACCCTTGGCCACCGTCTCGGCATCTTCACGAGAGACCACATGCAACGGCTTGCGTTTTGAACCGTCACCTGTGCTCCACACCGCAGTGGTCAACATTTGATAATACAACCAAGCTTCGTTAGCCTGACGCGACTGACGTCCAAAACGACCAGCTCGTAACGAGTAAACACGATATGAATTACTGAGCTTTTTGTCGGAAGATCCAAAATAGATGCAGCGCAGGTCATCAACGGTCAACGACGTATCGCACCTCATGAAGCGTGCCTCAAGCGAGTCGAGAAAGTAAGGACTCGAGGGTGACTTTACTACTCGCGCAATCTTGCGGTAGTTGGGCTTCATAGTAACTCCACTGTCCTGTGCTATGGCAGCACAACATACTATCAATAAACCTATTATAACAACTATTCTTTTCATATTTGACTGCAAAGATACGACTTTTTCCCCATAGGGTTGAAAACTTTCTACGCGCGAATATTATTTATTTAGTATTTTTGCAGCATGAACCGAAGGACGCGTGGTATGCCCATGAGCACCTTGAAAATAATAAATACAGCGAATAACACCTTTATAAAGAATTAGCATAGTGAGCAAAAAAGGTAATGAACTGAAGCCACGTATAGGCTTCTTCGGCCGCCGCAACGTTGGTAAGAGCACAATGATCAACTGGCTTACAGGCCAACAGATTGCCATTGTAAGCGACACTGCCGGCACAACCACCGATCCCGTGCGCAAAAGCATGGAGATTGGAGGCATAGGACCCGTGGTGTTGATCGACACCGCAGGCATCGACGACGAAGGCGAGCTTGGCCGTATGCGCGTGGAGAAGAGCATGGCGGCACTGGCCGAGGTCGACCTGGCGCTGCTGCTCTATACCGAAGACTGCTACGGCGAGCCGGAGCTGATGGTGGAACGCTGGTGCACGGAGCACGGCACGCCGCTGCTCAAGGTGCTGACAAAGAAAGCCCCCATCGACAAGGATGCGCTGATAGCACAGATAAAAGAAGCCCTGCCGGAGAGCGCCTACCGTGGACGGAGCCTGCTGGGCGACGTGGTGCATCAGGGCGACACCGTGGTACTGGTGACACCAATCGACTCGTCGGCCCCCGAAGGGCGTATGATACTGCCGCAGGTGCAGGTGCTACGCGACCTGATGGACATCCACGCGCAGGCTTTCTTCTGCCAGCCGGAGGAACTGCCCTCGACACTGGCGGCTCTCAAAGAGCAACCGACGCTGGTGGTTACCGACAGCCAAGCTTTCAAGCAGGTGGCCGCCATCGTGCCCGACGAGGTGCCGCTCACTTCGTTCAGCGTAGTGCTGGCCCGGCAGAAAGGTCTCTTCAAAGAGTATCTGGAGGGCACCCGAAAGATTGGCAACTTGAAAGACGGCGACCGTGTGCTGCTGCTCGAGAGCTGCACGCACAACGTGACCTGCGAAGACATAGGCCGCGTGAAGCTGCCCGCAGCCCTCAAGAAAGCCACCGGCAAGGAGCTGCAGTGCGAGGTCATCGGCGGACAGTCACCGCTACCATCCGACCTCTCACAGTATGCGCTGGTGATACAATGCGGCGGATGCGTCATCACCGCCCAGCAGGTGAAAGCCCGCCTGCTGCCGGCCCTTGAGGCCGGCGTGCCGGTGAGCAACTATGGGTTGGCCCTCGCCTGGTGCGGCGGCATATTTGAACGTGCAACAAGAATATTCAGTAGTTAAGGAGACAGTAGTTAAGTAGTTAAGACAATACTGCTAACAGCAACAAACACGGCGATATGCATTTGCCTTAACTACTGCCCAAAGGGCGAGCGAAGCGATAACTACTTACCTACTTAACTCCTAAAAAAACATCACATGATCAACATAAACAAGAAACCTATGCTTAGCATCATAGTGGCGCAGGCCGAGAACCGCGCCATAGGCCTTAACGGCGACATGCCTTGGCACCTCAGCGGCGACCTCAAGCGCTTCAAGGCCCTCACCATGGGTCACCCTGTGGTTATGGGGCGACGCACCTGGGAGAGTCTGCCCAAACGCCCGCTCGCCGGTCGCCGCAACATCGTCTTCTCGCAGAGCGCAGACTTCGCCCCCGAAGGCGCCGAGGTGGTACGCAGCGTCAACGACATGTTCGACCTGCTGCGCGACAGTGACGACGAGGTGTTCATCATCGGCGGTGGCCGCATTTACAACATGCTGATGCCCTTCACACAGCGTCTCTACATCACGTGGGTGCACAAGGAATTCCCCGAAGCCGACACCTTCTTCCCCGTCATCGACCTCTCAGCGTTCACCAAGGTCAGCGAGACAGAGCGCATAGTGGACGAGAAAAGCGGTTTGGAATTCACATATGCTGAATACGACAGGAAGCCAACAATGGGCAAACTGTAGCCGAGACGGTGGCCGTACCTGCGGCATTGCCTTAACTACTGTCTCCTTAACTACTAAAGATAATATGGACGTAACAATCATTAACATCGGTGACGAACTGCTCATCGGGCAGGTCGTCAACACCAACGCCTCGACGATGAGCCGCATGCTCACCATAGCAGGCATGGACGTGCACAAAACACTTGTTGTGGGCGATGAGCGGCAGGCTATCTGGAATTCCGTCGACGAGGCCATGCATACCAGCGACGCCGTGCTTGTCACCGGCGGCCTCGGCCCCACCAAGGACGACATCACAAAAAAACTACTCTGCGAATATTTCGGCAGCGAACTGGTGGAAAGCCAGGTGGCGCTGGACAACGTGAAACGCATCTTCGAGAGCCGCGGCTACGAACTGACGCCCGTCAACCGTGCACAAGCGTTGGTACCCAAGTGCTGCGAAGTATTGAATAATGATTTAGGGACGGCTCCTTGCATGTGGTTTGAGCGTGAAGGCAAAGTGTTGGTGTCGCTGCCCGGCGTGCCGTTCGAGATGGAGTGGCTCATGCGCAACCACGTGCTGCCGAAGCTACAGGAGACCTTCAAGACCGTCATCATCACCACCAAGAACATACTGACGCAGGGCATCGGCGAGAGCTTCCTTTCCGACCTCATCGAGTCGTGGGAACTGTCGCTGCCGGAGAACATCAAGTTGGCCTACCTGCCTGTGGCGGGTCTCACCAAGCTGCGCCTGACCGTGCACGGCAACTACGACCCGTCCGTCTTGAAAGGACTCTACGACCTCGCAGGGCAATATATCGTGGGCGAAGACTGCGAGACCCTCGACGAGCTGGTGCACAAGACCCTCACGGAACGCGGCCTGACGCTGGCCACTGCCGAAAGCTGCACGGGCGGCAACATCGCCCGTCTGCTCACCTCCCAAGCCGGCGCTTCGGCCTACTTCAAAGGCGGCGTGGTGGCCTACAGCAACGAGGTGAAGGAAAGCGCCCTCGGTGTGAAACACAGCACGCTGGAGGCCCATGGCGCCGTAAGCGAGGAGACCGTCCGCGAGATGGTGGAGGGTGTGCGCCAACGACTCGGCGCCGACCTGGCCATTGCCACCACCGGCATCGCCGGCCCCGACGGCGGCACACCGGAGAAGCCCGTAGGCACCGTGTGGATTGCCGTCGCCAGTGCCACTCGCACCGAAGCCAAACTGCTGCAATTCGGAGCCAATAGGCGGCAGCAGAACATCGACCGCAGCACCAACCAAGCCTTTGCAATGTTAATAAGACTGATATGCCAAAAGCTCTAATCACCATACTTCTGCTGATTGTCAGCAACATCTTCATGACCTTCGCTTGGTACGGCAACTTGAAGCTCACCGAGATGAAGATCAACACCAGTTGGCCACTCATCCTCATCATCCTCACCTCGTGGGGCGTGGCCTTCTTCGAGTACTCGTTCATGATACCGGCCAACCGCATCGGCAGCCAGATCAATGGCGGCCCATTCTCGCTGATGCAGCTCAAGATACTGGCCGAGTGCATCTCGTTGACCGTCTTCACCGTCATCGTGGCCACCGTCTTCAAGAGCGAGCCCATCCGCTGGAACCACCTCGTCAGCTTCGTCTTCATCCTGCTGGCCGTGGTCTTCGCCTTCTGGAAAACAAAGTGACGGTAGTTAAGGAGACAGTAGTTAAGTAGTTAAGACAAATGAAACGCCTATCCCTTCTTCTCCTGCCGCTGCTGCTGGCGGCATGCGCGACAAAGCCCGACACATTGGAACTCACCGACTGGCAGTTCCACAATACCGGCCAATGGTATCCCGCCACGGTGCCGGGATTTGTACATACAGACCTGATGGCCAACGGCCTTATCCCCGACCCATACTACGGCACCAAAGAGGACTCCGTGCAGTGGGTGCCCAATGTTATTTGGACCTACAAGACGGTTGTGGCTTCTGACCAACTACCCGAAGGCGACTCCCTTTGGCTGGTATTCGAAGGACTTGCAGGCGATGCTTTGATTTCCATCGGCAGCCCCAAGTACAACCGCGAAGAGCACAGCAACATGTTCAGCCGGTACGAGCGCCTCGTCACCCGCGACCAGTTTGGCGACAGCCTCACCATCTACGTCAGCTTCTATAATCCCAACGACAGTTCAAAACAATGGGCTTACGGCATCCCGCTCCCCGACCAGCGCGCCTTCTCCCGCATAGCACCCTACCAACAGGGTTGGGATTGGGGACCGAAACTGATGACCTGCGGCATCTGGAAACCCGTCTACATTACTAACAAAAGACCTAGCATAACTAGTGCCACTAGTATTACTAGTCCTACTAGAGTGGAACTCCGCCAGGAACCCGACTCCATCGGTCAGTCTTTCACCTTCTACCGCGACGGCAAACCCATCTTCATCAAGGGTGCCAACTGGATTCCCGTGCACTCCTTCCCTGTGGACAACAAAGCCAATAGAGACCGCTACCGCCACCTGCTCTGCTCCGCCAAGGAGGCAGGCTTCAACATGCTGCGCGTATGGGGCGGCGGCATCTACGAGCACGACTATTTCTTCGACCTCTGCGACTCGCTGGACCTCATGGTATGGATGGACTTCAACTTCAGCTGCGCCCTCTACCCTTCCGACACCGCCTTCCTCTCCAATGTGAAGACCGAAGCCGAAGAGCAGGTGCGCCGCATCGCCCGTCACCCCTGCGTCGTCCTCTGGTGCGGCAACAACGAGGTGAAGAACGGCTGGGAAGACTGGGGCTGGCAGAAGCAGTACAACTGGACACCCGAACAAATCGCCCATCTGCAGCACGGCATCGACACCCTCTTCGGCGAGAAGGGCATCCTGGCGCAAGCCGTCAGCAAGTACGACCCCTTGCAGCGCCCCTACATCACCACCTCACCGCTCTACGGCTGGGGGCACCCCGAATGCGTCACCCACGGCGACAGCCACTACTGGGGCGTCTGGTGGGGCGAAGAACCCTTTGAGAAATATGCCGAGAAGACCGGCCGCTTCATGTCCGAGTACGGGTTTCAGAGCTATCCGCTTATCAGCACCATCCGCCGCTTCTGCCCCGAGGACCAGCTCTATATCGACTCTCCCACGATGAAGAGCCATCAAAAACATGGCCGCGGCCGCGAGATAATCGACAAGGCCATGCAGCGCTACTACGGCTTCGCCAGCCGCACGCTGAACCTCGAGAACTACGCCTACGTCTCCCAACTCCTCCAAGCCTGGGGTGTTGGATATGGTATCTACTGCCATATAGTGGGTAGTGGACAGTGGGTAGTGGACAGCACAGTGGCAAATACTACACACTACACACTACACACTACACACTGTTCTGGCACCCTCTACTGGCAGCTCAACGATTGCTGGCCTGTGGCTTCATGGAGCAGCATCGACTACTATGGCAACTGGAAAGCTCTCCACTACCGCGCGCAGGCGCTCTTTGCCGACGATGTCGACCTCGACCGCTGGCAGCAGTATTACTCCGTCTATCCCAAAGACCGCACCTACCCCGAGCCAAAGTATAACATCAGCCAAGCGTGGCAGAGCGACGGCAGCCTCGTGGTAACTCTGAAAGCCAATGCCGACCTCTACGACCTCTACATCGACACCGAGCCCCACATCGACGGCCACTTCACCCGCAACTTCGTCGACCTCAAAGCAGGCGAGAAGTTCCGCACCGTCCTTATCCCCGTCGACCCCAAAGCCGACGTGAGCAATGTAAAAATAAAGATAAAAACCTTGAACGAGTTATACCAATGAGAAAGAGCATACTTTTTATCTGTGGGCTTTTATTGACCGCCGCCACCCTCCACGCACAGAGTTATATCACATTGCAAGGCCGTGTGACCGACGGTAAAAACAAAGAGGGCGTGCCCTATACAGCCGTGGCGTTGAAGGGCACCTGTGTGGGTGTGCAGAGTAACGACATGGGAATATATAAGCTGAAACTGGAAAGCGGTAAGATAAAAAGCGGAGATTCTATCATCTTCTCGGCCATTGGTTATAAAAAGAAGACCGTCAGCGTGGCGCAGCTTAAAGGAAACGGCAACATTAGCCTCGAACCACACGCGCTAATGCTGCAAGAGGTGCAAGTGATGGGATACTCGTCACCTCAGGCCATTCTCGACGAGGCCGTACGCCGCATCCCAGAGAACTACCATATCGACACTACTGTGGGCACTTGGTTCCATCGCGACTGGCGTATGCTCGACGGCGAACTCTACCTCTTCGACGAGAGCGTCGTCGATATGCTGCGTTACGGTTACACCCACAACGACGCCAAGACCTACTACACCTTCAGCGACTACCGCCGTGAGATGGACGACAACTACAAGGCCGTGCGCAAGCACCGGCTGCTTATCCTCGACAGCCTCGCGGTGCGCATCGCCAGCGGCGACAACAAGAAAGCCATGGCCGACCTCAACTACAGCGACAACCAAGCCTTCTCCGACCCCGTGGCAACCCCGCGGGCATGCTTCGACATTGATGCCGACCATTCTACCAAACGGAAATTCGCACCCATACAAGAATACACCGACGCCGACGGCACCGACTATTGGATACTGAGCCACTATAGCGAAACAAGCAACCAGCACTTCAAGGGGCACTACACCCTCCGCATCCGGCAGGACAACTTCGCCATCGTAGATATCACAGCCGAATACGACACCGGTCGCTACGACTTCAACCTCGGCATGTGGGCACTCCAACCCTGGAGCAGCTACACGATACACTATAACCGGCAGTCGGAACACTACGAACTGCTCAACGGCCGCTACTGCCTCACCCACATAGTATACCAAAGCGACTACACCTACCGCTCGCATTGCAACTTTGGCTACGAGCTCACAGCCCCCGAACAGCGCTGGACAAAATGCACAGAATGGCTCCTCACCGACCTGCAACCCGCCGACACCTCCTTCCTGCGCCTCAACGACGTGCAGGGTCACAAGAGCCGCAACATCGCCAAAGCCTTTGGCCAGAGCAGCTACGACGAGGACTTCTGGGAACAATACAACACTCTGCCCCTCGACGGCAATGTGCAGGAGGCCCTCAACAGGTTTTTCTCCAGCAGCTCTGGTAATACTAGTGATACTACAAAAGCCCTCATCGCCGACGCCAGCTCCAAACAAGACAGATTGGATGCCCTTCGCTCTGCCAAAGACACCACCGCACTCACCTTGCCGCCCACCCCACGCTGGGCCTTCTACTACTACGGCGGCCTGGGCGGCAATCGGCTGGTGGGCTCCGACACCGCCACACGCTGTGGCTTCAGCCCGCAGCTGGGTCTCGGCACACACTTTCACCTCGGCGGACGCTTCTTCCTCGCCGCCGACCTTCAGTATGCCTGGATGACAAGCCGCGCCGGCAACAACGGCCGCATCTCTACACACAACCTGACGGTGCCGCTGAATCTCCACTTTGACATCATAAAGCCCGAACCCCCACTTGACATACACGTTTATCTATCTGCTGGCGGCTGGGGCCGCTTCGCCTTCGCTGGCCGACTGGGCGACAACCGTGACGTGCTGGGCAACAGCATCGACCGCTGGGACTATGGCTTCTGCGCTGGCATCGGCATTGAGTATTCCCGACTCTTCTTTATCGAGTGGAACTCCTACTTCAGCCTGCACAACAGTATCCTCACCCCGGGTCAGCCCGAGATGTATCGCCGTAACGGCGCATTCACAATAGGAATTTTCTTCTGAAAAAAGCCGAAAACTACAACGGCAGGTAGATTACCTTCTTCGTCTCGAAGAACTCCTCATCGAACCAATCGCTGATGTCCCAGGTCTTCACTTTGTGACGGAATGTGAACAGTTCGTTCTTAAGGTCGCCGCCTTTAAGGTATAGTATGCCGTTGCGCATATCGTGGTACTGCGTCTTCGATATCTTGCCCTTGACCCACGGCACAAACTCGCCTAGGGTTGTGACAGCCCTCGATACAACAAAGTCATACTCTCCTTCCAACTGCTCGGCGCGTATCTGCATGGCCTTGGCGTTGGTCAGACCCACACGCTCCAAAACATCCGAGACAACCTTTATCTTCTTGCCGATAGAGTCTATCAGGGTGAAGCGTGTTTCGGGGAACATCACGGCCAGCGGCACCCCGGGGAAGCCGCCGCCAGTGCCCACGTCGAGCACCTCGGCCATAGGCTTGAAATGGATAACCTTGGCAATGGCCAGCGAGTGCAGCACATGATGCTCGTAGAAATGCTCCATATCCTTGCGCGAGATAACGTTTATCTGCGCATTCCACTCCTCGTACAAAGGCAACAGAGCGGCAAACTGCTCGCGCTGCCGCTCTGTTAGATTTGGGAAATATTTCAGGATGATATCCATTACAAGTATGCCTTCAGGTGTTTGCTCTTGCTACTTGTCTTCAGGCGTTTGATGCCTTTCTCCTTAATCTGGCGCACACGTTCGCGGGTGAGGTTGAACTTCATGGCTATCTCGTCGAGGCTCAGCGGATGAGGAAGTCCAATACCGAAGTACATCTTGATAACCTCACGCTCGTATTCTGTCAAGGTCGACAGGCAGCGCTCAATCTCCTGCGAGAGGCTCTCCTGCATAAGCTTGCTGTCCGTGGGAGGCGTATCCTCGTTGGGAAGCACATCGACGAAGTTCACATCCTCGTCGCTGGCCAATGGTGCATCGATACTCACATGGCGTCCACTGATACCCATGATAGCCTTGATCTTGTCCTCAGGGATGTCGAGCATTTCGGCCAGTTCCTCCTCTGAAGGCGGACGCTCCAACTGCTGCTCCAGTTTGCTGATTTCCTTCTTCAGCTTATTGAGAGCACCCAACTGGTTGCTTGGCAGACGCACAATGCGACTGTTCTCGGCTATAGCCTGCAGAATGCTCTGGCGTATCCACCACACGGCATACGAGATAAACTTGAAGCCACGAGTCTCGTCGAAACGCTTGGCGGCTTTGATGAGGCCCACATTTCCTTCGTTGATGAGGTCGGGCAACGACAGTCCCTGGTTCTGGTACTGCTTGGCGACCGACACCACGAACCTCAGGTTGGCCTTGGTCAAGCGTTCCAATGCAGCCTGGTCACCCTGTTTGATGCGCTGTGCCAACTGCACCTCCTGCTCGGGCGTCAGCAGCTCCTCGCTGCAGATATCCTGCAAGTACTTGTCCAGCGACTTGATGTCACGATTAGTAATGGAATGTGTAATCTTCAGTTGTCTCATAGGCTTACCCCTCTAATTTTATCTCCATAACGCAGAAAAAATAAAAATGTTTCATCGCCCCCAATATTTTTTTTGTTAAAATTACGGCGACTCTACGGAAATTTATTTTCAAAATAGTTGTAATTTTGCATCCAGAAACAATAAAAGAGTCATAGCGACGTTTTTAAATCGGAAAATAAAACAACAAAAAAAATTAAAACATCATGAAAAAAATCAAGATTCTAATGGCAACGCTCGTCACCGCTGTATTGGCTCTGACGGCGACATCATGCGACAAAGAGGTGGCCATCGAGAGCACTCACACCCGCGTGATGCAGCAGGAAGTCTACTGGGACCAATGGCGCGACTTCGTCGACGGCGATGTGCAGTACAAGTATGTTGCCTTCGACTGGGACGCCATCACCACCGATGTACTGAACTACGGCAGCGTTGACGCTTTCGTCTACGAGTCCGATGCCGACGGCATACACCAGTGCCCCCTGCCCTATTCCTATCCCATCAGGTATGGTGACGACTTTGTCCCCACGAACCTCCGCTACATTCTTGAGCCCGGCAAGATAACCTTCATCCGCGAAGACCTTGACGGTGGCGAAGTTGCTGGCATGGAAAACACAGCACCCCTCACCTTCCGCGCCGTAGCCACCGTGCCGGTGCAGTACGTGATCGATTAATCCGGAATTGATAATTAAGAAATAGGGCTGACGCGTCACATTGATGCGCCAGCCCTAAAATTTTCAACTATCAACTCTTATTATTTGTTTCTCTTGTATGCCTTCATGGTGTTCTGAAGCAGGCTCACGATGGTCAGTGGGCCCACACCGCCGGGAACAGGTGTCACCCAACTGCATTTGGCATCGACTTCCGTGTGCTTCACGTCGCCAATGATACGGTAGCCGCTCTTTTTCGAAGCATCCTCAACACGATGGATACCCACGTCGACAACCACAGCGCCAGGTTTCACCATATCTGCAGTGACAAACTCGGGCTTGCCGATGGCTACAACCAATATGTCGGCCTGCCGGGTCAGTTCCGCCAGGTTCTGCGTGCGACTGTGGCACATAGTAACCGTGCAGTCGACACCCTTGCGGCTCAGCAGGTTGGCCACAGGCGTACCCACGATATTCGAGCGTCCCAGAACCACACAGTGCTTGCCCACGGTCTCAATGCCGTAGCGCTGCAGCAGAGTGCATATGCCCATAGGCGTGGCTGGCACAAAGCACTCCTCACCGAGAACCATGCGACCGATATTGATAGGTGTGAAGCCATCAACATCCTTGTCGGGCGAGATGGCGTTGATGACCTTCTGCTCGTCGATGTGCTTGGGCAGAGGCAGCTGCACAATGAAACCGTCGATGTCCGGGTCGTTGTTGAGGAATTCCACAGTCTCGAGAAGTTGTTTTTCGGTGGTCTGTTCGCTCATGCGGTAGACACTGGAAGTGAACCCCACCTCGTGGCTCGATTTCTCCTTGTTGGCCACATAGGTCATACTGGCACCGTCGGTGCCCACAATTACAGCTGCCAGATGCGGCGCACGGTGACCCTGCTTGGTGAGGGCGCGCACCTCATTGGCTATCTCGTCTTTAATCTGCAAAGCCATTGCCTTGCCGTCCAATAACTGTACCATATGTTTAGTATTAAGTTAAGCCTTAAGCTTTAAGTACACTGACGCGGCCTGCGAAGCCTCTTATACTTAAAACCCTCGGCTTTAAGCTTCATTCTTTATCTACGTTTTCTCATCGGCAGTTTGCCGCCGTTCTTGCTTACCATTTTCATCATCTTGCGAGTGTCATCGAACTGCTTGAGGAAACGGTTGAGTTCCTGAATGGTGCGGCCGCTGCCGGCTGCTATGCGCTGTTTGCGGCTACCGTTGAGGCAACTGGGGTTTTGACGCTCGTAAGGTGTCATCGACCCAATCATGGCCTCGATGGGTTTGAATGCATCGTCGCTAATCTCCACATTCTTTGTCAGCTTGTCCATACCTGGAATCATACCCACAAGATCCTTCATCGAGCCCATTTTCTTAATCTGCGCCACCTGCGAGAGGAAGTCGTCGAAGTTGTACTCGTTGTGCATCAACTTCTTCTGTATCTTGCGGGCTTCCATCTCGTCGTACTGCTCCTGAGCCCTCTCCACCAAGCTCACCACATCGCCCATGCCGAGGATGCGGTTGGCCATACGGTCGGGGTGGAACACGTCGAGGGCATCCATCTTCTCGCCGATGCCGACGAACTTGATGGGCTTCTGTACGGTGTAGCGGATGGTGAGAGCAGCACCGCCGCGGGTGTCGCCGTCGAGTTTGGTGAGCACCACACCATCAAAGTCGATGCGATCGTTGAAGGCCTTGGCGGTGTTCACCGCATCCTGACCGGTCATCGAGTCGACTACAAATAGTGTCTCATGCGGCTGCAATTCGCGTTTCAGGGCAGCGATCTCGTTCATCATCTCCTCGTCGACAGCCAGACGACCGGCTGTATCGACTATGACCACGTTCACACCCTTCAGCTTGGCCTCCTTGATGGCGTTCTGTGCAATCTGTACGGGATTCTTCGAGCCTTCTTCGGTATACACAGGCACACCAATCTGCTGGCCAAGAGTCTGCAACTGCGATATAGCGGCTGGGCGGTACACGTCGCCAGCCACCAACATGACATTCTTTGCCTTCTTCGCCTTCAGCATATTGGCCAGCTTGGCGCTGAAAGTGGTCTTACCAGAGCCTTGCAAACCGGCGATGAGGACCACGGCGGGCTGACCTTTGATGTTGATATCCACAGCCTCCGAACCCATGAGCTTGGTGAGTTCCTCGTGGACAATCTTCACCATCATCTGGCCTGGTTCAATGCTCGAAATGACATTACGACCCATGGCCTCGGCCTTCACTCTGTCAGTGAATTCCTTGGCTATCGGATAGCTCACATCGGCGTCGAGCAGGGCCTTGCGCACCTCCTTGACGGTCTCCGCAACATTGATATCGGTAATCGACCCCTTGCCACGCAAGGTGTGTAACGCTTTCTCTATCTTGCTACTAAGGTTCTCAAACATAATCTGCACTACATAATTTAGCGCTGCAAAAATAGCAAAAAAACGCGACTTGGCAAAATGATTTTTCACACATTTTCATCCTCACATCAACTACATCGCCACACGGAGCGGGTGCGATGATGAAGCGGCTATCGGCTGAAATCGCCACGGTCTACAGGCAACTCCATACCGATGGCTTCCATACGCAAACGTATGTCGGCCAGACTTTCAGCGGCTTCGCTGCCAGTGGATAGTTTATTGTTGTATATGCTGTAGAGGGCACGCGTGTCCTGCGGCGAGAGATTTGGCATAACGACGTTGGCGCCCGCCATGACGGCGCGTTCGCGGCCTGTAGGGTGCAAGGTGCCGAGGGCTGTTGTGGCAGGCAGCAGCACATGTGGGTGCATGATGCGGATGATAGCCAGCAGGCGCAGAGTGAGTTCCACACTGCCGGCGGGACTATGTTCGAAGGGGGTACCGGCAGCCGGAATAAAGGGGCCTATGCCCACCATCTCGGGCCTGAACTCGGCTATGAACTGCAGGTCTTTTTTCAGCGTCTCGACGCTCTGGAATGGCGAACCGACCATAAAACCGGCGCCAACCTGGAAGCCAAGGTCGCGCAGGTCGTGCAGGCACCGCATGCGGTGGTCGAAGCTCATTTCCTCGGGGTGCAGGCGGGCATAGTGGGTAGCGTCGGCAGTCTCGTGACGCAGCAGGTAGCGGTCGGCACCGGCCTCACGCAACCTTTTGAAACTCTCACGTCCACGCTCGCCGAGCGAGAGAGTTACAGCACAGTCGGGAAAGTCGCGTTTAATCGTCGCCACGATGTCGCACACCACGTCGTCGGTAAACCAAGCATCCTCACCGCCCTGCAGCACAAAAGTACGGAAGCCCAGCTCGTGACCGGTGCGGCAGCAGTCGAGAATCTGTTCCTTCGTCAGGCGGTATCGCTTGCACTGTGCATCGCGGCGGATACCGCAGTAGAGACAGTTATTGCGGCAATGGTTGGAGATTTCGATGAGACCACGGATGAAGACTCGGCGACCATATATCTCGTCGCGTACACGGCATGCCTCGGCAAAGAGGTCGTCGACAGCCTGCGGATCGCTGGTGGTGAGGAGGTAGTCGATGTTCATTTGATCACAAATTCGTAGACCGAGTCGCGTTCGATGTCCTGATACACAGGCAGTATCTTGATATGTGTACCACGTTCCAAGTTAATGGGGCCTAGATATATGGCGCTCTCGCGGGTAGGAGTGCTCATGTCGGTGGTGTAGAATATATAGGTATTGGGCACCTCGGTGGTGATGGAGATATTCATGGTGTGGTCGTCGACACGGCGTGCTGTGAACTGCGGTGCAAAACTGCCATCGCAGTAGTTGTAGCCCTTTGCGGCGAGGCGGTCTTTCTGGGTCTCCACCTTGCGGCGGAAGCGGTTCCAATCCTTCTTGTCGCGCTGGCTCCACAGGCATTCGCTGGTAGCCAGCATACGCGGCAGCAGCATATATTCTGCGTGCGACGGGGTGTTGATGAATTCGGTCCAGAGGTTACACTGACCGCCAATGATATTGGCCTCCACATGGCTGTTGATACCTGCCGGCGCAGGATCGAAGTCGTAGGCTTTGCGGAGGGTAACAAGACCACCTATCGAGGCAGGTTGGTAGCGGGCATCGGCTTGGTAATAGTCGAAGTAGCAGTAGTCTGTAGGGCACTGTATTACTTTGTAGCCTCGTCCGGCAGCGTCGAGTCCCGGCTTCTGTCCACGCCACGACATTACAACGGCATCGGTACTCACAAAGGGGTTGTTGTCGGCTATCGACGATTCCATACCCCATGCATCGTCCTTCAGACCCATGATCTCATCCCATCCGATTATCGAACGGCCTTTAGCCTGCAGGTGTTGCTGTATTTTGCCCATAAACCAGCTCTGCAGTTGCTCTTCACCGGTGAGGCGCTCCTGCTTTATGCGCCGCTGGCAACGCGGGCACTGCTCCCAGTTGGCCTTGAAGGCTTCGTCGCCGCCGATATGGATGTATTTAGAGGGGAATATGTCGCACACCTCGTCGAGCACAGCATACATGAAGGCCAGCACGGAGTCGTTGCCGGCGCAGAGGATGGCCTTGGGGGGCCAATAGGGGCCTATAGCCACCTCGTAGGGGTAGTCGTCGCATGCCAGTTCCGGATAGGCGGCGAGTATGGCCGACGAATGGCCTGGCATCTCCACCTCAGGTATGACCTCGATACCACGCACGGCGGCATATTCCACTATCTCCTCCAGCTCCTCGCGAGTATAGAAACCTCCATAGGTGGCACGCTCGCCCTCACGCGGAGGGGTGGCCTTGCCCCAGGGTTCATCGTCGCGGTCCACACGCCACGATCCAACGGTATTGAGTCGCGGATAGCGCTCCGACGGCAATCGCCATCCATGGTCATCGGTGAGGTGAAAGTGGAAGCGGTTCATCTTGTAGGCAGCCATCACGTCGAGGTAGTGCTTGATGAACTTTACAGGGAAGAAATGACGGCATACATCAAGGTGCACACCGCGCCAGCCATAGCGCGGAGCATCGAGTATGGTGCATTCGGGAATGGTGATGCTGCCGTAGGTGGTGTTGCTGATGTCGGCAGGAAGTATTTGCACGAAAGTCTGGTAAGCGTAGAAAAGGCCCACCTCGGTGTTTGCCGAAAGACGGATGCCCGTTGGACGCACCTCGAGGAGGTAGCCCTCGTTACCAATCTCCGTATTTACGGTATCATTGATTATCAAATCGATATCGCTCACATCGGACGATGCCACCAGACGTGGACGCATATGGTTTTGGCGCAGCGATTTGAGGATATACTTCACCGTCTCTGAGTTTTGACCGACACCCGACACGGTCACCTTGGGGCTTCTCTTGATAGTGTAGGTGCCCTCTTTTTGAAGCGTGAAAAGCGGCTCCGGGACAATGGCGATATCTGTCACCTGCGCCCGGCGGCCACAGCCGGCGGCGAGCAACGTCGCCAGCACTAGAAACAATAATGTCTTTTTCATAACCACTACTATTAACGCATACACTACAAAAATATTATGTACATACAATAAAAACACCCTCACGGCGTTAAAACGATATGCCAAATCTGAAGAAACTACTCTCCGACTCCGTAATCTACGGTCTCAGCAGCATTGTGGGCAGGTTTTTGAACTACCTGCTGGTCCCTGTCTACACCTACCATATAAGTGCTGCCTCGGGCGGCTACGGCGTGGTGACCAACGTCTACGCCTATACGGCCTTGCTGCTGGTGATACTCACCTTCGGCATGGAGACAACGTTCTTCTACTATGCCAACCGCGAGGGTATGGACCGCCGGCGTGTGTTCAGCACGGCGCTGGGGGCCGTGGGCTCGGTGGCGGCTGTTTTCCTGTTGCTGGTGATGCTCTTTATTGGCCCTGTCAGCGCTTTCATGGGTTATAGCGACCATCCCGAATACATCCGGGCCATGGCTATCGTTGTGGCCATCGATGCTTTCCAAGCCATACTCTTCGCCCGCCTGCGGCTCGAGGGGCGCCCTTGGAAGTTCTTTGCCCTCAAGATTGCTTTCATCCTTCTGACTGTCGTAATGACGCTGTTCATCTTCCTTGTGGCGCCACACTGGAGTCACCTGCCGTGGATGTCATGGTACAACGAAGCCGACAATGTGAAGTACATCTTCTATATCAACCTCTTCTGTACTGCCATCGTAACACTTGGCTTTTTCAAGGAGCTCAAGGATTTCAGGCTTTCGGATTTCAGCGTGCCGCTCCTGAAGCAGATGCTCAAATACACATGGCCGTTGCTGCTGCTCGGCATCGTGGGCAACTTCAACCAGACAGCCGACAAAATACTGCTGCCGTGGCTGCTGCCTGGCGAAGAAGGGCGCATACAACTCGGCATTTACGGCGCCTGCGTGAAGATAGCCATGCTGATGGCCCTCATCACCCAGGCATTCCGCTATGCATACGAACCGTTTGTATTTGGCGGCCAGAAGGATAAGAAAAGCAAGGAAACGCAGGCCCAAGCCACCAAGTACTTCGTGATGTTCACGCTGCTGGCGTTCCTGGCGGTGATGTGCTATATCGACGTGCTTCAGTATTTCATCGGCGGCGACTACCGCGAGGCGCTGCCTGCGGTGCCGATAGTGATGATGGCCGAGATACTGATGGGCATCTATTTCAACCTCTCGTTCTGGTACAAACTCAACGGCCAGACCTGGTGGGGCGCCGTCATGAGCACCATCGGCTGCGCCGTGCTGGTCGCCATCAACGTTATCTTCGTTCCAAAGATAGGCTATATGGCCTGTGCCTGGGGCGGCCTGGCCGGCTACGGCGTCTGCGTGTTGCTCAGCTACTTCATCGGCCAGAAGAAATACCCTGTTCCCTACCCTGTGGCCACCATCCTGGGATACATGGCATTGGCGCTGATTCTTTATGCAGCCACCGTATTGGTGCATCCGTCATCGATATGGCTGCGCTTGGGGTGGAACACCCTAATGATGCTCGTCTATGTAGCCGCAGTACTCTATGGCGAACGCCACATAGTATCGCAAATAATCAACAAGTTAATGCACCGCAAACAATGAAACGCATATCACTGGTCTTGTCTCTGCTGTCTCTGTTGTCCTTTACATTGGTCTCATGCCACAAAACATGCACCTGCATCGAGATGAACGGTCGCGAGCATGAATACACCCGCGAGGAGGTCGATGCTGCCAACGGTGGCTCGTGCGACGATATGGTCTATATGTTCAACCAAGAAGCCTCCGGTGCCTGGCTCCGTTTCTACTCTGTATGTTCATGGGATTAGACTCCTGCACGCTATGTCCTCGCGCCTGCGGTGCCGACCGTACAAAAGTCGTAGGCTTCTGCGGTGCCACCGACCCCCTCGAGGTGTCCTCAGTGTGTGTACATCGCGGCGAGGAGCCCCCACTGAACCCTATCGTCAACATCTTCTTCACCCACTGCAACCTGCAATGCATCTACTGCCAAAACTGGCAGATAAGTAAAGCTGAAAACGGTAAGTGGAAAACGGAAAGCGTCGACACCCTTGCCGACAAGGTTGCCGATATTATTAAGCAGTCTAACACCACCCTCGTGGGATTTGTCACCGCAGCCCACTATGCCCATCATATTCCGGCAATCATCTCGGCCATCCGTGCACGTGGTGTCTCCCCAGCGTTCGTATATAACTCGTCGGGGTACGAGAGCGTGGAGACCCTCCGCACACTTGAAGGGCTCATAGACATCTACCTGCCCGACTACAAATATGCCGACCCGGCACTCGCCGATGCCTACAGTCACGCACCCGACTATCCTGATGTTGCCGACGCCGCCATAGGCGAAATGATACGCCAGGTAGGCGCAGGCCTCAAGGTCGACGACACCGGCACCGCATACCGCGGCCTAATTATACGCCACCTTGTCCTACCAGGCCATGTCGACAACTCCATCAAAGTCCTCGACAACATCGCCTCGCTATCCCCTTTCCACCTACCAGCCCTTTCCCTCATGGCACAATACTATCCGCCACGACCCGATCTTCCATCTCCCCTCGACCGCGCCATCACCGCCGAAGAATACGATGCTGTGGTCGACCATGCTGTCGACCTCGGTCTCACCGACGGCTGGATACAAGAGTTGAAAGCCAACGATAACTACCGTCCTGATTTCAACAACGCCGACAACCCATTCAAATGAAAAAGAAAAACATACTAACCCTTGACATAGAGCCTGACGACGAACTGCTGGACATTGCCTATCTGCTCTTCCATTCACAGGAAGCTGGGTATATCTTCGCAGACAACATCAACCGCCTCTACCGCTACAGCCTCCGCCGCATCGACGACATGCCAGGCGGCTACCCTTTCTACACCTATTCCGACGACTTGAACCAACGACAGTTCTACCTCATCGAAAAACCTTCCACAGCACAACCTTCGGGCCCTTGGCAACCAACCGACAAACTGTTTCTTATCAAAGGCGAAGATGCTTTGCTCGAAGCACAAGCCATCTACGACGACTTCACAGCCCCCAAGCAACCTGATCCCGATGACCTATTAGCCCTTCAGCACGCCGAACTACGCGACCAAATGCTCGAAGAATTCACGGTAGTCAACCTTCTCGACTTCGCAGCCCCTGCTCCTACCAGCCAACGCGCCGCTCGCGACCGTGCCGCCATAGAACTACACTGCAACCAGATTCTCAACTACATAGAGCAGAAGCACCTCGACCTTCCCGACCACGAACGTCAGTATCTTCGCAGAAACGAATAATATCATATGAAACTATCCTATAAATACCATACCTTCCGTGTGCCGCTGTGCGTGCTGCGACTCCTCAAGCGCCGCATGCGCTGGGTCCGTGCAGCTGGCGGCATCGTTACCGACGACAGCGGCGACATGCTCCTGATACTCCGCAACGGCCGCTGGGACCTACCCAAGGGTAAAGTCGAAGCCGGCGAAACCCTCCTCCAAGCAGCCCTCCGCGAAGTCGAGGAGGAAACCGGCATACATTGCTTGAACGCGACAATGCCAGAATGCCTAAGTGCTGACACGACAAATACTCAAACATTCAAGCAATCAAACATTCAAGCAATCAAGACCTACCACATCTTCAAATGGGGAATGCAAGCTCGACGAGCGAACTTCCCCAAAGGCTGGCATTTGAAACAGACCTCATGGTTCCCCATGCACGTAGCGGGACAACATCCGCAAGGAACTCCGCAGAACGAGGAAGGCATCACCGACATCGTATGGGTGCCGTCCGACGAGTGGCACCGCCGCCTCATGTCATCCTACGGCACCCTTCGCACCGTAGCATCGAAGTTCTAGTCATTCAAACACCTGGTAGTGGTAAGGTAATAATTGCCTTGCACCGTATGTTTTTCTCGTTTTATACAATATTAACACCCGTTCAGCGTTTTGTATACGTTATGAAACATATACTATTTCCTATAGCCGCAATGGCACTGCTGACAGCTGCATGCGGCAACAGCAACCAACCCAAATTGGGCTTCACAGACCCCACCGTGGGCGAATACGACTCACTGGCTATCGTCGACACAAACGCCAGCGGCGCTCCAGCGACAGTTATTTACTATAGCGGCGACAGCGATATTTTCCGCCAATACTATAGCGACCACAGCCTCCGTGCCGAAGGTACCGTCGTCAACGGCAAACGTGAAGGGCGTTGGGTGTTTTATTTCCCCGGCGGCAACATACAAGCCGAAGGCAACTATATCGGAGGCAAAGAGGATGGCCCATACCGCGTATATCGCGAAAACGGAGTCCCTTACTACATAGGGCAGTACAAAATGGGCGTCCAGACCGGCATATGGGAGGTTTACGACCAAGACGGCAACCTGGTCACTACCCAAGACTACGGAACCCCAAACTCATAAGAGGTTGTGACCTGTGACCTGTGATCTGTGACCTGTGATCAGTGGCACGTAAAAAGTAGAACAACTAAACTCTTAACTGAAACAATGATCGACCTTGGTCTCGACATATACCGCACGGTCGGCCTTGAAGCCGACCACCTGGGCCTCGATGCCTATGCCGTGGGCGGCGTGGTGCGCGACCACTTCCTGCAACGTCCGTGCACAGATATCGACATCGTATGTGTTGGTCGTAACGAGGGGGGCGAGGTGCATATCGGTATCGAGTTGGCCAAAGCCGTGGCCGACGCCGTGGGCGGCAGCAAGGTGTCGGTATTCAAGAACTTCGGCACCGCCTCGTTCCGCCACACCACCGATGGCCGCGAATACGAGTTGGAGTTCGTCGGCGCACGCCGCGAGAGTTACAGCCGCGACAGCCGCAAACCTGTGGTGGAGAACGGCACACTGGAGGATGACCAGCGGCGGCGCGATTTCACCGTCAACGCCCTTGCCATCTGCCTCAACGCCGACCGCTACGGTGAGTTGGTGGACCCTTTCGGCGGCATACGCGACCTCAACGAGGGCATCCTGCGAACGCCACTGGATCCAGACATCACCTTCAGCGACGACCCGCTGCGCATGATGCGTGCCGTGCGTTTCGCTTCGCAGCTCGGCTTCCGCATTGCCGACGACACCTTCGAGGCCATCTCGCGCAACGCCAAACGCATCGAGATTGTCAGTGCCGAGCGTGTCATGGTGGAGCTCAACAAGATAATGCTCTCTCCTACCCCTTCCGTGGGTCTCAAACTGATGCTGAAATGCGGCCTTATGGAACTCATACTGCCCGAAATTGCCGCCCTGCGCGGTGTGGAGACCGTTAAAAACGTGGACGACCGAAGTGGAGTCACCGTTTTTAAAGGCCATAAAGACATCTTCTTCCACACCATGCAGGTGCTCGACAATGTGGCAACCAGCAGCGACAACCTATGGCTCCGCTGGAGTGCCTTGCTGCACGACGTTGGCAAGCCCGGCGTCAAGAAGTACGACCCCAAACAAGGCTGGACCTTCCACGGCCACGAGGCCAAGGGCAGCCACATGGTGAAACGTATCTTCAAGCGCCTGCGCCTGCCGCTGGGCGAAGAGATGCGCTATGTGGAGAAGATGGTGATGCTGCACATGCGCCCCATCATACTGGCCGAAGATGTGGTGACCGACAGCGCAGTGCGCCGCCTGCTCTTCGAGGCCGGCGACGACATCGACGATCTGATGCTGCTCTGCAATGCCGACATCACCACCCGCAACGAGGAGAAACAACGCCGCCACCGCTCCAACTTCGAACTCGTCAAGCGCAAACTCGTCGAGCTCGAGGAGCGCGACCGCATTCGCAACTTCCAGCCTCCAGTGAGCGGCGAGGATATAATGACAACCTTCGGCATCGGTCCCTGCCGCGAGATTGGCACCATCAAGGACGCCATCAAGGACGCCATCCTCGACGGACAGATACCCAACGAACGTGACGCCGCATGGGATATGATGCTTCGTCTAGGAAAAGAACTAGGACTGACTGTTAAGAGTTAAGAGTTATGAGTTATGAATTTGATGAATACCACCATTAACTCTTAATTCTTAACTCTTAATTCTTAACTCTTAACTGAGATATTGCATCCTGCGGGTGCCATCGGCTAGCACATCCTGCACCACCTGTGCCGTCATCTGCTTCAGCTCTTCGATAAACTGCGGGGCACTGTATTTGTGAGCCTCTATGTCGCGCAGCTTCTTCTCCCACTGGCCCGTCAGTTCGGCACTCTTCAGCAGTTCCTCTTGTATCACGCCAATCAAGGCTATGCCCGTGGGCGTAGGCTCAAGACTTTTGCGCACCTTCGAGATATACTGCCGCTTGTAGAGGGTCTCGATTATGGCGGCACGTGTCGACGGACGGCCGATACCGTTGGCCTTCAAAGCGTCGCGCAGCTCTTCATTTTCCACTGTCTTGCCTGCCGTCTCCATGGCACGCAGCAGCGTGGCCTCGGTGTAGGGCTTTGGCGGTGTGGTCTGCTTCTCGGCCAGCTGCGGCTCATGAGGGCCGTGCTCGCCTTTGTCGAACTTGGGCAGCACCTGCTCCTCGTCGTCGCCCTTCTTGCCCTCCTCGTCAGGCGTGGTGCCACGTCCGCCAAAGACCGTGCGCCAGCCCTCCTCCAGTATCTGCTTGCCGGTGGCCTTGAACTCCACCTCCTTGACTGCTCCCAGCACGGTGGTAGTCGAGAACTTGCAGTCGGGGTAAAACACAGCAATGAAGCGGCGCGCCACCATGTCGTAGACACGCTTCTCGTCGGTCGTAAGGCTCACATTCTGTGGGTTCATACCCGTAGGTATGATGGCATGGTGGTCGGTAACCTTCGAGTTGTCGAACACCTTCTTGCTCTTCTTCAGCTTCTTGCCCATCAGCGGCTGTATCAGCGCCGCATACGGGACAATGCCTTGCAGTATCTGCGGACACTTGGCATAGACGTCGTCGGTGAGGAAGGTGGTGTCGACACGCGGATAGGTGGTGAGCTTCTTCTCGTAGAGGCTCTGTATGTGCTTCAGCGTGTCGTCGGCCGAGAAGGAGTATTTCTTGTTGCACTCCACCTGCAATGAAGTGAGGTCGAACAGTCTCGGCGGCGCCTCGGTGCCAGCCTTCTGTTGTATGTCGGTCACCTCGAAGTCGGCCTGCTTGATGGCCTCCAGTGCAGCCTGTCCCTCCTCGGGTTTCTTTATCTTGCCCTTGGTCGAGGTGAACACCACATTGCGGTAGACAGTTGAGAGAATCCAGTATTTCTCTGGCTTGAAGTCCTTGATTTCGAAGTGGCGCTTCACTATCATGGCCAGCGTGGGAGTCTGCACACGGCCTATAGACAGCACCTGTCCTTTGGCCTGCGCAAAGCGTATGGTGTAGAGACGTGTGGCATTCATGCCCAGCAGCCAGTCGCCTATGGCTCGGCAGAGACCTGCCTCGTAGAGGCTTTGGTATTCGTCCTGAGGCTTGAGGTTTGCGAAAGCTTCGCGTATTGCTTCCTCGGTGAGGCTCGACACCCACAGGCGCTGCACCGGACATTTGGCTCCGGCCTTCTGCATCACCCAGCGCTGTATCAGCTCACCCTCCTGCCCGGCATCGCCGCAGTTGATGATGCCGTCGGCAGCCTGCATCAGTCGTTCTATGACGGCGAACTGTTTCTTATAGCCGTCGTTGTCTATCAGCTTGATACTGAAGCGCGGCGGTATCATTGGCAAAGCCGAGACACTCCAACGGCGCCACTGCTCACAGTAGTCCTGCGGCTCCTTGAGTGTGCACAGGTGGCCGAAGGTCCAGGTCACCTGGTAGCCGTTGCCCTCGATATAGCCGTCGTGCGAGGCTGTCGCCCCCAGCACCTTGGCAATCTCGCGTGCCACACTCGGTTTCTCAGCAATACAAACGATCATGACTCTTAACTCATAACTCTTAACTGAAGTGCGCTCCAGCCGTCGCGGGTCTTCTTGCTTTCCAAGGTCAGGCCCAGTTCGTTGGCGCGGGCTATAAGCACGCCTTCGTCGGCTTGGTAAAAACCGCTGAGCAGCAGCGTGCCACCGGGGTTGAGCACCGCGGCATAGCGTTCCATGTCATTCAGCAGTATGTTGCGGTTGATGTTGGCGATGATGATGTCGAAGTTGCCCTGCAGCGATGTAGCGTCGCCGAGCTTCAGGGATATCTCCACTCCGTTCGAGGCAGCGTTCTCACGGGCGTTGTTGAAGGCCCACTCGTCGATGTCGACACCCTCCACATAGCTAGCCCCACGCATCTTGGCCAGGATGCCTAGCACGGCGGTGCCGCATCCCATGTCGAGCACTCGGAGACCGTTGACGGGGAGCTCGGCGACATAGCTGAGCATCATGTATGTGGTGGGGTGATGTGCCGTGCCGAAACTCATCTTAGGCTCTATGATAAGCTCATAGTCGACATCGTCGCGGTGCGGATGAAACGGAGCCCGCACCCACACGCTGCCGCCATCGTACTGCACGAGGACGGCCTGGTGGCCTTTCTCCCACTCGGCATTCCAGTCCTTGTCCTCCATCTCTGCAGCCTTGTACTTAAGCGGCACGGGGAAAGCCTGCACGGTGGTGGCGAGCCAGGCAGCATCGTACTGCGGGGCCTGCACGTAGGCCTTGAGACCGTCGGGGGTCTCCACAAAGCTCTCGTAGGGACCCTCGTTGCCAAGGGTGTCCACCAGCATGTCGCGCCAGAGGCTGGTATCGTCCATCGTAAAAGTTACTTCAATATACTTCATAATTCTTAACTCTTAACTCATCCCTGCCAAGGGTACTCCACTTTTGTCAGGAACAGGCCGCATGCCGGCATACTCACGCCCGCTGCGCAGCGGTCCTTCCGTTCTACAATCTCGCGCAAGCCGTCGATGGAGAGTTTGCCGCGACCCACGTCGAGCAGCGTGCCGGTCACCGAGCGCACCATATTGCGCAGGAAGCGGTTGCTGCGGATTGTGAAGACCCAGCCACTCTCCTCTTCGGTCCATTCAGCATGCGTCAGGTGGCAGATGTTTGTCTTCACCTGCGTGTGCAACTTGGCGAAGGAGGTAAAGTCCTCATATTCCATCAGTACGCGGGCGGCCTCGTTCATCTTGTCGATGTCGGGCTTGAAGTATATGCGGCAATACTGTCCCTGGCGGAACGGCAGACGCCGGTCGCTGACGTGGTACTGGTAAGTCCTTGCCGTGGCATCGAAGCGCGCATGGGCGTTGTCGGCCACCGGGAAGATGTCGAAGATAGCTATATCTGGCGGCAGCAGGTTGTTGAGCTTGAACACCAGCTGGCCACAGTCGATGGCATCCTCAGCATCGAAGTGGGCGTAGAAATCGCTTGCGTGGACGCCGGTATCCGTACGGCCGCAGCCCACCACGGCAATTTTCTGCCGCAGAAGTGTCGACAATGCCGACTCCAGCGTCTGCTGCACCGTGGGCAATTCGGGCTGTGTCTGCCAACCGCAGTAATTTGTGCCGTTATAGGCCAGATGTATAAAATAGCGTCCCATAAATCAAGAACCTGCGGGAGGGTCTCCCCTGCCCGCAGGTTAAAACGAAGGCCGTAGGGCGGCTTAGGCGTAGAGTTCCTCGAAAATCTTGCGGAGTTTCGGGCACTCGCGGAGTTCCTGCAGGGTGAACTCGGCGTGGCCTTTGGTGTAGCCGTTACCCATGATCATGTTCACGTCGGCTCCGATACCCTCGGCACCGAGGCTGGCCTTGGTGAAGCTGGTGGCCATGCTGAAGAAGTAAACGATACCGTCGTCCTTGGTGCAGAGCACAGCAGTCATCTCCTGGTCGGGAACATTGACGCAGTTGATGGTGACGTCGGCCATCTTGCCGTTGGTGAGGCGCTCGATGAGCTCATACACCTGAACGGGAGTCATGCCGGCAGCGCTCTCGACGATGTCGCAGAAGCCGAGGTCCTTGATACGCTGGGTGCTCTTGGGGCTATTGGCGATGCCGATGACCTTGCCGGTCACACCGACGCGCTTCTTGGCCTCGTAGGCGCAGAGCATGCCGCTCTTACCGCCGGCGCCGAGGATGACGACAGTCTGGCCATACTGGCACAGCTTGGCGGTCTGGGCGGGAGCACCAGCCACGTCGAGGGCGCTCAGGGCGAGCTTCTCGGGCATGTCGGTCGGAATCTTGGCATAGATACCGCTCTCGAAGAGGATAGCCTTACCCTTGATGTCAACCTGGTCCACATCGGGACGGATCTCGAGGATCTCGTCGATGCGCAGGGGGGTCAGCGAGAGGCTCACGAGGGTGGCGATACGGTCGCCCTCCTTGAGGTCGATCTTGCCCTTCAGGGCGTCGCCGATCTTCTCCACCTTGCCGAGGAGCATGCCACCCGAACCGGTGCGACGGTTACGGTGCTTGCCCTGGAGCTCGACATTGAGGAGCATCTCCTTCTTCACCTCTTCCATAATCTTCTCCTGGCTGGCGCCTTCGCCGGCCTGCTGCTTGGCGTAGTTGTGGATATCCGTGAACGAAGCGGAGTCGATGTTCAGGGTCTGGACATCGATGAGGATCTCGTTGTCGTAGATCTCGTCCATGTTGTTGTCAAGCTTGTTGGCGGGCTGAGGGAGAACACCCTTCGGCTCAATGACGCGGTGGGTACCGTACTTGTTACCTTTTTTCTGCATAACGATTAACTTTTATGTTTTTGATTGTTAATAAATTTACTTACATCCTTGCGGATTTGAAGAGTACAAAGATACAAATAAAAATTGAATATACAAAAAAAAGCCGCCATAAATTGTTTTTTTAAGACAACAAAAGACAACAAGGCGGCCCCGCCGACGGCATACCAGCACTGCGCTCCACCCACGGCTATCATGTGCCGCCCAATTCGGATAATTCGTTAGTCAAACCCCGAGGGGTGACATTGTTTAGCCGTGGGTGTAAGCCCACGGAAACGTAACCCGAAAAAGGCAAAACGGAACCCCGTAGGGGTGACACAACAGCAACCCTTGTGCCGCCCCTACGGGGCTCGGCGTCGTGGTTGTCCGTCCACATACCGTGGGTTTTGCTGCGCTCCACCCACGGCTATTATGTGCCGCCCCTACGGGGCTGCCGCCCAATTCGAGTAATTCGCCTAAAATTATAATCCCCAATAAATTCGTTTAATTCGTTTAATTTGTTTAATTCGCCGTTAAAAAGAAAAAAATCGCCGTTAAAATCGCCGTTGTCTCCCGTTGCGCGGAATCCATAAATCCAGTAGTTCTTTCGGCGGCGATGTGTTTTCTATAATTTTCTGTACCACATTATGCGCGGACAGCCTGTCCGCGGAAGTACATAGAGGCTGGCAGGAACGGCGTACCGGTTTTGTTTTTTATTGTCGGCACACAATAAAAGGCGGCATTGCGTGTTATTTATATGGTATAAAAATAAAAAAAAACGACATCATGAAGAAGTTGTATGTGATGCTGATACTGGTCTTCACCGGCTATGCCGCCATGGCACAGAACGAAATACAACAGACCGACGAGGAGCCTGTTTATGTGGTGGTGAAGCACGAGCCGAAGTTCCGCGGCGGCATGGATAAACTGTATCAGTACCTGACAACAAACATAGAGTACCCCGAGGAGGCCAAAGCCAAAAGAATCGAGGGCAAAGTGTTTGTAAGCTTTGTGGTTGAGAAAGACGGCTCGGTGAGCAATGTGAAGAGCGTCGGCAATCCGAACCCGATACTCGCCGCCGAGGCGGAGCGCGTGGTGAAAGCTATGCCAAAGTGGAAACCTGGCAAGAAAAGAGGCTGCAAGAAGGTTCGCGTAAAATACACACTTCCCATCAACTTCCAGTTAAAATGAAGATAATAATTCTGGGAACAGCATGGCCCTACCGCGGCGGACTGTCAGCCTTCAACGAGCGCCTGGCACATGAGTACCAGACCAATGGCCACGAGGTGGAGGTGGTGACCTTCACACTGCAGTATCCTTCGTTCCTCTTCCCCGGCAAGACGCAGTACAGCAGCGAGCCGGCCCCCGAGGGGCTGAAGATCACACGCATGCTGAACGCCATCAACCCCCTGAGCTGGCTGCGTACGGGACTCTATATCCGTCGGCAGAGGCCTGATTTGGTTATCACCAAGTTCTGGCTGCCATTCATGGCTCCGGCGCTAGGCACCACACTGCGCATCGCAAAACGCAAAGGCATACGCCGCATCGCCATACTCGACAATCTCATACCCCACGAGAAGCGTCCCGGCGACAGGCTGTTTGCCAAATACTTCGTCGGATCGGTCGACGGCATGGTGGCCATGTCGAAGTCGGTGTTGGCCGATGCCGACCTCTTCGACCCCAAACACAAGAAGCCACGCATATTCTGTCCGCACCCTCTCTACGACCACTACGGCGAGGCGCTTACCCGCAAGGAAGCCCTCGAACTGATAGGGCTGCGCGAGAGCCAGCGCTATGTGCTCTTCTTCGGCTTCATACGCGACTACAAGGGTCTCGACCTGCTGCTCGATGCCATGGCCGACGAGCGCATGGAGCACATGGGCGTGAAGCTCATCGTGGCCGGCGAGTTCTACGGTGACCCGAAGCCGTACATGGACCAACTGCGGCGGCTGGACATCGACAGCCGCGTGGTGATGCACACGGACTTCATACCCGACCACGAAGTGAACCGCTATTTCTGCGCTGCCGACCTGGTGGTGCAGCCCTACAAGACTGCCACGCAGAGCGGCGTCACACAGATAGCCTTCCATTTCGACAAACCCATGGTGGTGACGAACGTCGGCGGCCTGGCCGAGATAGTACCCGACGGCAAGGTGGGCTTCGTCGTGGAGCCCGACGCACAGCAGATTGCCGACGCCATAGTGCGCTATTTCGAGGATGACTGGCAGGAGCGGCTCACCGCAGGCGTGAAGGAAGAAAAACAGAAATACCTCTGGAGCAACATGACGGAGGCGATAGGAAAAATGATGAATGATGAATGATGAATGATGAATATTAAAAAATAATATATGACTATTAGAAGCAAAGCACCCTTGAGACTGGGACTGGCCGGCGGCGGCACAGACGTAAGCCCATACAGCGACCTCTACGGCGGCGCCATCCTCAACGCCACTATCAGCATGGCGGCCTATACTACCATAGAGCCTACCGATGACGGACGAGTGGAGTTTCTGGCGCCCGACAAAGGACTGCGCGAAGTCTACGAGAACGCCATGGAGGTGGACACCGACGGATACTTTGTCCTGCACAAAGGCGTGTACAACCGCATTGTGCGACAGTTCACCCACCATCCTCTGTCGATGCGCATAGCCTCGTTTGTCGACGCTCCCGCAGGCAGCGGCCTCGGCACCTCGTCGACACTGGTGGTGAGCATCCTCGGAGCCTATGTGGAATGGCTCAAGCTGCCGCTGGGCGAGTACGACATCGCTCGTCTGGCCTACGAGATTGAACGTATAGACCTGGGGCTGGCCGGCGGCAAGCAGGACCAGTACGCTGCCACCTTCGGTGGCTTCAACTACATGGAGTTCATTGGCGACAACGTGATAGTGAACCCCCTGAGGGTACGCCAGCAGTATATCGACGAACTGAACCACAACCTGCTGCTCTACTGGACCGACACCTCGCATGTGAGCGCCGACATCATCAAGGAGCAGCAGCAGAACGTGAAGGACAAGAAAGCCTCGAGCATCGAGAGCATGCACAAGCTCAAGGAGCAGGCTCAGCAGATGAAAGAGGCCCTGCTGAAAGGTCATGTGGGCAGTATAGGCGAGATTCTGAACTTCGGCTGGCAGCACAAGAAACAGATGGCGCAGAGTGTGAGCAACGCCCGCATCGACGCCATCTACGACGCGGCTCTGATGGCTGGCGCCACCGGTGGCAAAATAAGCGGTGCCGGCGGCGGCGGCTTCATGTTCTTCTACTGCCCGGGACTGACGCGCTTTGCCGTGAGGGAGGCGCTGGCACAGTTCGGCGGCGAGACCAAACGCTACGACTTCACCACCGAAGGCCTCAAGACTTGGACAACAGAATGATAACAATGGGAGTTAAGGGAAGATAAGAGAAGTTAAGGGAAGTTATGGGACAATACACGGTTTAGACTCACATCATTTGTCCTTTAACTTCTAGCGCGCAGCGCGATAACTCCCTTTAACTTCTTTAACTCCCCCAAAGGAAAAAACATGAACAGGATACAAGAATCTATTGAACAGAGCATTGCTGTAAAGCAGCAGATTTTGGCAGACAACGCATTGATGCAGCGTGTGGCCGATGCGGCGCTGCTTATCGAAGCGTCGCTGCGTGCCGGCGGCAAGATACACTTCTGCGGCAACGGCGGCAGCGCTGCCGACGCCCAGCACCTGGCAGCTGAACTCAGCGGCCGCTTCTATTTCGACCGTCCGCCGCTCAACGCCGAAGCGCTACACTGCAATACCAGCTACCTGACCGCCGTCGGCAACGACTACGGCTACGAGTACATCTTCGCCCGCTTGCTGCGTGGCACCGCCAAACGCGGCGACGTGCTGGTGGGCATCAGCACCAGCGGCAACAGCAAGAATATTCTGGAAGCCTACAAGGTTGCGCAGGAACTGGGCGTAAGCATTGTGTCGATGACCGGCGAGACGGGCGGCAAGATGAAGGACTTCGGAGGCCTGCTGCTCAACGTACCCAGCACCGACACGCCGCGAATCCAGGAGAGCCACATCATGCTCGGCCACATCATCTGCGAGCTGGTAGAGACCGCAATGTTCAAATGAGAGAAGCCATTATTCTGGCAGGCGGTTTTGGGACACGCCTGCGCTCGGTGGTGAGCGACGTTCCCAAGCCCATGGCTCCCGTAGCCGGCAAGCCGTTTCTGGCCTATGTGCTCGACCGACTCAAGGGGCAAGGATACTCCCATATAGTGCTCGCCACAGGCTACCTCCACGAAAAGGTGGAGGAATACTTCGGCATGGAATACAACGGTCTTGCCATCGACTATGCCCGTGAGCTGTCGCCCCTCGGCACCGGCGGCGCCATAGTCAACGCCATGCAACACTGCACCGAGGAGTGTGTCACCGTGCTTAACGGCGACACAATGTTCGACATAGACCACGAGGAACTGTGCCGACGCTCAGACGAGTGGCATGCGCCGCTGACGGCAGTGCTGCGATGGGTGCCCGACGCAGGCCGCTACGGTACGGTTGAGGTTGACGACAGCGGCCTTATCACCGCCTTCCGCGAGAAAGACCCCTCAACAGGTAGCGGATATATCAACGGCGGCATATATCGTCTGCAGCGCTCGCTGCTCGACGGCTATGCCATAGGAGCACCCTTCTCGTTCGAAAAAGAAGTGCTGCAGGCGCTGGGGAAACCTTTCCGGGCCTATGCCGCCGACGGCTATTTCATTGACATCGGCATCCCTGAGGACTACCAACGCGCACAAACCGAACTGCCAAAGATATGAAAGCCCTGTTCCTCGACCGCGACGGCGTGCTCAACGTGCTACGCAAGAACGACTATGTGAAAAGTCCCGACGAGCTTGAGATTCTCCCTGGCGTTCCCGAGGCCATAGCCCTGTGTCGCAAACATTTCGACCGTCTGATAATAGTCACCAACCAGCAAGGGGTTGGCAAAGGGCTGATGAGCGAGAGCGACCTCGCAGCAGTACACAAGAAGTTGATTGAATCCATCGGTCATATCGACCATATCTACTATTGCACGCAGTTGGAGCGCGAGCACAGCCTGCGTCGCAAACCCAGCGTGGGAATGGCTCTTGAGGCCCGCCGCGATTATGGCATCGACCTCGGCCAAAGCGTTATGGCCGGCGACGCGGCGAGCGACATGCTCTTTGGCCGCCGTGCAGGCATGCAGACGGTGCTGTTGGGCGACAACTCTGATGTGTGGGAGCAGCAACCCTGGCTTGTAGACCATCGCTACCCCACCCTGCTCGACTACGCCCACAGCCTCTAGCGGCTTACACGCACCCGTGGGTCGAGGATTCCGTAAACAATATCGGTAAGGATATTTATAAGCACCAACAACAAGCAGATGAACAGTATGGTGCCCATGACGACCGGGAAGTCGTACTTCTCAAGGCCGTCGACAATCACTATGCCCATTCCCTTCCAGTCGAAGACATACTCCACAAAGACGGCACCTGCCAACAGCGATGCTAGCCAGCCCGAAGCCGAGGTAACCACCGGATTCAACGCATTGCGGAGTGCATGATGCACAATGACACGACGACGAGAGATGCCCTTGGCCCGTGCCGTGCGGATATAGTCCTGCGACATAGCCTCGAGCATCGAATTCTTGGTGAGCTGTGTTAACGTTGCCAAGGGGCGTATGCCCAGAGTGAGGGCGGGCAGGATAAGGTTCTTGAGGTCGATATACTCGCCGCAGCCGTAATCGTCGACGGTATACAGGTTGCCGAACATGTTGAGGTGTGTCCAGTCGGCCAACACATAGGCGAAGAACCACGCAATCAATATGGCGGCAAAGAACGACGGCAGCGACATGCCCAGGGTGCTAAGCACCAGTGTCAGGCGATCGATCCACGTGTCCTTGTGCAACGCCGACACCACGCCGAGGGTGATGCCGACGGCCAGTGCGAATATCATTGCTACAAGGGCCAGCAGGGCTGTTTGTGGAAATGCGGTGGAGATAATCTCGCTCACTTTACGCTGGCTTTGGTATGAGCGCCGCAGATAAGGGGCTTTGAGCACAAGGGAGGTCGTGCCTATCTTGAGCAGCGTGGTGCAAGGGGCGTATTTCTCGGGCGAGAGGTAGAAGTAGTTCCCGGGGTCGCTGTTGTTGTGCAGCGAGATGGGCAGCAGGTCGTTGAGGTAGTTGAGGTATTGGATGCCCACGGGCTTGTCGCGCCCCAGGTCGCGGTTGATGATGGCAATGCTTTCGGCATCTGCCCGCTGGCCCAGCATCATGCGTGCAGGGTCGCCAGGCAGTATGTTGAAGAGGAAGAACACCAGCGTCACGACTCCCAGCAGCACCAGGAGTCCATAAAACAACCGTTTCCCAATAAAGCGTATCATACTATCTCAGTCCGTGAACGACACTTTTCTTTGCCACAAAGTCCTTGAGGTAGAACGGCTCGAAGTAGGCCACATCCTCCTTCTCGCCAGCGGCGAGCTTCGCCTCGGCCAGCAACAGCATACCTTCGGCCGATGGGCGGAAATCCACATCAAAGCGGGCATTGGGATGCACCCCTAGCACCTCGCGGGTCTTGGCGGCACCGTCGCCGATAAAGGTCACAAGCCCTCGATCGAGCCACTGGTCATAGCAGCCGTTCTCAATCACATCGGCCTGTGTATCCCTTTCCACTTTCAACGCACCACTTTCCACTACCATAGTGTAGCACTCCATGCGACGTGCGTCGATCATAGGGCACACGAACCCTTGGTATTCAGGATGGCGACGACCATAGAGCGCAGCCATGGAAAGCGGTGTGGGGACAGAAAGCAGAGGTATGTCGAGCGCATAACATAGGCCTTTAGCCGTGCTGACGCCAATGCGCAAGCCCGTGTAACTTCCGGGGCCGGCACTGACACAGACTGCATCGGGTTTGCCATCGGCCAGCAGTTCTTTTACAAAGAGGGGCAACTGTGTGGAGTGGGCGTTGGGCGCCGTGCTCTCGCGCAAGGCCAACACCTTGCCGTCTTCGGACATGGCCACAGAACACACAGGCGTCGCTGTCTCTATAAGCAATATCTTCATAACTCAAGCAATCAAACATTCACACAATCAAGCATTCTAACGCATATCAATTACCTCCACGTCGGGATGCAATGCGGTGTCGAAGGTGAACTGGCTGGCGGCATTGGCGGCACGCTTGAATCCTGTAACATCGTATATCTCGCGACCAGAGTCATACTTGTGCACCTCCATACGTTTCAACATACCGCTTTCTTCATCCACGAAGATACGTATTTTGTGATAGCTGCGCTTGGCGTTGGGCTGCATGTCTATGACGGCAGTGCCATCATCATCGGTGCGTATATACTTGGCGCGGAAGCTCTTGCTGTAGTTTGCCAACAGATGGCCTGGATTAAGCAAGTCGACGTCGTTCTCCACCATGTTGTGGATAGCCACCTCGTTGGCCTTCTTGTTCCACTGCCACACGGTGGTACCGTCGCTTATGACCTCCATCTCCGGCAGTATCAGACGATATTTGCCTTTGTTGTAGCGCACTTCTGCGCTCTGCTTGGCGGTCTGCTTCTTCTCGCTGTTGAGCACCGTCATGGTCACCGTGAAACTCACATTCTTGTCGAACTGCGCCGCGGCTTTTTTCAACGCCGCCGTGGCGTTCTCGTCCAGTCGGCCCTGCGAGTTGTGGGTAATCTGTGCGGTAGCCGGATTGAGGATTGAAGATTGGAACCCGATAATCAGGCTTACGCAGACAAAAACCTTGAATAGCTTATACATTTGTCTTTATTTAATTTCTTTACCTTCCACCATCAATGCAGTTTCATGCCTATGATGTTCATGAACTCCTCGCGAGTCTTGGGGTCTTTCATAAAGGCACCGGTGAAGTCGCTGGTGGTGGTCACGCTGTTCTGCTTCTGCACTCCGCGCATGCTCATGCACATGTGCTGGGCCTCGATTACCACAGCCACGCCGAGTGGGTTGAGAACCCTCTGTATGCAGTCCTTGATCTGCTTGGTGAGGCGTTCCTGCACCTGGAGACGTCGGGCGTAAGCGTCTACGACGCGCGGTATCTTGCTGAGTCCGACGATAGTGCCGTTTGGGATATAAGCCACATGGGCCTTGCCAACGAAAGGCACCATATGGTGCTCGCAGAGCGAGTAAAGCTCAATATCCTTGACCACGACCATCTGCTTGTAGTCCTCATGGAACATAGCCGAGCGCAAGAGTTCCTCGGGTTCCAGATCGTAACCGTTGGTGAAGAACAGCATGGCCTTGGCTATGCGTTCGGGGCTTTTGAGCAGACCCTCGCGTTCGGGGTCTTCGCCCAATAATTTTAGTATCGCCTTGTAGTGCTCGGCCATCTCGGCCACACACTGCTCGTCATATTTGTCGATTTTCTGGTATCCTAATTCCATATTCAACTATTTAGTATTTATTAACGCAGAGTTATTGCATAAAGTATATACAGATGTATTTTTTATCAAAAAACCACTATCATTTAGGTGAGACTTCGAGACTTCAAGACTTCGAGACTTCAAGACCTCGAGAATTGTCGGCCAAGCCGACGGCACACCACGAGACTTCAAGACTTCGAGACTTAGGTGAGACTTACGTGAGACCTAGGTGAGACTTGGATGGGCGACTATCAAAACGCGATTGGCTAGAGAGTTTAGATCTGACAAAAAGAGAAAAGCGACAGAATCTTTTGATTCTATCGCTTTGGTACCGCATATCAGAGTCGAACTGATGATCTTCTGCGTGAGAGGCAGATGTCCTGGACCACTAGACGAATGCGGCAGTTCTTTAGTCTTTTGGGCGCTTTTACCTATCAAAAGCGGGTGCAAAAGTACGAACATTTTTTGGACTGGCAAAACTTTTTTTCGTTTTTCGTTTCACGTTTTACGTTTCACGTTATTTGTCAAGCAATTACAACATAATAAAAATTCAGCACCTTACTTTCAATCTCCAACTTTTACCGTCTGCGCAGGGGCTATTGCACGGAATTCGGGGGCATACATGCACTGCATGGTGACGGGTCCTGCCATAAAGTGGCCAGGATTAGTGACATAGACCTCATACTCGAAGTAGTACTTGCCTTTGTCGATATGCTCGATGTAGCAGCGCGTGTCGGTATTGTTAACTGTAACATAATAGCTTAAGCCATCCATCCAGCGCCAGCCGGCACGGGTGCTCATGGGTTCCATGCACGACGGACGTCCGTCGATGAGTTCGAGGTATTCCATGGCACGGTCGCACTGGATGTCTATGCGCACCTTGACACGGTCGCCGACCTTAAGAGTGGGTAGTGAATAGTGGGTAGTTGGTAGCACTTGCCCACGACTGCTATCCACTACACACTCCCCACTACCAACTAAGCTGAAGCTGCGCTTCAGCGTGATGCCCATCTCGGAGGAGGGTATCTTGTCCATGTCGTCGGCAAACTGGTAGTAGACAGCGCCCCAGGCTATGCCGTCGTCTTGCTTACGCAAAGTGATGAGAGATGAGTGATTAGTGATTAGTGAATCCAATCCGCTTCCTGTCCACCGCTGCGAACGGTAGCCTTCGGCGCCCTTGCTCTCAGCCGTCATCTCGGTGCCGAAGACAGTCAGGCCCACCACGTCAGCCCCACTCTTAACTCTTAACTCATCATTCTTAACTGTCAGTGCCTTGATGGCTTCGGTGGTGGCGGCATCGTTGCCCCAATGGGTGGTCTGTTTCTGCTTGAGCAGCCATTGCTGCATGAGGCCTATGGTGTTGCGATCCTGCGGGGTAATCTCGGCGAAGGCCTGTATCAGCAGAGCCTGTGTCTCGATGGGTCGCTGGTACCAGAACCATCCGCTGGTGTTGTCGCGCCAGTACATGCCCATCTCGTCGCTGGTGAGGGCTTTCTCTTTGATGCGGCGCAGCAGGTCGAGGGCAGCCTTCTTGTCGCCATGGCGGTGGAAGATGAGCGCCAGCTGGGCCTGCGTGTAGAGGTTCTCGTAGCCTTTGTAGCCCTTGAGGGCATTCTCATAGTAGAACTTGTATGCCTCCGTAGTGGCCTTGCCATAGAACGAACGGGTGTAGAGGTAGTCGATGTCGGTGGGCTGCCACTTATAGCCCTTCTTAAGGTAGGGTTTAATCCAGCGGTCGTAGTAGCGCTGCTGCTCGCGGTCGACATAATTGATTGCCTGATTGCTTGATTGCTTGATTGCCTGAGTGCCTGAGTGGTTGAGTGCCGATAGTTTTTTCAGCACATTCTGAGTCACCCAGAGGCTGCTCTGGCCTTCGGGCATCCAGCTCCATCCGCCGTCGGCGTTCTGCAGGCTGGCGAGCTTGGTGGCAGTGGTCTGCAGCTCGGCATCGATGCGGCCGGCATCGAAGTAGTTCTTCACGGCTGCCATCTGCTCCTCTTCGCTCTGTGCGTCCTGCACCCACGGCGTGGCCTTGAGCAGGGTCTGCTTAACGTCGTCGTTCATGTTCAGGCGGGAGGAGGTGGTTTCTTCTAGTTTTTCTAGATTGGCTAGATTGTCTAGAATATCTATATTGTCTAGGATTTTCTTTCCGATGGTGTTGATGTAGAGTTGGCTGGCGAGGTAGAGGGTCGAGGGGTTCTCCATGGTCTTGAGGTAGGGCATGCACTTGATGGCGAGCCAGATGGGGTCGCTGGTCACCTCGGCGGCCACCAGGCGCGGCTCGCGGCTGTCGCTGCCGACCAGCCACTCGGGCATCGAATTGTGCTTCTCCCCTGCCCCGTTGATATACATGGCCTGACTGATGGTCACGGCCTGACGGTTGGTGACCACGGGCACCTGTCCTTGCTCGCCGTCGCTTAGGGTGCCGGCGTCGGTGTGGCAGACAGCCACAATGCGGTAGGTTGCGACATAGACGCCCTGCGGCACCTCGACGGGAAAGGTCACCTGTGCGGCATCCTTCACCTTCACCTCTTCGGTATGATGGCAGATGGTGTCGCCCGTAGCGGCATCAGTAAGCACAAAGAACACCTCCACTGGAAATTCCTCATTCCTCATTCCTAATTCCTCATTATTAAGCACCACCTTGGCCATCAGCGCCAACGAGTCGCCGCTACGCAGGAAGCGCGGCATGTTGGGCTGCACCATGAGCGGTTTCTGTGTTATGAGGGTCTTGTCGAGGGTTCCTATCTTGACGTCGCGGGTGACGGCAAGACCCTTCACATTCCAGCGGGTGAGCAGTTCGGGCACAGTGAAGCGGTAGGTCACCGTTCCGTCGGCGCTGGTGCGCAGCTTGGGGGCGAAGAAAGCCAGCGTGTTGAGGTTGGTGCGCACCTGGGGCTCCTCGCCCGCAGTGGTAATGCTGGCAGCGGTCTCCTCGAGTATCTCAACAGCTTCAAGCTTGCTGGCATTCCTTGCCATAGGAGCAACTGCCATATCGAGACTTTCCTCTTCCATTTCCACTTCGTCTGCAATAACCGAAAGTTCAACCGCCGCCTGGTTGGCAACACCCACAGACTTATACATGCGACGACCGCGCCAAGAGCTATAGTACGGCAGCGCCTCTTTGAGGGTCCACATCGAGGTATAGCCGCCCTGATAGTAGAGGCGCCGGTATTCGTTAAGCCAATGGCCGATGCCGCCTGTGATATGCAGCGGATTTATTACTCTGGAATAGTTCGTCCTCCACGGCGAGAAGCCCCACGCCCGAGCGCTGCCATACGAGTTCAACGCGTCGTCGTACATGGTCATCATCAACGCACTCTTAACTCCTGACTCATAACTCTTAACTGAAATAGTCCATTCTTCCTGTTCGCCGGGCAGCAGCTTGTCGCGGAAGGTGGCAATGTCGACCTTCAGCTGCTTGTGGCTGAACGGCACATCTATGCGCTGCTGCCACTGGCACTCGACGCCTTCGCGCACGCTGAAGAGGTCGATCTGGAAGCCACCGAGCATAGTGCTGTCGACGGGTATCTCGATGCTGCGTATCTCGTCCGATAGGCGGACGAGGCTAAAGTCGCGCACCTCGTTGCCTATGCGCAGCATATAGTAAACCTCCACATCCTTGAAACGCGAGCCGAACCGCAGACGCGCCGTCTCGCCCACCTCGACCTTGGTCTTCTCCACCTCGGCCCACAGCAGCCGCTGCGATGGCACTCTGCGGGCGTCGGGGGCTACGTAGGTGAGGTGTTCCGTAAGTGTATCGGACCCTTCGGCGCTAACGGTGACCCTGTAGACACCACTCTCGCCGTTCCAGCCCTTCGAGGCCACAGGCCAGCTGGCTGGGTCGTTATACTCGTTGCCGTAGGCCAGCAGCGGGAAAGCCTTGTGCCACTCGGCCTCGGTCATCGTATGGTGCACACCCTCGTGGAGCAACGGATGGTCGAGCCGCGGCTCGGCGGGCTGACGCAAGAGTTCAACCATGGTCTTCACCTCGCCGGGGAGCGGGTTGCCGTTGATATCGACATGCTTCACCTTGAGGTTGCCGGGCGTGCTGCCGCTCTCGAGGTACACAAAAGCGTTGGTGTAGCCCACGCGCAGGCTACCGACGGCATTGTGGCTCTCGCCGTTGAGGTCGGTGACATCCACATGCACCACGTATTCGAACGAAGGCTTCGTGGAGAGCTCGACGTTGCTGTCGGGTTCGGGCGTGAAGACGACGCTGAAGCTGCCGTCGGCGGCGGTAGCGGTCTCGCCACTGGCCACCTCGCTTTCGTTGTAGAAATCGTTATAGAACCACCAGCAGCGGTGGAGCTGACGCCGCACCACACGGTACTGCACACGGGCACCGCTCACCGGCACCGCGCTGTAGCTGGCCGCAAGGCCTTTCATCGTATACGGAACGCCAAACTGTGGAGCTACATACTCCTCCACCCTCGCTTCGCTCGGGTCCCCCTCCCCTATCTTAGGGGAGGAGCTGGATAGTTGTACCATGAACTTCGGCTGCTTGTATTCCTCCACGCGGACAGGCTCCCAAAACTTCACTCTGCCGTCGCACTTGATAAAGAAAGTGCCTGCTATGCGGTCGGTGGGAACCACGAAGCTGGCATTGGCAACGCCGAAATCGTCGGTCGTCAGGTCGACTGTGTCCACCTCCTGGCCGTTGGGGTCGGAGAACGTAAGCTCCAGCCGTTCGCCATTGGCCACCTCGGCTTCCAAGCCGTCGGTGCGGTAAACCACTATGGCCACCTGCACCGTGTCGCCGGGCTTGTAGATGGGGCGGTCGGTGCGCACCTCAGCGTCCATGTGCATCGAGGTGTCGGGCTTGTTGCTGCTGTTGCTGTAACGCGCCGTAAGGCGGTAGCCGTCGCGCTCGACAACAATCTGGTCACCCCAACGCGGCTTCTCATAGTCCAAACTGTAGCGACCATAACGGTCGGTAACGGCCGTAGCCATCACAGTGACCTTTCCGTTGTTGTCTCTGCGTTCCACACACATCGCCTGACCCACGATGGGGCGACCTGTACGGCGGTCGAGCAGCAGGCCTTCCTGCTCATTCTGCGCCAGCAGCATATCCGTGCTGTTCACCGCGTAGACCATGAAGCCGTCGGTCTTGAAGTCCTCGCTCGGCGACACCATCAGCAACCAGCGGCCCGCCGGCAGCGCCGGCAGCGACACATAACTCTCGGCATACTTGTGCTCTTTGCCGCTATCCACCTTCCACTCGCCACTCGCCACCTTCTTGGCCGCCAGCAGCTTGCCTTTGGCCTTTTCGCTCCAAGAGTAGTCCTCGGTGCCGTCCTTCCCTTCGGTGTATTTGACGATGCGGTAGTACAGCCTATCGACATTGCGGTAGCGCACCCGCTGCAGGCTGGGCTGTCCGGGGACGACCATGAGGCTGCCCCTCTCCATGTCCACGCGCTTCTGCTTAATCTCGTTGGCGAGGTTGGCGCACTCGATGCCGCCCTCGCTCTTGGGTGCCAGCGCGACGGCAGTGTCGCAGTAGCGCAACGCCGTCAGATGGTCACCGTTGCCGTTGCACAATCGGGCGGCACGCTCGTACAGCAATGTATAATAGGGGCTCTTCGTGCCGCGGAACTTCGCTATCGACTCCCCGATGCGCTCGAGCGTCATCGGGTGGTTGGGCACATTGGAGAGATAGTCGAGCAGGCGGTTCTCGTAGAAGATGCGTATGTCGTCGCCGTCCTTGGCGTGGAACTCGGCCAGCATGCGCTGCAGCTCGACGCGCTGCTTATCGGTGGTCTTGTCATAGTCGCCCAATATACGCAACACCACCACGTCGTAGGCCGTGGGGGTCATTCCCACGCCCTTCTCGGCGTTGCAGTACATCTTTATCTGCTCCACGGGTGTCCGCTTCAGCACGTCGGCGAAGGCCAGGGCCGAGTCATACTCGGCAAGGAACGTGTAGCAGAGGGCCTTGTCGGCACCCTCCAGGCGCGGCAGCAGGGCGCGGAAGCGGGCCTCGGCGCTGTCGCGGGCGTCCTCCTGGTAGCAGGCGGCGGCCTGCGACATGTGGTAGGCGGCGGCCAGCAGGTTGCGGCCGCTGTTGTACTCCTTCTCGGCCAGTTCGTAGGCGCTCTTGTAGGAGCCGTCGCCCATCAGGCGGTCGAAGCGTGTCCAGATGTCCTGTGCGGTGGCAGAATTAATAATTAATAATGAAGAATTAAAAATGATGCTAACGCACAGCAGTATCTTAACAATATTATGTTTCATTCCCATATTTTCAATTGTTAATTCTAATTATTAATTATCAAAAAGGGGCGCTAAATGCACCCCCTTAATTTCATTTCAATTTTCACTTCTCACTTTACTGCACGTCGCCCAGCTTGCCGGTGATGATCAGTTCAACCTTCACGCCGCTGAAGCCGGCGCCTTTCTCCAAGGCAGCCGAGGCGGCACGCTTGATTTCGTTCTTGGTCATGCCCGACACGGTGATGCGGTCGGCCTTGATGCCCTTGTCGACGAAATACTGTTTCACGGCCTTGGCCCTCTCGAGCGAGAGGAGCATGTCGGCCTCGGTGTTCACGCCGTAGCTCTGCACGTAGCCCTTCACGAGGAAGGTGATGTCGGGGTGGTTGCGGAACATAGCCACATAGTCCATCAGCACCGAATCGTAGTTAGCTATCAGCGTAGCCTCGCCATCTTCGAAATAGATATCCTTGATGGGGAATGTCGAACCACGCTCAGTGCGTTCAAGTCGGAACATCATCATCGTGTCGCCACGGTGCATCAGTTCACGGGCGTTGAATTCTTTAAATACCGAGAAGTAGCCGTCGCGTTTGGCATAAAGCGTGTAGTTGAATCCCGGGACGAATTTAAGTTTGCCACCACGGTAGTGCTGGTCTTTAACAATAGGACGTTCAACGCCACCAGTGCCACGTTCGATAATCATCAGGTCGACATCGACATAACGGCGGGCCTTGCGGTCGTAGAACACCACGAGGGGCTCGTAAGCGTCGGCATGCACGCTGACGGTGATAGTGTGCCCCATGCCGTTGCCAGACACATTGTCGAGAACAATGTAATACTCTTCGCCCATGCGGACGGGAATCGACTTGATGAAACCACCGAACTCTTTCTTGGTAAGCATCTTGTCGGTGGCGTCGACGCGCATTCCGATATGCGGTTTTGCGGCAGCTTCCATCTCGAACACAGGAGTGTCCTGGTTTTTAGTCTTTGCGGGTGTAGCCGGCTTGGCTTTGTTTTTGGCGTTGCCAGTCTTGAGAGCATTGACACCAAGGGCCACGCTATCCACGCCGCCCATATTCACAGCCAATGGGTTGACTTTGTTCTGCATCACCTGATTGGGGAAATAGGCGCCAGTGTTCTTATACACCAGGAAATCGTAGTCATCCCATTCGCTACGCTGCACAATACTGATTTCGAGCATACCATTGTACGGAGCTTTGAATTTGTACCATACAGTGTTATGCTCGCGCTCGAAGATATTCGGATGTTGCTTGTCGGCCACAATTTCCTGGACACGGCCAGCGCCCATGGGCATTGTTGTGGGGCCATAGGGCTTGTCGTTCTGCAACTGAATGGCGAACATGCAGTCGTTCGAATTGTAAGGAAGCTCGATTTCAGAAGGCTTCTGTTCTGCGGGTGTTGCAGTTTTTTTTGTGGCGGCCTTCTTTTCAGCAGGCTTCTGAGCAGCAGGTCTGGGTTTTCTTGGTGGACGCTTGTTAGCCTGAGCCTCAGCATCTATGCTCATGCCTGCAACCAGCATGCACATGGTTAACACAGCCAAAAGGCGGCTCCAATTTATAGGTTTAAATAGCATTATATTACGCATAATTGCACTATTTTTCAAAATGCAAACTTACAAAAAAAAAACAAAACAATGAAATATTTTTTATCATACATCACAAATACCACTATTTATCAATTAATTACATGTATATTTTTTATCCTATAGCATTCAAACTTCTATTTGTACGGCCATGGGGTTAAGGGGTCTTGGTTCAGGGTTAAGGGTGAAGGAGTGAAGGGGTCAGGGTGAAGGGGGTCAGGGTGAAGGGTGAATGACCATTGTAAATCTTTTTTATTCGCCAATTGTAAAAGTTTTCGTATCTTTGCAGCACTAAATAAATAGAAACCCTAAAAACAACACGCCATGAAACGCATTGCAATTTTGATGGTTACGGTCCTTCTAGGACTATCTGCAGGAGCCTCTTCGGTGCATTACTTTACCCGAAGCCAAGCGGAACGCGCCGTAAACTACTTAAATCGGCAGAACGAACTTATGATTTACTGCGGCTACGAGTATGAGATTGAGACTTACGTGCTCGTGAATGAGATCTGGGCAGAAAGGATCAACTCGGCCTATTACGAGCTGTGGATTTTCGGCTACGACGCATATACGGGCGACGAGATATACATGCCACTGGACCTGCAGTGCGTATGGTTGTACGGAGCGGGACGCATGTACAATGCGGCACAGTACCTGCGTTTCCGCACGAGGGTACAGGCACCGCATTTCACGTGGTATATCCCGCCTTACCATCCATATACACGCGTGATACACCGTCCGGGATATGTGCGCAGTTACCACTACGACATACACCGCCATGGGTGGATGCCGCCTGCGCACCCTGCATACCACGGTCCGCACCACCACGGTCCGGCGCATCCGCCACTGCCGCCATACTACAACCGTGCACCGCAGGCGCCCATCCCTGCCCCGACGACGAGATGGACTCCAGGCGTAGACCGTCCGCAGGTGTCTTCGTCGCCACGCAACACCAGCACTTCTACCGGCAACGCACCGACGGGCTCGCCGCGTGCAGGTTCGACTACGGGAGCATCAAGCAACACCCGCGTCACCACAGGTACAGCCACAGAGACCCGTGGAGCCAATGGCAGCACCACAAGCACTCGCAGCACGGGTACTTCGACGAGCACCTCGACAAGCACCCGCAGCACGAGCACTTCGACGGGGACTTCGACAAGCACCCGCAGCAGCAACACACGCAACACCAGCACTAGCACCCGCAGCACGAGCACTTCGACGGGGACTTCGACAAGTACCCGCAGCACCACAGCTCCGGCGACAGAGGTGAAGACGACATCGCGCAACAGCACAACAACCCGCAGCACCAACAATACGCCGACTCGAGCCAACACGGGTACTGCCAGCCGCAGCACGACGAACAGCACGAAGGCAACAGAGACAAGTTCGTCGACCCGCGGGACGAGAGGTACTGCAACAAGTAGCACGAGCACTCGTGGTACGAGCACCAGCACCCGCAGTACAAGCAGCAGCACAAGCACACGCGGAACAAGCACGAGCACTCGTGGCACCAACAAACGATAAGTTGGTGAATGGTGAATAGTGAATGGTGAATAGTTAAAGTTATATGAAGGCCAGCGAACTTGTAATGGCAAGCGACGGCAGCTTGTACCACATACACCTAGACAGCAGCACCTTGGCAGACAAGGTGCTGCTTGTTGGTGACCCAGACAGGGTCAACATGTTCAAGGGGATTTTCGAACAGATTGAGTTTGAATCGCACAACCGAGAGCTTCATGCCCTTACGGGCAGATACCACGGGACACGATTCACGGCCCTTTCGACAGGTATGGGTTGCGACAATATAGACATAGTGATGACGGAGCTTGACGCGGCGTTGAGAGTGAAGAATGGGGAATGGAAGGAGGAGTGTGACCGCCACCTGCAGATAATACGTATCGGCACGAGCGGTTCGCTGCAGGCGGACATTGACTGTGGGAGCCGAGTGGCGACGGTATGTGCCGTTGGTTTGGACGGGCTGATGAATTACTATAAGGAGTGGGAGACCCCGTTGCCTGAGATGGAGGAGGCCTTTGCCGCCCACATGAAACTTCCGGCAGGCGTAGCGCGTCCCTATTATGTGCATGGCAGTGCAAGGTTGTTGGAACGTGTGGCATATGACATGCATCACGGAATCACAGCCACAGCGCCAGGTTTCTATGGTCCACAGGGGCGTACCGTAAGGCTGCATCCGGCGATAGAAGGATTGAATGAGAAACTGGCATCGTTTGAATGGAATGACTATACCCGTACTTTCAGGGCAGCACGCAACCCACGAGAAGTACGTAACCTCAAAGAGATAACCAGCCTGAAGGTGACAAACCTGGAGATGGAGACTTCGGCCATATACGGTTTCAGCCACATGCTGGGGCATGAGGCGCTGACGGTGTGCCTGATTATTGCCAACCGCCCCAAGGGGACTTTCCTGAACGAGTACCACGAGCAGATGAGAGAGTTGGTGGCAACAGTGGTGGAGAGAGTTGGGAGTGGGGAATGATGAATGATGAATGATGAATGATGAATGATGAATGATGAATTATGAATTTTGAATTATGAATTATGCAAGAACCGCAGGCCGAGGGTTTGCGGTTCTTGTTTTTGGACGAATACGTCAGCGTCGAGTTCTGTTATTTCATCGAGGGTCGGCTTTCTTTTATGACTTCGTAGGCGCGGTTGATTTCTTTCATCTGCTCGGCGGCGTTGCGCTGCAGTTCTTCGCTCATGCCAGCGACACGGTCGGGATGGTATTTCATGGCCATTTTACGATAGGCCTTGCGCACTTCGTCATCGGTAGCGCTGCTGTCGACACCAAGCACCTTGTAGGGGTCTTTGCTGTAAGAGGAGGAAGAGCTTCTTGAGCGGTTGGAGTCGTCGGACCTGCCAGATCGGACATGGCGCTCATAAATTGAAGTATAGTCGCTCGACGAGATACCGAGGTAGCGCCCTATGAGGTGCAGCATGTTGAGTTCGGCCTGCTGGAACTCGCCATCGGCGCCACCAAGACCGAAGAGGAAGTCGAGCATGTGATAGCGTGTGTTATAGTCAGTATTGACTTTAATCTGTTGGCATACTTGGTCGATTGGGATGTTGCGTTCCACCATTTGCTGCAGTACTTTAAGCATTTCTTTGCCATGAACCTCGCCGTAATTTTTCAAGAGGAAGCGCTTCACGTAGTCAAGTTCGCTGCGACGCACCTGACCGTCGGCTTTCATTACCGCAGCGATGAGCACCATAAGGGCCACGTTAATGTCCTGCTGAGTGCCGGTGTTGCGGTAAGGGCCGCGGTGGGCGGAAGAGTCGGACGACCAATCGTCGCCGCCGTCAATCTGAGGTCTATCGGGAGAGATGGCTTTGCCAAGATAGTATCCTATTATGCCACCAATGGGGCCGCCCAGAGCCCATCCAAGTCCCAGAAACAACCACTTGATAAAGTTTGCCATAATTATTTGCAGATATCATTATAAATGCACGACTGTATGTCGGTGCGGATGTTCATTTGCGCCAGTTTGTTTGGCGAGGCTGAAGGGTGAACCCTATTGGACAGGAAGACATAGATGAGGTCGACGTCGGGGTCGACCCAGAGCATGGTTCCCGTGAAGCCTGTGTGACCATAGCTGTTCTGTGACGCTTCGGCGCATACCTGACCGTTTTTACTTGGGTTGAACAGCTGTTTGTCGAAGCCCAGGGCACGGCGGTTACCTTGACGTTCGAAATGGCGCGATGTAAAGGTCTTAACAGTCTTTTCCCTAAGGTAGCGCTCGCCATCGAGCTGGCCACCGTTGAGGAGCATCTGCATAAGCAGAGCCACCTCACGGGCATTAGAGAAGAGGCCTGCGTGTCCACTAACACCCCCCATAGCTGCAGCGTTGGGATCATGGACAACACCACGAATCAAGCCGCGCAAGGAATCCTGTTCGGTGGGGGCTATATCGCTTGGGATAAAATTATTGTCGAGCGGCTGGAAAGTTGTAGAGAGCAGACCCATGGGCTCATAGAAATTCTCAGCCATGAAGGTATCAAGAGACTGTCCGGAGATATGTTCCACCATGTCGGCCAAAAGCATAAAGCCGAAGTCACTGTAGACATACGAATTGTCGGGATTCAGTTTACTACCGGCAATAAGCAACAAGATACTGTCACGGTTGGAAGTCTGCTGCCACAAGGCATCATAGGCTTTGAGACCGGCGCAATGGCTAAGGACCTGTTTAACCGTTATACGTTCTTTGTCGGTACCTTTGAGATAAGGCAGGTGACGGCTCAACTTGTCGTTGAGACCGACTTTGTTCTGGTCCACCAGTTTCATCACTGCCAGCGTAGTAGCGGTGACCTTGGTAAGAGAGGCCAGGTCGTATAATGTTTCTTTGGTGACAGGAGCTGCGCTGTCGCCATAGGACAGAGAACCGTAGCAACGGTCGAGCACCACACGTCCACGGTGCATCACCAACACCTGACAGCCAGGCATGGCCTTTGCTGCAATTGCGCTGTTGACGATGCTATCTATTCTGTTATCTATGTTGATATTAAGGTCGGTGACGATATCTTTGCAGACCTGTTCGTGTTCTTTTCCTGGAACCCGGATATCATCTTTTACATAAGGCCTCACATAGGTATATTTGGCTTTGAGCACACGGCGGCAATGGTAGTCGACCAGCGAGCGGATGCTGTCATTTTTCTCAGCGGCTGTCTTGATGACCTCGATTGCCTTCGGGACATCGGGGGGCAGCAGAAGGATGTCGTTGCCAGCTATGAGAGCTGCAAGTTCACCCTGTCCCTCACCATAAGTATTGGTGACTCCCTTCATATCAAGGCCGTCGGTCACCACCAAACCTTCGAAGCCAAGCTTCTGCCTCAGCAAGCCACCGACAATCCTGGGGCTGAGGGACGACGGACGCTCCGGGTCAAGAGCTTTTACCTGCAAATGCGCCACCATAACTCCGCCAACACCGGCCTGTATGAGGCGACGGAAAGGATAGGTGTCGACAGAATCGATATAAGCAGCAGTATGATTGATGACAGGAAGTTCGAGATGGCTATCCTTGTCGGTGTCGCCATGGCCAGGGAAATGTTTGGCGGTGGCCAGAACATTCTGGCTCTGCTGACCGAGGGCGTACATAATGCCTAGTTGAGCAACACGCTCGCGGTCGGTACCGAAAGAGCGGGTGCCGATTACAGGGTTCTTTGGGTTAGAGTTGATATCCACCACCGGAGCAAAGTTGACATGGATACCCATTTCGCGGCACTGACGGCCAATCTCCTCACCCATCCGGTATACAATGCTGTCGGCATCCGGGCGTAGCTGACCGAAGGCAGCATTCTTGGGAAAAGAAAAGAGATCCTTCAGTCGCATTCCAAGTCCCCACTCACCGTCGATGCAGACGAGTAGAGGCACAGAGGCATCTTTCTGGAGACGGCGCGTCATAGGGACCTGCCGCTCAGCTGTGCCGGCGAAAAAACATACGCCGCCAACACCATAGCCATTGACCTCCTCAGAGAAAGCACGGAGTTGCTTATCGGTGAGGTTGAGCGGCACGCGTACCACCATCAGCTGAGCGACACGCTGTTCAAGGGTTAGCGTTGACATGACCGAGTCGATCCAGTCGGTCTCAGGATTACGGAATGTGAGTCCGCGAGAACTGAAGCGCTGGGCATCAACCTGTAAAAAGCCACAAGTAGCAATAACGAGCATGCCCACTGCTAATATATACTTTCTTCTCATTGTTTCAAGAGTTTGTCAATATATTCCACTTGCCGCCTGCGTGGATTGCCTTCATAGTTCAGTATCACATAGTCGGCCTTCATCATCATCTCTTCGGCTGGCAACTGGTTGGCTATGCGGGCCCTGATGGCCTCCTCCCCCACTCCATCGCGCAATTTCAACCGCTGCAGGCGTTCTTCGAAGTCGAGGTATACACATATAACCTTATCCATCAGACGGTCGAATCCATAGTCATAAAGAATTGCACTCTCGAAAAGCACGTAAGGTTCATCGGAATGCTGAAGACAGAAGTGGTTGAAATCCTCCATGACCCGTGGATGTATCATGGCGTTGAGCCCTTGTAGCAGCGCCTTGTCGGCGAAAACTTTGGCGGCGACGGCACGCTTGTCGACCGTAACGTCGTCAATAAACACATCATTACCTAAAAGGGCACGGAGACCATCGAGGAAGAATATGTCATTGTAATAACTTGCTGCGACAATATCAGAGACAAAACAAGGCACTCCGAGCCGATGGAACTCGGCCATAACAGTGCTTTTGCCACAACCCATGCCGCCTGTTATACCGACACGTATCATTTTATTATCAAACACTGCACCGTCTGCGGTTCAATGCTTCGCAGACGCACATATCCTGGAAACTCGGTAAGACGAGGCGTAAGGTCGGACTTGTGGGCCATCACGTCGCTGTATTCAATAGCGACAGTGAAGTCGGGGGTGCGTTGCAAATCGCGCTGCGCCACCCATACCCTCAGCACAGCCTCTTCAGGGTAAACCTTCAACTCTACATTAGTATCGGCCCCTAGAACTTTTATTGGCACACGGAATTCTCGTTCCACGAAAGGTTCCACGGGCACGTAGACACTCACCTCGCGACACGAGGGCTTCACATCGACGCGGCTCTGCCACACAGGTTCCAATGGAAGCTGATAACTGCCCGATGATTTAATATCTTTCACAGATGCTTTTGCCACAAAGACATCTTCAATACCAGCCAAAGATTCCTCGGTGCCATACAGAGTCACCTCGTCAGGAGTCACTACAGGCTGCCCATAGAGGCCATACTGATCTGCAAAAGAAAAATCGACATGGTCAAGTCGAGGTCGGTAAGTGCGGTGGTGCCGTTCGGCAAGTACAACCCTCAGCGAGTCGATATTGCCACTAACGCTCATCACGCCGTACATCTGAGCCTTCAGCAGATCATATAGATCGTCGGCTGGCACGGAGTGGTGTATATCATCTCCATCAAGGGCAACTTTTATCACCGGTTCTTCGTGACGCAAACCATAAAGCAGCGCCCGGTAGCCATCGGTCTTAACTCTCATTGTGAGAGCTGTGTCTGACCTGACTATTGCATAGCGCACAGTGTCGTACCCTTCCATCTCCACATGCACACGCACAGGATATTCAGTGGGTTCCATCATCGACACTCCTAGCCAAACAAGTGCCGTCAGTCCTAGTATCACCAGGAATTGCTTCACCTCTTAATTCTTCTCTTCGGCCTTGGTTTCAGGCGCAGGCTGTATCATGTTCTTCTCGACGGTCATAACAACGCCGTTACTTACTTCAACCTCAACAGTATGTTCGTCAACCGAGTGTACCTTGCCATAAATACCGCCAGAGAAAACGACACGGTCGCCTTTCTTAAGTCCTTGACGGAATTTCTGTTCTTCTTTCTCTTTCTTGCGCTGCGGGCGCATCATCAGAAGCCACATAATAACGAGGATGACAATCATCCAAATCCACATGCTTCCCATACCGCCGCTCTGTGCGGCCTGCAATAAAATCATATCAATCATTTTTATTCTTAATTTTTAATTTTTAATTCTTAATTCCCTTTCACCTCTCACCTTTCACCTTTCACCTTCCCACCTGGGCCATAATTTTAAGTCTTACACGAGAAGGCTGTGCGTTGCTTACGACAGTTACTTCCTGGAATTGTTGTCCCGCCTTGCCGGCGCTTTTGAAGGTGACGGTGACATAACCGTCGGCACCAGGAGCAATGCGGCCTTTGGGATAGTCGGCCACTGTACAACCGCAGGTTGCGGATGCCGAACTAATGATGAGGTCGGCGTCTCCTGTGTTACGGAAATGGAAACTATAACTAATATTCTCTCCGCCGGAGAGACGACCGAAGTCGTGCATCTCGCTGTCGAAGGTCATCACAGGCATCTTTGTCTCACTGTTGTAACCTTCGGCACTCATTGGATTGCGTATGAGGTCAACATCGGGATCCTGTGTGTTGCTCTTGCAACCACAAAAAAGGGACAAGGAGACAAAAAGGTAAGTGACTATTGTGAAATGACGTATGAAAAGTTTCATTTTTTACTAAATATCTAATTCTTAATTTTCAACAAGACCGCGTCCACTTTTCTTTATCTTTCCCTGTTTGCGCAGTTCGAGGACAAGCTTATCAAGGATGCCGTTTATGAACAGGCGGCTACGCTCGGAAGAGAATTCCTTGGAAAGCTCGATATACTCGTCAATAGTAACTTTCTCCGGAATTGAGGGGCATGATGTCAACTCTGCGACAGCCATATTAACGAGCAGTATATCCATAAGTGCCACACGCTCGAACTCCCACCCCTGCAGCCTGCTCTTTATCAAGTCGTCGCCTTCACTACGGTGTTCGATGGTCTCGCGCAGCAACTGCCTTGCGAACTGGAAATCGGCCTCGTCTTTTTCGACACGCTTGTCGTACATGATTGGCCAAGGCATAGCCTCGTCGAATGTGCCGGCATCGAGGGTTTTGAGCATCATGAAGTTGTACTGTGCAATCTGCTCGAAGTCGTCCTCCCAAAGAAGGCTACGTTCGGCCATCACCGCAACCAAAGCCTCACGGTTCATAAGAAAGCGGAAGAGAGAAATGGCGAGTTCCCGGTCCTGTTCGAAATCGGTGTCTGGATGAGACAAATACTGACAATAGGTATCAGTTTTGCGAAAATCGATGAAAGCCTCGCGAACGAGTTCATCGTGGACATCCCAGCAACCATCCCATTTCTCCATATATTGGCGCAGCTCAAAGTTGTCAGCCATGCGGCGGAGAAATTCGTTGGTAAGGAATTTACGATTAGGGCTCTTCTCGGCCTCGGAGGGACGGAATTTCTTTCTGCCCTCCTCGATGACCTTTTCGCCCACTTCAATCATTTTCGGCAGCAACGCCACTTGAAGCACACCAAGTTCATTCAGACGACCTACATGGTATTCAAACTCTTTGGTTGCTGTGGCAACGTCTTTATCCTCTATCTGGCAGGCATAGAGCTGCTGCAGGACCTTGCATCTTAAAAAGTGTCGGCTAAGCATGTTGTAAATTGTGATTGATGATTAGTAATCTTGCCGAGTTAAACTCATAATACAATGTTTATAATCTTCTTGGGGACGAATATGACCTTCTTAGGTTCGTTGTCGCCCAACCATTTCTGGCCATCAGCGCTGGAACGAATAGCAGCCAAAGCATCGGCTTGTGTGCTATCAGCAGGAAGGTCGATTGTGAAACGCATCTTGCCATTAAACTGAACTGGATATTTGACAGTATCCTCTACAAGCATCTTCTCGTCGTACTTAGGCCATTGAGCATCACATACCGAGCTTTCATGACCCATCTGGTGCCAGAGTTCCTCGGCTATATGCGGGGCGAAGGGCGCCATAAGCACCACCAGGGGTTCAAGCACCTCGCGACTGCCACACTTGAGGTCGGTAAGTTGATTGGTGGCAATCATAAATGTAGAGACAGAGGTGTTGAAGGAGAATCGCTCGATGTCGTCGGTAATCTTCTTGATAGTTTGGTGAAGGATCTTGAGGGCTCCCTTGTCAGCCGGCTGACTGGAAGCACCTTCATAGAGACGCCAGAACTTCTTGAGGAAGCGGAAGACACCCTCAATGCCGTTGGTGTCCCAAGGCTTGGCCTGCTCGACAGGACCAAGGAACATCTCGTAGAGACGAAGTGTATCTGCACCGTAGCGAGCCACAAGGTCGTCGGGGTTCTGGACGTTGAACATACTCTTCGACATCTTCTCAATCTCCCAACCACAAATGTACTTGCCGTCCTCAAGTTCGAACTTGGCATCGGCAAACTCGGGACGCCATTGGCGGAACTTCTCAACGTCGAGTACGTCGTTGGAGACAATGTTGATGTCGACATGTATAGGTGTCACATCATCCATGTTTTTCACGAGACCCTTCGACACAAAGAGGTTGTTGTCGTTCTTCGAACGATATACAAAGTTGGAACGACCTTGAATCATGCCCTGGTTGATAAGTTTCTGGAAGGGTTCTTCCTTGACAGACATACCCAGATCGAAGAGGAACTTATTCCAGAAGCGGGCATAAATCAGGTGGCCTGTACCGTGTTCGGCGCCGCCGACATAGAGGTCGACATTCTGCCAGTAACCGACAGCATCGGGCGAGAAGTAGGCGCTGTTGTTTGTGGGGTCCATATAGCGGAGGTAGTATCCGCTTGAACCTGCGAAACCGGGCATAGTGCTAAGCTCTATGGGGAACACTGTCTTGTTGTCTATCCTACCCTTATCTACCACACAGCAGTTCGCCTCGTCCCAGGCCCACTTATCGGCGTGTCCGAGTGGGGGTTCACCTGTAGCAGTCGGTTTGAACTCCTTGACCTCAGGCAGTTCTAGGGGAAGGCATTCCTCTGGAATAGTGTATGGTGTAGAATTCTTATAATAAATGGGGAAAGGCTCGCCCCAATAGCGCTGACGGCTGAAGATAGCATCGCGGAGACGATAGTTGACGGTGCGGTGCCCTATACCCATCTCCTCTATCTTGTCGATAACGGCCTTCATGGCCTCTTTCACCTTCATGCCACTCACAAAACCGCTGTTCACGCTCCATCCAGTCTTGGCATCCATACTTTCTTCCCATGTAGCGGGGTCGCTCGTCACATCTTTCTCTTGGGAGACGACCTGTCGAATAGGCAGGCCGAAATGGCGGGCAAAAGCAAAGTCACGACTGTCGTGGGCAGGCACTGCCATGATGGCGCCAGTACCATAGCCGGCAAGCACATAGTCGGAGACCCATATAGGAATGCGCTCTTCGGTGAGAGGATTTACGGCATAGGCACCAGTGAACACACCAGAGACCTTCTTCACCTCGGCTTGGCGCTCTCGCTCGGAACGGTTCTTGGCCCATGTGACATAGTCCTGTACCTGCTGGCGCTGTTCGTCGGTGGTAATCTGGTCGATGAGCTCATGTTCTGGACAAAGAACCATGAAGGTTACACCAAAGATTGTATCGGGACGAGTGGTAAAAATCTCGAAACTCGGCACGGGCTGCGGATCAAACTGCGGCATGTAAGCCTGCGCACCGGGCAACACGTTCTCGTTGCTCTTGACGTCGAGAGGGAACCAGACTGCGGCGCCTTCGCTGCGGCCAATCCAATTACGCTGTATCTCTTTCAATGAGTCTGTCCAATCGACCTTTTCCAGTCCGTCGACAAGACGCTGGGCATAGGCCGAGATGCGGAGACTCCACTGCCGCATGAGTTTCCTTTCCACAGGGTAGCCGCCTCGGACAGATAGACCGTTTACAACCTCATCGTTGGCAAGTACAGTTCCCAATCCTGCACACCAGTTGACATAGGTGTCGGCCAAATAGGCCAGGCGGTAGTTCATAAGGACTTGCTGCTGCTTGGCCTCATCCCACGAATTCCATTCGTCGGCGGAGAAATCCATAGGCTCGCTGCATGCAGCATCGAGATCTGCGGTACCACACTCGGCAAAACGAGCCACAAGCGATGCTATAGGCATTGCCTTGTCGGCGGTGTTGTCATAATAATGCTTGAAAAGCTGCAGGAATGTCCATTGGGTCCACTTGTAATACTTGGGGTCGCAGGTGCGTACCTCACGGTCCCAATCAAAACTAAAGCCTATCTTGTCCAGCTGCTCACGATAACGGGCAATATTCTTTTCCGTGGTAATGGCGGGATGCTGACCCGTCTGTATGGCATACTGCTCGGCAGGCAGACCATATGCATCGTAACCCATTGGATGTAGCACGTTGAAGCCCTGCAGACGCTTGTAGCGGGCATAGATGTCGCTGGCTATGTAGCCCAGAGGATGGCCAACATGCAGACCTGCCCCCGAGGGGTATGGAAACATGTCCAAAACATAGTAATGCGGCTTATCGCTATTGTTCACAACATGGTATACACCATGCTCACGCCAGTAGTTTTGCCACCGCGGCTCGATTTCAGAGAAGTTGTAGTCCATTTTCTATCAATCATTTAAAGCAGCACACACTCTGTACTGCAAACTGCAAAGATACACAAACACATTTATATATACAAATTAATTTTGATGGTGAACAGAGATTTGCGGAGCAAATGACATATAAAGGAGGGGGCCTGCACGCATGTGCAGGCCCCCTCGCAGGTAGTGTTATGCCTTGATGGCTTAACGGACCACGAGGACGCGCTTGGCCGGGTAGTTGTCAACCTTGATGAGGTAGACACCCGTGGCGTTGACGCGGAACTCGGTAGTCTCGCCAACCTTGGTGGCAACATTGATCAGACGTCCATTGACATCGAAGAGACGCACATCGTGGCCTTCGGCACCCTTGACGATAATTCTCATACCGGTGCTGTAGACGGTGATGTCGATTTCTTCGGCATCCTCGATACCGACTTCTATTGTGTCGAATATAGCGGTGACGAAGACATCCTCGGTGACAATGAACTGCAGCGTGGGTGTGGTCTCACCAGTGCTCCACTGGACGAAGCGGTAGCCGGTCTTGGCGACAGCGCTGAGTGTAGCAGGAGAGCCTTGGTTGTACCAACCGGAGCCGTAGACGCTACCCATGGCGGTGTCGTTAGGCACACCAACGATGTGGTATGTGTTGGCGACGAAGACGGCCTGGACTTCGATGGTAAGACCAGCCAGCTCGGCAGGCAACACTGCGGCATACATCGGCAGGCGCAGCGTGTCGGTCATACCCATAGCGGAGACGAGCCAGTAGTCGAAGCGGTAGCCGTCGTTGGCGATGGCCTCAACCATTGCGCTGTCACCCACAGAGTAGGTGTAGGTGCCAGGCAGCGGGTTGGTGGTACCCTTGAGGGTGTCGTTGACGGTGAGGATGAAGGTGATGTCGTCCGGTTGGCTGACGATGGTGATGTTGTAGGTTACAATGCTATCGCAACCGGTGGCAGCCTCGAGGGTGTCGACAAACACAGTGCTCTCGTTGAAGATGTTGTTGCCGATGGTGTAGCCAGGAGCAGCAGTGACATCAACAGTGTTGGTCACGGTGTAGTTGACCGTCAGGTTGAGGGTAACCACGCTGTCGCAACCAGCAGCGTTCTCGAGAGTGTAAGTAGCGGTACTGTTATTCTCGGTGTATACGTTGCCGTCAATCCAAGCGTAGCTGTCGCAGGCCTGCAGGAGGTCGATGGCAGTGGTGCTGTGGTTGATGGTAAGCACGAGGGTGTCGTTACCGAAGATATATGTATCGCTGACAGTGTAGGTCTGTCCGCTGACATTCCACGTGTAGGTGTCGCAGGCGGTGATGGTAGTGGTGTTGCACTGGTTGATGGTGAGGTTCAGTGTAATCACGCTGTCGCAGCCGGCGGCATTTGTGGTGGTGTAGGTAGCAGTGTCGTTCGAAGCAAAGTACTCGGTACCATGCCAGATGTAGCTGTTGCAAGCGGTAATGGTGTCAACGCTGGTGCTGCTGTAGTTGACAGTCAGGTTCAGTGTGACGATGCTGTCGCAGCCATACTGGTTGGTGAGCACCATGGTATCGGTGTTGTTGCTCTCGGTGTAGAGAGTGCCGTTCCACATGTAGCTGTCGCAAGCCGTCAAGGTCTCAACCACGGTATTGCTACTGTGGATAGTGAGGTTGAGGGTTACCACGCTGTCGCATCCGGCGGCATTCTCGAGAGTGTAGGTAGCGCTGGTTGTACTTTCAGTGTAGATGCTGTCATCGATCCAAGTGTACATGTCGCAAGCTTCCTGCAGGTCGATACCTGTGGTGCTGTAGTTGATGGTCAGCACAAGGGTATCGGTGCCCTCGATATAGGTGCCGCTCTGGGTGTAGGTCATATCGTTAACACTCCAGGTGTAGCTGTCGCAGGCAGTGAGCTCGGTGGTGTTGCACTGGTTGATGGTGAGGTTCAAGGTGACCACACTGTCGCAACCGGCAGCATTGGTGGTGGTGTAGGTAGCCGTATCGTTCGAAGCGAAGTACTCGGTACCGTGCCAGATGTAGCTGTTGCAGGCGGTAATGGTGTCAACGCTGGTGTTGCTGTAGTTGACAGTAAGGTTCAGCGTGACAATGCTGTCGCAGCCATACTGGTTGGTGAGCACCATGGTGTCGGTGTTGTTACTCTGGGTGTAGAGTGTGCCGTTCCACACGAGGCTGTCGCAAGCCGTCAGAGTCTCGACAGCATAGGTGCTGTTGTTGACTGTGAGGCTGAGGGTCTCGTGGTGTGTGCAACCACTGGCGTTGACAGTGTCGAACTCATACTCGCCACTCTCGGTGTACTCAACACCATGCCAGAGGTAGCTGCCGCAGACCGTCACAGTGTCGGCACTCTCGGTGCTGTTGTTGACAGTGAGGTGCAGGGTGTCCACGCTGGCGCACTGGTTGTCGTTGCTATAGGCGAAGGTGTAGATGCCGCTCTCGGTGAAGAGGCTGTCGTTCCATGTGATGCTGTCGCAAGCCGTCAGGGTCTCAACACCGAAGGTGCTGTTGTTCACCGTCAAGTGCAACGTCACGACGCTGTCGCAGCCGAAGGCGTTGCTGAGCGTGTAGGTGGTGTCGCCGCTCTGAGTGAGCGTCATGCCGTACCACTCGTAGCTGTCGCAAGCCACTGCCGTGGTGTCGCCGGTGGTGCTGTTGTTGATGGTGAGGTGCAGCGTTACGGTGCTGTCGCAGCCGTTGGCAGTATAATACATATAGGTAGTATCTCCACTTTCGGTGAGCGTCATACCATTCCATTCGTAGCTGTCGCAAGCGATGGCCGAGGTATCGCCACTGTAGATGTTGGCTCCGAAGTTGGCGAAGATGGCGGTGTCGCTGACGGCAGCAATGGCGATGGTAGCGTCTGTGCCGATGGTATCACCCTGGGCGTTGGTCCAGCCGGTGAAGGTGTAGCAGCTGGCGGCGGTGGCGGTGAGGGTGGCAGTGGCGCCTTCCTCATACATGCCGGCACCGGTCACGGTACCCATCGTGGCGTCATAGTCAACATTGACGGTGTACCACGTGGTGTCGACCACGGGCACGCTGTCGGCAGGAGCATAGCCGAAGACGATGCTGTCGATGGCCACACCGTAGCCCCAGTTGTCGGTCATCTCGAAGGCCACCTGGTAGGTGTTGGCGGGCAGCACGACGCTGTCCACGGTCCACGTGGCTACCTCGGAGGTGTAGGCGGCGGCCACGGTCCATTCGCCGTCGGCCACGGTGCGGTAGTAGACGCGCATCTGGTCTTGGTCGCTGCTCCAAGCACGCTGGATGTGGGCGTAGGTGAGCTTCACGCTGTCGGTGCCGTTGGTGTTGACGGCGGGCGAGATGAATTTGGTGACGTTGTTCCTTGCCGAGTACTGAATCTTGGCATTGAGGCTGCCCTCGTAGGCACCGGTGGTTGCCTGGTAGTCGCCGGTGGCGATAGTCCAAGAGCCGGGGCCGTCGCTGGTCCAGCAGTTGGCCGAAGCGCTGGTGGTCTCGAAGGTCTCTGTGAAGGGCAGGTCGACGGCACCGCAGGCGGTGTTGAAGGTAACGACGGCATAGTCGCTCTCGCCACTATCGCCGCAGTTGGCGGCAACGCCGAAGGTGTACTGCGTGGTGGCGCTGAGGCCAGTCAGCTCGTAGCTCGTGGCAGAGGTGCTGTCAACCAGGCTGGTGTCGGCCATGTTGTAGATGTTGTAGCTGCCGGCATTGCCGTCCCAGGTTAGGGTGGCGGTGGTGGCCGTCACGGCCGTGGCCGTCAGCAGGACGGGAGTCATGCAGCTCGGAGCCTCGGTGACGGTGAGGGTGTAGTCCTCGGCCACGCCATAGCTGTAGGTGGCGCAGGGGTTGGCGTTGGCAGCGGCGGCAATGGAGCCGGTGTAGTTGTCGAAGGCATTGTCGGCACCCACGATACGCATGCGGTAGTTGCCGGTATCGGTGCTGGCGGGGATGACAAAGCTGGCGCTGAGGGTGGTCGGGTTGCTGTTTTCGCTTGTGCCAACATAGACCACCTCGTCGGCGTCGAAGCTGAGGCTGTTGTCCCAGTCTACCCAAATGATGGTGCCGTAGGTGTAGCCGGTGGCGTAGGTGATGTCGACCGTAGCCTCGGTGCCGGCGGCGACGGTGCCGCTCATGTCGCTGTAGTTGCCGTAGAAGGGTGCTGCAGTGGGATGGGTGGTGCTGTTGGTCATGCCACCGAAGGCTACGCTGGTGATGCCGCTACCGTCGCGTGAGGTCGGGTTGGGCAGGCAGTAGCCGATGTGGATGTTCAGGACGCTGCTCCATGCACCGGGCGTGGTGCCGCAGACAGCACGCACAACTATCTGGTAGTCGTTGTCGACCTGCAGGTCGCTGATCTCGGCGGCGGTGTCGCTGATGGTGACGGTGACGCTGTTGAGGGCCACGCCGTTCTGGCGCACCTCGACTTCGTAGCTGTCGGCGCCGTTGTTGTTCCAGCTGACGTTGGCGCTGCTGGCGGTCTGGCTGTCGAGGGTAAGGCCGGCGACATCCGGGCAGGTGGGCTGCACCTCAAGGGTCAGGTCATCAAGATACATACCGCCGTTGGCAGTGGCCTTGGGCACTATGACGGCCACATAGGCGTCGGTGGCGGTGGCGGTGGCCAGCGAGGCAATGTACCTCGTGTAGTCGGTGCCGCTGACAGTCATGGTGTCGGCCAGCGTAAAGGTGCTGATGTCGGTCGGGTCGGTCATGGTGCCAACCTGGATCAGGGAGCTGTAGCTGGCGGCGTTAACTCTGGCCCAGAAGGTCAGGCGGTTGGCGTTCATCGGGTAGGTGGTTACGTCGAGGGCCGGCAGGATGAAGCCGGTGGTGTCGGCGTAGGTGGAGTAACTGCTGGTGTAGTTGTAGAAGTAGAGGGCGCGGCTGCCGTCGTGGGCATAGTTGGCATAATTGTAGCTGTAGGGGTAGTAGTTGTAGCCCGAGGTGAGGGTGTTGAAGCGTGTCCAGCAGTACGGGAAGGCCTCGCTATTGACGGTGCCCACGATTTCGTCGGCCTCGAAGCCCATGGTGTAGGGCAGCGTGGCGATGGCGGCGCAGGCGGTGCGGAAGCTGACGGTCACCGTGTCGCTCTCGCTGTCGCCACACACTGCGGCGATGCCGTAGGTGTAGGCGGTGTTGGCCGTTAGGCCTGTGAGGGCGATGGTGGCGGCGCTGACGGTCTGCACCAGGCTGCCGTCGGCCATGTTGTAGACGCTGTAGGCGGTAGCTACACCGTTCCAGGTCAGGGTGGCGCCAGTCTCGGTGATGTTGCTTGCAACAATGCCGTTGACGGGCAGGCAGCTGGGAGCGGCCTCGACGGTCACGTCGTCGACGTACCACCAGTAACTGGTGCTGCCAGCGTTGTGGCGCATGGCTATGCGTGCACCGGTGGGAGCGCCGGCGAAGGTGACGGTCTTCTCCTCGTAGGCGGCGGCGGTCCAGTCGTTGTATCTGTAGTTGGCCACTTCGACGAAGGAGGTCTCATCGGTGGCATTGGTCATATAACCCACCGAGAAGGTGCCACAGGAGCTGCTGGTGATGCTTTCCGGACGGGTCCAGAAGCGCAGCTGCAGGGTATCGATGCTGCCGTTGATGGCGGGAAGCACCACGAGGTTGCTGGTGGAGCCGCTGAAGCGGAGGTAGTTGATGCTGTTGTGGGCGTTGCTGCTGCTGTTATACACATAGGCGTTGCCGTCGCCCACCTTCACCCAGCATTCGGGAGTGGCGCTGGTGGCGTCGTTCTCGAAGGTCCAAGTGTAGGGCACCTCGAAGCTGGAGCACTCGGTTCGGCCTGTGACGCTGACGGCATTGGTGTATACGGTTGCCGAGCAGCTGGCCACAACGCTGAAGGTGTACTGCGTGTTGGCGCTGAGGCCGGTGACGGTGTGGGTAGTCTCGGTGACGCCAGTCGCCAGGAGCGAGTCGCCGTAGTAGACGCTATAGGTGGCGCTGGTATTGAGGTCGTCGGTCCAAGCGAGGGTGATGCTGCTGTCGGTGGCATCGGCCACGGCCAGGTCGGTCACCTCGACGCACGACGGCAGTTCCTCGAGGGTGAAGTCGTCGACATAGGCATACCATGTCGAGGCAGGACGGTCGGCACGCAGGGCCACATAGCGGCCGTTGCCGGCGTAGCTGTTCAGGTTGGCTGTGTACTCGGCCCAGTTGGTGTTGCCTTCGGTGTTCACGTTGACGGTGGCCACGGTCTCGAAGGTAGCGATGTCGGTCGGGTCGGTCATCACACCCACGGTGAAGACGGGACGGTAGTTGGCACTGCTGGCTTTGGCCCAGAACTTCAGGCGCAAGCCGTCGATGCTGTAGTCTCCGCCAACGCCGGGCAGCACCACGACCTGGTAGTCGCCGTAGGTGCCGGTGGTGATGGCGTTGTACCAGTAGAGACCGCGCGAGCCGGTGTGGCAGTAGCTGCTTGAACTGCTGATGTAGGGATAGCCCATGTAGGTGGTGCCGTTGTTCAGGCGGTGCCAGCACCCGGCGTCGAAGACCGGATTGTTTGAGGTGCCGGTGGCGGCATCCTCGAAGCCGTAGATGTAGGGCAGCGTGGTCAGCAGGTCGCACTCGGTGCGGGCGCTGACGCTCATGGCCTCCGACCCGGCATCGGCCGAGCAGTTGGCCACCACGCTGAAGGTGTACTCCGTATTGGCTGTGAGGCCGGTGACGGTGTAGGTGGTGCCGGTGATGCCGCTGGCCACCAGCGTCTCGCCGTTGTAGACGCTGTAGGTGGCACCGCTGTTGGTGTAGTCGCTCCAGCTGAGGGTGATGCTGTTGCTGGTGGCATTGCCTGCCGTGAGGTCGGCAATTTCGACGCAAGCGGGCAGCTGCTCGATGGTCAGGTCGTCGATATACGTGTATGTGTAGATGGTTGTAGCCAAACTGGTGTTGCGGTTGACCATCAGGGCCACATACTGGTTGGCAGCCGGCATGTTGGCCAGCGAGATGGTGTAGCGCTCGTAGACGCTGCTCACAACATCGACGCTGCCGGCCTCGGTGAAGGTGTTCATGTCGGTCGGGTCGCTCATGGTACCCACATGCACTGTGTTGCTGTATGTGGCATTCGACATCTTGGCCCAGAAGACCACGCGGTTGCCGTTCATCGGGAAGGTGGTCACGTCGACCTGAGGCAGGACGGCTATCTGGGTGTCGGCATGGGTGTTGGCGTGGTGGGAGAAGTAGAGGGCTTTCGAACCACTCATCGCACTGGTCGACGTGGTTATGCTATAGGGGAAGTAGTTGTAGCTGCCGGTGACGGCCGAGAAGAGGCGTGTCCAGCACCACGGCAGGGCTTCCACATTGGAGGTGCCTTGCAGCTCGTCGTCTTCGAAGCTGGTAGAGTAGGGCAGTGCCATGGGAGCGCACTGGGTGCGGCCAGTAACAGTCATCACGGGCGAGTTGCCGGAGGCGCAGACGGCCTGCACACCAATGGTGTACTGGGTGACAGGTTCGAGACCTGTGACGGTGTAGGTGGTGCCGGTTACGCCGGTGGCCACAACAGCGGTGTCGTTATATATTGTATAGGTGGCAGAGCTGTTGGTGTTGTCGGCCCAGCTGACGGTGATGGAGGAAGCGGTGCTTCCGGTAACGGTCAGGTCGGCGACCTCGAGGCACGAGGGCATCTCTTCGAGGGTGAAGTCATCGAGGTAGATAGCACCATAGTTGTCCTTCTTGGCTATCAGGGCGACGTAGGCGTCGGTGGCCGGAGCCTGTGCCAGCGAGACGGTGTGGCGCTCGTAGGCGTCGCCAGTCACGTACACGCTGTCCAGAACGGTCAGGGTGCCCATGTCGGTCGGGTCGCTCAACGTACCAATGTAGAGGTACTTGCTGTAGGTCGTAGAGTTCATTCGGGTATAGAAGGCCACACGGTTGGCATTCATCGGGTAGGTGGTCACATCGAGTTCGGGCGTGATGGCCATCACCGTGTCGGGATAGGACTGGCTTGTCGAGGTGTACATGTAGAGGTAGTGAGTGCCGCTGTAGGCATTGGTGGTGTTGGAAGCTGTGTAGGGATAGGATGCGCTGTTGCTTGAAGCCGAGGTGTAGCGTGTCCAGCAGTAGGGCATCTGGTTGTTGCCGGCGGGCACGTTCTCGAAGTCATCGGTCCACGGCAGCTCGGCTATGAGGCCGCAGGCGGTGCGTACCGAAACGCCGGCGTTGATGCTGGTGTCGCCCTCGCCGCAGATGGCGCGGATGCCGACAGTGTAGTCGCTGTTGGCGGTGAGGCCGCTGAAGGTGTATGTGGTGGTGTTGACCACGACGGTGCTACCGCCGCAACTCACCTCCCATGAGGTCTCGTTGCCGCCGACGGTCCAGCTCACCTCGATGGTGGAGCTGGTGGCTGTGGCCACGATGTTCTGCACCATCGGGCAGGTATTGCGTATCAAGCTGATGTTGTCGATGGCTGCGGGAGGCTGGGCTCCACCGCTGTTGTCGTTGCGCCAGAGGAAGACCATGGTGTAGAGGCCGGGCTCGTCGATGGTGAAGGTGCCAGCGCGGCTCTGCCATGCCGATTGCAGGTTCAGACGGGCGGCTCCGTCGATGGCGATGCCGCCAGTGGGAACTGCCGCGGTGTTGTTGAAGCCGCTGTAGTTGCCAGCGGTCAGTGTGGTGTTCTCGGGCACCATGGCGGCGCGGATAAAGTCGTAGCTGCTCTCGCCGCTGGCCTTCCAGTCGAAGCGGTAGGCATACTCGCCGGCTTCGGTCAGGTTGAAGGTACGGGTGGCGAAGACGATGGAGGTTGCACTACTGACGGTATAGGCGTTGGAACTGCCGTCGTTGGTGATGTACATGGACTGGCTGCCGCCGTTGCTGGTGGCGTTGCCGATCATCCAGTAGTTGGGCTGAGTGCCGTTGACGAACTCCCATGCGTTGTCGTCGCCCTCCTCGAAGCCGGTGCTGTAGGGCACTGTGGCGTATGTCGGCAGGGCAATGACAGTCAGGGTGAGGGTCACCGTGCTGTCGCAACCGTTGGCGGCAGTGAAGGTCATCATGTAGACTCCGCTCTCGGTGAGCACGCCGTCGCTCCACACGTAGCTGCCCTCGACGGTAGTGTCGATGGCTACGCTGACGCTCTGGTTGACGGTCAGGTTGAGGATGCTGGTGTGGGTGCAGCCGAAGTCATTCTCCGTGGTCATGGTGTAACGGCCGCTCTCGGTGTAGACGCTGTTGTTCCACTCGTAGCTG
>ONDE01000008.1 GCA_900316515.1 uncultured Bacteroidales bacterium | reverse complement strand
GTTGCTAGTGCTGGTGGAGTCCCTTGTCGCTATAATGGTCCGTAACAGTGGCGACGAGAAGTCGGCTGCCGTATCCAGTTCAAGTATGTATCCCTTGGATCCCTGCGAGTTGTACCACCAAAAAGTCTGTTTAGTCCAGGCACCGGTGATATTGTTGTTGGGTGAACTGAGTGAGACCGCATCGGTGGTGGTCAGCGTTCGCACCGCCGACCATGCGGAGGTATCAGATGAACCATTGGCTCGCACACGCCAATGGTATGTGGTGCCATAGTGCAAATTATAGAGTGTCCATGACTGACTGGTCGACGACGTAGCCGTCTTTATCACCTCACATAGCAGTGGAGAATCAAAGGAAGCCGAGGTGTCGACCTGCAGCGTATAGCTTGTCGCCTCTGTTACTTTGCTCCATGAGAACATTACTTTGGTGTAGGTGCCCGAGGTATTGTTGTTGGGCGAACTGAGTGCCGGAGCCGCCAACTGAGCGAAAGCCCACGGCATATATAGCATGATAACGAACAACAAGACAATTCTTTTCATTATTTTATAGTTTGATGATTGGTTACAAAAATACGAATAATTATTCCATGTAACAAAAAAATTAGCATTTCATGATGAATCTATTATTTCTATTTTTAACATTGACAGTCATATCTTACCCATGATATATGTCCCCTAACATCCAACGGGACGTTAATCATTTATAAATAAGAAAAAGGCATGAGGGTATGTGCTCATGTCCGTTAGTATTAGGTATCGCCAAACACCTTGCAGGAACGGGGGCTGATGGAACATATCTCACGCCTGAAGATATGCTAAGGGAATAGCATACACAATCAAGCGAAAGCATAAATGCTCACCTCCTCCTGCTTAAAATTGGCGATTTTAATACTAGGACAGTATCGCAATGCTTTTCTTGCTTACAGCTTTCGCTCTCGAAAGCAAGTGCAAAGATACGAAAAAATTCAAATACACAAAATTATTTTGTCATATTAAAGAAAAGATGTATCTTTGCAGTCGAAAAATATGTGAATCTTTACAGAAAAATCGAATGATAATAGTATGATAAAAAGAGATTATCTGCTGAATGACTTGATGATACGTCGTCATAACAATATGATAAAAGTTGTTACTGGAATGCGGCGATGCGGAAAGTCATATCTGCTATTCAATCTATTTGCCAATGCCTTGCTTGCCGAAGGTGTAAAAGAAGACCACATCATCAAAATAAATTTAGAAGACCGCCGCAGAAAGAATCTGCGAGACCCAGACACCCTATTGCAATTCATCGACAGCAAGTTGGTTGACAGCGATATGTATTATATACTACTTGACGAAGTGCAGTATGTAAAAGAATTCGAAGATGTATTGAACAGCTACCTGAACGTTCCCAATGCCGACGTATATGTAACTGGCTCCAATGCACGGTTTCTGTCGAAGGATGTCATCACCGAGTTCCGCGGACGCGGCGACGAGATACATATCCACTCCCTTTCTTTCGCCGAATTCCTTGACGCGCCATACAAGAATGATTTGCCAAGAGAAGAGCAACTGCTCGAATACATTACATACGGAGGACTGCCGCAAGTTGTACTGATGGAAACAGGGCAAGAGAAAAGATCATACCTGCGCTCGTTGTTCACCCACACCTACCTAAAAGACATCAAGGAACGCCACAACATTAAATTAGACGGGGATTTGGAGGAATTAGTCAACATACTCGCATCGTCTATTGGCGGCTTGACAAATCCACACAAACTGGCAAACACCTTCAAAAGCGTCAAGGGAAGCGATATAACCCAAGACACTATAAAGAAATACCTGGATTACCTTCAAGATGCATTCCTCGTCGAAAAGTCTCTCAGGTACGACATCAAAGGAAAGCAATATATCGACACCCCGTCAAAATACTATTTTGAGGATCTTGGGCTTAGAAATGCACGTCTTAATTTCCGCCAAATGGAGGAGACGCACCTTATGGAGAATCTGATTTACAATGAGCTTCGACGCAGAGGAATGGACGTGGATGTGGGCGAGATAACCGAGACTGTCGCCAAGCCAGACAGTAAATATGAGCGCCGACACCTCGAAGTGGATTTCGTATGCAACCAAGGCTTCCGCCGATACTATATCCAATCGGCCTATCGTATTGACGACGATGATAAACGCGAACAAGAGCTCCGTTCGCTGCGTAAAATAAACGACAGTTTTCGCAAGGTGGTCATCACATGGGATTCCATTCCTCGATACCAAAACGACGACGGAATATTATTCGTCAGCCTATATGACTTCCTTACAAACCCACTCAGCTTGACTGACTAAGAAATGCCTACTAAAGTAAACCTATTGATCACAACGGTGCTGATAATCTCCGCTGTATCGTGTAAACACAGAAGCGACGTTATTCCTATAGCGCCCGACTATGGCGACACCACGCAGTGGTACATCGCCGACCGCGGTGCGGCGGTGGATGTGTTCTACATCGTCTCCACCGAGTGCGACGACTACACGCTGGACGGCAAGCCCATGCATTATGCCGACACCCGCAACGACAGCATCCGCTCGTTGCTATACGGCGAGATGGTGGGCGTGGACCGCTTGTTGGTCGGGGAACTCAACTATTACTCGCCCTACTACCGGCAGGTGACCATGAAGACCTACGCCAGCGACAGCCTGGTCGATGCCCGTATGCCGCTGGCTTATGGCGACGTGCGCAAGGCTTTTGCCTATTATCTGGAGCACTATAACAATGGTCGGCCTTTTATCATTGCAGGCTTCAGCCAAGGGGCCATGGCTGTTGTCGACCTGTTGAAGGCCATGGATGACAGCACCTACAGCCGCTTGGTGGCAGCCTATGTCATCGGCTACAAGGCGACCGATACCAACGCCCACATCCGCCCGGCGCAGGACAGCGTCGACCTCGGTGTGACCATCTGCTATAATTCAGTGAAAGACAACAGTTGCGCCATTCCCATACTGAGCGACGGCAACCTTATGGCCATCAATCCCGTCAACTGGCGCACCGACGCCACGCCGGCCACACTCATCGACCCACGCTATGGCGACACCCTCACAGTCACGCTCGATACCACGAGCCTGCTGTTGCATATCGACGGCTACAAGCGCAACGACTATATGCTACCACTCATCGGCTGCGAGGGCAACTATCATTGCCTCGAAATATCACTCTTTAGCGATGTCCTCTGCCGCAACATCGCCCTGCGTGCAATAACAACACAAACCAGCCGCTCTCTGTCACCAAGATGAAGAAATATCTCTATGTAGGACTGGGCTGCCTGGCCGTTGGGCTTGGAGCACTGGGGGTTGTGGTGCCGGGGTTGCCGACGACGCCGTTCCTGCTGTTGGCGTCGTGGCTGTTCTATCGCTCGTCGCCGAAGTTGCAGCAGTGGCTGCTACGGTCGTGGCTAGGCAAGTATATACGTGGCTACCAGCGGCGCGGCGGCATGACGGCCACGCAGAAGGCCGGTGCCATGGGCGTGATGACGGTCATGGTGCTGCTATCCACCTTCGTGTTCATCCCCGCAGGCTCGGTGGCCCGCATCATAGTGCCTGTGGCCGGTGCTGTGGGGGCGCTGACGGTAGTGTTCTTTGTCCCTAACGCTAAAAACGACGATATATGATGCTGGTTATTCTGTTCGTTATCATTGCCTTGTCTGGCTATGTGGGGTGGCATCTGTGGATGCTGCCACCGGTGCTGTGGCTGCGGTGGACGCTGGTGGGCGTGGAGGCCGCCTGCGTGGCTATGGCGGTGCTGTCGCTGACGCGCTACCTCGATCGCCTGCCTTACGGGCTCTCCGTGGCGGTGTATAATGTCGGCAACAAAGGCCTGATAATACTCCTGTACCTCTTCATGGCGTTCCTGCTGGCCGACCTGCTGCGGCTGGTGCATGTGCTGCCCACGGCTTGGCTGCGCGACAGCTGGTGGACCTGCGGCGTGCTGCTGGTGGCGATGGCGGCCCTGTTCATATATGGTAGCCTTAACTACGAGCACAAGCGGCGTGTGGAGCTGACCGTCGACACCCACGGCAGGGTGGACCACCCCGTGAAGGTGCTGGCCGTGAGCGACTTGCATCTGGGCTACCACAACCGCCGCGCCGACCTCGACCGCTGGGTGGCGATGCTCAACCGCGAGGGCGGCGACATGCTGCTCATGGCCGGCGACCTTGTGGACCGCTCGCTGCGGCCCTTGCTGCATGAGGAGATGGCCGAGGGACTGCGAAAGCTGCAGATGCCCGTCTACGCCTGTCTGGGCAACCACGAGTACTACGCCGACTACTACACTCCCGGTGAGGTGGAGCGCTTCTACCGTGATGCCGACATCACCCTGCTGCGCGACTCGGTGGCCACCGTCGGCCGCATTGCCGTCATCGGCCGCGACGACCGCACCAACCGCCACCGCAGGAGCGTCAACGCATTGGCGCATTTCCACACCGGCGCATTCACCATCCTCCTCGACCACCAGCCCTACCACTTGGAGAAGGCCGAGCGCGCGGGCATAGGGCTACAGGTGAGCGGCCACACGCACCGCGGGCAGGTATGGCCCCTGTCGTGGATTACCGACGCCATATACGAATGCTCGTGGGGCACGCTGCAGAAAGGGGAGACCACTGTCTGCGTCACCTCCGGCCTCGGTATCTGGGGCGCAAAATACCGCATAGGTACCCAGTCGGAGTATGTGGTTGTCAATCTCATTCCGTAAATTGTAAAAATGATAAGACATAATAATAAAAACTGAAAAAACAATGAAAAAAACACTGACAATGCTAGTTGCTGTCGCGTTGTTCGCCACGGCTACGGCGCAGAGCATTACCTTCAAACAGGGTGAAAACGGTAACGGTAAAGCCTACCAGCCTACATTGATACGCCTCGACAAGGCCGATGCCGAAGGCCGCTACTATTCCGTCGAGCCCGACCTCAACGCCTTCAGCAAGGTGAAAGGCATCATGGTTCGCGAGGTGGACATGGAATACAAGGAATACAAGTGCGTAAAGATTGAAAACACCAAGGGTTACGGTATCATGCACACTCACCGCGACGGTATGCGCATGCATGTCGTCGTCGCTGCCGAGGAGAAAAAGTCGGTCGTGCTGCGTCATGTGTGTGTCAACCTCTCATCCTTTGCTGTCGAGAGCGACAAGGAAATACTGAACCGTGAGATTGGCAAGAATGAGTTCTTCTACCACTGGGATGCCACTTCGGAGAACGGCAACTATGGCCTCGTCTATGCTGTGGCCAACGACAAGACCAACACTGCCGACGTGCGGGGTATGGTCTTCGACCGTTCCATGCAGACTATGTGGGAGCACAGCCTTGACGTGGGTGCCATATCGGAGATATTCGTCACCAACGACGGCCGCATAGCCACTTGTGGCTTCAGCAACGGTGACAGCAAGAGCGATGGTGCCGCCATTGTCTTCGGCATCGCTGACGGCCTCGGCACGAAGCAGGGTCATTACCCGTCGGTCGCCCAAGTGGGTGGTATGTCAATACTCAATGTCTTCGGCGACAAGGTGCTTGCCACAGCCCTTGAAACGGGCCATGGCACCGGCTGGGCTGGCAACTTCCTTGTCGGTGCTGTGGTTACTACAGGCACTATATACACCGGTGTGACGGCATACCTCTTCGATGTATCGGCGGGTAGCATGGTCACCACCGACCGCCACTCATTCACCAAGGCCGACGCCCGCGTGTTCTACAATGCCTCCCTGATATCAGAGATTGCTTCGCCGGATGTCAATTTCCTCTATCTCCGAGCCAAGGTGTCCACACCCTCCGGTGGCGCTGCCCTATATGGTCGCACCTGGATGGAGAGGACTGTCAATACAGGCAACGGTATGACGACGGCCACATACTATTACAAAGGCATGATGCTCGTCAAAGCCGATTCGACAGGACATATTGTATGGACGAAGCCCCTGATGCACGACAATGGTAACAACGGCGATTTCGCCGAGAACGCCGAGACTGACATGGTGGCTGAGGGCGACGATATTTACGTCATCACCAACGAGTCGCCCAAAGACGGCGACACTTATGATCCCGACAATGCCGTCCGCCGTGTCGTCATGGTGGTGCACGGGGCTATCTCGGCCTACCGTTTCTCCGCCGATGGCTCTGTGTATAAGAGCAAACTAATCACTGATGGTTTCAATTTGATAAAAACCAACCTTCGCCGTCAGGCACCTGGCGTCTACACTTTCATCACCGGACAACGTAAGGGTTGTGTGAGCGAAATTACCATAAGGCCCTGAAATACAGCTGTACAATGGGGTTTTGTGCTTGTTTGTTGAAAAAAATATTATTGTCATATATTTAAAAAGGTTTATATTTGCATTTTATACGAGGCAAAGCTATTTTTGATATGCTATTGATTAATAATTTATTATTAAATAATATACACAAAAACTAAATCAACATGAAGAAAGTATTCGCACTTTTAGCCGCTGTTGCTTTGCTGGCCACCACCAGCATGGCTCAGCAGAGCGCCCGTCGTTTGACGGAGAAAGATGTGGCTTCGATGTCGCCTGCTGCTCTTTTCAAAGCACAGCAACAGAGCGTTGCCACTATTACCAACAGTCCCAAGACTGCCGGTGACACTGTCAGCACCTTCCCTTACACCCAGGGTTTTGAAACTGGCACTGCTCCCGCAGGTTTCACCTTTGTCGATGGTGACAATGACGGTTACAACTGGGATCCCACCTTCCTGTATGGTGAAGGTAGCGGCCATGATGGCAGTAACGGCTTGATTGCCTCGGCTTCGTACGTGAACAATGTTGGAGCACTTACTCCCAACAACTGGATGGTGCTGCCTTCGTTCGAGATTCCTAGCGATGCCACGGGTTTCAACCTGACATGGTATGAGAAGGGCCAGGATGCCAGCTATGCTGCTGAGTATTACAGCGTGTATATCAGCACATCGGGACGCACTCCCGCCGATTTCACCGCCACTACCGCTGTGCTTAGCAGCACCACTACCGGCAACTGGGTGAAGAAGACTGTTGACCTGAGCAACTATGGTGGTCAGACTATCAACATTGCCTTCCGTCACTATAATGTGACCGATATGTACTATCTGGACATTGACGATATCCGCGTTGGTGGTCCGGAAGCCCCGCAGCTGAGCATCGCCGGTCCCGCCATCGTGCTGATGAACAATGCTGCCACCTTCACCGCCACCACCGATGTCGCCACCCTGACTTGGTATGTTGACGGTGTTGCCGAGAGTGCCACCGGTCTTACCATGACCACCACCTTCACCACCGACGGTCTGCACGAGGTTGTGGCTGAGGCCACTAACAGCGTGGGTACCACTGCCGACACCATCAACGTGACTGTTGTTGACTGCGGTGCCGGTATCAACACGTTCCCCCACGTCGAGAACTTTGAGGCTGCTAACCCCTGCTGGCTCTTTGTCAGCGCCGACCCCGCTAACGACGACCGTACTGGTATTGTTAACACCGAGGCCTTCCAGGGCACTTCTTCGTTCGTTTTCAGCAGCTATGCTAGCGCTCCCTCTGGCGACTACAACCAGTTCCTCATCAGCCCCGAGATCACTCTGCCGACAGGTGGCACCACCTATATGGTGAAATTCTGGTATAAGGGCCACAACGCCAGCGACGCTTTCCGCGTGCTTGTTTCGACCACTACCAGTGACACTGCCGCCTTCACCACCGTGCTGGGCGACAACGCCACCGTGGCCACTGACTGGACCGAGGTTGCCTATCTCCTGCCTGCTGCCACCAAGTATATCGCCATCAACTACTATGGCAACTATGCCTACTATCTGTATGTTGACAGCCTTTTGATCGATGAGCTTACCGCTCCCAGTGTGAGCCTTGCCGGTCCTGAGACTGTCGGTACAGGTATCGTGGCCACTTTCACTGCTACAACCAACTTGGCCGACAGCCTGGTGTGGTATGTTGACGGCGTTGATGTTAACAACGCTGGCAATGTGCTGACCACCACCTTCACCACTGTTGGTACGCACGAGGTTGTTGTGGAGGCCATCAACACCGTCGGCAGCAACTATGACACCATCGAGGTTGATGTGTTCAGCTGCGACGACATCACCGCCCCCTATGCTCCCGACTTCTCCACGATCCTTGGTTGCTGGGTGAACCGCAGCGACTCGACCGAGAGCGGCTGGTTCCTCAGCGCTGACATGATGGAAACCCCCATGGGCCAAGTGCTATCGATGTCTGCTCAGAGTGTTATGGGTATATACATGATGGACATCCCCACTGACAACTGGCTGACTAGTCCCATCGTCACCCTGCCAGCCGGCAACAACTACGAGGTTGCATGGAAAGTGAGACCTTTCTCACCGAACTATCCTGGCGACCACTATGGAGTCTATCTGGTTGATGGAGAACAGACCACGTTGCTCTTCGAAGAGAGCTTGAACGAGAACATGACCGACTTCGTGCAACGCACGGTTGCCATTCCTGCCGGCATGAGCAGTGCTCGTATCGCTTTCCGTCACTTCAACAGCGTTGGCGGATATGTGATTATCCTCGACGACATCCAGATTCGCACCCTTTCCGCTCCCATCGTAACCATTGAAGGTCCTGCGTCGATTGCAGTCAACGCCGAGGCTACCTTCACCGCTGTCAGCGGCAGCGCCGACAGTTTTGCATGGACTGTGGATGGCAATGCCGTCAGCAGCACCACTGCTACCCTCAACTACACCTTCACTGATGCTGGCAATCACACAGTGGCTGTTACCGCCACCAACGCCGCCGGCAGCAACAGTGCCAGCATGACCGTCAACGTTTACAGCTGCGACGTCGCTTTCCCGTACAACGAGGACTTCGAAGGCTCCACCGCCAACTGCTGGCAGCTGACCGAACGTTTTGCTGTCTATGAGCACTCCAACTATTCCAATTCCGGTACTCACTTCCTGCTTGGCAGCTATGACGACTACGCCGATGTCGACGAGTGGGCTATCTCGCCCGCCATCACCCTGCCGAACGATGTCTCCGGCTTGGGCATGACTTGGTATGTCCGCTTGAATCCCTACCAGGGTATCGTGAACAGCTACGAGGTGCGTGTTTCGACCACCGGCAGCGAAATCTCCGATTTCGGCACTGTGCTCTTCAGCGAGACTGATTCGACCGACGGCTACGTGCAGCGTTCGACCATGCTGACCGCATATGCCGGCCAGACCATCCGCATTGCATTCCACAATGTGAGTCCGATGGGTGGCGACGCCATGATGATTGACGATGTTGCTATTAGCGGCGGTGTCGTCGGTATCAATGGTGTGAACGAGGCCAATGTGACCATCTTCCCGAACCCCGTCAGCAGCATGCTGCGCGTCGAAGGTGAGGGCATCCAGCAGGTTGAGATTATTGATGTCAACGGTCGCATGGTGATGACCGCCAAGGCTGGCAACATCAATGTCAGCAATCTCGCCGACGGTGTGTACATGGTGCGTGTCGTCACCGAGAATGGTGTCAGCACACAGAAGATTGTTAAGAAATAAAGAATAGAGCTGTAAGTTCTAAGCTTTAAGGTTTAAGTGGCTGACGCGGCAATCGGGCTGCGTCAGCCACTTAAAACTTAAAGTTTGATTAAATAAAGAATATGCTTTTCCTAGACGAAACCCCTTCTTTGATGGCTGTTGCAGCGGCACAGGCTAATGGAACCACGCCTCCGCCACCCAACGATGAATTCGGACAGACTATTCAGGCCACCGACAGTATCTCGCAGGCTTTGAAGGACAGCATCAAGAATATGGACATCACAGATATTAAAGCTGTGGTGACAGGCGAGAACACATTCCTCAAAGACGGCTTGCGAGCCCTCACCGAACTTACCGTGAGCTTTGTGCCAAAGCTTATTGGTGCCATTTTAATCCTTTGGTTAGGATTGAAAGTGGCCAATATGTTGAGAAATCTCATTATACGTGCCCTGGACAAGCGCGGTGCCGAAGGTAGCCTAAAGACTTTCCTTGGTTCACTGGTCAATGTGCTGCTGAAAGCCATGGTGATATTCATGGCCATGGATGTTGTCGGCATCAAGGCCACCTCGTTCATTGCCCTCCTCGGTGCTATGGGTTTGGCCATAGGCATGGCTTTGCAGGGCACCTTGCAGAACTTTGCCGGCGGTGTTATCATACTGCTGATGAAACCATTCAAGGTCGACGACTACATTGAATGTGGCCAGTATAAAGGCTACATCAAGGAGATTCGCATTTTCCACACAATCATGCGCCCCTTCAACGGCCGAACAATCATCATTCCAAATAGCGAGCTTGCCACCAAGAGCCTTATCAACCACACCAAGGAACCGCAGATACGTCTTGATGTTGTTGCTTCGGTGGCTTATGGCACCGACTTGCGCAAGGCCAAGGCAGTTCTACAGGATGTTATAGCTGCAGAACCTCTCATCCGCCACGACTTCAAAGAGCCTGTCATCGCTGTCAGCGAGCTGAACACCTCGTCAGTCGACATTTCTGTGTGGGTCTGGACCACTGTGGAGGACTACTGGGAAGTCTGGAAACATATCCGCGAGGATATTTATATAGCCTTCAACAACGCGGGCGTTGAGATCCCCTTCCCGCAGGTTACCGTGCATCAGGGCAAAAACGATGCCCCGATACATATGGCTCACCGCACCGCCGAAGCCCACCAGCCCATACCCGAAAACGAGGCCATGGGCGAAGGTGCCTAAATAATAAGTTGAAAGTTGAAAAATGAAAGTTGAAATTAATATTAACAAACAGATGAATAACAGAATAAAATATTTTTTGTCAATTGCATGTGCATGCTTAGTTTTCAGTTTTCATTTTTCAACTTTCAATTCCTTGCGGGCTCAGCAGATGCCGCTAAGCGAGACCGCGTGGGCCAGTGTGCTTACCTGTGGCCCGGGCAACGATCTTTATACCTCGTTCGGACATTCAGCCCTACGCATCTGCGATACCGCCAATGGTCTCGACATAGTATACAACTATGGCACGTTCAACTTCGGCACACCGCATTTCTATTGGAAGTTTGCCCAAGGTCGACTCGACTATTGCCTAAGTCGTTCCCGCATGGACCATTTCTTTATTGAGAATGGTCTTGAAGGACGATCGATGAGTGAGCAACACCTCAATTTGTCGCACCAGGAGGTGTGCAACCTTTTTGTCATGCTCGAGTGGAACTACATGCCCGAGAACCGCTATTATCGTTACGACTTTTTCCGTGACAATTGTGCCACGCGTGTGCGCGACATGGTTAGTCATGCTGTTGGGTGCGACACAGTCTTGCATCGCTCGGTCAAGACCGAGACATACCGTCACTTGCTGGCATCTGCTTTGCGCGACACTATGGAGTGGTGGCGACTGGGTATGGACTGCCTGTTGGGCCTTGCTGCCGACCATCGCTGCACGTCGGTGGAACGTATGTTCAAGCCATGCGAGATGGAGGCCGAGTTGGCTGAAGCCACTGTTGGCGCCGACCAGCGTCATGTAGTAGGTGCACCAGTAGCGCTACAACCTTCGTCCAGAGTCAATATGCATCGGAGTTTTCCTCCGGTAATCGTTTTCGGTCTGCTTTTCCTTTTGCTGGCCGGATTGACCTATGTCGAATGGAAGAAACGGAAGAATCTGCTCGCTGTCTTCGACCGTATAATCTTTGTTCTTGCCGGTCTCATAGGCTTGTTCCTGCTGTTCATGTGGTTTGGTAGCGCTTACTATTGCACCAAATGGAACCTCAATGTGCTGTGGGCTTCGCCTCTGTTGATACTCATTGCAGTAAGGATGCATAAGAGCCCGTGCTGGGCGTTATGGTTGCAGGAAGCCATGTTTGCAGCGGCCCTTGTCTGGGTGCTGGTCTGCGGTCTGAGCTCTGCTCTGGTACCGATAATCTTGATATTTGCTTTAAGGGTAGCCATGCTACTCCTGACTAACCGGAAGTGAGTTAAAAAACTCAAACCGAACAATCCGAACTAGTAGATAATCGGATGTCTTCGGATAATTCGGTTAGAGAGAAAAACGGATAGCCTGGTTAGAGAAAAATAGAAGTTCGGATGATTCGCTGTTAGAAACGGTGTCCTATATTCAGGAAGAAATATGGGGCACGCGTGTGTGTGCTATAGCCTATGCGTGCATCGATGGGCCCGAACATGGTGCTGTAGCTGTATCCTATCTGGGCTCCGAACATCGGCGTGTGCCATGCTGGCGGAACACCTTCGGCGGAGTTGTCTACAGGCCAGAACAGTTGACTTATATCCACGCTGTTTCGTGCAAAAGCCAAGCGTAGCATGATGTATTGGCTGCGCATGATGCGCACCTGGGCCTGTAGCTGCACACCAATCAGATATCGTTCCATGAATTCTTGATGGCCGATGCCGGCAAAAGGCACCTGTTGCTCCATGGTGTGGCCGAACCATTCGCCGCCCATGGCATTGCGGTAGTTCATTGGAACTTCGCCGCCGAAGAGCAAGCGGGTGAAGAACGACGACTGCAGCGAGAACCGCCGTGACACAGGCAGGTTAGCTCGCCACTGCACGCTGATGTCGAGGAGACCTATTGTACCGTCCAGACCGACAAGATTGTCGGTAATATATGCGTATCTTGTGTACAGACGTGTGCCGCGCGAGGGAAAGTACCAGTGATCCTCGGTGTTGAGGTTGCCAGAAAAGCGGTATGAAAAGAAGCGTTTGTCGGTCAAGCCCAGCGAGTCGCTACCGATGGAGAGCACTCCGCCGTAGTAGTCTAAATATTCCCATCTCATACCTGCCTGTATTTCCCAGCGGCGCAGGTGGAAGTTTATGGGTATAAATTCAGCCTGGTGCTGGATATACTTGAAACTATAGGTCCGTATGCCGTAGTTGTAGATGTTGAAGTCGTTGTTGCGGAAGGTATAGCTCAGCGACGGGCTGAACACACGATTCGTCGACAGACCATATTCCACTTTGGCCATAATACGTTTGCCTAGACGCAGAGTGGCTCCGATTTCCATCGGGAATTTCTGCCAGAACGGCAGCTTTCCATTCAACTGTAGGGCACCCATCTCCTCGGTGTCGAAACGGAAGCCTACACTGACAACAGGATTCAGCGGCGATTGAGTGTGCTTCTTATTCAATGTTGGCGGCACGATGTTGCTACTGTCGATGTCGAACACCGGGTCTCGGCGTTGGCGGTGACGGTAGTGTTTGTTCATGTCATTTGACTTGCTAGTGCCGTTGCCCATGCCATCAATACGATTACGCAGTGCCATCAAGTCGTCGCGATGGTGTGCTGCCTCAACGGCACCACGCTGTATCAGTGAATCGATAGCTGATGGGGTGAAACTTGCGGCGCTGTAGCCGTGCACGTCAACCTTCATCATCACGTCGCTTATGGCCACATTCTCGTCGTATTTGTTTTTGCAGTTGATGTCGATAATCTGATTGAACACCGACATGGCGTCGGTGATGTCGTCGGCTTTCAGCGAGTCGCCCTGCACGGTGACGCCGATGATGATGTCGGCCCCCATCTTCTGTGCCACATCGGCAGGGTAGTTGTTCCTCAAACCACCGTCGATTAGCACCATATCGCCCATACGTACAGGGGTGAATGCTGCAGGTATGGCCATCGAGGCGCGCATGGCCTGCACAAGATAGCCGTCGTGGAAGTCCACCTCGGTGTTGGTGACGATGTCGGTGGCCACACATGAGAAACGAATTGGCAGGCTGTCGAAACTGATGCTGTCGAGGTAACCGGCGCACAGGCGGCGGAAGAGTATGTTGAGGTTGCGTCCGCGGATAAGGCCGCCTTTCTCTGGTGCATCGCTGCTGAGGCCACGGATAAGAGCGTAGGTGTTCTGCTCCTCGCGTTGGCGCAGCGAAAGGGCTGAGGGGTCGGCACGATCGCTGAGCAACGTGATCCAGTCCTGGTTGCGCACCAGCGAGTCGAGATCGTCGGTGGTGTAGCCTATGCAGTAGAGGGCACCGATAAGGCTGCCCATCGAGGTGCCGCAGATGATGTCGATAGGTATGCCAGCTTCCTCGACGGCACGCAGGGCGCTGATATGTGCCACACCCTTGGCACCGCCACCGCTGAGTACCACGGCCACCGTGGGACGGTTTTTGGGTGTCTTGTCAGCATTGGAATTCTTGTGGTAATAGCTGTTGTCTTGTGGCTGGGTGGAGGTTTCAGACAGTGGCCGCAGACGTACAAGCTCGGGGGCGACACTGAAGGTGTCGGTGATGTAGCCTTGATGGGATACAAAAAGACGAAGGTCGCTGTCGTATGTGTGATAACTAATTGTGTAGCGACCAACACTGTCGGTTTGTACGCTACTTCTGAGATTGGTCACGGTGGCACCGGGCAGCGGCTTCCCCGTCTCAGAATCGACCACCTTGCCATTCTGGTTGTAAAAACCGGTATACTGCGACATAGCAGGTATCGCAGCCACAAGTAAGAATATTAGCAACAGTTTCTTCATAGTGCCTGTGAGTATATGTCTTTTCTGACACGGATTGCCTGTAGCAGGCCGCGGAGTATGAGGAACACCATGAAGGCGGTCCACAGGTTGTTGTTCCATCCGTGGTCTGTAAGGTGACCGATGTGGTTCAGACCGTAGTATTTCAATCCATAGTAGATGAGGAAGAAGGCGGCTGTGGCTACGAACATGGCGTTGCGCATGGTGCGCGTGGCGGTGGCGCCTATGAATATGCCGTCGAAAAGAAATGCCGCGAAGCCGCAGATGGGTATCACCAACACCCAGTACATATAATCCCCGGCGGCCGTGATAACGTCCTGCTGGTCGGTGAAGATGTGCAGGAACTGGTTGCCGAAAGCGGCGTAGAGGCCGGTGAACACCACCGTCAGCGCCATGCCCCACATAATCAACAGGCGTACGGCCAGCTTCAGGTGGCGTTGCTGTTTGGCACCGATATGTCGGCCAACGAGGCTTTCGCCTGCGTAGGCGAAGCCGTCCATGATATAGCTGAAGAGGGTGAAGAACTGCAGCAGCAGGGCATCGACAGCCAGTATCTGGTCGCTGATGTGCGAAGAGGCTGCGGTGATGAAGGTGAACACTCCAGACAGGCACAGGGTGCGCAGGAAGATGTCACCGTTGACCTTGAAGAAACGGCGCATGTCGGCCCAGTGCAAAGCGTCTTTTAAAGTAGAAGGTTTAAGGTTTAAAGTTGAAAGATTATTGTTTCTGTGGAATTTACGGCGCAGGAAGATGATGCCGAGCAGCAGGCCGCTGTAGTTGGCCAGCACGGTGCCCAGAGCTACGCCGAAGATGTCCCATTTGAGCACGATGACGAACAGCAGCGAGAGGGCTATGTTGACGCAGTTGAGTGCGATGGCTATCCACATGGGGGTCTTCGAGTCCTGCATGCCGATGAACCACCCCTTGATAGCGTAGAGCCCCAGCGTGGCGGGTGCTGCCCAGATGCGCACAAAGAAGTAGGTGAGCGCGAGGCCCAGCACATGGTTGCTGCTCTCGAAGATGTAGGGCACGGCCAGCGATATGGGCCACTGCAATGCAATGAGCAGCAGGGCAATGGTGAGCGCGATGGCACAGGCGCGGATGAGAATCTTCACCGCATCGTCCCACCGCTCGGCACCGAAGGCCTGGGCGGTGAAGCCGCTGGTGCCCATACGCAGGAAGCCGAAGTTCCAATAGATGAGGTTGAATATTTGGGTGCCGATGGCTATAGCGCCAATGTGGTCGCCAGAGAGGTGACCCACAATGGCCATATCCACCATGCCGAGCAGCGGCACGGTGATGTTGGTCACTATGTTGGGCAATGCCAGCCCCAGTATTCGCTTATTCATCTATCTTGCATTCGGCACAGTTGACAACGCGGCGGCTGTCCTTGTTCGAGATGAAAGCCACGATATGGCAGTTATCTTTTACCACTCCGTTGGGCAGGGTGTAGCTGAAGCGGGCTTTGCGGGCCTCGCCGGCACGGCCTTCGGCCTGAATATCGATTCCCCACACATCGGTGATGACATCGCGCAGCATGTGGTTGTGTCTGTACTCGGGTTGCAGGGAGCCTCCGTTCGTGGGTGTGCCGGCTTGGTAATAGACCAACGAGTCTTCCATCAGTGCCAACGTGAGGCTGAGGGCCGAGTCGCAGTCCTGCAGGTAGTTGACGTTGACATTGATGGTCACCGTGCTATCGGCGGCACTGGTTGCCGACACCTCCAGGGCAGCCACAGCCTCCTGAGCGATGATGCTGTTGACAACATTCTCGACACCGCTCATGGTGTTGGCACCCGAGAAGGTGTTTGTCTCTGTTTTCACGCGGTCGACTATCACGAATGGCAGCGACATATTGACACTGCCGCCGTAGGCCATGGCCCATTGGTCGCCGTCCTCGGTGCTGACATCGGGCTGGCCGGTGTATGGCAGGCCGTCGCCGCCGCCGGGGGTGATGGCGAGGATTACCATCTGGTCGCCGATACGCTCGTGGGCTTCGGTGAGGATGATGTCGGCAGTGGGGCAGTTGACGCATTTAGGACCGGTGTATTTCTCCACCAGCGCGCGGTGCACAGGATTGGCTATAGCGGTTCCGTCCATCCAGGAGGCCGTAGCGCCGGCGAAGATGGTGTACTCGCCGTTGTCGCCGGGTTCTATCTTGTCGCAGGCGGCAAAGAGCAGGGCCGCGAAGGGAAGTATGGCTAATATCTTTTTCATTGTCTCTTAGAAACTAGTGGTTAAACTGAAGGTCAATCCGTTGCTGGCGGGCACCGGACGGCATACACCGCCGATGCACAGCAGGCCTTCGCGCTGCTTGCCGTAGCCCACCTGCAGGCGTGTAGCACCGTGGGTGTAGCCCACGCTGAGGTTGTAGTAGTTGCCGATGCCGTCGTTGTAGGCGTACTGGTCGCTAGCCGAGACGAACCAGTGGGTGCCTATATTCCATTCCACCAAGCCCATTATCCAGTCGCCCGAACGGCGGTCGATGTGGTGTGCGTCGGAGGCGTCGTAGTAGCTGTCGCTACCCATCCATTCGGCCTCGAAGCGCATCGAGTGCTTTTTGTTGAGCTTCCACGAGAGGTCGGCAATGACCACGTTGTTGTGCACCAAGTCCAGGCCGGAATGTCCTTCGGCTTCAGGGTTGAACACCTGATAGGCATAGGTGACGTTGAGTTTCACGGTCTTCGAAAGCTTGCGGGCCAGCTCGACCGACACGTCGCCGTAGAAGAGGGCACCGATACCTGAATTCACGATATAGCCTTCGGTGCCGGCACCGCCGGTGATGGTAGTGTCGAGGGTGGTCACTACCGACGAGTTGACATGCAGGTCCATGCCGTAATCGCCACCGAGGAAACTCCCTTTCTTGAACTTGTACATCACGTCGGCCTGCAGGCCCTGCTCACCGTTCACCTGGGTTGCGTAGGGATACATGGTGAGGAAGGCGTAGGTGTGGTTCTTGGTGATGGCCGGCAGGTAGTTGATGAACAGCATCTCGCCGCTCTGCGAACGGACCGACTTGTAGCCCATATTGTCGATGCGCTTGGCCTGGATGCCGGCGCTGAAGCCGCGCTGCGAGTAGCTGAGGTCGAGCAGCAGCGCCTGGCCGGGACGATAGATGTATCCGTTCATAGCCGATGGGTCCTGGCCTTTGCGCACGTATTCGGTTTGCAGCGACAGACCGCCGAAGCCGAGGTCGGCACGTACGGCGGCGGCGCCCACGTTGAGCGGCAGGTTGAGGCGGTACTCGGGGTCGGAGGCCGAGACGATGCTCTCGTCGGGTTCGTACTTGCTAACGAAACTGGCTCCCAGCGTGGCGCGGAACTTGCTGTCCTGCATGGCCTTGATGATGCTGTTGAAGTTCACCTCGCCGTCGATGCCGCGCACGATGCCTTCGCCGTAGCTCCAGAAGATGCGCTGGCGGCCGGCAAGAGCCTTGATGGTGACACCCTGCCAGGGGCGGAACGTCAGGTTGAGGCCGAGGAGCGAGTTGTCGAGGCCCAGGTAGCGGTCCTCGTAGGTGCGCAGAATCATGCCGCTGCCGAACTGCTCGTAGAAGTTACCAGCCGTTACGCTCAGCCACGAACCGTTGTAGGCCACGAAATAGTTGGCCAGTCCCTGACCCTTGTATTGCGGGTCGAAGCCCAGCATGGGGTTTTGGTACATCTCGAAGCGCAGGCCTGCGCTGAAGTCGCCGTTGGTGTAGAGTATGTCGGCGCGGGCGTTCATCAGCAGGTTCTCGGGCACGTCGTTGGCACCTATCACGCTGTCCTTGTGACTCACTTGTGCATCGAGCTGCACATTGCCGGTCACGTGTCCACCCAGTATGCCCTGGGCGGTAGCTGCTGACGCAACAAGGCAGGCAAAACCCGCCAGGAGAAATAGTCGTTTAATCATATATACACTAATATTAATTATCTGTCATCGCGCCCTGTTCTTCGCTATTTCTTCAGTATTTCTTCAGTATTTCTTCAGTGGATGACTGAAGAAATACTGAAGAAATGCTGGTAAACGACTGAAGATCAGTGGGCGTTTTTATGGTGCCTGGTGGGTTATTTCACCAGCTCGCGCACTTTTTCAATCACCTCTTCCTCGCCGCCGTCCTGGTAGCCGGTGTGTTGCCACACTATCTCGCCCTCGCCGTTGAGGATGAAGGTGTGGGGCACGTTGACCACGTTCATGGCGCGCTTGAGGTCGCTGTTCTGGTCGAGGTATACCTCGTAGGGCCAGTCGTTGCCGTCGACATGCGGCTTTACACGGGCTGCCGAGCGGGCGTCGTCGATGCTGATGGCCACCAGCTTGACGCCGGTCTCATTCTGCCACTCTTCGTAGACCTCTTTGATGTTGTTGAGCTCGCGGTTGCAGGGCTTGCACCATGTGGCCCAGAACGAGATGATTACGGGCTTGCCGTCGTTTTTGATTACCGACGAAGGTACACTCTGGCCGTCGAGGCTCTTGAGGGTGATGTTCTCGGGGAGCTTGGCTCCTTGTGCCATAAGGCTGCCTGCAAGGGCGATGGCAGCGAGGGCTAATAACAGCTTTTTCATATTGTGTGTGTTGTTTTTTATTTTTATATTTGTATCGAAAGTGCTGGTTTTATTGCTGCGAGGGCTTGTTCTTCCTGTCTGATAAGGTCGGCTGTGAATGGCGTGGCCTCGTTGTCGGCTATGTCATCGCGCAACTGGAAGAGGCGTCCGTAGTGGAGCCCGAAATCTTCGTACTCTGGGTTGCCAAGGGCACAGGCCGTGGCGAAGAGACGTGCAGTCTTGCCATCGATGATGGCCAGGTATTGCTTGATTGCCTTATTGCATGGCTGTTTGAGAGTCTCTTGCGCCAGTAGTTCGGCTTCGGTCATTGCTATTACCGTCTGGTTGATGCGACGGGTGGCATCGCGGTCATCGACTTCATCGAGGAGGCACATGATTTGTGCCAGCAAGTAGTCGCCGACGAGTACTGCCGTGGCGTTGCCCCAACGGGCGTTGACCGATGGCTGTCCGCGACGCTGCAGGTCGTTGTCTATCACGTCGTCGTGCAGTAACGAGGCATTGTGCAGCATCTCTACGGCTACGGCCAGAAGCAGTGTGCGGCGGCTGTTGAGGACCTCGTCGCCAAGGGTGGCGGCAGCGGACAGCAGCAGGCGCGGGCGCAGCATTTTGCCATTGCGCGATGTGGCATACTGTTCCACTGAGCGCAGCAAGGTGCCGTCGCCGGAAGTGGTACGCCGCAGGTATTCAGCGCGTACTTGTTCAAGGTTAGCCTCTAAAATCATTGTAGAGGGTGACGAGTTTGTTGGTGAGTGTCTTTGATGCTTTGACCAGCGGCAGGCGTAGCACGTTGTATATCATGCCTTGTACTTCGAGTAGGGCTTTGATGCCTGTGGGATTGCCTTCTTCGAAAATGGCGTTCATCAATGGCAGCAGGCGGTAGTGTAGTGGCAGGGCCTTCTTCATGTCGCCTTTTAGGGCGAAACGCACCATGTCGGAGGTCTCCTTGGGCATTGCGTTGGCAATGACCGAGATGACGCCGTCGGCACCCATTGCGATGAGGGGGCAGGTGATGGCGTCGTCGCCCGAGATTACGCGGAAACCGTCGGGACGGTTGCGAAGTATCTCCATAGCCTGCTGGATGTTGCCCGAAGCCTCCTTGATGCCGATGATGTTGGGGCATTCTTTTGCCAGGGTAAGGGTGGTCTCGGCACTTATGTTGACGCCGGTGCGACCAGGGACGTTGTAGATGACCACAGGTACCGGTGATGCTTCGGCCACCGAGCGGAAGTGGGCAATGAGACCGCGCTGGTTGGGTTTGTTGTAGTAAGGCGCCACAGAGAGGATGGCCGAGATGCCTTCGAAGTTGGTGCGTGCCAACGAGTCGGTGAGGCTCAAGGTGTTGTTGCCTCCCATGCCCAACATGATGGGCACTCGGTTGTTGACGGTTTCGACGATGAACTCCTGCACGGCGGCGCGTTCGCTCTCGGTCATGGTGGCAGATTCGCTGGTGGTGCCGAGGGCAACGATATAGTCAACGCCTGAGGCTATGATGTTCTCTATAAGGCCTTCGAGCTTGGTGAAGTCAACGGTCTCCTGTCCGCGACGGAAGGGGGTGATGAGAGCCACCCCGGTGCCGGTGAAGATAGGCTGTTTCATTTTTTAATCATGCTTAAATATTCAATCACATTGTTGAAGAAGCCTTTGAGCTCTACCTGGCCGTCGCCACGGATAATGAGGTCGAAGACTTCTGTGGGGTCTTCCACAGGTGTGGCATAGGCAACCTTGAGGTTGGCGGTGGTTCGCAAAGCCACATATTGGGCGAAGAAATTCTCCTCGCCTATGGTGTCGATAAGCAGGTCGAAATGCTGCTCGACGAAAGGACGTATCGATTCGTAGCTCGGCATGCCCCAGAAGTTGAAGTCGCTCTTGCTGCGTACGATATGTGTTCCTTGGTGGGTGATGACGAAGTTGATGTTCTGCTCGCGTTCCATCAATGCGATGAAAGCTACTCTTTTGCCTTGGTTCTCCATCACCTTGGCAAAGTGGTTCAGGATGTTCCAGTTCTGCTCGTCGCCGAGACGGCAGATGACGCCGATGCTTTTTATCTCGTCGATATTGTCTATCTTTTTCTCGCGAGGTGTTGCCTTGAGGTCGCGGATAATCTTCCTGCGATGGATTTCTTTGATGAAGTCGAACATATATCTTTCTTTTGGGGAGTTAAAGTAGTTAAGTAGTTAAAGTAGTTAAAGACGAATGTGCTGACTGGCGGTATTGTCTTTAACTTCTAGCGCGTAGCGCGATAACTTCTTTAATTCTTTAACTTCCATATTGTTATTCGAAGAGGGTGTGTTGTTTGTAGAGTGTGAAGCTACGGCGGTGTTGTGGGGTGATGCCATATTCCTCGATGGCTTGGTAGTGTTCAGCGGTGGGGTAGCCTTTGTTGCGGTCCCAGCCGTAGTGTGGGTATTGGTTGTGTAGCTGCACCATCAGCTCGTCGCGGTGTGTCTTGGCCAGTATGCTGGCGGCGGCGATGGCCATATAGAGGGCGTCGCCGTGTACGAAGCATTGGTAAGGCAGTTGGGCCTCGTTGTAGAAACGGTTACCATCGATAAGCAGGAACTCGGGCATACGGTTCCCCAGCGCTTTCCCACCGCAGACAACATTGTCGGCCACCTCGCCGCAGAGGGCTTTCGCCGCCAAGCACATGGCGTGGGTGGCGGCATGCAGTATGTTGAGGCGGTCAATCTCCTCGGGCTCTACGGTGGCCACAGCCCATGCGTCGGCATTGGCTTCTATCTCGCCGCGCAGCATGTCGCGTTGGCGTTCGCTGAGTTGCTTCGAGTCGTTGAGCACAGGGTTGCTGTAGTCGCGAGGCAGTACTACGGCTGCGGCAGTCACGGGACCTGCCAGCGGCCCACGGCCGGCTTCGTCGCAACCGGCCTCGCAGCGTCCTTCTATGAGCCAAGGTTTCAGCATATCAGCGCGGCGACAAAGGTCAGAATGAGTATTATGTCGAATACCCAATTGCGTTTCTTGCGACGTCCATAGCTGTGGGTGGCTTTCTCGGGCATCAGCAGGTGCAGCCCGCAGAGCGCGAAGGGAACGGCAAAGGAACGCATGTCGACAGGGAATACGTGTGAGTATGCCAGCATGGCGGCACAACCGACCGACAGCAGCATCACCGTGGTGGCGTTTTTCTGCCACACGATTGGGTGCTCGCCAAGGTGGCCCCATAGTACGAAGAGGCTTACCAGGAAGACGAGTATTATCACAATGTCGCCGATGATGGCAAGGATCTTGTCGGTTCCGGATGGCAGTGTTGTCGCGCTCAATGAATAGTAGGTGCCGCTCCACCATATCGACAGGTTGTCGGTGAGAAACAGCACTGTGAGTAACACTATGTATGGTGCCATCAAGCCAAGCAGCATGGCCATCCAGTCGCGCAGGCTGTACAGACGGTAGTTTACAACAACTAGCAGGTAGCTCAATACCAACGCCAGCGACGGCAGGTAGAACATCGAAGCCAACCCTATCAACGCTGTGGCGCTGCATATTTTCTCGGTCGAGATGGTCAGCAACGTGGTCCTCAGCATCAGTTGGTGGGTTATGGCAATCATTATGCCGCCCACGAAAACCATAGGTGTGAGGGTTGTCGCCGGAGCGCTCATCAGTATGATGTACAGTAGGGTGGGGAGCAGTGTCGTTTGCGGCACCAGGCCTATGTCCGACAGCAGCAGGTTGAGCCATACCCCTTCGACAAGAATAAGCAGCACTGCCAGTATCACAGCCAGGCGCGGCAGCGACGACAGGCCGAGATAAAGCAGGTGGTAGAGCACTGCATCGCCGTCGGCCATTGCTGGCGGATGCACCAGCGAGCGACCCCACAGCAGCAGTATGGCCACTAGAATTAGCAGCACCTGCACCAGCGTGTTCTTGCGAAAGAGGTCAATCATATTGTTATCTGACGATAAGCTTCTCGGTGCGGCTACCTACGCGCACTATATACACGCCGCGAGGCCAACGGGAGGTGTCAATGGTGGTTTGCTCTCTTACCTGACGGTGGTCTACCGTGCGGCCGTCGATGCCGTAGATCTCCATTGTCTGCTCCTCGCCGCAACCGGTGAAGAGGTTGACGCTGCCAGTGGTGGGATTGGGATAGAGGCGCAAGGGCAAACGGTGCTCTTCGGCGGTGTTGATGCTTACACGGCGCACGGCCTCGTTGATGGCTGCGAGGGCGTCGATCTTGCCCCAGCCCCAACGCAGGTCGGCGCTGTCGTTGGCCACCAGCGGACCGGTCTTGTCGTCGTTGCGGGCGGTAATATGAATGATGTCCTTGATTTGACTGTAGCTCAGGTTGGGGTTGGCCTGCAGCAGCAGTGCTACAATGCCGGTCACCGAGGGACTCGACATCGAGGTGCCGCTCATGTTCGACCATTTGTAGTTGTAGCCGTCTTCGTTAAAAATCAGGTGCGAGGTGTACGAGTTGGCATTGTCGGCCCAACGGCTGATTGACGACAGCACGCTCACGCCGGGGGCGGAGATGTCGGGTTTCTGGCGGCCGTCGATAATGGGGCCGTAGCTGCTGAAGTATGCCAAGCTGCCGGTGGTGTATACGGTGGTGTCGCCGTTCCAGAAGTCGCTGCTGTGGGCAGCCACGGTGATGTTGCCTTCGGCGCAGCCGGGCTCACCGATGCCGTAGAGTGCATCGCCTCCCACATATCCTGGGAAGTTAGGGTTGCTGACAAAATCGGCGCCTTCGTTGCCGGCATGGTTGGTCTTGTTGGCCACATTCCACGCATGCACCGTGCCGCTCTCGGCGGTAATCAGGAGCTGCAGCTTTAGTGCAGCGTCTTTGTTGACATCCATCTGTATGTGCGGACGCTGGTCGTAGGGATTGGCGTGTTCGGCCATTATGCGGTAGGGAATGCGTATGTCGCCGCATACCAGTGTGTCGTATACAATCTGGTCGCCATCGGCGGTGTTGATTACTGGTCCAGCCCAGTAGGTGCCGGTAGTGTCGGCTATGGCCATGCGGAACTGGGCGCTGAAGTCGTGCCCCTCTTCGCCCCACATAATAAGGCACTGGCCTATGGCTTCGGCCACATAGTCGTAGTATGTGGCCACGGTTTTCAAGGTGTCTGTCGCCGAGGTGAAGGTTTTGCTGATGTGGAACTTCACGTCGCCGTTGTTGCCGGCGCTGGTGCAGAAGATGGTGCCGTCGGCAGCCCAGTTGTTGATGGCTTCGCTAAGCAACGACCTGCCGTCGATGCAGCTGAACGAGTACATACCCCAGCTGCTGTTGATTACCAGCCGTCGGGCGCTGTCCTGCGCCACCTTGCGCATCCATGCCACTCCTTGCATCCATTCGTACTCACCGAGGCCGAAGGAACAGAGCAGCAGGCGTGCGCCGGGTGCTTGGCCGCGCAGTTTCCCACGGAAACCTTTGCCGGCAGTGATGCCGGCCACATGGGTGCCATGGGTGCCATAGCCGTAGAGATTCGAGGTGTCGCCCAGGGCTTCTTTCAGGTCATCGTGGCCTACTATCTCGGTGCCGAAGTCAAAGCCCGCAGGAGGCGGTCCGGCAAGGCGGAAGTGATCCCAGGCACGCGCTATGCGCCAGTTCTTGTGGTTCTGTCCGTTATAGTTGGGATGGGTATAATCGAACCCCCAGTCGGTGATGCCTATAAACACACCCTCGCCGTTATAGCTTATGTCGTCGGTTGTGCCCAATCCGTTCTGTACACTGTCGGTGCGCGTGTCACCCCTCATGCGGTCGCAGGTGGGTGCGGCGATACGGTGCGAGATGCTGTAGAGCAGCACCTCTTTGTCGCTCTCCAGCACGTCGAGACTCCTCACGGGCACTCTCAGCGTCACTATCTGGCCCGCCTCGGCACCTATCACGATGTCGGCCTTCTCCAGCACGTTGCGGTCGAAGCCGGGAGTCATCTTGGCAAGGAAGTTGATGCTCTGCGCTCCTGCGGCTATCTCTTCGCGCATCAGCGCTTTGGTGTCGATACCGCACTTGGTGCTTTGTGCCACAGCACTTGCTAAAAGGCTAATTGCTAACAGTGTAAAGACAATCTTCTTCATAAAATAGGTATTATATACAAAGTGCAAAGATACGATTTTTTTTCAATCATGAAAAAAAATAGTGGGTAGTGTGTAGTGTGCAGTGTGTAGCATTTTGATTTTGTGCTACTCACTATCCACTATCCACTACCCACTCAGCGGAGCGGGAAACCGCTACGCTACACTTCCCAGGTGTCGCCGCTGTTGAGCAGGTCGTCCATGCATTTGTATTTGCCGTTGGCCATCTGCTCGTCCATCTGCTCCTCGTAGAGCTGAGTGTAGGAGACTTTCTTCACGTTGCGGATGACGCCGAGGGCGACGGGCAGGCCGGCTGCGGGACCCATGTGGGCAAGCATCATGTGGATGCCGGTGTCCTCGGTGGTCTCGTCGTGGACCATGATGTCGTCAATGGTGATGCCGTTCTCGCCGAGGGTGACAACTTCGAGCTGGCGGCCGTTGAAGCGCAGACCTTTCTCCTTGTTCTTGCCGAAGAGCATGGGCTTGCCGTGCTCGAGCACGATGGTGCGGTCGTCGCGCACGGCGCGGTCGGTGATGGCGGCATGTGTCTTGTCGTTGAAGATGACGCAGTTCTGCAGCACTTCGGTCACCGAGCAGCCGTCGTGTTTGGCGGCGCGGGTCATGCACTCGGTCGAGAGTTGCGGCACGCAGTCGAGGGTGCGGGCGAAGAAGGTGCCCTGGGCGCCCATCACAAGCTCACCGGGGTTGAAGGGGTAGTCGATGGTGCCGTAGGGCGAGGTCTTGGTCACCTGGCCGAATTTCGTCGTGGGGCTGTACTGACCCTTGGTCAGACCGTAAATCTCGTTGTTGAAGATTGTGATGTTCAGGTCCTGGTTGCGGCGCACAGCGTGGATCAGGTGGTTGCCGCCGATAGCCATCGAGTCACCGTCGCCCATGTTCACCCACACGCTGAGGGCGGGGTTGGCGAGCTTCACACCCGTGGCGATGGCGCAGGCGCGGCCGTGGATGCTGTGGAAGCCGTAGGTGTCGACATAGTAGGGGATACGGCTCGAGCAGCCGATACCGGAGACCATGCAGACGTTCTCTTTCTTGTAGCCCGTCTTGGGGAAGGTGGCCAGCAGGGCGGCGAGTATGGCGTGGTCGCCGCAGCCCGGGCACCACTTCACCATCTGGTCGCTCTGGAAATCAGCCTTGGTGTATTCTTTATCCGCTTTGGGAACAAAATGCTTTTCCATATTCTTTTTATTTCAATCAGATTATTTTTATCTCCGGCAGATTTTAAAAGATTTAAAAAGAATTTTGATTGCGTAGCTTTCTTTTACAATCTTTTACAATCTGAAGGAGTTTTATTTCTCAAGGAGTTTGGTGAAGTGCTCTTTCAGCTCGCCAACCTCGAAGGGCAGGCCCATCACCTTGTTGTACTGGGTCATGGGGCACTCGGGGAACTGCGTGCGCAGGTAGCCGCAGAACTGACCGTTGTTCAGTTCGCAGACCACAATCTTCTTGTACTTGCGCAGTATGTCGCCGGTGTTCTTAGGCAGCGGGCAGATGTAGTTGAAGTGGGTGTAGGCCACCTTCTTGCCTTCGTTGTTCATCTCCTCGACGGCGAGGGTCAGGGCACCTGCTGTGCCGCCCCAGCCAACCACGAGCAGGTCGGCGTCGGGGTTGCCGGTGACTTCCTGGTCGGGGATGTAGTTGGCCACGCGGTTCACCTTCTCCTGACGGTTTTTGGTCATCAGGGCGTGGTTCTCGGGGTCGGTGCTAAGAGGACCGTCGGGGCACTTCTCGAGGCCGCCGACGCGGTGGCTCAGGCCTTCCATGCCGGGCAGGGCCCATTCGCGGGCGAACTTCTCCTCGTCGCGGCGGAACGGACGGTAGTTCGGGTCGTTCTCCTTGGCCAGACGCGGCTTAATCTCGGGCATGTCCTTCATGCTGGGAATCTTGAACAGCTGCGAGCCGTTGCCGAGGTAGCCGTCGGTGAGCAGCACCACGGGGGTCATGTGCTCGAGGGCTATCTTGGCGGCGTTGAAGGCCCAGTAGAAGCAGTTGGCCGAGCTCGAGGCGGCGACAACCACCAGAGGAGCCTCGCCGTTGCGGCCGTAGAGGGCCTGGCCAAGGTCGCTCTGCTCGGTCTTGGTGGGCAGACCCGTCGAGGGGCCGCCGCGCTGCACGTCGACAACCACGAGCGGCAGCTCGGTCATCACGGCCAATCCCAAGGCCTCGCTCTTCAGCGACAAGCCGGGACCCGAAGTGCTGGTGCAGGCAAGTGCACCTGCATAGCTGGCGCCGATGGCGCTGCAGATACCGGCAATCTCGTCTTCGGCCTGGAACACACGGGCGCCGAGGCTCTTGTGTTTGGCAAGCTCCACCATGACGTCGGTGGCGGGGGTGATGGGATAGGAGCCCAGGAAGAGGCGGCGGCCGCTCTTCTCAGAGGCTGCGAGGAGACCCCAGGCAGTGGCCACGTTACCGGTGATGTTGCGGTAGCGGCCATGCTCCATCTTGTCGGCCTTGGCAACCTCGAAGATGTGCGAGTGCATCACCTCCAGCTTGTCGGCATATTCATAGCCTTCGGTCAGCACGGCCTTGTTCAGCGTGATGACGGCAGGCTTCTTGGCAAATTTGCGCTCCAGATAGGCAAAGGTCTGGTCGAGGGTCTTGTGGGTGGCGTAGAAGATGATGCCGAGGGCAAACATGTTGCGGCTCTTGTCGGCGGTCTTCTTGTCAACGCCCTGGGCCTCGCCGATCTTCTCGGTGAACGAGGTGATGGGGGCCTTGATGATGGTGTAGGCGCGCTCCAGCTCGTCGGTGAAGGGGTTCTCCTTGTAGCCGGCCTTCTCCATGGCCTCGTCGGTGAAGGTGTCGACGTCGACGATGACGGTGGCACCCTTCTTGGCCCACTTCAGCTGCGACTTGAAGGCAGCGGGGTTCATGGCGACCAGTATGTCGCACTTGTCGCCCGAGCTGTAGATGTGGTTACCCACATGTACCTGGTAGCCGCTCACGCCGGCGATGGTGTTGTGCGGGGCACGTATCTCGGCGGGGTAGTCGGGGAAGGTGGCAATGTCGTTGCCGGTCAGAGCCGATGCGTCGCTGAACAGCGTACCGCTGAGCTGCATGCCGTCTCCCGAGTCGCCAGCAAATCGGACAACGAGGTCCTCTTTATTAACTATCTGATTTTCTGACATGTTATTTATGTATTTTTAATTATTGTTAATTGACTTTGAAAGTGCAAATATACGAAATAAAAACGACCTCGCAAAAATAATTTTCAACCGTCGGTTGATAACTGTACCAAAGGGTGCCAACTTGCCGTTGACACCCCGTGTTATTCAATCATTTACCTATTGTTCTTCAATTGTTCTTCAATCGCCCATTGAAGAACGATTGAAGAACAATTGAAGAACAATCGAAGAACAGAGCATACTGGAGCTTTACCGCCAGGGCTACTCCACTATCAATTTCCTTACCGCGGTGCCGGTGGTGGATGTGACGCGGACAAAGTAGGAGCCGGGGGCTAATGATGAACGTTGAATGATGAATGATGAACGTATCTCGGTTGGTGGGATGACGGTGCGGCCCATGAGGTCGACAACGGAGACTGTGAATGCGTTAATGTGTGAATGCGTTAATGCGTTAGTCACTGATATGGTCACATCTCCGTGCGACGGGTTGGGGTATATTTCAACTTTCCACTTTCCATTTTCCACTTCTTCGATGCCGACAACATCGACATAGTAGGCGGTGATGACTGTGTCGCATGTGATGACAAACTGGCACACGTCGCTGTAGACCGTGTCTCCGGGGGCCAGCACCCAGCCATAGAATGTAGGCCAGCATTTGTAGTCGGGGCACAGCATGGTCAGCGTCACCGTGTCACCCTCGGGGTAGCTTCCATCGCCGGTGATATAGCCATCAGGGACTGTGTCAATCATGCCGTTATGCTCTCTGACGACGTTGACGTTATACCACACTGTGTCGGCCTCGAAATAGGCGGTGAACGAGGTGTCGGATGTGAGCAGGATGCTGCGCACGGCGTTGGTGTCGCCGTCATCCCACTGTGTGAAGTGGTAGCCGTCGTTGGCCGTAGCGCTGATGGTCACCATACTGCTGTCGGGATAAGTGCCGCCGCCACTGACGGTACCCATGGTGCTGTCGCATAGCACGGTGACCGAGCGCCAAATGGTGTCGGGCGGCAGCAGGGTGCTGTCGACGAAGACATCGATATTGTCAATATAGGCGTCGTTGGTCATGCCGGGGTTGAGGTATCGGATGGCAATCTTCGCGTTGCTGACGCTGACGCCGCTGAAACTCACGGTGTCGCGCAGCATCTCGGTGTCGACAGTGTCCCGTGGCAGATTGTAGACGGGTGTGAATGTCGAGTTGGTCATATAGCCCACAGTCAGTGTGCCTTGGCTGTAGTCGTAGGCGTATGTGTAGTCCAACGCCAGCTTCAGAGCGTTTATGTTATGGACGAAGCTGGGCAGGATTACATAGGCAATGGTGTCTAGAGAGGTCAAGTTGCCTGCATAGAAACGCAATGACTTGCCTGTCACCCAGCTATAGGTGGCAGAGGCATTGGTAACACATGGTCCTTGTACGGCATCGCCGGCCCATTGTTTTGTCCAGCAGTCGGGCAGCTGTCCAGACACGATGCCGTCCCACGGCGTCACCGACTCGAAGTTTTCGCTGTAGGGGAGCGGCTGGTCGCCGCATTGGGTGGTGAAGACGGCCGAGGCATATTGTCCTGGTTCAGTACCTATGATGGCAGCCACTCTGACGGTGTAGGTCGTGCTGGGTGTGAGTCCGGTGACGGTGCAGGAAAGACCGTTTACCATTGTGTTGACCACTCCGGCAATCAGTACGTGATAGGCAGTGGCATTGCTCACGGCGTTCCACGACACATGGGCCTGTGTGGCCTCGATGTTGTCCACCGTCAGGCTGTCAGGTGCTGGTATGTCGCTGTCGTGGAACACCACGATATTGTCTACAACGGCGGCATAATATGCGCTGTTGTAGGTCCAGCGCAGCACGATTTGTGCATCGGGCACGTTGGCGGATTCGAAGCTTATGGTGTCGCGTCGGTAGCTGCCTGTGCGGCGCGGCAGGGTCTTCACTATAGTGTAGACGCCCGTAGTGTCGTAGTAGCCAACCGTGAGAGTGCCGTACTGGGAGGACTCGTAGCGGTAGTCAAAAGCAATCGAGAGGGTCTGGAGGGATGCAGAGAAGCGAGGCAGCACCACTTCGGCGCGGTTGCCGTAGCCGGTAGCACTGCCTGCCACTAAGAAGAGGGCATGGTTGGGGATGTTGCTAATGTATGAGTATCCGTTTGTAGTGATGACATGCGGCGCATAGGCGGCATTGCTGCCGTTCCAGTAGAAGTCCCAGCAACTGGGCAAGTTGCCGGCGGCGGTGTAGGCCGTGGGAGCAATGCCCTCGAAGTCCTCATAGAAAGGTGTGATACTTTGGCCTGTACAGTCGTGTACGGTCACTATGGCCACTGCGGTGTCGGCGCCGTAGAGGTTGCTGAGGATGACGGTGACGGTGTCGATGCCGCCGGAAGTGTAGTTGATTGTAAATTGATAATCGGTGGTTGAGACGGTGGTGTCCATGAGGCTGCTGTGCCATACTATGTTCAGACCGTCGGACGAGCAGTTGTTGCGGATGACGGTGAAGGTGGCGCTGACGGGCATGAGTACCACGGAGGGTGCCGAGAGGGTGATTTGCGGCATTTCGTGGGCGACTACCGGGAACATCACCGTGGCGGTGTCGGTGCCGTAGGCCGTGGTGGCTATTACGCTCAAAGTATCGGTGCCGGTGGAGGAGTAGTAGATGCGGATGTTGTCTCCGCTGCCGAAGACTGTGCCCAGCGTGGAGTGCCACGTGCAGGTGAGTCCCTGTGCCACACCGGCTGTGAGGGTTGCGTAGAACGGCAGACTGTCGTGGGTGTATACCGTCGACGGGGCGTGTATGGACACTTGAGGCGGTGTGCGATCGTAGTCGACGCTGACGTCGTCGAGCAGATAGAGATAGCCAGCAACCAGAAATGCTACGCGGATGCTCTGGCCGAGATAGGCGTCGAGGTATACCGAGTCGAGCGTGTTGTTTGGCGACGTGCCGTTCTTGACGGTGTCGGTAAAGGTGGCGTAGTCTTTGCTGCCCGTGGGTGAGACGAGGATGCGTATCGGGATGTTGGCGATGGTGTTGAAGCTGGCACGCCACTTGAGCTGCACGCCTATTGTGTCGGAGGGGATGTTGATGGCTGGCGTGACACCCCAGCCGCGGAGGGAGCCTTGCGGGTGTGCACGTGCATCAAGTGCAATCCAGGTGCTGGGCCAACAATCGCACGAGGTGTTGTCACTGAAGGTGTTGTAATAGGGCATGCCCACCGTGGGGCAGTTGTTTATGGTCATCCATATTGTGTCGACCGACTGACTATAGATATTGCTGATTGTAGCGGTGACGGTGTCGCGGCCCGCAGCGTTGTAGACCAACGTGATGCTGCAGGTCGTGTCGGTGGTGGCCATGGTGACGGTGGTGTCCAGCAGCGTCGAGTGGAGACTATATGTAAGGCCAAAGGTGAGGCAGTCGTTGCGGGTAATCGAGTATACCACGGTATCGCCTACCTCGGCTCTGTCTTCGTTCATTATTAGGTCGAAGCCTTCAGCAGTGAAGTCGCTTACTAATGGCTCGGTGATGATTATAGAGGTCACGTTGACGGTGGCGGTGTCGCTGCCATAGGCATTGGCGGCCACCACGCTTACATAATCGATTCCGTTGTGTATACCGTACGTGAGGCTGCATTGCGAGGTGGATCCGTAGGTGACCCATGTGCTGTCGAGCAGGGTGCTATGCCAGGTATAGATCAGGCTATTGGGGTTGCCCTCTTCGAGGGTGGCGGTATAGGTGACGGTGTCGCCGTAATAGGCAGTGGTGCGGTTGGCGGCAAGGCTAACACGTGGCGCGGCGGCACTGCGTATTTCCACGTCGTCGATTACCAGCGAGCGCGAACTAATTTCTGATGTCTCGTTGCGGAATGCCACGTAAATGGTTTGACCCGCGTAAGCGACAAGACTGGTCGAACGCTTTACTAAATTATTGTTATAATAATTCGTCAAGGGTAGAGTCGTGGTGTCGAAATAAAGTAGCGTGTATGCTGTGGTGTCAGTGCGGTCGGCAGCGGTGCTTACTAGCACGCTGTAGCGGTATGAGGCCTGCCCTATGCGACCAGCCGCCTTCCAGTAGAGGTTGGGCAACAAGGCTGTGTCGGCGGGTAGCGTGACGGCCTTCGACATAACCCAGCGATGGGTGCCGTCGGACGAACACGGCGAATGCATGACTTTATTGATACTGGAATAACCGCCTGTAATCACCCAGTTGCTGCCATCTGGGACATGCCAGCAAAGGAGCCCGTTGTCGAAGGTCTCGAGCCACGGCATGCTGACCGCCAGTGCGCAGTCGTTCACTATCGTGTCTGAAGTTTGTGCTTTTGCAATGGCTGGTGTCAGCAAAGCCGCTACCAATAATAGTTTGATTGTCGTTTTTATATTCATATTTTGTATCTTTATTTCACCGCGGTGCCGCCCTACCGTAATGTGGAGCAGCGGTATTGGTAAGACTGTCTGTAGTTTTTTTTCAGATTATCCGACAGGAATGAATGGCTTATAAGTTCCAACGCCAAGGGCGATTCTTTGGCGAAAGTGTCTATCTCCCGTTTGACGGTTTTGTCGGGGAGTCCGATTCTTCTGCCGAACTCCTCGAAGTCGCCTTTGTCAACGGTGTGCGTGTCGGACATCTTCATACCCTCTTTGAACAGTCCCTTCTCCAATGCGAAGATCTGCGGCTTGTGCAGGTGCAGGCTGGTGTTGATGAGGTCGTAGGCAGGAGACAGGCGGTAGTCGCCGTTGCCCTGGTCAATCAACGAGAAGTTCTTCAGGTGGGCATCGTCGTTCAATGTGATGTAGTTGAAAAGCACCACGCGGAAGAACCGTAGGATGTCCACCTGGGCTGCACGGACATAACGGCGGATAATGTCGGCACAGTCTTCGTAGCTCAACACGTTGTATTTGTAGTCGCTGCCTCCGTTGTCCTTTGTAAGTCCAGCCAGGGAAGCGAAGTCTTCCTGAGGGTACTTGGTTCCGTCGGGTGCCACATCGAAGCGCTTGGTAATATAGGCAGCCTCGCCGTCGCGGAAGAAACAGATGGCGTTGGCGGCGGTCTCTATGCCGTAGGCTTGCGAGGCCATCTGCATGGTGAGATGTTCGTTGGCGGGGCAGTATTTGCGTTCCAGCAGGGCGTATGATACAGGTGCGGGTTTCAATATATACTGCCCGCGTTCATCTTCCTCGGGTTTTGAAAGCACGCCGTCCTTTAGCACGAGCGAGCCTTTGGGCTGTACACCCGAGAGGGAGATGCGTCCGATGTGCGCGGCATAGTCGGTCGAGTTGGCATCGTCGTTGTTCGGACTGTCGAAGTCAAGTATGTGCGACACCTGTTTCCCTCCGAAGAGCTTGCGGCAGGCTTCGGGCGAGTATGTGCTGTAGCCTTCTTTCAATGTAGAAGGACAGTATATTAAATCTATTGCCATCTTTCAATTCTTCTGCCTGACCTTTGGTCATGGCCTTGAGCACCTATTAATCAATTTAATTTAGCGAAAAACTTTCAACTTTCAATTCTCTCACGGTTACAGAGCCGATGGTGTCGGTCTGGGCAGTGGCAAGCAGTATGCCGAAGTCGTCGTTCTCGTCGATATGCAGGAGTTGCGACTGTACCTTGCGGTTGGCGCCTTCGGAAAGCATGTTGAAGAAGAACGGGAACAGATGGTCGGACGAATAGGTCTCTTTTCGTACCGGCATCGACAAGCAAACAGGTCTGCCTGTGTACCCTTCGTTGTAGGTGAAGGTATAGAGGCTCCTGTTTTCTTCTCTGAGTATGCCAGCCTCTGTGCCGTTAACATACACCTTACACTGTCTCATACTCCATCAGTTTGGGTTTCACCTCGAGCTGCAGCCCGACGGTGTCGAGTATGTCCAACAAGGTGGATATTTGCGGGTTGCCTTCGCCGCGTTCTATGGCCACAAGGGTGTTGACGGCAACGCCTGAGAGTTCGGAAACGGTGCGCTGGTTCACGCCAAGCACACCACGCCGTTCTTTGATAGCCAGCCCAATTTCTTTCAAGTCCATAATACCATCATATTGCGATTTTCGGTGCAAAAGTACAACTTTTTTTGATACTGGCAAAATAAAATCGCAATATGATGTGATTTTGGCTATTCCACGATAAGTTTTCTTACCGCGGTGCCGGTGGTGGAGGTGACGTGGACGAAGAATGTGCCCGAGGGCAATGTTGAATGAGGAATGAGGAGTGAGGAATTGATTGCGGTTGGCGGGATGACCGTGCGGCCCATAAGGTCGACGACGGAGACTGTGAATTCGTTAATGTGTGAATGCGTTAATGCGTTAGTCACTGCGATGGTTACGTCGCCGTGCGAGGGGTTGGGGTAAAGGTTAAAGGTGAGAGGTGAAAGGTTAGAGGTGTTGATGCCTTCTGTGGTGTCGGCAATCCATTGGAACTGGGCGACGATGGCGGTGTCGGAGGTGACGAGGATGGTGCGCGGCGTTTCCGTGGGGCCGTCGCTCCAGCCGAGGAATTCCCAGTGACCGCCAAGGGCGGCTGTGTCGGCCAGATGGTAGCCAATCTCCACCATGCTGCTGTCGGCATAGAGGCCGCTGCCGTAAGGTACAGGAGCACCCTCGACATTTGCCGTCACCGTGACGCTGCGCCACACGGTGTCGTGCGGGTTGGCCTCGAAATAGGCGGTGAACGAGGTGTCGGATGTGAGCAGGATGCTGCGTACGGCGTTGGTGTCGCCGTCATCCCACTGTGTGAAGTGGTAGCCGTCGTTGGCCGTAGCGCTGATGGTCACCGTGCTGCTGTCGGGATAGGTGCCACCTCCGCTGACGGTGCCCATCGTGGCATCGTTCACGTTGAGGGTGAGGGTGCGGTAGGTCTGGGTATCGGGAGAGAGTAAGACCTGTATGGTGTCGATGCGGATCACGCCGCCGTCGGCATAGTGGGTGGGACTGTTGTACCAGCCCAGGTTGCGGAAGGCGATGTAGATATTCTGCCCGCGGTAGGCATCGAGCGAAAGGGCGCGCGAGGACCAGTGGGTGCTGTCGTTCTGCTCGTAGTAGAGGGTGTCGAAGAGGCTGTGGCTGCTGCGCCCCTGGGTCGATACCAGCACCTGGTACTTGGAGTGGTTGCACTGTATGTGCCACCGCAGGGTGTAGCTCTGCGTGTAGTCGTCGGGGATAGCTATCTCGCGCATGACGAGCCAGCTGTCTACGGGGTCATAATCCCAGTTCCAGTACTGCATGCAGGTGATGCCGCTGCTGAAATAGTCGCCGATATACCAGCCCCCTCTTTGCCAGCAGGTGATGTTGTTGCTGCTGTTCAGACGCACGGTGTAGGGGAGCTGGGTGATGGGCTCACAGTCGGTGACGCTGCAGGTCATCGCCACGCTGTCGCTGCCGGCGGCATTGGCGATGACGACGCTCACATGGTCGGTGCCACCGGCGTGGTACTCGATAGCCGTCGTCGAGTCGGTGGCGGTGAGGGTGGCCAAGCCGGCATCGGCCATGGTGGAGTGCCAGATGTAGGTGATGCCTGTCGTGTCGCCGTTCAGCAGGTGGGCGGTGAAGATGGCCTCCTCGCTCGATAGCTGCTCAGTGGGGCCGCTGATGCCCGCCACAGGCACGGCGGAATAGTCGATGCTGATGTCATCGATGCCGAGCGACACGTTGCGGTTCCCATGCACGAAGGCAATCCACACCGTTTGACCGGCGTAGGCGGCCAGCGACGCGCTGCCGAACAGGTATTCACGGTCGAGGGTGTTGGTCTGCTCGGAGTAGATGGTGTCGGTGAAATAGTTAGTGGCGTTCCCCAAGGTGGAGACGAGAACGGTCAGGCGCGGATATGAATGGGTTGTGCTGTTGCCCTGGAAATTGGCGTAGAAGTTCAGCGACAGGCTGCTGCTGGCAGGCACCTCGACGGGCGGCAATATGAACCATGCGTCAATAGAGCTATTGTCGCCATCCGCCGTTGCAAACGGCGAGTACATATAGTGGCTGCCGCTATGGGCATACCAGTATTCGCCTCTGATACTCCAGTTCGTCGTTGTGCTGCCGGGAATGGTCGACAGGTGCCAGCAGGGACTTGTACCATTCTCGAAGCCCTCGGTCCAGGGGAAGGTGGTGATGTGACAGCTGGTGACGGTGATGAAGCGCCTGGTGGTGTCGACTCCGAAGGCGTTGTTGGTGATGAGGGACAATGTGTCGGTACCCCCGGCGAGGTAGACAATCCGAAGGGTGCCGCCGACGGCCGTCATCGTGGCGTGTCCCGCGGCGGCCATGGAGGACTGCCAACTGTAGGTGACACCCGTAGTTGAGCCGCTGACCAGATAGGCTGAATAGGTGATGGTGTCGTCGGTCTGCACGTCTGAGGGGCCGCTGATAGCTGTCACGGGCGCGCCTATATAGGTATACACCCTCCACGCCGTATCGCTGCCATAGGCGTTGGTGGCGATGATGCTGACGGTGTCGGTACTGGCGGCGGAATAGACGATATAGGCCGAGTCGCCTATTGCCGTCAGGGTAGCCTGTCCGGCGGCGGCCATGGTGGAGTGCCAGCTGTAGTAGAGGCCGTCGGGGAGACCGTCAATCAGGTAGGCACGGAAGAGAACGCTGTCGCCCCCTACCTGTTCCGGCGAGGCAATAGCCACGGTGGGCACTGAGTCTAAAGCCAACAGCTCCACATTGTCGACGATGACGCCGTACCAGATGCCGACTTGTTTCCACTGCAGGGCAAAGCGGTTCACGCTGACGGGGATGCTGTCGAACTGCAGGTTCACCGTCTGTCCTGTCTGCTGATGCGGCAGGTCGGTCAGGCCTACAAATGTGCTGTCCTGCATATAGCCCACACTCAGCTGGCCGTAGTTGGTGCTCTCGTGCCTATAGTAGAACGACAGCCTCTTGCCGTTGAGACCACCCGCCACCTTTGGGCTTTCAACGATGGCAATGCTGTCCCACCCGCTGTTGGTGCCGGCCATCAGCAACAGTGCTTGCTGACTGCTTGTGAAATAGCCTCTGACGGGATTATAAGGGTAAGCATTTATGACATGGGGTGCATAGGCGGCATTGCTGCCGTTCCAGTAGCTGCGCCAGCAGTCGGGCATGGAGCCGTCGGCATTATAGGCTGTGCCAGACGGCGTGTTGAAGTATTCCGTCCAAGGCAGGGTGTTGGGCGGGCAGTTGACCACGTTCACCATTGTGGAGGCGTTGGACGTGCCATAGGCGTTGGTGGCCGAGACAAGAATGTTGTCGGTGCCACTCACATTGTAGACAATCGTCAGGGTGGGCGAAGTGTTGGGTCCCCAGAAGGTTCCCAGCAGCGTGCTATACCACGTATAGGTGCAGGGCAGTCCTTCGATGAGGTTGGCCGTGAAGGTCACGGTGTCGAAGCTTTCCACAGTGTGCAGGCCCGGCAGCGAGACGACGGGTGCGGCGGCGCTGCGCACCCTCACATTGTCAATCAGCAGCTTCTCCGTAGAGACGCCGCCCTCGCCGGTGACGCCATAGTAGGAGGGGTGACGGCAGAAGGCCACATGGATGGTTTGTCCGGCATAGGCCGTAAGGCTTGCGCTACGGATGCCCCAGTTCTGCCAGGTGCCGCCAGCGCTGACCACCCCCGAACTGACTGTCAGCAGGGTGTCGTATGATGTGAGGTCGAGGAAGTTGGTGTCGGTGCTCACCAGCACGCTGTAGTGGGGCTGATGGTTGGCGGCGCCTATCTCGGCCGCCTCGTTCCACTCTAGTATCATGAAATCGTTGGTGTCGGAGGGCATCTGTATAGCCGGTGATATAATCCAATGGTCCAGCGTGTCGTTCGAATAGGTCGAGACCAAGGCGCGGTAGGTGTCGTCATAGTAGGGAGCATAGCTGCTGTAGGGCTTGCCGTCGTACCAGTTGCTGCCTGCGGGGACATGCCAGCACATGGAGCCGCTGTAGAAAGTTTCCAACCACGGCAGGGTGGTCACCGCCTGGCAGTCGACCACGGGATAGACGGCCGTCAGTGTGTCGGCACCGTAGGCGTTGCTGACCACGAGGGTCACCGTGTCGGTCCCTGCGGAAGGATAGATAAAAGTGATAGTGTCTATTATAGTCACAATAGTGGTGTCCAGTAGCGAGGAGTGCCAGGTGTAGGTGAGGCCTGTGGTGGCACCGGTCACACGCTGGGTTGTCAGCGTGACGCTCTCGCCTGTGCGGGCATGGGTGGGTGCCGTGAGTGTGAACTCGGGTTCAAGCTCCTGCAGGAACTCCACGCGGTTCAGATAGGCTCCGTTGCCGCCGACACCGGTAAGCACAAAAGCCACCTTCACCGTCTGGCCGCGCCAAGCGTCGAGGAAGATACGCCACTCTGTATTGCTGGGATACTCTCCGTCCATCGTCATCACCGTTGTCCAGTCGTTCGAGTCGACCACACCGGCAGCCGTGCAGGGAGCCACGCGGACATCCACCGTGTTCGACCTGCCCTGCAGGTCGTTTTCCGCCCAGTACTGGTATTTCATCACCAACCCGTCGTCGTTGGGCAGGTTCACCACCGGAGAGATCAGCCACTCGTTATAATGGTAATTGTTTGCATATCCGCCGCCTGCGGCATAGCCGTTCGAACCTTCCCACCGGTAGGAAAAGTAGGTATTTTGCGAAGCGTCCCAGCAGTCGAGGCTGTAGTTGGCAAATTCCGAGACCCATGGCAGGTGCACCACAGGGCCGCAACCCGTCGTGGTAAAGCTGAAGTTCCGCGAGCGGAGACTCGTGTCGCTGCCGCACACCGTCTGTACGGTGCCCTGGTAGGTGGTGGCGGGGTTGAAGCCGCCGCCCAGATTGAGGGTAGTCCCCGTCCAAAGGGTGTCGATACCCCTGGCGGGAATCACCACATGAAGCGTACCGCCGTCGGGGTTCTGCAGACTGACGTTGGCTAGGTTGGTGGCCGTAGCGGTCACCACAGGCGGGTAGGGACAGAGCGTGCTGTCGTAGGCCAGCCTGTACCAACGGCCTTTCTCGGGCCACAACTCCGCGGTGTTGTAAAGCGAGCAAGTGGTGTTGAGGCGCACCGCCTCGTGGGTGGCGAAGTCGAAGAAGATGATATCCCTGTTATTGTTGTTTACGGTTGCCGACACACCGTTCTGTAAACGCACGGAAGAGGCGGTATGTACTGCCCCGGAATCGGACTCGCCATACACCACACGAAAGCCGCCGGTCTCGAACAGCTGCACCTGGAAGCACACATACAGCGAGTCACCGCCGGAATTGTAGTCTTTCATCCGCGTCTCCACCACCCGCACGCGGTTCCCCGCGGTGCCCAGCAGCGCCATACGCGTATAGCAGTTGTCGTCGAATCGGCCCCTCCAGCCGAACGGCTCAATCTTGGGACCGTTACTCTGGTTCAAGGCGTTCGAATAACCGCCGCTCGACGGCACCGGCGTACTACCCAGACGCACCGTGCCGTTGATGTTGGTCGAAAACTGGCTGTAGGTCGCCACGCCCAGAGTGAAGTCGAATCCGATGTCTCTCACCCCCGAACATGCCGACATGTTGAACCCACTGGCGATAATCACCGTGTCCACACCGTCGATGTCGTACCACAGCGTCGTGTCGACACCTGTGGTCATGTTCCACGTGTCAATAATCATCTGAGCTTTCACTGAGGCTGGCATAAGCAGCGCCGCAAGAAGCAATAGGTTGGCAGGTCTTTTAGTGTTCATGTTGTGTATGTCTTTTTTTTCAACGTGTTACGATGTGCTGGTGTTGTTGTTTGTTTTTGCAAATGTACAAAAAAAAAGAATTATATACCTGACGACTGTATAAAGTCGATAATTTAACATAGTCGTGCAACCAGTCTCCTCACTATATGGACGCTCATTTCTTCGGTATTTCTTCGGTCATCCACCGAAGAATAACCGAAGAACAATAGGTAAACAATTGAAAATGAGAGCTACTTTCCGGCGCCTCTGGTAGGACTCTGGTGACGCCACGGTGCGCAGCTTCATTATGGACGGGGCAATATTTCCGCTTGCATTGCGTTATTGCCTTAAAATCTGCCGCTATGACCTATGTCATTATAGCCATCTGTCTCATCACTCCGCTGCTCATCATGTGGCTCACCTACCGCTTCCCGCTCCTCAACAAGGTGGGTACCATCATCATCGCTTACGTAATTGGTTGTGTGCTGGGCCTCACGGGACTCATCCCCGACACCCCAGAGGTGCATAAGGTGCAGACGGATATCGCCACCTATACCATCCCTTTCGCCATCCCATTGCTGCTTTTCTCGGCCGACATCCGTTCGTGGACCAAGCTCGCACCCTCGTTCATCAAGTCCACCCTACTCGGCATTCTCGGCTGCTGCCTGGCCATCGTCATCGGCTTCCTTGTCTGCCACGGGGGCGACAAGGCCACCTTCGCCGCCATCGGAGGCATGCTCACCGGCCTCTACACCGGCGGCAACGCCAACCTCGCCTCTATCAAGGTGGCCCTCGGCGTCGACGACACCGTCTACATCATCACCTCGGCCTACAGCACCCTCCTCAGTGCCGTCTACCTTTTCTTCGTCATCCTCTTCGGCAAGCGCGCCCTCAGGCTCCTCTTGCCTGACTTCAAGCTCGACAAGGACGCCTCTGGCAGCGCCCCCGCCCAAATGAAGAACCACGACCGCGAGCTCTTCTACGGCCTCTTCCGCAAGGACAACCTGCCCACTCTGGGCAAGAGCCTCGTGCTCACAGTCGTTATCATCGCCCTCGGCGCCGGCATCGCACTGCTCTGCCCCAAGTCCATGTTTCAGACAATCTTCATCCTAGCCATCAGCACCCTTGCCATCATCGCCTCCACCAACAAGCGCGTGCGCGGCTGGGATCGCACCTTCGAGGCCGGCACATATATGATACTGGTCTTCTCCATAGCCGTTGCTTCGCAGGTAAACACCGGCACCCTCGGCAACATCGACTCGCGCATCTTCCTCTTCATCAGCATTGCCACCCTCGGCTCGCTGCTGTTCCACGTCTTGCTCAGCGCCCTGTTCCGCATCGACACCGACACCACGCTGGCCGCCAGCATCTCGCTCATCTGCTCGCCGCCCTTCGTCCCCGTGGTGGCCGGCGCCGTGAAGAACAAGGCCGTCATCGGCCCCGGCATCGCCGTCGGCCTCTTCGGCTACGCCGTCGGAACCTACGTCGGCTTCTTCCTGGCCAAGTTGCTGCTCCTTATGTAAAAAAAGAATACTATGACAAACAAGTTTGAAGATACAATCCACAAAAGTCTCCACCAGTATCTGGTGGGGGTAGGGGAGGTTGACGAACGGCTGCCCGAATGCCCCGACGTCACCGACCGCTGGCAATCTATAGGGCTGTCCTACATCCCCGACGGCGCCCGCGAGTTTCGCGACTACCCCGTGGCCAGCCTCGGCTGGATGATGTACATCGGCATGGCTGTGGCTAAACTGTGGGTCGATGAATGGGAGATATACTCGCAGATAGAAGACCTATATATTTATATGCGCGACAAGCGCGGCTACGACGCCCTCGACGAGTATATCTGCGAGGATGTGCTGATGGTGCGCGGAAAGGACGCCGAGAGCCTCGCACAGTTGGTCAGTGAATGCGCCGCCCGTGTCAATGCCGACCTCATGCGCGAGCAGATAGAGCCGGGCACGAAGGAGGCCTTCGACGCCTATGTGACCTGCCTGCGCCAGCTCTACCTCTTCGGCATGGCCATGCAACTCAAACGCATGGGCTATCACATGGAACGGATAGGATGAAGCAGACGGAGACCATAGGCGGACGCGAATGCACCCTTTATACGATGGATGGTGCGCAAGCGCTGCTGCTGCAACCAGTTGATGACCACGACAGCGCCTTGCTGGACGGCGAGGTGGAGATGGTACGTGGCCTTACAGATGTGCCGTTCAACCTTGTGGCTTTCCGCATCAACGACTGGATGTCGGAACTCACCCCTTGGCCGGCGCCCCCCGCCTTCGGCCGCCAGCCCTTCGGCGACGGCGCGGAAGAGACACTGCACTATTTAAGAGCTGTGTTGCTGCCGTCGTTACGCGACCGGTGGGGTGCGAAGGGGCTTGTCCTTGGAGGCTATTCTTTGGCAGGTCTCTTCGCCTTGTGGGCTGGATACAACAGCGACCTGTTTGACGGTATCGCCGCTGCCTCGCCTTCCGTATGGTATCCGCAGTGGACGGAATATATCGCCGATAAGACGATGCACAGCCAAGCCGTCTACCTGAGCCTGGGCGACCACGAGGCGCGCACCAAAAGTCCCATCATGGCCCAAGTCGGCGACGCCGTCCGCCTGCAGTACGACCTGCTCGCTGCCCAGGGTGTCGCCACAACCCTCGAGTGGAACCCCGGCGGCCACTTCGTCGACTCCGACAAGCGCATGGCGAAAGCCTTCGATTGGACGCTCGTGAAATGTGTCGAAAGAATAATGGACCGTATGGCTTTTACGGCCTATAAATGAGAAGAGCACTGGTTTGCCAGTGCTCTTCTTTTGTACCCCGGGAGGGAATCTAATGTATACTGATAATCATCTTGTTATGTGGCTCGTGGAAAACATATGGAAAACAATATGAGTCACTAACGCACAATATTACGTCCCTTTTTTGCATACCACACACCCCAATCTTCGACCGTTTCGTTTGCAAAGATACAACTTTTTTCTAATTCATAGGCAAGAAAGGGGAAAAACTCTTCTAAAACATAGGCAATGGGCCAACCAACAGAAAAACGACAAACAAAACGGCAAACAAATGGCATTTCCAAATAAATGGAAACGAATGTTTTGCGCAGAATACTGGAGATTAAGCGACAAGCAATCTGGCAAACAAACGACAAACAAGCGACAAACGAACTACACGCAACTTCATGTTGGGGTGAATTCCATATCTTCGAATAAGGAAATGTCTAAATGGCATTAAAATTTAGCCAACTTTGGAAATAAAATTCGGCCTACTTTGGAAATGAAATTCAGCCAACTTTGGAAATGAAATTCAGCCAACTTTGGAAACAAATTTTTATAAAATTCTATCTATATGAAATTTATTTTGTACTTTTGCAGCGTGAAAATATGATGCTAAATGAAGAAGTACAAACAAAGAATTGCCGATAAACTTCTGGAAAAGAAGCTAGAAGGTACAGGAGCCGTCCTCATAGAGGGACCAAAATGGTGCGGAAAGACCACGACTGCTGAGCAGCAGGCTAAAAGTGTGGTGTATATGGACGATCCTGAGGAAGGAACAAACTGGCATCAACTAGCCATATTGAACCCCAAAGGAGTTCTTACTGGGGAGACACCTAGACTTATTGATGAATGGCAGTCCGTTCCTATTCTATGGGATGCTGTTAGATATGAAGTTGACCATAGAGATGATGATGGACAGTTTATTCTGACAGGGTCGGCGGTTCCTGTAGATGATAAAGAATTGAGGCACACGGGTACCGGACGTGTTTCATGGCTTACAATGAGAACGATGAGCTTGTGGGAATCGGGAGAATCGAATGGGAGTGTGAGCATGAGAGAACTATTCAATGCTCCCGAGCAACTGTTTGCGGAAAATACACTGAATCTGGAAGACATCGCATATTTGACCTGTCGAGGAGGATGGCCAAGAGCAACCCTCCAAAAAAAAGATGTCGCTTTGGGAAGGGCATTTGATTATTTTGATGCTGTGATAAAAAGAGATATTTCTCGTGTGGATGGTGTGAAAAGAGATTCGGAACGTACACGCCGTATTATGCAATCGTATGCTCGCAATCAAGGATCACAGATTCCTATAAGCACTATTGCAGCTGACATTAGGGCGAATGATGTGGACAGCGTGGACGACAAGACTGTATATTCTTATGTGGCAGCACTAAAAAAAATATTTGTCATCGAGGATATGGCGGCATGGAATCCCAACTTGCGCTCAAAGACAGCAATACGGACATCAGACAATCGTTATTTTACAGACCCTTCCATTGCAACAGCTGCTCTCGGACTGGGGCCAAACGACCTTATGAACGACCTGAATACGTTTGGCCTGTTATTTGAAACATTGTGCGTACGCGATTTAAGGGTATTTGCGGATTCTCTTGATGGACAAGTATACCATTATCGAGACAAGAATGGTTTGGAGTGCGACACTGTAGTACATTTGCGCAACGGCTCATATGGCCTGATAGAGATTAAACTTGGAGGTGAGGAATTGATAGAAGATGGCGTACGAGCGTTAAATGACTTGACAGGCAAGATTGACACCACTAAGATGAAGGCTCCTGCATTCAGAATGATACTTACTGCTGTCGGCAAGTTCGCCTATCGTCGTGAGGATGGAATCTATGTGGTGCCAATTGGATGTTTGAAGGATTGAGAGTTATAACATTTTTTGTCAAATATAAGCATAAATAATCACTCACTGATTATTTATGCATTTATTCGTCTCGGTTTTATCAAAAAATATCACTTTTTTACTCTCAGTTTTATTAAAAAGTTGTATCTTTGCAAAGAGATACAGCTAATGCTATGGACAGTTTCAGAGAACAGGTGCAGCACATCGCTCATGCCGACATGGGGCTTGAGTCGAAGACTATGCATCTGCTCTCCCTAGGACTCACAAAGGCTGACGTGAATAATCTGCTGTATAGAGAACTGAACCATACCGCAGCGGAACGTAATACAAAACGTGCGTCTGGTATCACCCATCGTATTGCAAAAAAGAATAAAGCACCCAACCGCAGCCGCCAGATGAAATGTCTCGCCATACGTCAGCCGTGGGCAACGCTGATTGCTGCAGGTATAAAAGATATAGAGTGCCGTGATAAACTGGTGCCACCTTGCAAGCGGTTCCTTATCGCCGCCAGCAAGAAGCGTGATTCAAAAAGATTAGGGGATGTCCTCGATGGCCAGTTGCTGGACGTGGTGAATGGATATATAGCCAAAGGCATACTACCACCTTATGAGCAATGGCCAACTGGTGCCATCATCGGCTATGTGGATATAAAAGAAGTTACTTATGGCGATGTCGCCTCGCCTTGGGGCTGCGGTGTCGACGGCATCAAGTATGTCCTACAAAACGCCCACATGTTTAATAAGTCCATCTATGGCAAGAACAAGGCCACGCCCCTATTTTATAATGTAGGCGGATATGACAATCAACACCTGCCACCGGCTTACGTTGTTAATCTAAGCCAGAATAACCCACTACTCTAAACAAAAAAACACAGTCCTCAAATAATGTAGGTTCACTGGGGCTGTTCTATCTCACATACAGCACACCCATGTTTTCTGCCAGATGAGTCAACACGTTTTTTCGCCCTTGACTGCCAGCAGAAGATGAGCAAGAGATGTTCACTGTTCGGCGGCACCGCCACGCGCCTGCCATTCAAGATCGAGCTTTCCAATGCGCCAAGTGAGGCCGAAGGTGAGGTATCGGGAACTCGTGTGGCTCGAACTGTTGGCGGCGTAAGTGGGAGCTGCTATGGTGGTGCTCGTCAAATTGTTGTTGAGCAAGTCGCTGATGCTGGCACGCAGCGAGAGTCGTCCCTCAAGCAATGTGGCCGAGGCTCCGAGACCTATGCTGACGGCCTTCTGCTCTTGAGTGTATAGGCCAAGGGTAGGTGTGCCGTAGCTGATGTTGGCATCAATATTGACCAGTTTGGCCACCTTTGTCCACAGTCGGGCGTATATGTTCCACGATGTCTGCTCCTGCATCGGCTCATCCTCAACAGCGTACCCGCTGCGGTAAAGGCTGGCGTTGAGGCTGACACTTGCCCATGCCGCTGGACGGTAGGTGATGTTGGCTTCGGCACCGGCCTTGTAAGAGGAGACAATGTTCATCGGCATGGTGTAGGTTATGACGCGTCCCAGATACTCGTCGGCGTAGGGTGTGGAGACGGTGATGCTCTCGATGCCGCCCGAGGTGTAGTTGGCGTAGGCTTCGATGCCCATGTTGCCAACCTTTTGGAAATATTTGTTCCAACTGACGGTGGCTTTTTCGGTATAGGAACTGCGAAGATTGCGGTTTCCTGTGCTGTAGCTGTCGTCACTGTAGATGCGCGAAGTGGTGAGGTCGCCACCGCTGGGCGTGTTCACGTTGTGCGATAGCCGGAAGCGCCAATAATGCATACCCTTGGTGCGGTGGGTGATGCTGAGCGACGGCTCGAAGGTGAGGAAGCGGAAAAGGGTGTCGTCGGGGAAAAGACCTGTGCTCTGAATATGCAGCCACGACCGCTTGCCATACAAGTCGACGGTCAACGTGGTGCTTGCCCATTCGTGCCGCCAAGAGACCAAAGCCGAGAGCGACTTCGTATAGTAGTCGGCGATGCCGTTGCGCAGCGTATCGGGAATCGAATAGAGGCCCCCCGTGGGGTCGAGATAGCAGATGTCGCGACGGTTGTGACTGTCGCCAAAGGGGCGGCCTGCGATGCGGAAAGATAACGCATCGTTGTTGTCCAACGGGTGGTTGTAGGTAATCGAGAGGTCAACATTGTTGCGGCTGCCGTATTTGTCGTTTATGCGGTCATAGCCGTCGAGCACCATGACGGTCGGCGCCCCCTCGGCAAGACCTATGAGGCGTTGCTGGAGGTAATGGTTCCCGTTGAACATATAATTCCACACGCCACCAAATTTCAAATTCTGCCCCTTGCGACGGAAACGACGCTTGATGTCGAAACTCAAGGAACCATTGAGCATGGCGAAGCGTGAGTCGGAGCTGTCGCGGTAGCGATAGTGCACCGTGTCGGGCCGGTAGTCCCACTGCTCACGGTGGGTGACCATTCGGTCGTTGTAGTCGCCCTGCAGCAGATTGAAGCTGTTGACGTGTAGATCGGTTACGGAGTCAATCTTGAAGTCAATGTTGAACATCAGGTCGCCGAAATAACGGGCACTTTCATTAGTTGTGCGATAATAGAAATGGCTGGTGGTATCGGTTCCGTCGGTGAGTGTGGCATCGCCGCTACTGTTGCTCTCCCCATGGCTGTGGCTGCCCGCCAGGTGGATGTTGAACTTCAGTCGGTCGCTGTTGCGCACATAGCTCACCCACGGCGAGAAATAGGGCCGCGTGTTGCCGCTCAAGCCTATTAGCCATAGCTCGCTGGTACGCAGCTTGGCCGAGGTGACGATATTGAGGATATGCTTGCCCTTTTCCACCATATATTTGGCTGAAGGGTTCTTGATGACCTCGATGCGGGCCAATGCTTCGGCAGGCATACTCTCAAAGAAAGCCCTGAGCACCTCGCCTTTCATACCTGTATGGCATCCGTTGAGCCACACCTCCACCTGCTCTGAGCCGCGCATCGTGAGGTTACCCTCCTCGTCCACCTGCACCGTGGGTGCGTTGCGGATGGCATCCCACGCGGTGAGGTCGCGCACCGTCTCGTCGTTCTCCACATTGTAGTTCACCACCTCGCCCGTCATACTATAGACGGGCTTCGGTGCCGAAATGCTGATTTCTTTCAGTTTCAGCATCTTCATCTTGGCATCAATGCTGTCCAACTTGGCTTGTGTGATGCTGTCGGTGGTTTGGGCATAGAGCACCCCTGCGGTCATAATCACGACCGCAAACAACAAATGCTGCTTCATGAGAATAAAGATTTAGTATTCAGTGGCCATCATATGCGTGGCAATCTTCCGTGCTTCATCGTCATTGGTAACGTGAAAGGCCAATATCACCATGCGGTCGGAGGGACAGTAGATGGCGTAGTAGCCCTTGTCACCCGGTAGGGCGTCGGCATTGAAGACGACGAGGTGTTTGCCCCCATAGCCGTTCGCGCGCATCACCGAGTCGATGTGAAGCTCCTTCTGCCTCTTTTTCTTTTCTATCTCTGCCCTCTTCTTTTCTGTCTTCTCCCGTACCTGCTGCCATCGTGGATGGGGATTGTATTCCACCTCGCCCTCGCCGCTCCATCGACGTGGAGCGTATGGGAGATGAATCAACTCGCGTCGCAATGAGTCATAGGTCTCTTTATCTTCGGCCTCGAAGAAGGTGACTGTCACGATGTCACCGCTCGAAAGGGGGTAGCGCTCGACGCAGTAGGCTTTTATACCCTGCCGATTGGCATAATGCTTGTAGAGGGCAGTTTGTGCGTTGGCAACAATGCTTATTGCCAGCAGGGCTATGATAACCATGATACGTTTCATAATGATTGTATTGTTCTAATATGGTTGATATTATTATCTATCAAGGCCAGCACATCGTCTGGATTGCATTGGCTGTTGCAATAGATGCCGGCAGAAGCGTAGGTCGTGTTGTCAGATGTCCTTTCGCGCGGCAGCAGGACGATAAGCAATATGGCAGCAGCCGCAGCGGCAGGTATTGCAATACGCCAGGCAACCCTGACAGCAGGCCGTTGGGAAGTACGGTGTTCCGCTCGGCGAAGCGTAGCGTTTTCGTTGTGTATTCTTTCTATCAACTCGTCAGTATTCATATATCTTTTATTTTGCGTAGTTTTTCTTTGATGCGCCCGATGCGCGTGGTGACGTTGGTTTGGCTGATACCCATCAGGCGACCTATCTCTTCAGTTGTGAATCCGTCGAGGTAAAGGTTGATAAGCCGCTGGTCGCTGACGGGGAGCTGGGCAATCAACGCTTTCAGGTTGGCCGACTGCTCCCGCAAAACAGAATCTTCAGGTAGGTCATATCCGTCAAGCGACAGCGTCTCAATTTGCCTCTTCTTCTGCCGTCGCCAACTGATGGCTGTGTTCAGCGCCACACGGTAAACCCAGGTAATAGCTTTATGGTCGGGACGATAGTTTTTCCACCCACGCCAAAGGTTGATCAGAATCTCCTGCCGCAAATCCTCTCGGTCCTCGGCGAAAGAACAAAATGAACGGCACACGCGCCCAATAGCCGCCTCATGCTGTTCAACTAGTTCTATGAAAGGATGCTCATCCATTGCGTCTTTGTTCTTACATCTCTATTAAACGCCAAAAACGTGCATTTTGTCACATCGGTTGGAAAATTTTTTTTCGCCCCGCCCATTAAACCCATTCCGCCCATTCACCCCAACTTTTCACTTTTAACTCTTCACTTTTAACATTTCCATATCCACCTGATTCTCACCACATTTCCAAAAATCCTCAAAAAAAATTTCACCCCTCATGTCAGATTTGCCTCAAAAATTACGTATATATTTATAGAGGGGCACGGTTTTGAAATCGTGCCCGAAAACCCGCCAACGATTAACAGCAAGAAGTGATGACACCCGACACCTCCCGGCACGACGCCTACTGCGCCTTCATGCGCCGCCACCGCTCCACGGTGTGGCGCGTCTGCTGGCGCTTTGCCCGCCGCGGACGCGGCAACCGCGACGACCGCAAGGCCCGCGCCGAGGACCTGGCACAGGAAGTCTGGATAGTCCTCTGGCTCAAGTTCGACCAGCTCGACCTCTCCGCCTCCGAGGCACGGCAGCGCCGCTGGCTCGAAAAGCTCACCGAGACCGTCATCCTCGACCTCCACCGCCGTCAGGAGCCCGAGCCGGACCCCCTCTCCGACGAGCTGGCCGACACCCTCGCCATCCCCGGCCTCGACCTCTCCGACACCCTCTTCGACCTCCTCGCACTCCTCCCGCCCGACGAACAGCAGCTTATGCAACTCCGTTTCGAGGGCTACGACGCGCAGGAAATCGCCGACCGCCTCGCCGCTACCTCCGGTCTCACCCTCTCCCGCGACGCCGTCTACCAACGCATCAGCCGAATCATAAAAAAACTCCGCCAGTATGGAAGATAACCACTCACACATTAACGCATTCACGCAATCACGCATTAGTAATGAGCTCCGCTTCATGACCGACGGCTTCGCCGACTGGGTCGAACGCCGTGAGCGCCGCCGACAGAACATCTTCCGTTCCGCCCTCCTCGTCGTCGCCGTCGCCGCCTGCGTAGGCTCCGCCGCGCGCCTCATGCCCGAGCGCACCGACACCTACGTCAGCGGCAACCTCCAGTGCTGCGCCGACGATGCCTGCTCCCGTGTAAACGTAATGATGGCAAGCCTATGAAAAAGTGGATTCTCGCCTTCCTCCTCCTCACCCTCCTCGGTGTCGCCGCCGTCGCCGCCTGGCGCTACCTCCTCCCCGAGCGCCACGTCAGCGACCTCTACCGCCGCTACGAAAATGCCGACGGCATAGCCGCCAGCTACATCCACAACTTCCCCGTCAATGACACCCTCACCCTCGACGTCACCCTCCTCGAAGCCACCACCGACAGCGCCTGGCAGGCACTCTGCGCCGACTTCGCCATCTCCGACATTGTCGAAACCATAGAGGACATCGACCCCCACGCCATCTTCTCCCGTCAGGTCAACCGCCACGACTACGCGCAAATCGTTCGCGGCGACTTCCCCGATGCCGAAATCCTCGCCATCTCCTGCGACACCAAGACATTCGCCGTCTTCCACACCTGCAATGCCGCCGAAATGCATACCGTCTTCTACTACAACATGAAGAAGTCAACTGGCGAATCCTAAAAAAATCACCCCCGATGTCAGATTCGACCCGATTTTGGGGTATATATATAGTAAGAAAACATAATATCATCAAGACAATGAAACGTACAAAAACACTCCTTGCACTCCTCGCGGTGCTGACCATGACCACCGCCGCAAAGGCACAGTCAAGTTACGATTTCCAGGCCGTCACCCCGCAGGGCGACACGCTGCTCTGCACCATCGTCGACTCGGCGGCACACCACGTCAGCGTGCGCGGGGACGCTTGGTCGTACAACACACATTACATCCAATACAACGCCGACCTTGTGCTGCCCGACAGCGTGGAGCATGAGGGAGTGAGATACGCTGTCACGGAAGTGTCCGAAGAAGCCTTTCAAAGCCATCTGGAGATTGAGACAATAACCGTCCCCGATGGGATTACGATTATAGGCAACAAGGCTTTCTCGCTGGTTCCCAATGTCATTTACCACGGAATTGCTACCGGAAGCCCCTGGGGCGCCAACACGGTGAACGGATACGAGGAGGACAGCCTTTTCTATTCCGACAACAGCAAGACCCACCTCACCGCCAGCCGTCACATCACCTCGGCAGTGGTGCCAGTCACTGTTCGTGTTATCGGGACACGAGCCTTCTACTATAAATCATCGCTGACCTCCGTCACGCTCCCCGAAGGGCTCGACACCATTGGAAATCAGGCTTTCGGAGTATGCGACGGGTTGGAGGGAATTACCATTCCTTCGACGGTAAAACATATAGGCAAGTCGGCGTTCTATTCGGCATTCCGGCCTACTGCCACAGTGACTATCGATGACGCGGCTGCCACTATCGGCAACGGTGCTTTCTACTACAGCAACATGAAGAAGATTGAACTGGGCAACCGTGTGACATTCATTGACAATGGGGCTTTCAATTCATGCACTCATCTTGACTCTATAATTGTTCCTAACTCGGTGCAGTATATCGGACGTATGGCTTTCTGCTACAACTATTCGGGCAGCATCAAGAAGATACGGCTCCCCGAGGGCATCGACACCATCCGCTACCAGACCTTCTTCGGCTGCACAGGTTTGGAGGAGGTGAATATCCCCTCTTCGGTGGTATATATCGACACAGCGGCGTTCCACGAGTGTTGGGAGTTGACGAAACTCACGCTGCCTGCAGGTCTCACTCATATTGGCGAGGCCGCCTTCTTCCAATGCCGCAACATAGACACCCTTGTCTCCCTTGCCCCAGAGCCACCCGTGGCTTTCGCCAACACCTTCACCCAGATGAACAGCAACCTTACCCTCATCGTTCCCTGCCATAGCGACTCGCTCTACGCCGCAGCCCCCTATTGGAGCCAATTTCATAATATTCAGGCCGACTGCGGTGCAGGAATTGACGGTATCGAAGAGGACGCCATCAACATCTATACGCTCGGAGACCGCATCGTGGTCGAGGGAGCCGAGGGCGAGAGCGTCCGCATCTACGACATCACCGGCCGCAGCGTCCGCAATGAGGCACTGCCCACGGGAGTTTATATTGTGAAGGTCGGCGACCGTCCGGCGCGGAAAATCGTAGTAATGAAGTAAGCATTAGAAGGGCATGTGAAACGATACGAGGTATCGACCACCATACGATACGAGGTATCGTTTTAAGATTGAAAACACACTCTTTAAAACAGATTCAATATGACACACAACATCATCAAATCCCTCGCCGCACTTGCCTTGGGCACAATGCTGCTGGTCGCCTGCGACCCCGACGACATGTTCAACATTAACGACACTATCCCCGCCGGCCCCACCGACACCGTGCCGCAACAACCCGACCCACAGCCTGTGTCGCTCGTCGGCACTGCGTGGGAAAATTTGAGTGTGGACGGCAATGTTACTGACAAGGACGTTTTGCGTTTCGTCACCGACAGCACAGGGACGGATTATGGCCTCTTAAGCAGTAACGGGCAGGTAATTATTGAATCTCTCGACGACATCAAGTACCGTTTCGACGGCCTCACGCTGGAGGGTGCCTATTGGCTCACCACCCATCCTGAAAATCCGATTTCCTTCAGCTACAATCCCGCCGACACTACCATCACCACCGATTTAAATCGAACTTACCATCCGCTGGCGGAATAACGAACCATCAAAAGCACCTCCAATATGCAACACCACACCATCAAATCCCTCGCCGCAATGTTATAAATTTCAGTAAATAATCTGGCCCATACCTGCGACAGGCGCACCCGCGCCTGTCGCGGCCTTTTTCTCTTTTTCTTTCCTCACTGCATAGTTTGAAATTTCCAAACAAACAACGGCCTTACAGCCAAAATGTTTAACAAAAAATTTCAAATCTATGCATTACCAATTCAAGCAAGACCTTGCTATGGCCTATTTTGATGGCTGTAGCAAGAAAACCGCGAGCCGTCTCCTCGCCCGTGAAATCAACCTCACCCCCGGCCTCCTCGACGCCCTCCGCCCCACCGGCTACCGCCCCGCCCAAAAACGCCTCTCCCCCCGCCAACTCCAAATCCTCTTCTCCTTCCTCGGCGAACCCTGAAGTAATCTCCCCAAAACATTAAAAATCCGAGGGCGAGACCTCCCGGCCTCGCCCTCGGTTTACTACTTTCAAAACAAAAGTAGATATTTCAGTTCAATATCCCCCCTGCCAACTTCCCCTCACTTTTTTATATTTAAATAAATAAATTTTGTCAGTTCAAAAAATATTTATATCTTTGCAGAACTTTTTATGGCGGCATAAATAGTGACGACATCTTATCAATCAAAACAAGGTCAGATGCTTAGCACTGCAAAAGAGTTGCACAAGAATGATAATTATTTGTGCGTGCCTCATTGTGCTTACTATGCTTGTCTGCAATTAGTACAGTATTTTTGGTATTATATCAAACACAAAACTAAGGCAGACTTGCAGGATTCTCGTGCAGGAAACCATAATCTTCTCAATAGTGAGTTTAGTAGTTATCTTATAAGTCTCAATACCCCAGAAGCAAAATATGATTATAGTAGATTTAATAGTAAAATTAATGATTTGAAGGGGTTTAGAATAAAGGCCGATTATACTGAGCACACAATTTTCAAGAATGATAGTGAGCGTGCGATAGCGTATGCCGAGGAAGTGATAAACATTTTGAATAAATATATCAAACCTAAAACATGATATCTAAAGTTTTTGTCGAACAAAAAGTTAATCAGTTGGTCACATTGTTCCCTACGGCTAGAGTAAGAATGCAGTATGATGCTTTTTCTTACACTTATGCAATTGAGGTTACTCCGCTTTCTGTATATGAAAACGCCCAGTTCCTTGATTGGCAATGTGATACTTTCTCTGAATTTGTGAGACTATTTCCTACAGAATGTATCTATTTTATTTCCGAAGATTCCCTTTCAAAATTAGAAAACCCAGAAATCGTTAAATATGGTGTCCAATATAGGAATTCCGATTATACAGTAAACGAGGTAAAGCCAATTGCGATTTCCCCATTCTTTTCAATTCACAAAATTGATAATCGAGAATTCAGTTCTTCTAAGCTAGGCCATTATGATTTTAATATAGCACCTTATTCTATTCCATCTACACCGGTAATAGAATATTCGTTTGCTGCTTAAAAACATTTAATAGTATGGAACAGAAAGATATCACTAGATCAGGATTCACCCTCCAGCATATATTGCTAATTGATAGCATGTTTCACCGTGAGGATGCCGTTTCATTCGACCCCAACGTCGAAAACAATCTCAATATTAATACGGCCGTAAATATTGATGGAAAAACGGTTAACGTCATGTTACAAGTGGTTATTAATCAACAGTTTCAGGGTAAATCCCAGGTGAGAATTGAGGCTAAAATGGTTGGTGTGTTCGAGTGTGTCGGAGAGACACCTTTGGCAGATAATCTAGAAAATTTTGGCCGTATCAACGGAGCTGCTATTATCTTCCCATATATCCGTGAACATATTAGCAGTCTTTCTATCAAGGCTGGCATTCCTCCTATTGTTCTTCCCATTGTAAATTTCCAGAATTCAGCCAACCAAAAGCAGAAATAAAAAACAATCAGAACTAAGGAAATCTCACGGCAAGCGTTACCCACGCTTGCCGTGGTTCTTTTTATAGTTTTGTATTCCGCACGGTGCATCATGTGAAACTTACTTTAATTCTAATTCCGGCCCCTTCAGCCAATTCTCAGTCATTTTCCTGCGGATGGAAGTGATTTTCGATGCTTGATAGGGAGTAGTTCTTCAAATAACATTGATCGGCATAGGTGAGCATGCTGAAGATGGGGGCATGGAAGTTCAGCTCGGGGAATTACTCATTTCTTGCTCAATCCATCGCTCCATTTTTGTTTTCTCTCGGTTCTTCGGTTTTTTGGGGTGGTCGGGGTCGAAACCTTCCTCGCGGCCTAACTTCTTCATGAGGAATATCAGCATTGGTATATCGGGACGTACCTTCCATCCTTTCAGTTGTCCGTTTTCTGTGATGGGTATGCCGAAGGCAAGAAGTTGTGCAGAGGAGAAACATCTGTCGAATGTCAGCATCCGAGCATCGTAAATAGCATTGGCAAATTCAGGGTCGCTTCGTATCCAACGGCGGAGGGTGAGGCGACAGCATCCCAGTATCTCTGCAGTCCTGGACAGAATGCCACCAGTGACTTTAAGGACGGCTTCCAACTGTTCAAGGCTCGGTTTCTTGTATGGCTTGTTAGGCATTGTCTTTTGGTGTTTAGGTGTTGCCCCTCGCGCGCGTGCGCGTTGGGACTGGTAACTATGTGACATTTGGAGGTGTTTTACCAACCGCCGAGGCTTGCTTTTGCCGATTCTATCTCAGCATCAAGTTCGTTTATTAAAGGATTATTGTATAATCTCATCTTCCCCTCAATTTGTTGTCGCATCCGGTATCGTCGCTTTTTGTCAAGATTGCCAGATTGCTTTAGTCTTTCATCCACATTGTCAAGATAATTGTCGGGCGCATTCCGCAACAAGTCAATAAGCATTACATTTATGGCATCTTTAGGAGTCATCACCTTCAAGAATGGATCGTCCTGCTTTTTCGCGATATGCTGGTACCCCTGCGCCCATAATCTCGCCAGCCGCACCATCGGCTGGCGCTCTCGGAGGCAGGAGGCTTTGAGTGTGTCTTGAACAATTTGCTTCCCCACCGTCCAGTTGAATCTCATCTCATAACGCAACAGATTGGGTATGTTCAACCATGTGCGAGGAATACGTTCCCCACGGCTATACAATTCGGCTCGCTTGTCGTAAAAGTACAGTTTGCGATTGGGAGAATAAAAGTAGAGGGAATTGTCTCCAACGGATGCGCGTTCATATCCTGGTATGGATGTCAACAAGTTTAAGTAGTTGGCAACGGGGTTGCTCATTCCAAATGTACAAGCAATGTCGATTCTTAGAACCGAGGCCATACCAACGTCGAGATGTAATGTGTCTGACAGTAACTGGAGGCCATTGTCGATGTCCTTATGTGTTGGGGTGGACACATTTTCTCCCTTGCTCAACTTGGCGATGCTGCCGGATAGGCGGATTCCATTGTCGTCGGCATACACTCGGTAGTTGTTTATGTGACCAACTATATACGGAGTCCCTTTTCGCACATATATTCCCGTTTTATCCATCGAGATATATTTATCAATCGACAACGGACTCATTCCGCTCATCAATTTGCTCCCAATCATCATATTTAGCGTGTCTATCATTTTGACATTATTATTGGGTGCATACGTTCGCGCGTATACATTATAATTGATGATAGGTGATGGTATGACTGAAAGGTACACACTTTTTGGGTACTTTGGGTACACACTTTTTGGGTACCGTCTACCGATATGATGTGCGGAATGAGTGCCACAGGACGATTATACCGCAGCGGTTTTACGTGCCAGTTGCTGTGCTTGTGCTTCCACCTCGGCTGCGGTGGCAATGCGGTTGGCGGTCACGAACTCTACAAGCTCGGATTTGCGGAAATAGATGTGCCGTCCGGTCGGTTTGTAGTAAGGGATGAGTTTTCGCCCAGTGTAACCGTACATCTGTCTTGCGGTGATGCCTAGAAACTCACACGCTGCCGAAAAGGTCATAATGTCTTCCATAATGTGTTATTTTTGGTTGTTGATTATTGTTGCCTATTGATGTTAAGTCGGCGGCAAAAGTACACATTAATTTGGAAAACAAATAGATACAGATTGGATGATTATTTTTCATCCAAAACAAAGTGCGAAAAACGTCAAAAAAAACGCTTTTTTTAACTAATTTTTACATAGGGAACAGCCTCTCTTTTTTCTGCAAAAAGACTGTTTGTAGAGCAATTTTACAGAAAATGGGAGGCTATTCAATGGCAGGAAGACTATCGACCAGTTCTCTCTTACGGTCGTCGAATACCTTGGTGTAGATTTGGGTGATTTTGGTGTCGGCGTGCCCGAGGAGCTCGCTGGTGGCGCGGAGGTCTTTGAGATTATAGTAGGTGAGTGCCCCGAATGAATGTCTGGCGCAATGCCATGTGATATGCTTGTTGATGCCAGCACGTTCGACCCAATGTTGCAATGCCTTGTTGCAGGCGGTAGGGCTGCCTACGTGGAAAAGAAGCTGGTCGGGTTCTCCGCGACCTATCAGGGCGATGAGGTCATGCCTCAGAGGTACAGTGTTGGTACGTTTGGTCTTCTGTTGTTGAAATGTGAGGGTGCATTCCTCGTAGTTGATGTTGCGATAACGCAGCTCTTTCACGTCGCAGTATCGCAATCCCGTGAAAAGCGACAATAGGAATGCTCGTCGTACATCGTCGCTCTGACGGTCGAATTTGCATTGGATGAGCCGTGTGATTTCATCGGCTGTCAGCACATCCTTTTTCAATCTTCCTTCATCTTCCACCTTCGCGGATATACCATCGCACGGATTGTCGAGGAATATTCCCTGCTTTGTGGCTGCGGTGATAATCTTCTTAAATCGCTTGTAGAGTGTTTTCGCCCCTTCACCCCGACAGTCGGCTTCCAATTTGTCGACGAAAGCTTCTACCATTTCTGGCGTGAGCTGGTCGGGATGTATGCATTTTGAGAAGATGGCGTATCTCTTATTACTATCAATGAACGCGCGGAAACGTTTTATGGAGAGTCTAATTACCCTTTCATCGGCTTTGACATACTCTTTGATGTAATCCTCCATCCAGTCGTAGAGGTTTATCTTGTTGCGGTCAACGGCAAAAGTGTATCCCTGGGTTTTGCTTAAGAATTGTCGTTCACGCTCTTCGCGAACAAGTTTTGCGGCTTCCTTTGCCACGCGGTTATGCTCGCTTTCGGCGGGGGAGAGGTGTTTCTTGTTCCAAAGCCACAAGTTCAGCTTCTCGTATTTCCATTGCTGGCGACGTCTCCTATTTCCATTTGCATCCACTTCATATATGTCGCCAAGATTGTACACAAGGCGCATAGTATACTTGTCACCCTCTTTTGTGTCGCGAATCTGCACAAAAGGATTACCGCTGATCAGGATACTTTTACTCTTTGCCATAATTATCTATTTTATGTCTTTCAGGGTTGCAAAATTACGAAAAATAAACGATATGGAAAACATTTTGAGGAAAATGATTCAATATGAAACAATCTGGTGGTATTTGAAATGTTCATTACTCGTTGTTACTCAATGTTATCCAAATGCATAATGTTGTTTTTGGTAATTGTTTTCCGTGGAAAACATTTGGAAAACATTTTGAGGAAAAGGGGGTAAATAACGGGTAAAAATGGGTAATAACGTGACTATTGATAATGCGTCAGTTATGTTTATAATATGCTTAAAATGTGTAATTTATGGCAAAAAGAAAGGCGGTCTTGCGACCGCCGTTTTGTACCCCGGGAGGGACTTGAACCCTCACGCCCTTGCGAGCAGCAGATTTTGAGTCTACCGTGTCTACCATTCCACCACCAGGGCAGGTGTCGAAATCGGGTGCAAAATTACACACTTTTTTCGACATGGTAAAATATTTTTTTGCCAGACCAATAAAAATTCGTATTTTTGCACTCGTTTTCAGATAGTAAGAAAAGATTCTAAAACATTATAAAATACCTTAAATCAATACTATAATGAACAGCATGCGTTCTGACAAAGTATTCATTTTCGCCGGTCGCGCAACCGAAAACCTGGCACGCCGCGTGGCGGAAATCTATGGCATCCCGCTGGGTAACTCGACCGTTTTCCAGTATGCCGACGGTGAATTTCAGCCTTCCTACGAAGAGACTATCCGCGGCGGTATCGTGTTCATCATCCAGAGCACTATCCCCCCGACCGACAACCTCTTCGAGCTGCTGATGATGATCGACGCCGCCAAGCGCGCCTCGGCTCAGAAGATTGTCGCCGTGATACCTTACTATGGTTTCGCCCGTCAGGACCGCAAAGATAAACCCCATGTGCCTATAGCATCGAAGCTCATCGCCGACATGATCAGCGTGGCCGGAGTCGACCGCGTCATCACCATGGACCTCCATGCCGACCAGATTCAGGGCTTCTTCAATATTCCCGTCGACCACCTCTACGGCTCGAGCCTCTTCATGCCCTATATCCGCGAGAAGTTCGACATCGAGGATGTGATGTTCGCCAGTCCCGACATGGGCGGCAGCAAGCGCGCCGGCGTCTATGCCAAGACCTTGAACAACAGCTTCGTCATCTGCTATAAGCACCGCAACAAGCCCAACGAGATTGGCGAAATGCGTCTCATTGGCGATGTGAAGGACAAGCACGTCATCCTGCTCGACGACATTATCGACACGGGCACCACCATCTGCAAGGCCGCCGGTATCATCAAGGAGAGCGGCGCCAAGAGCGTGCGCGCCATGATCACCCATCCCGTGCTCAGCGGTCAGGCCATTGAGAAGGTCGAAGCCTCGGAGCTTGAGGAGCTTGTCACCACCGACACGATCCCCTTGAAACGCGAGAGCAGCAAGATCCATGTTCTTAGCTGCGACTGGCTGCTGGCCGAGGCCATCCGCCGCGTGGTCAACTACGAGAGCCTCGACAACCTCTACGAGACCACCCTGCATCGTAAAGGTGTCATCCACCGCATGAACGAAATAAATGGATAATTTAATGAGTGAATGTGTTAATGCGTAGATGCGTCAGTCGCTTGCGCAGGCCACACATTGACTAATAGTTAACAAAAAAACATATTAACAAATTAACACATTAAAACAATGAGAGTAGTATCAATGAGCGGTTCTCTCCGCGAGAACGTAGGGAAAAAGGATGCTAAGGCTCTGCGTCGCGACGCCAAGGTTCCTTGCGTCATGTACGGTAAGGGCGAGCAGATTATGTTCAGCGTCGACCAGACTGCCTTCCAGCGCATTCTGTTCAACCCCGAACCCTGCTTCCAGAAGATCACCATCAACGGCACCGACCACATGGCCATGCTGAAAGACATCGAGTTCCACCCCGTGACCGAGATTGTCTACCATGCTGACTTCTACGAACTGACCGATGGCAAGCCCGTCGTGATGTCCATCCCCGTGCACACCACCGGCACCTCGAAGGGTGTCATGAAGGGCGGCAAGCTGGCTTATAAGCAGAAACGCCTCAACGTGAAGGCTGTTCCCGCCAACATGCCCAGCGAGGTTCTCCTCGACATCACCAACCTCGATGTCAACCAGCGCATCCGCGTGCAGGACATCGCCTGTGAGGGTTATGAGATTCTCAACCCGAAGAGCGCCGAGGTGGTCAACGTCATGAGCACCCGCGCCAGCGCTACCTCCGATGAGGGCGAAGGCGAGGCTGCTGCCGAGTAATCGACGACAACGACAACCATCAACACAGAGGGGCAATCCATTCGGATTGCCCCTCAATTTTTTTATAAATAAGTTTCATTAATCATCCAGCACGTAGCCGAAGCTCTTCAGGGCTCGGTCGCTGTTGCGCCAGTCCTTGAGGACTTTGATGTGGAGGCTCAGGAAACACTTCTTGCCGGTGAACTCTTCGATGTCCTTGCGGGCTTCGATGCCCAGTTTCTTGATGGCTTTGCCCTGGTGGCCTATGAGTATGGCCTTCTGGCTCTCGCGTTCGACGTAGATGAGACACGAGATGTTGTCGATGCCGTCACGCTCTTCGTAGGCTTCCACCGCCACCTCGCAACTGTAGGGTATCTCTTTCTGGTAGTAGAGCAGTATCTTCTCGCGCACTATCTCGCTGACGAAGAAGCGCATGGTGCGATCGGTGAGCTCGTCGGTGGGGAAGTAGGCGGGGTGCTCAGGCAGACGATCGAGGATGAGGTCGAAGATCTTGTCGACATTGAATCCCTCGGTGGCCGAGCAGGGAACGATGACGGCGCGCGGTATCTCGGCTTGCCAGTATGCAATCTTCTCCTGGATGGTGGCTTGGTCGGAGAGGTCTATCTTGTTGATGACAAGGATGACTGGGGTGTCGCTGTCGATTACACGCTGCAGCACGTGGCGATTCTTGAATTTCTCGCCCACTTCGGTGACGAGCAGGAAGAGGTCGGCGTCCTGCAGGGCGGTGCCTATGAAGCCCATCATCTGCTCGTGCAGCTTGTTGGCGGGGTTGACGATGCCTGGGGTGTCGGTGTAGATAATCTGGAAATCATCCCCGTTGGCTGCACCCACGGCCTCTGGCGCTCGGCCATTCAGGCTGGCTTGATGGCGCTCGCTGATGCGGCCGTTTACAATACCCATCACGCGCTTGCGTGTTGTCTGGGCCTTGGAGGTGATGATGCTGAGTTTCTCACCCACTAGGGCGTTCATCAGCGTAGATTTGCCGACGTTGGGGTTACCAATTATATTTACGAATCCGCATTTCATTTACAGATATTATTTGTTATTACAGAAAGGGACAGAAAAGGCAGAAGCATTACAGAAATTTCTGTTTGTTTCCATCATTTCTGTAATGCTTCTGTAAGTATAAAATTGACTGTGATGCAATGCTAGAAATACTCGATGGTGCGGACGGTGGTGTAGTTGGGCACCATGCGGTCGCCGAGCAGTTCGTACTCGGTGCACTTGGTCCAGTTGCCGTGGGCGTCGTAGTCGCGCTTGTAGAGGGTGATGAACATCTCGGGTTCCTCCTCGGTGTAGTCGTAGAGGGTGTAGCTGGTGATATAGCCCTGCTCGTCGTATTCCCAGCGCTTCTCCTGCACTTTCTTCTTCGAGCGGTCGTATACGACAGCCTTGTTGATGGAACCGTCTGGGTTGTAGACGTATACCTCGCGTTTGAACACATCGTTGTAATGGTCGTTGTAGCTGCGCTGGCTGATGCGGCCCAGGGCGTCGTGCTTGAGCAGCATGCGGCTCTCTATCTGACGCTCGGCATCCTCGACGTAAACTTCAGTCAGCGTGTGTTCGGCATCGTAGATGTAGTAGGTGCGTCCGATGACGTTGTCCTTGTTGTCGACCACATGCTCGAGGGTTGTGAGGCCGAAACCATCGTGTTTGTAACGCGTGCGGAAGATGATGTCCTCGGCCACCGAGAGGTAGGTCTGTGCGCGACGCTGGCCGTTCTGGCGGTATTCGGTGATGAGGTGCTCCAGCTGATCTCCGTTGACGAGGTTGTCGTTGAGGTCGTAGGTGGCTTCGTACATCACGGCGTCGACGCGTTTCACATCGCCCTTGAGCTCGTCGTCCTGCAGGTCGCGCCCCGTCTGGGCATAGGCGCAGGCACTGATGGCAATGGCGGCAACAAGTGCCAGTATTTTGTTAGCTTTCTTCATGTCTATATATAATTACACCCTCATTTAACGCATCTTGTCTCCGTTTATTGTGTTTTTCTTTAAAAAAATATGCACGCGCGTTAAATAATGTTAAATGCTGTTATTTTTGACAACAAAACAGCGTGTTCCGCGTCTAATATAAAATGATTCGTCGTATAGGATACATGGGCTTGTTGTGGCTGCTGCTATTGCTGCCGCTCGCGCTATGTGCCCAGGTGGAGATATGCTACGATTTCGAGGATGGGCACGACAACTCGCGCCCTATGTATTGGGGTGCGCTGCCGAACCTGGACTACCACTACGTGGGTGTCCAGTCAAATATTGTACATACCGGCAGCAAGGCGATGCAGATCAACGGTTGCACCTGCTATGCTATCATGCCCGACGCGGGCATCAACTACTCCGCCAACGGTGTGTGGATGACCTTCTGGTACTATCCGCACCTGAATACCGACTATCTGTCCGTTGGCTACCTGACCAACCCTTCCGACAGCAGCACGTTTCACCTCCTCGCCACCGCCCACGGCTGGAGTCAGCAGTGGCATTTCTTTGCTGTCGACCTCTCCTCGGTGCCCACAGGGGCGCGGATTGCATTCTTCGGGCACGACATATTCGCCGGCGACGGCACTTTCTTTATCGACGACATACACCTCACCTCGTCGCCCTGTGCCGTCTGGGGTTTGCGGGTGGCCGATAACCGAGCCGACTCGGTACGCCTGGAATGGCAGTCGGCAGGCTCGCCGACGGTGACGCTCAATATCAACGGGGTGGAACACGACATTGCAGGCAACAGCTACACCTTTGCCCGCAACCCCGGCAGCAGCTATACCGCCTCGCTCATTGCCCAATGTCCTTATTCAGGCTGCATGCCCATACAGCCCTTTTCCTCGGCAACTATCTATCGCTACCGTGAGGGCTCATGCCCCGATATCACCGACTACAACTCCTCCATGGCCGTTCCTTACCACGGGACCTATATCGACCCCTACCTCCTCACCGGCACCTACACAAACACCTCGCAGGGTGTGTCGGGCATCTACGCCGGCTCGCACACCGTCAATACCAATCAGGGATCCGAGGTTACAAGCGGCATGATGGTTTTCCCTCGGACCATACCGCCGGGCGACACTAGAACCCTACGTCTAGGCAACCGCTTGGGCGACTGGGAGACTGACGCCATGCTCTACACCATCACCGTCGACACCAACGAGGCCGACCTGCTGGTGATGAAATACACCGTGGCTATGGCTTTCGGAACTTTCCAAGGCCCGGAGATGGCCCACCACAATGATACGTTGCACCCAGCATGGTTCAGCATTGAATTGCTCGACGACACCATGGCACAGTTGCAGCCCGAAGGATGCAACCGCTTCTACATCGACATGTGGGACAACACGGGGTGGGACGAGATGAACAGCATGTACAGGCGGCGCAATTTCACCGGCATGGCCTTCGATCTTAGCGCCTACCATGGGCAGCGTGTCAGGCTCCGCGTCACCGCCGCAGACGGCGTCGTCAACAACCGCTGGTGCTACGGCTACTACAACTTCGAGTGCCTGAAGCGCCATGATGCCGTGGGCAGTTGCGAGAGCGACAGTATGACTCTCGTCGCCCCCTACGGCTTCCGCTACCGCTGGTACCGCGACGGCGCTACCGCCACCATCGACACAGTGCAGAGCATCACCGTCAGCGCCGACGGCAGCCTCTACCACTGCGACCTCATCGACCGCTTCACCCCCGCCTGCATCCAAACCATCAGCCGCCGGGTGCTGGCAGGACCCTACGCCGAGGTGCGCGACACCGTGGTGGAAAACGAGCTGCCGCACACATGGCGCGGCATTGTTTTCAACGGCGCAGCCGACACCACCATAACCATCCCTGCCGCCTCTGGCTGCGACACCACGCTGCATTACATGCTGCATGTCTGGCCCAACCAGACGGTGCGCCACGTGCGCCGCTTCTGCCCCGGCCAGTGGCCGGTGGAGTGGGAGGGGCACACCTTCCTTGGGCCGGACAGCATAACCGTTCTGCACACCGACAGCCATGGAGCCGACAGCACGGTGGTGCTGGTTGCTGTCGAAGCACCCACCTATGAGATTTCCGCCACCTTTGTGATATGTCCCGGCAACCCGTTTGTGTATGGCGGCATCGACTATGGCGGTCCTGTCACCATCGACACCCTTATGACCACCGTCGACGGTTGCGACTCGCTGCTGCACATAGCCCTTGTGCAGCGCGACAGCGCTTACCAGCTCCGCGCTTTCCACAGTGTCGACATACGCCAGTGGGTCGACACGGTTCCCATAGTGCTCTGCAGCGGACAGACGCTCCACGTCGTCGACTCGTCCGAGGGCAGCGCCTCGTGGCATTGGCTGCTCGCCGACAGCGTAGGCGCGACCTCGCGGGCGGCACAGTTCACCTTCGACAACAGCGACAGCATTCTCGCCACCGAGCTGACTCTCGCTGTCGGCAGCCTTGGTGGCTGCGCCGACACTTTGCGCTGGCCCCTCTTCGTCTTCCCCAACCCCGAGGCCGCCTTTGTGTGGGACCCCGCACGGCCCACCGACATGGCTCCCGAGGTGCAACTGATAAACTATTCGCAGCCCGACCATTGCAGCTGGCTGTGGACAATAGAGACCGCCGACGGCGATACCGACAGCCTCACCGACTTCTCGCCCCTCTACCGCTGGAGCGGCACCTTGCCGCAAGGCGAAATGGCCGTCACCCTTGCCGCCAATCTCACACAGACAATCATCTATTCTGGCGATAAAGCGATAAAGCAATCAGGCACTAGGGAAATCACCCACACCTGTGTCGACACCGCAACCCATACAATACAGATTGTCACCTCGTGGCTCGAGTTCCCCAACCTCGTCAGCCCCAACGGCGACGGGCAGAACGACCGCTGGGAGGTGAAGAACCTTGTCGAGATGGGGCTCTACCCTGTGAACGAAGTGTGGATATTCAACCAATGGGGCGTGCAGGTGTTCCATGCCCGCGACATGCGGCGACACGAGGACTTCTGGGACCCCAACGCCACCTCGAGCCCCGACGGCACCTACTACTACCGCTTCCAAGCCCGCAGCCCCTATGGCATCGTCCGCCGTAACGGCGTGATAGAGGTGATAAGAAATTAAAACTCATAACTCAACATGCTCCGCGTTGCACATAGAACCCTCCTGCTGCTGGCATTCCTCCTGCTGGCGGCTGTTGCGCGCGGACAGCTCGATATCTGCATCACTTTTGCCGATGTGCCGGTCAACCAAATGCCGAGTGGGTGGACGATTGCCACCGGTGCAGGATATTCTCATACATATGCTAACGATGCATATGTAAACTCGATGTCACATACTTCTCCTAAAGCATTATTTCTTACTGGTAACCAGGATTTCTATGTCTCGATGCCTTATATGTCGTACACATTCAGCGATGGCGCATATATGCAGTTTTGGGCCATTAATGGCGCGTATATCGAAGTGGGCACTATGACCGACCCCACCGACTATACGACATTCCACTGCATAACGCTGAATCCCGAGGAAGAGATCGGTCAATGGCAACGGTATGTTGTCGATCTCTCGTCGGCTCCGCAGAGCGACCATTACATTGCATTCCACAAAACCTCTGGTAGTTATGCCTATGTTGACGACATACGTGTTACGTCAAGCGGCTGCATGATGTGGGACTTCCGCAGCACGAACTATGATTTGTTGAATACAAATGGTGGCTATGTGGCCATATACAGAGGTTGCGACACGGTTCTTCCTCCTGTCAAATTCACATGGAATGCCATCGGCAATCCCACGGTAAATGTCATTGTTTCTGTCGTTGGTGGTAATGTCTTGTTCAACAATACATATAGCGGTATTGGCACATTCACGTTGCAGTTGTATGAGAATATCAGCTATAGCATTTCGATATCTTTCGACTGCGGTACTTCGGGCGACTGCGGAACATCTGCCGGCTCCCAGATACATTCCCTCAGCATCATCCGTCCCGAGTGCGACAGCAGCAACTGTGTCGACACCCGTAAGCTTTTCTCCACCAAGGTCACGCCGTACTATGGCTTTTATGAGAATCCGTACAATGCTGTTGGCATAGTGTCAGGTAACGACCTCAGCACCCGTCACCTTGTATGCACCGACACCACGGCCACCGACCCTGTTGTGGGGCCGCAGCTGCGCATAGTTCCTCCCGGCGACGACCATTCCGTACGTCTCGGCAACCAGTTGGTAGGTACCCAAGCAGAAGCCATGCTTTACAATATCGATGTCGACACCACCGACTTCGATATGCTCATCCTCAAGTACGCCGCTGTCATGCAAGACCCAAGCCACACCCTTGCCGACCAGCCCCGTTTCCGTATCGAGATGCTCGACGCCAACGGCAACCTCATAGAACCTGCCAGTTGCAACTCATACGATTTTGTGGCCAATTCCAGTCTTGGGTGGAATGTACAAAGCTACAACGGACAGCTCCTTCTATGGAAAGACTGGACCATCGTTGGCATCGACCTTTCGGCCTACCATGGGCAGAGTGTCATGCTCCGTCTCACCACCTACGACTGCGCCCAGGGCGCCCATTTCGGCTATGCCTACTACAATCTCCATTGTGCCAAGAAACATATTGCTTTCTCCACCTGTTCCGAAGGCGAGTTCAACCATGTGGAAGCCCCCGAGGGTTTCAACTACAGCTGGCGACGTGATGACTCCGACGAGGTGCTGTCCACTTCGCGTAGCGCCGACCTGCCTGCCGACGGACACACCTACTACTGCGACCTCTCCTTCATCGGCGACTCCACATGTGTAGTTACCCTTAGCGCCGTGTCGCGTCTCGTTTTCCCCGAGGCCGACTTCGACTACACCGTCAGTCGCGACAACTGCCGCTTCCGTGTCGACTTTCACGACCGTAGCCACCTTGTCGACGACACCACAACTGCCTGCGACTCGGTGTTCTGGGATTTCGGGGCGCTCGGCACCTCCACTCTCCGCAACCCCGTGGTCTTTTTCCCCGACAGCGGCACCTATACCGTCACTCTTGTGGCGTCACTCTCCGGCGGCAACTGCCACGACACCATTACACAGCAACTCCGCTTACAGTATGCCTTCGACACTGTCGACTCAAGCATCTGCGCCAACCACACGCTCCTCTTCATGGACACCATCTTCGCCACCGCAGGCTCCTATGTGCTGCCCATCGACTGCGACAGCCTTCGCCTGCTCAATCTCACCGTGCTCGACACGTTCCTATTCGACACCGTCGCCGTGGCCTGCGACCACTTCCGTTACCGTGGTGCCTCCTTCGCCTACGACACCGTTGCCGACATCATCTACTCCAACGCCGCCGGATGCGACAGCACCTATCGCCTGTTTCTCACCGTCCATCCCGAGTACAACCTCTCCGACACAATCGTTGTCTGTCCTGGGCGCCCGTTCCTATATCGCGGCGTCGACTATGGTGGTCCTACGATGTTCGACACCCTGCTGGCCACCATAGAGGGCTGCGACAGCCTGGTGCATGTCTCTATCGTCCAGCGCGACACTATCGTCGACATCGGGGCTTCTTACAGTTTCGACGGCATCCACTGGGCCGACACTATGCCCCTCAAGGGCTGTGCCCCCGCCACACTGCACCTGCGCGACACCACACCCGACATCGTCTCCCACCGATGGACACTTTCGGCCGACACCGTCGCCAGCGGCGAAGGCACTCTGCAATATCCCTTCGACGAACCCTACTACGAAGCTACGGCCACCCTCATGCTCACCGACATCCACGGCTGCAACGACACCCTCGTGTGGCCCATCTATGTCTTTCCGTCGCCCAAGGCCGAGTTCTCGTGGCTCCCGTTCCATCCCGCCGACGTCTGCCCCGAGGCCGATTTCAGCAACTATACCGAGCCGGCCGACTGCCAGTGGCAATGGACCATCGCCACCACCGAAGGTACCACCGACACCCTCGACGAGCACTCGCCTGTCTACCAATGGCAGGGCGACCTGCCGCGTGGCGACTTCGACGTCACCCTCGCCGCCAGCCGCACCCAATCAATCACACTGACAGATACTCTGACAATCACCCACACCTGCGTCGACACCACCACCCACACCGTCACCATCGTCACCGCCTGGCTCGAATTTCCAAACCTTGTAACCCCCAATGGCGATGGCGTGAACGATCGCTGGGAGGTGGTCAACCTCGTCGACCTGGGGCTCTATCCCATGAACGAGGTGTGGATTTTCAACCAGTGGGGCGTACAGGTGTTCCACGCCCGCGACATCAGTCGCCACGAAGATTTCTGGGACCCCAACGCCACCGCCAGCCCCGACGGCACCTACTTCTTCCGCTTCCTCGGCAAGACCGCCTGCGGCATCGTCCGCCGCAACGGCGTCATCGAGGTGCTGCGGTAGGGCACCGGGCTTTGATCAGAGATGCTGAAAAGCGACCTTAATTTTCAATTGTTTACCGTCTGTTCTTCGATTGTTCTTCGATAGTCAATCGAAGAACAATCGAAGAACAACCGAAGAACAGAGCACCCCTATAGGGCGTATTCGTGGTTTTTCAATCCTCGCTTCAACTCCTTTTCCCTGATAGTTGCATAGCTTTGTCAAATTATCGGCATTTTGCTGTCGACAGGTATATAAATCCCTTTTTTTTGTGTATCTTTGCAAGACTATATACAATGATTATTTTATGGAACTCACTATATTATTGTGTTTTGCCGCCTACACTGTGTTGCTGTTTCTGGTGATGTGGCTCACCGGCCGGCGTGGCGCCAAGGGCAATGAGGCTTTCTTCCGCGCCGGACGGCGGTCGCCGTGGTTCGTGGTGGCCTATGGCATGATAGGGGCGTCGCTCTCGGGCGTCACCTTCATGTCGGTGCCGGGCGGCGTGTACAACGGCGCCTGGACCTATATGCCGCTGGTGTTCGGCTATGTGCTTGGCTATGCTGCCATAGCACTGGTGCTGCTGCCGCTCTACTACAAGCTCAACCTCACATCTATCTATACCTACCTGGGCGACCGTTTCGGCAAAGTGAGCGAGAAGACGGGGGCCATCTTCTTCATCCTTAGCCGCCTGTTGGGGTCGGCGCTGAGGATGTACCTGGTGGTCTTTGTGCTCTACGAGTTCGTGTTCCGAGCCTGGGGCATCCCGTTCTGGGTGCCGGCGGTGGTGTTCATTGCCATCATACTGCTCTATACTTTCCGCGGCGGCATCAAGACGGTGGTGTGGACCGACATGCTGCAGACCACCTTCCTGCTGCTGGCGGCAATCGTAACTGTTGTTGCCATCCTCAACAATCTGGATATGAGCCTCGGCGAGCTGTTGAAGAGTTCGGCCGACAAGGGCTATACGCGCATGTTCGAGACCGACCCTACGGCGCCTAAATACTATTGGAAGCAGATACTGAGCGGCATGTTCATTACCATCACCATGACGGGCCTCGACCAGGACATGATGCAGAAGAACCTGACCTGCAAGACGCTGCGCGATGCACAGAAGAACGTGATGACCAGCAGCATGCTCTTCATCGTGGTCAACATCCTGTTCCTCTGCCTCGGTGCCGCCTTGCTGGCATACGCTTCGGAGACGGGCTTCGCCCTTCCGGTTAACGAGGCTGGCACGGTGGTGCCCGACAAGATATTCCCGTCGGTGGCCTTCTCGCTGAGCGGCTTCACGGCAGTGGTCTTTGTCCTGGGCATGGTGGCGGCAGGCTACAGCAGTGCCGACGGCACCCTTACGGCCCTCACGACGACCTTCTGCTACAACTTCCTTGGATTTGATAAAGAGGAGTACAAAGTAGTGCAAGGTAGTGCGGAGAAGTGCAAGGACAATGGTAACGTCTCGCACTCCCCAGCACTCCCCAGCACTCCCCGGCACTCCAGGTTGACTATCCGCAGGATTGTCCATGTATGCTTTGCGTTGCTCTACCTGTTGGTGATTATCGCCTTCCGACCGTTCCACAACGATTCGCTCATCGACACCCTGTTTATGATTGCCGGCTTCACCTACGGGCCGCTGCTGGGTCTCTATGCCTATGGCTTGTTCACCAAGCGCCGTGCGCGCGACAGCTGGGTGCCGGTGATTGCGGTGCTGTCGCCAGTGGCGTCCTACCTACTCAACATGGCTTGCAACCGCTGGGCGGGCTTCGACTTCGGCTTCGCCATCCTGCTGGTCAACGGCGGTATAACGATGCTGCTCCTCTGGTTGTCGTCGTTGATAAAGAAACAATAGTCATATTAATGGAAGTTAAAGAATTGAAGAAGTTATCGCGCTTCGCGCTAGAAGTTAAAAGACAAATGCGTTGGTCGGCATTGTCTTTAACTCCTTTAACTTCTATGACTTCTTTAACTTCTTTAACTCCTCAATTCCAAAGAGCATGAACATCTACCTCACTGTAATGGGTTCTGGAGCGGCATCGCCGACGGGCAAGCGCCACTGCTCGGCGCAGGTGCTCAACATACGGGGCTTCAAGCTGCTTATCGATTGCGCCGAAGGCACGCAGGACCGCATACGCCAGCATCACCTGAAGTTGCAGTCGATTTCCACCATCGTAATCTCGCACCTGCATGGCGACCATTTCTTCGGCCTGCCGGGCCTCCTCTCTACCATGCATCTCTGTGGTCGCACCGAGCCTGCCACCATTGTGGCGCCAAAGGGTGCTAAGCAGGTGATAGAGACCATCTTCGAACTTACCGGCAACCATATAGAATACCCCATTGACTGGCGCGAGATGGACTTCGAGGAGGGCGAGCAGAGGGTGTTCGAGAACAACAAATGTACCGTGGATGCTTTCCGCATCGACCATAGCGTGCCCACCTACGGCTTTCGCATAGCAACTGTGCCGTCGCCGTATGCCACCGACAAATCGCCGCTCATATACGCATACTGCTGTGACACGGCTTATGATGAAGCTATACTGCCGCATATTGCCGGTGCCGGATTATTGTGTCTGGAGTGTACCTTTGCCAACGAGCTGGCCGAGTTGGCCGAGCAGCGCAAGCATCTGACCGCCGGTCAGGCAGGTCGGCTGGCGCAGAAGGCAGGGGTGAAACAACTGCTGCTGACGCACCTCAGTGCCCGCTACAAAGAGCCCGACGTGTTGTTGCAGCAGGCCCGTGAAGAGTTCGCCGAGAGTATTATCGCTACCGACGGGATGCGTATGGAGATTACTGCCAATGGTACGATAATGAATGAGTTGTAAAATAAATTTGGCCATGTCGCCAAAAGTTAGTACTTTTGCACCCGCTTTTCGCAAAAAGCAGACCTATTGGAGAGATGCCGGAGTGGTCGATCGGGGCGGTCTCGAAAACCGTTGACCAGCTTGCTGGTCCCAGGGTTCGAATCCCTGTCTCTCCGCTGAGAAAGAAGAAGCCAGACTTGATGTCTGGCTTCCTCTGTTTTATATCAGTGTCGGGTATTGCTGGCCGACGGGGTTGGAGTAGATGTCGAGTAGGATTGTTTTCTCGGCATCGGGAATGGTGGCGAGGCGCTGCTGGAACTGCTCTTTGAGGGCGGGGGAGTAGTGGTCGGCGAAGTGGGTGGTGTGGTGCACGAGATCGTAGGCCAGATAGTTGGTGGGGTGCAGACGGTAGCCGGTGGTGATGCGGCGGTCGATGAGTGCGGCGAGGTTTTCGAATGGACTGTCGGTTGCCGAGCAGCGGTCTATCTCTTCGTCGGTGAGGGGCGCATTGACGCTGAGGTGCACATGACCCTTGGGTTGCATGATGCCGGTGAGCACGGAGTTCATATCTTCGCCTTTGGCTTTCTTATAAGGGCCTATGGCGCGGAGGTGGAGTTCGCGGACTTTGAGCAGGTCGCATGGTTCCCATTCGTAGCTGATGCTGACGGGTACAATGTTGAGGGCTTTGAGGGGCATGAGAGGCGCTTCGCGTGTGGCGCGACCGCTGAGGGCGAACATTTTGAGAAGCGACACCTCGGTGCGGTCGAGGCCGTCTTTGGTACGGCCGTTGCGTTGGGCTATCCACACGGAGTGCTGGTCGCCGACGATAACTTGGCGTATGTATTGCGACACCTGCAGCATGTTGCGGTAGAATTCTTTGGGTGTGCCGCCGCGTTCGACACGGAACATGCGGTTGGCGCGACCGATGAGGGTAATTATGGGGTCCTGCATGAGGTTTGCGCCGAAGGTGATGTAGAGGTCGTTATAATCGAAGAGCAGGTATTGCAGGAGGAATGCGTCGAGGACGATGTCGCGGTGATTGGAGATGAAGAGGTAGGGGCGGCCGTGGACTAGGAGGTCGGTGCCGCTGTGGGTGAAGTCGGTAATGGTGGAGGAGACAATATGTCCGATGGCGGCGCGCATGACGGTGTCCTGCATGGTGTGGATGTCTGGTATGGCGCAGATGCGTTTGGCTGCAGCCTTGGGGTCTTCACCCGGGTAGACGAAGGCGGCCATGGGGGCGAAGAGCTGTGAGGCAGTTATTTGGCGCAGAGCCTCGGGCAGCTCGGAGTCGTATAGGGGGCGGATATTGTCGAACATATTGTTTGAGTTTTAAGTTTTAAGCTTTAAGTTTTAAGTGGGGCGGTTGCCGTCGGGCTGCGTCAGCTACTTAACACTTACAGCTTACGGCTCACAGTTATTTCTTGCGGAGGTCGATGAATTTGATGGGCTTGCGGCTTTTGGCTGGGAAGTTGATGCGCTGAATCTCTTCGGCAGGCAACACTTCGATATCTGGTGCCACGCGTATGCGCGAGCGGAAAGAGTCTTTTAGTTGCTTGACTGCGTCGGCCGATGCGTCGGGGTGCAAGCTTAGCTTTACTTTCACGTTGTCGGTGCCGGCATCGTTGGTGGAGACCTCGATGACGTAGCCGGTGACGTAGTCGGTGTTGTCGAGCACGTCGTTGATGGCGGGAGGGTAGAGGGTGGTGCCCTTGAACTTGATCATGTTGTTCTTGCGACCAACGAGTGGAGTGAGGCGGTAGCTGTAGCGGCCGCATTGGCAGCGGTCGGTGATTTTGGCAGCTATGTCGCCGGTGCGGAAGCGCAGCAGGGGCATGCCTTCGACACCGAGGGTGGTGACCACTATCTCGCCAGGCTGTCCATCGGCTACGGGCAGGTCATCGTCGCCGATAATTTCGACGATGATGAGCTCGGGGTGTACGTGTCCGCCGCAGCCGTAGGGGCATTCGCTGAAGGTGGCGCCCATCTCGGTGGAGGAATAGGTGGCGAAGAGGTCGACATCCCATTTCTCCTTGATGCGGCGACCGAGGAGGTTGAGACTAAAGTCCTGCTCGCGGAGTCCTTCGCCGATGCCAATGATGCGGCGTATGCTGCTGTTGCGGTAGTCGATGTTGTGCTCCTCGGCGTAGTTGATGAGCTTGAGGATGAACGACGGCACGCACATGATGGTGTCGGGATGGATACGCTCGATGGTGTCCCACTGCAGTTCGGGGATGCCGTTGCCTACACGTATGATGGAGGCTCCCATCTCGCGGATGCCGAGGAAATAGGCGAGGCCGGCCATGAAACGTTTGTCCATGGTTGTCATGAGTTGGACGATATTGCCCGGATGGAGGCCGGCGCACTCGAAGCTTTTCTTCTCGTTGTAGGCCAAGCGTTGCAGGTCGAGCTCGGTGCAGCCGAAGGTGACGGGGTCGCCGAGGGTGCCGCTGGTGGTGATGTAGTCAATCACCTTTTCCTTTGGACAGCACAGGAAGTCGTCGTTGAATAGCTGCAGGTCTTTCTTCTCGGTAAAGGGTATCTTTACGAGGTCCTCAAGGTGCTGTATCTTGCGGATGTCGATGCCGTAGCTGCGGAACATGCGCTGGTAGTAGGGCGAATGGTCGGCGAGATATTGCAGCGCGGTGTGGAGCTTTTCTTCTTGAAAGGCTTTTATTTCTTCGGGTTTCTGGAATTCTATATCGGTCATAGTATTGATTTTAACCATTTGAGGAATTCGTCGCGCCAGGGGCGGCATTCGTCGGTTCCTTTGGTGTCGCTCATGCCGAAGCCGTGACCGCCAGTCTGGTACTGGATATAACGATGTGGAACATGGTTGGCGGTGAGGGCGCTGTCGAGCAGCACGGAGTTGCGGTAGTCGACGATGGGGTCGTCGACGCAGTTGACGAGGAATACCGGCGGGCAGTCTGGACGCACGTGGAGTTCGAGCGAGAGGGAGTCGCGCATGGTCTGCTTGCAGCGGCCATATTCACCCAGCAAGGCACGGCGCGAGCGGGTGTGGCAGCAGTCTTGACGCATGGTGACCACAGGGTAGATGGGTGCCACGAAGGCTGGCTGGCGTGTGTAGGTGCTGAGCATAGAGAGGTGCCCACCGGCCGAGAAACCCATGATGCCTGTGCCTTTTGGGTCGAGGCCGAGGCTGTCGGCATGTGTGGCGACCCAGTCGAGGGCGGCTTCGGCATCGCGTAGCGGGTCGGGGTATTGACGACCACGGAAGAGGAGCCGGTAGTGTGTGGCCCATGCCCACCAACCCTGCACACGGTAGCGCAGCACAAAGGCAGAGATGCCATGGGCTTGCAACCATTGGGCTACTTCGACACCTTCGACTTGGTAGTCGAGCCAACTGTAGCTACCACCAGGACAGACGACGACAGAGAGATTGCTTGAGTGTTTGAGTGTTTGATTGCTTGAGTGTGGAGCAAGGTAGCACTCGAACGTGGCAGGTGTGCCTGGAAGGCGCACGATGGTCTGTGCCGCTGCGGAAGTGGCCAAAAGGAACAGCACTATGAGCAGGTAGCGACGCATCAGCCAACGATATGTTTAACTTCGTCGGCTGAGAGACGGCGGTAGCGGTTCTGCGGTTCTGCGTAGAAGTTAACCTCGAAGAACTCCTCGTCGTAGAACGACAGCTTGGAGTTGGTATTGGGATTGCACTCGAGGTAGACAATCTTGTTGGGGTCGAGGCCTTTAGCCTTGCAGATCTGCTGCTTGAGGTATTCGCCGGTGTAGGTGACCGACGAGCCGGGGTTCTCCTGATAGAGTTCGGTGACGATGACGTAGGTCTTGTCGTCGACGGTGCGTATTTTGAGGCCGCACAGGGACTCCATGTCCCACTGGCCGAGGAATGGGAACAATTCGTCGTAGTATGATTCAGATACTTTCATGGCTTGTCAATTTAGAAAGCGTTTTGGTGCGTTTTGACACTACGGTCCACATCTTTGCCGAAGCTCTTGTTGGCCAGGGCTCTGTTGCGGGGACGGTAGGTGCCTTCGTTCATCTCGCGCAGTGCTACGTTGCAGAAGAGGCGGAACATCTTCGATTCTTGGGTTTCGTCCTTGTAGAAGCTTTGCCATGCGTATTCGTAGACGCCCTGCAGCTCGTCGGGTGTCATCTGGGCAGGTTTGAAGACCACTTGGCCGGCATTGTAGTGGTTCCAGTCGAAATCGAAGATACGTCCCTGGCGCAGGTAGTCATCGTAGGCTTTAGTGTGGGGGAAGGGGGTCATGATGGTGAACTCAGCCAAATCGAGGTCAATCTCGCCTAGGAAGTCGATGAGGCGCTTGCAGTCGTCGACGGTCTGGTTGTCGAGGCCCAACAAGATGGTGCCCTCGACACCGATGCCGTTGTCGTGGTAGCGTTTCACACGTTCCTTGATATAGTCGGAGGTGTCGTAAACAGCTTGGTAGACATACCATGCGCCGGCTTTGGCGGCGAGGTCGAGCACCTCGGGGTCGTCCTCGATGGTGTGGGATATCCATTTCTTCTTCAGTGGCGCTATGGCGCGGAAGAGTTCTTTCTCCCATTCTTTGTCCTGAGCGAGCGAGTTGTCGACGATGAAGAGACGGTTGTTGTCGATGCCTGCCAGATCTTCGACTACCTTGTCGATGGGACGTGGGCGGAACTTGCGGCCGCCGAGGTAGCTCACGGCGCAGGGGTAGCAGCTGAAGCGGCAGCCTCGCGAGGCATGGAAGAGGTCGACCATCTGCACGCCTTTATGGTTGTATAGCTCACGCTTGTAGAGGTCGCGACGGCAGGGACCTACGCTTTCGATGGGGGGCTGCTTGCCAAGGAAATTATATACTTTCTTTAACTTGCCTTCTTTCCAGTCGAGGAGCACTTGTTCGCTGCGTCCCTCGCTTTCGCCGAGGAATAGGCTGTCGACATGGTTGACAAATTCTTCGGCGTGGAGCATGGCGCTGATGCCACCGGCTAGGACGGTCTTGCCGCGTTTGTGGTATTCGGCGGCAATCTCCCAAGCGCGCTTCACCTGGGTGGAGAGCATGGTGGAGAGGGCTACGATGTCGCATGGGTCGTCGAAATTGAGCTCCTCGACGTTCTCGTCGACAAAGTCGATGTCCACATACTCGGGCAGGGTGGCGGCAAAAGCCACGGGGCCGTGGGGAGGAAGGTTGAATGTTGTCTGCCCAGGGAGTTTCTTCCACTTCGGGTAGATAAGTTTCATTTTAATAGTATCCATATCGTTATATTGTTTGTTTTTTTTCGTTGTTGATTTGGTCCACTATCACGTTGCGTCCAACTATTGTTTCGGCGGTAAGCACGGCGGTGAGCGAGGTGCCCACCATGCCGTGGAAGTTTACATCCTGACCGGAGAGGAACAGGTTCTCCATGCGGGTGCGGGTGGATAGTGTGGTGTATGCCAGGTTGTCTACCGATGTGTGCATACCATAGCAGGTACCTTGTGTGGTGCCGTTGTAGTCGCGCACGGTAAGGGGTGATGCTGCCTCAATGTATTCTGTTTCGATGGGCCCCAGAGCCTCTTGAGCCATCTGCATGGCCTGCGCCGTCATACGCTCTTTCCATTGCCGGTATTCTGCGGGGCGGTGTCCGAGGGTGGAGTCTTTCCATTGTTTTACGTACTCGAACATCATTGGAGCCACAATGGTCATGGTGTCGGCATAATGTTCATCGCCCCGGTCGGAGCGGGTCATGAGGAACATGTCGTGCGGCCACTGGTCGGGCTGGGTTGTTGTCATCTCCCATGGGTTTGCGCCACGGCGCAGAATATGGTAGCTGGCATTATCCTGTTTCATGGTATGCGGCTTGAGGATAGCGTAGATGCAGAATGCCGAGCAGCATTGCTCAGCCGCAGCGATGCGGTTGCGGAAGGCTGGCGAGAAAGCCCCCTTGGGGGCGATGTTGAGTAGTGCCTCAATGGATATGGCACTGATATAATAGTCGGCAGTATGACGCACGTCGCCACAAAGCACGGCGGTTATACGCCTGCCGTCGGCCTCGATGGCGGAGACAGGACTGCCGGTGTGGATGCAGCCACCTCCGGTAGTGATAATGTCGGCAAGAGCCTGAGCCATAGTCAAAGCAGATGATTCAAACGAATATATGCCATCGATATGCAGCACGCTGGTGAGGGCATGCAGCAGTGCCGGTGAGTCGGGACGGCCGTCGTAGAGGTGCAGTATGAAAGTGAGTTTTTGTCGCAGGTCTAGGTCTGATATATGGTGTTCAATCAGCTCTTTAGCAGATATATTCTCCATCTCGTGAGGTGCACCGTTTGAAGGCCGCATGTTGAAGAGGTCTTCGCTGTCGGCCAGTCGGTAGAGGGCATCGACGTATTCATTCAGCTCTTCTTTGTGTTTTCCGTCGCCTATGGCATCAATCCATGCGTCGCGGCCGAAGGGCAGCGTCAGTCGTTCGTCGCCACATATCAGGGTGTCGTGGTATGGCTTGAGATGTATCTTGTCGAGAATGCCTAGGTGCTGCAGTATGGCGCGTAGGTTTCCGCCGGGCTGCAGGCCTCCGAAGACATGCATGCAGGGGTCGATGAGGTGACCTTTGCGCATGAATCCTTGCAGACCGCCGCCGAGGTTGCTGTTTTTCTCCAGCACCGTCACGCGGTAGCCTTCTTTTGTCAGCAGGGCTCCGGTCATCAGGCCTCCGAGGCCTCCTCCTATGATGCATGCAGTTTTCATCCTCTTGGTCTGCTTTGCCACACTTCGCGGCCTTTATATAAATAGTTGTAGCGCTCAAGACGCAGTTTGTATTCTTTGGTTTCCAGTCTTTCGTTCATGGTTGACAACTCACTCTCGAACTGTGCACGCATTTCTTTGTTGTTCTTGTGGCAACGTTCACCGACGGCGATAGTGATGGTACCGTCTGTGATGAGGCTCTCATGGCGCGGCCACACGTCGTAGGCACCGTGGATATATACAGGTAGCAGCGGCAGTTCCAGTTCGTCGGCAAGCATGAAGGCCCCCTTGTGGAAACGGCCTATGCGTCCGTCGTGGGTACGTGTGCCCTCAGGGAACATCATCACTGAGTAGCCGCGGCCCACAAGGTCGCGCAGCTTGGGCATAAGCTTGTCGTAGCCGGCTTCGGCGGGCAGGAACTCGGCATAGCGTATGATATGGGCGTAGAGCGGATTGCGCCAAACCCAGTTCTTGGTCAGTATTATTATCTTTGGGTTGAGCATCAGTATACACAGCAGGTCGAGGTGCGACTGATGGTTGGCCACGATGACGGCAGGTTTGCCGAAGTCCTCATTGTGAGGATTCTCGATGTTAAACTTCACCCGCGGCATCAGTCGTGCACCGAGCCGTGCCACCGAGCAGATGAAGCGATGGTAGAGCATCCGCTTCTTGTCCTTTGGGGCTGGGGTCAGGAATAGCAGTAGTGTGAGCGGTGTTGCCACCACAAAGGCGAACACTATGAATACCAACAGCGGCACAACGGTGATGAGTATGCGGCTGATGGTGATGGGGCGCAGACGTTTTTCGCCTTTGCGCATCGTCAGCCAGCGGAACACCATGGGCGGCACCACGCAGGCCATCAGCACCACGCTGCCCATGCCTATCATGGCCACCTCGGCCAGCGAGCGCATGGCCGGATGTTTGGCAACGATAAGAGTGCCTATGCCGGCAAACATCAGCAAGGCCGACACTATCACGCTGCGGCGGTATTCCTTCAGTCGGCGGTGGCCTGTAGCGTTCTCATACAATAGGCCTTCGGTGATAAAGATGGTATAGTCGTCGCCCTGTCCGAAGATGAATGTGGCCAGGATGATGTTTACAATGTTGAACTTGATGCCCGTCAAGGCCATGATCCCCAGTATCCAGAGCCAACCCATGGCCATGGGTAGGAATGCCATCAGAGCCAATTCGAGGCGGCCTAGCGCAAGCCACAGGAAGACGAATACCACGAACGAGCAGACCCAGAGGATGTAGTTGAAGTCGTCGTTCAATGCATTCACCAGTCCGCTGCCGACATCTTTCTGAGTGAAGGAGAAACTGTGATTGTTTGATTGTTTATGGTGTGCCGTCGGCTCGGCCGACAGTGCCTGATTGCTTGATTGAATGTAGTTCACTACGTAGTAGCCTGTGTCGGTAGGTAATATATAGTTTTTGGCCAGCAGGCCGAGGTCGCTGTCGAGCGAGCAGGCTTCCGGTGTGTAGGTGGCTGCCAGTCGGTCAAGGAAAGGATTGAAGGCACCATCGGCGAAACCGGCCTTGCGGGCCTCGATGCGAACGGCATCGGCCAAGTCAGGATGGGCATCCATCAGACGCTGCCAGTTGGTCAAGGCATCCTGCTGCCGTTCAAGCGATGGCATCAGTGCCGCCACACCTTCGATGTTGAGGGCGTCGTTGTTGGCGAGGGCTTCTTCGAGTGTGTGCCCTTCGGCCACAACGTAAGTGAGGTTGCCTTCGTCCACGCTGCCGCTAAGCAGGTCGAGGTCGCGATGCTGCTCGGCGGTCATGTAGTTTATATTGTGCAGGTCTGAGTCGAACTCCACACGTGTGCTGAAAAAGCCCAACACCACCGTGATGGCAACCATTGTCCAGAATACCCACGCAGGTGTTTTCCGCACACTGACCTCAGTCCTCGGCTCACTGTTCTCCACTCTCCGTTTTCCGCCCTTTGCCCATAGTGGTAGGAATACCATCGTGAAGCCTATGGTGCCCACCAGCATCAGAGAACCGAAGAGGCCCAGGTCGCGCATGGCTTCGGCCTTGACGAACACCAGGCAGGCGAAAGCCGCTACGGTGGTTATGTTGCCCGTGACAAGTGGCTCCACCATCTCGCGCAATGTCTCGCGACGGTCGGGGTGGTCTTTCAGGTGCTCCAGATAGTGCAGCGGATAGTTCACAGCGATGCCGACAAGCACCGAGCCTATACCCACCACGATTATGGATATCTCTGTCTTGAAGATGGCTATCACCGCAAGTGCAAACAGCCAGCCCATGGCCACCGAAAAGCCCAGCCACAGCACATTGCGCTTGCGGCCCATGGCAAACCACAGTATTATCGCTATCAGCACCACGGCCAGCGCAATGGCCAGGAAACTGTCGTGCTTTATCTGTGTGGCGTTGGTGACGGCAATCAATGGTGCTCCAACAGCGCTTATTGTCACTGTGCCTTGCAATGCATTGTTTATACTGTCGATGGCGGCATAGAGTGTGTCGGCCAAAGCGCTGTTGCGGCGGGTGTCACTAGAGCCATAGGGGCTCGACAGGAAGGCAAAACCATTCCCTTTGTCATCGAATATATAGCCGTCCTGCACCTCGTAGCGACTGCTGGGACTGAGGGCCTGCAGGCGGCCCATGGCAGGGGAGAAGAGGTTCAGTGGGTCGGCTACAATCATGTCGCTCACCATAGGCGGCAACGGCATAGAGAGGGTTTGCCGCACATTTCCCATGCAGGTGGCAATATACTCGGGCTGCGCCAGTAGCGAGTCGATGCGGCGATAGTCGTCGGGTGTGAGATATAACGCTATACGGTTCCCCACAGCGGCTATGGCAGTCATGGCGTCGCTCTCGTCGGCACGGGCCTGAACAGGACTAGTAGTGAATGTTTCGGCAAAGAGGTCTATGGCATCCATAACCTCGTCGTCGTCAGCTTCGTTGCTGGGACGGAATATGACGGTAATCTGACCTTGGTCGCCGAGGGCGTTGTAGACGGCGGCCTGTTTGACGTTATCCTTGCTGCGTGGCAGGAAATCGGCGATATTTTCTTCGTAGCGCAGCTGCAGCGCCAATACCACACCCACGGCCAGCAGCACCAGCATGCTGACTATGGCCAGCAGGCGGTGGGCCGTGAGGTAGTCGTGTATGCGGAGCAGCAATTTGGTCATAGCAGATATGGGTTAAGAGTTAAGAGTTAAGAGTTTAGTTATTATCATCCTTGGGTAGCCATAGACCAATGCAATGATGCACAGTGCTGTGTTGAGCATCGAGATACGGAAGAAGTCCCAGAAAGGGCGGAAATGCGAGACGCGGTCGTCGGGATAGCTCACGCTGATGCCTACAGGCACTAGCTTCACGCCATGCCAAGCACTGAATACCAGCAGTTCCAACTCGCTCTCGTATCGTGCGGTGATCAGGCCGAGACATGGGAGGTGATGGAGGGGGTAGAGGCGGAAGCCGGTCTGTGTGTCGGGCAGGTTGATGCCCGTCTGCACCCGGAACCAGAAGTTGCTGAATCGGTTGGCGAATGTGTTGCCGGCAGGCATACCGTCGGCCTGTAAGTTGCGGCTGCCGACTACAAGGATTGCCTGGTTGCCTAGTTGCCTGGCTGCTTGAGTGGCTGACACAAGCTGCGGTATCTCTTCGGGGCGGTGCTGGCCGTCGCTGTCTATGGTGACGGCATAGTCGTATCCGGCTTTGCGGGCGGCATCCAGGCCGAGGCGCAGGGCATGGCCTTTGCCGCGGTTGCGAATGTAGGTTATCAACTGTATCTTGTCTTTCAACGGCTCCAATACAGCGAGGGTGTCGTCGGTGCTGCCGTCGTTGACTACTATCACCTGTGGGCATACCGCCAGCGTGCGCTTCACGATGTCGGCCACCGTGCGTGCGTTGTTGTAGGTCGGTATGACGGTGCAGTAGGTCATTTTTTTAGTTTTAAGTTTTAAGTATTGAGTTTTAAGTGGGGCGGTTGCCATCGGGCTGCGTCAGCCACTTAAAACTTACAGCTTTAAGCTCACAGTTGTTAATGTCAATTTTATCTTTGCGTATGTCTTGTCGGCTTTGGTGTAGGCTGCGCTGGCCACGTTGTCAGGTGTGATGGTGGCTGCCAGGGTGCAGTCGTCGATATCGTCGGGTCCCATCATGGCCAGATACTTGACATTGTTCACCTTTTGCAGTTTAAGGTGTTTGCCGGTGGCCTGCGATAACAACTCAACTACAGCCTGAATCATAAGCACGCCGGGGGTGACAGGGTGGTCGGGGAAGTGTCCGCTGTATACCGAGCTGTCGCGCCGAGCCGACAGGGTGGCGGCAACGCGCAGGCTGTCGTCGATATTCTCAAATGCCGCACGCTCCACTTTCATCAGTTCTTCGAGTACCTTCATTGCTGTGTGAAATCAATCTGTGTGTAACTATTGTCTTTCTCAATGAGGCGCACGCTCTTGATGCGCAGCGTCTTGTGGTCAAAAGTGAGTTCGGCATGCTGCATCATGCGCTTCATGTCGCGCCGCTTGGGCACGAGGGTGGCGCGGTAGATGCCGGCCTCTTCGGAGAGGGTGGTCTCGAATAGCTTGTCGTTTGTCAGGCTTGCCCCATCGGTCATCTGCATCATCATCTGTGCCAGGCCACGTGTCATTTTGCCGCTGGCTCCAGACAGCAAGTTGCGTTTGCCGCCAACGACGGTGTATATCGAGTCGCCTTCTACAACCAGTGCAAATGCCTGCGGCTCGGTGTACTGCCAACGCATTGTGTGGTCGCTGCTGAGGGTGAGGTTACCTTTAGACACGGCATCCTGCGCCAGCAGCGGCGAGTGCTTGGTTTGCACAAAGGTGTAGGCAAGCGTCTTGCCGGGTCTCGGCTGCTGTGCTGCGGCAATGCATGTCAGTACCTCGGCACGCTGTGCTCCCGTGAGGGTGGCAGTTTGAGCTTGGGCAACCATGGATATGGCGACTGTCAACATAGCCAGTAGGAGGTGTCTTGTCCGTTTCATTTTTGCTGTTATGTGATGTTGATGTGAGGGAGATGTGAGGAAGATGTGAAGGGGGTGTGTCTTGACTGTTGATTTATATTGTGTTATGTGTGTTAAAAGAGCGTATCTTGTTGCTAATGTGCATGGCGTGTGTTATTTCATGATAAAAAAGCATCCGACGACGATGAGAACGACACCTATCCATCGGGCAAAAGGGACGTGCTCACCGAAGACGAGTATGGCGGCCACCATGCCGAAGATGTAGCCCAGTGCCGTCAAAGGATAGGCTTGCGAGAAGGGGAAGTGCTTGAGGATGTATAGCCATAGCACGGTGGCAATGCCGAAACTTACGCCGCAGGCTGCCAACCACCAGTCGGTGGCTACAGCTTTGAAGTAGCTCCATGTCCAGCTGAACTTTGGCAGTTGGGCCATGGCTACTTTCAGTAGCACCTGGCCTCCGGCAAGGAAGGCGGTCTGTATGGCTACGAGTATCAGCAGTCGGAACATGGGCGTAATAATATTAATGAATAATGGTTTTCGTCGCTGTAGCGTATTACTATAGGCTTGTCAACAAGCAGATGGGCGGCAGCGTAGATGTCGAGGGCCGGCGTGGTGTAGTTGACACCGAAGAGTTCTGGATAGCCGTCTGTCATCAGGTAGTCGGTGATTTCAGATTCGGCAAGGAGTTCTTTCAAGGCATGTTGCTTCTCGGCCTCGGTGGGGCGGTGCAGCATGCGCATTCCGGCTATCTCGCACAGGGCGTGGCCGTTGTTTTCGTTGGCCAGCACCATGCTTACGGCGCACTCGGCGGCTTTCTTGCCAGCCAGGTAGCCACCCTTGCAGAGCAGTGCGTGGTAGCCGGGGGTCATTTCGTCGTGGGCGCAGACCATGGCGTTGCCGACGGCACCGCGGCGCAGCTGCAGCAGGGCGTCCATCAGAGCACTCTGGAACGATACTGTGTTGTGGGCGTAGGTGGCGTTGTAGCCGTGGGCCTGCAGGTTGATGGCCACGATTGACGACATGGTGTTGTGGGTCGACGACATGAAGCGTGTGGGCATCATCTGGTCTTCACCTTCGCGGCAGAGGGCATCGAGGAATATCTCTGTGTTCTCGATGCAACCCAGCCCCGTGCCGGTAACTATAGCCTGAGGTACCTCGATGGCAGCGTTGGCCAGTGCTTTGCGGGCAGTGGCAATGGCGCGTTTCAGTATGCGGCCCATGCGGCGTGCTTCGAGTGGCGGGATGAACTGCTTGTAGTCGGCCTCACGGCTGCGGGTCAGTGGCTCGGTGAGTGCCACGGGGTTCTCCTTCCAGTCGTCGCACAGCGGCTCCTGGGCCGATATCTGTGCAGCGGAGAGGAGGTATACCTTCTTCAGTTGTGAATGAAGAGTGAGGGATGAGGAATTGCAAGGCGTGGTGGCTGATTCTTCATTCTTTATTCTTAACTCTTCATTCTCAAAGAGTAGCGCGCTGTCGTTGCCGCCGAAGCCGAAGGCGTTGCTGAGCACGTAGTGCAAGGACTTCTGCGTAGGTTCATGTACTGGCGTGAGGCATTGACCTGCATCGTGGAAGCGCAGGTTGACGGGAAGAAAACTGTGTTGCATGGCGAGCATGCAGATGACAGCTTCGATGGTGCCCGATGCCGATGTGGTGTGTCCGGTGAAGGCTTTGGTCGACGAGAATGGCGGCACTTTCTCGCCGAAGAGGCGGCGCATGGCTTCGCTCTCGGTCAGGTCGTTGTTGCCTGTGCCTGTGCCGTGGGTGTTGATGTAGTCAACCTGATTGGGCGTGATGCCGGCGCACGCGAGGGCCTGCTCCATGGCGCGATAAGGACCTTCGCCGTCGTTAGAGGTTGCGGTCTGGTGGAAAGCGTCGCAGGCGTTGCCGTAGCCTGCCAGACGTGCCAGCGACTTGGCTCCGCGGCGCTTGGCATGCTCGGCGGTCTCGATGACCAGCCACGCAGCACCCTCGCCGAGGTTCAGTCCGGCACGCGAGGCGTCGAAGGGGCGGCAGGGCTCCTTGTCGAGAATCATAAGCGAGGCGAAGCCGTTGAGGTGGAACTTGGTGATGCACTCGGTTCCGCCCACAACTACACATTCGGCGCGGCCGGCGCGTATCAGTTCGGCGCCGGTGATGACTGCGTTGGCTGCCGACGAGCAGGCTGTCGACAAGGTGGTCAACATCTGGAAGCGACCGAAGTGTTCGGCCATCATCTCGGTGCAGGCACCACAGTCGTGGGTACGTATGTATTCGTTGCGGCTGTCGTTCTTGAGGAAGTCGAGGTAGTACTGCTCGCTCTTGTCCATGCCACCGACTGTGGTGCCTGATATGAGCGGTATGTGCGGGTACTGGTCGGGGGCAAGCCCTGCCTGTTCGAGGGCCTCTTTGAGAGCCACCATGCCCATCAGCGCGGTGCGTGTGGTGGGCTGTTTGGTGGGATCGATGCCGAGGATGGCGCACATCTCATCGTTGCTGAGCTGCACCTCGCCTACGGGGAACTCGTGGTGCTCCGTCTTCAGATAGAGCAACGGACGTATGCCGCTGCGTTGCTCCTGCATCGAGCGCAGGGTCTCATCCTTGCCTACGCCTATTGCCGACACAATGCCGGCACCAGTGATTACAATGTCAATCATTATAGTTTTAAGCTTTAAGTTTTAAGCTTTAAGTAGGACGGCGTCCACTTAAAACTTACAGCTCACAGCTTACAGCTCGTTTACTTGGTACGGTTCTTGCTGATGTAGTCGGCCATAACGTTGATGGACTTGAAGATTTCCTTGCCCTGGTTGGGGTCCTGCAGCTTGATGCCGTAGTTCTTCTCCATGAGCACGATGAGCTCGAGAGCGTCGATGCTGTCGAGGCCCAGGCCTTCGCCGCCGAACAGAGGGGCGTTCTCGTCGATGTCTTCGGGTTTGATGTCTTCGAGGTTCAGGACTTCGATGATTTCTTTCTTCAATTTGAGGATGAGTTCTTCCATTGTTTTACTTTATTTTAATATTATGTTTAATTCGTTTTCTATGGTTTCTTTTGATGTGTTCTGGGGTACAGCAATAAGTGCTGCCATATTTTTGCCGTTGGCATCGACTTCGCACCATCCGGCTATCTGAGGGCCGCGTTGGGCGGCCAGGGCTATCTGCTCGGCCATTATGTCGGTGTGTGGCGCGTCGAGCACCATGAAGTTTGTCTCGGTCTGGAAGTGGTTGCGGATGGCTATCTCGCCTGTGACGATGTTGGGCAGGGTATAGACGAAGAGGGCAGGGGAGGGGAACCACTCGGTGTGGCTCTGGATGGTGGCCTGGAAGGCTAGGTCGTCGGCCATCGACGAACTGCGGTTGAAGAGCAGCACGCCGTAGTCGGCCTTGGGACTTTTTTTGAGCAACATCTCTGTGGCTACGAAGCCGAGGCGGCTCAAGGGGTCCATCTTGAAGAACTTGGGGTAGTCGCCCACCTCCTTGCGGTAGAGCTCCACCAGCTCGTCGGCGGTGGGGTTGAGGCGGATAGATGGAATAGATGAGATAGGATTGATTGAAGGGATAGGTTTGATAGGACTGATGTCGTCGGTGTAGCGGAACTTCATCGCTGCGTTGCAGCCGCCGAAGCCGGAGAGGAGCTTGACGAAGCTCTGACGGTCGGTGGTGCGGCCGTCAGCGCTGACGCTCACCTGTCGGCTTACGCCGAGGTTCTCGAAGCCGCGGGTGCCGAATACCACGCCGTGCTCCACGGCCTGCATCGAGAGGATGGTCTCGAGCACGCCGGCAGCACCCATGGTGTGGCCGTAGATGCCTTTGAGGCTGAATATGGGCACGTCGGCGAGACCTGCACGGTCGAGGGCAATGCTCTCCATCTCGTCGTTGTAGAGCGTCGAGGTGCCGTGGACGCTGACAAAGGCCAGCTTATCTTTGTCTATGTTGAGGGCTTGCAGACAGCGATAGGAGCCTTCTCCTGTGCGCGAGGGACCGCTGATATGGTTGGCGTCGTTGCACATGGCACCGGCTTCTGCTAGCCACTTTCCACTTTCCGCTTTGCACTTTCCACTATATACTATCGTTGCGGCAGCCTCGCCGAGGTTCAGTCCGCAGCGGTCGCGGTCGAAGGGACGGCATTGGTCGGGCGAGAGGGCGTGGAGGCACTGGAAGCCGCTGATGATGAACTCCGACTGCACGTCGCAGCCTATCACCACGGCGGTGTCGCAGAGGCCCGCCTCAATGCTTCGCATGGCCACTATCTGGGCGCTGAGGCCGCTGATGCAGGCGTTGCTGACAACCACCGCAGGGTTGGGATTGCCGAAATATTGGCATATCAGTTGGGCCGAGGTGCCGAGCAGTGCTCGCTCGGTGTCGCCGTTGGCCAGCAGGTGCACGTTGTCCTTAGTGGTGGAGAGGAAGAAGCGGCAGCGGGGCGACTTGGGGTCGATGTCGGCACGGGCGATGGCGTCGCTGGCCGACACGATGCACAGCTGCTCGAAAAAGGTGTATCGCTCGTCGTCGTGCCGTTGCTCTTCTGGAAACAGTGAGGCTGTGTAGAACGAGCCGTCAGGGAGGCTGTATTGCTTCAGTGCGCACTGGCCAGCCATCACGGCTTGGTAGTTCTCCCATGTCGTTGCCCCAAGGGGCGAGTAAATGTTATCTGCTAGTTTTACAACCATTTCTTTTTCCACTCTTCGAAGAACGGCGGATTCCCCAGTACCAGTTTGTACTGCTTGTCCATGAATACTTGCACTGTATGGGCTGTGGCCAGCAGGGTGTCGCCGTCGGTTATTTTGTAGTCGAACACTATCTTGGCTGCCTCGGTGGGAGTGTAGACAATCTCTATCTCGGGGTGCATGCCGTAGATAATGGGGTTCTTGTATTTCAGCTGCACATCGACCAGCGGTGCGTAGTAGCCTTCGCCGAAGAAGCGCAGGTAGCCTAGGTCATACTTCTCGCCGAAGGCCTCGCGTGCGTCTTCGAGGTACATCATGTAGCTCCCGTGCCATGCCACGCCCATCGAGTCTACCTCGCTGAATCGAATGTCGAATTTCTTCTTTGTGCTTAGTGTGTTCACAGTAGTGCTATCTTTATTGTTCCTGAGGCCAGCAGTGTGTTGTCGCAGCGGCTTTCAGCCTGCGCCAGCGTCATGCCGAACACCTCGTCGCTCACCTCTATGCGGGTCTCTATCTTGTCGCCGATTTTCGGCAGCGAGTGTATCTCCATGTCGCGCAGGGCTCCGATGACGCCCACCCGCACCTCTTTGCCGTTGCTGAGGTTGATGTATCCCATCCTCGCGGCACAGGTCTGCGCTATGTTCTCTATCAGGCCGCAGGCCGACATAAGGCCGTCGTCGACCATGATGTTGTCCTCGCGAACGGTGAGCTCCGTCTGCGTCACCACGGGGTCGCAATGCAGCAGGCGGTCGACCATCACCATCGGTGGCCGTTGCGGCAAGAGGGTCAGTATGTCATACTCCTGTTCCATCCCAGAATTCGTAATAGTTATACCATTGGTGGGGGTAGCGATGCACTATCGTTTCCAGCTCTGTGGCGAAAGCCTGTGCCAGCGCAGCCATCTGCTTGCGGTGGGGCAAGGTGGTGTCTGCCTGCAGCTGCCTCACAAAGGCGCGGTAGCGGCGCGAGCCTTCTTTCATCACCATCACCGCCAATGCCGGCACCTCTTTCTGCACCGCTGTGGCAAAAGGCCCCAGCGGAAACTGGGCTGTTGCACCAAAGAACTGGCAGCCCACACTCTTCTGCGAGCCGAAACAGCGGTCGGCAGGCATGCTGACAATGTTGCCTTCGTCCAGCGCATTGTTGATGATGAACAGGTGCGACATGTCGGCCTGCACAGGAATCATGTGTATGTTGCTGTCGGCAAACTGGCTGCTGCGGCCTTTCATAACCGTGGCCGACTCGCCGGCGTAGACCAGCGCGTTGAAGCTCTTACGGTCCGACTTCAATGCATAGCCAGCCTGCTCGTAGTTGCCTACGTGCGACGACAGCATCATGAACCCTTTCTCGCCTTCGTTCAGGTGCAGATAGTTTTCGTTGCCGTCGATGGTGAGCTTGAAGCGCACACCGGCGTAGGTGGCGAAACGGTCGAGCACCACCTGTCCGAAGCGGAAGTGGTTGAGGTAGACGTGCCATACGGCACTCAGCGCCCCTTTGCCCAGCCGCTGGCGGAAAAAGTGGTATATGGCCATATAGCCCTTGTGGTTGAAGAGCATATAGAATGGCACTACCAGCGCCATCACGCCGTAGATTACCTCCAGCGGCACCACCTTGAACAGCACTATCAGTGCCCGTTGCATGAACGGTGTGCCGTCGGTGCGGCCGCTCCACTTGCTATGTTCCAGCTCAGGCAATCTTTTGCTCAATATAGTCGCAGAACTGACCGAAGGTCTTGATGGTCTTCATGTCTTCGGCAACAATCTTGAAGCCGAAGGTTTTCTCCACGATGACCACGATGTCGACAAAGTCGAGACTGTCCACGCCGATGTCTTCCTTCAGGCGTGCTTCGGGCTTTATGTTTTCCTCGTCGAACTCCAGTTCTTCCACGAGGAAGTTCTTCACTTTATCTTCAATTTCCTGTCTTGTCATGTTGATATTGTTTGATTGTTTGAATGCTTGAATGTTAATCTTTAACCATTAACCTTTATAGCACACCATTATGCTGTGGCCCTGGCCCAGGTTGTCGTGGATGGTCTCCACCTTGAGGCCTGCCTTCTCCACCAGGCGTGTCATGTCGTCCGAGTGGTACATCTTGCTGTTGCCGTTGGCAATGGCGGTGAAGTAAAGGCTCGTCATGGTGAGGCAGAAGGCGGCGGGCTCGAAGCGCTGGCGGTCCCACAGGGTCTCCATGATATAGAGGCGGCTGTCGCTGTCCATAATCTTTGCAGCGCGGCTTACGATGCTCACAATCTCATCTTCGCCGAAGCAGTCGAGGAACTGGCTCATCCAGATGGCGTCGTAGTGCTTGTTGGTGGGGAATGCCTGGCTTGCGTCCAGCAGGTTCATGCCATAGCCGTCGATGCGGTCGGCGCCGGGCTTGCCGGCGGTGTCACGGCGCATCATCTCGAGCTGCTGCGGCAGGTCGACGATGGTCACCTGCACATCCTTGTCGTGTCCCACGCACTGCAGTGCCCAGCGACCGGTGTTGCCGCCCACGTCGAGAAGTGTCTTGGGATGGTTGGCGAAAACTATCTCCAGCGCCTGCTGGAACGAACTGTCGCTGTAGAAGTGGTCGAAGCCGAACCAGCTCTTCTGTACTTGCGGCGGCAGTTGCGACAGGCCTTCGTACACTGTCGGCCACGGGCCGAAATGCTCCAGACCGGCAGGACGGCCCTCCTTGAGGCTCTCCTCCAGACGGAACCAGCCTTCGTAGTTCACGTCATGGTTGAACTCGGTGTTCACGTTGGTGGCAGGGTCGGTTATGAAGCACCAGCCGGTCTTGCTCAGCGTAAAGCGGTCGGTCTCTGGGTCTATCAGCACGGTGCCTATGCAGAGGCTGCCTTCGAGCATCACCTTGGCGGCATAGCCGCTAATACCTGCACGTTCGGCCACCTCGGCCTCGGTCATGCCGTTGTCGCTATTGCGCAGCATCTCGAAGATGCCGAACTTCTTCATCAGTCGGCTCACTTGGAACACTATCGGTCCCCAGGCAATCCATTCGGCCTTCGCCTGTGCCTCGCGGGCTGTGAGGTGCTCCTTGCTGTAGGCCTCTTTCAGTTTGGGATTAAGATACATCTCAGTGTATGTTTGGATTACAGTTTTGCAATTCTTTTGCCCAGCTCGCCAAAGGTGTCGTTGAAGGCTCGGTCGGCTGTGGGCGCAGAGCCGCCGTCAATCTCGTCGATGTCGACAACCAGAAGGGTGGAACCGTCTTGGATATCGGTAACGGTCAAAGTGCCCCAAATGCGGATGCATGGACCGGGAATAAAGCCCATGACATTCACAAACTCGTCAACCTTTGTGACCTGGATGGTTATTTTGTACTTTGCGTTGGCTCCATCTTTCACAATGGGCAGGTCGGTTTTGCGTTCGTTGTATTCTTCTACAAAACCTTCGTATGAGATGGTTGCCTTGTTGTCGATATCTTGGTATTTTTCTGTCAGTGGCTTTTTACCGTCGAATGAAGCCCCGGTGTAGATCACCTCCAGCAGACACTCACCCTTGGCTTTCTTGAAGAATTTCTTGTCGCCATCCTTCACCTTCAGCGGGTTTGCTGCAAAAACATTCACGGCTATCAAAGCCATAATCAGTGTCATTAAAACTTTTTTCATAATATTGTCTTTTTTGTTTGGGTACTTGATAATCGATGTTATTATTGTTTTTTAGTTATGATTGAGATTGAATTACATCTTTTTCAGCACCAGCGCCGAGTTGGTGCCGCCGAAGCCGAAGCTGTTGCTCAGCACGGTGTCCATCTTTGTCTCGATGGTCTTGGTGGCCAGTTTGAGGTGGGCGCTGGCTTCGTCGGGGTTCTCAAAGTTGATGTTGGGGGCCACGAAGCCGCCGTGCATCATCAGCAGGCAGTAGACGGCCTCGCTGGCGCCGGCCATCCAGCACTCGTGTCCCGTCATGCTCTTGGTCGAGCTTATCCAGGCGCGGTGGCCTTCGAACAGACGGCCGAGGGCCTTGGCCTCGTAGAGGTCACCCTGCGGCGTCGAGGTGGCGTGGGCGTTCACGTAGTCGATGTCGTCGACGGTCATACCGGCATCGGCCAGTGCGCGATGCATGGCAAGGGCGCTGCCGTCGTCGCTGGCCTGCGAGATGCCGCCGCCGTTGCTCGAGAAGCCGTAGCCGCACACCTCGCCCAGTATCCGAGCGCCGCGCTTTACGGCATGCTCGTATTCCTCGAGCACCAACGCTGCCGCGCCGCCACTGGGTATGAGGCCGTCGCGGTCGCGGTCGAAGGGACGTGAAGCTTTGGTGGGCTCGTCCATGCGCTTGCTGAAAGCTCCAAGCGCGTCGAACGAGGCCATGCTGTAGAGGTTGGTCTCCTGTGCACCGCCGCAGAGTATCATATCTTGCAGTCCTTGGCGGATAAACATGGCGCCTAGGCCTATCGAGTGGCTTCCGCTGGCGCAGGCCGCACTGACGCTGAAGTTGATGCCGCGTAGGTGGAAGATGGTGCTCATGTTCATGTTCACCGTCGAGTTCATGCTCTGGAATATCCAGCCGCTGCCCAGCAGGGCTGAGTCGTGCTTCTCGAGCATCAGTGTGTGGCTCTCCACGGTGGCTTTGGCCGACGAGTCGTTGCCCATAAGCACTCCCACTTCGTTCTGCAGCAGGTAGTCGTCGTCGACGCCTGCCATTGCGAAGGCCTCTTTCGAAGCCATGAAGGCGTATTCGGCCTCTTCGCTCATGCCGGCGCGCAGACGGCGGTCCAGCAACCCTTTGAGCACGGGCTTCTCCACGATGCCCGTCAGGGTGCTCTGGTAGCCGTATTCCTTGCGGGCTTCGTCGGTGCCTATGCCCGAGCGGCCCTCATATAGCGACTGGCGCACCTCGTCGATGTTCTTGCCGAGGCACGACCAGATTCCGATTCCTGTGATTACTACTCTTCTCATGTATACAGTCCTCCGTTGATAGAGATTACTTGGCCGGTGATGTAGGCAGCATCCTTCGAGGCGAGAAAACCGACCAGAGCGGCCACCTCTTCGGGCTTGCCGAAGCGGCCTGTGGGGATAAGCTTCTTAAGCTCGCCTTCGTCGAGGTCCTTGGTCATGTCGGTGGCAATGAAGCCGGGGGCCACGGCGTTGACGGTCACCTTGCGGGGTGCCACCTCCTGCGCCAGCGCCTTGGTGGCGCCGATGACGGCAGCCTTGGCGGCGCTGTAGTTGGTCTGGCCGGGCATGCCCTTGAGGCCGGAAAGCGACACCACGTTGACAATGCGGCCGTTGCGCTTGGTCATCATGTCTTTCACCACGCGGCGCGTAAGGTAGAAGAATCCATTGAGGGTGGTGTCGAGCACCGAGTGCCATTGCTCGTCGGTCATGAACACCATGATGTTGTCCTGGCGTATGCCGGCGTTGTTCACCAGTACCGATATATAGTCGTCGGTGTGCGCGGCCTGCCACTGCTCCATGGCTGCCTCGATGGCTTTGGGGTCCGAGGTGTCGAACGGCAGCAGCTCGCACACTCCGCCGGCGGCCTCGATGGCCTGTTTGGTCTCCTCGGCGGCGGCGCTGTTGCTCTTATAGTTGATGACCACGGGCATGCCGTTGGCTGCTAGTCTCATGGCCACAGCCCGTCCGATGCCGCGCGATCCTCCTGTCACTAATGCAAATTCCATTGTCAATTGTCTTATTTCCTTAACATTGCTTCGACGTTGGCTATCTCTTCGTAGAAGGGCGTGTCTTCGACAAACAGCGGGATGATGGCGCGCACCTTGTCGTACATGGCCTTCGAGGCGGGACACAGTTTGTCGGCTTTCTTCAGGCAGTCGGTGGCCTGGGCCAGGGCTATCATGTGGATGGCCATCACCTGGTAGGCGTTGTCGATGACGCGTTTGCATAGCATGGCGCTGTTGGTACCCATGCTCACGATGTCCTGGTTGTCGTTGTTGTTAGGTATGCTGTGCACGTAGTTGGGCATCGACAGGGTCTGGCACTCGGCTGTGGTGCTCGTGGCGGTGAACTGGCAGGCCTGCATGCCGTAGTTGAGGCCTAGGGTGCCCAGGTTGAGGAATGGCGGCAGGATGCCGTTGATGCGGTCGTGGAACAGGTAGTTCATCTGGCGCTCGGCGGTCATGGCCAGTCGGGTGACGGCAATCTTCACCTTGTCGGCTTCGAGCGATATGTAGTCGCCGTGGAAGTTGCCGCCGTGGAACACGTTCTTGGCCACGGGGTCGACGATGGGATTGTCGCAGGCCGAGTTGAACTCGTTCTCGAGCACCCCGCGGCTGTACATCAGCGTGTCGTACACGGGGCCCAGAATTTGCGGCGTGCAGCGCAGCGAGTAGTAGGCCTGCACCTTGTGCTCGAAGTATGTCTTGCCTTTCTGCTCCTCGCTGTAGAGGTGGTGCTCGCGCTTGGTGAGGCATTTGCTGCCCTTGGCCAGCTCGCGCATGCGGCGGGCCGTGTATTGCTGGCCGGGCTGGCGGCGCACGCCGTTCAGCTCCTCGGCCATCCAGTCGTCATAGCTGGCGGCAATCTCGTTCATCCACACTGCTGCCAGCAGCGAGTGCTCGAGCAGGCGCTCGGCATATAGCTGGTTGACGGTCTCCACGCCGGTCATCACCGACGTGCCGTTGGTTATCGAGAGGCCCTCGCGGATGTATATCTTCAGCGGCTCCAGTCCGCACTCTTTCATCACTTCGGCACTGGGGCGCCACTCGCCCTTGTAGTGCACCTTGCCCTCGCCGATGAGCGTCAGGGCTATATGTGCCAGCTGCACCAGGTCGCCGCTGGCACCCACCGAGCCGTGCTGCGGGATGAAAGGGTAGATGCCGCGGTTGATGAACTCCGAGAGGAGCTTCACCACCGAGGGGTGCACACCGCTGCGGGCCTGCATCAGGTTGGTGGTGCGCGCCACCATGGCGGCCTTCACATATATGTCGGCCAGGGGTTCGCCGGCACCCGTCGAGTGGCTGCGGATGATGTTATACTGCAGGTCGGCCAGGTATTTGTCGTCCACGCGCCACTGCGCCATGGGGCCGAAACCGGTGTTGATGCCGTAGATTACCTTCTCGGCGGCAAAGTCTTTCAGAAAACGATGGCAGTCCTCCACCTCCTTGATTTCGTCGGCTCCAAGCGCCAGTTCTGCGCCCGAGAAGAGGATTTTCGCCACCTCGTCTAATGTTATTCTTCGCATAATATACTTATATTCAAGTTTCTATTTCGTTTTGGCACATATGAGTGCAAAATGCAAATATACGAAATATATTAATATATACAAGAATAAAATACATTTTCTCACCATGCAAATGCACATTGCCCCTCAAACGCTGTCGGCGACCCTGGCCGAATAGCGCTACAAGGTGGCGGGTAACCCGACCTGTTCTTCAGTTGTTCTTCGGTTGTTCTTCGGTCACCGAAGAACAACCGGTAAACGATTGAAGATGAGTGTTCCCTGAAATCGCCTTGGTGGATGTCCGGTCACCCATATCGTCGGTATTTCTTCAGTATTTCTTCAGTGTTTCTTCAGTGAGCCACTGAAGAAACACTGAAGAAATACTGTACAACTACCGTAGAATACAGCCATTTGATACCCGTTGGCACGGAATTTGCTGGCGTAATGTGGGTGCAGAGGTCGTTTTTTTGTGGACATGGACAATTTTATTTTGCCAATAAATGTTTTTTTTATAACTTTGCACTTTTATAACGCGCATTGGTGCGCACGCAATGTATTAATAACAAGAAAAGTAAGAAACAAGAATCAACAATAGGATATGGCTAATTTTCTGACCAAGATTTTCGGCGACAAGAAGACTCGTGACCTTAAGGTTGTCAAACCTCTGCTCGATGCCACGCTTGCCGTATACCCTTCCATTGCAGCCCTCGACAATGATGGTTTGCGAGGCAAAACAATAGAATTCCGCCAGCGTATTGCCAAGGCCATCGAAGCCGAGGAACGCGAGCTGGCGCAGCTCCACCAACGTATCGAGGACGAGTATGACATGCCCGTCGACGAGAAGGAGCAGCTCTATAAGCGTATCGACGAACTTGAGAAGCACAGCTACGAGAAGACCCAGAAGGTGCTCGACGAGATACTGCCCGAGGCTTTTGCCGTGGTCAAGGAGACCGCCAAACGTTTTGCCACCAACACTGTGGTCGAGGTCACCGCTACCGACCACGACCGCGACTTGGCAGCCACACATGCCTCGATATCCATCGACGGCGACAAGGCCTATTACCAGAACCACTGGATGGCTGGCGGCAACGAGATTACATGGGACATGGTGCACTACGACGTGCAGCTCATAGGCGGCGCCGTCCTTCACAGCGGCAAGATTGCCGAGATGGCCACCGGCGAGGGTAAGACCCTTGTGGCTACGCTCCCCGTATACCTCAACGCACTGCCCGGAAAGGGTGTGCATGTGGTCACCGTCAACGATTACCTCGCCAAGCGCGACTCCGAGTGGATGGGCATGCTCTTCGAGTTCCACGGCCTTTCGGTCGATTGCATCGACAAGTGGGAACCCCACAGCGAGGAGCGTAAACGCGCCTACAACTGCGACATAACCTACGGTACCAACAACGAGTTCGGCTTCGACTATCTGCGCGACAACATGAGCCGCAACCCCGAGGAACTTGTTCAGCGCGGTCACAACTACGCCATTGTCGACGAGGTCGACTCGGTGCTTATCGACGATGCCCGTACGCCTCTCATCATCAGCGGCCCCACCGGCAAGGACGACGACGAGCAGGAGTTCTACCGCTTCAAGCCTACCATCGAGAAACTCTACAACGCACAACGCACGTTGGTCACCCAGTTGCTTGGCGAGGCCAAGAAGGGGCTGGCTGCCAATCCCGACCCCAAGCCCGAGGAAGAGTGCGCCAAGCAGTTGCTGCGCTGCTACCGCGGTCTGCCCAAAAACAATGCTCTGATCAAATATCTTTCCGAGACGGGTATCAAGAGCATACTGCTGAAGACCGAGAACTTCTACATGCAGGAGCAGAACAAATACATGCATATCATCGACGACGACCTCTACTTCGTCATCGACGAGAAAAACCGTCAGGTGGAGCTCACCGACAAGGGTATGGATTTCCTTACCGCCCTCGGCGAGGACCCCAACTTCTACCAGTTGCCCGACATCGGCAGTGCCATTGCCGACGTGGAGCAGAACGAAGCTCTCAGTCCCGAAGAGAAGACTGCCGCCAAGGAGAAGATATACAGCGATTTCGCCGTGCAGAGCGAGCGCGTGCATACTGTGGACCAACTGCTGAAGGCCTACACGCTCTTCGTGCGCGACGTCGACTATATCCTCACCGAGGACAACCAGGTGAAGATTGTCGACGAGCAGACGGGTCGTATCATGGAAGGCCGCCGTTGGAGCGACGGTCTGCACCAAGCTGTCGAGGCCAAGGAGAACGCCAAGGTCGAGGCTGCCACACAGACCTACGCCACCATCACTCTGCAGAACTACTTCCGCATGTATAAGAAGCTGGCCGGTATGACCGGTACCGCCGAGACCGAGGCTGGCGAGTTCTGGAACATCTATAAGCTCGATGTCGTTACCATTCCCACCAACAAACCGGTGATCCGCAACGATATGGACGACATGATCTACAAGACCAAGCGCGAGAAGTTCAAGGCTGTAATCGATGAGGTCGAGCGCCTCATCGGCGAGGGTCGTCCCGTCCTGGTGGGTACCACGAGCGTCGAGACATCGGAACTGCTTTCGAAGATGCTCAAGATGAAGAAGATTCCTCACAATGTCCTTAACGCCAAGTTGCACCAGAAGGAGGCCGATATTGTGGCCCAGGCAGGTGAGCCCGGTCGAGTCACTATCGCCACCAACATGGCTGGTCGTGGTACCGATATCAAGCTCAAGGGCGACGTCAAGGAGCGCGGCGGATTGGCCATCATCGGTACCGAACGCCACGAAAGCCGTCGCGTCGACCGTCAGCTGCGTGGTCGTGCCGGCCGTCAGGGCGACCCCGGTTCGAGTCTGTTCTTCGTATCGCTCGAGGACGACCTGATGCGCCTCTTTGGCAGCGAGCGTATCGCTTCCGTTATGGACCGTATGGGACTGCAGGAGGGCGAGGTAATCCAGCACTCGATGATTACCAAGCAGATCGAGCGCGCTCAGAAGAAGGTCGAGGAGAACAACTTCGGTATGCGTAAGCGTTTGCTCGAGTACGACGACGTGATGAACAACCAGCGCACCGTCATCTACAACAAGCGCCGCAACGCCCTCTATGGCGACCGCCTCTCCATCGATATCAGCAATATGTTCTTCGACACCTGCGAGTTGCTCTATAGCGAGGGCACTGTTTGGGACGACTTCCAGATGGAGGTCATCAAGGTCTTCGCCCACGAGGTGCCGATGAGCGAACGCGAGTTCCTGTCGCTGCGCCGCAACGAGGCCATACAACTGCTTTACGACCAGTGCTTCAATGCCTACAAGGAGCGTATGCAGAAACTCTGTGAGATGGCTTGGCCTTTCATCAAGAATATCGCCGAAAACACCCGCTACATTAATGTCGCTTTCCCCATCACCGATGGCAAGAAGACGCTCAACGTGGTGGTGCCTGTCAAGAAAGCCTACGATACCCATGGACGCGAGTTACAGCTCAGCATCGAGAAGGGTATAACGCTTGCCATCATCGACGACCTGTGGAAAGAGCACCTGCGTCAACTCGACGACCTGCGCCAGAGCGTGCAGAACGCCGCCTACGAGCAGAAAGACCCGCTGGTGATATACAAGTTCGAGTCGTTCAAGTTGTTCGAGGGTATGTTGCTCGATGTCAACCGTGAGATTACCTCGTTCCTGAGTCGTGCCCAGCTGCCGCTGCGCGACGAGAGTCAGGTGCATGAGGCCCGTCAGCCGCAGGCTCCCCAAAAGGGCTTGAAGGCTGGCCGCGAGAACGCTTTCGACCGTGCCGCACGTCAGCAGCAGCAGGCTATCGACTCCTCATCGCAGCAACCGCAGAAACAGATGCCGGTGCATGTGGAGAAGAAGGTTGGCCGCAACGACCCCTGCCCCTGCGGTTCAGGAAAGAAATATAAAAACTGCCACGGTCGCGATGCGGCCGAGTAAATTGGCCGACGTCGCAACTGCATTTTGCGACGTGGCAGAGTAAAAATTGGCCGACGTCGCAACTGCATTTTGCGACGTGGCAGAGTAAAAATTGGCCGACGTCGCAACTGCATTTTGCGATGTGGCAGTGTAAAAGAAAAAGCCTCGCGATTGCGAGGCTTTTATTTTATTCGGCATTGATGTATTTGCCGTCCACTTCGAAGTTGAGTTTCTTGACGTCTTTCTCCTTCTTCCACCAGAGGAAGCCGCTCTTCTTGGCGATGCGTGCCTGATAGGTCATTTTGCCGCGCATCTTGCGCACCCATACGTCGGTGATGTTGTAACCATTATACATGTGGTTCACGGTGTCAACCACAGCGTGGGGGTAGTACTGCTTGTCGATGAAGTAGTGGGTCTCCGAACCTTTGTTGGAGAAGACCATGGCCTGACGGCTCTTGTCGGCGTCGGTGAAGGTCACTTTGTAGGTCAGCGAGTCGACTTGCCACCATGCCACGTTCTCGGCGTCTTTCACCTGGCGCTGGAAGTCTTTTACATAGTTCACCTTGACCTCTTTCTCGGCCACGGCTTTCTCTTTTTGTGCAAACAGCGGTCCCGCACAGAGCAGAACGGCGGCTGCAAAAGCGAATATCTTTTTCATATCTAATACTTTATATTGTTTCTGCGTTGTTGCTAATTGAATTGCAAATATACAAAAAATATTTATATCAAAGATTTTCTAATAGATTTTTGACAACCTTGTCACCGTCGCGGATGGTCTGCATGGCCCAGTGGAGTTTGAGGTCGAGAAGGGCGTCGTCGTCGAGTTGCCAATGCAGGTCGGGGTTGCGGCGCATGCGCTCGGTGAGGCTGAATAGCGAGAGGGCGGCGCAGACTGAGATGTTAAAACTCTCGGTGAAGCCGTACATCGGTATCTTCACGTAGCCGTCGGCGAGGTCGATAGCCTCCTGTGTGAGGCCTGTGAGCTCGGTGCCGAAGACCAGTGCCGTGGGTTGGCTGATGTCGAGGTCGGTAATCATAGTGTCGTTCTCGTGCGGCAGGGTGGCCACGATGCGGTAGCCATTGGCGTGGAGGTGTTTGTAGGCCTCCTGTATGGATGTGTGGCGGTAGTAGTCCACCCACTTCGAGCTGCCCACCGCCACGTCGCCGGCGGGGTTAAAGGGGTTCTTGTCGTCAACCACATGCACGTCCTGCACCCCGAAGCAGTCGCACGAGCGCAGCACGGCGGCGGCATTGTGGCTCTGGTATATGTTTTCCAGCACTACGCAGATATGGCGCGTGCGCAGCGGCGCCAGGCGGTCGAAGAGCTCTCGTTTGTTGTCGCTGAAGAGTTCTGCGGCACGGCTGTAGAGTGTGGCCTTCTGCTCGGTGCTGAGTTGGGCGAAGAGGCTGGGCAGGTTGGGTATACGTTCGGGCATAGTTGTTCAAAAATTTTTGCAAAAGTACTAAATATTTTTGTATTTTTGCACATCGTTCTATGTTTTTATCAACAGCGAACGATACAACATATCAGCAAGATAGAAAGCAATGATAGTAGGATACGAAGCTAATAATGTATTGCGCAACACCCACGAGCTGGGTGATTTCGGTCGCGCATTGATAGAAAAACTGGCCGTCGGTCATGTTGCGGATTATCGTGCCATGCTTTTCGCTACACGTATCAAGAAGGCCTATTGCGGCTATTTCTCCAGCTACAGCAATATCAGCACTTTTGTTCCTTTCGGCACCGCCAAACTGATGCCTCAGCTGTGGATGCGCTACCGTCTGAATCCCTGGTTGAAAACTGAGAAGATCAAGATATTCCATGGTTTGAACGAGGAGCTACCCTATCATATTGACCGCGGCATCAAGACTATCATCACTTGCTATGGTGTCGATGAGCATCACCGCACGTCGTTGCTCGACTCGCTTTTCTGGAAGAAGCGCATGGAGTACTCCTTTGCGGCTGCCGACGTGATTGTTGCCGTCAGCAGGGAGGTGAAGCAGCAGCTGATAGATGCCGGCGTCAACGGTGACAAGGTTGTCGTCATCGGCGGCAGCAACCCCTACGAACTCACCGACCGCATGGTGGAGCAGTATCGTGAGCTTTACCAGACTTTGGCTGGAGAGAGGTAATCAAGAATCTAATTCGCGCAGCAGCGCGTATTTCAGAAAGGTATAGTATGCCGACATACGGCAAACGGTATATCCCGCATGGCCGTCAAGGATGCCTCCCTTCAAGATATAGTTTCTGAAGAAGTTCCATTTTGGACGCAGCCATACGCCTGCGGCACCGACCTTCTTGCCTGCCTCATGAGCCTTCCTCGCCGCCAGAGTGGCATAGTGCAACTGCCGCTTGGCATGCTCTTCGACGCTGTAGTAACTGTAGTGCAGGAGGTTGCCTTTTAAGGTGAAAGGTGAAAGGTGAGAGGTGAAAGTTAACTGCTCGTGGACTAGGCCATCCCAGCGGGCGGCGTCTTTTGGGAAGAGGCGTGTGCATGGGTCGGGATACCAACCGCAGTGGTGTATCCAGTGACCGCAGTAGTTGGTCAGGCGGTTGAAACGGTAGACACCTTGCTGCTGCTCCTCTTGTTTCCATGCCAGCATACTCTCGCGCAGGGTGGGGGATATCGCCTCGTCGGCGTCGATGCTCAGTATCCACGGGCAGGCGGCGAGGCTGTTGGCATAGTTCTTCTGCCCCGAATAGCCTTCCCAGTCGTGGTGCTCGAAGTGCGCCCCTGCTTTGCGGCAGATGGCTTCGGTGTTGTCGGTTGAGCCAGAGTCAACCACTATTATTTCGTCGGCAACACCGGCGAGCGACTCAAGGCATCGTCCTATGTTGCGCTCTTCGTTCTGCGTTATTATTATGGCGCTTATCGCATTCATTGTTGTTCGCGTTTTACGCCGCGGCGCACCACGGTGGCTGGATTGCCAGCGAGGACGGTCATGGGTTCTTCGTAGCGGCCTGCGAGGCGCGAGCCAGCGGCCACGGTGGTGTTATCGGCGAGGGTGACGCCCTTGGTGACGATGGTGTGGCAACCCATCCATACGTTGTTGCCGAAGACTATCGGCCGGTCGGGGTTCACGCGCTTTCCGTCTTGGTCCACCAGCGCATGTTGGTCGGTGTCCATCAGGGTGCAGCCCCATGAGATACGGTCGAATGTTCCGAATGTAATCTCGTGGTGGCAGATAATGAGTGAACGCGGACCGAAGCAGAACTTGTCGCCCAAGGTGAGTACGCCGTTCTCGGCCACCTCCACGCTGCTGCCGGCGCCGAAGTCGCATTCGCCCTTGACAACCATACGGCCGCGTAGGTTGAGGCGTGTGCGGTCGTGGCGGTAGTTGCTGCCTTGGTAGGTGTTGAACCCTATCTTCACCATTCCCAAGCGGAGATTGGAAGCGTTGATTTCCACCTTGCCTGTGAGGGCATCGATGGAGGTGCGGTTGGAAATCAGTATGGGCAGCCGGCGGGCCTGCTTCCAAGATAGCAGCCGAAGGTTATACCAGAGGCTGCGCGGCATCGCCATCAGGTAGCGCCACGCCAGCATGCGTTTTATATGATGCCTGTAGTTCATCTCATCCAACCGTTTTTCGCGGTGCAAAATTACACATTTTTTCCCATATTGCGAAAAAAGTTGTACTTTTGCATTCGCAAAAATGAAGAAGACGGTCATAGGATACGATGCCAAGCGGGCGTTCTGCAACGGCACGGGGTTGGGCAACTACAGCCGTAGCCTTATCGGTGCTGTCGATGGCGTCAAGGTGCTTTACACTCCCAAGGTGCGCAAGGCTTTTGCCGAGTGGGGTGATGGACTCGCCGACAGTGTCGTGAGAATGCCGCAGGGGTTGTGGCGTATGATGCCGTCGCTGTGGAGGTCGCTGGCTTGTGCCCAGAGGGTGAAGCATGACGGCGTGCTGCTGTATCATGGCCTCAGTCACGAACTTCCGCTCGGTCTGCCCAACGGGGTTCGCCGAGTGGTGACTATGCATGACCTCATTGTTTGTCGCTACCCGCAGTATTTCACATTATTCGATCGCATCGTGCACCGCTTGAAGCAACGTCATGCATGCCGTGTGGCTGACATTGTGGTGGCCATCAGCGAGCAGACTAAACGTGACCTCGTCGACTTCATGCATGTGCCTGAGGGGAAGATACATGTGGTCTATCAAAGTTGTGATACGATGTTCTGGAATTTTCAAAGAAGCCAGGAACTGGTCAGTGATGTTAGACGAAAATACAATCTACCCGAACGTTACTTCATATCGGTAGGCACTGTCGAGGAGCGTAAGAACCAGCTGACGATAATCGAGGCTATGAAACGCCTTCCCGACGATGTCGCTTTGGTCATTGTGGGACGTCTTCGCGGCGACTATGGACGAATGGTGGCTGCTGGAGTCGACGGCCGTCGTGTAATACTGCTCGACCATGCGGCTTTCACCGACTTCCCTGCGCTATACGCCGGTGCAGTTGCCTCGGTCTACCTCTCGCGTTTCGAGGGGTTCGGAATACCTGTACTGGAGAGCCTCTGTTGCGATTGTCCTGTGGTGACTAGCAATGTGTCGTCAATGCCCGAAGCCGGCGGCGAGGCAGCCTTATATGCAGCTCCCGACGATGTGGACACGGTGGCAGCCCATCTCAACCGCCTGCTCTCTGACGACGACTTCCGTTGGCGTTGCATAGAAAAAGGGCGAACCCAACGTGTGAAGTTCGCCCCTGAGAAGGTTGCAGCCGATATGACTGCCGTATACAGGTCTTTACTTGACGATTAGTTTGCGCACCACGCGCTCGTTGCTATTGCTGAACACCACGGTGTACTGGCCGGCGGCGAGACGCGAAGCTTCGATGTTGTACACCACTTTGCCCGAGGCTTTAAGGCTCGAAGTGTGGATGGTGCGGCCGCTGAGGTCGATGATGCTGACGTTATAGTCGGCTCCGTTGCCGAGGTCGATAATCATGCTGGCACGGTCACTGGCGGGGTTGGGGAAGAACTGGCCGAAGTTTTCTTCGGTGTCGGCTTCCTCGATGCCGAGATGGCCACCGATGCAGAACGAATAGTAACCACCCTGGGTTGCCGTCATAGGTTTGGTGATAGTCTTGCCGGCATTGGAGGTGGCGGTGATGTAATAGTCGAAACGGGTTCCTACCTGACCCAGTGTGGTGGGCAGCACGCCGTTGTAGCTGTTGTCGCTGGGGTCGGGGTTGAGGTTGGTGCTAAGCCAGTCGCCTTCGTTGATGCGGTACATGATCTTAGCCTCTGCGATGCCGTCGACATTGCTGATTTCAGCATAGATCGGGGCGCTCTGGCTCAACCACACGGTGCTCACCGAATCGTGGTACTCGGAATGCAGTATGCGGATTGGGTGCTCGGCGGGAATTTGCTTGGTGATGCAGTGGATGGCACCGCCGCTGCCGTCGAAGCCGCGCACGTCAACACAGTAGATGGTGTATCCAGGGTATGCATTCTTCAGTTTGCAGATGTTCTCCTTGTCCCATGTGGCACTGGGCATGCCGGTGCTGTCGACCTCGGAGAAACAAGGCTGGATAATGACGTTGTTGACGAAGGTGTGGTTCGAGTAGGTGCGGGTGTACTGCTGGTCGTACTGCGTCTGGCTGCTGAAGTTGCCGCCGTTGTCCCTCGAGGGGAAGGGGATGTAGCTGCACCAGTAGTTCTCGCCAAAGTAACTCTCGTAGCTGCAGAGCGAGTCCATATTCTTGTTGCCAACGGAGTAGTCGTTCCACGAGCTGTAGATGTCAGGCATCTTGCTGAAGACAAACTGGTTCTCGCTGATCATGTCGGCATAGAGGTCTATGTGTCCTGTGCCGCCGTCGTACTGGAAGGCAGGCAGGATATAGGTGGCGCGCGGGCCTATGAGGGCGCGCAGGCTGTCCTTCACGCGTGCATTGGTGAGCGATGGCTTGTTCTGGTAGTTAATGGTGCTGGTGTTCACGCCGTCCCAGGTAATCTGGCCGTAGGTGTCGCGGTTGTTGTCGTAGATTGCATCGCTGCTGATCACCATGTTGGTGCCGTCGACCAGGCAGTTGCCGCCTTCCCACTCAATCGAGGTGGTGAAGTTGGGCAGACCCATCTGGCGGTTGATATAGACGGGCAGCGAGTCGTCCAGTGCGCGGCCGGGGTAGTACTCGAAGTCGAGCATGCCCACGGTGTCGCCCTCGCCGTAGTAGAAGCATATGGGGCCGCAGTCGCGGTACCAGAACGAGTTGCCGGGACCTTCGATGAAGCGCATGTTGTCGTTGCGCAGACCCATGCGGGCCAGTTTGCGCTTGACGATGGCCGAGTCGCTCAGCTGCTCCACACGCACCCAAGCCTGGGCGCCGCCGAGTTGGATGGCGTCCATCAGGTAGAAGGCCACGTCGCCAATGCCGCTGGCGTCGGCGGTGTCCATCATGGCACCGTAGGGACCTATGCCAGAGGGGGTACGCGAGTAGTAGCTCTGATAGTAGTAGGCGTAGCCGGGCACCACGGGGTCGGCAACCTGATAGTTGCCCTGGGTGGGGTAGTAGGCGTAGTAGGGGGTCACCACGATGGCCTGCACCTCTTCCCATTCGCCGGGGAACCAGAAGGTGTCGTTTGGCATGCCCGTGTACTTGGCCTCGCCTTTCGGGGCGGGAGCCTGTTTGATGGGCGAGTCGAGGTGGAAACGCGAGGCATCGCGCATCTGGTGGTTTTGGCGCCAGTAGCGCAGACCCTCATTGCTGAAATCAACCTGGGCAGCGGCGCCGAATGTGACGGCGGCGGCAGCCAGCAGTAAGAATATCTTTTTCATCGAGTTGTATTATCTTTTCTTGAGACTGAGGATTTCGCGGGCCTCGTCGCTGGTGGCTACCTGGCGGCCCAGCAGCTTGGCCATGCGGACGACCTTGTCGACCAGCTCGCCGTTGCTCTTGGCCAGTACGCCGCGCTCGAGGTAGAGGTTGTCCTCAAAGCCCACGCGCACGTTGCCACCCATGACGATGGCAGGGGCAGCCAGGGTGAAAGCGTTGCGGCCAATGCCGGTGGCGGTCCATGTGCTGCCGGCGGGGATGTTCTTCACCATCCATACCAAGTTGTCGACTGTGGCGGAGGCACAGCCGAGGACTCCCAGCACAAAGTTGAACTGCATAGGCACGAGGGGAAGAGGGTTGCCGTCAGGACCGGCTACGCCAAAGGCGCTGGGCACCTGACCTTTGCGGGCCATGTGCACGATGGTCTCGAGATGACCCATCTCGAAGCACTCGTATTCGGGCTTTATGCCCTTCTCAATCATGCGTTTGCCAAAGGCGCGCATGGTGGGCATCGTGTTGTCGAAGATGTCGTCGCCGAAGTTGCAGGTGCCGCAGTCGAGAGTGGCCATCTCGGGCACGGGGGTGGTGTTGGTCGAGTCGAGGCGCTCGTCGGGGGTCATGCCCACTGCACCGCCGGTGCTGGGGATAAGGATCACGTTGGGGCACTCTTTGAGGATGGCCTCGGTGCACTCCTGGAAGCGCACGTGGCTCTGGGTGGGGGTACCGTCGTCCTCGCGGACGTGGAGGTGCACGATGGCGGCGCCGGCGTCGACGGCGCTCTTGGCCTCGCGAACAATCTCTTCAACAGTGTAAGGTACGTTGGGGTTCTGCTCCTTGGTAACCTCTGCGCCGCAGATGGCGGCGGTGATAATCAGTTTATCCATGCTATTTTATTATTTAATTGTTGCTAAAAATAAAATGCAAAGATACGAAAAAAATCAGAATGCGTGCAAATAAATAATAAACAACTCTTTTTTAACGACAACCTGACAAAAGAAATAATAAGGCGGCCCAGCATCCGCTGGGCCGCCAGATTGTCAGCAAAGTTAAAACCTCTACCGTGCCACGGTAAGCACGTTAGAGGCAGTACCCACTGCGGTCTTTCGGCGGCGATGTGTTTTCTATAATTTTCCGTGCATTTTTCTTATAATTTTGAGGCCGGAGGCCGACCCACAAACCGCTGATAACTAGCCCTTGAACTGCCACCTTCTCTTACTATACTCATACTCCTCCACTTATGCTCCCATTGTGAAAAATTACTTTAGTAGGCAATAATATATGGAATGCAACGTTTGTGATAGCAGAATATAAATAAAAGATACCTTATCATGGCTAAACAGACGGCAGGATTTATGGGAGGATTCCACGGAAGACTCGGACCCGCAGTGGGTTACATGTGGCGTGGGCAGTGGTGTGTGCGCGCCTACAACCCCGCTCCGCGCAATCCGCGCACCCCGGAGCAGGTGGCGCACCGCGAGATGTTCAAGCGCGAGGTGCAGCTGGCATCGCACATGAGCTGG
>ONDE01000005.1 GCA_900316515.1 uncultured Bacteroidales bacterium | reverse complement strand
TCGTTACAGGGTGGTCGAAGACTACGACCTTGATAGGCCGCAGGTGTAAAGGCAGCGATGTCAAAGCCGAGCGGTACTAATTACCCGAAGACTTTCCGTTGATAGCTTTAAGCTGTGAGCTGTAAGCTGTAAGTGGGCTACGCAGTCATGCGCCAGCCACTTAAAACTTAAAGCTTAAAACTTAAAACTGATTTCTCTTGTATGTCTTGTCCAGTAAGTCAAAACCATTATTTTTGGTGGCTATGGAGCTGGTGTTCACCTCTTCCCATTCCGAACAGAGAAGTTAAGCCCAGCATCGCCGATGATACTGCACTTGTTTGTGGAAAAGTAGGTCGCCGCCAATTTTTATAAGGGAACTACACTCCTTCATCTCGACATAGTTCAAGTGAACTTGACTCTGTGCTCGACTTCCGGAGCTCCGTAAATCTTGTAGATTATTGCCGCCTGCGGCGTATTGCCCTGTAGGGGTTTACGTTTAATAGCAAGGTCGCAGCCATCCTTTATAAGGAGTTCCGATGAGGGACTCCTTTTTTGTTTGCTGTTCTTTGTAGAAGAGAAGTTTGCTCGAAGGGCACGCAGGCCATGTTTCCTTACGAATCCAGACGGAAGCCTTACATTGCCGATGATAATTCGACCAGTGAGTTTCTTGCCTTAAAGAGTTGAACCTCAAATGCGGTGTGTTCCGGAAGAGATGACTACCGGTATCGGCTGGCAGTCGATACCAAAGTGAGTGCGATAGGTCTGCTGGATTTCTTTAAGGAAAGAATCGCACAGGTCATCCTTGACAAGGTTTATGGTGCAGCCACCGAAACCGCCTCCCATGATACGGGCACCGGTAACACCTAGGCGTTGGGCCTCGTCGACGAGAAAGTCTATTTCTTCGCAGCTCACTTCGTAGTCTTCCTTGAGACCTTTGTGGGTGAGGTACATCTGCTGCCCAACGGTCTCGTAATCGTCACGCTCCAACGCTTTGCTCACTTCCAGTACGCGGTCTACTTCGCCCAGCACATAGCGTGCGCGGCGGTAATCCTCGTCGCTCAATTGAGGTTTTAATGCTTCGAGTTTTTCCCATGTACAGTCGCGCAGTGTATCCACCCCGGCTATCCGTGCCACACGTTCGCACGAGGCGCGGCGGTCGTTGTATGGCGAGCCTACCAGTTCGTGCTTCACGCAGCTGTTGACGAGCACAAGACGGTAGCCCTTGGAGTGCCATGGAAAATATTGGTATTCGCCACTACGGCAGTCAAGGCGCATCAATGCTCCTTCGCGGCCGTGTATGGAGGCGAACTGATCCATGATACCACACTTCACCCCTACATATTTATGCTCGGTGGCCTGGCCTATCCTGGCTAGTGTCATCTTGTCGATTGTGCCATTGAAGAGGTCATTCAGTGCGAAGGCGAAGCAGCATTCAAGTGCCGCCGATGAGCTCATGCCGGCACCGAGGGGCACATCGCCGCCATATACGGCATCGAAACCCATAACATCAAGTCCGGCATCCGTCAGTTCCCGCACCACGCCGTATACGTAGCGGAAATGCGTGGTAGAAGGCCCTGTAGGGTCGGCTATGTCGAAGGTGCAGCCTTGCCGCAGGTCTATGGCATACAGGTTGACCACCGTGGTGCCGTTGGGCTTTATCACTGCGGTGATGCCTTTGTCGACAGCGCCAGGGAATACGAAACCGCCGTTGTAGTCGGTGTGTTCGCCGATGAGGTTGATGCGGCCAGGGGCGGCATAAGCCATGCCGTCGGTGCCGAAACGGTTACGGAACTCTTCGTGCAGGATTTTTGAGTCGGTCATTTGCGGCGGAATTTGAATATGGTGGTGCTGTCGAATGGTTTGTCGGGATACAGATAGCCAGTGCTTTCGGGCCAACTGTGGTTTGGCGAGTCGGGATACTGCTGGGTCTCGAGGCAGATGGCGCTACGCACGGGGTAGCTCACGCCACCTTTGCCTGCCACGCCGTCTAGGAAGTTGCCAGTGTAAACCTGCATGCCCGGGGCTGTAGTGAAGACTTGCATTGAGATGCCGGTGGCAGGGCTTGACAACAAGGCTGAGGGGTTGTCTAGGCGGGGATTGTTGAGCACGAAGTTGTGGTCGTAGCCTTGACCTATGTGCAACTGCTCGTCATCGGCTTCTATGTCGCGCCCCACGGCTTTGGCATTGCGGAAGTCGAAAGGTGTGCCCTTCACCGACGCATGTTTGCCAAGAGGAATGAGGTCTTTGTTGACGGGTGTGTAGCGGTCGGCATCGATACACAGCAGGTGGTTGTGGATGCATGATGATAGGTCGCCATTGAGGTTGAAATAGCTGTGGTTGGTCATATTGATGACCGTCAGCTTGTCGGTTTCAGCGTGGTAGTCGATGCGTAGTGCGCCGTCGTCGCTGAGGGTATAGGTCACCGTGACCTTCACCGTGCCGGGAAATCCTTGGTCGCCGTCGGGACTAACCATTGCCAGTTCCAAACGGGCATCTGTTACCGAGACAACATCGTACACCGAATACTGCCACCCGCGCGGACCGCCGTGCAAGGTGTTGCGGCCATTGTTTCGCGGCAACTGGATAATGTCCCAGTCGAGTGCTATGCGGCCGTTGGCAAGTCGGTTGGCGTAGCGCCCTATGACGGCGCCGAAATCAGACAGGTGATTTTCGGGAAGGTATAGCTCTGGAACATCGAAACCTTGCACTATGTCGGTGCCGTCGACCAGCAGGCGCATGATACGTGCGCCAAGATTTGTGATATCGGCCTGCACGCTGCCTGCATGCAGGGTGAACTGCTCCAAGTTTTTCATATTAATGGTGGTGTTGGGTTATCGTTGGCGCGGGAATGAAGGATATGCTTTCAGGAAAGCCTGGTAGTCCTTCATCATCTCGGTATACATATCTTTGCGGCTGTATACGTTGTAGTTCGGATGGTATTGCTTCACCACCAGTATATTGGCCTTGGCCGAATAGTAACAGTGGGGATTTACCTCCTCTAGGTCTGTATATACATGCTGCTGTATGAAATTCACCATGATGCCTTGTCCGCCAGTGCAGAGGATTACGTCGGCGTCATAGAGCAGAATTTGTTCCTTCAGCAGGTCGGCATAGTTCTCCATGTATTTCTGCAGCACGGCATTGCTGGCGGCCTTGTTGTCTGGCTGCTTCTTGCAGTTGACGCGTGCTATCGGGGCGTTTTCGTAGTAGCCCTGCAGGCGTGTTTGGTTGTCTGCCTTTGCGAAGGATATCACTTTGCGGTCTGGAATGTTCATCAGACCGTAGGCCCAAAGTTCGAGGTTCGGGAAGAAGCGCTGTGCTGTGCGGCAGGTAAGGCGTGGCGACGGCACACGGCCGCTTTCGCCGCGTATGTCCCAGCCGTCGTCTTCGTTGAGCTCTTTGGTGAGTACAAGCAGCCGCATGCCGGCATCGGCCCACAATTGCTCTTCATTGGCGGGTTTGCACACCTGGTTGAAGCCGTCGAACCACATCTCGCCGCGGTACAGCAATCCGTCTTTCGTGATATCGTCACTTTCGTGCAACTTGCGAGCCCTTTGTGCCCAGCGGTCGAACAACCGCTCTTCCTTTTCGTGGTATTTCATGGTTGTGAATTTGATTTTGCAAAATTACAAATAAAAACGCTATTGTGCAAGTAAAAAAGTATCATATGGGTAACATTGTTTACAATCAATATTTTATGTGGCTGTTTCTTTTTTTGCGATGTGTTAATAATTGTTAATATTAGTTAAATGTTATTGCGCTGTAACTCTTATTGCGAAAAAAGTAGTATTTTTGCATCACATTTAAGTTTAACCAATAAAATAAAAAATCATGAAAAAAGTACTGTTAGGCCTTGCCGCTCTGGCTATGATCGCCGGCCTCGCTTCCTGCAAGAAAAACTGCGACTGCAGCGTTACTGTCGCTGGTGTCTCCGCTCATTACGACTACACTGTCGAGGAGCTGAATGACATCTATGGCGAAGTCAGCAGCTGTGGCGACGTTTGGGAGCGTTCGTACGAGACCATGAAGTGCGAATAATGCACTGATGTGTTAAACGAAGAAGCCCGCTTTTTGCGGGCTTTCTTTTTTATACGTTATATATTCCTAAATAGAGAACCCCGGCCACATGGCCAGGGTTCTTCGTTTCGTGTTAAAGCGTTGTGCGCTTACAGCACCTGGACGGCTTCGATGATGCCCTTGCCGATCTCGATAGCTTCCTCGTTCTGGGGAATGAGGTTCCAGTGGCGCTGGGGCAGCGAATGCTCCAGACCTTCGTGGATGTACTGCTTGTCGACAATGGGTTTCAGTTTTAGGAAGCCACCGAGGACCACCATGTTGAAGACCTTGCTGATGCCGAGCTCCTGGGCTTTGGCAGTAGCGGCAATCTTGTAGATGTTGATGTCCTTGCGGGTGGGCTCGTGGGTGATGCCGTTGGGGTCATAGATGAGGTAACCGCCGGGCTTCACGCTGCTCTCAAACTTATCCAGCGACTGCTGGTTGAGGATGATGGCAGTGTCGAACTGGTTGATGATGGGCGAGCTGATACGCTCGTCGCTGATGATGACGGAGACGTTGGCGGTGCCGCCACGCATCTCGGGGCCGTAGCTGGGCATCCAGCTGACCTCTTTGTCCTGCATGACACCGGAGTAGGCAAGGATCTTACCCATCGAGAGGACACCCTGTCCACCAAAACCGGCTATGATGATTTCTTCAGTCATTTCTATTATTGTTTGATTGTTTGATTGTTTGATTGTTTGAGTATTGACTGCGCAAGCCACTCAGGCATTTACGCAATCAAGCATTCAAGCATTCGTTTATTGCATAACGGTCAGCGGGTGATCCAGAACCAGACGGTTGGCGTCGATGCCTTCGCAAATCTTGCCGTCGACTTTGATGTCGCCGATGGGGTAGTTGGGCATCATGTTGTCCTCCATCCACTTGTTGGCGGCCACGGGGGTCATCTTCCAGCCGCTGTTGCAGTTGGAGAGGATCTCAACGAAGCTGAGGCCTTTCTTCAGTTTCTGGTTCTCGAAGGCTTTGCGGATAGCGGCTTTGGCCTTGCGAACGGCGGCGGGGTTCTGCACGCTCTGACGGGTCACGTAGTAGGTGCCGGGCAGGGTGGAGAGGAGCTCCGTCATGCGGAGGGGATAACCGTTCAGGTCGACGCGACGGCCGTAGGGGGTCGTGGCGCTGCGCATGCCAACGAGGGTAGTGGGGGCCATCTGGCCACCGGTCATACCGTAGATACCGTTGTTGACGAAGATCATGGTCATGTTCTCGCCACGGTTGGCGGCATGGATGGTCTCGGCGGTACCGATAGCGGCGAGGTCGCCGTCGCCCTGATAGGTGAACACATAGGTGTCGGGGTTGAGGCGCTTGATGGCGGTGGCGACTGCGGGAGCGCGGCCGTGGGCGGCCTCCTGGAAGTCGACATCGAAATAGTTATAGGCCAGAACGGAGCATCCGACGGGGCTGACGCCGACGACGTTGTCCTGAATGCCCATCTCGTCGATAACCTCGGCGATGAGGCGGTGGGTGGTGCCGTGACCGCAGCCGGGACAGTAGTGCATGACGGCGTCGGTGAGCACCTTGGTACGGGTGTAAACCTCCTCGTAACCATCTTTCAACAGCGCTTGTTTGCGAGCTTCAATATCTTGATTCATTGTTGTTCCTTTCTTTATTTGATAATCTTGTTTTCAAGAGCCTCCAGGACCTCGCCGGGAGTGGGGATGATACCGCCGAAGCGGCCGAAGTGCTCGGTCTTCACACCGCACTGGGTGGCCAGCTTCACATCCTCGATCATCTGGCCGGCGCTCATCTCGACGCAAAGGATACCTTTGACGTGCTTGGCGACTTCGGCCAGCTGTTTGGTCGGGAAGGGGAAGAGGGTGATCAGGCGGAACAGGCCGACCTTGATGCCTTTCTCACGGGCCATCTGCATAGCCTTCATGGCGATGCGGCTGCTCGAACCGTAGGCAACGATGATGTACTCGGCGTCTTCGCAGTTCAGCATCTCGTAGCGCACTTCCTTCTCCTTCATCTCGGCGTATTTCTTCTGCAGCTTCAGGTTGAAGACTTCCTGACGGGCGCTGTCGAGCTCAAGGCTGGTGATGATGTTGTGGCCACGGGTGGCAGGCTTGCCCCAGGTGCCCCAGGGGGCGTTGGCGCGGCGCTCTTCCTCGGTCCAGCGGGGAACATAGTCGCGGGTGTAGAGCTTCTCCATGCACTGGCCGATGGCACCGTCGCTGAGGATCAGCACAGGGTTGCGATATTTGAAGGCAATGTCCCAAGCCTCGAACACGAAGTCGTACATCTCCTGCACGCTGGCGGGAGCCAGGGTGTAGAGCTGGTAGTCACCGTGACCGCCGCCCTTGGTGCTCTGGAAATAGTCGCTCTGCGAGGGCTGGATGGTGCCGAGACCGGGGCCGCCACGCATCACGTTGACAACCAAGCAGGGGATTTCGGCGCCGGCCAGGTAGGTCAGACCTTCCTGCATCAGCGAGATTCCGGGGCTGGAGCTCGAGGTAGCGACTTTCTTGCCGGTGGCAGCACCGCCGTAGACCATGTTGATGGAGGCAACCTCCGACTCGGCCTGCAGCACGGTCATACCGGTGGTCTCCCACGGTTTCTCTGCCATCAGGGTTTCCATTACTTCGCTCTGCGGGGTGATGGGATAGCCGAAGTATCCGTCACAACCGCTGGCAATCATTGCGCGGGCAATAGCTTCATTGCCCTTCATCAGTTGAAGTTCTCTTGCCATAGTATTCCTTTCTTTCTTTTTCTTTAGATTTTTTTCTTGTAAACGGAAATCACGCCGTCGGGGCACACCATGGCGCAGCTGGCGCAGCCGATGCAACTGTCATTCACGGTCTCGGTGTAGTTGTAACCCTTGCCGTTTACATTTTTCGACAACGCGATGCACTTCATCGGGCACACGGGTACGCAGACTCCGCAGCCTTTGCAGCGCTCGGTATCGATGATGATTTGTCCTTTAAATGCCATAATTTTAATGTTATAAGATTAATATTTTGGTTTTCGTAGCTTTAACTAAGTGTCTGCAAAGATACAAAATAAATTCCATACAATCACCAAAAATGGTGAAAATATTTTTTATAATATTACAAAATGTTGAGTTACAATATCTCGCAACACCTTCCGCTCATAAAACATCGGTCATTCCCCCATGGGAACGAACCTCTACGGCTCCGCTATGCTACCTCTACGGCCCCTCCACAGCTTTTCAAACAAATGTCAAAACGCCCGGCGGATGGCATCACAATTACAGTATAATCTCCCCCATCAACATAGTATCATCGTCACATACGGTTGGAAGTGCATCGGGCGACCACAGCCCCCCGTAAAGTTCGTGAAATGGTAACACAGCGCTGTGACGCGGTAGGCACGGCGACGGTGAGCTTGTCCCCCATCAGCGGCATTGAACTGCTGCGCCGCGACAACGTGCAAAATGCAATTAAAGTCAAATTATTTTTGCCAGTTTCAAAAATATTCGTACTTTTGCAGCGGAATGAGAGAGGTCGAGAACCTCTCTTTTTGTTAGCTATGATAGAGAAAATCAAGATATTAGAACTGGTAAACAACGCACTTGAGGGCAGCGATAAGTTCCTTGTGAACCTTAAAATTACGCCCGACAACCGCATTTATGTCGATATCGACGGCGACAATGGCGTCACCATCGACGACTGCATCGAGTTGAGCCGCGCCATCGAAAGCCAGCTCGACCGCGACGAGGAGGATTTCGCCCTCGACGTGAGTTCGGCCGGCGCCGATGCACCGCTGAAGCTGACGCGCCAGTTTCTCAAGAACATCGGCCGCGAGGTGGAAGCCGTGATGTTCGACGGCGAGAAGCACACCGGCGAGCTTACGGCAGCCGACGAAGAAAGCATCACACTGCAGATTCCGGGCAACAAGAAGAAAGCCCCCGAAGCACTGCAGCTGCAACGCAGAGACGTGAAGACCGTGCGCGTGGTGATTAAATTTTAGTTGGCCGTTTGCAGAAAAAAAGAAAAGAAAAATAAAACAATATAAATCAAGATGAAGACATTAGACTTGAGCGCTTCCTTTCAGGAATTCAAGGAATTCAAGAACATTGACCGCGAGACGCTGATGCGCATCCTCGAAGAGGTGTTCCGTGCCGCGCTGGCCAAGCATTTCGGCTCGGAGGACAACTTCGACATCATCGTCAACATCGACAAGGGCGACCTCGAGATTTTCCGCAACCGCATGATTGTGGCCGACGGCGAGGTGGAAGACCCTGTGCGCGAGATAGCGCTGAGCGACGCCCTGAAGATCGAGGACGACTTCGAGGTCGGCGAGGAACTGTCGGAGCCGGTGCTGATGAGCGAGTTCGGCCGCCGCGAGATCCTGAGCATACGCCAGAATCTGGTGGGCAAGATCCAGGACTACGAGAAGAGCCTCATCTTCCAAAAGTACAAAGAAAAGGTGGGCGAGATCATCGTCGGCGAGGTCTACCAGCCTTGGAACAAGGAAATCCTGGTGCTCGACGACGAGAAGATCGAATTGGTGCTGCCCAAAAGCGAGCAGATCCCCAGCGACCGCTACCGCAAGGGCGACACCGTGCGCGCCGTGGTGCTGAAGGTCGAGATGAAGAACAATAACCCAAGCATCATTCTCAGCCGCACCAGCCCCATCTTCCTGGAACGACTGCTCGAGGCCGAGGTGCCGGAAATCTACGACGGTCTCATCACCATCCGCAACATCGTGCGCCAGCCCGGCGAGCGCGCCAAGGTGGCCGTTGAGAGCTACGACGACCGCATCGACCCCGTGGGAAGCTGCGTGGGCGTGAAGGGCGGCCGCATACACGGCATCGTCCGCGAACTGCGCAACGAGAATATCGACGTGCTCAACTATACACCGCGTGTCGACCTCATGATTCAGCGCGCACTGAGCCCCGCCAAGATCAGCAGCATCAAGATCAACGACGAGGAGAAAAAGGCCGAGGTCTTCATGCAGCCCGACCAGGTGAGCCTGGCCATCGGCAAGGGCGGCTACAACATCAAGCTGGCCTCGAAGCTGGTGGGCTACGAGATAGAGGTGTTCCGCGACACCGACGAGGACTACGACGATGTGGCCCTGCAGGAATTCAACGACGAGATAGAACAGTGGGTCATCGACGAGCTCATCAAGATTGGCTGCGACACCGCCAAGAGCGTCCTGGCACTGCCCAAGGAGGAACTTATGACACGTACCGACCTCGAGGAAGAGACCATCGACCACGTCATCGAGGTGCTGAAATCGGAATTTGAGTAATTGTATATCCCAATTTTTCAATTCTCATTTTTCAATCATAAAAGAAAGGACTCGACAAGAATATGGCAAGTTTCAGACTGAACAAGGTGGCCAAAGACTTCAATGTGGGCATTCAGACCCTCGTGGAGTATCTGGCAAAGAAGGGGCACCAGGTGGAGCAGAGCCCCAACACGAAGATTAGCGACGAGCAGTACGAACTGCTGGCTACCGCTTTCCAGGGCGAACGCATGGTGAAGCAGGAAGCCGACAAGATTGAACTCATGCCCACCGGCGGCAACCGCGTCGTGGAAGTCAGCGCGAAGCCTGAGACTGAGTCCGAGCCCGAAGAGGTCATCATCAAAGGCTACAGCGCCCCCAAGGCCGACAAGGCCGCCAAGGGCAGCAAACCGGCCGCCGAAGCCGAGCCTGCACCAGTGCCCGAGCCTGTCGCCGAGCCCGAAGAGGTTGACGAGGAGCCTGCTCCCGCTCCCGAACCGGCCACCGTCGAGGTACAGCCGGTGGAACAGAACGACCCCGACAGCCCGCTCAATGTGGTCGGCAAGATAGACCTCAGCGCCATCAACCAGCGCATGCGTCCCGACAAGAAGAAACGCCCGAAGAAAGGCGAGAAGGTCTCGCCCGACGCTACCGCCAAGCCCAAGGCCAAAGCCCCCAAGGCCGAACCTGCCAAGCCTGTGGAACCTGCTCCCGAACCTGAGAAGCCCGTCGCAATTCCCGCACCGGAGCCTAAGCCCGAACAAAAACCCGAGCCTAAGCCCGAGCCCGAGTTCATCGAAACCCAGTATCAGAAGCTCGAAGGTCCTAAGGTGCTCGACAAAATCGACCTCAGCCAGTTCTCCAAAGACGGTGCCGACACCCCCGGCAGCAAGCGCAAACGCAAGCACACCAAGAAGGCTGCCGTCAGCGCACAGGAGGTGAAGAAGATCGGCGCCGAGGTTGCCAAGAAGGAAAGCAAGGAGAAGGCCAAGAAGGACAGCCAGAAGAACGCCGCCATGCAGCAGCCCGCCGCCGGTGGCAAGAAGAAGAAAAAGAAAGAGGAGAAGAAACCCGTAGAGATAGACGACAACGAGATCGAGAAGCAGATCCGCGACACCCTCGCACGCCTCTCGCCACTCGGCAAGTCCAAAACCTCCAAGCACAACCGCGAGAAACGCCAGAAGGTCCACGCCCAGATGGAGGAGGAGATGATGCACGAAATGGAGCAGCAGAACGTTCTGCAGGTGACCGAGTTCGTCACCGCCAACGAGCTGGCCACCATGATGAACGTCCCCGTCACCAAAATCATCGCCACCTGCATGTCCGTCGGCATCTTCGTCAGCATCAACCAGCGCCTCGACGCCGAGACCATCAAGCTCATCACCGACGAGTTCGGATTCGAAGTGCACTTCGCCGACGAGGATGTGGTGAATACCATCCATAAGATTGAGGAGGAAGACCGCCCCGAGGACCTCGTGCCTCGCAACCCCATCATCACCGTCATGGGTCACGTCGACCACGGTAAGACCTCGCTCCTCGACTATATCCGCAAGACCAACGTCATCGCCGGCGAGGCGGGCGGCATCACACAGCACATTGGTGCCTACGAGGTGCAGACCGCCGACGGCCGCAAGATCACCTTCCTCGACACCCCCGGCCACGAGGCCTTCACCGCCATGCGTGCCCGCGGTGCTAAAATGACCGATATCGCCATCATCGTCATCGCAGCCGACGACAAGATCATGCCGCAGACCATCGAGGCCATCAACCATGCCCAGTCGGCAGGTGTGCCCATCGTCTTCGCCATCAACAAGATCGATAAACCCGGCGCCGACCCAGACCGCATCAAGACCGAACTGGCCAACATGAATCTCCTCGTCGAGGAATGGGGCGGCAAATACCAGAGCCAGGACATCAGCGCCAAGAAGGGTATCGGCGTCGAGGAACTGCTCGAAAAAGTTATCCTCCAGGCCGACATCATGGAGCTCAAGGGCAACCCCAACAAGCGCGCCAAGGGCGTCGTCATCGAGAGCGCCCTCGACAAGGGCCGCGGCTATGTGGCCAAACTCCTCGTGCAGGAAGGCACCATCCGCAAGGGCGACCCCATCGTGGCCGGTGCCATCGCAGGCCGCGTTCGCGCTATGTACAACGAGCGTAACCAGGAGGTCATGTCCGCCGGCCCCTCGCAGCCCGTGCTGCTCCTCGGCCTCACAGGTGCCTGCCAGGCTGGCGACACCTTCAACGTCATGGAAAACGAGAAGGAGGCCAAGGACATCGCCGCCAAGCGCACCCAGCTGCAGCGCGAGCAGGGCATCCGCACCCAGACCCACCTCACCCTCGAAGAAATCGGCCGCCGTCGCGCCCTCGGCAACTTCAAGGAACTCAACATTATCGTCAAGGGCGATGTCGACGGCTCCGTCGAAGCCCTCAGCGACTCGCTCATCAAGCTCGGAAACGAAGAGGTTCAGGTCAATGTCATCCACAAGGGCGTGGGCCAAATCTCCGAGAACGACGTCACGCTGGCCATGGCCTCCGACGCCATCATCATCGGCTTCCAGGTGCGTCCCTCCGTGGGCGCCCGCAAGATGGCCGAGACCGAGCACATCGACATCCGCCTCTACAGCATCATCTACGACGCCATCAACGAGCTCAAGGACGCCATCGAGGGCATGCTCGCCCCCGAGACGCAGGAGAAGATTGTCGCCAATCTCGAGATCCGCGAGACCTTCAAGATCAGCAAGGTTGGCACCATCGCCGGCTGTATGTGCCTCGACGGCAAAATCAACCGCCAGAGCAACATCCGCATCATCCGCGATGGCATCGTGGTCTACACCGGCAAGCTTGCCTCCCTCAAGCGCTTCAAAGACGACGTCAAGGAAGTGGTCAGCGGCCAGGATTGCGGCCTGAACATCGAAAACTACAACGACATCAAGGTCGGCGACATCGTCGAAGCCTACGAAGTCATCGAAATCAAACGCAAACTGTAATGCTTGCGAAGGCTCCTGTAGTTCAATGGATAGAATAGAGGTTTCCTAAACCTTTGATCAGAGTTCGATTCTCTGCGGGAGTACAAACAACGACAACCATCCACCGAGCACCGCCACTGCGGTGCTTTTTTGTACCGTTATTTCCTGTAACACAGCATTTCAAAGAACTCCTTCCACTGTGAAATCACGATGCAAAGATACGACCGCCGCATTGCGGTCTACGAATACTTCCGATTTTTTTTTCACCGACTGCCACCCGGGCACAACAACCCCGCCACGCGCTACAGTGCTACATGGTTGGCTGCAAGGTGTGATTCCCTTTTTGCTTTTGAGGAGGGGGCGGCCGAATTGAATTCGGCCACAATGGACAAAGGGGCGATGGTGAACAAAGGGGCGATGGTGGACAAAAGCGTTTGGGACAATAAAAAATGTTTATGGGCGTTTGTTTCAGAAACAGTACGGTATAGAATACTATGGCGATGCAGGAAAAATGGCAATGGCAGGAGCCGGGGACGGCATGGAAGGGGGTTGGGATATATCATATCACGCTGACGGTGCCTTCGCGCGAACCTCTGCTGGGCACCCTGGTGATTCCGCAGAACGACCCGACGCAAGCTCATGTGACCAGGACGACATTGGGCGAAGCTGTCGTGGAAGAGCTTTACGTGATGTGCAAGCACTATCCCGCTATCCGCATTCTCCAGTTCTGCCTTATGCCGGATCATCTGCATGCCATTATCCATGTGACACGGGTGATGGATACCAATATTCGCAATGTGATTCGCGGATATTGGCAGGGGGTTAAGAGGCATGGGCGGGCACACACTTTGTCGATTAGCCCCGAATTGAATTCGGGAACAGCAAACAACGGCTCAGGGAAAACAGACAAAGACGCGGGGACAACGGACAAGGAGGCGGCAACGGAAGGTTTCTATCCTTTCCCTGTTTTCACCGAACGTCCGTTCATTCGCCCGCTGTCGCGGCGAGGGCAATTGGATACGATGATGCGCTATGTACATATGAACCCCCAGCGGCTGGCTACCAAGCGACTGAAGCCGGGCTTTTTCCGCGTGCAGCGGGGAATTGAGATTGGCGGACGCAGCTACGCTGGTGTGGGGAACGCGACGTTGCTGATGGCCGAACGGTTTGAGACGGTGCATGTGCGGCGGGCGATGGTGCAGAAGGCCGAACAGGGCGACGACGCTCCGCTGCGCGACTATATGAACGGCTGTGTGCTGGCGGCGCGAAAGGGGGCGGTGATGGTTTCGCCATTCATCTCGCCACAGGAGAAGCAGGTGATGGAGGTGCTGCTACGGGAGGAACTGCCGTTCGTCCTCCTCACGGACAACGGCTTCCGGGAATACTACAAGCCCACGGATGCCCTCTTCGACGCTTGCGCCACAGGGCGCGTGCTCATCCTCAGCCCTTGGGAGTATGATGCCGGCAAGCGGCATATCAGCCGTGAGGACTGCGTGGCGCTCAACACGATGGCAGAAGAGATAACAAAGATATGACCGACACGATGACACCGGAGCAGCGGCATAGGTGTATGTCGCATATCAAGGGTTCGGGGACGAAGCCGGAGCTGAAGGTGCGGCGGTGGCTGTGGAGTCATGGGTATCGATATCGGCTGAATGTGAAGAGCGTGCCGGGGAAGCCGGATATCGTGCTGCGGACGTATAGGACGGCGATTTTCGTCAACGGGTGCTTCTGGCATGGACACCGTCTGCGCTTCGCGCAGATGTATGATGTAAGAGGTATGAAGTTAGAAGAACCGCGAAGCGGAAATAATTTACGAGATTTACAGGATTTTGCGAGAGTGGAACTCGAGCAGGAGTACAATAAAAGAGATTTACAGAACTCAATGTGCTGCAAGATTCCGAGCACCAACCGCGAGTTCTGGGTGAGCAAAATACGCCGCAACCAGGAGCGCGACCAGGAGAACTACCGCGTGCTGCAGGAGAACGGCTGGCAGGTCATCGTCGTCTGGGAATGCCAGCTGAAGCCGTCGGTCATCGAGCACACCATGCGCGAGGTGGAGCTGCTGCTGAACAACAACCTGCTTTCGCTCTACAAGAAGCACAAGCCTGTACCGTTTGCTACGGAAGAGGAAACGCCACTACCCAAAGCCGCCGAATTGGCGGAATAGGTTTGTCCGCCAGCGCCAGATTAGAGTAATTCGCAAGTTATCTGTCTGATAACGACTGCTTTGTTTCGTATAATTCGCGTAATTCGCCGTTTTTTATTATACCATTGTGTTTATGTCAAGATATTTGTGTAAATTTGCAAATGGAAAAAGAAATAATCTGTTATGAAGAAGATACTGTTTCAGAATGTGTTAATGCGCAAATGCGTTAGTGCGTTAGTTTTATTGCTGTTGCCGTTGGTGGCAATGGGCCAAGTCAATACCAAGGAGAGCTGCACCTCTATCATGGTGGGCAAGCGGGCTTCTACCGACGGTAGCGTCATCACGTCGCACACCTGCGACGGCCGCTACCGCACGTGGATGACCATAGAGCCCGCCGCCGACCACAAGAAAGGCGACAAGCACGAGGTGCGCAAGGGCACGATGCATACCGTCAGTCCCGACGACACCACGGGTGTCCGCGTGGCCGGCACCGTCGCCGAAGTGGAGCATACTTATGCCTATCTCAACAGCTCCTACCCCTGCCTTAACGAGAAGCAGCTGGCCATCGGCGAGAGCACTTTCGGCGGCCCCGACACACTGGTGAACCCCGACGCCATGTTCCTCATCGAGGAGCTGGAACGCATAGCCCTGCAGCGCTGCTCCACGGCACGTGCGGCCATACAGCTCATAGGCAAACTTGTGGCTAAATACGGCTATGCCGACGGCGGCGAGTGCATCACCATCGCCGACCGCCGCGAGGTGTGGCAGATGGAAATTATCGGCGAAGGCCGCGGCCGCATAGGCGGCGTGTGGGTGGCACAGCGCGTGCCCGACGACCACGTGGCCGTGAGCTGCAACATCCCGCGCATCGGCAAGCTGCAGCGCAACAACCCCGACTATTTCATGTGCTCCGACAACGTGGAGGAGGTGGCCAAGATGTACGGCCTCTGGGACGGCGAGGGCGAGTTCGTCTTCTGGAAAGCCTACAACACCTCGTGGGCCAACGGTCGCAACTTCCGCGAGCGCGAGTTCTTCATCTTCAACACCCTGGCACCTTCGCAGGGCTTCACCTACGACATGCCAGAGTTGCCCTTCAGCATCAAGCCCGACTCGCCCGTCGACGTCACCGATGTGATGCGCCTGCTGCGCTCCACCTACGAAGGCACCGACATGGACATGTGCAAGAACCTGAAGGTGGTTGTCAACCGCAAGCGCGACGACGGCAGCAGCTACAAAGACACTGTTGTCAGCCCTGTGGCCAACCCCTGGCCCACAAGCACCATGCAGCAGACGCTGAACTTCATAGCCCCCGGCACCATCGACTTCAAGCGCACCGTCAGCGTGGCTTGGTGCAGCTACAGCTTTGTGGCGCAGCTGCGCGACTGGCTGCCCGACGAGGTGGGCGGCATCTGCTGGATGGCTGTCGACAACCCCGGCCAAAGCCCCCGCATACCCATCTTCTGCGGCACCACCGAGCTGCCCGAAGCCTTCAAGCACTGCGGACAGAAGAGCTACGACCCCAACGCCTGGCTGTGGCAGTACCGCCGCGCCAACAAGCTGGCCACCGTGGCTTGGCAGAAGACCAAGAAGCAGCACATGAACGCCGTGCTGCACCACGAGGGTACCGCCTTCAGCGGATTGAAGAGCCTTGAGGACAATGTCAAGGCCACCAAGAAGGCCAAAGACATCAGCAAGCAGCTCAACGCCTACACACAGCAGATATACGACAACACCGTGGCCGCATGGAACGACCTCGAGGCACAGTACTGGCACATGTTCGGCATGGGATTCTGATAATGGTTAAAGGTTAATGGTTAAAGGTTAATGAAAAAAACACTATTAATTCTGCTTCTTGCGGTGCCCCTGGTGGCAATGGCGCAGAATGTGAAGATACCGAAGGATGCCAACACATTTACCTACTGGCAGTTTGAATATGGCGAGAAGACCGACACTTCGTGCATCGAGGTGTGGCTCAACGACGGCGTGGCAAGCATAGAGACACCCGGCATTGAGGGAACGCCGGTTCAGGGCTACGCCCCGACGCATACCTATATCGACTACCCCTACGACAGCATCACCGTCTCCGTCAGCTACCCCGACAGCAGTTACTACTATCGCACCGCGCTCTCGCGCAGCGACATAGAGTGGAAGGTGGAAGGCCCGGCCAAGGAGCGGAAATACACCTGCTCCATCAACAGCAACACCCTCGTCTTCGTGATGGACGAAACGGTGAAGCAGAATGCCACCCCACTGCCGTACTATGGCTTGGCGAAAGGCGTGCTTCGCAGCTTCACCCGCAACGGACAGCTGCGGATAAAGCTTGCCAAGAGCACATGGATAAACAATGCCCCAATGCCCGGCATCGGGGCGATGGGCCGCCGCGTGACACCCCGCGAGCTCGACCGCATCATGAAGGAGCGCCTCGTGGTCACCACCCGCATCTTCGACCACGAGCAGATTTGCTGGGGCAAGAAGAATGCACATGTCGACGGTGGCATTCGTGCCATTCCTGCCGACACTGTGCTTCATTACGCCGGCGGCACCCTCATCCTCAAGAAGGTCAAACTACCCCGTCTGCCGCACCATTACCAGCACTTCGTGGAGATACACCAGCAGAGCAACGGCGACGCCTACGACCGCACCGGTTCGCTCTTCATCGTCACACCGGGCTTCTTCGAAGGCATCAACCAGCATCCCGACTCGCTGCCCACCTTTGTGGGCCGCGACGGCCAGCGCTACCAGGGCATGATCTCGCAGACGGGCTACGATGCGCCGCTCGAGTTGGTGCGCTTCTTCACCCCCTTCGGCGTGGGCCACTTCAACGAGCGTATGAAGGGCTACGGCATCGACTGGCGTGACGAAACCTATTACCGCCAGGAAATCACCGACCTTTATCACTTCAACGGCGACGTGGTCATCGGTGCATGGATAGGCAACTACGACGGCGGCGGCCACATCGTCACCGTCGACATCAAGTCGTATCCCAACGACTATACTATTCCAGAGGACAACACGGAGGTATCAGGGCTAGCGCTGCCGTGCTTCAACACTTGCAACGTGCTCGAAATGGCAGGGCAGAACTACGGCAAACTGTTTGCCACCGACTCGCTGACGGTTATCTTCAAATTATATCCAGAAACGAAATCGGCCAAGCTCCGCTACATTAGCACCGGCCACGGCGGCTGGGGCGAGGGCGACGAGTTCGTGCCCAAGCAGAACACCATTCTCATCGACGAAAAACCCGCCTTCACCCACACCCCCTGGCGGCAGGACTGTGGCTGCTACCGCGACCTCAACCCCGTCAGCGGCAACTTCTGGAACGGCCTCTCGAGCTCCGACTTCTCACGCAGCGGCTGGTGCCCCGGCACCGCCACACAACCCGTCTACTTCGACCTCTCGCCCTGGGCTGATGGCGAGGAGCACACCCTCACCGTGGCCATCCCACAGGGCAAGCCCGTCGAGGGAATGTTCTCCCACTGGGCCGTCAGTGGAACTCTAATCATCGAGTATTAAAAGAAAATGAGAATGAAACGGCATATCGTTTTTTGGGTTTTTAGCTTTTCCCTTTTACTTTCTGGCGCTCAAGCACAGAGCGTGAAGCTCATCTTTGCGGGCGACCTAATGGGCCACATGCCGCAGCATAACGCCGCATTGCAGAAAGACGGCACATACGACTACTCGCCATGCTTCCGATATGTGAAGGACTATGTGCAGAGTGCCGACCTGGCCATCCTCAACCTCGAGGTGCCGCTCGACGGCAAGCCCTACAGCGGCTATCCGCAGTTCTCGGCCCCCGACGCACTTGCCGAGGATGCCCGCAACGCAGGCTTCGACATCATGACCACCGCCAACAACCACTGCATGGATCGCGGAAAGCACGGCTTGCAGCGCACCCTACAGGCGCTCGACCGTATGGGAATACCGCATCTCGGCACATACGCCGACCGTGCCCAGCACGATGCCGAACATCCGCTGATGGTCGACGTTAAAGGTCTGCGTCTGGCACTGCTCACCTACACCTACGGCACCAACGGCATCCCCGCCGTGGAGCCCAACATCGTTAACCTTATCGACACAGCCGAGATGGCTCGCGACCTGAGTGTGGCAAAAGAGAAAGGTGCCGACTATGTGATTACACTTATCCACTGGGGCATAGAGTATGCCGTCAAGGCCAACCGCGAGCAGGAACAGACGGCACGCTGGCTGCTGGAACATGGCTGCGACGCCGTCATTGGCGGTCACCCCCATGTGGTGCAGAACTTCACCCTCGACGCCAACCCCAAGAACGACCGCTACCCCGAGATTGTGGTTTACTCGATGGGCAACCTCGTCAGCAACCAGCGCGACGTGAACACCGACGGCGGCATCATGATTGAACTCACCCTCACCAAGACACAAGGATCGTCAGCTATAGGTCAAAGCTGCCGTTATATGCCCTACTGGGTGCATCGCGGCACGGTTGACAGCCTCTACCAGTACTACATCGTTCCGTCGACCGACGCCGTTGCCAACCCCGACAGCTACCAGATAACCGGTGCCGACCTGAAGGCGTTGCAACTCTTCGACAAGAATACACGCCAGCGCCTCGATGCCTGCCGCCTGAAGGACGGTAGCAACATAGAGGAGGTAGGCTTCTACCGCAACACCCTGCCTTTCCACCCCGCCGCCGGCGGTGTGGTGCCGTTGCGGGGCAATCAGACGCTATCGGCTTGGCTTGAACGTCGGAACAAGAAATAAACACCGAGAAGTACTAAAATAGAAAAATCAATACACTATGAAGAAAATACTCGTACTGGCCATCGCGGCCATCTTCGCCTGTGGCAGCGTCAGCGCACAGCACGGCCACGGCAACTGCGGCAACTGCCCGCGCCACAAACAGCATCAGGCACAGCAACAGTGCATGAAACCCGCACCGTTGCAGTACAACGCCGACGGTATCGAGACCACTATCCTGAAGGCGTTCCCCGAAGCCAAAAGTGTGAAGAAGACTGACAAATGGACCGAAGTGTACAACGCCAAGAAAAAACTTATCGGCTATGCGGTATACAGCAAACCCGCCAGCGACGGCATCAAAGGCTATGCTGCCGAGACACCGGTGCTGATAGCCATGAGCAAGAAACAGGTGATTGTCGGAGTGTACATGCTTCCCAATGCCGAGACCCCCAACTTCGTGAAGCATATCGAAGAGAAGGGTTTCTTCAACAGCTGGAACGGCCTCAGCGTGAAGCAGGCCAAGAAGAAACAGGTCGACACTGTAACAGGCGCCACCTTCACCAGCCGTGCCGTTATTCAAAGCGTCCAGGCCGCATTGGAGAAACTATAGTGTGCTTGAAGAAATACTAAAAACTTACAACTTAAAGCTTACAGCTCTAAAAAAAGTTGTAACTTTGCACCGATGAAAAATATCCGCAATTTTTGCATAATAGCTCATATTGACCACGGTAAGAGCACGCTGGCCGACCGTCTGCTGGAGGTTACCAATACCGTTTCGCAGCGCGAGATGCAAGACCAGGTGCTCGACGACATGGAGTTGGAGAAGGAGCGCGGCATCACCATCAAGAGCCACGCCATCCAGATGAACTACCGCGTCCCCGCGGAGGGGAATTCGGCTTACGCAGGCCAGAACTTTGTATTGAACCTTATTGACACCCCAGGCCATGTGGACTTCAGCTACGAGGTCTCACGAGCCATTGCCGCCTGCGAGGGCGCGCTGCTGGTGGTCGACGCTACACAGGGCATACAGGCCCAGACGATAAGCAACCTCTACCTTGCCCTTGAGAACGACTTGGAGATCATTCCGGTGATGAACAAGATAGACCTCGACAGCGCAATGCCCGAAGAGGTGGCCGACGAGATTGTCGACCTGCTGGGGTGCTCGCACGACGACATACTGCGCTGCTCTGCAAAGACCGGCATGGGCGTGCCCGAGATATTGGATGCCATCGTCGAGCGCATACCCGCCCCCGAAGGCGACCCCAACGCGCCGCTGCAGGCTCTGGTGTTCGACTCGGTCTTCAATCCCTTCCGCGGCATCATCAGCTATTTCCGCATAGTCAACGGCACCCTAAAGACCGGCGACCACGTGAAGTTCTACTCCACAGGCAAGGAGTACGACGCCGACGAGGTGGGTGTGCTGCGCCTCAATATGGAGCCCTGCAAGGAGCTCTCGGCAGGCAACGTGGGCTATATCATCAGCGGCATCAAGAGCAGCAAGGAGGTGCGTGTGGGCGACACCATCACCCATGTGGCCGAGCCTTGCGACAAACCAATCGAGGGCTTCGAGGCCGTGAAGCCTATGGTCTTCGCCGGTGTCTATCCCGTCGACACCGACGACTATGAGGAACTGCGCGCCAGCATCGAGAAACTGCAGCTCAACGACGCCAGCCTTACCTTTGAGCCAGAAAGCTCGTTGGCCCTGGGATTCGGCTTCCGCTGCGGATTCCTCGGCCTGCTGCACATGGAGATTGTGCAGGAACGATTGACGCGCGAGTTCAATATGGACGTCATCACCACCGTCCCCAACGTGCAGTACAAGGTGAAGCTCACTAACGGCAACGAGATAGATGTATACAACCCCTCGGGCATGCCTGAACCGAACAATATCGCCGAGGTCTACGAACCGTATATCCACGCGCAGATAATCACCAAAGCCGATTTCATTGGGCCGGTCATCAAGCTCTGCATGGACAAGCGCGGCATACTGAAAAACCAGAACTACCTGACCACCGACCGCATCGAGATAACCTTCGACCTGCCGCTCGGCGAGGTGGTGTTCGATTTCTACGACAAACTGAAGAGCATATCCAAGGGCTACGCCTCGTTCGACTACTACGTCAACGGCTACCAGCCTTCGAAGCTCGTCAAGTTGGAGATACTCCTCAACGGCGACCCCGTGGATGCCTTGAGCACGCTGACATATGTCGACAATGCGTATCCTATCGGACGCAAGATGTGCGAGAAACTGAAAGACCTCATCCCGCGCCAGCAGTTCGATGTGGCCATCCAAGCCGCCATTGGCAGCAAGATTATCGCCCGCGAGACAGTGCGTCAGGTGCGCAAGGATGTTACGGCCAAATGCTACGGCGGCGACATCACGCGTAAGCGCAAGCTGCTCGAGAAGCAGAAGGAGGGTAAGAAGCGCATGCGCCAGGTGGGCAACGTCGAGGTGCCGCAGAGTGCCTTCCTCGCTGTTTTGAAACTTGATTAATAATTAAACATATATATCATTATGAAAAAAAGTATTATCCTATTGTTGGCCATAATGGCCACTATGACCCTCAGCGCACAGCAGTATGCATTGCATTTTGGTACCGTTGACGGTCCCGCTGGCGACACCGCAGAATACACCACCACCGATATGGATATGAATGTCATGCACATGGCGTTCCTCTATGTCTACATCGAGAACCTCACTATGGGCAACCTTGTCACCGACAACCTTATTGAAGTTGCCGAAGGCCCCAGTGATTTGATTACAGAGATTTGCGCTGGCGGCAACTGCCCCCAGCAGGGTGTCTATACTCTCGTGCCTGGCGACAATCCCGACATGCCCTTGACCATCGAGCCGCATCTGCTGCCCGAATATGGCGGCCAGCACATCCTCTACCGCATCACCGTCGGTGAAGGCGTGAATCTTGAAAACAGCATCACTGTGTACGTCAAGGTAAACATGAGCCTCAGCGCACAGAAGTATGCTTTGCATTTCGGAGCCGTTGACGGTCCGCTGGCGACACCGCAGAATACACCACCACCGATATGGATATGAATGTCATGCACATGGCGTTCCTCTATGTCTACATCGAGAACCTCACTATGGGCAATCTTGAGACTTTCCACGAGATCGCGGAGAGAGAAGGACCTGCCAGCCTGGTGACCGATATCTGTGCCGGTGGCAGCTGCCCGTGGGATAGCAACACCTACACCCTTGTGCCTGGCGACAACTCCGAGATGCCCTTGACCATCGAGCCTCACCTGCTGCCCGAATATGGCGGCCAGCACATACTCTACCGCATCACCGTCGGCGAGGGTGAGAATCTTGAAAACAGCATCACCGTGTACGTCAAGGTGAACGTCAGCACGACGAGCGGAATCAACCGCGTCGTGAACCACAATGCTGTGAAGGTCTACCCCAATCCCACGCGCGGCAAGGTTACTGTTGGCAATCAGCAGTACGACCTCAGCGGCCGTGCCGCCGGTGTCTACTATCTGCCCGTCGAGGGTGGCTCGGCACGCGTAATCAAACTTTAAGCGAACGCTCGTAACGCAGCGTCTGCCACAGATACCATGCCGTCAAGGCGGCATGCGTAAGGGCAGATGCCAAAGCATACATACGGATGGCCAGCAGGAAGCTGCCCATCCGTATGCCTATATATATGGCTGCCGCTCGGAGGAGCAGCATGGCAATATTGAAATATAGTTCGATACGTTGGGTGGAGAAGACGTTGGAGACAAACATCAGGGATGTGGAGCACAGCCCTATGAAAGCCCAGGGCAGCAATGAACGAACGTAAATACCGCTACCTTGCCATCGTTCGCCAAAGCAGAAGGTGAATATGGGCTCGGCAAAAAACCATGCTAACACGCATGCTGCAGCAGCAACGGCAGCCAGCAGCAGGGTGAAACAGAATATGGTGCGTGCCACCGTGCGGCGGTCGCGTACCGCCTCGGCGGTGCGGGCATAAAGGACTCGTTCGAAAGCCGAGCTCAGCAAACTTACAGGTTGAATGGTGAAGGTCAGTGCCAATCCGAAGAGACCTACCTCGGCACGGTCGAAATAGACAGCTGCCCATAGGAACGGCAGATTGGCTGAGAAAGAGTTCATGAAGTCTTTGGTGGCTACGAACAGCGGGAAGTTGCGGTGCTTCCGTGCAGCGGTCCTGCTTTCGGCAATGGTGGTTGCAGGCAGGGAGAGACTGCCGAGGTGCAGACGATAGTTGATATTCGACGCCGCCTGACCCAACACGGCACCTAGCGGAAGTCCTGCAGGAGTTATGCCCAGCATACCGAAGAGAATCTTCAGTGCTGCAGCCGAAGTGGCTCCCACATTGTCGGAGATGGCTATCTGTGCATAGCGATGGAAGCGGTTGTAGAGAGTGCAATAAATGCGCGAGGTGCCGCAGAAGAACACTAGCGGTGGTATGAGAAGTACCATCCAACCCAACGAAGCGAAGTTGCCAGGCAGTGCGCCTGTAAGCCATAGGACGAGGGCTGCGGTGAGCAGTGTCAATGATACTATGGTGTTAAGCCGTAAGGCAAAGCGCGAAACGGCGGCAGCCTCGCGCTCGTCCGAAGCAACCACCGAGGCTAGTTCATACTTGCAGGTGCTCAGTATTATCAGCACCTCGATATAGGAGTAGAAGATATTGTATAGGCCGTAGTCGTCGGGCGAGAAGAGACGGGTGAGAACAAAATAGGCAGCCAAAGAGATGGCTTGTGCCATTATTTTGCCACCAGCCAGTGTGGTGGCTTCGCCCACTATGCCTTTAATCCTCATATCGTCCCGTGGTATTTGCGCAGCACCCATTCGGCGGCCAAGAGCAGCAGTATCAATGCCAGTACGAGTGGTAGTCTCAGGAACTCGGCATAGCGCGTGTGGGTGTAGATGGTGGGTTTGATGGCCGTGAGTTGTGCCTTGAGTTCTGAGAGTTGATTGGTGTAATACAGCTCGCCGCCAGTAGTGTTGCTTATGGTTCGCAGCAGGTTATGGTCAGCCACTAGGCAGCGCTGCTCGAGATTCAATGCTTCGATGGCAAATGTTCCAGTGGCACTGAGGTCTCCCGATGTGGCACTGTAGTGGTATAGTCCTTGCGGCAGGTCGGGCAATGCAAGACGGTAGGCTTGACCGTCACGAGCAAACTGATATTCGGCTTTCGTGGAATCTCCTGTGAGGCTAAAATTGATGTCGGGTGTATTTGTAAGTTCGAAAGCTTCGTTGTACAGTTGTGCACGTACTATTGGCGTTTCACCTTGGGCGTAGCTGCGTTCGGTCTCCACCTGCAGGCGGTCTCGCTGTTGTTGCATGGCGGTGAAAGCCACCAGTTGGGTAACCAGACGGTCGAAGTGTTCAAAGGTGTTCCCCGACTGATAGTCGGCTAGCCGCCAACGCCACACTCCTTCGCCCCAAATGAAGGACTTGCGAGTCTCGCCTTGCGTGGTGGCAGCTATCAGAGGCTGCCGGCTGTCGACGGGCCCTATGCGGGCGGTGAAGAGCATCTGTATGTCGGCCGACATGCGAGCTTCGCCGAAGGGCGCCGTAAGGGGCGGCATGGCTTCGATGGCTTCGGCGTCGCTGCCGTCGAAGTGGAACAGCGCAAACTGACTATTGTGCAAGGCGGTAACCTCGTTGTTGCGGTTGGTACGTGAGATTATCTCCAGACCCGTATGCAGCGAGTTGAAACGTGATAAATCGGTTTGTGTGCCAATGACAAATAGTTGCGGCAGTTGATCGGCATAGTGTATATCTGTGTGTGTGCGCGAGGGCAGGTTGTGCAGTATGGCAAGGCTGAAGTTGGAATCTTGTACGCGGAAACGTCCACTCTGTGCAGCGTCGGCCATGATGATAGTGGCCTTGTATGTGGGGTTGCTCTCTATGGCACGCTTGAGGGCCGCGAGGTCGGGGTGCGGCGCATTGGCGAAGAGGGCCACATTGCGGCGCGTGTCAATGATGTCTACGTAGAAAGCCATCACGTTGTTCTCGGCCGTTATCTCGCCGTCGGCCACCGAGAGACGCACTGTGTATCGTTGCAGGCCGGGTTTGTCGGCGGGCAGGGCGGTGGCTATATTAGTGCTGTATTGGTTTTCGTCATAGACAATACGTTGGGTGTATAAACCCTGTCCTTGTGCGTTGCTGATTGTCAGGGTGGCGCTCACACCCTTCAGCAGCGAGGCATTTATGGTCAGCTCCAGCGGGAAATCGCTGTTCTGCATGGCTATGCGACTCACCCGCAGGTCGGCTAGTGCCGCATCGCGTCGCAGTGTGGTGTCGCCAAGTGCTACGGTGTATACAGGACAACCCAGTTTATCGGCTATGGTGGCAGGGTTGCTGCCACGGTTGTATATTCCGTCGGAGGCAAGCACTACGGCTGCCACATCGTCGTGGCTGTGGCGGGTCAGGGCTTCGCTGATATCAGTGGCGTTGGTGTTGCCAAAGGTCTCGTGGGAGATGCGGAGGGTGTTGCCAATATCGTCGACCAAGGATGTAAGAGTGAATGCCGAGTCGGCGCTGAGCCCCACAGACAGCGAAGCATCCTGCAGCATGACTACATGGGGTTGCTGCCGTTCGTTCACGATTTGGCGCGACACAGGGGCAAGCAACAGAAAGGCTATGATGCTTACGGCAACAAAGCGCAATATGGCTAGCAAGGCGTTGACACCCTTGCCGAACATCCGATGACCTACATAGTACAATATACCGGCATAGGCGGCTCCTGCCAGCAGACAGAACACGATGTGGTACCAAGGGTAGTCTATAATCATTGTAATATGAGGTTAGTTGCCATAAATGAGGGTGCTGAATTTGTCAGGGGCGAAGTATCGTTGTGCCACACTGCTTATGTCGTCGGACGTGAGTCGCATCACATCGGCGTTCATCTCTTCGAGGGTGTCGACATGGTCGAAACAGAGGCGTGCTTTGCCGATGCTCTGCATCTCATTGCTGCCATTGTCGTTGTTGATGGCCATCTGGCCGATAAACTGGCGTTGGGTTTGCCGCAGTTGTTGTGTGGTTAGTGGGGTGGATGCAATACGGTCCAATTCGTTGCGTATAAGACGCAGGGCTCGCTCCTCAGCATCGAGGTCTACACCGGCGTAGATGTAGAATAGACCAGTGTCGCTGAATGGCACATATTGCGACTCAATGGTGTAGCAAAAGCCATATCGTTCGCGGATGGCTACGTTGAGACGCGAGTTCATTGCCGGACCGCCAAGTATGTTATTGATCACCGTGAAGGCGGTCTTGTCGTTGTTGTACAGGTCGGGAGCCTCGCAGCCAACGAGCAGGTGCGTCTGGTGTGTGTGTCGGTTTATGTGGCGCTCGAAGATGTGGAACCCAGGTTTCTGCTTGCGCCATTCCGTGTCCTCACAATGCCGTTGGTAACTGCCGAAAAAACGCTCGCAGAGGTGCACCAGGCGGTCGAACTTCACGTCGCCCGATACGGTGATTACCATCCGATTCGGCGTATAGTTGCGCTCCAAGTGTTGTCTCAGCCTCTCGGTAGTGAAACGGCGCACATTGCGCTTGCTGCCCAATATGTTGTGGGCCAGCGGATGACCTTCGTAGGCTAGCTCTTCGTATTGGTCGTATATCAGTTCGGCAGGGGTGTCGTTGTAACTGTTTATTTCTTCCAGTACAACGTCTTTCTCACGCTCTATCTCGTTCTCGGGGAAGGTGCTATGGAACAGGATGTCTGCAAAGAGCTCGAGGCAGCGTGGAAGGTGCTCGGCAAGCGAGGTGGCATAGATGCAGGTCTCTTCTTTTGTCGTGAAGGCGTTGAGTTCGCCGCCTACACCGTCGATGCGGTTCAGAATATGGAAGGCTTTGCGGTGTTCGGTGCCTTTGAAGAGCGAGTGCTCGATGAAGTGGGCTATGCCTTCGTCGGCGCCGTATTCGTCACGGCTGCCGACATTGATGTATACCCCGGAGTATACTACTCGTGAGGGTGTGTGGCTGAGTATTATCTTGATGCCGTTAGGCAGTGTGTGATATTCGTACATTGGGTCGTTCGGTGGTTGGTTTGCGGAAAGCGAGGAACCAGGTGCAGAACATTATGCCTGCCAGCGTATCTACAGTGTCCTCGGTGAGCATGGAAATGAGTATCGTAAGTATCCAGGCAAGCATGATCGGCGTTATCTTTCTCCCTCGTTGGGTGCAGGCACGGACGGCGAGAGACAGCAGCAGCGCTACACCCAAGATGCCGAGGGTCGCCAAGATGCCGAGGTATTGGTTATGGCTACGCATGCCACGGCCCGAGAGCTCGGAACCACTTGCAGCGAGGTATTCCTGCATGGCATCGACAACATCGCCTGTACCGGCACCAATCAGCAGGTGGTCTTTTATCACCTCCATTGTAGCCCCCCATAGCTCCAGTCGTTGCAACATGGTGAAGCCTTTCACGGTGTGTGTGTGGACGTAGAACTCGCGCTCCAGGAGCATCACGTAAACCATCTTCTTCAGCGGGTTGCCGCTTTCATATACAGGATTGGCCACGCCGCGTTCCACAGCGGCAATCTGCTCGTCGGTCATGGCTGCCATGCCGGCACTGTCTTTTGTCAGCCCCAGACAGTTCATATAACGTACCAAGGTGGGAGCCACACCGTAGCCTGTCGCAGTGTTGGAGTCGTAAGGCATAGTGCTGCGCCGTGTCCACTGTTGCCGCAGCTCGTCGGGACAGATGTAGTTGTTTATGTAGTTGCCGTTCTCTATTATGCCGTCGTTGGCGTGCTGGTAGGCATTGCCAGCGACGGTATGGCTGCGCAGCGGTTCGGTGGACAAAGGACACATACGGTAGTATGACTTCATGTCGCGTCCGACAAAGAACGCCAGAGAGCCAACGGCAACCACCCATAGCGCTATCAGTGGCCAGCGGCGTCGATAGACAAGCAATATTGCCAGCGACACCATGGCGAGTATGGCAATGGCTGTGTACGAGTGCAGCAATACAAGAAATGCTAGCATCCATAGCATCACCGTCAGAGGTACTATCTTCAGCACTATGCGGCGACGCCGCATAGCAACGCCGGCACATAGATATACAACCATGCAGCAGTTTAGTGCGAAGCGTATGTGTGATATATAAGGCACAGCATCGCGGTATGGCAGGCCTGGGATTGTAAGTATGCGCACCAGTCCTATTATAGAAACCACCAGTACTGTTGTGGCATAAGCCCACAGCACCCAATGACGCACACGACCTTGCAACGGCTGTGAGGTGAGCACCACTAATGGCACCACCAGCAGTGGCAATTTAACTTGCAGTACCGACCATCCGAAGGAGAGGTTTTCTGTCCAAAACATGCCTATCAACAGCATCAGGTAGAACCCCATATATAAGTGCAGCAGGCGGCTATCGCGAGCCATCTGCCACTTTTCACGCCACGTCGAATGCCAGTTGCTCCCATCTGGTCGCGCCCAGCCTTCAAATACCCAGTTGGCGCCTAGCAACACCCACATAAGGTTCGTTGCCCATGTCGACGTCACCATGCATCCGCCCAGCAACGTGAGCAGTATAATGTATATGCGTCTGTGTATCTTTGCGGGAAACATAGTTTTGTTTCCGTGTTTTATTCCCGTGGGTTTTACCCACGGCTAAAATGTTTCACCCCCACGGGGTTTTATTGTATTGTCTTAACTTCTTAACTTCTTAACTCCTTAACTCCTTATTTCCTCAACTCCTCTATCGCCCTCGCCAGCACTTTGTCGCCACGCAGGGCACCTTCAATGCGGCCTTGGTCGTAGTAGTAGCGTACCAACAGCTCGCTTTTGAGCATCTCGCACACTTCGGTGCGGTGTTTCTGCAGGTCGCCCTCTTTCTCCTTCTCCAGCGCTGTCTCCATGGCCTTCAACTGCTCTGCTATGGCGGTGTCGTATTTTTCCTCTTTCGCCACATCGCGCAGCTGCTCTATCATCTTCTCGGTGACGGTGCTGTAGGTTAGTTTCTTCTCTTTCAGATAGCGGCAGAAGTCGGCGTACAAGGCGTCGTCGACCTCGAAGGTGGCCGGAGAGGCCAGTTCTTTATGGCTGCGGTAGTAGTTGGTGGCATAGTCGAAAACCAGCAATTTCTGCGCCAGCGCTATGCCGAGGTTTGACATATATTCTGGCTCTACTTCTACGTCGGGTTCTATGCCGAAACCATCGTATACCGTGCGACCGCTCTTGGTCTTGAAGGCCGTCTTCAGTGAGTCGGGGACCTTCACAGCCTTGCCGTTCTCGTCGCGGTGGCTGTAGTCGATGGCTTGTATGCAGCGGCCGCTGGGGATGTAGTATTTGCTTACCGTCACTTTCATCTGGCTATTGTAGGCCATGGGCAGAATGTTCTGTACAAGGCCTTTGCCATAGCTGCGCTGGCCTACGATTACGGCACGGTCGAGGTCTTGCAGGCTTCCGCTTACAATCTCGCTGGCCGAGGCCGAGCCGTTGTCTATCAGCACCGCCACGGGTATCTCGGTGTCTTCGGGTGCCATCCGTGTATAACTCTTTGTGTTTTTGCTTGCCACCTTGCCTTTGGTCTCTACCACCAGGGTGCCTTTGGGAACCCAGATGTTGACGATGTCCACGGCCTCGTTCATCAGGCCACCGCCGTTGCCACGCAGGTCGAGGACAATACCTTTCATGCCTGGTTTGCCTTTCTTCAGTTCAACGAATGCTTCGCGCACATGCTTGGCGGCATCGGTGGTGAACTCATCGAGTTTTATGTAGCCGTAGTCGCTGTCTTTGCCCACGTATCCGTAGTACGGCACGTTGGGAAGTTTTATCTCGCGGCGCGTGAGTGTGCGTTCAAACTCCTTGCCGGCGCGCTCCAGGCGCAGCGTGACCTCGGTGCCTGCCTGGCCTCGCATGGCGGAGCTTACGTCCGAAGTTGTCTTGCCGTGGGTGCTCTCACCGTTAACACTCACAATACGGTCGCCGGCCTTTAACCCCGCTTCGTCGGCGGGCAGACCTTTGTAGGGTTCGCTGACGAAAATCGAATCGCCGCGCTGCATGATGAGGGCACCTACACCACCGTATTGTCCCAGCAGTTGCAGTTTCACATCCTCCATCTGGCTCTCGGCGAAATAGTTGGTGTAGGGGTCGAGCGATGCCAGCATGGCGTCGATGGCAACCTTGATGGTCTTGCCAGGATCAACCTCGTCCACATAGTTAAGGTTGAGGTTTTTGTAGACTGCCGAGAATATTTCCAGGTTCTTGGCAATCTCAAAACTACGGTCTGCCACCGATCTGGCACTCACTTCGCCATCTCTCTGGGCTTGCACATTTCCTGTCGCCAGCGCCACTATGGCGCAAATTGCTATTATAAGTGTTTTTTTCATCGCGTTATTACATTTATGCCATAATAAACACCGAAACGCCGCTTTTATTGTGTGGGGAGCAAAAAGAAAGCCCCCGCATCGCGGGGGCTTTCTTTTTGGTAGGAGTTTTTCGCTAATGTGATTTTATTCGGAGATAAGACGAATGTGGTCAGTGGGGAGGAGGAAGGAATGGTGACTTTCAACCGAAACTGAGTGAGAGTTAGGTGAGACCTAGGTGAGAGTTACTCGAGGGTAGTTATATCTATCTATCGTACCACCACGACCTTGCGTGCCGGCCAGTCGCCGATCTTCACCATATAGGCGCCTGTGGCAGGGGCTATGAAGCGGTAGACGGGCTGGCGGCTTGCGTTGGTCGAGAGGCTCGACTCCAGCAGTCGTCCCACCACGTCGTACACCCTTACCTCGGGCAGGTCGTCGCCATTGGCGCTCTCCACCACTATCTGGCGCCCTGTGGCATAGACCTTGGCGCCGCCATTCTGCACGTCGCCGATACCCTGGTCGGTGATATAGATGGTGTCGTAGATGATGATGGTGTCGTAGAGTATGATGGTGTCATACAGTATGACGGTGTCGTACTGCGTCATCACCACCGTGTCGGTATGTATCACGGTGTCTATCTGTATCAGCGTGTCGGTCACCACCGTGGTGTCATGCACGAAGACGTCAACGTAGGTGGTGTCGTGTACCGGCACATTGATTATTGTGGTGTCATGCACATAGACATCGATGTAGGTGGTATCATGCACCGGAACGTCGATGTATGTGGTGTCATGCACTGGTACATACTCTGTCACGGTGTCGACCAATATCGTGGTGTCGTGCACGAAGACATCAATGTAGGTTGTGTCGTGTACTGGTACATATTCCGTCACGGTATCGACCAATATCGTGGTGTCATGTACGTAAACATCGATGTAGGTAGTGTCGTGGATGTCAATGTAGGTGGTATCGTGCACGAAGACATCGACATAGGTGGTGTCGTGCACTGGCACATACTCTGTAAATATTAATGTGTCAGTAACTATTGCTGTGTCGTGAATATAATTATTAACGGTATCATAGATATACTCCACATTAGGCATAAATAATGCAGTGATAATTGTGTCTGAAGTCAGTATAATAGTTCTTGGATTTGTTGTATCTCCATCGCTCCAATAGACAAAATAATTGCAATTAATACCCTCTGCATAGATTATACTCTCAGATGACTGACAGTTGGGTTCTTCGGTAATTATGACATGCCCTTTAGTCGTATCAGAGGATGTTGCAGTAATACTATATGGTCTTTCAATAAAGTTAGTAAACCCTGAAGAGCCCCATCGGTTAGAATAAGACGATAAACTCCCACAAGGGATTATAATATTTGCTGTTGTTGAAACTCCATTAAAAGGTTGGTATCCCAAGGTTGGGGCAACGATAGAGTGTGATACTATTTGTGCAATAGAAGAGCAATTGCGGAAAGTACCATTTTTTATCTGTGTCAACGAGTTCCCCAATGTCACATATGTCAGGTTAGAGCATCCGTCAAATGCATATAATCCCAAGCTGGTAACTGAGTTGGGAATCACAATGGATCTCAGGCTTATGCAGGGACCAAAAGCGTAATCACCGATAGAAGTAACAGAAGCAGGTATTTCTACATAAGATAAACTATCGCAGTTCTTAAATGCACGTGCACCAATTGTGGATAATGAATGTGGAAGTGTTATGTGCTTTAATCTTGTGCACCCCGAAAATGCACTACCACCAATACTGATAAGAGAAGAACCAGCATATATTGAATCAATATTTGTGCAACCCACAAATGCATAGTTATCAATTAGCGTGACCGAGTCAGGCAACGAGACCGAAGTTAAACCGGTACAGTTTTCAAAAGCACATACTCCTATCTGAGAAAGAGAAATTGGCAAGGAAATATATGATAAATTAGAGCATCCATGAAAAACGGAATACTTTATTGATGTTACCGCACTGGGAATTAAAACAGAGTCAAGAGTTGTGCAGTTATTGAAAGCATTTGAATCAATATCAATTAAAGATTCTGGAAGTGTAATTCTATTTAAACTAGCGCAATTATTAAAAGCATAAGCTTTTATGTTAGTAATTGTGTTTGGCATTTCTACAACACCAAGACTACTACAACCAGAAAATGCAGACCGACTAATTATTGTAATACCTGATCCGATGATTACTGATTCTAAACTTGTGCAATTTACAAAAACAGCATTTCCAATACTATTCAAAGTATTTGGAAGTACTATTGAAGTCAACCCCGCGCATGCACCAAATGCGTTATCTCCAATTGTATTCAAAGAGTCTCCAAGATAAATATTAGTCAACCCATAACAGCTTGCAAAAGCGTAGTCCTCAATTATATTAACCGTGTTTGGTACTGTTACGGATGTCAATCCACTGCACCCTCCAAAAGCAGCATAACCAATACCTTTTACATTATAGCTTATTCCATTGTACATCACAGAAGAAGGAATTATTAAATCCCCAGACATATTGTTGTAGCGAGGAGTGGAACTGAGCTGATATGTCACAACTGCATAGTTCCCTATCAGGTTATAATATATCGTTTGCCCACTTGGGGTCACTGCCGAAAAATCATATGCATTTGCCAAATCAGGCATTGATACTGCCATCACTATAGCGGCAAAGATTGTTATTATGCGTTTCATAAGAAAAGGCGTTAATTATTCTTTGTTATCTCTTATCAGTCTGTGGGCTCTGGTAAACCTTGCACTTGATAAGCGACAGAATAATTCACGCCCAAGCGTGAACTCTCCGCAAACTTATTCTCAGTGCGTCAATTTTACCAGAATTTACAGACGAGAACAATGGGCGGTTAGCTCAATATCGTTTAACTATCCTTGTTTTCTACATAGTAGTATCCGTTTATTTGTCGCTGCAAAAATACGAAGAATTATCGAACTGGCAAAAAAATGTATGATGTATGATGGAAGATGTATGATGTGGGCCTAAATCTCGACCATTTTCTTTTCGAAGCCGGTGAGGGTGAGTTCGTCGGGACTGACAAACCAGATGAGGTCGTCGTGCTGGAAGACGATGTGGCGGTTGGGATTTACAATACGTTGCCCGTTACGCTCTATGGCTATGACCATGGCGTGGTGCTTGGTGGCCAAGGCCGAGGCGCTAATTGGCAAACCACACAGAGGACCACCGGCCTCGACATGGTAGCGATACATGTGCATCTCGTGGTCCGAGTGATCGTGCACCAGCATGTCGGCTTCCTTCTCTATGTCGGCACGTATGGCACTGACTTGGTCTTCGGTGCCGATGACAGTGAGCACATCGGCTGGCATCAGAATCTGGTCTTTGCTGGGCATGTCTATGATGTCATCGCCACGCTCAATGGTAACGATGTTGGCTCCGTAGCGTTCGCGCAACTGGTTTTGAGCAAGGGTCTTGCCGGCCAGCGGCGAAGCGGCGGTCATACGTATACGTTCCATGGCGAAGTCGTTCTCCATGCCTTTGGGAATGTGAAAGGAGGCTTGTGCCTGGCGGGAGTTGAAGTTCTTGGTGAAGCTTTCTTCAATACGGCTGTAGAAACCATCGGCTTTGCGCGAGAAGAGCACCACAGCAACGACGATGATGGCAAGCACCATGAGGAAGCCAACGGCGATGTCGACATAGCCTGCTATTACGGCACCCACGGCGAAGAGAGCTACAAAGTAACGGAGGACGAAAAGGGGGATTATGACGGCCTGCGAGAAGCGGTAGGTGTCGAAGAGCTCGCGTATTTTCTTGTGGCTGACATTTTTCACGGAGACAGCCCACAGGAAGGGCGCCATGATGACTAACGTGCCGACGAGACCGATAAGTCGGCTCCAGATCTGTGGTATGCCTATCTCGCCGATGAGTTTGTCGAGGAAAGGTCGCAGCAAGCTCAGTGAGAGCAGGACTATGGCAGCAAGGATAACGCCATGTAGCAGGATACCGGTGAGTTGCTTGCGGACGAAGAGTGGCAGTGCGGCCTTGTCGGCGTCGTCGCCGAAAGCGTGCTCGCTATAGTGCTCAAGGTGTTTCTTGAATTTGTCTGACAGACGCGGCTCCAGCCAGTTGTAGAAGGGCGTGGCGCCTTTGATCATGTATGGGGTTACGAAAGTGGTGAGGATGGAGACTGAGACGATGATGGGGTAGAGGTTCTGGTCGATGACGCCGTAACTCAAGCCCAAGCCTGCTATGATGAAGGAGAACTCGCCGATTTGACAGAAGCAGAAACCACTCTGCACGGCGGTCTTCAAAGGCTTGCCGCTGAGCAGCACACCAGTGGTGGCGGCAAGGCTCTTGAAAAGGATGATGCTGGCAGCGATGATGAGCACCGTGAGCCAGTGCTGGCCTAGCACGGCAGGTTGGATAAGCATGCCCACCGAGACAAAGAATACGGCGCTGAAGAGGTTTTTCAAGGGTGTGATTAGGCGGTGGATGACATCGGCCTCGATGGTCTCGGCGAGGATGGCACCCATGACAAAAGCGCCAAGGGCAGTGGAGAAACCGGCTTTGGCGGCAAGGACAACCATGGCGAAGCAAAGACCCACGGCGACAAGCAGCAGGGTCTCCTCGGTCATGTATTTGCGCATCCAACGCAGGAAGGTGGGTATGAGGTAGATGCCGAAGACAAACCACACGATGAGGAAGAAGACGAGCTTGACCATGCTCATAGCCAACTGGCCGCCGTCGAAGGTGCGGCTGACGGAGATGGTGGAGAGCACCACGAGGAGCAGGACGGCGATGAGGTCCTCGACGACGAGGACGGCGGTGACGGTGGAGGTGTATTTCTGCTGCTTGAGCTTGAGGTCGTCGAAACTCTTGATGATGATAGCCGTTGACGAGATGCTCATCATGCAGCCGAGGAAGATGCAGTCCATCGAGGAGAAGCCTATGAGGTGGCCCACGGTGTTGCCGATGAGGAACATGATGGCGAGCTCGGTGAAGGCTGTGATGGCTCCCGTGGCGCCCACTTTCTTGAGCTTCTTGATGCTGAACTCGAGACCGAGGGCGAACATGAGGAAGACGATACCGATGTCGCTCCAGACGTGGACGTTGGAGGGGTCGGTGATTACGGGGAACCACTTGAAATAGGGGCCTATGAAGAAGCCCGCGAGGATGTAGCCGAGCACGAGGGGCTGCTTGAGCCACTTGAAGATGACGGTGATGACGCCGGCGGTGACGAGAATCAGCGCCAGGTCCATGAATATTGAGGGGAGACTTTCCATGAGGTGTGGTTAGTTGTTGGTTGGTAAGACAACATTGATGGCGCGTTGCAGGCATAGCACATCGAAATGGCAGCCGGGCACTATCTCGCCGTCGGTGGCTACGTACGAATCGGCCAGCGGGTCGATGGTTATGTGTTTTCCTCGGCGGTAGCTCAGCAGCGGGCGCAATTCTTCGCGGTCGAGCAACTCGCCGTTCTTATAGTATTTTATCAACTGTGCGAAGCGCGGAATAGACATTGGTTTGACGGCCATTACCTCGAGCAGACCATCGTCGTTGATGGCGCGCGGGGCGCAGTGGTAGCCGCCGCCGGCATACTGGCCGTTGGCTACCGAGAGCAGCAGCACTTCGCCGTCGATCCACACCTCGCCGTCTACCGTCACACGGCAGCGGTTGTGGCGTCCGGTGGCCAGGCTTGCCACGATGCCTGTGGTGTAGGCCATCGGGCCACCCAAAACAGGCACGCGGCGCACCGCAGCCATAGTGTGGCACACGGCGGCCTCGAAGCCGTAGTTGAGGGTATTCACACAGTAGCGGTCGCCCAGGCGCATCACGTCGACAGGCACCGCGGTGCCGTTGACCAGCGCTTGGATATTGCGGAAATCGGATTCGGGCCAGTAGCGCACGAAGTCGTCGCCGCTGCCACAGGGGAAGCAGGCCACTTCAGTGTTGAATGATGAATGATGAATGATGAACGACTGCATTATGCCACTGACGACCTCGTTGAGGGTGCCGTCGCCACCGCAGGAGTAGAAGCGCAGCGGCTCACCGCCGCTTTGGTTCAGACGTTCGGCAACGAAGTGCGTGGCATCGCGCGGACCACGTGTCGTGTATATCTCGTTTTCTACGGTCAATCTTGCCAATGACCTTGTTATCGTTTCACTGCTGTCGTGACCTCCGGCCATTGGGTTGACAACAAATATATGCTTCATGCCGATATCTTCTATTTGGTGTTGATACTAACGACAATAAGCCCTTTTTATTGTATATTTTTTCGTATGTCGGGAAAAAGTTGTATCTTTGCACCGCAATTAATAGTTTTACAGATATGTCAGATACACTTGTTATAACACCCACTTACAACGAGAAAGAGAACATAGAGGCTATCATACGCAAGGTGTTCTCGTTGCCTAAAGAGTTCGATATGCTCATCATAGAAGACAACTCGCCCGATGGCACTGCCGACATTGTGAAACGGCTGATGCAGGAGTTTCCCAACCGTCTGTTCATCGTGGAACGCAAGGGCAAGCTGGGCCTCGGCACCGCCTATCTAGAGGGTATGCGCTGGGGCAACGAGCACGGTTACGACTATATGATCGAGATGGACGCCGACTTCAGCCACAACCCCGACGACCTCATACGCCTCTACGACGCCTGCTCGACGGGCAAGGGCGACGTGGTGGTGGGCAGCCGATATGTCGACGGCAAGATCAGTGTTGTCAACTGGCCCATGGGCCGCTTAATGATGAGCTATTTCGCCTCGAAATATGTGCGCATCGTCACCGGCATGAGAGTGTGCGACGCCACCGCGGGCTTCGTCTGCTGGAGCCGCCGTGTGCTCGAGAAGATGAAGTTCGACAAGGTGAAGTTCGTCGGCTACGCCTTCCAGATAGAGATGAAGTATACCGCCACACGCCTGGGCTTCAAGGTCTACGAGGTGCCCATCATCTTCACCGACCGCGTGCTTGGCGTCAGCAAGATGAGCATGAAGATCTTCAAGGAGGCCTTCTTCGGCGTCTTCAACCTGCGTTTCCGCAACTGGCGCAACTACTAAAGGCTCGGTAAATCATTATTCTCCTGCTCGCCTTCGGCTCACGAAATCTAGTAAATCTCGTAAATTATGCTGTCGCACGATTTGATGTACGATTTGATGTATGAGGTGCGCGGTGCTGCTATGGAGGTTTACAACCATTTCGGACCTGGTTTGTTGGAATCGGTGTACGAAAAAGCGATGGTGCAAGAACTGACTTTGCGAGACTTGAAGGTGGAATCACAGGTCCCCATTGACATAATGTACAAAGGTGTCAAGATAGGAGATGACTTGAGGATGGATCTATTGGTGGAGGATGCGTTGATTGTGGAATTGAAATCGGTGGAGGAGATAAAGGATATTCACTACAAGCAATTAAGAACATACTTGAAGTTATTAGGACAAGAAGAGGCTCTTTTGATTAATTTTGGAGAATATGACCTAAAGAAAGGCATGAGGCGTGTTACCGTTAGTGGACGATAAAAGACCTGCGTAGCAAATAATTTACAAGATTTACAAGATTTCGCGAAGCAGGAGAAAAAGAAACAAGATAGACAGAGATATGAGAAAGATTTTACTGACATTGGCGGCGGTGCTGTGCGCCGCAACGATGATGGCGCAGGAGAAACTCCTGCAGTGGGACCAGCTGATGGACCGCAGCCTTTACCCACAGCGCGAGATGATGAGCTTCATCTTCGCGCCCGACGGCAAGACCGTCACCTACTACAAGGGCGGCGAGGACAAGGGCTTCTATGCCTTCGACGGCAAGAAGGAGTTCAAGCTCACCGACGAGCAGCAGGAATGGCGCAAGCCGAAGAACAACAACCCCAAACTTGAGGAACGCGTAGAACTGAAGGAGGGCAACCTCTATGTCGACAGCACACTCGTGGAGCGTGGCGACGGATATAACATCGTCCTCGGCGAGAGCGTCCACCGCAACGAGTTCGGCATCGACGGCGGCCTCTTCTGGTCGCCCAAGGGCAGCCGTCTGGCCTTCTACCGCATGGACCAGAGCATGGTGCAGGACTATCCGCTGGTGAACACCAAAGCCCGCGAGACCGAGCCCATGCCTATCAAGTACCCTATGGCCGGCATGAAGAGCCACGAGGTGACCGTCGGCGTGTGGGACTGCGCTGCCAAGAAACTGGTGTACCTCAACACCTGCCGCGACACCACGGTGCATGAACGCGAGATGTACCTCACCAATATCGCTTGGAGTCCCGACGAGAAGTATCTCTTCATCGCCAAAATCAATCGCGAGCAGAACCACATGTGGCTCGAGCAATACGACGCGGCCACGGGCAACTTTATGAAGGTGCTCTTCGAGGAGACCAACCCCCGCTATGTTGAGCCTTGCGACCCCATGATTTTCACCCCCAAGGGTGACCAGTTCCTCTGGTTTTCGATGCGCGATGGCTACAAGCACCTGTATCTTTATAACCTCGACGGCACCCTCGTCAAGCAGGTGACCAAGGGTGAGTATGAGGTCGAGGGCTTCATCCAGTTCGACAAGAAAGGCGAGAATATCTTTATCTATGCCAACAAGGACAACCTCGCCGGCCGCGATGCCTACCGCGTGAACCTGAAGAAAGGCACTATGGAATGCCTCACCATGCAGGAGAACGGCCTGCATGGTACCCACAGTATTGCCCTCAACGAGAACGGTACGATGTGGGTCGATGTGTGGAGCAGTGTCGATGTGCCGGCTCGTGCCGACTTGCGTGACCTCAAGCACAAGAACGTCATCCATACCTTCTACACCGCCGAGAACCCCATGAAGGACTACGCCATGCCCGAGGTGAAGCTCGGCACCATCAAGGCTGCCGACGGCAAGACCGACCTATACTACCGCCTCATTACGCCTCCGAACATGAAGGCAGGTGGGAAATATCCCACGCTGGTGTATGTCTATGGCGGCCCACACTCGCAGCTGGTGACCGATAGCTGGCTCGGTGGCGGCAACCTCTACTTCCTCTTCCTCGCCCAGCAGGGCTATGTGGTCTTCACCGTCGACAACCGTGGCACCGACAACCGCGGCTTCGAGTTCGAGAGCTGCACGCACCGCCGCCTCGGCGAGATTGAAATGGCCGACCAGATGGAGGGCGTCAAGTTCCTCAAGAGCCTGCCTTACGTGGATGAGAACCGCATGGGTGTCGAGGGTTGGAGCTTCGGTGGCTTCATGACCATCACTATGAAGCTGGCACACCCCGAGGTGTTCAAGGTGGGCTGCGCCGGTGGCCCCGTCATCGACTGGAAATGGTACGAAATCATGTATGGCGAGCGCTATATGGACACCCCGCAGGAGAACCCCGAGGGCTACGAGAAGGCCAGCCTGCTTGGCAAAGCCAAGAACCTCGAAGGCCGCCTGCTGGTTATCCAGGGCGCCGAAGACAATACCGTGGTTCCGCAGCACAGCACCGAGTTCATCGAGCGTTGCATCAACAACCTCAAGCAGGTGGACTATTTCATGTACCCCCACCACGAGCACAACGTCCGTGGTCGCGAGCGCAATCACCTATACTACAAGATGTTTGATTATTACGAAACCTTCCTGAAATAGTATGTTTACAGGTATAATTGAAATGACGGCCAAGGTCGTCAAGATAGAGAAAGAGAACACCAACTACCACTTCACCCTCGAGGTGCCGTTCGGCGACGAGCTGGCCATCGACCAGAGTATGGCGCATGACGGCTGCTGCCTGACGGTGGTGAAAGTCGACAAAGAAAAGAAGCAGTACGTCGTCACCGCTATGGACGAGACAATGCTCAAGACCAACCTGGGCACCTGGCAGGTGGGCACGGAGGTCAACGTGGAGCGCTCAATGCGTATGGACGGCCGCTTCGACGGACATATCGTGCAGGGTCATGTCGACCAGACAGCCACCTGCACCAAGGTGGTCGACGACAACGGCAGCTGGCGCTTCTACTTCGAGTACGACCAGAAGAACGCCCCCAGCATCACCGTTCCCAAAGGCTCGATAAGCATCAACGGCGTGAGTCTGACGGTGGTGGACAGCGAGCCTGGTATGTTCAGCGTGGCAATCATCCCCTATACCTACAAGGTTACCAACTTCCATAATTTCAAGCCCGGCACGGTGGTGAACATCGAGTTCGACGTTTTTGGCAAGTACGTCCAGCGCCTGCTCGAACAATACCTCGCCGCAAAGAAGTGACACGGCTCGTCATCCTAGACTTTGACGGTACGCTGGCCGACACCCAGCCGCTTATCGTCAGCACCCTGCACCGCACCCTCGCGGAACTCGGCCTGCCCCCGCGCACCGATGCCGAATGCCGCTCAATCATTGGTTTGCCGCTGAAGGAATGCTTTGTCCGCCTGTCGTCGGTCGACGACGCCACCGCCGAGCATTGTGCCGAGGTCTACCGCCGCATCTTCGACGAAGACAACCATCCAGGCGTAGTCACCCTCTTCCCGCACGTCCTTGAGACCCTCACCGAGATGCATTCACGAAGTTTGCAGCTGGCCATCTGCAGCAGTCGCGGACGACCCACGCTCGACGGCTTTGTGCGCACCTTTCAGTTGGAGGATTATGTGAATATGATTGTCAGCGCCAACGACGTTGAGCACCATAAGCCGCACCCCGAACCCGTGCTGCTCATCCTTAAGCAGCTTGGCGTCCACGCCGGGGAGGCCCTCGTTGTCGGCGATGCCAGCTACGACATCATGATGGGTCGCAATGCTGGCTGTCGTACCTGCGGCGTCACCTACGGCAACCAGTGTGCCGCCGACCTCCGCGCTGCGGGGGCCGACTATCTCGTCGGCGATTTCGCCGAAATACTGAATATCCTTTGATTACTACGGCACAGGGTCGTAGCCCGAGCCACCCCAGGGATGGCAGCGCAGGATGCGTTTCAGTGCCAGCCAACCACCCTTGAAGGGACCGTACTTCTTTATTGCTTCCTGTGCATACTGCGAGCAGGTGGGAGTGTAGCGGCAGGCGGGAGGCGTGAGGGGCGAGATACAGGTGCGGTAGAAAGCTATAAGCCCCAGCATGAGCCACGAGAGAGGCTTGAACTTCATAGCGTAGCCTTTATATCGTTCTCGAGGGCCGCCAGCAGCTTGTCCATCTTGTTGCCGAGCTGCTCGAAGGGCATTATCTCGTTGTGGATATACACCATCGAAAAAACGATGCTGACATTGTGCTCCTGCAGGAAGCTGTATAGGGTGTCTTTGCGCAGACGATAGCACTCGCGCGTGAGGCGGCGCACGCGGTTGCGATCCACGGCGTGGCGGAACTTGCGCTTGGGAGCCACAATCATAACCTGTGCAGGAACATCGCCCTCTCCTTCGGGGAGAAGCATCCACTGCACACTATAAGGAAAAGCCATCAGCCGGTGACCCTCTGCATAGAGCTGGTCAATCAGCCGACGGCTGCATAATCGTTCTTCTTTACGGAAGGTGAGGCTCATCACGCTTTCTTGGCGGTGGTGCTCTTCTTGGCTTTGGCCACCACAGGCTTCGTGGTCTTTGTGGCAGCTACCTTCTTAGGCTTGGCAGGGGCAGCTACCTTCTTAGGCTTGGCGGGAGCGCTCTTGGGTGCCGGTTTCACCACAGCCACCTTCTTGGCCTTTTCGGCGGCAGCCTTCTTGGCCTTCTCGGCGGCTTCTGCCTTTGCCTTCTCGGCAGCCTCGAGGCGTGCCTTCTCGGCGGCACGGGCGGCACGGCGGGCAGCGGCCTGAGCTTTCTTCTCTTCCATACGCTGTTTGTAGATCTCCTTATTGGCGATAACGGGCTTGGTCTTCTTGCCGGCGGTTATGGTGTTCTTCATGCCGTGCTTGGTATATTCGCCTTTCGAAGCAATGACACTGTCCTGCTCTTTGCCAAGGATATAGTTTTCCAACGCCATGGCCATCGAGGGTGCCGACTGGGTGGGCGCTGCTATGCTCAGTTTTATGCCGTGCTCTTTAAGTGCCGCATGGGTAGAGGTGCCGAAAGCAGCTATCAGGATGTTTGTGTGTTCCTTGATGTCGGGGAAGTTCTTCACCAGGCTACGCACGCCGATGGGCGAGAAAAGGGCGATGGCATCGAAGCTATCAATGTCGAACTGGGTGAGGTTGCGCGGCTTCGAGGTGTACATAGGTGCCTTGGTGTATTTGAATTTTGCTTTGTCAAGGGCCTTGGTGTACTCGGTTTGTTTCTCATCGCTGCAGGGGAATAGGAACTTCTCGTCGCGGTGCTTGTTGAGGATTTCCAGCAGTTCGGAGAAATACTGGTTCCCGTAAAACACTTTGCGTTTGCGGTATTGTATGTAGTTCTGTAGGTAGAGGGCTATGGCTTCGGTAGAACAGAAGTATTTCATGTCCTCGCTAACGCTCTCACGCAGTTCCTTCCACATGCGGAAGAAGTGGTCGACAGAGTTTTTGCTGTTGAATATCACAGCAGTGTAATCATTGATATGTATGCGTGTCTTGCGGAAGTCTGTTGCCGAGATGCCTACAACTTCGAAAAATTTATAAAATGTGAGGTTGACGCCTAATTTGTTGACCAAAATACGGTATGGTGACTTCTCCAAATCGGCAGGTTCCGGTTGCGAAATAAGGATTTTCTTGATTTTCATGCTCGGTGTGATATTATCCCAACTATCTGAATATTACTCTATAAAAAGCTTTATAAGTATCAAAATCGGTACGATTTCGACGGTGCAAAGATAATAAAAAAGATAGAAACTGTGGTCTCGTGAAGATGTTAAAAAAACTTTTATTCCTCGCGATATGCGCATGATGAACGACAACGCTACAAGTGCCACGATGATGTAGAGCACTATCTCGTTGCCCCATGGCATATAGATAAGGAGGAAAAGTGTTGGAATCAAGGCTGTTGTGAGCACAAGATGGTAAAGGTAGTTGCTGATGGTATATGAAGCCACAGCATCCTGGTTGCCGAAAATGTTGCCTAACAGGCGTATTACTCCGTTGCGAAGAATGTATCCCACTGCCAGCCCCGCAGCAAGCAGCAGATAACCTATTGGGCCGGTGTGGGTCATTGCGGCATGGTAGCCAACTACAGCCAGCACGGCAGTGAGCAGAAACCCAATGGGAGCCAATGTCAATGGACGACCCATGTTGCATGAACGCACAAGACGGTCGGTGGCATGGTGGTCGATGGTGGATTTCAGTAACTCGCTGAAGCGTATCTTGCGCGAGTTGTAGTAGACGAAGGTAAGTACCGTGAGCAATATCAGAAGCCCGAAGGCCCACGCAGGAGCAGCGTCGTTATGCCGTGCGATGGGTTGCTCATGCTGTACCGCCATACCATGGTTGGTGAACAAGGTCTGGCGCATTTGCGGCTCCGGCCTGTCTATGGCAGGGAAGATGGAGTCGAGCGGTATGCCGAGGTCAACTTCATGAACTTCGTATACGGAGTCCGCTGTCGTGGTGTCCCATTGGAAGAAGGGCAGGAGTGCTATTGTTGTGTCGGCAGTGGGCATTTGATTACGGGTGGATGATTATCAGTTTTGAATGTGCAGTGCCAAGGTCGGTGTGCAACTCGACAAAGTAGATGCCATCGGGCAGTGGCAGAGTGAGGCTTGCAGGCATGGCGGCACGGCCAAGGTCGGCGGCATATACGACACGGCCATAGAGGTCGTTTATCCGTATGCTGTTGGGATTGCCGCGGGTGCTTTCTATCTTTATGTTGCCGTCGCTGGGGTTTGGGAACAGCAGTAGCTGACTGCTTGTGTGGCACTGTTCGATTATGCCCAACATGCCGTCATTGGCATTTGCCCCGCAGGGAGTGTCCCATAGAGACAGGGGCAGCCTTACATCGTCGAGCCACACGCAGTCGCTACCCGACGAGGTGCTTTCGTCTTTCGTATAGCGCCAGCAAAGGGTGTGGGCACCAGCGCTGATGAGGAAGGCGTAGCGCCGCCAGTTGAAAGAACCCGAAGCGTCGAAGCGTTTGATGCCATCAATGGTGAAGGTCAGCTTGTCATAGTCCTGCTCGGTAGAGGTGCGCAGCCAGAAACTGATGCTGTCGTTCGAGGGTAACAGGACGTCTAATGTCAGTGATGAGGTCTGGCGGTAGTCGATGGCTCCCGAGCGCAGGCTGTAGCTGCCAGTGTGGCTCACAGCGCTGTCCACAGTCCATGGCAGCGTGCCGCCAGTCTGCCAGGGGTAGGCTTGCAGACCGTTGCCGAAACCGTCACGGCAGCCGCCGACATTGAGGTAGTATTCATAGTTGCGATTGTAGTTGCCATGGGCTATGTGACCGGTGAGTCGCAGATGCGTCGCATTGGCGCCAATGGTCACGGGCAGCCATCCTTCGGCTCCTTCGGTGGTCGTGCCGTCGGGCAACGTGGAGACAGAAGCATGAAGGGTGTCGCATATGCCGATGGTCGAGACACCTATCAAATAGCTTGCTCCGCATAGCAAAGCGGCGGTGGGCATGGTGTCGCTGTCGGCAAGCGAGAACGAGAGCTCCGGCAGTGTGCCGTCGAGGTTTGTGCTCATACGCAGGTGCCAGCTGTCGCCGCTGGCATCAGCGGCTGATATCTGCGCGTCAAGCAAGGGTGCCCAACGGTCGATGTGTAGCGGCATGTGCAGCGTATGGCTGGCTTGTGGCGGCAGGGTGTCATAAGTGGCTGTCGCCGCCGTGAACGAGGCATACATGGCGCCGCTGTCGGCCGCCGTCACAGTGACGCTGACACCGAAGAGGGTGTCGGTCCCGAGGTTGACAAGGGTGAAGCGCGCTGCACTGTTGGCGAGTTCGGCATCGGTGAAGGCCACAGCCTTGCCTTGCGGCATTGCCGACAATGCGGTATGCTCAACAGGGAGCATACGCGGCTTGGTAGCAGTGAAGAGGATGGGTGCGTTGTCTGTCGGACGGCTGAAATGCAGCAGTACACTGCCGTTTTGACCGATGGTGGCCACACCTAACTGGTCGTCACCTTGCATGGCACTGACTGTAGCATACGGTGTTCCGCTCACCTGCAGCTCCATGGTGCCCACGGCAACAGTGTCGGACACCGTCAGCTGTACCATCTGTGGCGTGCCGAACCACGGCACCAGTGCCGGGTCGCCGAAGAGGCAGTATATTTCCCAATAGAAGCGAGAATGGGGTGATCCAAAGGCAGTCACAGCCAGGTTGCCCGCCACGAGAATCTGGCCTATGGTGTTTGTCTCGCCGCCGAGCCAAGGGTCGAAGGCTCCAGGCCGCAGACTGTCGTATTGCGGGTCGAGAGAGAATGGGTATTTGGGCCCTACAGCCCAGTAGAAGTCCTCGTTCCAAAGGGTCGAATTGGTGGCACCTATCACCGCCACACCACCGCTATGCGGCTTGCGCAACAGTTGCTCGCCGAAGCAGGTGCCAGTGAAATTGTTGCTCTGGCAGCAGTTGTTGATAAACACTGTGGGACGGTGCATGCTGAGGGTGTCGATGGAGTTGAAGGTCACCGGAGGATTGCTCCAGCCTGAGGTGGTGCAGTGGGCAGTGTAGTTGAGCAGACCAACGCCGTTTCTGATTTCGGACAGTATCTGTCTGCCCTGGCTTACTGAAGCGGGGTTGTAGTGGCATAGGGTGTCGATAGAGGCGTCGGTGCGTTTTATTTCGCGCTTAAGGTAGTTCACCTGCCCGTTGGTGGTGATGGGGGCAGGGTCTTGGCTCTCCTTGCCAGCCACCAGCAGCGCGCGGTGCAGTGCTGCGGTGTCGAGGTCAATGCCGCGTTCGTAGCGCAGCGTCTTCTCGACCACGGCGCGCAGCTCGGCAGTGTCGTTCACCGGCCAGCGGCCAAGGATGGCATCGGGCATGTTGTCGCCGGTGTGGTCAGCATAGTAAAGGTCGGTGGGATGCGTACCAAGTCCGGCAGGACGTGTGGTGCCAGTATAGGCTTGTATCTGTGCGGCATCGCCGACAATAAGGATATAGCAGGGCCATGGGGTTGTCAGCCCGTCGCCAAAGGCCTCGTCGATAAGCGCCTTCACACTGTCACGCCTGTTGGTGTCGGCATAGATTTCTTCCACATGGTAGCCCTCCTGCTGTTTCCATCGAACAAAGGGTTGTAGCCCTTCGCGGAATTGTTGGCGCGACACGATGAGGTATCTCTTCGGAAATTGGGATTCGAATGTCGGTAAAGTGGGACTTGTGGTGATGAGTGTGGCGGAAAGAACCTGAGTGACAGCAAGCTCATGGGCAACGGGATTGTAGGCCACGGGGTGCATGGTGATGCGGAATATCTGTCGGTTGCCCATAACACCAAGTTTTTCAATCTCCATTGGGTCACTCCAACGCATGAAGCTGTCGGTGGAATAGACCTCTTTGTCTGGAAGTACGGTCATCGGCTCGGCATCTTTCACCATTGCTCCCTGCCATGGTGCCAACACTTTGCCATCGGGTAGCGACAGGAACTCAGACTCGGATTGCTGCCAACGCTCAACGCGCAGTTCGGCACCACGCGGCAAGATCAAAAGGCGGCTCGTCTGCGGCAGGGCTGGCTGGCCTTTGCCTGGGGCCATGTTCGCCATGCCGTCGACGCTCAAGGTGAGTTGGTTGTCTTGGTCTTGAAAAAAAGATATTTCGCCAGTGCGGAAATGGAGGCGATAGTTGCCGTCGGCACCTCGCTGCAGCTCGAACAGTGTCTTGTCGCCTGCCTGCGCTATCGCGATGGCAGGAAGCAACAAGCACAGCATCAGTAGTATGTAACACCTCGTACGGCGCATAAAGGTCCCCTTTTCGGCGGCAAAATTACGAAAAAAAAACGACTCGTCGCTACATTCTATATATTTAATGTTGCGCAGTTTCGGGAAAAAATGTATCTTTGCAGTTTAAAACATATCGCTATGGCTAACGTTAAATGCTCAATACCAAAGGGTACGCGCGATTTTCTGCCCACAGAGATGGCGCGCCGCAACTATATTTTCGACACCATCCGCTCGGTGTTCCGCGCTTTTGCCTTCGAACCTATAGAGACTCCGTCGCTCGAGAACCTCTCGACACTGATGGGCAAATATGGTGAAGAGGGCGACAAACTGCTCTTCAAAGTACTCAACAGCGGCGACTTCATGGAGGGCGTCGACTTCCAGCAGGACTACCACAAGGTGGCGCCGCAGATTTGCGACCGCGGCTTGCGTTATGACCTCACGGTGCCTTTCGCCCGCTTCGTGGTGCAGCACCGCGACCAGGTGGTGTTCCCCTTCCGCCGCTACCAGCTGCAGCCCGTGTGGCGTGCCGACCGGCCCCAGAAAGGACGCTACCGCGAGTTCTACCAATGCGACGCCGACATGATTGGCAGCACCTCGCTGCTCAACGAGCTGGAACTGGTGCAGATGATCGACATGGTGTTCGGCAAACTGGGCATCAATGTCTGCGTGAAGATTAACAACCGCAAGGTGCTGGCCGGCATAGCCGAGATGATTGGCGCACCGGAGAAGATAGTGGACATCACCGTGGCTATCGATAAACTGGACAAGATTGGCCTCGACAATGTTCGTGGCGAGCTTGCCGAACGCGGCCTCACAGCAGCGCAGATACAAGCCCTCGACCCCGTATTCTCGCTCAGCGGCAACGCCGAGGATAAGATTGCCGCCCTGGAGCAGATGTTCACCGCTGTGGAGGTGGGTCGCAAGGGTGCCGAGGAACTTAAGGAACTCTTTGGATATATTAACGCTGCCGGCCTGAAGTGCGACGTGGAGCTCGACCTCACATTGGCCCGCGGATTGAACTACTATACAGGCGCCATCTTCGAGGTGAAGGCCAAGGATGTGCAGATAGGCAGCATCTGCGGTGGCGGACGTTACGACAACCTCACCGGTATCTTCGGCATGCCCGACGTCAGCGGTGTCGGTATATCGTTCGGCGCCGACCGCATCTATGACGTGCTCACCGAACTCAACGCCTTCCCCGAGGGATTGGAGCAGGCAGCCCGCGTGATGTTCATCAACTTCGGTCCCGCCGAGCAGGCCGCCTGCATAGGCATCGCCGCCCGCATGCGCGCCGCAGGCATCTCAACGCTCATATATCCCGACAGCGCCAAGATGAAAAAGCAGATGGACTTCGCCAACCGCAAGCAGGTGCCCTTCGTGGCCTTCGTGGGCGAGAGCGAGATGAAGGACGGCACAGTGACACTGAAGAACATGACCGACGGCACACAGGAGACACTGACCATCGACAGAATGATCGAACGACTGGCATGAAAAGACTGTTGCTCATAGCATCGCTGTTCGTGGCATGGCTGCCACTGAAGGCACAGGTAATCGACACCATAACCGAGGTCGGCGTGGGTAGGTGGGAACCCCGGCACGACACGGTGTTCCTCCACCGTACCGACACGCTGACGGTATACCGTGTGGACTCGGTGTATGTACTGCGTACCGACACTGTCACAGTACGTGTGGCCGATACAGCAGCCCTCAGCGCCATGAAGGAAAAGGAGAAGTTCTACCGCGAGATATTGTCGGCCAACGGCGTCGACAAGGAGAAACTCGAGGCCGAACGTAACTACTATATCCACATGGTCGACTCGCTACGGGCTATAGTGCGCATTGCCGAGATAGAGGCCGTGCGCAAGGAGGAGGCCAACAAATATCTTGCCGAACGCGCAAGGGCTGCCGAGGAGAAAGTGGCCGCCGCCACAAACAAAAAGAAGAAAGTGCGTCCCATACAGGGCGTTGCCATGCGCTTCTATCGCACCCCGGCATGGGAGATACGTCTTAACGCCAACAGCGACCGCTATATAGCAAATCGCAACGCAGGCAACATAGAGTTCGACTACGTGACCGGCGCATCGGTGATGCTGTGGGACATGACCCGCTATTTCAACAAGCCACATATCATCGGCAACGACAGCACGGGTCACCAAATCAGGGGCTTCGACCAGGAATTTGCTTATGACCTGGGTCTTTATGTGGGCTTTGGCGGCAGCAACCTGTTCAAGAACTTCTACGCCGGACTTAGCTTCCGCTTTGTGGACTTCTTCTATTTTACAGCGGGATTTAACGTTGCAGAATATCAGGTGCTGGCCAAAGGCTACGAGTCGGGCGAGGTGCTGTTGGCTGGACAGAGCATCGACGACATCACAGCCAAGGCATGGCTACTGAAGCCGTTTGTCTCGCTGAGTATCGACCTCGACTTCCTGAGTTATATAAAGAAATAGCCTCAGCTCCAGATGCTGAGCTTGCTGAGGAACGAAATGTTCTCGCGGACTGTCGACTGAATCAGCTGGTCGAAGTCCAGTTCTTTGTCTTTGTGGAATGCCACCTCGACAGGTAGCACATAAACGGGCAGGTCGCCTGCGATGCCGCGCAGACGCACGGCGTCTTTTTCAGTGGTTACTATTATCTTGCGGCTGCCGGGCATGGCCTCGAGGGTTTCGCGAATGCGCGTGATGTCGCGCTTGCTGTAGGCATGATGGTCGGCGAAACGCATGTGCTGCACCTTGCAACTGCGATGCAACTCCTCGACCATGGGCTCGGGATGAGCAATGCCTGTGACGACAAGCATGTTGTCAAGACGCCGCAAGTCGATGTTGGCACTCTTCCCGTCCAAGGTTTGCAGTGCACCGTATTTCAGGTAGCTGAAAAAGACTTTCTGGTAGTTCTGCAGCTTCAGGTCGTGGATGATGTTGTGCTTGTCAACGGGATTGAGCACCGACGGGCATTTTGTCACTATCACCAAGGATGCGCGGTAGCGTGCGGTGCGGAACTCGCGCAGGTTGCCATAGGGCAGGATGCGGTCCTTGAAATAGGGGTGGCGGTACTCGGTGAGCAGGAGGTTGATGCTGGGTTTGATGCGGCGATGCTGGAACACATCGTCGAGCACAATGACATCGGGGGCCGTGGAGATATGCACCTCTTCGTCGCCATGCTGCTCCACACGCTCTTGCTCCATCAGCCGGTGCACGCCTTCAAGGCGTTTCTCGCACACAGCCACCTGCACTTCAGGGTGTTTGGCGGCAATCATGGCAGGCTCGTCGCCCAGCAGGTCGGGTCTGTGGGTGCCGTCGTCAACGACATACCCTTTGCTATTGCGCTTGTAGCCACGGCTCAGCATGGCTACACGGTGTCCGTCCGAGAGCAGGCGCAACAGATACTCTACATGGGGCGTCTTGCCGCTGCCACCGGTGCATAGGTTGCCAACACCAATGGTGGTGATATGCGGAGCCTCCTGCTTCTTCAGCCCGACAGAATATAAGAAGTTCCGCACCGCCACGCCTACGGCATACCACATGGTCAGTGGCCACAGCAGATAGGATATGGTGGTGCGGAAGTTCATTCTTGAGTTTTAAGTTTTAAGCTTACAGCTTATTTAAAATAGCGGTTCAGCAGACCCTCGAGGGCTTTGCCGTGACGGGCTTCGTCGCGAGCCATCTCGTGGACGGTGTCGTGGATGGCATCGAGGTTGAGGGCCTTGGCGCGCTTGGCGAGGTCGGTCTTGCCGGCGGTGGCACCGTACTCGGCATCGACGCGCATCTTCAAGTTCTCCTTGGTGCTGTCGGTCAGCACTTCGCCCAGCAGCTCGGCGAACTTGGCGGCATGCTCGGCCTCCTCAAAGGCGGCTTTCTCCCAGTAGAGACCCACCTCGGGATAACCCTCGCGGTGTGCCACGCGGGCCATGGCCAGGTACATACCCACCTCTTTGCACTCGCCTTCGAAGTTGGCACGGAGGTCCATCTTGATATCTTCGGGGGCATCCTTGGCCACGCCAACGATATGCTCGGCGGCCCAGGTCTTGATGTCCTCTTTCACTTCCTGCATGGGTTTGCCGCAGATGGGGCACTTCTCGGGCATCTCGTCGCCTTCATACACATAGCCGCACACGGGGCAGATAAACTTTTTGCTCATAATTGTCTTGTTTTTAGGATTAATATTCTTGTTCTATTTCAGGTGCAAAGATACACACTTTTTGTGATATGGCGAAATATTTTTAATAAACATCAAAAAAGCCCCGCTGAAAAGCGAGGCTTTATCTGTTGGTTTAAACTCACTAGTCGAGCACCAGACTGGGGGCGTTGTATACGCGGGCGGCGAGTTCCTGGTTGAGCATGTAGAGGCTCTTGGGGTCGCTGCCGAACAGCTCCATCTTGGTGATCATGTCGCGGGCGTTGGTCTCCTCCTCGCCCTGCTCCTTGACGAACCAGTCGAGGAACTGCATGGTGCGGAAGTCCTTCACCTTGTAGGCGGCATCGTAGATGGTGTGGATGCTTGCGGTGACGTACTCTTCGTGCTCAAGGCCGGCCTTCAGCACATCCATGTCTTTCTTGTACTTCTTGTCGGGCTTGGCTATGGCGTTGAGCACGATGGGGCAGTCGTTGTTCTGCATGTACTTGTAGATGAGCATGGCGTGGTCGCGCTCCTCCTGGGCCTGGATCATGTACCAGTTGGCGAAGCCGGCGAGGCCGCGCTTGTCAAAGTAGTTGTTCATGTCGAGATACAGGTAGCCGCTGTAGAGCTCTTTGTTGATCTGCTCGTTGAGCAGGTCGGAAACTTTCTTGTTAAGCATAATGTTATAATTGTTTGATTGTTTAATTGTTTGATTGTTTAAGTATTTGATTGCGCAAGCCACTCAAGCAATAACGCAATCTTTTTTATTGCTTTTCGAAGTGAGATTTGTCGACTGAGCAGAGGGGGCACACCCAGTCGGCGGGCAGGTCCTCGAATTTGGTGCCGGGGGCGATGCCGTTGTCGGGGTCGCCCTTCGCCGGGTCATACTCATACCCGCAGACGTTGCAAACATACTTTTCCATATTGTCTTAGATTTTAGGGTTAATAATTCGGCTGCAAAGATACGACTTTTTTCTTATTCGGCAAAAAAATTAGAATTTATATACCTGCCGACCGTAAAAAAGTCGATAATAAAACGCCGCCGCGCGTGGTATACTCCCTTGTATGTCTCCCTGTTCTTCGTTTGTTCTTCGTTTGTTCTTCGATTGTTCTTCGATCGACTATCGAAGAACAATCGAAGAACAATCGGTAAACAATTGAAAATGTGGGGCACTTTTCAGCACCCCTAGCATCATATGGTGCGGCTAATATTAATGGAAGAATTCCTTATTCTACCAGCTTGAAGTCGCTGGCGGGGTGCTTGCACCAGGGGCAGATGAAGTCGGCGGGGAGTTCGTCGCATTCGTAGACGTATCCGCAGACTTCGCAGACCCATTTCTTCTTGCCGCCTTCGGCCACAGGCGCTGCGGCGGGTTTGGGTTTGATATGCTGCTGGTAGTAGGCGTAGGTCAGCGACGGGTCGTCGCTCAGGTGCACGGCCTCGGTGATGTCGGCGATGAAGAGGGTATGTGTGCCGAGGTCCTTGGCATAGTTCATCTGGCCCGAGAGGTAGGCGTTGGTGTACTTGGGCAGATACAGCAAGCCGTTGCTGGAGCGCATCTCCACGTCGCAGCTTTCGAACTTGTTGACGTCGCGGCCGCTCTGGAAGCCGAAGTGCTCGAATACTTTCATCGGCGTGTGCTCGGTGAGGCAGCAGACATTGAAGCGGCCGGTGCGCAGTATCATGTCGTGCGTCAGGTTCTTCTTATTGACGCAAATCGTCATCTGCACCGGCGACGAGGTGAGCTGTGCCACCACATTGCAGATGCAACCGTTGTCCTTGTCGCCCTCACGGGCAATGAGCACGTAGAGTCCGTAGCCTATCTTGGTGATGGCGTCGTTGCTGAGTTTTTCCATATTACAATTCGAATTTAAGATTGGCAACAATGAGGTCGGCCAATTCGGCGAGCTCTTTCTCCTGCTCGGGCTTCATGGCGCTCTTGATGGTGAAGGTGTCACCCAGCACCGTCATGTCTTTCATTTCCTCGACCATGGCACGCATCAACTTGCCGCTATTGGGAGCCCAGCTTCCATTCTCTATCAGTGCCCATGTGCGATTCTGGAAGCTGTGGGCCTTGAGGTCGTGCAGCAGTTCCTCGACGGGAGTGAAGATACCGTTGTTGTAGGTACTCGCCGCAAGGACGATATGGCTGGCACGCCAACATTCGGCCACCAGCTTGCTGGTATGCGTACGGCTGGCATCGTAGGCCTTGATATTCTTCACGCCACGCTGTGCCAGCAGGGTACCCATGCGCAGAGCAGCAGCCTCGGTATGGCCATAGATGCTGCCATAGATAATCACCACACCTTTCTCTTCGGGCTCGTAGCGGCTCCACACATCGTGCTTGCCGATGAAGTATTCCAAGTTGCTGCGCCACACGGGACCGTGGAGTGGGCATATCATCTGTATGTCTAGTGCGGCGGCCTTCTTGAGCACCGTCTGCACAGGCTGACCGTATTTGCCAACTATATTGACGAAGTAACGGCGGGCGTCGTTGAGCCACTCTCCTTCGAAGTTCACCTCGTCGGCATAGAGGTTGCCACTCAATGCGCCAAAGGTGCCGAAGGCATCGGCACTGAAGAGAACCTTGTCGGTAGCATCATAAGTCATCATCACCTCAGGCCAGTGCACCATTGGGGCCATGGTGAAGACTAGGTTGTGACGGCCCAGCGATAGGGTGTCGCCCTCTTTGACGGCCTGCAGCTGTGCAGGTTTGCCACCAAAGAACTGTTCCATCATCTGTGCCGCCTTGGCGGTGCACACCACCGTGGCCTGCGGATAGCGCAGCAGCAGCGTTGCTATTAGTGCGCCGTGGTCGGGCTCCATGTGGTTTACTATCAGATAATCGAGGGTACGTCCGCCGAGGGCGGCCTCGACATTCTCGAAGAACTGCTCGCCGACGGTGGCGTCGGCGGTGTCGAGCAGGGCTGTCTTCTCGTCGAGCAGCACATAGCTGTTGTACGACACACCGCGCGGGATGGGATAGACATTCTCAAAGAGGGCTAGGCGGCGGTCGCTAACACCGACATAGACTAAATCCTGACTGATAGGTTGGATATTATGCATAACAGAGATGTTTTTGTTTCTTTTGAAATGCAAAGATACGAAAAAAATCCCAATGACAGTTTTTTTTAGTATTTTTGCATCATGATTGACGTAGAAATCTGTTGCAATTCGATAGCGTCGGCCATTGCCGCCAAAGACGGTTGTGCCGAGCGTATAGAACTCTGCCGCGACTTGGAATGCGGCGGCTTGACACCCTCCGACGAAGACATCGCCTATTGTGTACACAAGCTTGGCTTGCGGACACATGTGCTCATACGTCCCCGTGCAGGAAATTTCTGCTACACCGAGCGCGAACAGCAGGATATCATTGCCTCCATAAAACGCTGCAAGGAGCTGGGGGCCGCTGCAGTCGTGGTAGGCTTCCTTACCGAGGACGGCAAGATAGATGTCGAGTCCACCCGCCACATGGTGCAAATTGCATCGCCCATGGAGGTGACCTTCCACCGCGCCTTCGACGAAGCGCAGCAGGATCCCATCGAGGCCCTATGGTGCGTAGCAGCGGCACGTTGTCACCGACTGTTAACCTCTGGCCAGCGCTATTCCGCCCCCGAAGGGGCTACGGTTATACGCTCCCTTGTCGGCGAGACTGGCGTGAAAATACTTGCCGGCGGTGGTGTGACACCCACGAATGTGCGACAGTTGGTGGCAGACAGCGGTGTCCACGAGGTGCATGGCAGTTGCAAGAAGACCCTCGACGACGGCACACTCGTCACCGATGCCGCCACTGTGCGACAGATGATTGAAGAAACACTTACATTATGAAGAAAATACTGATTCTGGCAGCGGCACTGCTGACGCTTACAGCCTGCCACCGCAACCCACACTTCATCACCGACAAGGACTACCGCAACGAGGTGCACGCCGACTTCGAGGCCCGCATGGCGGAGTTTCCCATGCTGGATGTTCAACTCGACACCTTGAGCCGTATGGAACGCGAGGCCATGGAGTTCCTCTATGCCTATATGCCGTTGAGCGACCTTGCTGACTATGAGCCATCGTTCTATTTGAATCAGGTGCGCTATGCCTTCAAGGCACGCGAGGAGATGCCATGGGGCAAGGATGTTCCCGAGGATGTGTTCCGCCACTTCGTGCTTGTCTACCGTGTGAACAACGAGAACCTTGACACCGCCCGCATGGTGTTCTACCGCGAACTGAAGGAGCGCGTGAAAGGCATGAGCATTGAGGAGGCGGCGCTGGAGGTGAACCATTGGTGCCACGAGCATGTGGCCTACCGTGCCTCTGATAGCCGCACATCTGCCCCCTTGGCCACCATGCGCACCTCGCTGGGCCGCTGCGGCGAGGAGAGCACTTTCACCGTCACAGCGTTGCGTGCCGTGGGCATCCCTGCCCGCCAGTGCTATACGCCACGCTGGGCGCATTGCGACGATAATCATGCGTGGGTGGAGGTCTATGTCGACGGCGAGTGGAAGTTCCTCGGTGCATGCGAGCCCGACCCGCATTTAAACATGGGCTGGTTCTCGGTGCCCAGCACCCGTTGCATGATGGTGCACACCAAGGCCTTCGGCAAGTACAAAGGCGACGAGGAGGTGGTGAAGCGCACCAGTATGTATAGCGAGCTGAACCTGCTTTCGCACTACGCACCCACGCGCAAGGTCACCGTCATCGTGGTTGACGAGAACGGTATGCCGCAGAAAGGCGCACAGGTGAAGTTTAAACTCTACAACTATGCCGAATACTATACTCTTTCCACACAGACTGTGGATGCCAAAGGCGAAGCCAGTCTCACCACCGGCCTGGGAGACCTACTGATATGGGCCACCGACGGCGAACGCATGGCTTTCGATAGAATAGATGTCAGGAAAGATAGCATAATGACGCTTGTTCTCAATTCCTCATTCCTCATTCCTCATTCCTCATTGGAATTAGAGATGGTTCCCCCCGTTGCCGGCAGCCCCAAGGTGGTGGCCACCGAGGAGGAGACTGCCGCCAACGCCAAGCGCTTAGCCTACGAGGACTCACTGCGCAACGCCTACACCGCTACGTTCCCGACCAAGGAATCCTTACAGCAACTCAAGGGAATACAATACATCGACCAAGAGCGATTGTGGGAACTGGTACACAAGTCGGAAGGCAACTATCAAGTCATCCTCGACTTTATCATGAAACACGGCTGGCACGAAGAGGAATTCGACGATGTATATGACTACCTGAAGGCCTATTCGGACAAAGACCTGCGCGACATTCCCGCCGATGTGCTGGAGGAGCACTACTACGTCCCCATAACCTACAAATACAGGAACATCTCAACCTATCGACGCGGCATTCTCCCCGCCCGCATCAGCAATGAGCTGGTACGCCCCTACCGCAATAAGCTCGCCGATACATTCATCGACATGACTGCCGAGGAGATACGTCAGTGGACACTGGACAGCATCGTTGTTGACGACAGCAGCAACTACTACAACTGTCCTATCTCGCCCGTGGGCGTCTACAAACTGCGTCGTGCCGACAGCCACAGCCGCGACATCTTCTTCGTGGCCGCCTGCCGTGCATCGAACACCCCCGCCTACCTCGACAACGCCACCAACACCATCTACACTTCTTCTGACGGCAACCACTGGGAGAAAATCAGTTTTACCAGTGAGACGAATGTATCTGGTAAATCACGCCTCACCCTTACCTACCACGGCAAAGACCCCGCCAAGCCCGTCTATTGGCCCCACTTCACCCTCGCCAAGCTGGAGAACGGCGACCTGCGCACCTTCGACTTCGAGGACGTCCCACGCATGGCCACCTTCCCTGCCACCATCGAACTGGAGCCAGGCATCTACTGCCTCTCTACAGGCAACCGCTATCCCGACGGGGCCGTGCGCTCGCGCATGGAGTTCTTCGAGGTGAAGTCGGGCGAGCAGGTGACCAAGGAAATCATCATCCTGCCCCTGCTGGCACGTACTGACGAGCTTGGCGTCCTCGATAAGAACCTTGAACTCTTCGACGGCATAGAGCTATGGGACTATGCCGGCGACGCTGGGATGCTCTACATCAACCTCGGCGACTACAGCGAGCCGTCGAAGCATCTTGTCGTGGAGTTGAAACAGCTGCAGAAAGAGATGAAGCAGTGGGGCGGCATGACCTTTATGGTTGGCCCTGCAAATATTGGAATGCCCTCGTGGGGACTCGTCAACACCGACTTTGCCTATCAGAAAGGTCTGCTGGAGCAGCGCATCCTCGAGGCGACAAAAAGCGGCGCCAATGTGCAGTACCCGTTGGTGGCCTTTATCGACAAAGACGGCCATATACTCTATCACAGTGAAGGCTATAAGATAGGCGTGATAGAACAAATATTAAAGGCTGCACAACGATGATGTGCAGCCTTTACGATGATGTAAGTATTGTCTTATCTCCTTAACTCCTGTCTCCTTAACTCCTTATTCAACAGTAACTGATTTTGCCAGGTTTCGTGGTTGGTCGACATTGCGGCCCTTCGCGGTGGCGATATAGTATGCCAGCAGCTGCAGCGGGATGACCGAGAGCAGCGGCACGAAGCAGTCGCGCGTGTCAGGGATAACAAAGCAGTAGTCGCTCATGTTCTTCACCGTGGTGTCGCCTTCGGTGACAACAGAGATAATCTTGCCCTTGCGGCTCTTGATTTCCTGAATGTTGCTGACAATCTTGTCGTACATGCCGCGTTTGGGGGCTATGAAGACAACCGGCATCTCCTCGTCGACGAGGGCGATGGGACCGTGCTTCATCTCGGCGGCAGGATAACCCTCGGCGTGGAGATAGGAAATCTCCTTGAGCTTCAGGGCTCCTTCGAGGGCCACGGGGTAGTTGTAGCCACGGCCAAGGAAGATGAAGTTGCGGCAGTAGGTGAACATCTGGGCAAACTGGTCGATGTTCTTGTTGTTCTCCAAGGTCCACTGTATCTTGTCGGGAATCTGGTAGAGCTCGTCGACAAGCATGTGGAACATCTCGTCGCTGAGAGTGTGCTTCTCCTTGGCGATGGCCAAGCCCAGCAGGCAGAGGGTTATCACCTGTCCGGTGAATGCTTTGGTGGAAGCAACACCGATTTCGGGACCCACATGCAGGTAGGTGCCGCTATGTGTCGCACGGGCAATGCTGGAACCGATGACGTTGCAGATGCCGTAAAGGAAGGCACCTTTCTGTTCGGCCAGCTGGATGGCAGCCAGGGTGTCGGCCGTCTCGCCGCTCTGCGATACTGCTATGACCACATCGTCAGGATAGATGACGGGGTTACGGTAGCGGAACTCCGAAGCATACTCTACCTCCACAGGTATCTGGGCTGCCTCTTCGATGAAGTATTTGCCGATGAGGGCCGAATGCCACGAGGTGCCACAGGCGCAGATAATGATGCGGCGGGCGTTGATGAATTTGTCTTTATGGTCGATGATGCCGCTGAGCACCACGTCTTTGGTCTTCTTGTGCAGACGTCCCTTGATGCAGGTGCGCAGCGCGTTGGGCTGCTCCCAGATTTCTTTCAGCATGAAGTGCGGGAAACCGCCTTTCTCCAACTCGTCGAGCGAGAGACTGAGGGTGTGCATCTCGGGGGTCTGGTGGACCTTGTTGAGGTTGACAATATCTATCTTGCCGCTGCGGTCCATATAGGCAATCTCCTCATCCTTGAGGTAGATGACCTGCTTGGTGTATTCTACGATGGGTGTGGCATCGCTGCCAAGGTAGAACTCCTTCTTGCCATGGGCATCGGTGCCGACACCTATGACCAGCGGCGAGCCTTTGCGGGCACAGACAAGCTGGTCGGGGTGGTCTTTCTGCAGAATGGCTATGGCATAGGCGCCGACGACATTCTTCAAAGCACGCTGCACAGCGGTGAAAAGGTCGCATTTGCCTTTCTTCTGGGTATATTCGATGAGTTGCACCAGCACCTCGGTGTCGGTCTCGCTGCAGAAGGTGTAGCCTTCTTTCTCCAGCATGGCACGCAGGGTCTTGTAGTTCTCGATGATGCCGTTGTGAACCAAAGACAGTTTGCCGCTCTGCGACAGATGCGGATGGGCGTTGACGGTGTTGGGCTCGCCGTGGGTGGCCCATCGGGTATGGGCGATACCTATGCTGCCTGTGGTGTCCTCCGAAGCACATTTGTCCTCGAGTGCCGCCACTTTGCCTGTCGCCTTGTAGACATTAAGGTCGCCTTTGGCATTGATCATTGATACTCCGGCCGAGTCGTAGCCACGATATTCCAGTCGATGAAGACCCTTTATCAAGATGGGGTAAGCCTCTTGCTCACCAATATATCCTACTATTCCGCACATAGTGTTTGTGTTTTAAAATGATTTGCAAAAATACATAAAATAATCAAACCGACAAAAAATATTTGTAATGTTTTTACGTTAATAGGTGAAAATAGTGTTTTTATGAAAATCGATTCAAGGAAGAAGGTCCGCGATGTGGCGGGCGAGCATATCGTGATGATGCAAGGCAAGGAAGCTACGGATATGACCCGCGTGGTGGCCTTGAATGCATCGGCGCTGCACCTGCATGGTTTGTTGCTCGGACGCGAGTTCAATGATGAGGATGTGGTGCGTCTGATGCTCGACGAATATGATGTCGACGAGGCTACGGCCCGCCGCGATGCAGCCGCCTGGATAGAGAGTATGAAACGGGAAGGCTTGATAATTGACTGAACAGTGACTGTCTTGTCCATAGGAGGTATGACAGTCGGCATGGAAGGTGGCGACTCTCTGCAACGTGCCATGATGTTGTATGGTATGCCTGAGTTTGTCTCAGCCGCCGAGCCAGAGGTGCGGATACGCCTCGACGCTACCTTGCAGCTGCCTCCGTGTACTTTGCTGCACCGCTTCGATATTTCTGACGGTAACGATGAATGCCGTTTCTGTATCGATGCCGATGGGGTCTATTGGTACGATTACGGCAAGGACCGTCTGCTGCGCTATGATTTGCGCACTCCCGACATAGTCGAATTGTCGCCGATGGCCGACGCTTCGGTGCTACGCTTTGCCTTGTGGACGGCCTACAGCATGCTGGGCCTCCCGCGCCGTAAGGTGCCCATACACTCGTCGGTGGTGGTTTGCAACGGCCATGCCGTGATGTGCCTCGGCGAGAGCGGCACAGGCAAAAGCACACACACACGCCTGTGGCTCGAGAACATACAGGGTGCCCATCTGCTCAACGACGATAGCCCGATACTGGCCGTCGAAGAGGATGGCGTGATGGTTTACGGCTCGCCGTGGAGCGGCAAGACCCACTGCTACCATCAGGAACGTGTGCCCGTGGCAGCCCTGTTGCGCTTGGAACAGAAACCCGAGAACAGCATAAGGAAGCTGGGCGTGATAGAGTCGTTCGCTGCCCTGCAACCCTCCTGCCCGCCCTGCATGGTCAAGGATGAGCGCTGCACGGATATGCTGGTTGACTTCATCTCAGAGGTTATTCGGCACACGGCAGTATACCGTATGGGCTGTCTGCCCAACGCCGCCGCGGCGCTGATGTCGCACAAAACAATCATCGGATGAAGGTCAGCAATGAGATTTTCTTTGCCGCTGTCGAGGAACGGATAGAGGCTGGCGAGAGGGTGAGGATTACCCTCGTCGGCATCAGTATGCGTCCTACGCTGATAGAAGGCGATGTGCTGACGCTGGAGCCGCTGTCGTGCAATCCAACGCAGGGCGATATCGTGCTGTTTCGCTACCATGGAAGACATATCCTCCACCGTATCGTGGCTATAGAGAATGGCGTTTACACTATGCGTGGCGACAACAGCGTCACCTTCGAGTCTTGTCGCCGTGAGGACATTGTGGCGCGTGTGGCAAAGGTGGAGAAACACAACAAACTGAAGCATATCGCCGTTCGCTGGCTGGGCCATAAAGGCCGTCGACAGCTGCGGCCGTGGTATTTCGCCGCGTTGGCAATACTTATGTGGGCTCCACTCAACGGACTCGGCATTCCGCTCGACAATTATATCCTCGGCCTGCGTGCCGACCACCTGCTACATGCTTCGGTGTTCATCCCCTGCGCGTTGTTCTTGTGGGATATCATCGGCACTAAATGGCTGGTATGGCTTGTATCCGTCGCCGTAGGCCTCGTTACCGAGGGCGGACAGTGGCTGCTGCCATACCGCGGCTACGACGTCAACGACCTTGTCGCCAACGCCATCGGGGTGACATTAGGCTTCTTTGTCATCCTTATTGTTAGACGTAAAAAAAGATACAAATGAAAAAGCCCCTGTTCCTACTCTGTTTTGCTGCAATATTGTTTGCCTCGTGTAAGGATGATTACCCCATTGTCGGCAAATGGCAGATTACAGAAACTGCTCCATATGATGAATCATATATGGAAAACGAGGTCGTCTATGAGTTCCTTGAAAACCAAGACCTGAAGGTGTCTATTAATGACGAACTTCTCTCTAGGGAAATGGCTTGGGAGATGAATTCCGACACGTTAATCATGTACGATAAGAATAACCACGAGGGTATGCCTGGTGTCATGCTAGTCGAAGAAGTGTCTAAACGCGAGATGAAATGGAGGAATATTATCCTTGGGGATCTATATATCTTCCTAAAACGTCTTTAGACATTCTTTCCAGCGAGTAGTCCGCAGGCGGCGTCAATGTCCTGGCCGCGCGAAGCACGGAGGGTGCAGATGACACCGTGGCGGTTCAGATATTCCTGAAAATCTTTTATGACTGTCGGTAACGAGGTCTTGTATGGTGCTTCGGACGACTCATGGAACCGTATGAGGTTTACACGGCAGGTGAGGCCTTTCAAGGCTTCGGCCAGCTTTTGGGCATGCGCCAGGTCGTCGTTCTCTCCGCGGAACATAGTGTATTCGAACGACAGGCGTCGCTGTCCGCTCCAGTCGTATTCTCTCAGCAGGGCCAATACTTGGTTCAGTGGGAACGCCTTCTGCACAGGCATCATCTGCAGACGTTCCTGTGGCACGGGGTTGTGCAGGCTCACGGCCAGGTGACACTGGCTCTCGTCGAGGAATCGCTTCATCCCGGGAATGATACCCACAGTGCTGACAGTTATGCGCTTCGGACTCCAGGCAAGACCCCAGTCGGCGGTCATCACTTGCGTGGCGGCAAGCACGGCATCGAGGTTGTCCATCGGCTCGCCCATGCCCATGAAGACGACGTTGGTGAGGTTTTCGTATTCGGGAATGGAGAAGAGCTGGTTGAGGATGTCGCCGGCACCGAGACTGCCGTGGAACCCCTGCTGACCAGTGACGCAGAAGCGGCAGCCCATCTTGCAGCCCACCTGACAGCTGACACATAGGGTGGCACGGTCCTCCTCGGGTATGTAGACGGCCTCGATATAATGGTTGTCGAGCACGGGGAAAAGGTATTTCTTGGTACCGTCTTTCGACACTTGACAACGCACTGGTGTCTCGCGACCGATATACGCTATCTCATTCAGACGGGCCCGCTGGGCAAGTGACAGATTGGTCATACTGTCGATGCTCTCGACGCGCTTCTTGTAAAGCCAGTCGCAGATCTGCTTGGCCGTGAACTTCGGGAAGCCCTCGGCTAGACACATCGTCTGCAACTCAGCTAACGTTTGTCCAAGTAAGTTTCTCTTCTCCATTAACCATTAATCATTAATCCATACCCCTTAACCATGAACCCTTAACCCTGAACCATTCAATAATTCGAGTAATTGACAGTAGTAGACCCGATAAATTCGTTTAATTCGTTTAATTCGCCGTTCTCAAAAACCCTTAACCATGAACCATTAACCCTGAACCATTCAATAATTCGAGTAATTGACAGTAATAGACCCGATAAATTCGTTTAATTCGTTTAATTCGCCGTTCTCAAAAACCCTTAACCGTGAACCCTAAACCATGAACCATTCAAAAGTCCCAGTCGAACCCCTCGTTCTCTATCTCCTCCTGGAAATTGGAGCAATCCATCTCTATCGGTACTGCCGGACGGTCGAAGTCGCCGCGGTAGAAGTTGATGGCACGGTCTTTGTATATTTTCTCCATATATAGGCCGAAGATGGGCAGTGCCATGGCGGCACCCTGGCCATAGGTCATGTTGCGGAAGTGGATACTGCGCAACTCGCCACCGGTCCACACTGCGGTGGCCAGCTTGGGCGTAATGCCCACAAACCAGCAGTCGGAGTTGTTCTGTGTGGTGCCTGTCTTGCCGGCGATGGCGGTGGAATAGTTGTTGAGGTGGTACTTGTAGTTCAGTCGCACACCCGTACCGCTCTGCACCACACCCTTCATCAGCTCAATCATCATGTATGCCGTCGTCTCATCGAGGGCCTCGCTGCGGTGCGGCGTGAAACGCTCGAGCACCATGCCCTTGTTGTCCTCGATTCGGGTTACAAAGATGGGCTCTACGTATTCGCCTTTGTTGGCGAAGGTGGCCATGGCTCCGGCCATCTCGTAGACGGTGATCTCGGGCGTGCCGACGGCTATGGCGGGCACGGCGTCAATGGGACTCTTGACGCCCATCTTGCGGGCTATGTCGATGACCTGCTCGGGCGACCCCTGCTTCATCAGGTAGGCCGACACCCAGTTCACCGAGTGCGCCAATGCCCATTTCAGGGTCACCATCTCGTCTTCTCGCTCGTGGGTCGAGTTCTTCGGACACCAGTCGGGCTTGTTCCACACCTCGAAGCACACCTGCGAATTGGGCACCTCGGTGCAGGGGAACATGCCTAAGTCCTGCAAGGCCATGGTGTATACGAAGGGCTTGAAGGTGGAACCCACCTGACGGTGGCTCTGCACGTTGTCGTACTTGAAATAGCGGTAGTTGATGCCGCCGACATAGGCTTTCACATGCCCGGTGCCAGGCTCCACGCTCATAAGGCCGGCGTTGAGGAATTTCTTGTAGTATATCAGCGAATCCCATGGCGTCATGACGGTGTCTTTGGCCCCTTTCCATGTGAAGACGCGCATCTTGGCCTTCTCGTTGAATTTGGCACGGATTTCCTTCTGGCTGAGGCCGTCGGCTTTGAGATTGCGGTAACGGTCGCTGTTCTTCATGGCCTGCAAGAGGAACTTCTCCTGCTGATCTTTGGTGATATTGACGAAGGGATTGCCTTTGCGGGCCTTGAGCTCGCGCTCGAAGGCCGGCTGTATCTCTTTGCTGAAATGCTCGCGTACAGCTTGCTCGGCATAGCGCTGCATACGGCTGTCGATGGTGGTGTATATCTTCAATCCGTCTTTGTGCACGTCGTAGTGCTCGCCATTGGCCTTGCGATGGTGGCTGCACCAGTCTTTCATATATGTGCGCAGAAACTCGCGCAGATAGGTGGCCAGGCCGTCGTTGTGACTCTGCGGCGTGTAGTTGCTCATGTCGACCTCCTTCTCGCGATAGCGCTGGTAGTCTTCGTCGCTCAGGTAGTCGTAGTGGTTCATCTGGTATAGGACCGTGTTGCGACGGTTCTTCGATGCCTCGGGATGCAGTATGGGGCTGTAGGTGGTGGGCGCTTTCAGCAAGCCTACCATCAGGGCGGCCTCGTCAACGTCTAACTCGGCAGGTGTCTTGTCGAAGAAGGTCTTGGCAGCGGTCTTCACGCCGAAGGCATTGCTGCCGAAATCGACGGTGTTGAAGTACATGGCCAGAATCTCCTGCTTCGAGTAGTTGTGCTCCAGCTTCACGGCCACAACCCACTCCTTTAGTTTCGAGAACACCACACCTATCTTGCTCTGGTGCCCGCGGGGGAAGAGGTTCTTGGCCAGCTGCTGTGTGATGGTGCTTCCGCCACCCGACGAACCGTGACGCCCGATGACGGTCTTGAAGAGCACGCGGAAAAGACTGCGCGAGTCGATGCCCGAATGCTTGTAGAAACGCACATCCTCGGTGGCTATGAGAGCGTTGATGAGGTTGGGCGAAATCTGGTCGTAGGTGACATTGCTGCGGTTCTCCAATCCGATGAATCCCAGCACCTCGCCGTCCGACGAGATGACCTCCGACGCCTGGAGGCTGCGGGGATTCTCCAACTCCTCGAACGAGGGCATGAATCCCAGCCATCCCAGCGACAGGAAGGTGAAGAAGAGGAAGATGAATACCCATATCCCTCCGAATATGAGCCACATGTTCCTTATCAGTTTGGGGTGTTTCTTATTGTTGTTTTTTGCCATAATGTGCTATTTCATGTTGCTATACTCGATGCGCAGGCTGATATCCTTGAGACCCGCTACAGCGCTGTCGCGCATGCCGTTGGTAACAGCAAAGCGGTATGTGCCTTCCATGGGGAAGCGGGCGTTGCGACGGAAATAGTAGCGGGTGTCGATGTAGCGTCCGGTGCGGCGCCCGAACCATCTCCCGCTGGGGTCGGCGAGGGGATACTCCATGGTGTCCTGCGCATAGCTGCCGTCGGGGAACGTGGTGCGGATAAAGAGGAAGGTGTTGCTGTAGGGATAGCTGACGCTGTTGCGCACCTCGAAGAGGAAGTTGAAGATGCGGTTGGTGTCGTCGACATCCACGTCGAAGTACACGCTGTCGGTAGGCAGCCATCCGTGCTCGTCCACGCTGCGCCCCTCATCATAATACACGCTGCCGTCACACGCTGTCAACATCAACGTCAACAGCACAACAGCCAATATCCACAATCGTTTCATAATTTCACCTTTCAGTTTTATTTTTTTACCTCTAACCCTTAACCCTTAACCGTGAACCCTTAACATTACCCATTCAATAATTCGAGTAATTGACAGTAGTAGACCCGATAAATTCGTTTAATTCGTTTAATTCGCCGTTCTCAAAAAACTCTTAACTCCACTCACCCTCTTCTCTCTCTGTTGCCGCTGCTGCGACGCTCGCGGTTGTCGCCCTCGCGACGAGGCTTGCTTTCGCCCTCGCGGCGTTGCTTGTTCTCGGGCTTCTGCTGCGTCTGCTGGCGTATCTTCTGGGTGTTGTGACGCTCGTCGCGGGCATGACGGTCGCGCTCGCGGCGCTCGCCACGGTCGCCGCCACCGCGGTCGGTCTTCACAGGACGGCGGTCGCCGTTCTCGGGCCTCCGCTCGTTGTTCCTCGGCCGCTGCTCACGCTGCGGACGCTCGGCCTCTTGACCCACAACGCCGTTGCCACCCTCGCTGAGGCGCTGTATCTCGCGCTCCACCTCTTCGCTGTTGGCTTCCGAAGCCAAGGCCGAGGTCGACATCAGTTCCACCTGGTAGTCCTCAAGTTTCTCGGGGTACTGCTGGTTGCGGTTCATCTCTATGATGGCCTTCACATCCTCGGCCTTGACGGCAATGAGTTCGTTCTCGCCCTCGTAGGCATACCACATGATGCCGCGGAATACGTCGGTCTTCTTGTACAGCGCCAGACCCTTCTGGAAGCGTATGGCGTGCCCTGCCGGCGGGAATTGCTTCAGCGCGTCGGCGTATACCTCGTACTCGAAGTTCAGACAGCACTTCAGCTTGCCACATTGACCTGCCAGCTTCTGCGGGTTGGGCATGATCTGCTGTGTCTTGGCGGCACTGGTGGTGACGCTCTTGAAGGTCGTCAGCCACGTGGAGCAGCACAGCTCGCGGCCGCAGGTGCCTAAACCACCCACCTTGCCGGCTTCCTGGCGCACTCCTATCTGCTTCATCTCGATGCGCACGCGGAACGCCTCTGCCAGCACCTTGATGAGCTCGCGGAAGTCCACACGCTCGTCGGCGGTATAGTAGAAGATGGCTTTCGAATGGTCTCCCTGGAACTCCACATCGTTCACCTTCATGTCGAGACCCATGTCGGCCACTATCTGGCGCGTGCGTATCAGCGCCGAGTGCTCCTCGCGCAGCGATGCGTCCCAGCGCTCGATGTCGGTGTCTTTGGCGCGACGGAACAGTTTGCGTATGTTCTCCGAGTCGGGACTTATCTTGTGCTTGAGCATCTGCAGTCGGCACAACTCGCCGGTGAGGCACACAATGCCCACATCGTGCCCGGGCTGGCCTTCGACGGCCACCACATCGCCCTCCGTCACCTCAAGACCGTCGGGCAGACGGTAGAAGTCTTTGTGGTTGTTCTTGAACCTCACCTCCACACAGTCGAAGGGCCGCATGGTGGGCTGCCGTATGCCGGCGAGCCAGTTGGTGCTGGTCACCTTCGAGCAACTCTGCCGCTCGCAGCGGTGCACCGGTTGGTAGCTCTTCGGACAGTGGTTGCAACCACGGCTCAAATATACGGGCTCCTCATATTTCACCCACGGTATCTCGGGGTCGGGGTCCAGATATGGGTCGAGGGCGTTCTCCTCGCTGTGGTATTCCTCCACCTCGGGATTCTCGCGCTCAACGGTGGCTTTCTTCTCCTGGCGGGCCTTGCGGCGTTCACGCATAAAAGCCTCTATGTCTTCGGCGCTGGCCACCTCCTCAACGTCATTCGGAACAACGTCGACAGGCTTGTTCTCCAGCTCGTTCTCTTTATCTTTGTTTTCTTCCATTTTTCATTGTTTAAATTAATCCATCCACACTTCTCACCCCTAATCACAAATCACCGTTCATCATTCATCATTCATCACTCATCATTCATCATTAAGATTTCCCCGTTCATCATTCATCATTAAGATTTCCCCGTTCATCATTCATCATTCATCATTAAGATTCCCCCGTTCATCATTCATCATTCATCATTCATCATTCACTTATCTCTTCTTCAGCGCCTTGCTCATGCTGAACGACAGCTGCATCAATGCTATCTTGGCGTTGGCGTTGCGCTCCATCGCGAAGATGGCCTCGTTCAAGGCGGCGTTTATCATCTCGATGTTGTTGACGGTTATCATCTGCGGGAACATGGCGTCGAACTTCTGGTCGCCCGAACCTATGTCCACCGGCAAGCCTGCGGTGCCGTGCAGGAAGCATTCGCGCATCACTCCCAGCGTGTAGCCGAGGAACTGCTTCTGCTGCTCGCGGTTCATGGCCGCCATCTTGTCCACCTGCGCCGAAAGCTCTTTCATCTTCAGCTTGAACAGCAGCCTAAGCCACTCCACCAGCATCTGCGCAAACTCCTCCTTGCTCTCCGTCTTCCGTTCCCCGTTCTGCGCCCTCAGCCTCACCGTCTGCACTCGGCTGCGTATCGTGGGCAGCAAGCGCTCGTCGCTCTCGGCCACCAGCAGCAGCAACGTGCCCGGCGTCGGCTCCTCGAGGGTCTTCAGCAACTCGTTGGCGGCGGCGATGTTCATCTTCTCGGCCATCCATATCACCATCATCTTCCATCCGCCCTCATAGCTCTTCAGCCCAAGGTCGCTGACTATATGCGCCGCATCCTGCTCGCGTATCATGCCCTGCTTGTTCTCCGTGCCGAGGGTGGCATACCAGTCGTCGATGCTCCCCAAAGCGTTGTTCTGCAGCAGAAACTCGCGGAACTCCTGCATGAAGTCACCGCTCCACATCGTCGTCCCCGACACCTTCGTCGTGGCGGCGTTCGGGAAAATCAAATGCAGGTCCGGATGCATCAACTGGCCGATCTTCTTGCAACTCGGACACTCGCCGCACGAGTCGGCACGCAAGTCGCCGCCCTCGTGGTGCACACGGTGCTCACAGCATAGGTATTGCAGGTACGCCAATGCCATCTGCAAGCTGCCGTCGGCAGTGGCACCGAGGAACAACTGGGCATGACTCACACGCCCACTGTCGATGATTTCCGTCAGCCGGTTTATCACATCTCTCTGTCCTACAATATCTTTAAACTGCATATCGCGTCACTTTAAACATGCAAAGATAAACAAAAAAATTCACGTAGCATAATTATTTTTGTATTTTATTTATTTTAAGTTGCCATTTCCAGAAAAAAGTTGTATATTTGCATTGTCGATTCCAAACCATGAATTCGTATAACCACTTGTTCCACAATGCTATATACGTCTGCTATAGAGTTGATCTTGTCTGTATATTTCGTAACAGTTTAATTATCAGTTTCTAGGAGCGGTCAAAAGGACAGCAAACCAATATCAACCCTATATCAACTCTAACCTTGCTCCGTACTAAGTCCCAGTCACCTCCCAGACACCTCCCACGCACCTCCCACACCCCTCCCACACCCCTCCTGCACCCTGTCGGCTTACTCCCGCCTTCCCCCCGAAGATGAGACGGCAGTGTTCGGCTTCAGACGCCGTAAAATGCCGAATGCCTTGCGCAATATCCATTAAATCAGTCGATAGCAAATTATTTCCACCTATTCGAATATTTATATTATTTTTGCATCTTGAAAAAAAATGTACCATCATATGAAAAAACTGTTTGCCATTGCTTTGTTTTCGGTGCTTGTCAGCGGCCTGTCGGCGCAGGTGCCTGTAATACGTATGGATGACACAAATTATTGGTTCACACCGTATGGTGACGCGACAGTTTCATTTATTCACAATAGTGTCTTTAATATTATCTATGTGCCAGATAGTACAACAGCGATAGTTGGAATAGCGGTAACGGGCTATGATTCAGTATTTAATGACTCTAATTTCCATTATAGCACGGTTTTATACGAACGGATGAATTACGACGACACCGCTCCGGGTTTCTGGCTTACCGAGTGTATGCCGCGCACATGGAACGAACGGCATAGGTTTTTTGAATATTGTGCCACAGAAGATACTCTAGTGACCAGAGTGGAGGAATTCTATTTTGACAGGATACACTATGTGAGCGACACTTTTATTGTCGGGGTCGCCGATATCTATCATGACGGTGAGTGGAATCTGGGCTATGGCCTTATCGGAATTTGGCGAGGGAATTTTATTGATATTAGCCAATATGCCACCCTGTGGGTGCAAAAAACAATACAAGGTTACAGCGACCATGCTGATGGTATTTATGAGAAACATATTAGCTGCGAGAGGTTTAATATAGGTACATCGATTCAGGATTCGTGCCACCGTTTTATTTATGGATATGCCAATTGGGGTGGAATATTCCCCATAATCGGGTTCCGGTGCGACAGCGTGGTCACGGGGTTGCGCTCCTATCCGTCGCAGGGGAGAGTGCTGTGGAATGACAATGGGACGGAAATGTACAAGGTGGCTGTTGGTTATGGCAACAAACCTGTGGATTCTGCTTTCTGGGTCTTCACAACCACCGATAGCGTGCTGTATCTCGACACTTTGGAGCACGGAGTGTCGCTGGGTGTGTGGGTGCGTAGCATGTGTCGCTACACCACTTCGACCTACGACACCGTGGTCTGGGGGCCGTGGAGCAGCAAGGCCATACTGTATATGCCTCTCGCCGACATCGATGTCGTCGAGCCCGTGGTCGACTTCCTGCTCAGCCCCAACCCTGCTGCAGGAACAGTGAAAATCTCCTGCGACGAACCTGTGCTGAATGTTGATATGCTCAGCGTGGCTGGCCGTCGCGTGCTGTCGTGCAAAGGGCCGTTGCCGGCCGACGGGCAGATTGACCTGCGCCAATTGCCATCGGGCCTCTACACGGTGCATGTCACTACGCCGTCTGGCATAGGCATACAACGCCTGGTGGTGGAGTGATGCGGCTATGCAAAGACCATTAAATCAGCCGATAGCAAATTATTTCCGCCGATTGGTTTTTTTTACGTATCTTTGCACCGCTTTATTGTAAAAATTAACAATCAAAAATACAACAATTATGTCAAAACTCCTTTTACTGGGCGACGAGGCTATAGCACAGGCCTTTATCGACGCTGGCGGTAGCGCCATCAACAGCTATCCCGGCACCCCGTCGACCCAGATCACCGAATACGTGATGAAGTCCAAACAGGCCAAGGAACAGGGCGTTGTCGCCAACTGGTGCGCCAACGAAAAAACCGCCCTCGAGGCCTCCATCGGCGTCGCCTACAGCGGCAAACGCGCCATGACCTGCATGAAGCACGTCGGCCTCAACGTCTGCGGCGACCCCTTCATGAACGCCTCCATCATCGGCACCAAGGGCGTCATCATCGTCGTCGCCGACGACCCCAGCATGTTCTCCTCCCAGGACGAACAGGACAGCCGCTACTACGGCCACTGGGCCATGATACCCATGCTCGAACCCAGCAACCAGCAGGAAGCCTACGACATGGTCTTCTTCGGCTATGAACTCTCCGAACAGCTCGGCACTCCCATCCTCATGCGCATCCCCACCCGCCTGGCACACAGCCGCGCCGGCGTCGAACGCAAGCCCGTCCGCGCTCAGAACCCCCTCAGCAGCCCCAGCGACCCCAAGAGCTACGTCCTGCTCCCAGTCAACGCCAAACGCCTCTACCGCGACCTCATCGACAAACAACCCGCCTTCACCAAGAGCAGCGAGGAAAGCGGCTTCAACCAGTACATCCCAGGCACCGACCACAAACGCGGCATCATCACCACAGGCATCGCCTTCAACTACCTCCAGGAAAACTTCCCCGGCGGCCGCTGCCCCTATCCCGTGGTGAAAATCACACAGTATCCGCTGCCCTTCAACATGCTCAACAAACTCTATGACGAAGTCGACGAAATCCTCGTCCTCGAAGACGGCCAGCCCTTCGTCGAAGAGCACATCAAAGGCTTCCTCGGCAAAGGCAAGCCCGTCCACGGACGCCTCGACGAGACCATCCGCCGCGACGGCGAACTGAATGCCGAGAAGGTCGCCATCGCCCTCGGCAACCCCATGCCCAAGGGTCCCGCAGTGCCCGAAGTGGTCACCAACCGCCCGCCCGCTCTCTGCGTCGGATGCCCCCACATCGACAGCTACCAGGCTGTGGTCGACGTCATGAAGAAATACCCCAACGGCCGCGTCTTCGGCGACATCGGATGCTACACCCTCGGCTTCAACATGGGCGCCATCGACACCACCGTCTGCATGGGCGCCTCCGTCACCATGGCCAAAGGTGCCGCTGAAATGGGCATCTTCCCGGCCATCGGCGTCATCGGCGACGGTACCTTCGGACACTCAGGCATGACAGGCCTCCTCGACTGCGTCAACGAAAAAGCCAACGTCATCATCATGATTCTCGACAACGACATCACCGCTATGACCGGCGGCCAGCCCTCGAGCGCCAACCAGAAGCTATTCAACATCTGCAAGGGCCTCGGCGTCGACCCCGACCACATCCGCACCATAGTGCCCCTGCCCAAGAACCACGACGAGTTCATGAAGATCCTCGAAGAGGAAATCGCCTACAACGGCGTCAGCGTCATCATCCCGCAGCGCGTCTGCATCGTCGAGAACAAAAAACGCATCGCTGCCAACAAATAAGTTAGTAATTAGTAGTAAAGCAGACAGTAGTTAAGTAGTTAAGACAATAGCACCAGCATACAGCAAAAGACGTTTCATTTGCCTTAACTACTGCCCGCAGGGCGAGCGAAGCGATAACTACTTACCTACTTAACTACCAAAAATAAATTTAGATATGAAAAAAGACATCATACTTTGCGGCGTAGGCGGCGACGGTATCGTCTCCGTGGCCAAGATCATCAGCGACGCAGCCCTCAACCTGGGCATGAACGTCAAGCAGAGCGAGATTCACGGCATGAGCCAGCGCGGCGGCTCCGTCTTCAGCCACCTCCGCATCAGCTCCGACCCCATCTTCGCCGACGTCATCCCCGAAGGCAAGGCCGACATCATCCTCAGCTCCGAGCCCATGGAAGCACTCCGCTACCTCCCCTTCCTGGCTCCCGACGGCGCCGTCATCACCAACAGCGACCCCTTCATCAATATCAAGAACTATCCCGATATCGAGAAGGTCAACGCCGAACTCGCCAAGCTGAAGAAGTGCGTCAGCTTCAACGCCAACGCCATCGCCAAGGAACTCAACGCCCGCGGCAACATGGTGCTCCTCGGCGCTGCCGCTCCCTACCTTGAGCTGCCCTTCGAGGAACTCGAGAAAGCCATCAAGGCCATCTTCGGCCGCAAGGGCGACGCTGTCGTCGAGACCAACATCAAGGCCATCCGCGCCGGCCGCGCCGCCAAATAACCCTGGGAACGCGGACCTCCCCGTCCGCCTAACAAGTGATTACGATAGTACATATTATTGGAATCATACTCACCGTCGGCCTCCTGCTGGCGGTGAGTGTCTTTTCTGGCCGCAAAGTCAAGGACGCCCGCAGCTTCACCACAGGCGGCCGCGCAGGCTCGTGGATGGTGTGCGGCGCCATCCTCGGCACCCTCGTCGGCGGACAGTCGACAATCGGCACCGCTCAGCTGGCCTTCTCCTTCGGCCTCTCGGCATGGTGGTTCACCATCGGCGCCGCACTCGGCGCCCTGCTCCTCGGCATCATCTACGCCGGCCCCCTACGCCGCAGCGGCTGCTCCACGCTGATGGAAGTGGTGCGCAAACAGTACGGCCGCCGCGCCGAGACAGTGGGCTCCATCCTCTTCCTCATCGGAATCTTCATCAGCATCACCTCCCAGCTCCTATCCTCGTCGGCAATGATCACCAGCCTCTTCGGCCTCCCGCTCGGTGCGGCCCTGGCCATCGGTGCCCTGCTCATAGCTATGCTGGTGTTCTTCGGCGGCATCAAGAGCGCCGGCGCCGGCGGCATCGTGAAACTGGCACTGCTCTACATCAGCTCCCTGGCGGCAGGCATCGCCGTGTGGAAGATAGGCAACGGCCTCGACGGCATCCGCCAGAGCATCTCCGCCTTGTACGAAACCCCGCAGCTGGCGGCCATGAACGACATCTCCTCCGTCGAGGACATACACCGCCGCTACGGCACCTTCTTGGCCCGCGGACCGCTCAAAGACCTCGGCGGCTGCCTCTCCCTCACACTCGGCGTCGTGTGCACACAGACCTACGCCCAGGCCATCTGGTCGGCAGCCACCACCCGCAAGGCACGCCGCGGCGCCGTCTACTGCGCCGCACTCATTCCACTCATCGGCGCCGCCTGCACTCTGGTAGGCATGTACATGCGCGGCCATTACGTCACCGCCGCCGAAGCAGCCGCCCTGCAAAGGGCAGGGGAGAGCCTCCCCGCAGGCATCGGCGTCCTCGAAAACTCGCTCCAGGCCTTCCCCACATTCATCCTCGCACATCTGCCCGCCTGGCTCGGCGGCATTGCCTTGGGCACCCTGCTCATCAACATCCTCGGCTGCGGCAGCGGCCTCGTGCTCGGCGCCGCCACCATCCTCACAAGAGACGTTTACGGCAACCTACTGGCGCTGCTGCGTCGCACGCCGCGACTCGGACAGCTGGCACAGACACGCCTCAGCATCATCGTGCTGCTGGCGCTGGGCGTCGCCGCCGCCCACTTCGTGCGCGGCTCCTTCATCAACGACCTCGGATTCCTCTCCCTGGGCCTCCGCGCAGCGGCACTCCTCCTGCCGCTGAGCTTCGCCCTGTGGCTGCCTGGACGCTTCCTTCCCCGCGCCGTCACCCTCAGCATGATCACGGGCACAGCCGTCATGCTCATCGCTGGCCTTCTGCATCTGCCCGCCGACCCCATGTACTACGGCCTCGTTGCGTCGGCCATCGTCCTGCTGCCCGCCTTCAAAAAACACTGATACACCGCTTCACACACCCTCGTTTTTGTATGGCCGACACATCGTACATGCGATAATTGTTATTGTAAATCAGTATTTTGTCATAAAAAACACAAAAATATTTTGTCAGTTTCCAAAATGTGTGTACTTTTGCACCCGATTTTGAGAGTCCAAAATCTACACGGTGGGCGTAGTTCAGCTGGTTAGAGCGCCAGATTGTGGATCTGGAGGTCGTGGGTTCGAACCCCACCTCCCACCCCAAGAGAGAGACCGAATTGGTCTCTCTTTTTTTGTCTCCCCAATTCGGGTGATTTTGACAAAAAATGCCCTGCACAGACACCATTTATCCCTTTGTATTCTCCGTTAAAGATAATTTTTTTGTTTGCTTAAAATACTGTAAACCAACTATTAATTCTTAATTATTAATTCTTAATTCAAAAAAATTTTTGCCAGTTTCAAAAATGTTCGTACTTTTGCACCCGCTTTCGAGACAAAAAGCACTTGTCTGAAAAGACGGATTGGTCCGGTAGTTCAGTTTGGTTAGAATACATGCCTGTCACGCATGGGGTCGCGAGTTCGAGTCTCGTCCGGACCGCCAAACAAAAAAGAAGTTCTCCTTGAAGGGAACTTTTTTTGTGTCGTTACAAACGTTAAACCGTAAACCAACCGTAAACTGTAAACTGTAAACAGTAAACCATTACAACGGGGCTGCTTGGTTTTGACAGCAGGGATAATGGGTTTGTAAGCATGCAGGCCGACGCGCCAGAGGCCTTGAAAACAGACGCAAAACAATAATTGGCGAAAACAACTACGCTCTCGCTGCCTAACCGAAGCACAGTAAGTTCGGCTTAATTCCCGCGCAAGGCGCAGGAACGAGACATCTCCCAGCCGCCCCGACCGTCGGCTGCTGACCAGGAGGTGCAGGTATAGACGGGATAGCCACTGCGGCGCCTCGGAACAGTGGTGAACCTTTTAGAGGCTACGGGTGGCCTTGGGTGCCGATGTCCGGAGCCACCCCGACAACCAACCATCGGATAAGCATGTAGAAAGCACATCTGTTAACTGTTTGGACGAGGGTTCGACTCCCTCCAGCTCCACAAAAGAGAGGCTCTTCCCGAGCCTCTCTTTTCTGTTAGGGAGTAGGCAATATTGGCATCAGTTTGTCGTTATTTTGAATATTACAATTACTCTATTATGGAAGGATTTGTTCTTGCTGCGGGGTTGGGGACGCGGCTGAGGCCGCTGACCGACGACAGGCCGAAGGCCTTGGTCGAGGTGGGTGGCATGACGCTGCTGGAGCGCACCATACATACGCTGGAGGCGGCCGGAATAGAGCACATAGTGGTGAACATACACCATTTTGCCGACAAGATGCGCGCCTTTGTCGGCAGCCAGCGATGGAAGGCGAAGGTCGACATCAGCGACGAGAGCGGCCTGCTGCTGGACACCGGCGGCGGCTTGAAGAAGGCTGCGCCACTGTTCGCAGGCACAGGGAATATATTGGTGCACAATGTGGATATACTGTCGGAGATAGACCTGCGGGATGTGGAGCGGAAGCACGAGGCCGACGGCAACCTGGTGACGCTGTGCGTGAGTAGCAGGGAGACCAAGCGGCTGCTGGAGTTTGACGGGGAGGGGAGGCTTGTTGGACGGGCGGAGCATGGGCTTGCATTCAGCGGTATCTCGGTTGTCTCGCCGGCGCTCTTCGCGCTGCTGCCCGAGGCCGACCACCCATACCCCGTGATAGACGAATACATACGCCTGAGCCTGGAAGGCCACCGCATAGGCAGCTACATACACCCCGCCGACCGATGGCTCGACGTGGGCAAACCAGAAACCCTTGAATTGGCAAAACGATGGAAACTTTCCTGAAACAGACAGCACGGCAGATTCTGGCCGAGCACCCCAAAGACAGCGACAAGGTGCTGGTGGTGTTCAACAACCACCGTTCGGAGCTGTTCATGCGCCGAGCCTTCGAGCAGATATCTGCCGACGAAGGACGCACTTTTTTCCTGCCGCAGATGACTGTGATCGACGACTTTGTGGTACAACTTGGGGGTGCCAAGATAGTGCAGAACGAGTTTCTGCTGTTCGACCTATACCTGATACACGAGAAGGTTGGCGGACCGGAGCGGAAATATAAGACTTTCGAGGAGTTTATGGCCTTTGGCGACATAATGCTCGGCGACTTCTCGGAGATCGACCGCTACTGTGTCGACGCCAAGGATTTGTTTGTGAACCTGCACGACCAGAAAGCCATCGGCGAGTGGAACGTGAGCGACCCGACGCTGAGTCCGTTCCAGCTGAGTTATCTGGAGTTCTACCATTCGCTGTACGACTACTACAGCGAGTTGCGCAGCCGTCTTGAGGCTGAGCATAAGGCCTACAGTGGCATGGCCTACCGCCAGGTGGCTGAGAATATAGCCACCCTTGCCGACGGCTGTCCTTACGAGGCTATCTATTTTGTGGGTTTCAACGCCCTGTCGGCGTGCGAGAAGCGTATCATAAAGGAGTATTCGCGCCGCGGCATAGGCAAACTGGTGGTTGACGGCGACAGCTACTATTTCGACGACAAGATGCAGGAGGCAGGATACTTCCTGAACAAGCATAGCAAGGAGTTTGCAGAGATAGGCCACTACGGGCCGTCGTTGTTCGGACAGGGGAAGAAAGAGATAAACATTGTGGAATGTCCGGAGGCTGTGTTGCAATGCAAATATGCGGGTCAGGTGCTGGCGGAGCATCTCGACTGGCTCAGGGATTCGGAGAGTACCGCCGTGGTGCTGGCCGACGAGAGCCTGCTGATACCCACCCTCAACTCTCTGCCCGGTAAGGAAGAAGACGACTACAAGGTCAACGTGTCGATGGGTTTCGCCTATGCCGACAGCGGGGTGCACCTGCTGGTGCAGCGGCTGCTGTCGCTATACCGCAGGGCAAGCGCCAGCGGCTACTATTACGCCGACATCGTAGAGGTGCTGGCCGACTACCACATAGGGCGGCTGCTGGGGCGCAAGAATATGCGTCAGGCGGTAAACGACTATCTGGACAAGGAGAACCGCATACGCTGCCATGCTGCCGAACTGACGGCGCTGCTGGGCGGCGACAAACTGGCCTTCCTCTTTCCCGACATGGTGCCGACGCCGGCCGACGTGGTGGAGCTGTTGCGCCTTCTGGCCAAGGAGATGGTGACGGAAGGCATAGTGGAGAGCAACAAGAAAGAGAAACAAGCCCTCGGCGGCCTGATGGAGATACTCGACTATTTTGCCGAGCTGCTGCCTGTCTACGGCTCATATATAGGCACGCTGGACACCTTCGAGCGGATATATGTGCGCATAGCGCAGCGCCACAATATAGCCTTCCTTGGGCGGCCGCTGTCTGGCCTGCAGGTGCTTGGAATGCTGGAGACCCGCAATCTGGACTTCAAGAGGGTGATACTGCTCTCGGCCAACGAAGGAGTGCTGCCCTCGGGCCGCAGCCAGAACACGCTGATACCCTACGACTTGCAACGTGCCGTGGGGTTGCCCACATACAACGAGAAGGATAGCGTGTATGCCTATAACTTCTATAGGTTGCTGCAGCGGGCCGAGACGATATATCTGGTGTACAGCGCTGCGAGCGAGACGATGAGCAAAGGCGAGGAGAGCCGATTCCTGAAGCAGGTGTGCAGCGAACTGGTGCCGCGCTTCCCGAATATACACCTGGACGAATACATTGCAGGCACAGACACCGCCCTGCACCGTTCCGATTTTGTGCCTGCGGGCGCCAAGACCGAGGCCGTGATGCGACGCCTTGCCCGCATAGCGGAGAAGGGTTTCTCGCCCACGGCGCTGGGCGTATATGTCGAATGTCCGCTACATTACTATTACTCGTACATACTGGACGTCTGCGAGCCTGACACCATGCAGGAGGACCTCGACGCGTCGCAGCTGGGCACCTGTGTCCATGCCGTGATGCAGCATATATACGAACCGTATCTGGGGCGCGCCGTAGAGGTCGACGGACTGAAGGCCGCCCTTGCCGACTTGCCAAACCTGTTGGAGGCAGGCTTTGACAAGTTCTACACCCACGGCCGCAGCACCGAAGGGCGCAACCGTTTCTTGTACTCGGTGGCGGAGAGCCAGGTGCGCCGCGCACTGGAGAAAGAGATCGAGGTGATAGAAGGAGGTTCTCGGATAGAGATTGTGGCACTGGAACAGAATATAGTGATGCCCCTGTCCGAAGGAGTGAATCTAAGCGGATATGTGGATCGTATAGACCTTTTTAACGGCACAATGCGAGTGATCGACTACAAGACCGGAGGTGTGAGAGGAGAGGAGATAGCTGTCTCGCGGGCCAAGTTGGACGAAGGGGCCCCCATGCCGCGCAAGTGGCTGCAGCTGATGTGCTATGCGCTGACATACCGCCACAAGCATCCATCGGAAGAGGCATTGTACACATGCATCAACGCCCTCGGCAACCTGGGCGACTACCTGCAGATGGCCACTATCGACGGCGACGCCAAGCTGTTCCAGCCAGACTTGGATGATTTCCGCGAAAGGATTGCCGCGTTGACGGCAGAGATCATGAACCCGGACATACCTTTTGAGGCAGCTCCTGCCGACCAAAACTGCTGCAAATACTGTCCGGTGGGGTCGTTCTGTCCGTCGAGAAAGTGAGGGGATGCTTCTACGAGTTCATGAGCATGTGTGTCGGTGAGGGAAAAATAAATTCGGCAGTTTTTTGCACGATTCAAAAAATGTGTGTATATTTGCAGATTGAATCATAGTGCCGCAACGAGGGTAAGTGCCCTTGTATGTGGCTGATAGAGTGTATAAAAACAATAAAGAATAATACAATAATGAAGAGAACTCTTTTCGTAATGGCGCTCGCAGCTGTGCTTCTCGCCGGCTGCAATGGGCTGTCGAAGATGAAAAAAGCCAGCAACAAGGTGCGCTATCAGGCCAACCCCAATCCCGTGGAGACCATGGATGACAAAGTGGTTGTGAAGTTCACCGGTCAGATTCCCCAGAAATACTTCCAGAAGAACTGCGCTGTGTTTATACAGCCGGTGTTCTCGTGGGAGGGTGGCAATATCCCGCTCGAGCCCATGACTTTGAAGGGCGAGAAGGTGGAAGGCGACGGCACCATCATCAACTATGCCAATGGTGGCCGCTTTACCTACAGCGACATGTTCGATTTCAAGCCCGGCATGGAGACAGGCCGTGTGACGCTGACGCCGGTGGGCTACAAGAGCGACAAGACCAACGAAGACGCCCGTTTTGCCGACGACATACTGCACGACAGCAAAGGCAAGGAGTTCAGCCCCGTGCTCATCTCGAACGGTGTGAACAATACTTCCTCATGGGTCGACATCAAGGGCAACATCTCAATCTCGCCCATCAACTACAACAAGACGCAGGGCATTGTCGAGACCGCCGACATATACTTCCTCAATGGCACGTCGGAGCTCGACTGGAACTTCGAAATGAACCAGAAGTTCGACTCGTACAACACCCTGCAGCACCTGAAACGCATCATGCTTGAACAGGGGTTGCCGAAGCAGATCAGCATTACCGGTTGGGCATCGCCCGAGGGCGAGGAGACCGACAACGTGGGTGTGTCGAAGAATCGCGCCGATGTGGCCACAGCACAACTCAACAAGGTGCTCGACGAGGTGCTGACCATCATGGCCCGCCGTGCCAAGGCCAAAGATGTGGAATACTACAAATACCAGGAACTGAAGAAACTCGTTATCACCACCCGTGCCGCCGGCGAGGACTGGGTGCACTTCGTGGTGATGGTCGAGGCAAGCGAGATACAGGACAAACACGCCATCATCAACATCGTGGAAACCCAGCAGAACGTTGTTAAACGCGAGCAGATGATACGCAACATGGCCGAGACCTACACCGAGCTGAAAGACGAGATCTTCCCCAACTTGCGTCGCGCCCAGATAGCACTGTACTACAGCGAGGCCCGCAAGACCGATGCCGAGCTGGCCAAACTGGCACAGACAAAGCCCGACCGCCTGTCGTTTGACGAGCTGATGTATGCCGCATATATCAACTACAACTACGACACCAAGATGAAATACTACAAGTGGGCCACCGAGAACCACTCGCAGGAGTGGGCCGCCTGGAACAATGCCGGCGCCGTGGCTTTCTACCTTGACGACTATGACGAGGCCGAGCGCTACCTGAACGTGGCTCGCGACATGAACCCCCACAATCCCGATGTGCTCAACAACACCGGCCTGTTGTATCTTGGCAAAAAAGACTATGCCCTTGCTAAATACTACTTCGAGGAGGCCAAGCGTCAGGGAAGCAACGATGCCGACGCCAACCTGCCTATCCTCAACCTCAAACGCGGAAACTACAGCGAGGCCCAGAAAGCCATGAAGGGCAGCACCTGCACCTACAACCTGGCTTTTGCCCAGCTGATGAACGACGAGACCGGCACGGCCATCCGTACCCTCGATTGCTGCCTCGACCAGAACAAAGACGTCAAATACCTGCGTGCCGTTGCCTATGCCCGCCTCGGCGACAAGACCAACTGCCTGAAGAACCTCAAGGCTTCCATTGACGACGACTACAACTACAAGCGCAAAGCTATCGTCGACACCGAGTTCAAAGAGTACTGGGACGACCAGGAGTTCAAACTCATAACGAAGTTGTACAACGACTGATTGTAGAGTCATGAAGAAACAGATTCCTAACCTGCTAACACTGTGTAACCTTGTCTGTGGTGTTATGGCCGCCTACCAGGCTTCGTTGGGCTGGTGGCATCGTGCCGCTGTGCTGATGCTGGTGGGCATACTGTTTGACTTCCTCGATGGTTTTGCTGCCCGACTGCTGAAGGTGCAGTCGCCTATGGGCAAGGAGCTCGACTCTCTGGCCGACATCGTCACCTCAGGAGTTGTGCCCGGCATCATCCTCTATTCCATATTCCGTCTGTCGCATCATTTCGTCGGCTTTGCCGACCCCTTCTACTGGATGCGCTATGTGGGCTTCTTGCTTCCTGCTTTTGCTGCCTACAGGCTTGCCAAGTTCAACCTCGACGAGCGTCAGACACACTCGTTCCTTGGCCTGCCGGCTCCGAGCAATGCATTGATATGGGCAGCCATAGGCATCTGCCTGATACATCCCGATTGGGCACAGGTGGCATTGGTGCCAATTCCAGGCATACGCCACATGTTGCTTTGCAAGGCCGGCCTCGTGACATTGGCGGTTCTCAGCCTCGTTACCGACGAGCTGATGGTTTCTGAGGTGCCCATGATGAGTCTTAAGTTCTCCTCTTTTGGTTGGAAAGAGAATAGTATGAAGTACATACTGTTGGCAGGTGCTGCGATACTGATAGTGCTCTTCGGCATCTTCGGCATCGCGCTGTCGATAGTGTGGTACATAGTATTGTCTATACTTACCCAACGGCGAAATGCTTGACGAGCTTCGACGAATCCCTATTGCCGACTATGACTATCCATTGCCCGACGAGCGCATAGCACGCTACCCGTTGGAGCGACGCGACCAGTCGAAGCTGCTATGCCTGAACCGCAATACTATTTCAGAACACCACTTCTTTGACCTTCCGTCGCTGTTGCCCGGAGGCACAATGCTAGTGTTCAACGACACCAAGGTGATACATGCCCGTCTGCTGTTCCGCAAGGAGACGGGGGCCGTTATCGAGGTGTTCTGTCTTGAACCCTACCGCATGGCCGTCTCGCAGGCCTTCGAGCAACGTGAGAGGTGCTCCTGGATGTGTTTCATCGGCAACAACAAGAAGTGGAAAGAAGGTGTGATGAGTGGCGAGTGGTGTGTCGGGAGCGAGAGTTTCCGTCTTACCGCCACGCGACGCGAAGCAGTAGGCAATGCATGGATTGTAGACTTCGAGTGGACAGGTGGTAAGAGCTTCGCCGAGGTGATTGAAAACGCCGGTGTAATACCCCTGCCGCCCTATCTGGGACGCGAGGCCGAGGAGAATGATGCAGAGCGCTACCAGACGGTATACGCCCACTATGAAGGCTCGGTGGCAGCTCCCACGGCCGGATTGCATTTCACCCCTGAGGTGTTCGATGCTTTGAAGCAGAAAGGCATAGCCACAGAGTACCTGACGCTGCATGTGGGAGCCGGCACATTCAAGCCCGTAAGCTCCGACACCATTGGCGAGCACGACATGCACGTGGAGAAGGTGTTTGTCACTGCCGACAATCTGCGTCACATGATATCTCACGGAGAGCCTCGCATTGCAGTAGGCACTACCAGCGTGCGCACAATGGAAAGCCTCTACTGGTTCGGTGTGCAGCTGAGACATAATCCTGACCTGGAGACGATGCATGTGGGACAATGGGACCCCTATGTGCTCGACACCTGTGGAATGGATTGTGCTGCTTCATACGGCGAAGTCATGCGATGGATGGAGCACCGAGGGATTGACCACATGGAGGGCGAGACGCAGCTGATGATAGCCCCAGGCTACCGCTACCATACCATAAATGGATTGGTGACCAACTTCCATCAGCCGAAGAGCACGTTGCTGCTGCTGGTGTCGGCGTTGATAGGCGACCGTTGGCGCGAATGCTACCGTTATGCCCTCGACCACGACTTCCGCTTCCTCAGCTATGGCGACAGTTGTCTGTTCCTCGTATAGGCAAAACACTATCTCATGTCGCCTCTAAAGGCTATAATACAAGTGTTGTTCCCCACGACATGTGCCGCTTGTGGGCAGGTGCTTGTGGAAGGCGAACGGCAGGTGTGCGTCGGCTGTCTGGCAGATATGGCCGCTACAGCATATAGCAAAATGCCAGGGAATGGTACTGAACGGCTGCTCTTTGGACGTATTCATCTGGAAACAGGCACCTCGATATATTATTTCAAGGCCGACAACACGGTGCGACGCATTGTACACGCAATGAAATTTCATGGCAACACGGAGTTGTGCCGCATGATGGGGCGCCAGATGGGGCTGGAACTGCTGCGGTCAGGACGTTTCGACGATATGGATGTATTGGTGCCCGTGCCACTGCATTGGATACGCCGCCTTCAGCGGGGGTACAACCAGAGCGAACTGCTGTGTAGGGGCATTGCCGATGTGATGCCGCGCGAAGTGAACACCACGGCATTGGTGCGAAAACGCCACACCAAGCAACAGAGCAGACAGAGCGGACAACGACGGGCCGACAATGTGGCAGATGCCTTTAGTACAAAGCGCCCCGACGAGTTGACAGGCAGGCATGTGTTGTTGGTCGACGACGTGCTGACCACAGGTGCCACACTCTGCGCCTGTGCCGATGCGCTGGCCACAGTGCCTGGCATCAAAATAAGCGTTGCCACTTTCAGCGTCGCTGCAGGCTAAAGTTTTTTTTGCCAAATAAAAAAAAATTGCTATCTTCGTTGATTGAAAGAAAGTGCTGCAGTATGTTGTAATATTGTGGCAATCAAAAGTATAATGTCTATGAAATACAAGAGGATATTACTTAAATTGAGCGGCGAGTCGCTCATGGGCAGCCAAAGTTACGGCATCAGCCCCGATATGTTGACCCAATATGCACTTGATATTAAGGCTGTGGTGGAGCGCGGTTGCGAGGTGGCCATCGTTATTGGAGGTGGCAATATCTTCCGTGGCCTCAGTGGCGCTGCCAAAGGCATGGATCGTGTGCAGGGCGACTATATGGGTATGATGGCTACGCTTATCAACAGTATGGCGCTTCAGGCTGAGCTCGAAAAGCAAGGTATGGCCACTGAACTGCTGTCGGGTCTCGCCATCGAGCCTATCTGCAAAGAGATGAGCCGCCGTCGTGCCAACGAGGCCTTGAAAGCCGGCAGGGTGGTCATCATCGGTGGTGGCACTGGCAACCCATTCTTTACCACCGACACCGCTTCAACGCTCCGCGCCATCGAGATACAGGCCGACGTTATCCTCAAGGGCACCCGCGTCGACGGCGTCTACACCGCCGATCCCGAGAAAGACCCCACAGCCAAGAAATACTCAACCCTTACTTTTGCCGAGGCTATGGGCAAAAAACTGAAGGTGATGGACCTCACTGCCTTCGCTCTCTGCGACGAGAACAATCTGCCAATCTATGTTTTCGACATGAACCGCACCGGTAACCTGCTGCGTGTGGTCGAAGGCGAGGAGGTTGGCACTCTTGTGACAAAATAAGGATATGTGGTAAGTCCTCAAACAATCAAGCAATCCTGCCTGACCGTAAGGGAACGGCCTTGAGCACCGATAAAATAAAATTAAATAAAGCGAAAAAACAATCAAGCAATAATAACATGAACGACCTATCGAAAGCCTGCCTCGACGAGGCAAAAAACAGCATGAAGAGCTCGCTGAGCTTCTTGGAGAAAGAGCTGACCAAGATCCGTGCCGGCAAGGCCAACCCCGGAATGCTCGACGGTGTCAAGGTTGACTACTATGGCACCATGACCGAAATCAGCCAGGTGGCCAACGTCAACACGCCAGACGCACGCAGCATCGTCATCCAGCCATGGGAGAAGACCATCCTCGGCGCCATCAACAAGGCCATCCTCGATGCCAACCTCGGATTCACGCCGCGCCATGAGGGCGAAATACTCCGCATCGTCATCCCGCCGCTCACCGAAGAGCGCCGTAAGGAACTCTGCAAGCAGGCCAAGACCGAAGTGGAGAACGCCAAAGTCAACGTGCGCAACGTGCGTCGCAACGTTATGGACAAGGTGAAGAAGCTGAAGGACAAATCGGTGCCCGAAGATGAGGTGAAGCAGGTGGAGAAAGACCTTCAGGACATCACCGACAAGAACATCGCTGAGTGCGACAAGATTTTTGCCGCCAAGGAGAAAGAGATCATGTCCATCTAAAAAAAAATTGAAAATTGGAAATTGATAATCCAAGGTTCAAGATTCATAGGTTAGGCTCTGTCGAGTCGACCAACAAATACTGTGAAGCCCTCGACCTCATGCAGGTCGGGGACTTCACTTGCTTTTGGGCTTCGGAGCAGACCGCCGGCATAGGCCAGCGTGGCAACCACTGGGAGTCGGCGCCCGGCGAGAACCTCACCTTCAGCATGGTACTGCACCCTACATTTATGCCAGCCGACCGCCAGTTCCGCCTCACCGAAGCCATCTCGCTTGCCATTGTAGACTTACTCTCATCTTTTACCTCGCACATAACACCTACGATCAAGTGGCCGAATGACATTTATGTCGGAGGAAAGAAAATTTGTGGCACACTAATCAGCAACCGTGTCACCATTCAGGCAATCACACATTCTGACAATCTGGCAATCATATCCTCGGCGGTGTGCGGCATAGGTCTCAATGTAAATCAGACGGCTTTCCCCGACTGGGTCCCCAACCCTATTTCGCTGGGGATGCTTACGGGTAGGCACTACGACCTTGAGCCTCTGCTGATGCAGTTGCTGCATAGCATTGAAGTGCGGTATAATGCTCTTAGGGAAGGCGTTGACATGGAACAGGAATACCTCGGCTGTCTGCTTAACCTCGGCATTGCTGCGCGATACAAATATGAAGAAAAGGAAATTGTCGCCACCATCACCGGTGTCGACCCTCATGGCCGTCTACTTCTCACGGCCGAAGACGGCCGCTGTCTTTCATGTGGCATGAAAGAGATAGCTCTGCTATCTTGAGTTATGCATTATTTTCTTTATTAGACGGGTGACGACAGCGTCGTATTCCTCCTCAGTGTCGGCGCAGAAAACGTATACGGCGCGACTCAGGTAAGAGATGCCCATGTAGCAACTGGCGGCTATGTCGATGCGTTCGCCAACAACGGGTGCGCTTAGCCCGGGGTTACTGCGGTTGCGACGAGCGAAGAGCACCACGTCGTTACCCTCGCGCAAACCTTGTTGCTGTTCGGCACTGAGGTCGGCGATGCCGAATTCGTGTTTCATCCAGGTCCATCCCTGCTCGTCCTCGGCGGCAATCACGGTAACGTCGACCTGCGAGGTGCTGTCGATGGCAAACCCCGTAACCGACGCCACTTTGACGCTGGGCTGCGATGCATAGCGATTGTACAGCTCGGTCTGCGCTGCAGCGGAGAGGGCTGAGATGAGGAGCAGAAGTATTGTCAGTCGTTTCATGCCGTAAGGAATTTCCATATGTCGTTGATAACCGAGTCGGCCTCGCATTGGTTGTTGCACATCACAGCAGGGTCAGAATGTTTGGATACTACAGCCTCCGGCATGCTCTTTGCTGGTTGGTCATTGGCGACGGCAGGCGTTGTGGTGACAGAGGGTCTTGGTGTGGCAGCAGGTTTTGTGGTCACTGGTGTGGCAGTAGTCTCGACGGCTTGCGGGGGCTCTTCGACGACGACAGGTTGCGGTGCAGGTTGTTGCTGCGCCACAAGTGGTACCTCATTCTTGGGGATTAGCATGGTGATACCTAATGTGCCAACGGCCACAGCCACCAGCGCTACCGACGAGACTATCAGGCGGCGGCGCCGCACGATACCCGCGGCGGCCTGTTCGGCGGCAGCCACGACCTCGTCTTTGTGGGTCAGTCGGTTCAACTCTTCCAGCTCGCTGTCGGTCAGCGTGCCTGCCTGTCGTTTGGCCAGCAGTTGTTGAATGCTGTCTTGTTTCATATCGTTTCCTCCATTTCTTTTTTCAGTTCATAGTGCATCTTTGCCTGGGCTTCTTTCAGTCGGCGGCGTATGGTCATGCGGCTCATGCCTGTCAAATTTGCCAGCTCGCCGTAGCCGATGCCCTTTTCGTAGTGAAGTGTTACCAGTGCCCGTAGCGCGGAGGGCAGTTTGTCGCGCAGGTGGGCGGCTAGGTTGAGCAGGCGTGCATAGCTGTCAGTATCATCTTGTTCTTCTTGTCCGACGTCCATGTTCTCGTCCAAAGGTACTATGCGGCTGCGGTAACGCATTGTGTCGATGGCTACATTCCGCACTGTTTGGTAGCAGTAGTTCATCGGGTCATCGATACGTCCTTTCGCCAGTGTGCGTGTCAGCGCCTCCTGCACAGTATCGCGAGCATCGTCGCTATTGGCAAGCATGGAATAAGCCAATGTGTAGAAATCCAGATAGTGGTCTACCAACAGTTGACGTATTTCCGCCTTTATCATATATATATGACGACGAGGTGCCGAAAAGTGTTCACTTTTTAACTTTTTTTATGATATGCCGGTATGTCGGGAAGTTGCGACAAAGAACCTTCTGTTGCGTTGACGGCCACCATAACCATCTGGTGTCCATTGGTTAACAGTAGGTATGGCACTTTCAGCACCGTGTTGTAGCGGCATGCTTGGTCGCATACCTTTTGGGTGAGGCTCACCTCAGGTTTTTTGCATTCCACTATCATCTGTGGCATGCCCGAGGTGTCGTATACCACGATGTCGCAGCGGCGTGTCATTCCGTTGAGGGTAATGGCACCTTCCACCTGCATCAGTTCGAGTGGGTATCCGTAGTGGGAATTGAGCATCTGGATGGTCAACTGACGCACCTCCTCTTCGGGAGTCAGCGCAACCCACCGGCGGCGGACAGGGTCGAGCACCTCGCGCCGTCCGTCGGGCTGTTCTCGTACATCAATAGTCATTTTGGTTTAGATTGCCGTCGTCCAAGTCGTCCACCTGCTTCCGTGTGGCTTTCAGGCCGTTGTTGATCTTATACGAGAAACCGATGGTGAAGAACGGCGAAATGCGGCGGGCGCGGAATTCGCGGTCTAGCTGGCTGTTGTGGGTCGAGTGGCCCCAGCCGGCTGTGCACAATATGTCGGCCACGCGCAGGGTGACGGTGCCGCGACGGTTGAGCACGTCTTTCTTCACTGCCATATCCATCCAGAAGGAGGCTTGCATGGTTGTCTGCAGGTCTTCGAAGGGCGAGCGGTACTGGCCGCTGAGCTGCACCGTCCAGTCGTTGGGCAGGTTCATGTAGGAGTTCAGTTTGCCGTCGACGCGGAACATGTGGCTACTGGTGTTGTCGAGGAGGTCGGTGCCCTCGATGTAACTGTCGTAGGCGTTGAGGCTGACGTTGAGCTTCCACCACTTGGTAATCTGCTGGTCGATGATGAACTCGAAGCCGAAATTGATGCCGCGGCTGAGGTTCTGCCAGGTGCTTGCCCAGTAGCCGTCGTACTCGGGGTTATAGGTCATCCAGGGCGAGTAGCGGGAGACGCTGGTGGCGTCCCAGACGAAGCCGTAGCGGGTCATCATGCTGTCGGTCTGGCGGAAGTAGGCCGAGGCGAAGAGGTTGGTGTTCTTGAATCCGAGGCTGTAGCTCAGTTCGATGGCGTTGGTGAACTCGGGGTCGATGTTGGGGTTGCCGAAGCTCATCTCCATACCCTGACGGACATCGATGTAGGGGTGCAGGTCGCGCATGCCCGGGCGGCGCACGCGGCGGCTGTAGCTAAGCTGGATGCTTTCGTCCTTGCGGATCTGGTAGCTGGCGTGCAGGGTGGGGTAGAGGGCGGGGTAGGCCTTGCTCACGGGCGTGCCTGCGTGGGCTTCGTCCTCGCCGTTAACGGTGGCGTATTCGCCGCGGAGACCTGCCTGTGCCGACAGTTTCTCGGTGGCTTTCCAGCCGAGGGTGACGTAGGCGGCGTGCACATGCTGGTTGTAGATGTAGTGCATCGACGAGTGGTTGTCGAGCGTGCGCGGCGTGCTGTCGGTGGTCATGTAGTATTTGTAGTCCTGGTCGGTGAACTGCATGCGGCCCTCGTAGCCTGTCTCGAGCTTGAGGCTTTTGCTGAAGGGGTGGCAGTAGTTGATTAGGATATTGATGGCGTGGCCGTTGTTGTCGCGCACCGAGTTGCGCAGGTAGTAGCGTTCGTGGTTGGCGGTGGGGTCGTCGTACATCTGGCGCTGGTTGCCGTCGCCGATACTGAAGCGGCGGCTATAGGTGAGGTCGATATTGAGCTGCTGCTCGGGGCGCGAGAAGCGCTTGATGTAGCCGAGGTTGAATGAGTGGTTGGTATGATTGTTGAAGTTGCTGTCGATCTGGTGGTAGTTGTACAGCCCGTCGGTGAGGAGGTCGGTGCTGTAGACGTTGATGTTGCGTATGTGCTCGCCGTAGTGTATCTGGTAGCCTGCGATGATAGAGCTTGTGGTGTCTATGTAGTATTCGAAGCCCAGCTTGGCGCTGCCCATGTGGAATGGCGTGAGGTTGTACGACCGCAGGCTGTCATGCGAGTTGAGCGAGTGGTTGTGACGGTAGATGTCGCTCTCTGAGCGCCCGATACGAATCCTCTGTCCGCCGTCGGCGCTGAAGGTGATGTTGTATTTTTCTGTGGTGTAGTTGAGGTTGATGCTGCCCATGGCCGTAGGCGTGAATTTAGGCAGCGGGTCGGGGATGACGAAAGGCGGTGCGAAGCCGAAGTTGGCGTTCACCACACCGTTGAGGCCCAGGGCGCCGGCGGTACGGTCCTTGAGCTTGATGTTGATGATGCCGCTCATGCCCTCGGGGTCGTATTTTGCCGAGGGATTGGTGATAACCTCCACGTTCTCTATTGTCGAGGCCGGAATTTGCTCGAGGAGTGACTCTAGGTCGCTCGAGATAAGCTCGCTGGGACGTCCGTTGACCAGTATCTTGACGTTCGTCGAGCCGCGCAGCGTCACGTTGCCGTCGTTGTCGATAGCCACGCTGGGCACGTTCTCCAGCACATCGGTGGCCGTGCCGCCGCCAGTGACCAGGTTTTTGTCCACATTCACCACGCGCTTGTCCAGCTGGTATTCCACCATGCTGCGCTCGGCGCTCACTTCCAGTGCCTCCATCGTCGTGGCCGAGGCTTTTATCTGCACCCTGCCAACATTGACGTTGCTCTGCTTATCGCTGAGGATTATGCGGCTTGAATGAATATAGGGCTTGTAGCCTATGTATGTGATGCGCAGCAGGTAGGTGCCGTAGGGGGCTTTGAGGCTGAAGGTGCCGTTGCTCTCGGTCACGGTGCCGCCTTTGAGGGTCGAGTCCTGTGGGTTGAGGAGGGCGACGGTGGCGTATTCGACATTCTCGCCGGTCTTGGCGTCGATGACGCGGCCTTTGACGGTGCCCTGCTGAGCCTGCGCTGAATTGAAAATTGAAAATTGAAAATTGAAAATAATGCTGACGCAGAATAATATTTTCAAAAACTCTTTCATCTGTCGACAATTAATTTCTAACTTCTTATGAAGTGGGGCATCTCGAAGGGTATCTCGATGGAGTACTCGATGAGGCCGCCGAACTCGCCGTTGTCCTTGTACCAGGGGGTCTGGTAGATGAGTTTCTTCACCTTGCTGCCGTCGGCCAGAGTTTTCTCGATGGTGTAGGCGTTAAGTTGTTGGTGCTCGAGCAGGCCTTTAAGTTTCGTCTTGGCGGGCTCGGGGTGGCAGTTCATGAGGTTGTAGCCGACAATCTTCTTGCCGTGGCTGTTCACGTCGGCACTATGCTGGTTCATGTCGAGCACAAAGCCATCGGCGTCGCACACCGTGATGGCTATGTTGTTCAATCCTTCAAAGTATTGGTCCATGGAAATTGTGGTATGGCAAATTATAAAAAGTTGAAAATTGAAAACTGGTCGATACTTGTCGTGTCAGCCAATTTTCAATTTTCAACTTTCAATTTTCAATTAATTATTTGCACTGCAGGGCAGCCAGGGCGATGCTGTACAGTTTGGTCTTGGCGCTGTCGCCACGGCTGGTGAGGACGCAGGGGACGCGGGCACCCATGACCATGCAGGCGAGTTCGGCTTTGGCGAACTTGGTGCAAGCCTTGTAGAAGATGTTGCCGGCCTCGATGTTGGGGAACAGCAGGCAGTCGGCGTCGCCGGCCACTTCGCTGGTGAGCTTTTTGGTCTGTGCGCTCTCTTTGTCGATGGCGCAGTCGAGGCTCAGGGGACCGTCGACGATGGCGCCGGGGATCTGGCCGCGCTGGCTCATCATGCCGAGCCATGCACCTTCGGCGCAGGCGAGCATGCCAGTGGAGACCTGCTCGGTGGCGGCGAGGACAGCCACTTTGGGTTTGGGGTTCTCGAGGCTCTTGGCGACGGCGATCTCGAAGTTCATGATGGCCTGTTTCTGCTTGAAGTCGGGGGCGGGGATGATGGCCATGTCGGAGCAGATGAGGAGTTTGTGGTAGGCGGGGACTTCCATGACGGCCATGTGGGTCAGCATGTCGTTCTTCTTGCCGGGCATGAGGCCGCTTTCCTTGTTGAGGATGGCGCGCATGTACTTGTCGGTGGAGAGGAGGCCTTTCATGAGGAAGTCGCCTTTACCCTCGTTGATGAGCTTCACAGCCAGGGCGCCGGCCTTGTTGTCGTTGGCCTCCTGGACGAGTTCGAACTTGTTGGGGTCGATGCCTTCTTCGGCGCAGACCTTCTTGATGGTCTCGATGTCGCCCACGAGGGTGGCTTCGACGATACCGCGGTCGATAGCGGCGCTGACGGCGGCGATGGTGTGGCTGTCGTTGGCATAGGCTGCCACCAAACGTTTCTTACCTTTCGATTTGACCAGCTCAAGCAGGTCGTCAAGTTTTGTAATCATATTGATAATTAATTTGTTGTTGATAATACAATTGTTATTTGCTGGTTGCAAATATAAGAAAAAATCTTTAATTCGTCGCACAATATTTTTACAATTCTCGCGCGACAACAGGTGAAATCGGGGTTCTACCCTGACTATTAATTCTATTTGTGTTTGTAGAAGCGGAAATTATATCCTATGGTTAGCGACAGTCCCATCCCTGAAACATAGCCGTCGGTTCCCCATATTATACCGGCGCCGAAATCCAAATCCTTGTAGCTTGCGCCGACATTGACGGTCTGTCTAAAAACCAAATATTTCATGTCATATTCCGAACCGGCATGGTAGTCGAAAAACGCAGTCCAGGGGGTGTCCGAAAAATACGTGCGGATGCCTACGGTTGCAACCAAGGCTATGGGGCTGTTCTCATTGCCCAATGCAGCACCGATATTCCCTGATAATTGTACATATGGGTTTAGCTGGTAGCCAACATTTGCAAGTAGGCCGTTGCAAAACTCGGGGCGAACGAAGAACCCTTTGCCCCTGGTGTAGTTCGTTGCCGGAGTGTCCTCGGTTTTCTGTGCCGTGGCAATCATGGGAACCATAAACAGAATGATTGCCGCTATTCTAGTTATTCGTTTCCTTTGTTTATTCATTTGTACTTTAAATTGTTGTGTTTTCAGGATGCAAAAGTACGAACTATTTTCAAACCGTGCAAATTTATTTTTGCAGGGCGGTGCCGAGTGTTGGCAACAAGTCGGGGTCAGCCAGGGGTATGACAGGGTGTGAGCTGACATATAAAAGTAGAATTAGAATTATATCGACCAAATGTTAAATTTAACATCTCCTACTCGAGTAAATGAGCATAAGGGGAATGTATAGCTTATAGTAAGAGAGGGTAAAGAGAGTGTGCTGTGTCATAGGCAGTTACATGTTTATTTGTCGGCTAGATAACACTGATACAGAGAGTTATATGCGAAAATATCGCTGTAACAACTTGATTTCCAAAGTAAGCTTTGAGGCTGAAAAGAAGGTTTGATTTAACGGTTTTTAAGTTAAATGAGCTGGTGCCGTTTGCTACGAAAAATCCATGTTTTTTTGTCGGGTCGTTTGGTGTGATTTCAAGCCCATGTTTATAATAAATTGCCAAGGTCGCCGTTATCTATTTATATGAAAGGTATCGTAATGCGTGTTTTGCGGATTGTCGGCCGGTATTTCAATCTGATGGCCGACAGGGAGGACGAGCGGCAGGTGATAGAGCAGGTGAGCGCGGGCGTGGTGTTCCGCGGCACCAACCTGTGGATCTTGATATTTGCCATCCTCATTGCCTCGCTGGGCTTGAATGTGAACTCGACGGCGGTGATTATCGGCGCCATGCTAATCTCGCCGTTGATGGGCCCGATTATCGGCATGGGTCTCTCGGTGGGTATAGGCGACTACGACTTGCTGCGGCGTGCGCTGAAGAACTACGGCGTGGCGACGCTGATATCTGTGCTGACGGCAACGGTCTATTTCCTGCTTTCGCCCATCAGCGAGGCGCGTAGCGAGCTGCTGGCACGCACCTCGCCGACGCTCTACGACGTGCTGATAGCCTTCTGCGGCGGTGCCGCCGGTGTGCTGGCGCTGACCACCAAGAGCAAAGGGCAGGTGATTCCCGGCGTGGCCATAGCCACTGCCCTCATGCCGCCGCTGTGCACCGCTGGCTATGGCTTGGCCACGGCGCAGTGGAGCTATTTCTTCGGCGCTTTCTACCTCTTTTTCATCAACACTGTCTTCATAGCTATTTCGACATTCTTTGGTGTCAAGTTGCTGCGCTTCCATTCCTATTCCAACCTCAAACCCGAGTTGGCGAAGCGCGGCCGTCGACTGGTGTGGATAGTGGTTGTCGTCACCATGATACCGGCGGCAATAATGACTGTGAATATCGTAAAGGCCAACGTTATGGAACGCAATATACACCACTTCATGGAACGCGAGCTGGCGCAGAGCGGCACACAGATACTCTCCGCCGCTGCCGAGCACGACACGCTGCGTGTGGTGGCCGTTGGGCGTACCATCACCGATGCCGAGATTGCCAGTGCCCGCGGACGCATGGCCGACTATGGGTTGAAGGGCTATGGCCTGACGGTGATACAGGGCAGTGACGCCGAGAGTGTCGAGGCCTTGTCGCGCCAGATAAACAACATCGTCTCGTCGTCCGACGCCGCCACGCGGCGCCTCAACGCCCAGGTGGCCGAATTGGAGCACCAGCTGGAGAACTATTCGCAATACGACACCCTCACTGTGCACCTTGCAGCCGAGGTGGCACCGCTGTTCCCGCAGGTGGAGAGCATAGCTGTTGGTCGCATAGGCGGCGGCACCGTGGCCATGGTATCGCTGAAGCGGGGTACCTCCCTCTCAACCGCCGACCGCCAACGTCTGGAGCAGTGGCTTGAAGCCCGCTGCAGCGACGACGCGCTGGATGTGATAATGCGCTGAGAATTAAGTGAAGAATGGAAGGTTTAACTTTATTTGCAAGAAAAAAATATCTGCATGTACTAAATTTTTAGTATTTTTGCAGACTGGCAATTGAAGGCAGCGGTGCCTAAAAGAGCCATAAACAATTGAATAATAAACAACAATAAACATTGATAACATGAAAAAGTTTGCATTGATTTGCCTGTTTGCCACCATGGCTTACATTGCCGGTGCACAGGAAGAGAAGAAAGAGGTGCCCGCCAACGGCGCCAAGATCCGTTTCGAAGAGATGGAACACCAGTATGGCACCATCAACAAAGGCGGCAACGGTGACTGCGAGTTCACCTTCTGGAACGACGGCAACGAACCCCTCATCCTCCAGAACGTGAAGGCCTCGTGCGGCTGCACGACCCCCAGCTACACCCAGAAGCCCGTGATGCCCGGCCAGAGCGGCGTTATCAAGGTGCACTACAACACCAACAATGTGGGTGGCTTCTCGAAGACCGTCACCGTCACCAGCAACGCTGTCGACAATCCCCGTGTGGTGCTGCGCATCAAGGGTAATGTGAAGGCTGACACCGTCAGCCCTGAGCCCGTCAAGCAGGAGCAGAAGAAGGTCGAGGCAAAGCCTGTGGCACCTGTCAAGGCTGCCGAGCCCGCAAAGGTTGCCGAACCCATCCGCAGATAGTCTTTCAATAATTTAAACCAGAGAACAATGCCCAGTATTTCCAATAAAGGACTTGATTTGCCGCAGTCGGCAATCCGCAAGCTTGTCCCCTTTGCCGATGCCGCCAAGGAGCGTGGTGTGCACGTGTACCACCTGAATATCGGCCAGCCCGATATCGAGACCCCCAAGGGTGCCCTCAAGGCCCTTGCCGAGAATGCCGCCTCGCTGCCGCAGTGGAACGGTGTTCTCGAGTACAGCCATTCGGCCGGTATCCCCAGCTACCGTCGCGCCCTGTGCAACTATTACCATCGCCACGGTATCGATGTCACCCCCAACCAGATTATCGTCACCACCGGCGGCAGCGAGGCCCTTCAGATGGCCTTCACCGTGTGTCTGAACCCCGGCGACGAAATCATCATCCCCGAGCCTTACTACACCAACTATAACACCTTCGCCAAGCTGTGCGACGCCAAGATTGTCACCATTCCCAGCGACATCAAGACCGGCTTCGCCCTGCCTCCCATCGAGGACTTCGAGAAAGCCATCACGCCGCGCACCAAGGCCATCATGATCTGCAACCCCAACAACCCCACGGGTTACCTCTACACCCACGAGGAGCTGCTTAAGGTTGCCGGCCTGGTGAAGAAGTACGACCTGTACCTCTTTGCCGACGAGGTGTACCGCGAGTTCTGCTACGACGGCGAGAAGCATTTCAGCGTCATGCAGCTCGAAGGATTGGAGCGCAATGTCATCCTGTTCGACTCGGTGTCGAAGCGCTATAGCGCCTGCGGTGCCCGTGTGGGCTGCATGGTGACGCGCAACAGCGAGGTCTACGCCATAGCCATGCGTCTGGCCCAGGCCCGTCTCTCCCCCCCGTCGTTCGGCCAGATTTTCGCCGAGGCTGCCGTCGAGACTCCGCAGGAGTATTTCGACAAGGTGCAGAAGGAATACATCGCCCGCCGCAACGTCATCGTCGAGGGGGTGAACAAGATTCCCGGCTGTTTCTGCCCGATGCCCAAGGGTGCTTTCTACACTGTCATCGACCTGCCGGTGGACGACAGCGACAAGTTCTGCCAGTGGCTGCTGACGGACTTCAGCTATGAGGGTGCTACCGTCATGCTGGCTCCCGCCACGGGTTTCTATGTCGACCCCGAGCGCGGACGCCATCAGGCCCGTATCACCTACTGCATCTGCATCGAGGATCTCAAGAAGGCTATCAAGTGCCTCGAGGTGGCATTGAAGGAGTATCCCGGCAGGACTAGATAATCTAGATATTCTAGACAATCTAGATTCTATGACACGCGAAGAAAAACGCCAACAAGTGATATGCTCCTGCATCGAACAGCAGGAGCATATCGCTTCTATTGCCAAGCAGGAGATGGACTCGGCGCAGCAGCAGAGCAACGACTATGGTGCCAACGTGGACCGCTACGACTCGTACCGCACCAAGATGATGCGCAGCCGCGATATGTATGCCCGTCAGTACAGCAATGCCTTGGCAGGCATACGCTCGCTGCAGGACCTCCTCAAACTTCCGCCATTCGACACCGCCGAGCATGGCGCCGTTGTAGTTACCGACCGGCAGAAGTTCCTGCTCTCTATCGGTGCGGGCAAGTTCATGGTGGGCAACGAGGTTTATTTCGCCATCTCGGCCCAAACACCCATATATATTGCCCTGAAGGGCAAGAGGGTGGGCGAGACCATTACCATCAACGGACAGACGCAAACGGTGATGGAGGTGATGTGATGGGCAGGTCGGTATCGCGTGTATCCTGGTGGAACAGAGTTGTTCCAGTCTTCTGTTTTCTGCTTTTAGCTGCCTGCAGCGCCGACAAGGTGCGCCAGTTCGACCCTATGGTAGGCCACGAGGGCGATACCGTCAGCCTTGACATGGACCTTGGGAACGCCGTGCTGGAGGGTGTTGTTTTGCCCGGCGGAGACGAGTATTACCATTTCGTGTACGATACCGTGAGCGGCCGTCGGCTCTATTACAAGATATTCTATCAGAACGAGAGCTACAAGTTTGACGAGAGCGACACGCTGTGCCACGAGAATTTCTATGGTTCGTGGGAGGATGTCTCTGTGGGATTCAAGCCAGTCCCCGCCGACGGACATATTGTTGACAGTTTCCGCATTGTGGGTAATCCGCGCGACGAGAAGGTGTACTATGGTGTCGACCTGGAGCGCTACGACATCAGCCTCGAGGCATTGAAAGCCATAGAGCGCGAGATAAGGGGCGATACCCACTGGTTCCGCTATGTGAGCCAGGTGGCCGCACCGCAGAACAATCGCACGCTCGAGGAGCAGTTGTTCCTCGATACCCGCTGGGTGCTCAACGAGCGGCGCCATGAGGGTGGGACGGTGAATCACCGATGGAAACGCAACCCGCGCACGGGGCTCTACTCGTTCCTGCTGGTGGTGTGCGACGATGAGGGCTTGAAGCAGGTGCCTGAGTACATACAGCATATCAACCTCACCGATGCCGACAGCCACTTCGTCAATCCGTACCAATGGTTCTTCGCCAATTCCAGCAGGCATATATCGATAGTCCGAGGCTCGAAGATGCTGCGCACGCGTGCTGTCATCACTCCGCAGCAGGGGGTCTTCATCGACGAAACACAGATACGCAAGGCCTACCGTGCCAAGCACGAGGAATATGGCCGAGTGGGTGGCGACAGTCTGCTGTATCGCCGTGCGCTGTACCAGCAGTTCTTCCCTGCCGTGAGCCAGCAGTATACTCTGCGTAATATACCATTGGTGTGCGACATCGACGACTATACTATGGCCGAATATGATGCCGGCGCTACACGGTACGACAGCACACTGCTGGTGTACGACTACCCGCACATAACCGATGTGCCGGGCAGCACGGTGTTGCCGTCGGCGGAGGGCGATTATATCTCGATTGTAAACCCCGGCAACCGTGGGGTGGAGTATCCGAAGAAGGAATCGACAGGAGTGAAGACACGCGTAGGCTTCGCCTATGGCAAGTATCGTGGCAAGATAAAGTTCCCACCCATGCTCAACAAGGAGAATCTGTGGAACGGCCTGACCTACGCTTTCTGGCTTATCTACCAGGACGAGAGCCCGTGGAACATACGGCGTCCCAGCTATCATGGCGGCTATCTGGACAAGAACGACGAGAGCGCCCAACCGAACTGGCATCTGTGCGACCGTTATTCAGAGATTGACATCGAGATAGTGAAGGCATCGCGCTATTGGCCCACGGACTATTACGCTGGAGGAGAGCGTGGCTCAAAGGTGGAGGACGGGCGTTCCAACAGCGACGTGATGTTCTGCTGTACTAACTGGGACTTGGCTTGCCACGAACCGAAAGAGTACAAGGCAGGTCTGACAAGCATCGCCTACCAAGGCCAGCGTTTTGAGGCGATGCGTTGGTATGACACATACAAAGCTCTCACCACAAAAACTGCGGTGCCAAACAGCATCTTCGACGAGGATGTGTACTACTACGAGATAGAGTGGAGACCCAAAGAGATAATATGGCGTCTGGGTCCGGACCCGGAGCACATGCGTGTGGTGGGCTATATGAGCGACCGTTATACGTCTATCCCCAACAACCAGATGTTGTGTGTCATAACGCAGGAATACCACTACTCTGAGTGGTGGCCCCCCGAGGTCTACAAGCAGGGGCTGATACCATTCAACGCCAGCGACATCGAGGGTCGCATCTACGAGATAGTCATTGAGTGAAGAAGTCGTCGGGACCACTGTTCACAACGGTGTCGGCTGCTGTGCATAGCCACAGTGCACCGTAAGATGCCACTGGCTTGAGTCTTTCGAACACCACACGGTACTGGTCGAAGCGCTCCTTGAGGTACCATTCTTCGGTAATTACATAGTCGAACGGGAACTGCAGGGCACTGGTGAGCATGGGTGACATGTCGTAGCCGTCGCCCATCCATTGTGCAGTGTAACCTTTGCGTCCCATAAGAAGGAATGGTGGATTCTGTGGGTAGGAAGCTACAGAGAGTATGCGTGCGTCGCGGCTGATGCCAAGCTCGTCGAGCCATTGGTCGCTGCCCTCGTAGTTGTGGTGACAAATCAGCGCCAGGTCCCAGCCTTGCGAGCGTTCTTTCAGCAGGAGATTAGTGGCGTGGTACATGGACCACGCTGCCGCCAGCATGCAGGCCAGTGTGACGGCCTGCCAGCCTGTTCTCTTCGGCAGCGGTATGCGCGTCGCAAGCAGTACCAGCCCCACAACCACTGGCAGGTAGAAACTGTCGAGGAAATAGTATTCGTGGTCGATGAACTGGTAGCCCATTGCGATGAGGAAAAGCAGTTCGCCGAAGAGCCATACGGCCCATAGCAGCCAAAGCGGCAGGGAATGGTTGTCGTTGCGGTGGTTCTTTCGGTTTAGAATGGCGAATATTGTTGCCGCCACCGTAATGGCGATAATGAGAATCTGTTGTGGTAGGCTGAAGTACACGGTGCTGTAGCGTTGCCATGAGGTTGCGATGTCGTCCCATCCGCGCAGCGGCAAGAGTTCGGAGAGGAAGAGGGTGCCGTGCTCGGCACGCAGGTGGGCGTTCCACAGCAGGTAGCCGCCGATGGCGGCGGCGCTGAGCAGTACGGCAGGAACCTTGTTCCAGAAGGAGGTCTCATGGCGGAATATGCGCAGCAGCTCGAAGCCGCAGACGGCCACCAGCACCACTGCCTGAGAGGTGCGAATCAGTGCGCCCAGGGTGAGCATAGACATGGCGAGATGCCATAGGCGGTCATTGCCCTCCTGACGGTGTTTCACGTAGGCCCACAGACCCGTCAGCACGCAGGCGACGGAAGGGGCAGATGGCAAGTAGTTGGCGAAATAGTAGGCATATAGTGGTGACAGCATGGCCACTGCCACCACGGCAATTGCTTTGAGGTTCGAGCGTGTCACACGACGCCCCAGAAGGTAGAGGAACCACATGCCTGTCAGGCTGCACAGCAGGGTCCAGAGACGGTAGACCCACGGTGCCGTGGTGCCGAAGAGGCCCATGAGCAATGCTATGATAAATCCGTGGATAGGAAAATCGGCCGAGGTGACGGTATCGTTGCTGGCCTCCTTCCACATCGAGGGGAACTGCTTGTTGTAGATCATCGTCTCGGGGTGGAAGAGGTCGTAGCCGTTGTGGGTGAAGCCGAGAGAGATGGCGTACCAGTCGGACTGTGCCCAGGAGTGAATGCTCGACGGCACACGGTCGATGGAGCGGACTCCCAGCAGCAGACCGAGGCCGATAATGACAAGGGCGGCCACTATGCCGCCCTTGTTGTTCAGTATTTTGGATTTAATATCCGAAGATTTCATCGAGGGTGAGTTTCTTCACTTTGCCGAACTTGGCGAGGCGGTTGAAGTCAATCTCGCTCTCCTTGCCGAGCACGAGGTAGCGCTTCTTCTGACCTTTGATGTACTGCTTCTGGAAGTTGACGAGGTCCTGCATTGTCATCTTCTGGTAAGCCTGGAAGTTCTGCTTGTTGAGAGGTTCTTTCAGGCCGAGTTTTTCACAGTATAGATAGTTACTGATGATGACGAACTTGGTGGTGCGGTTGGTGCGGCTGCCTGCAATAAGGGCATCCTTGGCCAGCTTGAAGTTGGCTTCGGCCACAGGCATATCGTTGAAGAGTTCTTCGTAGGCGTCGAGAGCATCGAAGAGCTTGTCGGTCTGGGTGATGATATTGGCGCTGTTGTAGAACCAGCCGTCCTTACGGTTTCTATAGGTGTAATAGCTGCTGGCGCTGTAGGCGAGCGAGCGTTTCTCGCGCATCTCCTGGAATACGATGGCGTTCATCGAGCCTCCGAAGTACTCGTTGAAGAGGTTCACCTTCGGCACGAGCGGAGTGCTGAACTGCTCGCCGCGGAAGTATTCGGTGAGGTAGACGTTCTTGGCGTCATAGTTCACAAAGAGCACCTCGTTCTCGTTGGTAGCCTGGGGCTGGTACACTTTGTTGGCGGGCACCTCCTTGGTGGGTTTCACCTTGTGGATGCGGTCGACAGCGGCGGTGGCTTCCTTGATGGTCAGCGGGCCATAGTAGAGCACGCGGTGCTTGTAGTTGAACAGGTTGTGGATGGCGTCGGTAAGCTGCTTGGCGGTGTAGCTGCGCAACTTAGCGTCGCTCTCGGTGTTCTCCTTAATATATTCCTCGCCGTAGATACCATAGGTGTTCAGGGCGCGGAAAGCGGCACGCTGGTTGGTCTTGTTGTCGGTGCGGCTCTTGATGAGGCGCTCCACAAGCATCGAGAGAGCTTCGTCGTTGGGCTGGCAGCCGGCCATAATCTCCTCCACCAGGGTCATGGCCTTCTCCATATTCTCGGCCAAACCGCTGATGCTAACGACGATGGTCTCGCCACCCACGCTAAGGTTCCAAGAGCAAGCCAGCTTGTAGAACTCTTCCTGCAGCTGCTCGGCGGTGTGACGGTCGGTGTTGAGGTACTCCACCAGGTCGGCGGCCAGGTCGATGGTCTTGTCGGCCGAGTTGCCGAAATCGAAGTAGTACTGCAGGTTGAAGGTGCCGTTTTCGACGTTCTTCACGTAAAGCACCTCGCCGCCGTTGGCGGTCTTGCCCTTCTGCAGGTCTTTCTTGAAGTTGACAAAAACGGGCTGTATGGGTTTGGCCTTGGCGGCATCGGCTTTCACCTCGGCCAGGAAAGCGCTCTCGTTGTCGCGGCTCACGCTGATGGGGGTGATGGCGGGCTTGACCACCTTGGTAACGGGGTCTGGGGCATCCTGATGCTTGTAGACGATGACGTAGTTGTTGTCCTTGCAGATGCGGTTGGCGAAGTCGACGATGTCCTTCTTCGTAATCTTGGCCAGCTCGTCAATTTCCTTGCACACCTGGTCCCATGTCTGGTGCTGCACGAAGGCGTAGGCCATCTGCGAGGCGCGGCTGTTGTTGCTCTCGGCCTGCTTCATAATCTGGAGCTTCAGCTGGTTGATGCCGGCCTTGATGAGGTCCTCGTCGAACTGGCCAGCCTTCAGGAGCTCCACCTGCTCGAGCAGCAGGTCGCGCAGCTGGCCAAGGCTCTGGCCCTGGGTGGGACGACCACCGAGCATGAAGGCGGCGTAGTCGTTTAGGGTGTAGGTACCGGCGTAGGCACCGAGGCAGAGCTGTTTTTGGTTGAGGTTGAGGTCGATGAGACCGCACGAGCCGTTGTTGAGCACATACTCCATAGCCTCGGCTAGCAGAGCGTCGCGGCTGCCGTTACCCTCCTCGATGCGGAAGGCGATGGTGAGACTCTCGGGGTCCTGACCGTTCACAAGACGGATGATGGGGCTGGTGATGGGCTCTTCCTTCACCTTCTTGAACTCGGGCACAGTGCCGGGCACCCAGCTGCCGAAGTATTTGTCGATAATCTTGATGGCCTCGTCGGGGTTGAAGTCGCCGGCCATAGCTATGCACATGTTGTTGGGCACATAGTAGGTGTGGTGGAAGCGGTAGATGTTGGTCATCGAGGGGTTCTTCAGGTGCTCGATGGTGCCGAGGGTGGTCTGGGTGCCGTAGGGGTGGTGGGGGAAGAGGGCGCGCATCATCTCCTCGTTGACGCGGTGGTTGTCCTGTGCCAGGCTAATGTTCTTCTCCTCGTAGACGGCTTCCAACTCGGTGTGGAACAGGCGCAGCACCAGGTTGGGGAAGCGGTCGCCCTCCACCTTGGCCCAGGTCTCCAGCTGGTTGGCGGGGATGTTCTCCACATACATGGTGTAGTCGTTACTGGTGAAGGCATTGGTGCCCTCGCTGCCGATGGCCGTCATACTCTTGTCGTACTCGTTGGCGATGGCGATGGTCGAAGCCACGTAGCTGATGCTGTCAATCTGGTGGTAGATGGCGGCGCGGGCCGCCTCGTTGGTGGTCTTGCGGTACACCTCGTAGAGCTCCTCTATCTTCTGCAGCTCCACTTTCTCGCGTTCCCAGTCGGTGGTGCCCAGCTGGTGGCTGCCCTTGAAGAGCATGTGCTCGAGGTAGTGGGCGAGGCCGGTGGTCTCGCTGGGGTCGTTCTTCGAGCCTGCACGCACGGCGATGTAGGTCTGGATGCGAGGAGCGTCCTTGTAGACACTCATGAACACCTTTAGACCGTTGCCGAGGGTGTACTCGCGCACGCCTAGCGGGTCGTTGTCGAAGGTCTTGTACTCGTACTTCTGTGCCATGGCGCTGCCGCCCACAAGGAGCAGGACTGCCACAAAGCAAAGGATTCTTGCTGTCTTTTTCATTTTGGTTTTTATTTTTGTTACTAATTATCAATATTCACTCTATAATCACTTTGCGCGTGAGTTCACCTTTCGTGGTTCCGACACGAAGAGTGTACACTCCGGCAGGGAGCTGTGAGGTGTCGAGTATAAGGCGGTCGGTACCGTCGACACTAAGCATCATCTGACCGTCGGCAGAGTAAAGTTCCGCATGCTTAAGGCCATCGGTCTCAACGGTTAGACGGTCGTCGGCAGGGTTGGGAAATACTTTGAGCTTATTGATATCGGCTATGTTGATAGCTGTTGTGTCTGGATCGGGATCATCACCACCTTCGTTGTCGATGATGATGTCGACAGTAGCGGTGTCGCGGTGGCCAAGGTCATCGGTGGCTATGACATGGTATTGCGAGGTGGTGTAGATGCATGCCGAAGAGCGCTGGCGTGTGGGGAAGTCGATGCCCGTTTGGGGATACCAACGGAAGGTCAGCGGACGTGTAGCGTACTCCACTTCCACGGCCACCTCGCGGCAGGTGTCCTCGCAGTGGATAACTGTGTCTTTAAGGCGCACCATATCTTCACCTACAATTATGAATCGCAAGGTGTCGTGTGTGTTCATTTCCGGATGATTCTCGCACAGCGAGGTTACAAGAGCCAGCTCGATAGTCTTTGGTTCGGTGAAGTTGTAGCGGTAGGGTGCCCATATTTTCAAGTGATGGCCTGGGTCGCTAATGTTCACCACGGAGTTGAAGATGGACAAGGTGTCTCCGCCAGAGTCTATGCAGAAATAGTCGACACCATTTTCGGCAGTGCCGCCGAAGGTTATACTGGTTCTGCCGTAGCTGTAGTATTCGTTGTCGGCCACCGTGAGGGGAACGATTCTGGTGGTACCGTTCACTACAGTATCAATATCTTCGTTAGAGAGGTTGATGCGAGCCGATGGACTGTTAAAACTGTTCATCTCGAGGAACACTCCGCTGTCGTATGAATTGTCGCCTACGTTGCATATGGAGATATGCATGTGATACTGCTCGCATGGTACCACATTGGCACTCGCCGACAACTTCTGAGTGAAGCCGTCGTACTGTACTCCTTGGGCTCCGTTAGGACCGCCGTTGGCACCAGATTGGTGATTGATTACATAGTATTGGGTGTAGTTATAGTAGCAGTTGCTACCGCTTGAAGATGGGGCTACTCCTTGGTTAACAGAGTTCACCGCCACGGCAATGCCATCGGGGTTTGAAGCTGTCGCCGTTCCAGGAATTTTGGCCATATTCCATGTGCGGGTGGTGTTGGTGGCAGGATCTGGACCGGTGATGAAGAAAGCAAAAACGTCGTTGAAATTAGAGCATACATATTCTGGATATTCTTCCGAACCGAAGCAGTAGTTTACAGTGATGAAGGGTGATACGCTGACAAAGTCGAAGTCGAGCGTGGCAGAGCCGTTGATGGTGCCAGAGGCCACGCTGCTCAGCTGCTGGTCTTGATACATGGGGGTAACGCTTTGCGATTGGCTACCGCTGTTGTTTGGACCGGGAGCTACAGAGATGTTGCCGGTGGTCATTATTACGCCTTCCGTCATGCGCAGCAGTGTGTAGCCGTTGGCGTTGAAGGTTCCAATCTGAGGTGTTGCTATATTTCCTGTGGCATTGTTGAACTTCACGTTGTATACTAGCACGCCGTTGCCCACGAGGTTACTCTGGACGAAGGTGTTGATGTTCTGCCCTTGTGCGCTGCTAACGGTGATGTTCTGCGCCTCGCAAATAGTGGCAAAACACAGGACAACGACTAATGTCAGCAGTCCTTTCATTTTGGTACTTAGTATATTATGCATAATCGTGCGTTTGTGTCACGATGCAAATATACAAAAAACTTTTTATATTAAGACCATTCTAAGTCAAATTGCGACTCAGATGTGTGTGACTATGTCTGACCTTCAATGATATATCGGTATTTCTTCAATGTTTCTTCAATCAACCATCGAAGAAATATCGAAGAAACACCGAAGAAATACCGAAGAAATGACCTGGTTGGCGGGGTTAGTATTGCAATAGCAGGCCTATCTCGAGTCGGGGCAGCGGTGTGACGGAAGTGTAGTGGTCGGGACCATTGAAACGGTAGCGGGCGTAGATGCCTATCCAGTCGTATGTAATACGAGTGATGAGACCGTAGTTCCAGCGGTAGGCTTCCAGTGTAGTGGGATTGGTGTAGGTGACGCTCCAGGTGTCGGCATAGTTTTGCGAGGAGATATCAGCCTTGGCGCAGTATCGCGTCCAACCCATGCTGCCATAGATACCAAGGTCCCAATGCAGGCCATTCCCACAAATGCCCAGGGGAACAAAGCGTATGCGTTGGAAAAGTTCCAACGAGAACTCGTTTATTCTATAATAACGGTATTTGTAGTCTATGGACGGGTTGCCTGACTTTTTGGGGAAATTGAATCGCGCGGCACCTAATTCGGCGGACAGACCGAGGCAATAGCTCTTGCCAAAGGCGCGCAGCACGCGTCCGCCGAAGCGTGTTGCCGGCGACCAATATGAAAAGTTTGTCAGTTGGTCGGAGGTTATCACTGGCAGGCCGAGGCTGAAGTAGAAGTTGCTGCGGTATTTGGCATTGCTGCCATGTTCAGAAGGTTCGAGCCGCTTTTCGTCGTAGTATTCGGTGCTTATTTCATCGCCGAGGATGCCGCCTTCACTGGTATTGACGTGGAGCGTGGGCCAGGACCGGTTGATATCGCCCTCGAGGCTGGGAGTATAACTGGCGGTATAGCCGTCGAGGTGCACTACGAGGCTGTTACCTTTGACCACAGGGAAGTGGAGTGCCGAGAGGGTGTCGAAGACGGTGAAGGTCTTCTTGCCGTAGCGCACAATGCTGCCGTCGGGACGCACCTCTTTGAAGAAGACTGGCTTGTGGAAAACGGTCTGCAAGGGGGTGACACACACAATGTTACTATCCTCTAAGAAGCGGAATGTCGGTTTTGCGGTCTTTCGTTCACCAACGAAGTATTCGGCCTGCGGCACGCCGTAGCCGAAGGCATAGTCGCAGTAGGGGTAGAGGTCGGCGCTCTCCTCAATCGTGCGGAACATCTCCATGGCCGTCTTGCCGGGCGTGGCCTGCCAGGCGCAGGCAGCAAAGCCTGCCACCAAAGGGCAGGAGAACGAGGTGCCGTGGACGTAGTGCGTGGCATGGTCGTTGGTGATATTGGCGGTGCGGGCATAGCCAAAGGCGCAGACGTTGGGCTTCTGGCGACCGTCGGCACTGGGACCGTAGCTGCTGAAGGAGATGTGGTTGTACTCGCGCAGGCTGTTTTCTATGCCGCCCACGCAGAGCACGCTGTCGGCGTCGCTGGGGGTGATGATGGTCTTCCACTGCTTGTCGTCGGCCTCGTTGCCGGCGCTGTTGCACACCAGCATACCCTTGCGGGCTGCGAGGTTGCCGGCCTTGGCTACATAGGAGGTGCCGTCCATGTCGGTGGTGTAGTGGCGTTCCTTGCCGTAGCCGAGGGATGACGAGATGATGTTGGCACCGTTGCGGTCGGCCCACTCCACGGCCATCTGCCACCAGACCTCTTCTTTGAAGGGTTCGGAGTTTATCTCGGTGCGTGCCAGCAGGAACTCGGCGCCTGTGGCCAGGCCGAGGTCTTTGCCGCCGATGCGGCCTGCTATGCAGCTGAGTGTCATGGTACCGTGGCTGTTCCAGCCGTAGACGTCCTCCTTGTTGTTGGGGAAGTTCCAGGTCTTGACGATGCGGTTGCTGTCGCGCAGGTGGCGGAAGGCGTCGTGGGTGTTCACGCGCGGGAAGCCGCCATCGAACACCGCTATGCGTATGCCCTTGCCGTCGATGCCTTTGGCGCGGAAGGCCTTGCCGCCCATGCGTACTAGCTGTGCCTCTAGGGGACCGTCGACTATCTCTTTGCTGATGAGACTTGCGTCTTCGTCGGTCTCGGCCAGCTGCATATTGCCCTCGATGGGTTGTACGCGCAGCACGTAGGGCAGCTGCTCGATGGCGGCAATCTGCATCGGAGTTGCCACCACGCCGATGGCGTTCATCCAGCGGCTGCAGCCCACCTCCTCAGTGACCAGCGCGTCGACACCGTCGACATACCGCTGCTGCAACGGGTAGTTGCTGATGTCATAGAGGTCGGCGCCGCACTGATTGTAGCGCTCGATGGCTTTGGCATCGAAGTAACTGTAGGGGTCGAAGGAGGTGCCTGTCTTGTCGGTGAGGAACACCCAATAGACTTGCTGCGCCGTGACTCCGCAGAGAGTCAGCGTAAAGACCAGGGATAACAGTATCTTTTTCATCTTAATACGGTGTGTAATATTTCGTGCGAATTGAAGTTACGAAAGCCGCTCAAGTGCAACTGGTAGTAGGCTATCAGGGCGTCGATGAGCGAGCGGCGTTCGGTTAAGTTGAAGGTTAAAAGGTGAGAGTTGAAAGTTGAGAGGTATTCGTGGAGCATTGCGGAGAGGGCAGTGGAGAGTGTGGTCTCGGTGGACACCGAGACATATCGTCCTTCCTGAAGGTCGAACAGAGGCTCGCGGATGCTGTGGTTGTCCATAGGCTCGATGCCCAGATGGTGTGCTACGGTGAGAAGGAACCAGATGGGTGTGTCACGGTGATTTCCAGTGACGTTTTCGACGTAGTCATACAGTTCGGGCATCGGTTCACCCTCGCGGAGGGCTTTGTATAGCACTTCGGTTTTAAAGAAACGCAGAGCGTTGTCGATTTCTTGATTGCTTGGTTGCTGCTCTGCTTTTGTAATGGTGTGGCGCGGCGTCAACTCTTTTACGTGGTTGAGGTTGTTCTTGGGGTTGACATACACGACCATGTCGAGGCTGGTCAATGGTTGGAGCATGTTCTGTTTTATGCGGCCGCCGTGACCCCGCACGCCTTTGATGATATAGCTCTGCACTCCAAACAGGCGGGTGAACACCTTGACAACCACCGAGGTCTCGGCGTAGGGTGTGGTGTGTAGCACAAGGCCTGGCGTGGAGGCTAGCATCAGCGTATGATTAGTATTTTGGCTACCGAACGGTTACCTCCCATGGCATCTGATGCGAAAACATAGTAGACGCCTGAGGCTACTGGGGTACCATTTGAGGTGTGTGTGTTCCATACAGCTTGTCCGCCGAGGGCATGTGTGCTGTAGACTACATGGCCTGCCGCATCGGTGATGTGCACCAAGGCGTCGCGAGTGAAGCCTTTGATGGCCACTGGGCCGTCGTAGCCTGGCCGTACTGGATTTGGAAATGCATAGATGTGTTCCTGCGGCATAGTCTCGGCATAGGTGGCTGTGCCGCGGTAGACCTGCAGGCCGTGATCGGTGCCTATATATACTTCACCGTTTTGGGGCTGTATTCCCAAGCACAAAATCTTATCTGATGCGAGTGGACTGGTGTTAGAGGTGAAATGATCCAACTGCTCCAACCCATTGGCGGAAATCAGATAGAGTCCGCCTGCCGCGGTGCCTACCCACTTGCGGTTGGCACCATCGACGGCGATGGAAGTAATGCTCTCGTAGGCCATCAGGTATTCGGCAAATTCGCCATTGGAGATAGTAATATTGCTGCATGATACCGGCGCCTCTTCGCCGTGTCCGCCGTTGCGGAAGGCTCCATAAGCGTCGTAGATAACCTTGATGCCTTTGTTTGTACCCACCCATATGTTGCCTTGATGGTCTTGCACCATGGCGTTAACAGCCTCGGTCTGTAGCTTGCTGCCTCGGTTTGGGTTGATGCGGACCATACGGTTTTCGCCGTCGTGGACATATATAGCGTTGTCGCGTCCGGCGAACCACAGCCAGTCATTTATGCTGTCGTATATTAGTTTGTCGACCTGCAGTAGTGACGATAGTGCGGAGGTGGAGAAATGTTCCCATGAACCGTCGGTGTGACGTACTGCCAGAGCGTGGTCGGCATGTGAGTTTAGGACCCATAAATTGCCGTCTCGGTCAAAAACGACAGCTCCCGTGAGCAGAGTGCGATAGTTGCCGTCGGGGGTATAAGACTGCAGAACACCTGTAGTCTGTTCGTCATAGAATTCTTGAACTACATTGTTGCGTATAGAGGCTATTCCCGAACCCCACAAGGCTGCGATGGTCTCGGCGGTGTCGCGTGGGTTTATGGCTGCATTTACGATGTCGTGCCGGCCTGTGAATGCTCCGTTGGAGAGATCGAGCCCTCGCCAAGAGGTGCCATTGGTATAGAAGAGGTTGGGGGCGAGCCAGGTGTTGGAGTAGGTAGATGTGTGGCCACCAGGGCATAGCAACATTCCGTCACGGGTCGGTACCAGATTGTAGGTGTTGTCGGCGGAGGCAGGCCCCGATGGACTATTGCCATGTGTGATACCATTGCTGTCTATGCCCCAAATGCCGCCCCATGAATGGCCTAACCATATGGTGCCGTTGTTGTCGGCTACGGCATCTAAAGGACGTACCTGCCCCCAGCTGGAAGTGCGGAGTGTGTCGATGGGCTGCAATGCTGCGTCGTATCGTATAACTCCTTGGGGGGTTGATAGGCAGACTATTTTGCCGCCAGCACGCATGGAGAGTATTTCGCCAGTGGTCAGAGGAGTGTAGTCTATGGAGTTGCTGTGGTAGAGGGTGAGCAGTTCGGGGTCAAAGGTATAAGAGAGCAACAGAAGTGTGCCACCAATGGTATCGAGCGTGGTTATGTGTAGACTGTCGACACGATTGTCTGTATGCCAGCGGTCGCTTATTCCCGGGTGATTCTCGGTGATTGACAGTCGCTTCAGGCCTTCGGCCGTGGCTGCGTAAATACTATCGGTGGTGAAGGCTATGTCGTAGACTGCGACATGCGACCCTCCGGTGCCAATATAGTATGTCTCTTTTATCTCGCGATGTGCAAGGTCAATGACAACAATGCCGAAGCCTGTAGCTAGCCATGCCGTGCCATTGTGGAAACGTATGTGGTTGATGTTTTTGTTGCCAGAAGTTTCACTCCGTTTGATGTCGGAGAGATTGTATACACGGTTGCCGCAGAGGATGTCGATGTTTGCATTGTTGTAGGCTGTCACCAGGCTTTTGGATGTTTCGTCGTAGGCTATTATGGCGATACCTACATCGCTCAGTCCAGATGCCTTGCCCAAAGCAACAGCGGAGTTGTCGGTAATGTTGTAGTAATACATGCCGCTAAAACAGGAGCCATAGATACGGTCGCCTGCAATGGCAATATGTCGTACGGTAGAGTAGTCGAAACAGTCGCGCCAGTGGCCGATGGCTTCTTGAGCCCAAGTAACGGTGGACTGTAGAAGCAGAATTATGGCAACCATCCGTTTCATGCTTCTTCTTTTTTGAGGAATATGAGTTGATAGATAATGGCGAGAATGGTTGTGACCAGTGTGCTACATATTGTTGCCAGCAATACGCCCCCTAAACCACGGAATCCGAAAAGCTCGGTGGCATATATTACAAAAAAGAAAGCGCCAAGCATCAGCAGCAGGTAGAAAATGAAATGCTGGGGTGTGACGCTGTAGATGCTGGGACGTTGAATCACTACGGGTTCGCCGCGTGTAAGTATGCGGTCAGCAAAGAGGATGCGCATCATCGCCACTACGGTGCAGGCAAGTGCATTGAATCCCAAGGCACCAGACATGATGTCCACCAACAGGCCTGTGCCGAATGAGATGAGTAGCATGGGTATGCGGCCCGTATCGGTGGGGAGCATGAGAATGAAGAGCACATATAGTAGCGGCATTACATACCCGCCGAGGTACACGTAGTTGAGCACTAGCAGTTGCAATGCCATGAGCAGGACGAATCGTCCTAAGGTTCTCCAGATTGTATTGTTCATTGGTTGCTGTCGATTGATTGTTCCATCAGTTGCTGCTGCTCATCATGGAAACGGTTGCCGATTATGTACACGTGGTCTAACTTGTTGAAGTCGGTGGCTAGACGAATGCGAACCTTGAAGAAACCGCTGCCTTTTAGTGTTTCGGCGCTTTCTACATAGCCCACGGGTATACCTTCCGGGAAGTCGGCGGCCAGGCCAGAAGTGATAATTGTGTCGCCATCGTTGAACTGGTGTGTTGTAGGTACGTCGAGCACTTGTGCGTAACGGTAGTCTTTGCCATCCCACACGAGATGGCCACTTATACCGGTACGTAGCACTTTGACGCTGTTACGGCTGTCGCTATGCAGTACAGGCATGATGGTGGCGAAGTTGGCCGAAGTAGAGACCACTACGCCTACAATGCCATCTGGCGAGATGACTGCCATGTCGGGTTTAATACCGTGGTCGCGACCTTTGTTGACCATGATGTAGTTGTTCTGTTGGCTCCATGAGTTTTTGATGACGTGGGCCTCTGTGTATGTGTACTGCTGTTTGTAGATGGTGTCGTCAACGGTGAATATGCTATCGGAGAAGCTGATGTACGACTCGGCAAGACGTGCGCGAAGGCGTGCGTTTTCGGCTGCCAAGCGGTCGTTCTCACGTTTCAGTCCGAAGTAGTCGCCGATGCTGTTGATTCCCTTGTACCAGCTGCCTGCCACACTGCCCGCCGCCGACATAATGCGCGAACTTTGGTAGTAGGTGGTGCGTGACATCAACACAAACGATGCGACCACCAACAGTACAAAGACCACAACATAGTCGTACTTTTTTAGTATCAGTAACAACTTATGCATTTAGGAAAAGTTCTATTGCTTTACGAGTATCTGCTACAGCACGTTGTAATTCGTCGTTAACTATGGTGACGTCGAATTGCGAGGCCTGTTTCAATTCTTCGGCGCTTCTTCCGAGACGTTTTGCGATAGCCTCTTCGCTGTCTGTACCGCGACTTCTCAGGCGCTGTTCGAGCACTTCTATGCTTGGTGGCATCACAAAGATGGATAACGCGTCGGAACCGAAAAAGCGTTTGATATTGCGACCACCATTTACATCAACATCGAAAACAATGATGTTGCCTTTGTCCCAAATGCGGTTTATCTCGCTTTTTAGCGTGCCGTAGCAAGTGCCGGCATAAACCTCTTCCCATTCGAGAAATTCGTTGTTGTTTGCCCGCAGCATGAATTCTTCATGGCTTAGGAAGTAATAGTCTTGACCATTTACTTCTTGTCCGCGTGGAGCACGTGATGTGGCCGAAACTGAGAATTCGAAGCGAGAGTATGGCTCTTTTTGACAACCCTGCATCAACTCGTGAATGATGGTTGTTTTGCCGCATCCTGACGGCGCAGAGAATAGAATTGCTTTGCCCATGATTCAGAATTTCTTGTCAAATACTTTGTAGAAAGTCTGTACCGCTGTGGAATTGTTGTCCCATTGGTAGCGGTCGGCTGTTTCGGCGACATAGGCAAGTGCTTCTTCTCGTGATGTCAGACCGTTGAGGTACATTATGAAGTCGTTGTAGGCTCGCATGTTGTTTTTGAACAGCTCGGACATGAAACTGAATTTGTCGTTGATGTTTATCACGGTGCGTAGGTCGTCGACTTTTTTTTCGAGAGGTGTATCGTTTTTGGGCGAGAGGAGACTTTCTCCTAAAGTTCGCGTTGTGGGTCTGTCTTCTGTGGGGTGCTTCAGATAGTCGAGCAAAGAGGATTGTTGTGGCTTTGCAGGCTCGGGTTCCGATTCTGGCTCAGGTGTCGGTTCTGGTTCTACCACCACCTCGTCGAAGAGAAGACTACTTTCTGTTTCGAAACTATGCATACTTACTGGTTCCGGAGTAGGCTCGGACACGGGTGCCGATTGCTCCGGATCAGGTTGGGGTTCCATAGATGGTAATGGCTCTGGTTCGGGCTCGGAAATTGTTTCTGATTCTGGAATGAGTTCTGGCTCTGGTTCAGGGATAGACTCTGGCTCGGATTCTGGAATAGGCTCTGGCTCTGTGATTGGCTCCGGAATGGGGAATGGCTCTGGTTCAGGCTCTGGCTCGGGGACAAACTTCGCTGATGGCTCCGGTTCGACAGGTGTGACCACAGACATTGCAGCCATTGTGGCCATCATTGTCGATGATAATATTTCTTGGTCGGGCAAGGGCTCGTCGGCAGGTTCGGTCGGCGCTTGTTTTATTGATAGGTTGTTGCCGCCAATCTTCAGCGCCACATTATAGAGTCGGCGTAAATCTTCCATCAAAAGGTCGATTTCGATGAGGTCTGTGTTCCCGTTTTGCACAACAATCCTATTGGCAACAGCACAAAGATCCTGCATGCCTTCGGTAAGCTCTTTTATGTAATTCTGTGTTTGCATATCTTGATGTATTATTCTGACAATGAAATGCTTGTGTCGCTATGTAAGTGCATGAATGCAGTTGTAAAAGTACTACTTTTTTTGTGCATATAATGGTGTCGATTAGAAAAGTTATCAAACCATAACGTTGATAACTGTTGCCAGGAACAAAGATGTTTGAAAAACAAGAAGATGCTGTGAATTTATAAAAATTTTTTTCTGTTTTTAAAATTTATGTATATATTTGCAAATGGAGCAAGTAGTATTGTTTGAATGCTACTAGCCGGTTTTACAGAGACTTAGATTGGAAATGTAATATATAAATAACACGACAAGGAGGTAATATGAGAAAGATATTTTTTATATTTTGTTTTTTTGCGGCAATGCATATGCCTGCTGTCGTGTTGTCGCAACAGTGCGATGATATTCAGGTGCCTTGGATTGAAAATTTCGGCACATATCAGAATTCAAATGTCGCCGACTGTTGGATAGTCGATAGGCAAGGTATAGGGCAAGCTCGAATTAATGCCAATAATTTGCAGTTTTCATTACAGGCTACCGATAAATTTATGGTGGCTTTGCCAGCAGTGGCTTTGCCGCCGGACAGCGTATATTTTCGCTTCCATGCAAAGTATTCAGGCAATTTGGATTTTGTTTACGGTGTCATGACAGACACTGCCGATACCAACACTTTTCTTCTGATTGACACGTTGCCTCTAGAGGCCAACAGCGATTGGATAGAAGTCTCTTTCTCTACACTTGGCACAGGCCTTACTGATACGGTGCATCTGGCGTTTAAGATAAGTACTCCGACTTATGCCACTGTGCAACTTGATAATTTCTATATTGACCGCGCTGCAGGTTGTTCTATGCCTGTGGCGCCATGGACAAGTTATGTTGACACAATGTCCGCGACGTTGAAATGGCATTGTGATCCTCCTTTCGAGGGCTTTGCCCTGACTCTCAACGACAGTTTGCAATATTTTACTCCCGACACACTGATAGATATTGTCAATTTGTCACCGAATACGGCGTATAACTATTCGTTACGGACTATTTGTCAGGAAGGGGAGCTTTCGCCCGAGGTAAGGGGCTCTTTTCGGACAACGTGTATGGCAGTGCAACTGCCGTTGTATCAGGATTTCGAGATCTATTTTGCCGGTGCTACACCATCCTGTTGGAGGGTATTGCGTGGTTTGTATACCACATCTGCACAATTTACATACCCATCTGTGCAAATCTATTCTGGGAATAAAGTTTTGGAATTAAGAAAAGGCGATGATTCCGTGGTTGCCATAGCGACACCGATGATTGCCTACCCTGGCAATGCTCTTCATGTGGGATTTGATATGCATCTGCCCCCCTTCACGAGCATGACGGTGGGTTTGCTGTATAACCCATACGACATGGATAGTTTTATTCCTATAACGAGCTTTGAAGGTGCCGAGGGTGTAGTTGGTGAGTTGGATCATTATGATGTGTATTCCGAAAGGATTCCAGATACAGCCTTCGCATATGTTGTGTTTTATTGGAATTCGAATGGGTCAGCTACCCAACTGCTACTCGACAATGTCGTTATTGAACCGACTGATTCCTGCCATGCTATATCTGAGGTTCGCTATGATATTGTGGAGCAGAACAGCATTACAATCAGTTGGACGGACTACAGCCTGGCGCCTCAGGGTTATGAGGTGCGCTACAGCACTGTGGACAGTGTCGAGTCTGCCGATTCTGTATTTTTCACGACAGATACGATATTCACGGCTTACAATCTTGAAGTCAATATGTCCTACTATTTCTGGGTACGTTCGCTATGCGACGGCGACACCGTGCGGTGGTTTCCGGCAGGCTATGTGCGTACAGAATGTGGTCAGCCGTTGCTGCCGTACTCTGAGGATTTCGATTCATATCGAGAGGGGGAAATAATTCCATGTTGGGAATATTACCATACGGACTACACCTGTAATGATCCTTATGTGAGAGGAAGTACAGTTACACAGAGTTTCCCATTTGTATGGGGTTTTAATGTGCCCAAAACGGATACGTTATTGGTTGTCCTGCCGTCTGTGGGAATAAATGCACGAAACTTGGAAGTTTCGTTCATGCTGGCTCAGTTTAATGGTTGTTTTGAGGCTGGTGTATATGAACCGTCGAACGACGTGTTTACACCTGTGTTAAGGCAGTTGGGTAATTCTGCAAACCCCATTACAAGTCAGCAGTTCGTGTTTCAGTGTGATACGGTTGAGGCTGCCACGCAGTTCTCAAGAATAGCATTCCGTTGGTATTGTAAACCTGGCATAACAAGTCCATCTATTGCACAGGCAGCATATATGGACAATCTGCTGGTCCGCCGTATTCCTTATTGTCATCCTGCCGACAGTGTGGAAGTTACCAGTATTACCTACAATTCGGCAGTGGTGCATGTCTATGACAGTTGGAATACGGGATTGTATAGGGTAATATATACCGATGGGCATACAGTAGATACTGCTGTGGGCTATGGTGAATATATTAACCTGACAGGCTTGCAGCATTCGACGAATTATAACATATCGGTCAGCGGTTTTTGTGTGGATGGTTCGATGACTGATTCTGTAGTAGGCCTGTTCCATACAGACTGTATGACACTTTCGCACGATGATATGCCTTATGAGGAAACCTTTGATGATTATACCGATGGTGTGCATATCAATCCATGCTGGAAGCTGCAAAGCTATAACGTTTCATACCCCAATTACCCGATACCATACCAAGGGGTGTATTATTCCGACACTGCTACTTCTAATGGAGTGAGTATGCAGTTTCCGGTGAATTGTTCTGGGGCTTATTCCGAGATAATGGTGCTCCCGCAGGTGGACTACACGAGCGACCTTTATCTCGAGTTCATGGCTAGGAGTAGCAACATTAGTTCTCGTATCGATGTGGGTATTATGGATAATCCCAACGATCTGTCGACATTTTACAGGATTACCACAATTGCCATTCAGAATATTGGTACTTGGACTCGCTTTACTGTGCCCTTTGATGGGTACAACGGAAGTGGAAAATATATAGCATTTGCTGCCTATGAAACCAATTTGTACGCATCTGGCAACATATATATCGATAATGTGAAGTTGAAGATATCGCCACCGTGCTCCGACAGTCTTACGTGGTTGTCTGTCAGGGATGTCGACAATATGTGCGCCACCGTTTTGTGGAATGCGAGTCCGGCCCGTAATGAAAATGCCCAATACATTGTCCACGTCCTTGACACCGCTGGTAATGAGCTTTTCGCAGACACTACGTCTTCAATGACGCATACAATTTGTGGTCTCGATAATCAGACTTCCTATCAAGTGTATGTGGATCTCTATTGCGATGGCTCTGTTGTGGCAACTACAACCAGTCAGATCGGCTTTACCACCCAGTGCGGCTTGAATAACACAATCAGCATAGGAACAAATGCTAATGGAGGGACAACAAGTGCTTTCATGCCTGTCGTATTGCAAAGTAGTACCAGGCGCTCTTTGTCCGAGCAACTGTATCTCGCCTCCGAGATGCAAAATACCACCGGTATGATTACCGACATGAAATTGTATCTATATAGCGCGAATGTTTTGCAAGATATGGTGATGTGCACTATCCGCCTTGGCCACACTACAGAAAATGCCTTGCGTCAATGGATCCCGCTCGACAGTTTGGAAGTTGTATATGAAGGTCCTCTGAATTTCCGGCAGGGCTGGAATGCCATCTCGTTAGCCAAACCTTTCCACTACAATGGTTCGGACAACCTTGTTGTGTCATTCGAGGCAGTAAAATATGGTCCCACGTCGAATACCCAGTTCTTATTCGGAACGCGCAATGCAACGGATAGTTCGGCTATCTTTATCAATGATGCAAATGTGGTTGATACAGTCTTTGTGGGCTACCGCAACAGGGTACGCTTCAGCATATGTGTCGACCAGTCGGATATATGTCAACCTCCGGCAATAACGTCGCTCGTCACAGGTGATAATTCTATCACCGTCAACTATTCACCGACGCCATGCGAACTACATATCACCCAGGGGTGGTGGAGCAGGAGTTTTATAGGCATAATGGATTCTACTGGTAGCCACACCTTCGAAGGACTTACTCCGGCAACGGAGTATACCATAGGTTTGCGTACTCATTGCGCCAACGGTGATCGTTCGCTATGGACCATACGTCGCATCTCTACGGATTCTGTCAACGCGTTACCGCCATTGGTGATGACACTGGATAGTGTAACCTACAATTCCGTTAGTGTCAGGTGGCGTCCCAGAGCCTCCGAGAACAAGTGGGAGGTGAGGCTGTTTAACACTGTTACCGATATATGTGCTGTGCTTACCGACACAGCCTATTTCTTCGACGGGCTGTCATCCATGGTTGTATACCATGTGAGTGTGCGTTCGCTTTGTGGCAGCGATTATAGCATATTGTCTCCATGGAGCGACACCTTGACTTTCACCACCGACTATTGTCATCCTGTAACTGACGTCCTTGTCACCGACATCACAGAGACATCGGCACATGTAACATGGACTCCATCACGTAACAGTGTGTCGTGGAAATTGGAGTACGGCTATGAAGGATTCCTCAGAGGTGAGGCAATTGGAAGTTATAATGTCGGCACTCCGACATTCGATCTCGACAGCCTTGAACCTGGTACTTCATACAACCTGTATGTTGCTTCGGTCTGTGGTCCGGGAATGTCTAGTGGATGGGTCGGAACAGATCCTTTCCGGACTTCTGGCAACAGTGATATAACCACCACACCCGATGGAATGGGATTTGAAGTCTATCCCAATCCCGCATCGTCTTATGTAACGGTACAAATAGACTATGAGAATCCCGAAATAAACATCTCTGTTCTAGACCAGCAGGGACGTGTTGTGGCTGCAAGCTATGGCCCTAAAGCCGTTATCGATGTCAGCAACCTCTCGGCAGGAGTCTACTTTGTCAGGATTTCAGGCTCTTCATACCATGCTGTAAAGAAACTGATTGTGAAATAAAAACATAATAAAACAAATAAGACATGACACTCGAAGAATTTCAGAATGAACTGCGACTCGGCATTCCTGATCCGCTACCCGAAATGCCCGCCTATGACCCAACGGTAAACCACGCCCCCAAGCGCAAGGATATCCTCTCCCCCGCTGAGAAGAAGCTGGCCATCCGCAATGCTCTCCGTTATTTCCCCGCCAAGCACCACAAGATGCTTGCCAAGGAGTTTGCCGAGGAGCTTCAGAAGTACGGCCGCATCTATATGTACCGTCTGCGCCCAACCTACAAGATGTACGCCCGTCCCATCGACGAGTATCCCGCCAAATGCCGTCAGGCTGCTGCCATCATGCTGATGATACAGAACAACCTTGACCCTGCCGTGGCACAACACCCCCACGAGCTCATCACTTACGGTGGCAACGGCGCCGTATTCCAGAACTGGGCTCAGTACCGTCTGGTGATGAAATATCTCAGCGAGATGACCGACGAGCAGACCCTCGTCATGTACAGCGGACACCCGATGGGACTCTATCCCAGCCACAAGGACGCTCCGCGTGTGGTGGTCACCAATGGTATGATGATTCCAAACTACAGCAAGCCCGACGACTGGGAGCGCTACAACGCCCTCGGCGTCACACAATACGGCCAGATGACTGCAGGCTCCTACATGTATATCGGTCCGCAAGGTATCGTGCACGGCACCACCATCACCGTCCTCAACGCCGCTCGTAAGCTCGGTGGCGGTACTGCTGGCAAGTTGTTCATCACCGCAGGCCTTGGTGGCATGAGTGGTGCCCAGCCCAAAGCTGGCGACATCGCCGGTGTGGTCAGCATAACCGCCGAAATCAACCCTGCCGCCACGCAGAAACGTTACGAGCAGGGCTGGGTTGACGAGGTACACGACAACCTCGACGAACTATTCGCCGCCGTCAACAAGGCCCGCGCTGAGAAAATTGCACGAAGCTTCGCCTATCAGGGCAATGTCGTCGACCTCTGGGAATACTGTGCCGAGAAGGGCATCCAGGTCGACCTCGGCTCCGACCAAACCTCGCTGCACAATCCATGGGCAGGTGGTTACTATCCCGTCGGAGTCACCTTCGAGGACGCCAAGGTGATGATGGCAGAGAAGCCCGAACTCTTTAAGGAAAAGGTGCAGGAGTCGTTGCGCCGCCATGTGGCCGCTGTCAACAAGCTCACCGCACGTGGAATGTATTTCTTTGACTATGGCAACGCCTTCCTGCTTGAGAGCAGCCGCGCTGGTGCCGACATCTGGAATGCCGACCACACAGCCTTCCGCTATCCCTCCTACGTGCAGGACATCATGGGCCCCATGTGCTTCGACTACGGCTTCGGACCCTTCCGCTGGGTCTGCACCAGCGGCAAGCCCGAAGACCTCGACAAGAGCGACCATATCGCCATGGAAGTGCTTGGTGAAATTGCCGCCACGGCTCCCGCTGAAATTCAGCAGCAGATGCACGATAACATCCAGTGGATTCGCGGTGCCAAGGAGAACCACCTCGTGGTGGGTAGCCAGGCCCGTATCCTCTATGCCGACTGCGAAGGCCGCACCAAGATTGCTGCCCGCTTCAACGAGGCTATCAAGAAGGGCGAGATAAGCGCTCCCATCGTGCTCGGACGCGACCACCACGACGTCAGTGGTACCGATAGCCCCTTCCGCGAGACATCGAACATCTACGACGGCTCGAACCGTTGCGCCGACATGGCCGTGCAGAACGTCATCGGCGATAGCTTCCGCGGCGCCACTTGGGTATCAATCCACAACGGTGGCGGCGTTGGCTGGGGCGAAGTTGTGAATGGTGGTTTCGGCATGGTACTCGATGGCAGCGAGGCATGCGACCGTCGCCTCCGCATGATGCTCCACTGGGACGTCAACAACGGCATCAGCCGTCGCAGCTGGGCACGCAACGAAGGCGCCATGTTCGCCATCAAGCGCGCCATGGACATCTGCCCCGAGCTGAAGGTCACCATGCCTAACCTCGTTGACGACGAAGTATTGGAAGGTTTGTTTTAAACAGTTATTGATATGAAGAAGGTATTCTATATCGTATTGGCAGCTTTTATGGCTGTGGCATGCTGCCATTCAAAGGATGACACCACGGCAGGCAATAACCCCCTCGGAGCTATGGAACAGAAGGCCGAGTTCCAATTGTCCGAAGCTTCGGCATTGCACCTCTATGAGGGTGAGAGTACCGTGATGGTCGGTATCACCTATGGCGACGAGATGCAGGATTTCATCGGTATAGGCAATTCTACGCTGATGCGTGACAGCACAGGTGCCATATACCTCGACACCGTGCAGATGGCTGGCGTGGATTGCTATATAGTTTATACTGCCGATGTCAGTTCTACCTATGGTGCCGAGAGCTGGTTTGTGGTTTATCCCAGCTACCGCGAAATGGCCCCGGACGGTCCGTGGTCATTGTATCATATTCCCTTCGATCTGCTTCAGGTTGCTGATGTCGACGATGATGGCGAGACCGAGATAATCCAGATGGTGCGTGACACCAACCACGCTCTCCAACCTGCAGGCACCTTCCATTTCGCTGATGGTGTACTGCTCACAATGTAAACGCTAAAAAAAGATAGCATTATGAAAGGAAGTAACTATATTGTGGGCATCAGCATAGTGCTGGCTGCCCTTGTGCTCGGCCTTATGATGGTCTGCACAGTGAAGACTCTGAAATCATACGATGACACTGTCAAGGTGCGTGGTCTCTGCGAGAAGGAGGTCCCTGCCGACCGCGTGGTGTGGCGCATCAGTTACAGCGAGAAGGACAACTCGTTGGCCGACCTGCGTACCACTATCCGCCGCAACAACGACATTATAGTCAAGCATCTTCGTGATGCCGGTTTCACTGAGGACGAGGTTAAGGTGGGCACTGCCAGCTACGACGACCGCTATACATGGAGCAACAATGTGTCGCAAATCACTTTCCGCTACCAGGCCAACCAGACTGTCACTGTCTTCACCAAGAATCTCGATCTGGTACGCAAACTTCAGCAGACCCTCGAGACCGACCTTGTTAACCAGAACATCCTGGCCAACAGTTATGCCGACTATCAGTATCTTGGTCTCAACGACATCAAGCCCTCCATGATTGCCGAAAGTCTTGAGAATGCCCGCACTGCGGCCGACGAGTTCGCCAAGAACAGCCACAGCAGGATTGGCAAGATGCGCACCGCCTCGCAGGGTTACTTCGAGGTCGAGGACCTCGACGAAAACACCCCGCAGGTGAAGAAGGTTCGCGTCGTCACTACCGTGGAGTACTATCTGAAGTAAGTTGGTAGTGGTTAGTTGGTAGTGTGTAGCACCTGACCACGACTGCTACCCACTATCCACTACACACTACCCACTGTATAAATCAGGGGTCTTCTTGACAACCCCCTTTAACAAAACAAGGATATGACAGAAAAAGATTCTGTAATCATCTATTCCGGTGGGCTCGACTCGACCACACTGCTCTACGAGGAGTGCGAACGAGTCGCGCTCGCCGTTACTTTCGATTATGGTAGCAACCATGCCGCACACGAAATAGCTTGTGCGCGGCATCATTGCGCGCTGCTAGGCATCGAGCATTTGGTCATCGAGCTGGCCTTTATGGCCAAGTATTTCGAGTCTTCGCTGCTCAGTGGTGCCGATGCCATCCCCGACGGAAACTACAACGACAGCAATATGCATTCGACGGTGGTCCCCTTCCGCAATGGCATCATGCTCAGCGTAGCCTGCGGCCTCGCCGAGAGCCGGGGTCTTAAACGTGTGCTTATAGCCAATCACGGCGGCGACCACGCCATATATCCAGATTGCCGTCCAGAGTTCGTCGCCGCTATGGACGCCGCCATGCAAGCCGGCACCTACGAGGGTGTCACCCTTGTGGCTCCCTACACCAACATCAGCAAGGCCGACATCGTGCGCCGTGGCACGCAGATGGGCATCGACTATGGCGAGACCTATTCTTGCTATCGTGGCGGCGAGCACCACTGCGGCCGCTGTGGCACCTGCACCGAGCGTCGCGAGGCTTTCCTTGAGGCCGGCATCCCCGACCCTACACAATACGAAACGAATCATTTGTCTTAACTACTTAACTCCTGTCTCCTTAACTCCTTAACTTCTTAACTTCTTAACTCCTGTCTTCTTAACTCCTGTCTCCTTAACTTCTTAACTCCTGTCTCCTTAACTTCTTAACTCCTGTCTCCTTAACTCCTTAAAAATATGTATTACGTAACCAAACATATAGAAGTCTCGGGTGCCCACCGGCTGGAACTCGACTATCCCAGCAAGTGCACCCAGCTGCATGGCCACAACTGGCAAATAACCATCTACTGTAAGGCTCGCGAGCTCGACCGCAACGGCATGGTGGTAGATTTCTCACACATCAAGAAGAGTATTGTCGACCGTCTCGACCATCAGGTCATAAACGACATCATCTGTTGCAATCCCACGGCCGAGAATATCGCCCGCTGGTGCCAGCAGCAGGTACCCAACTGCTACCGCGTCGACGTGCAGGAGACCACCGGCAATACTGCCACCTACGAAGTAGATTGAATGAAGGTTAACGAGATATTCTACTCCCTCCAAGGCGAAGGCTACCACAGTGGCACCCCTGCGGTCTTCGTGCGCCTCAGCGGCTGTAACCTGCGCTGTCCTTTCTGCGACACGCAGCATGACAGTGGCTCCGTGATGAGTGAAGAGGATATTGTGGAAACCGTGAAGCAGTACCCTGCTCGTCATCTTGTCATAACCGGCGGCGAACCGTCCCTACAGCTCACGGAAAGCCTTGTTGGTGCCCTACATGCCGATGGTCGATATGTGGCTGTGGAGACCAACGGCACACGCATGTTGCCACCGAATGTCGATTGGATAACCCTTTCGCCCAAGAGTGCCTATGTCGAGGGTGCCGAGGTCGTGCTGACCCGTGCCGACGAAATAAAAGTCGTCTACGACGGCATCCACGACCCATATAGTCAACTTTCAACTTTCAACCCTCAACCCTCAACCCACCTTTTTCTGCAGCCCTGCGATACGGGAGATGCCGCGAAGAACAGGCAGATAACTGCCGCTGCGGTGGAATATGTCAAGCGGCACCCCGAATGGCGCCTGTCGCTGCAAATCCACAAGTTATTAAACATTCAATGATATGAACCGCGAACAAGATAACCTTCAGCAACTCGGCCACAAGGCCGACATCCCCGAGACCTATGCCCCGCAGGTGCTCGAGGCTTTTGAAAACCGCCACCCCGAGCGCGACTACTGGGTCGAGTTCCTCTGCCCCGAGTTCACTTCGCTCTGCCCCATCACCGGGCAGCCCGACTTCGCCGAGGTGCGCATCCTCTATATCCCCGACAAGCGGATGGTGGAGAGCAAGAGCCTCAAGCTCTATCTCTTCTCTTTCCGCAACCACGGCGACTTCCACGAAGATTGCGTCAATATCATCCTCGACGACCTGGTGAAACTCATGGATCCGCGCTATATCGAGGTGCTGGGTCTCTTTGTGCCGCGCGGAGGCATCAGCATACACCCCTACGCCAACTACGGTCGTCCCGGCACACAGTACGAGGCTCTCGCCGAGCATCGCCTGCGGAATTACAAGGTATGATTGCCGAAAAGGTGTATGGCTCCAAAGCAGCCTCCAAGCAGGAGTAGCAGTGTCACGGCGCAGGCCCACCAGTTGACGACGTCGGCATGCTCCTCTATCACGTAGTCGCCGGTTATCATACGGTCGGCGCTGACCATGTGCTCCGACATGTCTTTGCCGAGCAACTGTATGCGCCACAACACCCATCTGTCGAGTTCCCATAGGTCTTTGGCCTTCTTTAGTGCCTCGAAGCCTACATTGTTGATTCTGTTGATGAATTCCAGTTCCGGGAAGGCCGTGGAGACATTGCTTGCTGATTTGAATTCGGAGGGCAGGTCGGCGAAGGTGAGAGCTAAAAGGGTGTCGTGGTATTTGTCCAGTAGGGCTCGTTGTGTGCTGTCGCAGACGGCGGCGTAGGCTTCCATCTCTTTCTCGAACAGACAGTGGCTCCACCATCTTACATATTTGGTATTAAGCATGTCGAGCATGCCGTAGAGGTCATTGCCGTTCCAGTCGTCGGGCAGCTCGTTGGGGGTGAAAAGCAGTCGCTGCTCGTCGGCGGTGAGGTAGTCGTCGATGGGTACCGGCAGGCTGTCAAGCTGAGGGAAACGAGCTGTATAGCTATAGCGGGTGGTGAACCAGCGGAAACTCTTGCCGACGGTCACCTCGGGGTGCAGTATTCTCGGCATGCTGTCGTGTTGCACGCTCCATCCTCCGTTGATAATATTGATGGTGTATGAGTAGCGCATGGTGTCTTTCTCGCTGCGGAAGTCGAAAGGCAGCGGTGTGGCGAGGGTGTCTTCCTGCCAGCCTTTGAAAAGGTCGGTGTCGCTGTAAGAGGTGAATATGCTGCGTGAGCCGTCCAGGTGGCGTGTCACGCTGTCGGTGGCCACATAGTGTGTGGCGCACGAGGCTAACAGCAGCGATGCCGCTGCGATGATTATTGATTGACGTTTCATATTAGGGTTTTTGTTTGGTGGTTACGGATTGAATTGCGGTAGCCAGTCAGCGGAGCCGGCAGGTTGTCTGGCGAGGAGGGTAATGTGGCGCTGACGCTCTCGGCCAAGGTGGGCTTGGCGCTGCTGCCGCCAACCGACAGTGTCAGTGGCATGATGGCCAGCAGCACGCATGCCGCTGCGGCCAGCAGCGTCTGCCGTTGCCGGCGGCGCCGTATCGTGCGGTGCACGCCTGTGATGATGGTACCGGTGTCGGGTACATCGACGGGCATTGCCTGTGCTTTCTCTATCAGTTCGTTATATTCCATATCTTTGTAGTTTCTCTCTTACTTTGTTGCGTGCCACGCAGAGGTTTGCTTTTACTTGGTCGGCGCTCATGCCGGTGGCGGCAGCTGTCTCTTCGGCGCTGAAGCCTTCTATCTCGCGCAGGCGGTATACCACGCGCTGTTTGGGGGGCAGAGTGGCGACGGCATTGTTGAGCAGGGCAAGCAGTTCTTCGGTGGCCATGGCATCGGTATTGACTGCTTCTGTGTACAGTGAGGCTGCTGTGGCATAGTGCCGGCGGCGTCGGCGCAGTTCGTCGTAGCAGCGCCGTGCGCATATGGTGCAGAGCCATGTGGAGAGGCTTTGGCGCGGGTCGTAGCGACGCGAATGCCGCCAGAGCCGTATGAAAGTCTCTTGGACAGCGTCGGCGGCAGCGTCATGGTCGCCCAGCAAGCCGTAGGCTATGCGGAAGAGGCGTTCGCGGTGGCGCTCTATGAGTTGACGCAGGGCTGCCTCGCTTCCAGCACGGAGCTGCTGCATCAGTTCTATGTCCGTTGGGCTGTTCATTTGCCTATTATACGCCCGAGTGAGCCGCAGGTAAAATCAGTATTCGCGAATTTTTCCGTCGGCGGTGCGGCGATAGAGTGTGAAGTGGCCCTTCACTTTTTCTAGGAATGGCGAGAGCACATGCGGCGAGCGGCCGTAGTAGTCGTCGTATACCACGCAGAGACGCTTCTTCGAGCGCGACAGTGCCACGAACAGCCGCCGTGCGTCTTCTTGTATCTGCTTTTCCGTCCAGCTATGGCTGCCCGGGTAGCTGCCGTCGATGGCACGGTATACTATCACTGTCTCAAACTCAAGCCCCTTGGCTTTGTGCACCGTCGAGATGATGTAGCGTTCCTCGAGCGACGAGCCGCACATGTCGGCTTCCTTGCAGGTGCATAGCTCTGTGACGTAGCGTTCCAACTGCTTGTGCAGGGTGGGGTAGAGCTCGGTGCGTATCACGTCGGCTTCAAGGTAGTGTATCAGGTGGTGCCACTTGCCTACAGGGTCTATCAGTTTGGCAGTAATAAGGTGCTCGTAGGCGCGTTGCAGCTCGGCCACAATGCCGCTGTTGTCGGCATTGTTGTACAACTCGGCGTAGCGCTCTCTCAACTTCTCAATCCTTTTCCTGTGGTCGCTGGCAAACAGCCGCTGGTCGGCACCAATCTGCACGGCGTTGAGGTGACAGAAGTTCAGTAGCGACAGCGTGGCCATGATGTCATCGTCGGCCTGGTGGCTGTTCTGCCCCTCCAGATGTAGCACCTCCAGCAGGTGCCCCAGCTTGTACTTCCGCAGTCGTGGTCTTACAAGTCGTATGTATTTCAGCGTGTCGAAGTACCGCGGACAGAGCTTTTCCAGCACCAGTTCTGGACAGCTGCGCTCCAAGTTATGCTTCAGTATCTGGTAGTCGTACTCTACGTTGTGCCCCACCAACACCTTGCCTCTGCAGTAGTCCATGAACATCTGCAGTCCCTCGGCGCGCTCATGCCTTTTGCTGCTGCGGTACACCTCAAGCATCGGGTTGGGGTGCCCGCCGACAGTCTCGGGCAGTGCTTTGTCGGTCTCAAGGATGATGTTGAAAGGCTTGCCGACTACCTTTCCCTGCCTCACCTTCACGGCGGCTATCTGTATTATGTCGTCTGTCTCCACATCGAGGCCGGTGGTCTCGGTGTCAAATATGACGAGTTCTTCATTGTCGTAAGCCCTTACGAACTCTTGTAGGTATGAACTGCTGTCATAGCGCAGGAAGTCGCTTGGCAGCAGCGCCACGCGCCGCATGTCGCGCATGAAGTTGCGTGCAGCCGTATATGTCGGCATCACTTTCAGTCCCCACAGCAGCCGTGCCCAGGCGATGAATACCGATTCGTCGGTGAGCACCGTCAGGTGTGCCAACAGCAGTCGTATGGCGGGCTGTGAGAAGAGGTCTGTGCCGCTGATCTTGAAGTGTGGTATGCCGGCGGCGGTCATCGTCTCGCCAACCTCGTCGGCCTCGCGGTTGGTGCTCACCAGGATGGCCACACGCCCATCCTCGTCCATATCACCATAGCGTTTGGCGAAGCGGGCTGTATAATAGCTCTCCATGCGCGCGTCGCCGACGTCGAGCAGGCAGAGGTCGCCCGACTGGGCAGGGGTGTCGTTGTCGGTCGTCGGCAGCAGGTCGCGCCGTATGCCGAGGTTGCGCACGGCGAAGTCGTTCTGCAAGTCTAGCAGGTATTTGGGCGAACGGTAGTTGGTGTGCAGGTAGTGTATGTTGCCCTTGCAGCGCTGCTTCAGGGCTTCGAGGGTCTCCAGCTTGGCGCCTATGAACGAGAAGATGGCCTGCTGTTCGTCGCCGAGGTACACTATTGTGGCATCATCATCTGCCAATAGGTCCACCAGTGCAAACTGCAGCGCGTTAAGGTCCTGCACCTCGTCAATCTCTATCCAATTGTATTTAGTGGGTAGTGTGTAGTGTGTAGTGGATAGCATTTGACCACTGGTGCTACCCACTGCCCACTGTCCACTACTCACTAGATATTGATATGCCAGCACCAGCAGGTCGTCGTAGTCCAGCAGGTCGTTGTCTTCTTTGTAGCGCTGGTAGGCCTTGGCCAGCAGCATGGTGTTGGCGGCGGGCAGCTCGTGCAGCACCGTGTAGTGGCTTGCCAGATGCTCTATGTCGCCGTATATCGTCGCCAGGTTCTCCTCGTCAAACGAGCGTCCCAGCACGTCGCAGAGCTTGGCCATGGCACCGGTGTGCAGCAACTCGCCGTGCAGTATCAACTCGCCACGCATGCCCAGCGTCAGCTGCCACAGCGCATGCTGGTAGCGCATCAGTTCTGTGGTGTGGCTCTCTATGTTCAGTTTCTTGCAGAGCTCCTCCTGAATGATGTTCTCCACGTCGCCCTCGTCGATGATGGCGCTGTTGTGGTTCACCACGCCTTCGTTGAAGAGCATCTGTGAGCAGTAGCGGTGTATGTTGCCCACGAAGAGTCCGTCGGGCACCGGATTGCCGGTGCGGTCGGCGATGCGCTGCGCCATTCCCTTGGCGGCACGGTTGGTGAAGGTGAGACAGAGCATGTCGCCGTATTCCACCCCCTGCTCATGGGCGTGCACCATACGCTCCGTCAGTATGTCTGTCTTGCCGCATCCAGGCGGCGCCAGCACCAGGTGCCGCCCGCCGCTGATGGCAATGGCTTCCTGTTGCCACGGGTCGAAGGTTCGTTCCTGCATCATGTTTTTTTTAGAGTCATTTATGTCATTACGTAAATTCCGTTACGTAAATTCCGTAAGGCAAAGATACATTTTTTTTCGAAAACGAAGCGCCTGAAAGTAAAAATTATTGAAATTATAATTATTGCTTTTATAATAATTGCAAAAGTAATAAAAATATCCCAACTGGCAAAATATATTTGTGCCTACCGGAAAAAACAAACCGCTGCCAGGCGATGTTGTGCCTGGCAGCGGTTGTGTGAAGATGATTCTTCTGCTAACTTTTGATTTTCATTTTCTATCCCGTATAGTTTCATCCAAAGGATGAATTGATGGAACGTTCGGCATATTCCTCCTTGTGTAGGCCTGTGGGTCGGTTGCTCCAGATTATGCATTGTCTACATTTTCTTAATATCGGGGTGATGCCACCGTTTGGTTTCGCGGACGGTATAGAGTGGCGTATTGTCGGGTGGTTGCCACGCAAAGCGACAGTCGCGGATGCGTACGGTGAGACCGAAGCTATCGTGCATACGCTTGACGATGTCGCCCACTTGGTCTGTGCCTCTGACACAGAGTGTGTCGCTGATAACGGTGCCAAACTCCTCTATGCGGCGGGGGTCGTGTCTAATTCGCTTCATGCCTTCGTATATCCACAAGTCGGCCTCGAAAGCCACGTTGAAACGTACTTCTAGCTCTTCAAGAGTCCAGCTGCGCTCGATAGTAAGTCCAGCATTGGCGATATCCTCGCGGTGGAAGTAGATGAGAACATCACGCAGGATACGTTCAATGACTAAGGGGACTATGGCATTCCAGAAGTATGCATTTTCGTCGTCTTGCTCTATCAGTTTCGCTGGACACACGTAGTAACTGTCTGTCACTTCTCTGCTTGATTCATCCTGGGTTATTAATTCTAGCTGAAGGCTATGCCCGTCGTAGTAGCAATCGTCAATCAGAATATGGTATATGGCTCCATCTTCGGCTCTCCACTGGGCAAGTTCATATTTTGCGGTGCAGTAGTCGAGTGGAAGTCTCTCCAATTTCCAATCAAAGGCGCTGAAATGTTTGATGTTACGGAGATCCATCTGACGCTCTACCTCCGCTATCAGCTCAAGAATAATTGCTTTGTTGTCCATATTGACAGAATATTATGTATTTATCAAACTTTTCTGGCAACAACTTCACCGAATCTGCGCATCATGTTGATGGTGTCTAATCTCTCTAAGAAGAAAGTATTAATAATAATTGACTTGGTTTTCGAATTCTTTTTCAATTTCCCACCCGTAATCCTGCTCGCCTTTCACTATTATTTTATACCTCGGATCGTCCAAATTGTACTCCCAATTTTCACCTTCTTCAACATCTCTGATATAGTGTCCACGGTATGTGATATGCCAGGGGTCAGACCAATTGGAATACAGAAGTCCGTTGAAATTGTCCATTCTCTGAAATTCGAGCTGGTTGATATCAAACTTGGTGTCTTCAATATGGAATTGGAATAACATCATATCGCAATACTGCTCAATTAAAAGATATTTCCCGGCCATAAAACTGGGTCCATCTTCAATCTCTTCCTGCGGCTTGGTGTTACTACTGATTTTGACAAACTTATTAAAAATAAGATCGACATCTTCTGTATGATAGACTTCTTCACCCTTTGGCGATGCACTTTCATCTTCGTTTTTTCCTGTCACATCGTAAACCGTCAATTTAAAATCCTCGGGGATAGCATTGTCGCTAATGCCATAAGTCATAGCAAAATCATTCCCCTGAAGTTCAAAGCTTATGGGTTGAACATCTTCTGCGGTCTTTATCTTTCTCATCTTTAATTTTTTGTATGTTGCGTCGTCAAGCTTGCGCAATTCCATAAATGTCGTACCCTTTAACTGTAATTCGACCCTGAATCTTTTCATTGTGTTTTTATTTATTTAAATTCTTGTTAATTTCAGTATGAGATGCTATCTCTATGTCAGATTGTTACCATACAGTATCTGAAGTTGGCTTTGTCGCGTGGCGTGCTGTGTGCTCCGACGGGTTCCCAATGGATAGTGTACTGGCCGTCCAGTTTGAATGCCGGGTAACTGGCGGCAATTTTGCAGTTTCTGTTCTTCCAAGCCATACGTCCTAATGCTGTGCGGCCTTCAGTCATACAGTAGGCCTGGTAGTTTACCCTATTGACGTCTTTGTCTTTCGGTCTTTCGACGTAGTATGGGTCGTTGGTGACAAAAATGGCAATACCGTTCTTGACAGTGGGATAGGTTTTGCAGAGCATTTCTATGCGGCGCACGTCTTTCCAAAACCCGTACATCCCCAGGTCTTGAGCTCCCTGGTTTTTGAGGATTGTCATCTGCTTCTCCGGGCGGCCGAATAGCATACCGTCTGCCACCAAGCCTTTGGTTTTGTACTTGATTTCGATGGGCAGGTATTCTTTGCCGTCGCTGACCACCAAGTCGACATACATATCCTGCATGTCTCCCTCCTTGGTGCGCCAAGGGAAGTCTTCATCGGATTTCACATTATCCTTGAACGTTTTGCTGTTGGTGGGCACCCTCTGCTCAAAATAAAGATTCCACTTCTTCATCAGATGATTCGACAAACTCATCTGCAGGTGCAACTCGTTGGCGAAAATCACATTCTTCTCGCCGCATTCTTTGAAATATTGCTCAATGGAAGCAGCCACTTCCTTTGTAAAGCCTGATTGTTTCATCTTTGTTGTCTTCTTTCTAGGCTATTCCTCGGGTTCCTGTAGAGGGGGATTGTCTATTGTCGGTTGTTTACTGAACAACCACTACTTTGCAGGCTGGATGGTCTTTCACACGTACGAAATATACTCCATTGGAAGGTACTTGTACACGTGTTTGGCTTGTGGCAGTGATAGATTGAATTGTGTGGCCGATAATATCGGTGACAAGGACCTGCATACCGTCAGCTCCGTTTATTACGATAGAAGTCCCTTGCGAATAAAGAATGATTCCATTATGCCCTTCTATATCGTCAATGCCGGCGATTGCCTCGAAATAGGCAGTGTAGCTGGCGTTGCCGTTGACGGTTATAGTGCGTGGATTGTCGGTGTTGTTGTCTTGCCAACGGGAAAAACGATAGTTGTTTTTGGCTGTTGCAGTGATAGTAGTGTTGGCGCCGGCGCTGAAAGAACCGCCTCCACTAACAGTACCCATGGTTTCATCGTTGGAGGTCACCGTAATAGTGTACTGTACGGGCTCGCTGATTCTGATGTCGTCAATTAAGAGATAATATTGGTCAGAACTGTTGTGATGACGAAATGCGACATATATAGTCTGTCCTGCATATGAACTGAGGTCAACATCATGCTGCATCCATGCAGCAGTGGTTGTTCCGGAATAAACCGAATTGGTGAAGTCGCTGGGATTGCTGCCAGTTGTTGAAACATATACGCTATAGTGTTCGGCAGCATAGTTTTGGTCGAGGCCTTGGGCATACCAGGTGAGGTGATATTGAGATCCGGCAGTGAGTACAAAGGCAGGAGAAAGAAGCCAGTTGTCGGGAGTAAGCGGACTCTCAGTGTCGTCATCGTAAGACGCCGATGCAATGGCTGAATTGCTGTTATGGCCAAAAGGATTTGTTGTGCTTGAAGCAAGTATCCAGTTCAGTCCATCGTTGTCGCCGTCATAGATGCTCCAACAAGACAGTTCGTTGTCGTCTTCGAAGGTCATCGTGTAGGGGAATGTGGATATCTCGCATGCAGAAGATGAACCACCTTCCTGTCGGATAGTGAAATCTGTAATCTGGACAGATATACCGCCGGTGAAGTTCTTGCCCTCGGCAATGAATACTATGCGTGACTCCTCTCCTTGTGCAATATTTAAAATTACAGAATCTTCAATGTCGCCTTGCATGGATGAGGTGAGATACTTCTCCTTCAACTCTTGGTCTTGCTGGGATGTGGTTTTCTTGACGACATTGAATTTGGCATAAGAGTTCATGCTTATTCCTGTCAAAGTGACGGGGATATGTGTCGTCCATTTAACAATATAGGTGCCTGCAGTGTTGATTTTGGGAGTTGATATGGCTCCTTGGTGCAGATTTCCATCAAGTCCGCTTATATTATAGCTTGGTCCAATGTTGTATGAAAAATTGGAAGTGTTCCAACTATCATATCCGGGAACATCTTCCCAGCACTGTAGCGTGTTGTAGGACCACATGTCATAGGGGAATGACGTGATTTGGCAGTTGCTGTTTATGCCTTGTGCTGCTGAAGATAGAGCGATTGCCAACGAGGTGACCAAAATAATAATTTTTTTCATGATAAAGTAGTTTTGTTTGTTTAGTTTTGTGCTGCAAATATACGAAAAAAAATTATTGGGGGGAAAATAATTGTGCCGAATGTGGTTAATCTATGTCGAAGTGTTTAATTGAGAGTTTTGCCGTTGAGGGTGGCGCTGGTCATCTCGTCCTGCACGTAGACGAGCTTGAGGCTGAAGAAGGGTTGCTGCTCATCCATCAGCAGGCGCAGGAATATCTTGTCGCCCTCCCAGAGGGTCAGGGCGGGGTCGCCGACACCATCTGTGACCGGCAGGTCGCTTTTCCTTATCCATGCCAGGTCGCCTTCGGCATCGATGCCCATGTCGGGCTCACCGCGCCAGGCGTCGGCGGTGAAGAGGTGCATGTACTCGTTGGGCCAGGTGTCGGAGATGAAGGTGACGATGCCACGGTAGTGCCACCTGGTGATCTCCAAGCCCGTCTCCTCCTTCACCTCGCGCAGCATGCACTCGTCGGGACTCTCGTCGGCCTCGCACTTGCCGCCCACGCCTATCCATTTGCCGTGGCTGGCGTCGTTCTCCTTCTTCACCCGGTGCAGCATCAGGTAGCGCTCGCCGTCGTCGATATAGCACAGTGTCGTCTGTTTCATCTCTCTAAAAGTCTCCTGCTCGCTTCGCTCACGAAATCTATAAATCTTATAAATTAAGCGCTACGCGGATGTGTTGTTTTATTGCCGCCGTCAGGCGGAATAGATTTATGAGATTTAATGGATTTCTGCCGCGTCAGTGGCAAGGAGTATTAAACAAAAAGGCCGCAGTGCGGCCTCAATGTCATTGTAGTAGAGAAGAACTACTGTTCGTCGGCGTTGATGATAGCCTTGTGGACAGCGTTCCAGCCGGCGGCGGTGATACCCCAGTTGTTGGTGGAGTTCTTGTTGCCGTTGATGCGGACCTTTCTTCTCTTCACTTTTTTGTTAGCATTGATACCCATGGTGTATACTTTTTTATTGTTTATATCTTTGACTGTCAGTGCGTAATTGCAATTCTCCCAATTGCAAACGCTCGGCAAAGATACGAACATTTTTTTAACTGGCAAAAAAAATGTTACGCCCCAATTCTAATAATTCTTAATTCTTAACTCTTAATTATATCAGAATCTTCCCGAGGCTCTGCCTATGGGCTTACAGAAACCTACAGAAAAGGCCGAAACATTACAGAAACTATTTCTGCCTGTTTCAGATATTTCAGTAATGCTTCTGTAATAAAAAAAAGCTGTAATGTAACAGAGTGGTCAGAATCTTCCTGAGGCGCCGCCGCCGCCGAAGCTGCCGCCGCCGAAGCCGCCGAAGCCACCTCCGCCAAAACCGCCGCCGAAGCCGCCACGATGGCCTCCCATGGGGATGCCTCCGAAGTAGCTGCCACCGCTGCCGGTGCCGCCGTTGTTGTTCCACTGGTCGGGGTGCTTCTTGGCCCATACGGCCAGGAGCACTATCACTATGGCGATGAACAGCACGAAGGCGCCGAGGGCTATCAGCCCTTCGCGCCGCTCGTCGCGGCGGTACTGCGCGTAGCTGTATTCGCCTGCCATCACGGGCTCTATGATGTCGAGGGCTGCCGTGATGGCGCGGTAGTAGTCGCCCTCGCCGAGGGGCGAGAGCATGCGCTCGTCGATGATATGCTTGCAGAACACGTCGGGCAGTGCGCCCTCGACGCCGTAGCCCGTGCTTATGGCCACGGCGCCCCAGTTCTCCTCTTCGGTCTTGCTCTTGATGAGTATCACCACGCCGTTCTTCAGCTCGGCCTGGCCCACGCCCCACGCCTGACCTATGCGCTGGGCCGCGGCGTTCTCGTCGTCGCCCTCGAGGGTGGGGGTGATGACCACCAGTATCTGGTTCGACGTCGTGTCGTCGAAGGCCACCAGACGCTGCTCCAGAGCCTCGCGCTGCTCGGCGGTGAGCATGCCCGAGTAGTCGTTCACCAGCCGGTTGCTGCGCTCGGGCAGCCACTCGGCATGCAACGACCCTCCGCAGAGTGCCAGCGCCAGCACCACGACTATATGCTTGACAGCCCTAAGCATTCCTCCTTAACTCCTTAACTACTTAACTACTGTCTACTCGACTACTAGAAATCAAACTCCACCTTCACGGGTTCGGCGGCCTCCTCGGGGGCTGTGAAGTAGCCTTTCTTCTGGAAGCCTGCTATGCCGGCGATGATGCTGGCCGGGAAACGGCGCACCATGGTGTTGTAGCCTTGCACGGCCTCGTTGAACTTGCCGCGCTCCACGGTGATGCGGTTCTCGGTGCCCTCGAGCTGCGTCTGCAGGTCGCGGAAGCCCTGGGTGGCGGTCAGCTCGGGGTAGCGCTCCACGGTGACCTTGATGGTGTTGGCCACGGCCTTGCTGAGGTTGTCCTGTGCTTTCTGGTAGGCTGCTATCTGCTCCTCGCTCAGCTGCGAGGGGTCCACCTTGGTCTGCTCCACGCCGGCGCGGGCGTTGGTGACCTCGGTCAGCACGCTTTTCTCGTAGTCGGCGGCGCCCTGCACCGTGGCCACCAGCTGCGGTATCAGATCCATGCGGCGTTTATATACGTTCTCCACTTGGCTCCAGGCCTTCTGCACGTTCTCGTCGGCGGTGACAAGGCGGTTGTTCACGCCGATGCCCCACATTACGATGATGGCCACCACGGCCACGATGGCGATAATTGCTATTGCTCCTTTTTTCATTGTTGTTGATGTTTAATTGTTTTGCCGTTGATAACGGCGCAAACAGCGTTTTATTATGTTGCCGCAGTTTTTATTTTTCAAATGCAATAATATCTAAGTTTCCGTAATACTTTATGTGATTTTTTAACGGCGAATTACGCGAATTAACTCGAATTAAATTACTGGCGAATTACTCGAATTGGGCTACCGCCCCACGACGAGGTGTTTGGCGGTTTTGCCCTGCGGGGTTTCATTTTCTTCCGCGGACAGGCTGCCAGCCTGCGGTATGTGCGGCAGGCTCTAGGTCAGCCCCAAAGGCGTGCCTCCGCCGCCTCCCCCCGTGCCGTCCCTACGGAACTCTGCCCGAGCCCCTTCGTCCATTTCCGTGGGCCCACGGCCATTCTGTGCCGCCCGCTCCGCAGGCTCTGCCAACTCCTCATTCCTCACTCCACACTCCTCACTGATCACGCAGCCGGCGTAGATGGTCTCGCTCCATTCGCCTTCCTCGTTGACAATCATGCCGTAGAGGTGCACGTCGTGGCCGGCGTAGCTGTCGGGCAGGGCCACGGTTATCTTCTTCGTGCGGCGGTAGACCGGAGCCGCCAGGAATCCGTCCTCCATGTCCGGGCAATAAGCATACAGATACACGCTGTCGTATTTGTCGCCCCGCAGAGTGGACCCGTCGCGGTCGAACGTGATTGTCAGCACGTTGTCCTCGCCCCACACCGGAGCGCCGAACGTCACGCCAGCCACCGGCCCGCTGCACAAGCGCAACGCGCCGTAGTCCACCGTGAAGATGCCAGCCCCACCTTCGTTGGGCTGGTTCGCTCCACTTCGGTCGCGTTCCACCAGCGAGAACGCATGTTGGTTCAGGTGCACGAACATGTTGTACGGCGTCATGCCGTTCTCGTACGACAAATCGCGGAAGCCCAGGTTCACCGCCCAGCTCATGTACGATGCCAGCTGCACCTCGCGCTTGAACATCTCGCGGTGCGCGGTCTGCGCCTCGGTCCGCGGATTGCGCGGATGCGGGTTGTACGACCGCACGCACCACACCCCGCGCCACATGTAACCCACTGCAGGCCCGAGCCTTCCGTGGAATCCTCCCATAAATCCTGCCGTCTGCCTAGCCATGATTCGGTATATTTAAGTTGTTTTTTAGTAGTCTTAACGTTGATTCAGACATATTATTGCCTACTAGAGAAAATTTATATAATTGGAGTATAAGCGGAGCAGTAGGAGCATAGTAAGAGATGGTAGCAACTCAAGGGCTGGTTTACAGGGGCTTGAGGGTTGGCCTCCGGCCTCAAAATTATAGGAAAATTGGAAAAAAAATTACAGCCCTGTAAGGGGCGGCACAACGTTTTGCTGTTGTGCCACCCCCTACGGGGCTGTGGTCGGATCGCCCGCAGGCGATAGCCATGGTGTGCTCTATTGCAGTATCAGGCTATTTTACCCGCACACTATACGTTCTGGTTTCATCTACTATTGATCTCCATGGCTGCTTGTGTTCCATCTTTATGTTTGTCGTTCCTTTGCGCTTGCCGACAAATACCCAGCGCTCCACTCCCGGGCCGCCAATGCGCTCTGCGTTGTATGGTATAAACGACCTTCTCAGGGTGTCTACAATGTCGTCCTTTTTGTCCCAGCACCATGTATAGCCGGTACCAGGCCCCGAGGTCTCCTCGGTGATTACGAACATCTCGTCCTCTACAACGTCATAGTCGTAGTCATTGCACGACACAAACAGCAGTGCGACGGGTAAAAACAGAATTGTTGCAATCTTTTTCATGATTGTTTTATTTATTATTTAAAATGGAAACTATATCCCACTCCTATATACAGTGGACAATGTGACCGCAGGCTAGATTCATCGTAGGGGCTGTGTGCCCAGTGGTCCATGTACGGCAGTTGGTGGTCGTCGCGTAAATGGGTTCCACACGCTGTTTGGATATTGACGCGGCTTCTCTCGGTCAGTCCGACAGAGAATGTCAGTGGGAAAAGGATGTTGGCACCGAATGAGCTGCCAATGTCTGGATTGTGCAAAGTAATGTTCCCATAAGAGAAGTCGTATCGGGTAATCCAGAATAACTCGACAGAAGCCCCAAACAATATATGCAAGCGCGGTTTCTTCAATAAAAAAAATTGCAGCGACATGGATGGACGCATATAGTCGGCATGATATGAGTAGGTGTTGACGGGATTGTATATTTCAGTATAATCCAGGTAGTCGCGGCCCAAGGCGATTCTCCATTTTACGGTGTTGTTCTCGGCGGCTAAGGCAAAATACCATTGGTGGTGCCAATAGTGGTCGTAGTTGTAATTGCTTGGGAAAAGTTCTTTGAAACTGGGTAGCAAATAATTATATCCACATTCTGCTGACAAGTGGAACTCTTTGAAGAAAAGGCCCAGCGGCTTCCGGTTGTCCTGAGAATATGTTGCCGGGGCGCATGTAAACAATACTAAAAGAATAAATAGACGTTTCAATTTTTTATGACTTTAAATAATGAGACAACATTATTTGTGTAATTCCTAATAGCAATAATATATATGCCGGATTGCAATTCGTTTCATGTTAAATTTTTATAATGGTTTTTGTAAGTAAAGTGTTGCCGTTAGCAACGCGTAGTAGGTATACACCATGGGGTAAACTGGACAGGTTGATTGGCGAGTGAACGTCAACATTGTCCATTATAACGGATCCCAGTATGTCATATAGGCATGCAGATTGAATATTATCTCCTTCGATTCTTATCCAGTCGCTGCAAGGGTTGGGATACACGGAGACGGATGACTCTACCGCGCTATTTTCAATACCGACATATGGTATTATGCAGTTCTCGTCAGGATGACCAGGGACGGTTTTGTGATATATAAGTTCACCGTCCTTATGGCAGCATACCAATGCACTGTAAAAATGCCATGGCTCAATAACGTCAAATAGGTTTGACGCGCCGATGCCTTCAATGAAGTCTATTGTATAGTTTTGTTCGTTTTGCAAATGTATCGTTTTATGGCCATTAATGGTGTCTATACATCTGACATAGAACCAATCTTCCCACAGTAAATCGAAAGTCATGCTAGACAAAAACAAAAAAATGCTGTCTCCAATCTCCATACTCATATCCATTATTAGAAAATCAGTGTCTGTTACCCCGATTCTTTGTTCCAGCCAGTCATCTCCCCCTACGCAACGCAGCCATACTTTTCCCGTTGTAGTATCTTCGCGGAGCAGGATATCTCGTTCCCAGGCAGCTGAAGAATAAATCTCTATTTTTTTGTATTTTGTCTCGTTTACAGAGGTATCTATAGATGACCGCATGATATAGTTGTACCAATTGTAGTCGTCCATGTAATTTAATGCGACATTCCATTCGGTTGATTCGTGGCCGAAGATGGACTTGTAGCCCGCCACGTCATGGTGTTGTTTTTTGTTGGTTTGTCATTGTTGTTTTACCGGCACACCTGCTGCACAATAATAACGATGATATGACGTTGATATTGTGCGGAGTTGGATGCTCCGTGTACGGGTGCCGAGGAGGCAGGGAAGAGCTTTCTTATTGTTATGTGTTTTGTCTCTCCCTGCGGAGGCTCCCTTCTTTTTTAGGCTCCGCCGGAGCGGGCGGAGCATCCTTGGGTGAATAACAGAAACGTTTTCGTAATTCTTCCGTTGTTTCCGTAATATTTTTGTAATGTAAAACCTATTGCAGTATCAGCTTGCGCGAGGCGGTGCCCATTGGGGTGTGTATGCGGACTATGTATGAGCCGCGGGGCAGGGGTGTTAGGTCGAGGGTCACATGGTCGGGGGTGATGGCGCGGAGGTTCCAGCCGCCGATAGGACGGCCCATGGCGTTATAGATGACGATGGACTGCACCTCGCCGTCAACTCCTATGGTTAGTTCGCCGTCGGTGGGGTTAGGATAGAGAACGGTCTCCTCGCGTAGGCCTTCCGTAGCAATGCTTGGTCTGCCGGCAGCCATGTCCGGCATGGCTTCTCCAAACTCAACATCTGTTTCGCCTATAACCTCACCGGCATAATTTCTTTCTTCACATTCTTCACAGGGGTCGATTGTGGCTGTAAAATCACAGCCATATTCGGCGGTAAAACCATTTTGAAGGTGTATTTCTGTGTGGGCACGATACTCGATAGGATTTGGCTTGTAAGCGGGAATGGTTCTCCAGTCTTCATCACTCGAAATATCTGCGCTGTACAACACAGCTGTTGTTTTCGGTGTGTTGTAATATGGCGGATATGTAATTGGATCAACTATATCATTTGAATAGAAATCTGTATAGAAATTCTCAAGGTGCATTTCCCAGTCGCAGATGTCATATGTCTGGTTTTCATCAGGACGAATGTAAACGATTGCATCAAAGTCCTGATTAAAATCAGCGTGTTGTATATCTATATTAAACAAAAAAGAATAAAAACCGTTAAAATAGCCGTTCCATCCCCAATTAAAGTGGAAAAGGTTATCATCTTTATATCCATCACAAACGAAAGAATGTAAATTGTCGGTTATACGATCTCTTGCTCCAATAATCACAGGCCGACTTCCCAATATATTTGCTTTTATCCGGTCTCGAAAATAGTATGCGTATAAATAATTATTCCGTTTTATTAATTGAGCATCCTGAGAATAACCGAAATAACTGATCAAGGCCCCCTTTGCTGTGTCATTATTGGTCTCGGATGCAGTACATCCATATTGCATATCTGCCATTTCGCCACATTCAAAAAGCAGTCTGGAAACAGCTTCACATTCGTGTTCAAAAAGAGGGCTTTGACTTGTTAAAACATCGGGCATGTGACACCAGTCGTATTGTTCGGAAAAACCATTTGGCTTATAGGTGATTATTGGGTGTCTGTAGTAGTTCATTACTTGGCCCATTGCAACTGCCACGCACCCGGCAAGACAATTACGTCCTCCAGTACAAATATCAGGGGTAAACATGTTGTATGCATTAACTTCCGCGCTGTCATTGGAATAACTTTGTCCCCATCGTGTAGTTAAAAAGGGACCGATAGTCACTCTTTGAGGTTGCGGGCGTTCTCTATTCAACAGCCTTTTCCATTCATCGTTGATTTCTCCACGCACATTGTTCTCGTCAACGAAAGCAATCGCTTCCCTGTAGAAGTCTACAAGTACCGACAGACCACAAGGGAGATTGTTCGTCTCAAAAATACCTGTTGCTTCTTTATAGGTGGCAAGGATAGGGTTGGTGGCCTTGCTTCCGGAAACAAGAACGATGGTGCTGTCGTTCATGATCACTTCGTACATCAAAGGAGTACCGTTGCGGTCGTTGTCCATTGTCACCCTTGCCACACGGTTCCTCACCTGTGTGGTGTCTCTGCCAAGATATGTCTGTGCAACGATTTTGGCTTCGTTTGCCGTTGCCGGTTGTGCATGGCATGGCACCGCGGCACTCAGACATAAGGCTGTTGCTATTATCAAAAAATATTTTTTCATAATACTAAAATTTAACCGAATCTAGTTGGATGGCATCAATTACAAATCGGACATTTTTACTATTTTCAAACCCATTAGGATGCCATATATGTTCATAACCGAGGTTTCTTATTGTGCCTTTGACGAACACAACCCTGCCTTTCTCTGCCAGCCACGATTCCACCAAACGGCCTTCAGGCATTTTTATAGCGATAGTGGGGTAACAAGAAACACATTCATCCTCTTCTAAATGTTCTTTTAAAGTGGTGAGAGTGAATCCAGCTCCACCGACAATTGGGACTTCGACGTTAGGGATTCTGCCAACCAGCATTATTGTATCTCCATCGTGGGCACTGAGTGTTGAGTCGTGATGATAAAAATACTCTTGGACTTTGGAAACGGGGTTGAAATATGTCCATGAAATTGTATATTTATCTGGCGTATAGTGGTCAAAAGGACCCGGGTTGTTCGGGAAACAGGAACATGTAATGGGTTTCATGCACCCTGCAAATGTGCAAACAGCCATCAGTGAGCATAGTATTATTGTTATGTTGGTTCTTGGTTTCATGGCAATTGTTTTTATCTGTTCGACTTCAGTTCGTCAATCTGTTTCTGTAGGTCGATGACGTAGAGCGTCAGTTCCTCGACCTTCTGCAGCAAAAGTTTGTTCATCTCGCCCACGTCCACGCCGTTTTCCTCCACCTCTGAAGCCGATGGCACGTCGGGCAGGTGGCGGTGAGCGGTGACATATTGCTCCACTTCGCCTAGCGGCATAAGACGGTAGCCCTCGTCGAAGACATAGTCGGACCAGCCGGAGAGCGTGACACACAGGTCTTTTACCTTTAGGTGACCTGTGGCATCGCAATTGAAACCGTTGCCGATTTGCACTTGGCCGGAAAAGACTGCGCTGCCGTTGGAGTTTAGAGCTATGTTGCTACTGTTGATGTTGATGCCGCCGACCATCTCAATGTTGCTCTCGAGTCGCAGGGCCCCATTCACGCGCATGGGGCTGTTGACGTTGAACTTGTAGACGCCG
>ONDE01000006.1 GCA_900316515.1 uncultured Bacteroidales bacterium | reverse complement strand
GAAGTGGTGCATGCGGTCGCGTCCGACGGCGGTGCACAATCCGCGCACGCCGGAGCAGGTGGCGCACCGCGAGATGTTCAAGCGCGAGGTGCAGCTGGCGGCTGACCTGCGCGACGCCATAGTGCCCAGCATGAGCGACATGGCGCGCCAGATGGGCATGACGTGCTACAACCTCTTCGTGAGCATCAACCAGGGGGCTTTCAGCCTGGTGGAGCGCGGCCGCAGTGGAGAGAACCAGCCCAACGAAGTTGCGGGCGGTGTGTTCGAGGTGGACTGGCGGAAGCTGAGGCTGAGCATGGGCGACGTGGCGCAGGTAGAGTCGCCGCGACGTGAGATGAAGGAGCACAACGTGCTGGAAGTCAATTACGACAAAGGGCACGGCTACAGTCACGACTTGGTGCGCCTGATGGTGTATGCGCCTGGGCTGAAGCGGAGCCTGATGTCGAAGCCCGCGTTCCGCAAGGACAAGAAACTGTCGGTGGCCCTGCCCGACAAGTTCGTTGGCGAGGAGCTGCAGGTGTGGCTGCTGGTGCAGAGCCCCGACGGCCGCTGGAGCGAGAGCGTGTGGGTGCCCCTCGGCGGTGAAGCCGCTGGGAGTGAAGAGTTAAGAATGAAGAATGAAGAATCGGCAGGCGCTGGGAGTGAAGAGCTAAGAATGAAGAGTGAAGAATCGGCTGGCGCAGCTATGGCGGAGGCGCCGCCGGAGTGACACCACGCCGGAACCGGTGTCGTTTGCCTCCACAAGAAAGGTGATTTTTAAACTTTTTTTTGCCAGTTCGGAAAATTGTTGTATCTTTGCATCACGAAAATTAGAACCGAATTATAAACAATCGTCTATCAGTCAACGGGATAGACGGCAAAAATTAAGAAAATGAAAAAAGGAATCCATCCCGAAAACTATCGCCTCGTGGTGTTCAAAGACATGTCGAACGACAACATGATCCTCACCAAGAGCTGTGCCAACACCAAAGAGACCGTGGTTTATACCGACGGCAAGGAGTATCCCGTGGTGAAACTCGAAATCTCGAACACCTCGCACCCCTTCTTCACTGGTAAGCTGAAGCTGGTTGACACCGCCGGTCGCGTCGACAAGTTCATGAACAAGTACAAAAAGTACGCCAAGAAGGCCGAGTAATCGGATTCTTAAAGTGCCCGCAGGACCAAGAAGGCCGAGTAATCGGATTCTTGAAGTGCCCGCAGGGCCAAGAAGGCCGAATAGTAAGCTGTGAGCTGTAAGCTGTGAGTGCTTGCGCAGTCACTTAAAACTAACAGCTTAAAACTTAAAACTGAAAAAAAGGTAATTTGTTTTAGATTTTTAGATCTAGAAACCCCGCCCAGAGATGGACGGGGTTTTCTAATTGGTGTGTGTGCCGGAGGCGAGGATGCCGTCAGAGCAGTTCCTTGAGGGCTGCCTCGACGGGCACATAGCCTTCGTAGGGCTCGAAGCGGCGCACCACGTTGCCGTTGCGGTCGATGAGGAACTTGGTGAAGTTCCACTTGATGTCGGGGTTCTGGTCGTAGAGGCTGTCCTGCTGGCGGAACATCTGGTCGAGACGTGCGGCGATGGGACTGGCGGTGGTGTCGAAGCCAGCGAAGGGAGCCTTGGCGATGAGCCATGCATAGAGCGGGCTCTGGTCTTCGTCGGCGCCATTGACGTCGATCTTGGCCATCTGCGGGAAGGTGATGTTGTAGTTGCCGGTGCAGAAAGCGTGGATCTCCTCGTTGGTGCCCGGGGCCTGTTCGCCGAACTGGTTGCAGGGGAAGTCGAGAATCTCGAAACCCTGGGCGCTGTACTTGTCGTAGAGCTGTTGCAACTCGGTGTACTGCGGTGTGAAGCCGCACTGGGTGGCGGTGTTGACCACCAGCAGCACCTTGCCCTCGTAGTCGGCGAGGCTGACGGGGTTGCCTACGCCGTCGAGGACGGTGAACTGGTAGATGTTGTCGGTCGGAGCCACCTCGGCGGGGGCTTCGGTCTTCTGCTTGCAGGCACCGAGAAGCAGCAAAGCAGCGGCGGCTGCAAATAACAATACTTTCTTCATATCATTATGTTATTAAATGTTTTCGGCTGCAAAGATACACATAATATCCGATATATCAGAAAAAAAGTGTACTTTTGCACCGCGAAATATATAATCAGACCTTCTTATGATGAAGAAATATCTAGTAGTAGCACTCGGGGCCATGCTTTTCTGCGGCGGCGCAACGGCACAGTGGACTGTGGGAGTGCGCGGTGGGTGGACAAGCACCACCATCAGCCGCTACGACGGCGGTCGCATGGACGAGGCCTACTCGGCCCTTGGCGGCTTCGAGGCTGGTGTGCAGGGAAGCTATACGTTCAACTCGTGGCTGGCGGTGCGTGCCACCCTCAGCTTCATGCAGCGCTCGCACCGCATGGACCGCAACCTCAACTACCTGGACCCCGTATTGACTGAGCATATCAACAGCTACCTGATGCTGCCCGTGGTGGCCGACTTCTCCTTCGGCGGCGAGCAGCTGCGCGGGCACATGTTGGCCGGCGGCTACGGCGGCTACTGGCTCGGCGAACGGCGCATGGGCAAGACATTCTGGATGACAGACTACTATGTATACTTCGAAGACTTCGACGAGCGGTGTGAGTTTACCGACGAGGATGCACGCCTCAATGCCGGCGTCGCCTTGGGAGCAGGCCTCTCCTACTCGATAGACGACAAACGGGAGGTGGGACTATACGCCATGTACTACTACGACCTGACGTCGCACCACAAAGGCTCGCCGCACCTGGCCGACCCACGCTACCTCAACACGCTGTCGATAGGTCTCAACGTCAACTATAAACTATGAATGCCATGAAGAGATACATCATACTCACTGTTGCGGCGACGATGCTCTTCGCCGCCTGCCGCAAGGAGGCCGACTATATGCCATACACGGACGAAAACAGCAAGCTGGCCTACAACACATACACGGAACAGTTCCAATACCTGTGGAAATGCATGAGCACCGGCTATGTCTTCTGGGACGTGGACACCGTAGACTGGGACGCCGCCTACGAGCGCTACCTGCCGCGCTTCGAGTCCCTCGACGAGAAATACAAGGACAGCGGATATGTGCGTACAGCCGAGCTGAATGAGCTCTACCTAGGCCTTGTGGGCAAGATGCGCGACCACCACATGACATTCTTGGTGAGGAATCTGCACCCCGCCCCTGGCGAGGCCGACCCGCGCGTCATCATCCGTCCCGGGCTGCTCGAGGTGCAGAGCCGCGACTACTATATCGAGAGCCGTGCCGCCGCCCAGGCGGGCATGAAAGCCTTCCTTGCCGGCGTTGCGGGCCAATACACCGTCGCCGAGCAGGGCAACGCCACAGCCTATATTCCTGAGTTTGGTGTCAATGTAGACTATTACTACTGCCTCTTCACCCTCGCCGACGGGCGCATAGTGCCCTACCTCTGGACTACCAACGCCGCCCTCACCCCGGTGATGCGCGACATGGTGGGTGACTCTGCACAGGTGATAATAGACCGCTGGCTCAGCGTGGCCTGCAACACTCCGCGCAGTCAGCTGGGCGGCATTATCCTCGACACCCGCTCCAACGGCGGTGGCTACCAGGACGACCTCGACTACGTCGTGGGCTCGTTCATCAACGAGCGTTCCGTGATTTTCAAGACACGCTACAAGGAAGGCCCCGGCCGCCTGGAGTATTCCGTATGGTGCCCCTACTACCAAGACCCCAACCGTAACTACCACCGCGACATCACCGCCGAGAACATACCCTACGTGGTGATAGTCGACATCAACTCTGTGAGCATGGCCGAGATAGAGCCCATGGTCATCAAGTCCATGTTCCCCACGGCATACATCGTCGGCGAGCGTACCTACGGCGGCACCGGCCCGCTGCAGCCCGATGCCGTCGACCTCGGCTACGGCGGTCCTTTCGGCAACAGCAGCGCTTACAACCACTATGTATACACCTCGACCTTCGAGGCCCTTATGAACGGTCGTGTGAGCGAGGGCGAAGGCCTGATACCCGACGAGGAGGTGCTGCGCAAGGACGACCCCGCCCACAGCTTCAAGCCGCAGCTCGACGCAGCACTCAACTACATTGCAAATCACTAAACAATAATAACATGAAGACAAAGTACTTTGCATTAGCCCTCGGCGCCATGCTCGTTTGCGGCGGCGCCATGGCCCAGAAGAAGAAACAGGCCCAACCCGAGTACAACGGCGGCATCACCACGGAGATGATGCAGCAGATGAAGAAAGGCTTCGGCGGCAACGCCAGCGACAAGGCTCTGCGCAACATCATGGTGAACCAGAGCCCCGCCAAGCTGGCCATGAACTACGAGAACGCCACCAAGTTCGACTCGCACTTCTCGAACCGCGTGGTCAGCAAGGCCGTCACCGACCAGAAATCGAGTGGCCGCTGCTGGATGTTCACCGGCATGAATGTGCTGCGCAACCAGGCCATCCGCAAGCACCACCTGCCCGCCGACTTCCAGTTCTCGCAAGCCTACCTTTTCTTCTACGACCAGCTGGAGAAGAGTAACCTCTTCCTGCAGGCCATGATCGACACCTACAAGAAGCCCATCGACGACCAGGAGGTGCAGTGGCTCTTCAAGAACCCCATTGGCGACGGCGGCCAGTTCACCGGCGTGGCCAACCTCATCGACAAGTACGGCCTCGTGCCTGCCGACGTGATGCCCGAGACCTACAACACCAACAACACGTCGAGCATCAGCAACCTCATAGCCCTCAAGTTGCGCGAGGACGGTCTCGCCCTGCGCGAGATGGCAGCCCAGAAAGGCATGACCCCGCAGAAGCTGCAGGCCAAGAAGACCGAGATGCTCGGCACCATCTACCGCATGCTGGCCCTCACCATGGGCGAGCCTCCGGCACAGTTCACCTGGCAGCAGAAGGACGTCAAAGGCGAGATAGTGGAGACCGCCACCTACACACCGAAGGAGTTCTACGAGAAGTTCGCCAAGACCGACTTCTCGAAGTACTACATGGTGATGAACGACCCCACGCGCGAGTACTACAAGGTGTATGAAATCCAGTACGACCGCCACGTCTATGACGGCCAGAACTGGCGCTACCTCAACCTGCCCATGGAGGAGATCGCCCCCATGTGCATCGCCTCCATCAAGGACAGCACCATGATGTACTTCAGCTGCGACGTGGGCAAGTTCCTCAACCGTGACAACGGCCTGATGGACATGAACAACTTCGACTATGAGAGCCTGATGGGCACCACCTTCGGCATGGACAAGAAGCAGCGCGTGGCCACCTACGCCAGCGGCTCCTCGCACGCCATGACCCTCTGCGCCGTCGACCTCGACAAGGACGGCAAGCCGGTGAAGTGGATGGTGGAGAACAGCTGGGGCCCCAACTACGGCTGGCAGGGCAACCTCATCATGACCAACGACTGGTTCAACGAGTACATGTTCCGCGTGGTCCTCGAGGAGAAGTACATCCCCGCCAACATCCGCGCCATGATGGATCAGCAGCCCATCATGCTCCCCGCCTGGGACCCGATGTTCGCCCCGGAGGAATAGGAGAGGCCAAATTTATTTTCACCATGTCGGGAAATCTTCGTATCTTTGCACCGCAATTATGCGCAATAAATTATAAATAATATTTACATACAGATGAAAAAAGCATTCCTATTCCTTGGCGCCATTGCCATCTGCGCCAGCACTGTGTTCGCACAGGAAGAGAAAAAAGAGGACGAGGGCTACAAGTTCGACACCATCAAAGCTCTGCCCATCACCTCTGTGAAGAACCAGAACAACGCCGGCACCTGCTGGAGCTACAGCACCATCGCCTTCCTCGAGAGCGAGCTGCTCCGCATGGGCAAGGGCGAGTACGACCTCAGTGAGATGTACGTGGTCGAGAAGACCTACAACGACCGCGCCATGGCTGCCGTGCGTACCCACGGCGATGTGAGCTTCGCCCAGGGCGGTGCCTTCAACGATGTCCTCTACTGCCTCCGCAACTACGGCATGGTGCCCGACGAGGTGATGCCCGCCGGCGCCATGTACGGCGACACCCTCAGCAACCACACCGAGCTCAGCGCCCTGACCGACGTGATGGTCGAGGCCATCGCCAAAGGCAAGTTGAAAAAACTGCAGTATGGTCCCGACGGCCAGCCGCTGTGGCTGAAAGCCATTGCCGCCGTGCACGAGATCTACCTTGGCAAGATTCCCGAGGACTTCACCTACAAAGGAGTCAAGTACACCCCGAAGAGCTTCGCTGAGAGCTTGGGTCTGAACCCCGACGACTATGTCAGCATCACCAGCTATACCCACCATCCCTTCTACGAGCAGTTCGTCCTTGAAATCCAGGACAACTGGCGTTGGGGCCTGAGCTGGAATCTTCCGCTCGACGAGATGATGGAGGTCTTTGACTATGCCATCGAGAACGGCTATACCGTTGCTTGGGGCGCCGACGTCAGCGAGCCGGGCTTCCGCTACACCCGCAAGGGCTTCGCCGTGCTGCCCGCCACCGAGGCTCCGAAGAGCGGTGTCGGCAGCGACCAGGCCAAGTGGAGCGGCATGAAGGCCGGCGACATCGCCGACGAGGCCGCCAAGCACCCCACGCCGCAGCGCTGGGTGACCCAGGAGGAGCGCCAGCAGGCCTACGACAACTGGGAGACCACCGACGACCACGGTATGCTGATTTACGGCACCGCCAAGGACCAGATGGGCAACGAGTACTACATGGTGAAGAACAGCTGGGGCAAGTACAACGGCGAGTTCGGCGGCAACTTCTTCTGCAGCAAGGCCTTTGTTCGCTACAAGACCATGAACATCGTAGTCCACAAGGATGCCATTCCCGCTCACATCAAAGCCAAGCTCGGCATCACCGACACCAAGACTGCTCCCGCCACCAAGCGCGGTAAAAGAAAATAAGGGTTGAGGATTCTGCTCATCACTCCACCGCTGACGCAGCTCAACACTCCCTATCCCGCCACGGCGTATCTTAAAGGATGTTTTGTTGAGCAAGGTCATGAGGTACTGCAACTGGACCTCGGTATCGAGTTGGTTGACCGGGTGCTGAGCCCCGAATTTCTTGAAAGCATCGGACTGACTTCACAGGCTCGTATTATCGGGCCTGTGAAGTCTTTTTTGCGCGGACAGGACGACACCTTGGGTCCGCGTATTGCCAACAGAAGCTTGCTGCCCGAGGGTAAACGCTTCGAACAACTTGATGGAGACAACCTCGAATGGTCGTTCGGTGTGGCAGGTACTACCGACAAGGCCATGCATCTGGCTACACTCTTCATTGAGGATATTGCCGACCATATCCGTGAGAATATAGACCCACATTTCGACTTGGTGCGCTATGCGGAATATCTGAGCAACGACGCCCCTACATTCGACCCTCTGTACGCCGAACTGCAGCAGGAACCGTCGCCGATTGACCGCCTTATGTTGGAAATATTGGAAGAAAAACTTTCAACTTTCAATTTCCGGATTTCCACATTAGACAAGGTCTGCATCACGGTTCCATTCCCCGGCTGCCTGTATGGCGCTTTGCGCTGCGGACAGTGGATAAAAGCCCGGGCAGATGTCGCCGTCGAGATTGGAGGTGGGTTCCCAAATACCGAGTGGCGGCAGCTGTCAGACCATCGCATCTATGAGTTCTGCGACGAGGTCGTCATTGACGGTCACGCCGATGCCGACCAATATTGTCCCGATTTCAGCGACTTGCCGCTGGACAAATACCTCTCGCTTACCGAGATGACCAACCCTATGCACCGATTGTGGAGCCAGGGACGGTGGAACAAGATGGTGATGGCCCACGGCTGCTATTGGCATCGCTGTGCTTTCTGCGACACTTCGCTCGACTATATCGGCAACTATCACTCACCCAAGGCAGCCACGGTGGTTGACCACATGGAGCGTATCATAGCTCAGACCGGCCGAACGGGTTTCCACTTTGTTGACGAAGCACTGCCGCCGAAGTTGCTCAAAGAGGTGGCGGAAGAGATACTGAGGCGCGGCCTAGCCGTCAGTTTTTGGGGCAACATACGCTTCGAGAAAGCCTATACCGCCGAGCTCTGCGACCTTCTGGCAGAGGCCGGCATGGTGGCCGTCAGCGGTGGTCTGGAGGTGGCCAGTGACCGCCTGCTGAGACTGATTGACAAGGGCGTCACCATACAGCAGACCGTCGAGGCCTGCCGCCACCTGCGCGATGCAGGCATCATGGTACATACCTACCTCATGTACGGTTTTCCCACCGAGACTCTGCAGGAGAGCGTCGATGCTCTGGAGACCGTGCGGCGCATGTTCGACGAAGGTATAGTGCAGAGCGCCTTCTGGCATCGTTATGCCATGACCTGCCACAGTCCCAGCGGACTCAACCCCGAACGCTATGGTGCCCGCCGCACCACGGTGGAACCAAACAGCTTCTGCAACAACGAGGTCGACTGGGAACCGCAATTCGACTATGACATCGAAGCCGTGGGTGCAGCGCTTCGCCTTGCGACATACAACTACATGAACGGCCTCGGGCTGAACCAGCCTGTGCGGTCGTGGTTCCCGATACGGGTACCGAAACCCTCAATACATTAATTGAACGGACAAGCCAGCTGACAGATGTCGCAGCCTTGTGTGTAGCCATGTGCATCGACGTCGGGCGGAATGGCCTTGGGGTGGTGTGTGGTATAGTAGGCCGTGCAGCGGCGTACGTCAATCATATAGGTCGCACTTTGAGAGGCGAGAGATGATATGGCGTGGTTGGGACACGCGTCGACGCAGAGGTTGCAGTCGGTGCATTTGTTGGCGATTGGGCAGTCGTAGGTGTCGCATTCTTCGGTGGTCACTATCTCTCCGAGGTTGACCCATGAGCCCCATTGCGGTGTTACCAGCAGTGTGTGTCGTCCAATCCAGCCCAGTCCGGCGCGTGCCGCCCAGTGCTTGTCGCTGATGGGTACTGTGTCGCAGCACAGTTTGCCGTCTATCTTCAGTTGTTCCCTGAGTGCGTGCAGCATTTTTTTCACCACATCGTGGTATTCGCGGTGCTGAGCGTAGGCTGCCACGCCGTCGGTGCGCGAGGTGTCAGGTGGCCCGTACTTGCTGACACAGCAGATTACCGAGCGGGCTCCGGGCAGTAGCAGACGAGGATCCATGCGTTTGTCGGCATTGCGCTCCATGTAGGCCAAGTCGCTATGCCAGCCTCGTGCAAGCCATTGTCGTAGAGGGTACTCGTCGTCCGTGAGTGCGTCGGCACGGGCCACACCGCAGGCATCGAAACCCACTTCGAGGGCTATGCGCTTGACCTCGTCGCTATTCAGCATCCTGCTGATACTTGGCTTTCTTGGAGCCCTCGTAGAGTTCGAACTTGAGGAAACGGCAGTCGAGCGAACCGTTCTGCACAGGAATCTTGCGCGAAGGACGCAGTCCGATATGTTTCATGGCCTCGAAGTCGCTGGTGATGAGCCACACCTCGCAGTTCTCGCCATAGAGGCGCTTGAAGGTGTCGCCCAACTTCTCGTACATGGCGTTGAGGTCTTCAACCTTGATGCGTTCGCCATAGGGAGGATTGGTGACTATGAGGGTGCGGCCCTCGGGCAGTTCCTGGTCTTCGAAGGAACCTATGTGCAGCATCACGTCATGGTGCAGCTTGGTGTATTCGAGGTTCTTCTCGCACTGTTCTATGACCTGTGGGTCGATATCGTTGCCCCAAATCTCGCCTTCGAAGTCGAGGCTACCGATCTTGCGGTCCTCTTCGGCTTTGACGCTCTTCCATTCGCCTAGGTTGAACTCCTTCCAGCGCATGAAACCGAAGCGGTTGCCGCGGTAGTACTGTGCCGGCACGTTATTGGCCATCATGGCGGCTTCGATGAGCAGAGTGCCCGAGCCGCACATGGGGTCGTAGAAGTTGCAGTCGCACTTCCAGCCAGCCAGACGCAGCAATCCGGCTGCGAGCACCTCGTTGATGGGTGCTATACCGACGCCCTGGCGATAGCCACGCTTGTGCAGCGAGTCGCCGCTGGCGTTCATCAGCAAGGTGACATGGTTGTCGCGGATGTGCAGGTTGAACTTATAGTCGGGCTCCTCAGTATCAATGGAGGGACGTTTGCCGAAATTGCGGCGGAAGCGGTCGACGATGGCGTCTTTGGTCTTGAGGGCAGCATAATAGCTGTGTGTGAACACCTCGCCGCTGGTGGTGCTGTCGATCATGAAGGTGCAGTCGACATCGAGGATCTTCTCCCAGCGTATCTTGTACACCTGGTCGTAGAGTTCCTGCTCGTCGTTGGCGTCGAACTCGGCGAAGGGCTTCAGGATGGCCAAAGCCGTGCGGCAGCAGTAGTTGGCACGGTAGAGCAGGCGCATGTCGCCCTCGAATTCCACGGCGCGGTTGCCGACTACGACATTTTCGGCACCAAGGGTTGTCAGCTCGTCGGCGAGTACCTCCTCGAGGCTCACCATTGTTTTGGCGATCATCTTAAACTTCTCGCGCGGCGTCGACGTCGGCGACACCACTTTTCCTCGTTCTTTCTGTATTATCATTGCGTAGAGATTGTATGCGTTGTTTAATCTGTCGGCGGCTGTCGCGGTTCTTCTTCACGATGCTGCCGTTGTATATGCTGATGTTCAACTCGTAGCCCATGAGTAGCACTATGCAGTTGAAATATATCCAGAACATGAGCATGAGCAGCGTACCTATGGAACCGTAGAGCAGGTTGTAGTTGTTGAAATTGTTGAGATAGATACCCAAAGCCCAGGTCAGCACAAAGAACATGGCTGTTGCCAGCACGCTGCCGGCCGAGAAAAAGCCCACCCTCTGCCGTTTGACGGGGGCCCAATAATATATGAACGATACGGCGAAGAGGGTGGCGAAGGTGAGTAGCAACCAGCGGCCGATGTTGAATAGCACGGTATTAGTCTTGCTGTAGCTCAACCAGCCCTGGGCATAGATAATCTGAAGTAGGAACTTATGTCCAATGAGCAGCGCCAACGTGAGCACGATGACAATATACAGTACAAACACCATGGCAATGCTCAACAGGTAGCGTTGCACATAGGGACGTGTCTCTATGCTCTGATTGGCAAAGTTGAGTGACGAGATGACACCCATCAAACCCGATGCGGCCAGCACGATGGATGAGATGAATCCCACCGAAAGCAGGGTGGTGTGGCGGTGTCCCATAATGTCGTTTATGGTGTCCGACAAGGGTGTCATCACCTTCTCGGGCATGATGCCGCCAAGTTGCATAAGGAGTTCGTTCTGGAGCCCGTCGACTGGGAAGAAGGCCACCAGTGTGAAAAAGAAGATAAGCAGCGGAGGAAGGGCTGTCAGGAAACTGTAGGCCAAACCCTTGGCGCGCTTGGTTAGGTCGCCGTTGAATATTCCGACTAAGAAGAAACGAAGCACGTCGTAGAGCGGAACACCCTTGTTGCCAGGCAGTGACACATGTTGCAGGAAATAGAGTGTAGAGCGTACGGGACGCCAGTACAAAGCCTTGCGGCGCCATTGGCGAACCTTGACGGCCCCCAGACGAATATATGTCTTAGGGCTTTTCACTTCTTGACTAGTGAGATATCCATGCTTTTGATGTGGTGAGTGAGGGCACCTACCGAAATGAAGTCGACCCCCGTCTCGGCATACTTGCGCAGTGTGGCTTCAGTGATGCCGCCGCTGGCCTCGGTCTCATATCTATGGTTGATGCGGCGTACAGCTTCGCGGAGAGTGTCGGTGTCAAAGTTGTCGAGCATAATGCGGTCCACACCACCGTGGTCGAGTACCTGCTGTAGTTCGTCTAGGTCGCGTACCTCAATCTCGATTTTTAGGTTTTTGTTCTTCGTTTTCAGGTAGTTGCGAGTGCGGTCGATGGCTTGTTCGATGCCGCCGGCAAAGTCTATGTGGTTGTCCTTGAGCATCACCATGTCGTAGAGACCTATACGGTGATTTGTGCCGCCGCCACAAGCTACGGCATACTTTTCCAGGAGACGCATGTTCGGTGTCGTTTTGCGGGTGTCAAGGAGTTTGGTGTCAAGACCGTTGAGCATGGAGACCATGCGGTTGGTCTCGGTGGCGATGCCCGACATGCGCTGCATGAAGTTGAGTGCAGTGCGTTCGGCGGTGAGGATGCTTCCGGCATGGCCTTCTATGGTCATCAACACATCGCCCTTGGTGATATGCTCTCCATCGTGCTTAAGTATATTTACTATCAGACTGTTGTCTACTAATTCAAAGACACGTTTCCCAACCTCGATACCGCAGAGTACACCATCGGCTTTGGCTACCATCTTTGCGGCATTTACTGCGGTGGGCGGTATGCATGCCAAAGTAGAGTGATCGCCGTCGCCAATATCCTCGCGAAGGGCGGAAATGATCAGTTCGTCAAGGTTCTCGATTTTGTTCATAACAGTCTGGTTGTTTGGTTTATGATGAGATACTTGTGGCCTTGTTTTATAGGCTTACGAAATGCAAAATTACGAATTTTTTATGATTTTCGCACGCGAAGGTAAAAAAATAATATATTGGGACTTTGATTTCTTTTCCTTTTGTGGTGTTTTGTAATATGTTGAAAACTAGCAGTTGGATTATGTTAGATATCATGGAATGAGATACTTGTAGTGGTTATTGTGCTTAGGTTCATAACCTTCTGAAAGTATGGTGTTTGATGTTAAAAAACCATTTTGTCCACTTCGACTTATACTTGTGTAATAACTGTTCTGTCGATTGTCATCTTTGGGCCGTTTCTTGTTTTTCCGTAGAAATGGTTTCGTTAGTCTATATTCTTTGGATTGCTCTAGTGGTGTTCGATAACGGCGAAAAATGTTTGAATATTAACTTTTTTTTATAAAATTCAAAAATATTATGTATATTTGCTTTTTGATTTAGTACGCCTATTAATTGTCATGCCTTTCATTTTCAATATGAAAGGCTTGGAAATAGATTTATAGAAATATATGCAGATAGCAATTTCTGGCAATATTGGAGCAGGAAAGACCGAGCTGACAAGGCTTCTGGCCAAGCATTATGGCTATCGTCCCATATATGGGCCGAATGAGGAGAATCCCTATTTGAACAGTTTTTATGAGGACATGCGCCGTTGGTCGTTCAATATGATGGTGCATTCGCTCTATGCTAATATTAAGCAATTATCTGAACTGCAAGCGACAGGCGAGAGTTTTATACGTGATCGATCGCTCTACGATGATGCATATGTCTTTGCACCCAACCTGCAGGGCATGGGCCTGATGACGACTCGCGATCTGAACACTTATACCAAGTTGTTCGAAATGGCCTATTCTTTGCTGCCCAAGCCTGATTTGCTTATCTATCTGCGTGGTGATGTTCCTAGTCTGGTGCGCCACATACAGAAGCGTGGTCGCGAGTTGGAAAGTAGCATCCGTCTCGACTACTTGACCAACCTCAACAACCGTTATGAGACTTGGGCTGAAAACTATGAGGGCAAGATGCTTACGGTGGATATCGACGAGTACGACTTTGTTGATGACCGAGAGGATTTAGGAAGGATTATCAATCGTATAGACGCAGAGTTCAACAGCCTTTTCAAACAATAAGAGGATGAGTGTATTAGTTGTCATACCAGCTCGTTACGCATCTACGCGTTTCCCCGGCAAGCCTTTGGCGATGTTGGGCGGCCAAAGCATAATAGGGTGGGTGTGGAATGCTGCCAGTCATGTGGCCTGTGTCGATCGGGTGGTGGTGGCAACCGACGACGAACGCATATACACTCATGTTAACCAATTGGCTGGCAAAGAGGCTGCAATGATGACTTCGCCGGACCATAATAGTGGCACTGACCGTTGTGGCGAAGTGCAGAAACGTCTTGCCGACAAAGGCGAGTTGTATGACATTGTGATCAATCTTCAGGGTGACGAACCCTTTGTTCAGGCTTCACAGATAAAGAGCCTGGTTGATAGCATTGAAAGCGGCAAAGCTGACATAGCTACGCTGCGTACTCCGATTGGCAGCTCCGAAGAATTGTTCTCGCCAAATAATGTCAAGGTTGTTTGTGATAATTTTGGCAAAGCATTGTACTTCAGTCGGCAGCCTATTCCTTATTGCCGTGGTATAGAACCTGAGAAGTGGATTGACAAGACTGCATACTACAAGCATGTGGGTGTATATGCTTTCCGCTCGGCAGTGCTTGCCGACCTATGCTGCCTGCAACACTCGGTGCTCGAAGAGAGCGAGAGGTTGGAGCAGTTACGTTGGCTCGCTGCAGGTTACTGCATTGCTGTATGTGACACCGAACATGCAAATATTGGCATCGATACGCCCGACGACCTTGCCGCCGCCGAACGATACCTTGCCGAAATAAAATGAATAAAGTATTAAAATTATGAATATTACAGATTTAATCGTCGAACAACTGGAAAAGGGGCTCAAAGTTGAAATCCCCGGCATTGGAACTCTTGATAGCGTTATGCAAAACGCTCACCACGACCCTGCCACGGGTATCTTTTATCCTGCCAGTCGTACAATAGCATTTAGTGGAGATACTTCCGGTGACAGCAGCATTGTACAGGTCATTGCCGAGCGCGAGTGCATAAGTGAGGATGTGGCCAAACAGATGTGGCTCAACTATGTGGATGCCCTCACCGACAAGATGCGCCGCACTGGCAGCCACACTCTTGGCCGTCTTGGAAATATCACGTGTGTCGACAAGAAGAACTTCGGCTTCAAGATGGCTGAGGGATTGGTTCTTGATGCCGACGGCAAAGGTGAGGTGCCCATCGAGGAAGTGAAGATATATAACCATGAGAACGAGGAAGACCCGTTTGCCCAGTTTGAGGACGAGGCTGTGACCATCGACGATGTTGCTGCCGAACCCGAGGCTGAACCCGAACCCGTCCCCGCTCCAGAACCCGCAACTGAGCCTGTTGAGGAACCCGAGCCCGTCAAGGAACCCGAGCCCGTCAAGGAACCCGAGCCCGTTAAGGAACCTGAGCCCGTCAAGGAACCCGAGCCAGAACCCGAACCTGTTGCTGACGCCGAGCCTGCCACTTCAAAGGCATGGCATGAGGAACTCGAGAAACTCGAGGAGATGCCCAAAACCGCAGCTGAACTCAAAGCAGAAGCTAAGGCTCAGGAAAAGGCCGAGAAGGAACGTTTGAAAGCAGAGAAGAAGGCTGAGGAGGAGCGCAAGCGCCTTGAGAAGATAGCCGAAGAGGAAAAACGCAAGACGGAGGAACGCATAGCAAAAGAGCGCGCCGCTGCCGAGAAGAAGGCCGAGGAGGAACGCCGCCGTGCCGAGGAAGAAATGCGCCGTGCCGAGAAGAAAGCCGAAGAAGAGCGTCGCCGTGCTGAGAAGGAGGCCGAGTCTGCTCGCATCAAGGCCGAGAAGAATGCAGAAAAGGAGCGTATCAAGGCTGACAAGAAGGCTGCTGCCCTTGCTGCCATAGCCGCCCGCGAGGCAGCCAAGGCCGAGGCTGCTGCCCGTTCGGAAAGCGAGAAACAGGCTGCCGCAGCCGCCGCGTTGGCAGAGAAACAGCAGCGTGCCGCCGAGAAGGAAGCCGAACGTCAGCGTATAGCCGCCGAGAAGGAAGCCGAACGTCTTGAGAAAGAACGCAAAAAACAGGCTGCCGCCGAAGCAGAGGCTGCAAAGAAGGCTGCCGCAGCCGCCGAGAAGGAAGCAGAGCGTCTTGAAAAAGAACGCAAGAAACAGGCTGCTGCCGAAGCCGAAGCCGCGAAGAAGGAGGCTGCACGTGCCGAGAAGGAACGTGCCAAGGCAGAGAAGGAAGCTGCCAAACAGGCCAAGAAGAACAAGGCCCTGGCCGACGAACTCCTTGCCCCGACACCTGTCAAGACAGAAGAGGGAGAAGACGGCAAGAAGAAGAGAAACCGTCTGCTGCCCATACTGCTGATACTGCTTCTGCTGTGTCTCATTGGCGGTGGCGCATATCTGCTGCTTAACAAGGGTATCTTGTCAGGTAATGGCGGTGAAGTGGCGGTTGTCAACAATAAACACCTCGATGTGCCCGCTGTGAACGCCCTCACCTACAACACCGACATGCTGAGCTACAGCAATCGAGAGGTTCTGCTCAACCGTGACGAGGTATGCAACTTCATGCGCGAATACATCAACCAGTTCCTCGCCGACCGCAACTACACCGCTGCTCGCGCATCCATGATGGACCGTGTGCGCCAATATGCCGGCGAGCGTCTTGAGACCCTCATGGGCGACCGCTTTGCTGTGCAGCGTCTCATTCCCTACGAAGACTACATTTACCAATATAATGTGCCTTGCCTCAAACAGGTCTATGCCAACCGCGCTCGTGTTGCTGTTCAGAAAGAGCTTATGGATTATCGCGCCCTCGATAACATCCTCTACCAGATGGTCGACGAACTCGGCTTACAGCCCGACGGCGAAGGCCGTAAGACTGCTGCAGAGGTTAAGGAGGTGAAACAGACTGAGCAGCGCATTATCGAGCAGCGCAAGAACAATGCTCAGAATGGCGAGAACCCCGTCTACGTATATGTTGAGAAGGGCAGCAAGCAGGGCTACGATATCATAGCAGGCTTCTACCTGAACAAGGCCACTGCCGCCAAGATGACCGCCCATCTGCACGAGCTTGGTTGCGATGCCTATATCATCGAGTTCAACGACCTGTACTACGTCAGCATGGGTAGCGCCAGCAACCAGACTTCGGCCGACGCACTGCTCAAGCATATCAAGAGTTGGTACGATGGCGACGCCGTCATCAAGAAATGGTGATTAGTGATTGATTGATGGGACACCATAAACTACAACGCTTCGCCGAGAATTTGACGTTTCCCAACCTGTTCCAAGTTGGCTTTGACCAACTGGAACAGGAAGGGTTCGCTCTGAAGGGGCGCTGGGCGGAACATTTCGGCAACGGAAACCCGCTGACGTTGGAGTTGGGCTGTGGCAAGGGCGACTATACGCTTGCATTGGCACGCATACACCCTGACCGCAATTATATTGGTGTCGATATCAAAGGTGCCCGTCTGTGGCGCGGTGCCAAGACGGCCGTAGAGGAACCCTTGCAGAATGTAGCTTTCATACGCACAAGAATAGAGTTGATAGACCGCTTTTTTGCCGAAGGCGAGGTGAGCGAGATATGGATCACTTTCTGTGACCCACAGTTGAAGAAACCTAACAAACGTCTCACGGCGCCGCGTTTCCTCGACACCTATGCCCGTTTTCTTGCACCGGAAAGCATCATGCACCTTAAGACTGATTCGCAGGAGCTCTACGAATATACCCTCAACGAAGTGCTGCCTACACGCAATGTGGAGATAACCGTCCATACCAACGACCTATATAATAGCAACTATGAAGGTGAGGCAAAACTGACGCAGACTTTCTACGAGAAGATGTTCCTTGCCGAAGGCAAGCCTATTACCTACATCCAATGGAAAACAGAATAACGTATTATCGTGATAACGTTATGACGGTAAAACATAAACAATAACAATAAAAAACAATCATTATGTCAGGACACAACAAATGGTCTAAGATTAAACGCGCCAAGGGCGCTGCCGATGCCAAGCGCTCGAAACAGTGGAGTAACATTTTGAAACAGGTCACCATCGCCGTGCGCGAGGGTGGTGCCGACCCCGACAGCAACCCCCGCCTGCGTCTGCTCATCCAGAACGCCCGTGGCTGCAACATGCCCAAAGACACCCTGCAGCGTTCGATCAACAAAGCCAACGACAAGGATGCCGCCCAGATGATGGAACTCACCTTCGAGTGCCACGTCAATCACGGTATAGCCCTCTTCATTGAAGCTCTCTCGGACAACAACAACCGCACTGTGGCTAACGTGAAGAGCATCATGAACAAAAACGGCGGCACGCTGGAAACCAATGGCAGCCTCGCCTTCCTCTTTACCCGCAAGGGCGTCTTCGTGGTGCCCCGCAAGCCCGATATGGACATCGAGGAGCTGGAGATGGAACTTATCGACGGCGGTCTGGAAGAGATGGAGGCCGACGACGAGTACCTGACACTCTACACCGCCTACGAGGACTTCGGCAACATGGTCAAGATGCTTGAGCAGAAGGGCATCGAGTGCGAGAGCGCCGAGCTGCAGCGCATCCCCAATACCCTGCGCCAGGTCGACACCGAGACCATCCGCAAGGTCATGAAGATCATCGGCATCCTCGAGGAGGACGAAGACGTCACCAACGTCTACCACGACATGGAGATCCCCGACGACTTCGAGGAGGAATAATCATTAGTTTGTAGTGGATAGTGGGTAGTGTGTAGCACTTGTCCACATATGCTACCCACTATCAACTACCCACTACCCACTGAAAAACAATGAAATTGTTTTTAGTACCGACACCAGTAGGGAACCTCGGCGACATGACTTATCGTGGAGTCGAGGTTCTCCGCTCTGTTGACCTTATCCTTGCCGAGGACACGCGCACTTCACGTGTCCTCTTGCAACACTACGGCATCGACACACCGCTGCAGAGCTATCACATCTTCAACGAGCATCAGACTGTTGCAGGACTGGTCGAACGGCTGAAAAGTGGCACCACCATTGCCGTCATCACCGACGCTGGCACTCCCGGCATAAGCGACCCAGGCTTCCTGCTGGTGCGCGAAGCCATCAAAGAGGGTATCGACGTAGAATGTCTGCCTGGAGCAACCGCATTTGTGCCGGCGCTAATCGACAGCGGTTTGCCTTGCGATCGTTTTACTTTTCTCGGCTTTCTACCTCACAAGAAAGGCCGCCAGACGGCACTCAAGGCTCTTGTCGGCGAGGAACGTACCATGATAATCTATGAGAGTCCCTATCGCCTCGTGAAGCTGATCGAAGAGCTCATCGCCGTAGTAGGGGAGGGACGCCAGGTCAGCGTGAGCCGCGAGATAAGCAAGCTGTATGCCGAAACGGCACGCGGCACATTGGCCGAGGTACTTGCCCACTTCAAACAGAAAGAAGTCAAAGGCGAAATCGTCGTCATCCTCGCCGGAAATCAATAACTCCAGACTCTTAACAGTAATGCCACTCGAAATTTTCATATTCCGTCTCGTTAGCGCTCTCCTTGCCGGCATTATTATCGGCACTCAGCGTGAGTTGCGCCAGCACCAGGCTGGCCTCACCACCAACGCCTTGGTATCGGTCGGCGCTTGCATCTTCATCCTCATCAGCGAGAGCGTGATAATGAAGGCCCAACTTTCGGGTGGTCCGGTGAACAATGACAACCTGCGTGTGCTCAGCCAGGTGGTCACCGGTATTGGTTTCCTTGGCGCAGGTGTTATCATGAAAAACGGCCTTACCATCCATGGTCTCACCTCTGCTGCCACCATCTGGTGCTCCGCCGCTGTGGGTTGCCTCTGCGGATACGGGCTGTGGCGCGAAGCCCTCATCGCGGTTGCTGCCATCATCCTTATCAACTGGGGCCTGAAGGGCGTAGAAGTCTACTTTAAAAAGAAGAAAAACGACGACGGCGACGAACAACAGTCGCGATAGTCATTATCAATCCCTTACGTTTAATTAATATTTTTTATATATTATTTCTTCTTTTATAAGGAGAAAAATGATTTATTTTGCAATAGTTTTGTTTGAAAAAAAACATGGATAAATAGTATTATTAATCAAAAAATCAACAACATGAAAAAGTTCTTACAACTGTTTGCCCTTGCAATGTTGCTTGCAGCACCATGGGTGACAAATGCGCAGAACAGCACGCTGACCATCTGCAACGGAACGGCGAACAATGAGTATGTGCCGTTCTATGGCTATTATGCCGATGATGACCAGCACAACCAGCTGATCTATCCTGCCGACAGTCTGACGGCTATGATTGGACAGGCCATCACGCAGATGGTGTTCTACATCGACCAGTCGGCGGGCAACGGCTCTAACACATCGGCCGACCGACTGGGAATCTGGACGGTGTCGTTAGGCATCACCTCGGCCACCACACTGAACGGCTTGGACAACACCACCCCGCTGGAAGAGGTGTATGAGGGCTATTTCGACTGCTCAACTGGCACCTTGACATTGCCGTTTGTATCGGCTTTTCTGTATAACGGAGGTAACTTGCTTGTAGACCTGCAGCACTATGAGGCTAGCTACAACCACTGGTTCTTCCTTGGCGTTGCCGCCACGGGCGCCTCGTACTGCTATGACAGCCAGTGGAACTTCCTGCCCAAGGTACAGTTCACCTATGGCAACCCTCCCTCCTGTTTCCGTGTGCAGAGCATCTCGGCCAGCGACATACTGAGCGATGGTATGACTGTCAATTGGGTGGACCCCATAAACTCCAACACCACCTATACCCTCAGCTATTGGCCATACAACGCTGGTGCAAACGACACCGTAGTGGTATCGTCCATCAGTGACACTAGCTACACCGTGACTGGCTTAAATGCCAGCACGCTTTATTACTTCAGCGTCGTTCCCGACTGCTCGGATGGCAGCGTGCTTCCCCGTACTGGTAGCTTTATGACCGACTGTGAGAACGGGTCGTGCAATATGATTGTGAACTGTTCTGACAGTTATGGCGACGGTTGGAACGGCAATTCAATCGATATTTACCAAAACGGCACTCTTATGGGCTCTGCCACGATTGCATCGGGCAATGCCAACACTGTTCAGATCCAGGTCTGCAAGGGCAGCCCAGTGCAGATAAAGTATACCCAAGGCCAATACCCTGTCGAGATGGGCGGCACGGTTATTGACGGTGCAGGCGGCCTGGTGTTCACTATAGAGAACATGAGCAACTACAGCACTGGCGCTGTGTTGGCTAATGTGGCCAACGCATGCCCTGACTGCATTGCTCCCAGAAACCTGACCGACAGCATTGACAATGAGGGTAACGTGGTCTTGACTTGGAGCAGCAGCTCCACCTCCTTTATGGTATATGCCGGCGACGAACTTGTCTCTGACGAGGTCACTGACACCTTCTATACCTTCACGGGTCTGAACGCCGGCACTATCTACCAGCTTGGCGTTGCCGCCATCTGCGACGGCGACGACACCAGCAGCATCAGCCGTCTTTCGATTGTCACTCCCTGTGGCGATATCACTGTGCCGTACGTTGCCGACTTTGAGAACTACGACCAGAGCACGAGCATGATTTGGTGCTGGAACCGCTTGGAGAGCAATATCTCTTCATACGGTACTATATATCCATACAGTACCAATAGCTACGGTGCGTATATCTATTTCGACGTGGCCGACGATGCTCCCAACTGCGTTGTGCTGCCCCATGTGAGCAATGCCGCCGCCAATGGTATCAACATCGAGTACAGCGGCTATGTTGACAACAGCAGCACAACGAAGATTATCCTTGGCTATGTTACGAACCCTGATTCGATCAGCACTTTTGTCGGTATCGACACCGTTATGGCAACGTCAACGGTGAACCGCGAGGTCAACACCCAGATGGTTCCCGATGGTGTGGACAGCATCTGGATTGCCTTCCGTTGTGTGACGAGCGGTAGCGAAGGATATGCATATCTTTACAGTTGCGTCCTGACTCAATACTCTGATTGTACACGTCCCGAATACCTTCTGGCCAGCAACGTGACCCACAATAGCGTAGACCTGACATGGAACGATACCGAAGCTGGCAACTACCAGGTGGCTGTTACCACGGGCACCAATCCCGATGCCGTTGACGAGAGCGACCTTGTGGACGCCAGTGACACTACCGTCACCGTTACAGGCTTGAATCCCAGCACAGCCTACAACACATGGGTGCGTTCGGTGTGCAGCGACGATGTAAGCGCCTGGCGTCAGGGCCCGAGCATCTTTACCCTCTGTGGCGAGAACAGTTGCCCGATGACTATTGATATGGTTGATGGCTATGGCGACGGTTGGAACGGCAACGCTATCAATATTAGTGTCAATGGACAGCCCTATGCCACTACTACCATAAGCAGTGGATCCAGCAATAGCTACAGTATGGGAGTTTGCGATGGGGACACCATAGTGCTGACTTGGACTCTTGGCTCGTTCCCTGACGAGGCTTCGTTTACTGTCAATCTAGCAGGAAACAATATTGCCAGTGGCAATGGCGACAACTACAGCAACGGCCAGGTGATTGCTACCATCACCGGTTGCCCGACATGTACCTCTGTGAGCAACCTGACTGTCGACAGCGCAACCGCCAACACCGTTACCGTCCATTGGACCCGTGGCGATGCCTCTGACGACACGTGGGCTGTGAAAGTCAATGGCACGGTTGTGGCATCCAACGTCACCGACACTTTCTACACCTTCACTGGTTTGACAGCCAACACTCTCTACAACTTTGGCGTAGCCACCGTGTGCGGCGCCGACAACATGAGTGACTATGTGTCAGTACAGGCCGCCACAGCCTGCGCCGGTTTGGCTTGCGACGTGTATATTACCCTCGATGGCGAATACAACTCCTACGGCAGCAGCTACAACGCCTGGTACTATACTAATCTGTCAATATCGGTCTACCAGAACGGCATTCTGAAGGGCACTACAAGCACATCTTATGAAGACCCGGTCCCTGCAGAATACACATTCTCTGTCTGTGCAGGCGACAGCGTTCAGTTTGTCAGCAATGTTGGCGATTATGCCTCCTATTATCCCGAAGTGGTTGATATCGCCAGCTACACTATCCTTAACGGTACCGGTGATGTCATCGCTTCCGACACCACTATGACTGGCGTCAACAATGGCGCTGTGATGGCCACCGCTATGACGTCCTGCCCCAGCTGCATCACTCCAGTCGATGTGAATCTTGTAAGCGCTACCACCAACAGCTTGACCATCGGCTGCACCAACGTGACTCCCGCCACCCAATGGAGTGTCCGCATCAGCGATGGCACGTCGATAGTGAGCACCACTACGGTTACCACCAATCCCTGCACCATCAGCGGCCTGCAGCCCGGCACCTACTACTATGTTTCGGTCGCTGCCATCTGCTCTGCCGGCGATACGTCTAACTATTCCGTCCCCGTGCGTGTGTCCACCGAGTGCAGCGAGATTGTCCTGCCTTGGGACTACAACTTCAACACCGATGTCGTTGGCTTCAACAACGAGATGCCCCTCTGCTGGTATGCCCCCGAATCCATCACTGGTTACAATGGCAGTACCACATACCCCTATGTCTACCTGACCACGAGTGGCGACTCCTACCTCAATCTCTATGTCACCTCTAGCTATGGCAATGCCGTCATGGCTGCTACATCGCGCATCCCCGCGGCTGGCAACAACCTCTATGTCTCCTTCCACGCTGAGGGCGATAATGAAACAATACGCCAGGCAGGTGTGATGACCAATGTCAACGATCCGACAACCTTCATACCCCTGATCACTGTGCCTATGGGTGAGGGCGACTATGACTTCTTCACCACTGGTGTCACCGGCCTCAATGCTACCGACACTGTGCATATAGCCTTCCGCAATAGCATTACATCCACAAGCTCCACGTATGGCTACTTCGATTTATATAGTGTGCATGTGCAGGTTGCACCAAGCTGTGTGCGCCCCGACAGTGTTTGGGTTACCAACGCCACCACCACTGGTGTCACACTCAACTGGACCAATACCGGAGCAACCCGCTACGAGGTGACCGTCGACGGTACTGTCTTCAGCAGCACCACCAACAGTGTTGCCATCACCGGTTTGCAGCCTGGCACCAACTACACCTACAGCCTTGTGGGTATCTGCTCCGACACCAGCATTGCCAAACTTGGAGGCTTTGCCACCGAATGCCCTGCCGCCACCTCTATTCCTTTCAGCGAGGGCTTCGAAGGCTATCCCGCCCAAACCCTCCCCAACTGCTGGACCGCACTTAATCCCAGCCCCGATTATTACGGTGTGCAGACACCCTATATCTACCATCCTGGCTATGTATCCACATCGGTCCATAGCGGCGAGAACAGCCTTTACTTCTATGGCAACGGCAGCAAACATCCCATGATTGTCACTCCCGCCCTTACTGGCGAGGACATCGACAAGCTCTTTGTCTCCTTCTGGGTCTACGGTAGCAGCTATGTCGGTTTCGATGCCGGCTTCATGACCGACCCCGCCAACGACAGCACATTCGTCCCGGTCTATTCTGTCCCTGCCACATCGTACAACATGGTGCAGTATTCCTTCACCACCGACAGCATCGCCGACAATACGCCTACCACCTACCATTTCGCCATTCGTTTCAAAAACAGCGATTCCTATTCCAACTCGATGTACTTGGACGATATAACAATCGTCAGCTCCCGTATGCCGCTTTACGACATCGACGGTCCTGCATCGGCATTTGTTGGCGAGGCTACCAGCTTCTCGGCCTTGCGCATCTCCGGTGAGACGTCGCCTGCACCTGCCTACAGCTGGACCTCTACGATGGCTGCCGCTGGTCAAGCCGTTATGCTCAACGGCACCACCGACTCCATGCAGTTGAATTATAGCGCCGAAGGCGTCGACACCATCACCCTCATCGTCACCAATGCCTATGGTGCCGATACCAACATGGCAATTGTCCATGTCTTCAACTGCGGCATGGTCAGCACTTTCCCGTACACCGAACCCTTCGAGGCCGACAACCCCTGCTGGCTGCCTGTCTATGGTGACGGCGACCCGAACACCAACACCATGTTGGTGACCGACGATATGGGATACAACCTGTCCGGCCCTCACGGCGGTAACAGCGCCTTCCGCTTCAGCTCCTACAGCTCTAGCTCCGACTACAACCAGTACCTCATCTCCCCCGAACTCAACGGCGCCAATATGGTGCTTAGTTTCTGGGGTGCAAACTACGGCAGCAGCGACCACCTCTGGGTTGGCTTCTCGTCGACCACACGCGACCTCGCAGCTTTTGTATGGGACAGCGCAGAGGTTGCCCTCCAAAGCTCTAGCTGGACTGAGTTCACCTATAACCTGCCTGCTGGTACCAAGTATGTCGCCTTCCACTACTTTGGCGACTTTGCCTACTACGTCTACCTCGACGACCTGACCATCAATGGCAGCGGCGCCTGCGCTATGCCCGTCATCACCGGTATCGACCGCGGCGAAACTTCGCTGACTGTTAACTACACCAGCGATGCCGACAGCGTTGAGGTCATTGTCGCCTCCGGAATCTTCGATCCCGATGCCGCCGGCGTCATAGCTACAGGCGGTAGCTACACTGCCACGGGTCTTACCCACAGCACGCTCTACACCATTGCTGTCCGTGCTCTGTGCAGCGACGAGGATGTGTCGGAATGGGCTGTTGTCACCGACTCCACCCTCGTGGTGAACTGCGGTGTGCCTACAGGTCTCGCCGTCGAAAACACTGGCTACACCAGCGTCACCCTCGGTTGGACCGCCGCCGGCGAAGAGCACGGCTGGGAGGTCGTGGTCTTCAACACCCTCGACACCGTCTATGCTACCAGCAACACCACCTCGGTCACCGTCGATGGCCTCACGGCTTATACCACCTACAACGCCAGCGTCCGCGCCCTCTGCGGCCAGAACGCCGACATCGAAGGCGAATGGAGCGAGCCTATCCAGGTCACTACCAACGCCTGCTCGCCTGTTACCGATGTCGTCGTCACCAATGTGACAGGCAACACCGCCAATGTTAGCTGGACAGCCCCCGAAGGCGCCACCGCCTTCCGCGTAATCTATGGTACACATGACTTCGACCAGGGTGGCGAAATCGCAACCTTCACCACTCAGGAGGCAGAGTATCACATTACAGGTCTTGAACACAACACCGACTATACGGTCCGTGTGGCCAACCTCTGCACCGAGACTCTGTTGTCGCAGTATGCCTCGGCCGATTTCACTACTGGTACCGAAGGCATTGCCACGGTCGATGCCGAGGGCAACCTGAGCATCTACCCGAACCCCGCCAGCGCTATGGTTACCATCAGCGTAAGCGAGCATCTGGCAGGTGCCACTGCGACGATTGTCGACCTCAACGGCCGCACCGTCGCCACCTTCGACCTCACCGACAACACCGCCACCTTCGATGTCAGCACGCTGGCCAAGGGTGCCTACTTCGTCCGCATCACCGGCGAGCAGGCCACCACGGTCCGCAAGCTCATCGTCAAGTAACTCTGTTTGGTTAACAACCAGTGGTCAACAACCACGTGCAAGCCGCCCCGAACGTCATGTTCGGGGCGGCTTTGTCATTGACCAAACCTCACCCATAGTCGCACCAGGACAACCACAAACACCCCCTCATCTTCAGTCGTTTATCAGTATTTCTTCAGTGTTTCTTCAGTGGATGACTGAAGAAACACTGAAGAAATACTGAAGAAATACCGAAGAAAAGGGTGAGTTGGGACGGAACTGACATTTTGTCAGTCGCAGGTAATCTTGGCACAGATATTGATTGCTCCGTGTATGTTCTATTACTGGTGATTGAAAAATAAAAAACAGAGATATTATGCAAGGCAAACTTAACGTACAGACCGAGAACATCTTTCCGGTCATCAAGAAGTTCCTCTATTCGGACCATGAGATTTTCCTGCGCGAGCTCATCAGCAACGCCGTCGACGCCACGCAGAAGCTGAAGACCCTCTCGACCCGCGGCGACTTCAAGGGCGAGCTGGGCGACCTGACCATCGACGTGAAGATCGATTCCAAGAAGAAGACCCTCACCGTCAGCGACCGCGGCATCGGCATGACCGCCGACGAGGTGGAGAAGTACATCAACCAGATAGCCTTCAGCGGCGTCACTGACTTCATGGAGAAGTACAAGGACAGCCACGAACCCCTCATCGGCCACTTCGGCCTCGGCTTCTACAGCGCCTTCATGGTCAGCGACAAGGTGGAGATATTCACCAAGAGCTGGAAGGACGAGCCCGCCCAGCACTGGAGCTGCGAGGGCAATCCGGAGTTCAGCATGGAGGAGGATAAGAAGCACACCGACCGCGGCACCGACATCGTGCTGCATATCGCCGACGACTGCAAGGAGTTCCTCGAAGAGAGCACCATCCTGCAGCTGCTGAAGAAATACTGCCGCTTCATGCCCGTGGCCATCCGCTTCGGCGAGGAGAGCGTGTGGGTCGATAGCGAGACCGACTGCGATAAGGATGGCAAGCCTAAGAGAGTCGAGAAAAAACAGCCCCGCATCATCAACGACCCCGAGCCCGCCTGGAAGAAATCGCCGTCGTCGCTGACAGATGAGGATTACAAGAAGTTCTACCACGAGCTCTTTCCCATGAACTTCGAGGAGCCGCTGTTCCAGATTCACCTCAACGTCGACTACCCCTTCAACCTCACCGGCATTCTCTACTTCCCGAAGGTGCGCAAGACCATCGACCCCAACCGCAACAAGATACAGCTCTACTGCAACCAGGTCTTCGTCACCGACCAGGTCGAGGGCGTGGTGCCCGACTACCTGATGCTGTTGCACGGCGTGCTCGACTCGCCGGACATCCCGCTGAACGTCAGCCGCAGCTACCTCCAGAGCGACGGCAACGTGAAAAAAATCTCCCAGCACATCAGCAAAAAGGTCGCCGACAAGCTCGAAGAAATGAGCAAGAACCTGGGAACGCGGACGTCCTCGTCCGCAGAGGACAGTAAGGCGGACGAGACGACCGCGCACCCTGGGAAGAGCGCCCTCGAGGATAAGTGGGACGACATCAAGATCTTCGTCCAGTACGGCATGCTGACCGACGAGAAGTTCTGTGAGCGCGCCATGAAGTTCTATCTGCTCAAGGGCGTGGACGGCACTTACTACACCCTCGACAGCTACCGCGAGAAGATCAAAGCCCTGCAAACCGACAAGGACAAGACCGTCTGCTACCTCTACGCCAGCAACGCCGAGGAGGAGCACGCCTACATCGAGAAGGCCAAGGCCAAAGGCTACGACGTGCTGCTCATGGACAGCCCGCTGGAGAGCCACTTCATAAATCTCTTGGAGCAGAAGATCGAGAAGACCCGCTTCGTCCGCGTCGATAGCGACACGGTGGAGAAACTCATCCCTCACGACGACAGCATCCCCGAGAAGCTCAGCAAGGAGGAGAAAGAGAAGCTGCAACCCATCATCGAGGGCGAGATCGACAAGCAGCGCTTCACCGTGCAACTCGAGAGCCTCGAGGAAAGCGACGCGCCGATGCAGGTGACGCAGAGCGAATTCATGCGCCGCTACCGCGAGATGGCGCAGACCTCGGGCGGCGGCATGGGCTTCTACGGCGAACTGCCGGAGAGCTACAACCTCGTGGTCAACATCAACCACCCGCTCATCGGCCGCGTGCTGAACGAGACGGACGCCGAGAAGCAGAAAGACCTCGTCCACCAGCTCACCGACCTGGCCCTCCTCGCCAACGGCCTGCTGAAAGGCGAAGCCCTCAGCAAATTCCTGAAGCGCTCGGTGGAGATGATTTGACCGGCCAAACTGTGATCCAAAAAAAGAGGGAGAAAGCTGTGCAGACGGCATTCTCCCTTTTATTGTTTTCCCTATATGAAGTGCCTGTCGCAGCGCGGTGGATGAATCAAGGCCTTTGCCTTTTTGATTGTTAAAAAACGTTAATCTGATTAATTTTTTAATCCGATGCACAATAATGACAATTTAGAGCCGTTAGTATGATGATTATTTTTTTAATCAAATGTTCAATTTTTAAATCAAACATACGATGGCAAGGAGGAAAAACGAGACGGCGACGACGCTGACCAAAGCCGAAGAGCAGGTGATGCAGGCGGTATGGAATTTGGGCAAAGGTTTTGCGGGCGAGATAGCCGAGGCGGTGGAAGAGCCCAAACCGGCCTACCGCACCGTGCTGACCGAGATTCGCATTTTGGAGCAGAAAGGCTTTGTCGGTCACCAAGAATTGGGTGGCAACAACCAGTACTATCCGCTGGTGAGCAAAGCAGAATACTCGGGTCGGATGCTCGGCACGCTGATGGACAATTATTTTGGCGGCAGCTACCGCCAACTGGTTTCATTCTTCATGGCTGACAAAAACATCGGCCGCGAGGACCTCGACGCTCTGGCCAAGATCATCGAGGAGAAGAGAAAGGAGGTGCAGCCATGAGATACCTGCTGCTGGCCGCCGCGGCGACGGCCCTCTTTTTCGCTGCCTACTGGGTGCTGATGCGCCATGAGAAGCGGCACCAGATGGTGCGGTGGTATCTGATGGGCACGTTGGTTCTCTCGTTGCTTCTGCCGGCCATCCACCTGCGGTTGGCCGTGCCGCAACAGCACATCGCTGGCAATTTGCCAGGTATCTTCAGTCAGGCCAGCCTGCCTGGCATGGCCAGCACCGCCAGTACGGCTAGCACCGCTGCTACAGCCGACACCGGCAGTGTTTCCTTTGCACAGGTGTTCCTCTGGGTGTGGCTGACGGGCTTTGCCGTGGCAGCCACGCTGCTGGCGGTGAGGGTGTTGCGTCTGCGCCGGAGGATGCGCGCCCTGCCCTGCCGCGAAGAGGACGGCATCCGCCTCACCCTGCTCGACGACGACACTCCAGCTTTCTCCTTCGGCAAGCATATCGTCGTCGGCACCAAAGGCTTCTCTGACGCCGAGGTGCAGCAGCTCGTGGGCCACGAGACGATACATGTACGCCAAGGCCATACCGTTGACACGCTGCTCTGCGAGCTGGCCAAGGCGGTGCTGTGGTTCGACCCATTCGTATATCTATATGCGCGCGAGCTGAAGCGCGTACACGAGTACATTGCCGACAGCGCGATGATGAGTGCCAGCTATGCCGAGCTGTTCTACCATCAGGTGAGCGGCCGCAGCTACAGCCCGCTGGCCAACGGGTTCGACTACCGCATGGTGCACCAGCGCATCGCCATGATGGCCCGGCACCGTGGCCGCAGCGGCTGGCTCAAGCCGTTGGCGGCCTTGCCGGTAGCCGTGGCGGTGTTGCTGGCGGCCTGCTCGCCCAAAAGCAGCCCTTTGGTGGGACATTGGGAATACGTCAGCGGCACGTCCGAACATGTCTTCCTCGGTGACAATGTTCCCTATCCCGGTTTCACAGTAGACATGGGCGAGGAGCACCTGTTGGACGATCTGACCTTCAACGCCGACGGCACCGCCTCGTTCTTGGCATGGAATAACACAATGGAGGACCACAAGTTCGTCTATGAACCATGCGCCCTCGAATGGCAGGTGGTGGGCGACTCGCTGCTGCTACGCAACGAACGGGGCGAGGAGGTGTGGCATATCCTGCAACTCGACGACGAAACACTCGTCTTTGTCGACAGCGACATCTTTACCTATCATGGTGGCGACGGACACCAGCGCAATACCTATACTTACCGCCGCAAGAAATAACCTAAACCTCACATAATCATGAAGCATACAGCACTTGTGCTGCTGCTCCTCGGAGCGGCGGCGGGCGTGGGCTACGCCCAAAACAACGATAGCATCGTCCTCGACAGCCTCTACACCCCCGAGTCGGTGCGTCAGCTGGAGGAGATGGAAATCAGCGCCGAGCGGCCCCTCTACAGCGTCGACGGCGAAAAACAGATGTACAACGTCGGCGACGACCCCAGCGTGCAGACCGGCACCGCCAGCGACGCCCTGCAGAACGCTCCGGGCGTGGAGGTCGACGCCGAGGGCAACATCACCCTGCGCGGCAGCCAGAGCGTCGAGGTGTGGATCGACGACCGTCCCTCGCATCTCAGCGGCGAGGCCCTGCGGCAGTACATCAAAACCCTTCCGGCAGGCGCCATCGAGCGCATCGAGGTCATCACCAACCCCTCGGCCCGCTACGGGGGCGGTGGCCCGGTGGTGAACCTGGTGATGCGCCGCAAGGTGAAGCGCAACGAATTCCTCTCGCTCGGCGCCAGCGGCAACCTGCGCCCCCAAGTGTCGCCCTGGGCCAGCTACGTCTATACCAACAAGCGCTTCTCCATCAACCTCTACGCCGAGTACGACTACAGCCACACCTGGACCAACCAGAGCGGCAGCAGCACTCTGCTCACACCGGCGGGCGACACCAGCGCCGTGCGCAGCTACACCAGCCGTCAGGACTACTACCGCCACGGCAGCTACCTGTGGCTCAGCGGCCACTACGACATCGACACCCAGCGCACAGTCAGCTTCTGGGGCGGTGCCTATCCCTCGCTGGCCACATGCATGGGCAACACAAATATGCAATGGGACGAACGTATCTACTCGCCGGGCGACTACAGCTATCGTACGGCATTCAGCTCTCGCGACGTGAACTGGGGCACCTTCGGTGGCGTGGACTACACCCACCGGTTCAACGACGAAGGAAAGAAGTTCTGGCTGCAACTCGGTGGCAACACCCATGCTTACCTCAGCGAGAGCGACGAGACGCGCACCTACGATGTGCTTTCTACCCTCGACTACGCCACGCACGACTCCTATCCCAGCAACTCCGGTGTCGGCCTCTCGGCCGAAGGCGGCTATACCCTGCCGTTCGGGCAGAAATGGGAGCTGGAGGTAGGTGCCGCCGGCGACATAGGCACTCCCAGCCACTACGCCTTCACCTCCGACAGCATCATCGACGGCGTCGCAGTGCGCGACCGTCTGCGCAGCTATGAGATGAGCGAAAGCAGTTGGAGCTACAGCGTCTACACCACCCTACTGCGCCGTTTCGGCAACCTCACCGTCAAGTTGGGATTCAGGGCTGGACACGGCCACACAGAAGGCACATGGAACGGCCACACCTCGGCCACCGTCGACCGCACCATCATCGAACCGCTGCCTTCCGTCCATCTTACTTACCGCACCAAGAACATGCACAATTTCAGCCTCAGCTGGACGCGCCGCGTCACCGCCCCCGATGCCGACGACCTCACGTCCTTCATCACCTATGGCACCGAGAACTATTCCGTCGGCAATCCCGACCTGAAGTCCACCGTGTCACAAAACCTCGAGGGCCGCTGGGACAAGTACTTCGACGGCTTCGGCAACGTCGGTGCTGAACTTTTCTGGCGAGCCGAGCAAGACGCCATCAGCTCCATTGGCGACGTGGCCTACAGCGAGGTCTTCGGCCGCGAGGTGTCGTTCACCATGCCCCACAACATCGGCGACGCCGACCTCGCGGGCGGCACACTGAACGTCACCTACCGCCCCACGGCATTCTTCAACCTGCGCCTCTCGGCATCGGCCTACAACTACCACTACCGCCTCATGTTCCGCCCCGGCGAATGGACCGAGGATGCCGCCTGGAGCGGCCGCCTGCGACTCAATGCATGGGCCAAATTGTGGAAAGTGCTGCAGGTGTTCGGCACCGTGAGCTACACCACGCGGCAAATCGCCCCGATGAACATCCACGAGCCCACGTTCCGCACCGACCTCGGTCTGAGCGCCGACCTGCTTGACCGCAAACTGTCGCTCTACCTCAACGTGAAGGATGTCTTCGGCAGCGACGGCGAGCAGTGGCAGACCACCAACCCCTACTACCAGGGCGGCGGCCGGCGCACCCATGGATCGCAGTACATCTCGCTCGGCCTCACCCTGCGTTTCGGGAAAATGGAACTTGAAAATATGGCCCGGACAGGTGGACAAAACTGACATAGACCGGCTAGGCATAAGGCATCATAGAACAAAATGTTTTGTCGGATTCACAAAAAGTTGTACTTTTGCAGCCCGAAAAACATACATCTATCCATGAAACAGATCATCCTCACCCTGGCTGCGGCGGCGTTGCTCTTCGGCGCCTGCGGCACGAAACAGGAAACCGTTAACGAAGAACAAACTAACAATAATACCACTATGGAACTGAAGAACGTCAACGAGCGCGTCAATATGGGCGCCAAGCTGTATGTCACGCCGCAGCCAGCGCTGATGATAGCCACCTACGACGCTGAGGGCAATCCCGACGTGATGATGGCCGCCTGGGGTGGCCAGTACGAGGGCAACCAGGTCTGCTTCCAGCTGAGCAGCCACAAGACCACCGACAACCTGCGCCTCAACAAGGCCTTCACCCTCAGCTACGCCGACGCCCGCACGGTGGCCGAGAGCGACTACTTCGGCATCGCCAGCGGCCGTGACGTGAAGGACAAAGTGGCCCACGTGGGCTTCCACTGCACCAAGAGCGAGAATGTCAACGCCCCCATCATCAACGAGTATCCACTGGCAATGGAGTGCAAGGTGGTGGAGATGATTGAGCGCGATGGCGGCGGCGCCTTCGTCGTGGGCGAAATTGTCAACGCCGTAGCCGACCCCGCCATCCTCACCGACGGCAAGATCGACATCAAGAAGCTCAACCCGCTGGTGTGGGACGCCTCCAGCCTCAACTACTTCACCATCGCCGACAGCGTGGGTAAAGCCTGGAACAGCGGCATGGCGCTAAAATAAAATACCGCCAATAAACATAACGGAGGGCACCTCTTGCGAGGTGCCCTCCGTTTTCATTTATGCTGTCGGCTTATGCCTTGACGATGCTTATCACGGTGTTCTGGCCGTCGAGGAGCTCGACGGGGGTGCCGTCCTTCACCTCGGGTACGAGCGTGAGGCTGGTGCAGAGGGTCTCGGTGCAGATGTATTCGCGGTGACGCTCCACGGCGCTGTCCCACTCGCCACTCTGCAGCTCGATGACGATGCGGTCGGTGACATCGAACTGCTCCTTGCGGATGTTCTGTATGCGGTTCACCAGCTCGCGGGCTATGCCTTCGTCGCGCAGCTCGGGGGTAATCTGGATGTCGAGGGCCACGGTGAGGCTGCCGTCGTTGGCCACCACCCAGCCGGGGATGTCCTGCGTGGCAATCTCCACGTCGGTGAGCAGCACCTCGCAGTCCTGACCGTCCACGCTGACCGTGCAGCGACCTTCGGCCTCGAGGGCGTTGATCTGCTTCTGGTCGAACGCCATGATGGCGGCGCCGAGGGCCTTCATCACCTTGCCGTAGCGAGGGCCGAGGGTCTTGAAGTTGGGTTTTATCTTCTTCACCAGCAGGTCGTTGTCGGCGGCAAGGAACTCAATCTCCTTCACGTTGAGCTCGGAGCAGATGAGGTGCTGCACACGCTCGACCTGTGCTTTCATCGCCTCGTCGCGCACGGGGATGACAATCTTCTGCAGCGGCTGACGCACACGCAGGTTGCTCTTCTTGCGTAGGCCGAGCACCATGGAGCAAATCTTCTGTGCCAGCTGCATGCGCTCTTCGAGGCTCTTGTCAATCATCTCTTCGTGCACCTCGGGGAAGCCGAGATGGTGCACGCTCTCCACGTTGTGGCGCTTGGTGACGGCGTTGAGGTCGAGGAACACGCGCTCGCTGAAGAAGGGCGCTATCGGGGCCATGAGGCGGCTGAGGGTCTCGAGACAGGTGTAGAGCGTCTGGTAGGCGCTGACCTTGTCGTCGCTCATCTCGCCGCGCCAGAAACGACGGCGGCAGAGACGCACATACCAGTTGCTGAGGTAGGCATCCACGAAGGTGTCGATGGCGCGGCCGGCACGGGTAGGCTCATAGTCTTCCATGGCCTCGCCGACGGTCTTCACCAGCGTGTTGAGCTCGGAGAGTATCCATCGGTCGATCTCGGGGCGCTCGGCGATGGGCAGGTCTTTCTGCGAATAGTCGAAGCCGTCGAGGTTGGCGTAGAGCGCGAAGAAGCTGTAGGTGTTGTAGAGCGTGCCGAACAGCTTGCGGCGCACCTCGTCGACGCCCTCGACGTCGAACTTCAGGTTGTCCCATGGCTGACTATTGGTAATCATATACCAGCGGGTGGCGTCGGGACCGTATTTGCCAAGGGTCTCGAAGGGGTCGACGGCGTTGCCGAGGCGTTTCGACATCTTGTTGCCGTTCTTGTCGAGCACCAGGCCGTTGCTTATGACGTTCTTGAACGCCACCGAGTCGAAGCACATGGTGGCGATGGCATGCAGCGTGTAGAACCAGCCGCGGGTCTGGTCGACGCCCTCGGCGATGAAGTCGGCCGGGAACTCGGTGGCCTTCAGCGGCTCGCCCATATAGTGAATCTGGGCGTAAGGCATGGCGCCGCTGTCGAACCACACGTCGATCAAGTCGGGCTCGCGGCGCATGGGCTTGCCGCTGGGGCTGACGAGCACGACGTTGTCGATATACGGACGGTGCAAGTCGAAGTCCTTGTAGTCGCCAGCGTAGGGGTTCTCCTTCATCAGGCCCGCGGTCACGGCTTTATCTATCTCCTCGCGCAGCTCCTTGACGCTGCCAATGCACTTCTCCTCCTTGCCGTCTTCGGTGCGCCAGATGGGCAGCGGGGTGCCCCAGTAGCGGCTGCGACTGAGGTTCCAGTCGACGATATTCTCGAGCCAGTTGCCGAAGCGCCCGGTGCCGGTGGCTTCGGGCTTCCAGTTGATGGTCTTGTTGAGCTCAATCATGCGGTCCTTCAAGGCCGTGGTGCGGATGAACCAGCTGTCGAGGGGATAGTAGAGCACAGGCTTGTCGGTACGCCAGCAGTGGGGGTAGCTGTGGGTGTGCTTCTCGCTCTTGAAGAGCTTCTTCTGCTCCTTGAGCATGATGACAAGCTCCACGTCGAGGCTCATGTCCTTCTCGCCCTTGGTGGGGTCGTAGGCGTTCTTTACGAACTTGCCGGCATACTTGCCGTATTCCTCAACGTCCACATGGGTCTTGACCCACTCGGGGTCAAGGTCCTCTATCGGTGCGAAGCGTCCTTTCTTGTCGACCATAGGCAGCTGCTTGCCGTCGCGGTCGAAGAGCAGCAGGTCGCCGATGCCGGCCTTCTTGGCCACGCGTGCGTCGTCGGCGCCGAAGGTGGGGGCGATATGCACGATGCCGGTACCGTCCTCGGTGGTCACGTAGTCGCCCAGGATGATGCGGAACGAGCCCTTGTCGCTCACCTCGGTGGACTTCACCCAGGGTATGAGCTGCTCGTAGCGCAGGCCTTCCAGCGCGGTGCCCTTGCACTCGTCCACAATCTTGTATTCGGGGCTCTTGCCCTCGGGGAACATCGAGCCCACCAAGGCCTTGGCCATGATGATGCGGCAGGGCTGCTCGGTGTAGGGGTGCGTGGTCTCGAGGGTCACATAGTCGATATTCGGACCGACGCAGAGGGCGGTGTTGCTGGGCAGTGTCCACGGCGTGGTGGTCCATGCGACGGCGTAGGTGTCGGCCTGGTCGCACAGTTTGAACATCGCCACGCAGGTGGTGTCCTTCACGTCGCGGTAGCAGCCGGGCATGTTGAGCTCGTGGCTCGAGAGGCCGGTGCCTGCAGCGGGCGAGTAGGGCTGGATGGTGTAGCCCTTGTAGAGCAGGCCCTTGTCGTAGAGTTTCTTCAGCAGGAACCACAGGGTCTCGATATACTCGTTGTTGAAGGTGATGTAGGGGTTCTTCAGGTCGACCCAGTAGCCCATCACGCGGGTCAGCTCGTCCCACAGCTCCTTGTATTTCATCACCTCCTCGCGACAGGCGCGGTTGTAGTCGTCCACCGATATCTTCTTGCCGATATCCTCTTTGGTGATGCCGAGGTTCTTCTCCACGCCGAGCTCCACGGGCAGGCCGTGGGTGTCCCAGCCGGCCTTGCGGTCGACGAAGTAGCCCTTCTGTGCCTTGTAGCGGCAGAAGACATCCTTGATGGTGCGTGCCATCACGTGGTGGATGCCGGGTTTGCCGTTGGCGCTCGGGGGGCCGTCGTAGAACACATAGGCGGGATGCCCTTCGCTCAGTTTCTGGCCCTTCTCGAAAGTCTCGTTCTCCTCCCAGTAGCGGCGCACATCGGTGCCGATCTGGGTCAAATTAAGCTGCTTATACTCGTTATATTTCATAGTCTTATATATATTATATTCATACTCAAACCGTTGACGGCCAACGGCCGTTGGAAAGCCAAATTGCAAAGATACAAAAACTATTTTGATTGGCCGCGAAAAAGTGATATCTACCCCATCACACCTCTCACGTCTCACCTTTCACGTCATCCATCATTCATCATTCATCATTCATCATTCATCATTCATCACCCCCCATCACATACGGAACACATACGGAACACATACGGCTTTGCTTTGTTCCCCGTCCTCCTATTTACAAGCAAGCTTGCATAGGATGGCAGAAAAACAAAACAGGTTGCCGCAGCAACCTGTCTGTCTGGTTATATTCTCACCTCAATTGCTTGAAGATCTATAGCATATTCGGATGTTATTCATTGACAAGTATGAAATGCGGTTCGGTGTCGATATAGAGCAGTCCACCCGATTCGGCGGCTTCGGCACGGAGCACACGGATGGCGTTTTCGTTGTCGACAAGGTCGTTGACGATTAGTCGCGAGGTGTTGTTCCATTCCACAAGGGGATTGACGAGACTTTACTTTTTCCACATTGTATCCCTTTATGCAAGCAAGCTTGCAACGGGCGGGGGAAGGATTGACTCGCTACGCTCGCGACCCGTTGATGGAGGGCTTTACCGAAATCAAAAATGAGCACCGCTGAGCGTTCTTCTTTTTTACACCCATACCTCGGCTTGAAAGCAAGCTTTCGCTGGGCGAGGGAGGAATTGCGAGCATAAAGCTGACTTCGTCTACGCTACTACACTTCGGAAGTGCCCGAACAAGTTCGGCATTTCTCTCAGCTTCCGTAGCTACCGCGATCCGTAGGAAGGTGGCTTTACCTAAATCAGACAGGCAGTCCGCTTGCGCGGACTTTGCTTTTTCCACATTGTATCCCTTTATGCAAGCAAGCTTGCAACGGTATACAATATGAAAAAAGCAGGTTGCTGTTGCAACCTGCCTGTCTGATTTAGGTAGCGGGGGAAGGATTCGAACCGACGACCTCCGGGTTATGAGCCCGACGAGCTACCACTGCTCTACCCCGCACTCTGTTATTTCAAGGGGATTTTCCCTCTTGAAATCGAGTGCAAAAGTACAAACTTTTTCCGAATCTACCAAATGTTTTGTTAAATTATTTTGTTATAATTTGATTATTCGTGTGTTGTAACGACCGTCGGCAGTGAGTACAAGTACGGTATATGCACCTGTGGGTAGACTCTCAAGCGAGATTTTGGCCTTCCCACCGATGGTGCGGCGTTCGATAACTACGCGACCGTAGGAGTCGATGACTGTAATGGATGCTTCGGAGTCGTTGGATAGGTTAAGGTTGAGGGTCTCGCTAGCTATTTTGGGCCATACTTCTATAGAATCTTCCATGGTAGTCTCAATGCCTTCGGTGCCGGAATTGCCCCATATGGCATAGACGAAACGGCTGGTACGTATGGGAATGGTGTCGCCAGGTTGATACAGTATTCCTGTGCCATCAATATTAAGGCACCATCCACGGAATACCAGACCTTCGTTGGTGAAGGGGCATTCGGGGAGAATCAGTCCGCGGGCATTGCAGAAACTAACGGTGGCTGTGGTACCCTCGCCGCCATTGGGGTCTAGGTATGCAGAGCGTGTTTTGCCTTTGCCAAGGTGGATAATGTATACGGTCTCGAGATGGGTGACCGTTTTGGTGCCTTCGGTGGCGGGCAGAGTGTATTCATAGAAATTATAAGATAGGTCGGAAGTGCAGATGGTGTCGTAGATTTCGACAGTGTCGAAGTATTGTGGTATAGGTTTGACGCCGAAGATTGCCGTTTGGCCGTGGTTGAAGGTGTAGGTTGAGTTTCCACCGGCACCACCGCCGCCAGGGGCTATGTTGTTGATGGTGTAGAAACCGTCACCGTAGCCTCCCCAGCCAAAGTTGAAATGGTAGCGGCCATTGGCGTCAGCGCCATCGAGGACAAAGGCATGTCCACCAGAGTTGTCATGCCCGGTGTAGAGGATGGGACGGCCGTAGACCAGGTCGGTGTCAATCATGTTGCACCAAACGCTGTCGTTGAAATAGTAGCGCTGTTCGCCATGAAGGGAACGGTCGTAGCGGAAATAGTTCTTAAGTGCTGTCTCCGAACATGCCATATCAGGGTTGCCGTAGTCTACGGTGTATGCGCCACTGGCTTCAGGACTGTACTTCATCTCGACAGCTACGCCACAATGGTAAGACAATATTCCTACGGCGGCGATTTCATCGCTACGGCTAAGCATCGACAGCATGTCGGGCATATTTTGCCAGATGTAGGTCGTGTTGGCAAAGTCGGCAGTGAGGTTGCCATATGCATAGGAGGCGTAACCGGCATTGGCATCGGCGTAGTAAGTGTGGTTTCCAGTACCGCATGATGGATGGTTCCAGTATTTCATAAGCTGGGCCATGGCCGTTGCCACGCAACCTACAACGGCATTGGCATGCTCTACGGTGTCGTATGGACAGTAGCGGTTATATGGCTCGCTCTGGTTCCACTTGGTGGTGAGCATGGTGGGAATTGAGGTGAGCAGTTTGGGAGTGTCGGGAGGTGTGGCGGTGAGCAGGGACTGCCAGGCTTCCTTGCTGGTCGACGGCAAGTCCCGTTCCACGGCTTCGGATATCTGTTCGTTGTAGTTGGTGAGCCAATAACGGAGGCTTGGGTGCAGTTCGGTGGGGAAGGGACTGTCGAACGAATAGGCTGGTACGGGGATGACACGATCGTCGGCCGACACAATGATGAATCCTTGGTCTCCGTTGGCGAAGATGTGTAGCATCGGCATCTCGGCGTATGGCAATAGTTGCAGGTCGGTGGCGGCCACAGACTTCACGTCCAGTGGACGGTAGGTGTTCCAGAAATTGGCTGCCACTTTGCGCGTTGTCTCGCGGTCGACGGGTGCGGCGTTCAGACCTAGGATTATTGCGGCAAGCGCTATGACGGTAAGGACGGTCTTTTTCATTGTATGACTTGTTGTTTATTTCGTTTTGTGATTGTTGATGCCTTCGTTGAGCCAGCCTACGAACTTCTGCACGTCACGGTCGTACTTGTAGTTCTCCGATGTCAGTACCTTGCCGTCAGCGTCGATAATGACATAGTAGGGTTGGGCGTTCATATTATATTCAGTCTTCTGAAAGTTCAAATTCTTGCGTCCGAGGGTTTTTAAAGTGCGTCCTTTCTCGTCGGTGACCCATTCCTCTTCGGGGAGTTCAATGGTGTTTTCGTCGGCGTAAAGCGAGCACATGACAAATTCTTCGTTAAGGAGACGTTTCACCTCGGGGTCGCTCCACACGTAGTGTTCCATTTCGCGGCAGTTGGCGCAGGTCTTGCCGGTGAAGTCGATGAAGACGGGTTTGCCATGCTCTTTGGCGTATGCTTTGGCTTCGTTGAGGTCGAAGAAGGCCTCGAATCCTAGTGGTACATGCAGTTTATAGGCATATTTGCGGTCGGCAGGCAGTTTGCCCACCTGCACAGTGCCTGCTCCAACAGCAGGAGTGTTCTCGGCTACTATCTTCTCTATGTTGAAGCTTTGGCTCTCCATAGGAGGCAGGAAGCCGCTGATGCCTTTGAGCGGGGCTCCCCAGAGACCGGGAATCATGTAGATGGTGAATGACAGTGTTGCTATGGCCAAGAACAAGCGCAGTGTGCTGATTTCCTTGACCTCGTCGTCACCTTTGAATCGCAGCTTGCCAAGTAGGTAGAATCCTAACATGCCGAAGATGACAATCCAAATTGCAAGGTATGTGTCGCGTGGCAAGAGTCCCCAGTTGCAGTAAAGGTCGGCCTGCTGGAGGAACTTGAGTCCGAAAGCCAGTTCGAGGAAGGCGAAGATTACTTTGACGGTGTTGAGCCACGAACCGCTCTTCATGTTTTTGAGGAACTGGGGGAACATGGCCAGCAATGTGAATGGTGCGGCGAAGCCGATGCCGAAGCCCAGCATGGTGACCAGCGAGACCCAGCGGTCGGTGCTGCTGGTGGTAAGACCAACCAGTGCGGCTCCGAGAATGGGACCTGTGCAGCTGAAGCTCACCAGCACCGTAGTCAATGCAATGAAGAAGGGGGCCAAGAGGCCGCCTTTGTCGGCCTGTTCGTCACTGCTATTAATCCATTTCTCCGGCATCTTGATTTCGAAGAGTCCGAAGAAACTCAAGGCGAAGACAAAGAAGATGATGAAGAATATCAGGTTGGGTATCCAGTGGGTGCCGAGGGTGTAGAGGGCCTCTGGTCCGAGGAATGCCGCCAGTATGGCACCCAACACGGCAAAGAGGAATACGATGCTGAACCCGAAGAACCATGCCTGACGACGCCCTTTGCGTTTGTTTTCGGCGCCGCGCATGAAGAAGTTGACGGTCATGGGTATCATGGGGAACACACAGGGGGTGAACATCGTCAGTACTCCGCCCAGCAATGCAATGAGGAATACGACAATCAGCGACTGCCCTTCTTTCTCGACGGGGGCTTTCCCGGCCTCCTCAGCCGCCAATGCTGCAGTATAGACTGTTTCTACGTTTTCCTGCTCTTTGTCAGCCTCGGAAGTGTTGGCATCCATTTCGTCCAGCCATCCCTCTGGTAAATCGTCGAGTTCTTCTGCATTTTTTACAGCCTCAGACACATTGTTGGCTTTTGCACCTGGCACCTTGAAGCTGAAGTCGCGGTCCTCGGGTGCTATGCAGCTACCGTCGTTGCAGAGCTGGTAGCTGAAGATGCCGCTAACGGTGAAATCTTTGTCGGAGAGGCGTTTCACTTTCTGACGGAAGACCACGGTGCCGCTGAACGACTTGACTATGCAGCCGAAAATATCGTCCATCTCCTCATGGGGCTTGGGCTCGCTTACCTTCCCAACAAGCTGGTAGTCGGACGAGGGGTTGAACGTGAAGCTTATGGCCAGAGGACCATCGGGGCTTGTGTACTGCGAGTAGAGGTGCCAGCCGGCATCGAGTTTGGCAGTGAAGACAAGTTCGGCTTCGGTGGCAGAGGTCTCGTTGACCTTGTAGGTCCACTTCACAGGGTCTAGCTGCTGAGCCCAAAGGCCAAAGGCAATGATGATGCCCAGAAGGGTGAGTATGCTTTTTTTCATCGGAAACGGTTATTTCAAATTGAATTTGATTTTCTTCTCGCCACGGATGGTCTTAACGCCGACAGTGTACATACCCTTGGTCATACGGCCGATGTTTATGCGTTGACCGCTCTTATAGTTGGGTACGGTTTTCACTATCTTGTCGGATGAGTTGGTGAAAGTGACGGTAGCGGATGGACTTTCAATGCTTATGGTGATATAGCCGTCGGCAAGGTGCGGGTTGATGCGAACCTTCTCGTCGCTGTTGCCTGCCGGTGTTTGGCTTTTGTCAGTGGCGGTCGGGGTCGTTTTGCTGCCGCTAGAGGCAACGTTCTGTGATGGAGTGGTTTTTGCTGGCAGTGTAAATCCGCTAAGCTTTGCAAGACCCTTGTTGTCGTTGCCGAACCAATGGTTGCCATTGTTGTCGTTGGCCACCTTGTAGATGTTGCCGGCAGGCAGGGGACTGTTCTTGGAGGTAAAGACAGCCCAGCGGTCGACACCGTCGAATACAGCTGCACCGCCACTAGTGCCTATCCACATCAGACCGTCGTTGTCGATGGCTATGTCGTTGACTTGGTTGGCGGGCAGTGGCGAGTTGGATGTGTTCCAAGTACGCCATTCTTCACCGTCGAAGGAGCACAAGCCGTTAAGGGTGCCGAACCACTTGACATTGTCTTTGTCGATGGCAATGGCAGGCACAATATTGTCGGGCAGGCCACTGTTCTGTACAGTGTAGGTGACCCAACGGCGGTCGTTGTATACGCCTACGCCCTCGTTGGTGGTAATCCATTTGCGGTTGGCACGGTCAACGGCGAGGTCGAGGATGAAGTCGCTGGGCAGGCCGCTGTCGTCGGGGGTGAACTTCTCCCAGGTGTAGCCATCATAGCGCACTATGCCGCCGAGCGTGACACCTATCCAGTAGACACCGTCGACATCCTGTACAATCTCTTTGATGAATTTCATCTTCAGGCGTCGTGTCTCATCGGCATGTTCGGTCCAGTGGGTGCCGTCGAATTCAATGACACCATAATCGTCGGTGCCGATCCACACCACACCGCGTTCGTCAACTTTGAGACAGTTGACCGATTGGTCCTTGAGCTTCTCGTTGAACATGGAGTAGTCAAGCCACTGGCCGTTGCTGAGGCGGCTGAGACCTTGGTAGGTACCTACCCATACACCTTTGTTGTCGGCGGCAATGGCCGATACGTTGTTGCCTCCAATGTCGGAGGTGCGGGTGTCGTAGATTATCCATGCACCATTCTGTGCGGCGGAAGTCAGTGCGCAGAATGCCAAAACAATAGTGGCTAGAGTATGTTGCAGTTTATTCATCGCTGTATATTTCAATTATCAATTTTCAACTTTCAATTTCCTCAGGTTTTGTGTTTTTCTTTCTTTGCTGCTGGGAATAGTATGTTGTTAAGGATTAGTCTGTATCCAGGTGAATTCGGATAGAGCGAGAGGTCGGTGGGTGGGTCGCCTACGAAGTGGCGGTAGTCCTCGGGGTCATGGCCTCCAAGGAAGGTCCAGGTGCCCTTTCCGTATTCGCCGTGCAGATAGCGCACCTCGCCGAGCTCTTTGTTTTCGGCAAGGATGACGCAACTGCTTTTTACATGCTCGCGGCGGAATGCGGTGGTCTGCCCCATGAAGGCGTGCACTACGCGTGTATGGTTCTGTGTGAGCATGGTGGGAATCCAGTCCCATTTGGCCGAGAAGTCGAAGAGTACGAAAAAGTCGGTCTTCTCGTTGACGGCACGCTGGTGCGCACGTTCATCGATGTCGATAGATGAAATCTCGTATTCCGAAGGATTGGTGCTTATGCGAAAGTCTTTGAAGGCAAAGCATTTGCTGAAGTCAAGTAACTGTTGCGCGTTGGGCTGCATGGGGTCGCCGTCGAACATCTCGGCACAGATGTCCACACCTTCGGCGGCGAGGGCTACATCGTAGCTGTCTGGCGCCGAACACATGGCGAAAAGAAATCCACCGCCCATGACGAATTCGCGTATCTTGTGGACAACGGCAAGCTTCAGCTGGCTCACCTTGCTGAATCCCAGTTTGGCGGCCATGGCTTCCTGTTGGCGCACATCCTCGATATACCATTGTTGGGAGCGGTAGTTGGCCCAGAACTTGCCATACTGGCCCGTGAAGTCTTCATGGTGCAGATGCAACCAGTCGTATTTTGGCAGTATGCCTGTCATCACCTCTTCGTCGTAGACCACGTCGTAAGGTATCTCTGCGTAGGTGAGCACAAGGGTCACGGCATCATCCCATGGCAGCTTGTTCTTTGGCGAGTAGACGGCAATCTGAGGGGCTTTCTGCAGCCTTACGGCATCCATGTTCACGCCAGGGTCGGCAATATGGCTAAGTATGGCGCTGCTCTGGCCGTCGGCAATGACTTCGCATGTTACGCCGCGCAGACGGCATTCACGCTCGATGCCTTCGGCGTATTTGGTCATGAATGAACCCCCTCGGTAGTTGAGCAACCATGTTACCTCTGCTTCGCGTTGCAGCGTCCAGTAGGCGACCCCATAGGCTTTAAGGTGATTCTTCTGCACCTCGTCCATGGGGATTATAATATAAGTCGCGTGCGCGTGCGCGGTAAAAAAAAGTAAAAGAAAAAGAGTGGATAGTGGGTAGTGGATAGTGGGTAGCATACGATGCTTTATGCTACCAACAGTCCTCTGACCTTTATTCGCTTTTTTTCTTTCAATCATAATAATTCCAACAATATACTATCCACTACCCACTAACAACTACCCACTCAAAAAAAGTGCGGATAGGGGGGCTCGAACCCCCACTCCTCTCGGAACAAGATCCTAAGTCTTGCGCGGCTACCAATTACGCCATATCCGCATTTATCATCGGCGACATCATTAATCTAGTTCGCCGGTGGCAATAGCAACAGCTACAAGACCCACAATCAACAGGATAATTGTAATTAATGCTATACTGCTCAGTACAATGCCGATGATCGATGTCACCTTGCCAGCACGCAACATACCGTCGCCGGTATACATCCCGGGGTGCTCATTCATCTCGGACAGACCTTTGTTGCTGAATATTAAGCCAATGATGCCCAGTACCAAGGTGATGCCCAGTCCGCTTACTACGAGCGAAGCTATGCCAAGAACCATCGACGAAACAGCATAGGGGGCTGTTGGTTTGGGCCCTGGCTGTGGTGTATATTGCTGATTTTCTTCCATAATGGAAAATATTTGTTGTTTAAACGTAGCGGCAAAAATACAAATAATATTTCAATTGGCGGCAGTTTTATGATTTTTTATTTGCTTGACGTGCCATTTCGAACAGAGCCTCAGGAAGATGACAATAGCCGTCGGGATGCTTCTCCAGGTAGTCCTGATGGTATTCGTCGGCGGGTTGGAAAAGCGTCAAGGGTTCTACCTCGACAGCCAACGGGGTGGGGTAGAGACGTTGCACTTCGTTGTATACTTCGCGTATTGTCGTCAGGTCGGCGTCAGCAGTGTAGTATATGCCTGTACGGTAGCGCGTGCCGCGGTCTTCGCCTTGTTGGTTGACACTCACTGGGTTGATGCTCTTGAAATACAGTTCTATCAACGTGCGCAGCGGCAACACGTCTGGGTCGTAAACCACACGCACAGCCTCGGCATATCCGGTTTGGTCGGTGTACACCTGCTTGTAGGTTACATCTTTGATGGTGGTGTCGCCATTGGCAAAACCGGTTTCTGTTTCAATAACGCCGTTAATCTGTTTCAGGTAGTGCTGTGCACCCCAGAAACATCCGGCGGCAAGGTATATTGTTTTTTCCATATCAAAGAAACGCGACGTATATGGAATTATTGTATGTCTGTTTTTTTATGTATCTTTGCAGAATATGAATTATGCTATCGTTATTGCCAATCGACTGGAACTCAACCAGCGACAGGTAGAGAAGACCATAGAACTCCTTGAACAGGGTGCTACGGTGCCTTTTATCGCTCGTTATCGTAAGGAGGTGACGGGAAGCCTCAACGAGGTGCAGATCGCCGCCATTCGCGACCTGCTGATCAAACTTAAGGAGCTTGACAAACGCCGCGAGGCGGTGCTTGCCTCCATCGAGGAGCAGGGCAAGATGACCGACGACCTTCGCCGGCAACTTATGGCTGCCGAGAGTCTCACCGACCTCGAGGATTTATATCTGCCTTATCGGCCCAAACGCCGTACACGTGCTACCATAGCTATCGAGAAGGGCTACGAGCCCGTTGCCGACGCCATTATGCGTGGCCATTGGAACGAATGGGACGATGAGGCTCTGGCAGGCGCACGCGACATCATCGCCGAGCGTATCAGCGAGGACGCACCCAGCCGCAATCGTGTGCGCAATGTGTTCCGTCGCAGGGCTATGCTCACTTCGGCTCTTGCCCGTGGTGTGGATGAAAATGACGAGCGTGTGGGCAAGTTCGAATCGTGGCTCGACTGGAAGGAACCTATTGGCCGTGCTCCGTCGCATCGCATCCTGGCGCTCTTTCGTGGCGAGGAAGCAGGAGTGCTCAAGGTGCATGTCAGGCCCGACAAGGACGACGAGTGTATCGAGGCTCTCACCTCGCGGCAACGTCCGCAGGGGAAAGCCGGCGAACAGTACGACCTGGCTGTTGCCGACAGTTACAAACGTCTCGTCGGACCGTCGATAGAGACTGAATTCCGTAACCTTTTGAAAGAAAAGGCCGATCGCGAGGCTATACGAGTCTTTGCCGAGAACCTGCGTCAGCTGCTGCTGGCCGCTCCTATGGGACAGAAACGCACATTGGCCATAGACCCGGGTTTCCGCACGGGCTGCAAGGTGGTGTGTCTCGACGCACAAGGACAGTTGCTCCATAACGAAACGATATATCCATTCACCTCAGTGCGTGAGGAACGTGCTGCGGTGGCCAAGCTTGAGGCTCTTGTCGAGGCGTTCCAGATCGAGGCCATCGCCATAGGCAACGGTACCGCCGGTCGCGAGACCGAAGAGGTGGTGCAGCGGTGCCACTTCAACCGTAAGGTCGTCGCTGTCAGCGTTAGCGAAGCCGGTGCCAGCGTATATAGCGCCAGCGATGTGGCACGCCGCGAGTTCCCCGACTACGATGTCACCGTGCGTGGCGCCGTGAGCATAGGCCGACGCCTTATGGATCCGCTCAGCGAACTGGTTAAGATCGACCCCAAGAGCATCGGCGTTGGACAGTACCAGCACGACGTGGACCAAAAAATGCTGGCCGAGAGTTTGGGCGATACAGTGGTCAGTTGCGTAAATAGCGTAGGTGTTGAACTCAACACCGCAAGCCGTGAACTGCTAAGCTATGTCAGCGGCATAGGCCCTGCTTTGGCCGACAAGATTGTCAGTCATCGCAACAAGAACGGTGCCTTCCCGTCGCGCGAGGCGTTGCACGATGTGAAGGGGCTTGGCGACAAGGCTTTCGAACAGTGTGCAGGATTCCTTCGGGTGCGCGAAAGCGACAATCCGCTAGACCGCAGTGCAGTACACCCCGAGCGTTATGCATTGGTTGAACGTATGGCCAAGAGTGTCGGTTCAGACGTGCAGACGCTTATGCAGGATAAGGAACTGCGCTCGAAGATAAGCCTGCAGGACTTCGTCAGCGATGACTGCGGCATGCCGACATTGCAGGATATAATGAAAGAGTTGGAAAAACCAGGTCTCGACCCACGTGCCAAATTCGAGGTGTTCGAGTTCGACAAGAACGTCACACGCATCGAAGATGTCAAGGAAGGCATGGTGCTGCCGGGCATTGTCACCAATATCACAGCTTTCGGCGCTTTTGTCGACATCGGTGTGCATCAGGACGGTCTGGTGCATGTTAGCCAGATGGCCAATCGTCGTGTCAACGACCCCAACGAGGTTGTCCACCTCCACCAGCACCTAAAAGTCAAGGTGCTCGAAGTCGACCTCCGTCGCCACCGCATCAGCCTCACGCTGAAGTTCTAATTACTGTTTAGATTACAGAAGCATTACAGAAAAAACGGAAAAGGACAGAAATTTCTGTAATGCTTCTGTTATTTCTGTCCTTTTCTGTAATTCGTAATGTCTGTTAGATGCAGTTTGGGTTGAGGATGCGGATTGGTGTGATGTACGGTTCGCTGAAATTGTACAATAGTCCAAGCTCTGCTCCTGTCAGGGACAGGTAGTTCTTGACTTGCGCTTTGTGGATGTCAAGTAGTTCGGTTACGGATTTTAACTCAACAATGATTTTGTCAAAGCAGAAAAAGTCTGCAATATAGAACGAATCCAAAGTCACACCCTTGTAATTAACAGCAAAGCGTTTCTCTCGCTCATAGGGTATGTTGCGTAGTTTGAATTCCACCTCCAAGGCATCTTGGTACACTTTCTCCAGCATACCTATACCTAGGCGCTTGTGAACTTCAAATACTGCGCCGTTAATAAGAGAGGACTCCTCTTTAAATAAGAAATGACCGCTCATGCTCTTTTAGTATAAGCATTACAGAAATAACGGAAAAGGACAGAAATTTCTGTAATGCTTCTGTTATTTCTGTCCTTTTCTGTAATACAAAATATCAGTCTGTAATTATCACGAACGGCAGGCGTGCTTGGAGACCTTCTGCCGTGCTGACATACAGCAGGTCGTCCTCAAGACGCGACAGGTTCTTCATGGTTTTGCTTTCACTCTTCCACTTCCGGGCCATACGTATCTTGGCCATCAGGTTAAGGTCGTCGTCCTGGCTGTCGCCAAAGAGTTCCGACAGTTGCTCCCATGTGTCTTTCTCGGCAGGGTAGTCTTTGACAGTGTATTTGTCTACGCCGGCCTTCTCGGCAGCTATGCGCAGGGCCAGGTCGAGGCCGCCCAAGGTGTCAACAAGGCCAATCTTGATGGCGTCGGCGCCGGTCCATACGCGGCCGCGGGCAATCTGGTGCACCTCGTCGAAGGTCATATGACGTCCTTCGGCCACACGGCCCACGAAGGTCTTGTAGAAGTCCTCCACATTGCGGGTCATCATGGCCATGGCGGTAGGCGAGAGGGGACGGAATATGGTGAGTCCGTTGGCGTTGCGGTTGGTGCTCACAGTGTCGGCATTGAGGCCTAACTTTTGTTGCATCAGTTTCTGTACGCTGGGTATGGTGCCAAAGACACCTATGGAGCCGGTGATGGTCATGGGCTGAGCCACTATGACATCGGCCATGCAACTCATCTCATAGCCTGCCGAGGCGGCAAGGTCGCCCATGCTGACGATGACGGGCTTCTTCTCCTTGGCCTGCATAACGGCATGGGTCATGCTCTCGCTGGCAGTGGCTTGTCCGCCAGGCGAGTTGACGCGCAACACGATGGCCTTGACATCGTCGTCGTTCATGGCCTGCTTAAGGGCTTTCACTATGTCATCGCCATAGACGCCCTCGCTGAAACCCTTGGCCGAGCCGTCAACAACGTTGCCTTCGGCATAAATGACGGCGATGCGATCTTTCACTTTCTTGTCGGCTTTCTTCTTGTTCTTGGCGTATTTCTCGATGCTCAGCAGGTGCTTGCCACCATATTGCTCTTTGAGCATGGCACGTACATCCTCTTCAAAGCACAGGGTGTCGACAAGGTGCTGGGCGCAGGCGTCGTCGGCCAGGAAACCGCTGAGGTTGTCGGCAATGGTGTTGAGCTCTGAAACACTGATATTGCGGCTCGTGGCAATCTCGCTTGTGGCGGTATTCCATATACTGCCTATATAGGCACGTATCTGCTCGCGGTTGGCATCGCTCATGTGGTTCAGCGTGTACACCTCACCGGCGCTCTTGTAGGCACAACTCTCGGGACGTATCAGTTGCATCTCCACGCCCAGTTTGTCGAGCAGGTCTTTGTAATACAACACCTCGCCGCCCATGCCGTGGAACTCAACCATGCCGGCAGGATGCAGGCTGATGACATCGCTTGCCGTAGCCAGGTAGTAGCCCGGCTGCGAGTAGGTGGTGGCGTAGGCCACAACGGGCTTGCCGCTCTGGCGAAACTCCTCGATGGCACCCCTCAGTTCCTCGAGCGAGGCCCAGCTGACGGCGGCGCCGTTGTCTTTGATAAACAGGCCGCTCACTTTGTCGTCGTTGGCGGCGTTGCGTATGGCTTCTATTGCGGAAATGAGACCGACAGTCTTGCCCTCGCCGAGACTCAACTTCAGGCTGCTGCCGGTGCGGTCGCCGCTAATCTTGCTGAGGTCGACGGTCACAAAGGTGTTGTTCCTCACAGTCACCGTTTCTTCTTTGTCCATGCCACTGGCAAGCGACACTACCATGACAATCATCGAAATGAACGTCAGCAACCCGCTGACCAACGACACTATGACCACGCCCAGCGCCGATGCTAGCATAGTCATTCCAAAAGATAAAGGTTTTCTTTCCATTTCTTAAAATAAAAGTGGGTAGTGTGCAGTGGATAGTGCGTAGCGCTTGACCACGTGTGCTACCCACTGCCCACTATCCACTACCCACTATAAAGGATTACAATTTGTCGTTCGAGCCGAGGACGTTGACAATCTTGTGGATGTACATCTTCTTCATGCTCTCGCGGGCAGGCTTGAGGTACTGGCGCGGGTCGAAGTGGTCGGGGTGCTCGGCCAGGTGCTTGCGGATGGCGGCGGTCATGGCCAGACGGCTGTCGCTGTCGATGTTGATCTTGCAGACGGCGCTCTTGGCGGCCTTGCGCAGCTGTTCCTCGGGAATGCCCACGGCGGCCTTCAAGGCGCCACCGTTGGCGTTGATGGTGTCAACCTCGTCCTGCGGCACCGAGCTCGAGCCATGGAGCACGATGGGGAAGCCGGGGAGTTTCTTCTCGATAGCCTCGAGCACGTCGAAGGCCAGCGGTGGGGGCAGCAGACGGCCGGTCTTGGGGTCGACGGTGCACTGCTCGGGTTTGAACTTGTAGGCACCATGGCTGGTACCGATGCTGATGGCCAGCGAGTCGCAGCCAGTACGGGTGGCAAAGTCGATGACCTCCTCGGGCTTGGTGTAGTGGCTCACCTCCGAGGCAACCTCGTCCTCGACACCGGCCAGCACACCGAGCTCGCACTCCACGGTGACGTCGTACTTGTGGGCATATTCCACCACCTGACGTGAGATCTTGATGTTCTCCTCATAGGGCAGGGCGCTGCCGTCGTACATCACGCTGCTGAAACCCATGTCGATGCAGCTCTTGCAGGTCTCGAAACTGTCGCCGTGGTCCAGGTGCAGCACAATCTGCGGGTTCGGGCAGCCAAGCTCCTTGGCATACTCGACGGCGCCTTCGGCCATGTAGCGCAGCAGGGTGGGGTTGGCATATTCGCGGGCACCTTTCGACACCTGCAGGATGACGGGACTCTTGGTCTCGACAGCGGCCATGATGATGGCCTGCATCTGCTCCATGTTGTTGAAGTTGAAGGCGGGGATGGCATAGCCGCCGTTGACTGCTTTGCGGAACATCTCGCGGGTGTTCACAAGTCCTATTTTCTTGTAGTCTACCATAATGCTATTGTTTGATTGTTTGATTGCTTGATTGATTGTGTAAATTTGGAAATGCAAAAATACACATTATATTTTATATGGCAAAATTTATTTCGCGAAGATGCCGAAGACGGCGGCGCCGCTGCCGGTCATCGAGGCGTAGAGTGCGCCGCGGCGGTACATCTCCTCTTTCAAGGCGGCGATGGCAGGATGTGCGGGGAAGACCGAGGCCTCGAAGTCGTTGACGATAAGGTCGCGCCACTCGGATATTGGCCGCCTGACGGACTTGCGGAGGTCGGGACGCGGCTTGCCGAATAATTCACGCTTCAGGCCTGTGTAGGCCTCTTTAGTCGACACATGCTCCCCCTCAGGAATCTCTATTTTAATGAGGAATGAGGAGTGAGGAGTGAGGAATTCTATGGGCTCAAGAATGTCGCCGATACCGGTGGCGTAAGCGGGGCGGTTCTGGATGAAGAAGGCGCAGTCGGCACCTATCTTTGCGGCGCGCTGCTCGAGGGCAGCGGTGTCGAGGCCGAGGCCGAACATCTCGTTGAGCATTTTGAGAGTGAAGGCGGCGTCGCTGCTGCCGCCGCCGAGGCCGGCGCCGAAGGGTATGTTCTTCTGAAGGTGGATACTGACAGGTGCAATGCCGAACTCGTCGTGCAGCAACTGCCAGGCACGCAGGCAGATGTTGTCGTCGGGGGAATTGTCCAACACTATGCCTGTCTGGGTCATAGTGGGTAGTGGGTAGTGGGTAGTGGGTAGTATCTCTAACTCGTCGCACATATCGTGCACCGGCACGAAGATGGTCTCCAGATTGTGATAACCGTCCGCCCGCTTGCCAACAACGTGCAACCCCAAGTTTATCTTACAATTCGGATAGGAAATCATTTGCCTTAACTCCTTAACTCCTTATCTCCTGTCTCCTTGGCGATATTATCATATGCCTTGATAATATCGGTCACCAATCGGTGGCGGATGACGTCGCTGTTGTCGAGCTCGATGATGTCGATGCCTTTCACGTCGCGCAGTATGTTGACTGCCTGCAGCAGGCCGCTCTGCTGGTGGCGCGGCAGGTCGACCTGCGTAAGGTCGCCGGTGATGACGAACTTGGCGTTGCGGCCCATGCGGGTGAGGAACATCTTGAGCTGTGCACTGGTGGCGTTCTGTGCCTCGTCGAGAATGACGAAGGCGTTGTCGAGCGTGCGGCCGCGCATGAAGGCCAAGGGGGCAATCTCGATGGTGTTGTCCTCCCAGTAGGAGAGGAGCTTCTGCTGCGGTATCATGTCGCGCAGTGCGTCATATAGCGGTTGCAGGTAGGGGTCGAGCTTGTCGCGCAGGTCGCCGGGCAAGAAGCCGAGGTTCTCGCCGGCCTCGACGGCGGGGCGGGTGAGGATGATGCGTCGAATCTCCTTGTTCTTCAGCGCACGCACGGCCATAGCCACGGCGGTGTAGGTCTTGCCGGTGCCGGCGGGGCCTATGGCGAAGACCATGTCGTGCTCGTAGACCGAGCGCACCAGCCGCTGCTGGTTGGGGGTGCGGGCTTTGATGAGCAGGCCGTTGCGGCCGTGCACCAGCACTTCGTCGCTCACTTCGGCGTCGGGACTGCCGCCACTGCTTTCCATTATGCCCATGATGGCGTTTTCGGTGATGCGGCCGAACTTGTCGTAGTAGGTCATCATGGCCTGCAGCTTGCCTTCGAACCACGCTATGTCGTCCTCCGAGCCAATGGCTTTCAGCATGTCGCCGCGGGCGATAATCTTCAGCTTCGGGAAAAGCAGTTTGACGAACTCGAGCAGGCGGTCGTTCTGGCCCCAAAAGCGCGAGTAGTCAATCTCTTCCAACGAAAAAATCTTCTCTGTAGATGTCTCTGTCATGGTGCAAAGATACTAAAAAAAGGTCACCCCTACAATTATTCTACATCATTTCTTTAATATTTCTTCAATCGCCATTGAAGAAATATTGAAGAAATATTGAAGAAATATTGAAGAAATACTGAGGAAATACTGAAGAAAAGAGTGAGATGGCACCTGTCCAGGGTCTGCTTACAGTGGCGCTAAAATGTTAAAAACAGTTGATGGTGATAACTTTTTTCTTATAAATTGGAAAATATTTGTAATTTTGCTTTTTGAAATAATGTACGAAAAATAGTAATAATCATTAAATAAACACATTATGAAAAAAACATTATTCTTTTTGGCAGCTCTGCTAACCTTTGGTCTGGCTGCAAACGCACAGATTACCACCTTTCCGTGGCTTCAGGACTTCGAAGGAGGTGCTTTGCCCGAGGATTTTACTTTTATAGATTCTGATGGCGACGGAAACAACTGGCAGTACAGTGGTCAGCTTACTGCACACTCTGGCACAGGCCTTATTTATTCGCAGTCGTATATCAATAATGTGGGAGCCTTGAATCCTGATAACTGGATGATTCTGCCGGCTTTCACGCTGCCAAGTGATGCTTCCGACCTTAAATTCTCGTGGTGGGTGCGTGGCCAAGATGCCAACTATGCCGCTGAGTACTATAGCGTGTATATAGCCACTACGTACGATTCGTTGGCTGACTTTCTTGCCACCACTGCTGTCTATGCTGGCACTGCTACTGGCGAATATGTGAAGCATGGTGTTGATCTTGCCAGCTATGCCGGCCAGACCATCTATGTGGCCTTCCGTCACCACAACGTTACCGACATGTTCTACTTGAACATCGATGACATCCGTATCGGCGGTCCTGAACTTCCCGAACTGAGTGTCACAGGTCCGGCCCTTGTCTCCATGAATGCTTCTACCAGCTATACTGCTGCTTCTGACGAGAATACTCTGACCTGGTATGTCGACGATGTTCAGCAGAGCGCTACCGGTCATACCTTCACAACCACCTTCACCACCCCTGGTAACCATGTTGTAAAAGCCGAGGCTACCAACGTTGCAGGCACCAACACCAAGAGTGTGACGACCTATGCCTATGATCCCGACAATACCTGCTCGCGTAGCACTCTGCTCGAGCACTTCACCACTCAGGTGTGTCAGTACTGCCCCGGTGGCCACGAGCGCCTCGGTCAGGCTATGGAAGGTTTCGAAGACCGTATCGCTTGGGTGGCTCACCATGCGGGATTCTACACCGACGATATGACGATTGATGCCTCTGCTAATGACATCATCGTCATGTACGGCACCGGTGGTACTTGGGCTCCCGCCATGATGCTTGACCGCAATGTTAAGTTCGCAGATCCCGAGGACGGTGGTGCAGTTGCCAGTATTTCCAGTAATGTTAACAACATTGTCAGCCTCTTCAATCAGGCCCTTGCCGAGCGTACGTTTGTCACCCTCGATATCGATAACGTTGCCTACAACCAGTCTAGCCGTGAGCTGTCGCTCACTGTTTCGGGCACTGTCCTGCAGGACTTTGGCGACTACAACATCTCGCTTTACATCACCGAGGATAGCATCATCGCCGCCCAGCAGTCGACCGGTGGCCAGACTATTTCGGCCTACCAGCACGACCATGTGCTCCGCGCTGCCGTTAACGGTTCGTGGGGTGAGAGGTTGTCTATCAATGGCGACAACACATACAGCAAGACCTTCACCTACACCTTGCCCGCCACATGGAAGGCCAACAAGTGCCGCGCCATCGTCTTCGTCAACCGTTACGGTAACTCGATTGACAGCCGTCAGGTCTTGAATGTCATGAAGACTCGCTACCTCACCGATCCTCTGCTGACTATCGCCAACGTGGAGGCCACCATGACCATCAAGACTTGGCCGAACCCCGCCACCGAGGTCGTCTATATCGACGCCGAGAGCACGATCCACAACTACACTGTGGTGAACGCCATGGGCCAGGTGGTTATGAGCGGCGATGTCAACACCGACGTTCTTGAGCTCGATGTGCGCAGCCTCACTGCCGGTGTGTACTTCGTCAGCGTTACCACCGACAACGGCACTGCCAGCCAGCGCCTGAGCGTGGTGAAATAACATCTGTTTATAAAAAAAATAATGCGGGATGCAATATTATGTTGCATCCCGCGTTATGTTTATTGTAATTATTAGTAAAAAAGGATGAAAAGAATACTTGCAATCGCACTTGTGGTGCTGTGCGCCGGTACAGCAATGTCGCAGCAGGTGGCTTCGCGCGCGAAGGCACTCCGCATGTTGAATTTCAGCCGTCCGGAGTATCAGATCAAGGACATCAAGGTTTACACGGACACTATGACGGTGTATTCGCTGGCCGAGTATATCATATATCCCTTCGGCCAGTGGAGCTCGGTGGAACAGTATATCACCGACAACCAACTGTCGTGGTACCGCGACATCGGATACAAGAAGTATTACGACTCGATGGAGGTGAGTGTGAACCGTATGCGCCGCACGGACGACAGCTATATCGACCTCTACTATAGTATCTGGACCAAGAAGGTAGAGCTGTTGGGCGGCTATATCACGGACAAGGACGTGCAGCTGGTCAACGGTCTGCATGTGGGTATGAGCAAGGACGATGTGTTCAAGGTATTCTTCAAGAAATATCCTAAGTCGTATACCAGCGATGTGACAGTGCTGAAGGTTATCAGCGGCGCCGGCGAAGTGGCCGAAATCTACACCTTCCGCGGCCAAAAACTCCGCCACATCAAAATCGAGACGTCCTATAAGTATTATTAGTGGGTAGTTGATAGTGGGTAGTGTGTAGCAATCGCGCTCTATGACGGTCAGAAATTATAGAGAACTTGTTGTTTGGCAGAAGTCAATGACTGCTGTCAAACTTTTATATACAGTGGTGAAAAAACTACCCAAGGAGGAGCTGTTCGCTTTGTCGGATCAAATGCGTCGTTGTGCCGTCTCAATACCATCAAACATTGCAGAAGGACAGCAACGCAATGTAGGCACCGAGTTTGCCAGATTTATTTCTTTTGCACAGGGATCACGGGCTGAATTAGAAACCCAACTGCTGATATGTGTCTCGATTGGTTACTTGACTGAGGACGATATATTGGAACTAATGCAGTTGTTGGAAGAGATTAACAAGATGTTGTCATCGTTGTTAAAGACATTGCCTATACGTTGAATAACAATTGGCGTATGCTACCCACTACCCACTACCCACTACCCACTAAAAAAAAGAGCACCGCTCTTTTTTTTGGGTCGTTCAATCCGATACATGTGGGACACCTCGTCATCGCCAACACCATGTTGCAGGTGGGCGCGACCAAAGGGAGCGAATACCACCAAAAGCAGGAAGGCATAGACGAGGTGTGGCTTGTTGTATCGCCCCAGAACCCGTTGAAAGAACGTGCTACACTGCTGGCCGACCACCACCGGCTGCAGATGGTGCGCCGCGCCATAGAGGACAACTACCGCCTGCGGGCATGCGACATAGAGATGCACCTGCCGGTGCCTAGCTATACGGTGGTGACCCTGGCGGCCTTGGGCGAGAAGTACCCCGACCGCGAGTTCTGCCTCATCATGGGAAGTGACAATCTGGCCAGCTTCCACCGCTGGCGCAACTACGAATATATATTGCAGAACTATCATATCTATGTCTATCCCCGCCCAGGCAGCGAGCACTGCCCCCTGCACGACCACCCTAATGTCACCATGACCGACGTGCCGATGATGGATATCTCGTCGAGCTACATTCGACGCCAGATTGCCGACGGCAAGGATGTGCGCTACCTGCTCACCGAGCCTGTATATAAGTACCTGACCGAAATGCATTTTTATGAGTAGGTGACAAATGGTTGGAAAGTGATTAAAAGAAAAACAGATATATGAAGAAGTTTCTTAAAATACTGCTGTGGATTGTGGGCGTCCTTTTGGCCCTTGTCCTTATTATAACGCTGCTGGCAGGACCTATTGCCAAAGGCTATGTGAACCGACATGGTGAAGACCTCACCGGACGCAAGGTGCATGTTGACCATGTGGGTGTCAACCTTTTCACCGGTCATGTAAACATACGAGACCTCGACGTATATGAAGACGATGCCACAACGGTTTTCGCAGGGTTCGACACACTGGATGTCAATGTGCGATTGCTCAAGATACCGTTCCATACGCTGCATTTCGGCCACATAACCCTTGCAGGCTTGCATGCCGACGTCAAGCAGAACTGCGACCGTTTCAACTTCAGTTCGCTGATAGAGCATTTCGCATCGGACGACAGCACCGCCGACGAGGACACCACGCCCAGCGACTGGGTGCTGAAGTTCTACAATATCCGCATCAGCCATGCACAGTTCAACTATGACGACTTGGCCTCCGGCAAGAACTGGCATGTGCCCGATGTGAATCTGCGTGTGCCAGGCTTTGAGCTGGGCGGTTCGGGCAATACCGAGGGTGGCCTCAATATAGGCTTTGCACGCGGCGGTCGGCTTGGCGTGGTGGGCAACTATGACTCGCAGAGCAACGACTTCGACCTCACAGTAAGCCTGGCCGAGTTCGCCCTCGACAATCTCGACGCCCTGCTCTCCGACTTCCTGCGCTATGAGCACCTCGACGGCAACGTATACGCCGTGCTGAAGGCCGAAGGCAACATCGACGAGATTATGCGCAGCAGTATCTCGGGTAGGGTGGCCCTCAGCGACATTGCTGTCGGCGACGCCAACGGACAGATTGCCGGATTCGACAGCCTTGCGGTGGCTGTGAACAAGATATGCTTGGACGATAACTTGTTCGATATAGCCTCTGTCAGGCTCTCTGGACTCAATGCCACCTATGAGCAGTGGCAGGAATACAGCAACCTTGACCGCCTGCTGAGTCCCCTCAACGCCACCCCGACACCCCAGCAGGACACTCTTCAGGCAAAAGACACTGTCGCCACTAGCGACACAGCTACCGCCTCATCGAAACCGATGCAGCTCCATGTTGGCTCGTTTGCCATCGAGAATGCTGCACTGACATACACCGACCACACCCTGCCGGAACCATTCAGTTTCGCTGTCACCAAACTGGGCGTAGAAGCCAGCGACCTTACCACCGCAGGCGAGAACAACGCACGCCTGCAGGCCACATTGCAGGGTGGCGGCAAGCTTAACGTGATATGGAAGGGCGACATCAGCAACTGGAAGCAGCATCAGGACCTAATACTCATACTGCGTGGTCTCGACATGCGGCAGTTTACACCATGGTCGGTGGCATACACAGCTCAGCCTGTCGACGACGGCATCTTCGGCCTTTCGTCACATACCATGATTGCCAACAGCCGCCTGGTCAGCAAGAACAACATAGATATCTACAAACTTCGTGTCGGCAACCGCCGCCAGGATATCGACCCCAAGGTGAAGTTGCCTCTGAAGACAGCCCTCTATATACTGCGAGACAAAGACGACAAGATACAACTCGAACTGCCAGTGAACGGCGATGTGGACAGTCCCGAGTTCAACTACATGAAGGCCCTTTGGAAGACCCTGGGCAACCTGGTGGTCAAGGTGGCTACATCGCCGGCGCGTGCCCTCGGCAATGCCCTCGGTTTGAGCGACGAGGATCTTGAGTTCTTCGCTGTCGAACCCGACCAGCGCAGCCTTACCTCCGAGCAGTATCATGTGCTCTCCTCATTAGCAACTATAGCCCAAAGCGACAGCCTGCTGACGCTCACCTTCGAGCGTCAGATGCCAGCCACTGCCGACAGCGCGGCTCTTTCTCGCCTCGATGGACAGATACGCAATTACCTCATAGAACAAGGACTGCCGCAGAAGCGATTCAATATCACAGTGTCCGACACTGTCGGCCAGCGCAGCGGCTACGCCATAGTTTCTGAAATAGCAATAGAATAACAACATGAACGATAACGACATTTTCACTCCGCAAGCAGCAGAATATAACGACGACTCCATTGTCCATCTCGAGGACATGGAACATATACGCCTCCGTCCAGGTATGTACATCGGCAAACTGGGCGACGGCTCGTCTCACGACGACGGTATCTATGTGCTTATTAAAGAAGTTATCGACAACTCTATCGACGAGTTCACTTCGGGCTTCGGCAAGAAGATAGAGGTGAAGATCAACTTCGCCGAACGTCGCGTCAGCATACGCGACTATGGTCGCGGCATACCGCTGGGCAAGCTGGTCGAAGCTGTGTCGAAACTGAACACCGGAGCCAAATACGACAGCAAGGTGTTCCAGAAGTCGGTCGGCCTCAACGGTGTGGGTACCAAGGCTGTCAATGCACTGTCGTCCTACTTCCGGGTGCAGGCTTTCCGTGAGGGTAAGACGCGCTGGGCCGAATTCGCTGACGGCAAGCTTACCACCGACAGCGGCATCAAGACCGACAAGGTCAATGAGATGGGTACGCTGGTGGAGTTTGTCCCCGACGCCAAGCTCTTCGGCAACTATCATTTCATATCCGAATATGTGGAGCGCCGCATCTGGAACTATGCATACCTTAACCGCGGCCTCACACTTTATTATAATGACCGCCGCTATTATTCCAAGAACGGTCTTCTCGACTTGCTTCAGCGCAATTTGCAGTCCGAACCGCTCTATCCTATAATCCATATCAAAGAAGGTGACTTCGAAGCAGCCTTCACTCATATCAACGGCCAGAGCAATGACTACTACTACTCTTTCGTCAATGGCCAGCACACCACTGAAGGCGGCACCCATCAGAGCGCCTTCCGCGAAGCCTATGCCCGTGTGGTGAAGGAATTTATTAAGAAAGACTACGCTCCTGAGGTTATCCGTCAAGGTCTCGTGTGTGCACTTTGTGTGCGTATACAGGAACCCGTATTCGAAGCACAGACGAAGACGAAGCTCGGCTCCACCCACCTTGAGCCCAACAAGGTTGACGGTACCAACGACAGTCCGTTGCTGAAGACCTATGTCCTCGACATATTGAAACGCCACCTCGACAACTACCTCCACATCCACGCCGACACTGCCGACGCCCTACTCAACAAGATCAACGCAAACGAGAAGGAACGCAAGGAGATTGCCGGCATAAAGAAGATAGCACGCGAGGGCGCCAAGAAAGCGTCGCTCAACAACCGCAAGCTCCGTGACTGCCATGTCCACTATAATACCAACCACGCACGCCGTCTGGAGAGCACCATCTTCATCACCGAGGGCGATTCGGCATCGGGTTCCATCACCAAGAGCCGCGACGTAGATACCCAGGCGGTCTTCTCGCTACGCGGTAAACCTAAGAACACATACAGCATCAGCAAAGCCGACGTATATCGCAACGACGAGCTTAACCTGCTGCATAACGCGTTGGATATTGACGAGTCGCTCGACAACCTGCGCTATAACAATGTCGTCATTGCCACCGATGCCGATGTCGACGGCATGCATATCCGTTTGCTGCTGCTTACCTTCTTCCTGCGGTTCTATCCCGAACTTATATCGTCAGGACACGTCTATATTCTGCAGACACCGCTGTTCCGTGTGCGCAACAAGCAGAAGACAACCTACTGCTACACCGACGACGAACGCATCGAGGCTATCCACAATACCCCATCGGCCGAAATTACACGATTCAAAGGCCTTGGTGAGATTTCGCCCGACGAGTTCAAGAACTTCATCGGCAAGGATATGCGTCTCGATCCAGTCATACTTCATAAGGACTTCGACACCAAGCAGACTCTCTCGTTCTATATGGGAGAAAACACCCCTGACCGTCGCGATTTCATAATGCGTAACCTGCGCGTCGAGGACGACGAAAGTATCGTGGTGGCGTGACGATTTAAAAAAATTTTGTCAGTTCTACTTTTTTTACTAATATTGCACCAAATTCAGCGACTATGGCTACTACTAAAAAAGCAAAGAAAAATCTGATTGTCAGCTATAAAAATCTCTCTGACGACCTGAAGGAAAAGTTTAAACTTGCTTACCCTGAGGGATACAGCAATTATATAACACGCTTTGTAAAGCCTAACGGGGACCCTATTTTTGTTGTCCCTTTTGAAACCGAGGATACTGCCTATATGGTAAAGTTTGATGTCAAGATTGACACTCTTGGTCAAGATCTTGACAAGGCTCTTTTTGACGATGACGATGCTGAAGGCAAGGACGAGGAATTCGCCCCCCTCAGCGAGGCTATCGAGAAGGAAGAGGAGAATACGTCTCACAACGAACGTCATTTACGTCACGGCGACTTCGAGGATATCTTCGATGACGAGGAGAAAAAGAAGAAAGCCACTCTCGGTATCGATAAGGAAGGCCTCAAGGCAGCTTTCGGTGATGACGAAGATGCCGACGAACTGGACAGTTACGAGAAAATTGGCGAAGATGATGACGAGCCTGAAGATGATGACTTCGAGCCCTCGGATGAAGATCTCCGCGGTATTGAGGAAGAGTATCTCGATGCCGAGATTCCACCGCTCGACGCCACTATTCCAGAAGAGGAAATGGTGGTCATAGGCAAGAAGACCACGAAGAAGACCTCTAAGTCGGCAGCTAAGAAAGCGACCGTGGCCAAAAAGGCAACCACTGCTAAGCCCGCTGCTGCCAAGCCCGCTGCTGCCAAGTCCGCTGCTGCCAAGCCTGCCGCCAAGAAAGCCACAATGGCCAAACCGGCACCCAAATCTAAGAAGAAATAATAAAACATTAATATCATGAAGAAGACTATACTTAAAGTTTTTTGCCTTGCAGCCATCGTTTTCGGTACTAGCAGCATGGCTCAGGCCCAGTTCCGTCAGTCAATATTCCTCGATGGTGTATTGCCCGTTGGCAGTTTTGCATCGTCGGCAAGCAATTCGGTTGTCCCCTTCGGCATGAAGGATATGGGCAAAGAAGCCATCATAGGCTTCGGTCTCGGATACCGCGCCAGTTATCGCTTCGATGTTGGCTTTGGCCAGGTCGCTCCGTTTGCACAGGTTGATGTTTTTTGGAACACTATAGATGCTGATTGGAAAGAAAAGTTTGCCGGTCATAAGTACAGCACCCCCAGTTATTTCAACGTACCCCTGCTTGCCGGTGTCAGTTATCTCTATGACGAGTTGTGGAATGACATCACGCCTTATGCAGAGTTTGGCCTTGGTGGAGATTTCTTCTTCATCACCTCGGAAGGTACTGGTAAAGGCAACGAACATTACGCCTATAAACCCACTGCCGAATTGGCATGGATGGTCGGCCTCGGTGCCTATTTTGGTCAGCATGTAAGCGCCGGTGTTTATTACTATGGCCTCGGCAAGCATTATATCGACTATACCGACAAGACCATTGACAACAACCTCAATGCCTATGCCCATGCCGCAACATATACGTTCCTGAACGAGCGTGAGAGTCGCAGCATCGGCGAAATCGCCCTTCGCATCGGTTTCCATTTCTAAGCAATAAAGGTAAAACAATAAGAAAGGCTGACGTATACACGCCAGCCTTTTTTATTGCTTATCCTTGACTCTTAACTGATCTTGTCAAAACCAAGATACGGGCGCAGGCATTCCGGCATCACGATGCCGTCGGGTGTCTGGTTGTTCTCGAGCAGGGCTGCTACAATACGCGGAAGAGCGAGGGCGCTGCCGTTGAGCGTGTGGCACAACTGCATCTTGCCGTTCTCATCTTTGAAGCGCAGCTTCATGCGGTTGGCCTGGAAGGTCTCGAAGTTGGAGACGGAGCTCACCTCGAGCCAGCGCTTCTGTGCGGCGCTCCACACCTCGAAGTCGAAGGTCATGGCCGAGGTGAAGCTGATGTCGCCGCCGCAGAGCTTCAGTATGTGGTAGGGGAGGCCCAGCTTGTCGAGCAGACCGCCCACATGTTTCTTCATCTCCTCCAGCATCTCATAGCTGCGGTCGGGGTGCTCGATGACCACTATCTCTACTTTGCTGAATTCGTGCAGACGGTTCAGTCCGCGCACATCCTTGCCATAGCTACCGGCCTCGCGGCGGAAACATTCGCTGTAGCCTACGCGCTTGATGGGAAACTGCTTGGCATCTATCACCTCGCCACGGAAGATATTGGTGATGGGCACCTCGGCAGTGGGGATCATATAGAATCCATCGAGTGGAATGGCATACATCTGGCCCTCCTTGTCGGGCAGCTGGCCGGTACCGAGGCCACTGGCTTCGTTGACCATCAGCGGCGGCTGTATCTCGAGGAATCCGGCATCGGCGGCTTCGTTCAGGAAGAAGTTGATGAGGGCGCGCTGCAGTCGGGCGCCTTTGCCTTTGTAGAAGGGGAAGCCAGCGCCGGTCACCTTGTTGCCCAGCTCGAAGTCGATGATATCGTACTTGGCGCAGAGGTCCCAGTGGGGCAGTGCATCGGCAGGCAGTTCGGGCTTCGCGCCGAATTCGGCAACCACCACGTTGTCGGCCTCGCTTTTGCCACACGGCACGCTGGGGTGAGGTGCGTTGGGTAGCGAGATGAGTTTCTCGTTCAAGGTTTTTTCTGTTGAAACCTGCAATTCGTTGAGGGCTTTCTCCTCGCCTTTCAGTTCGGCGGTGCGGGCTTTTGCGGCCTCTGCTTCATCTTTCTTGCCTTGTTTCATCAAGCCGCCAATTTCCTTGGCTATACGGTTCTGCTCGGCTTTCACGGCATCGGCTTTCACCTGCAAGGCGCGACGTTCGGCGTCGAGGGCTATTATTTCATCAATGCGCTCTTCGACGTTCTGTACGTTTTTAATTTTGAGACGGGAGATAATCTCCTCACGATGTTCTTTGATATACTGTAACTGTAGCATTATTTTATCTTTTTTTCAAATAGGTACGATGCAGGTCATGTTTATTTAGCATCAATAAAACAAGTTCGTTTTTTGTCATTTTCTCAATCAGAAAATGAATTGTATTAGTATGAGTGGTGGCTCCTTTAACAGGATATTCAGGGTGTGTAATGGCAAGGATATTGTCGCTTACTGAATAGGTAAAATCCATATAGTCAGTATACCCAGGCTCATAGGTATGGCTGATATAGCCTGTATTGTCTTCGTTAAAACCGTAATACCATATTTCTCCGGCTTCACAAGGATAGATTCTGGTTGAATCCTCACCTTCGTATACTGCCGTCTGGTATTGAACATCCCAAGTGCCGACAATCATTTTTTCGTTGTCTTTGTCGCAACTTATGAGGGCAAATGCCATGACGGCACAACACAAGACAGCCAACGACCTCATTAGGTTTTTCATGAAGCAATTTGTCTTTTAAAAGCGGAGAGAGAGGGATTCGAACCCCCGGACCCTCGCAGGTCAACGGTTTTCAAGACCGCCGCAATCGACCGCTCTGCCATCTCTCCTTGGTCAAATTGGCGTGCAAAAGTACTAACTTTTGCCGACATGACCAAATATTTTTCCCAATGCTGTGGTTTTGAGAACTATTATTTCAATTTCTTGAGTATCTCGATTGTCTGGTTCCAGAACATCTCTACGGTCTTTATCTCGATGCGCTCGTCGGGACTGTGGACGCCGCGCAGTGTGGGGCCGTAGCTTATCATGTCCATGTTGGGATATTTCTCACCGATGAGGCCGCATTCCAGTCCGGCGTGGATGGCGCGGACCACGGGTTCTTTGCCGTACATCTTCTTGTAGACATCGACGCCGACCTTCAGCACGCGGCTGTCAGGGTTGGGAGTCCAGCCGGGGTAGCCGTCGCTGTGCTTCACGCGGCAGCCAGCTAGACGGAAGGTGCTCTCCAGCTTGGCGGCAGCGGCCATCTTGGCGCTCTCCACACTGCTGCGCTGCGAGGTGGCGATATGGAAAATGCCGTCCTTCATCTTGATACTGGCGAGGTTGGTGCTGGTCTCCACGAAGTTCTCAATCTCACGGCTCATGGCCAGCACGCCGTGGGCACAGGCGTAGAGCAGGTTGACAAGGCGCTCCTGAGTCTCCTTGTCGATGAGCTTCTTGGGCATGTCGACATCGCGGAGCTCGAACTCCATGTCGGGCTCCGTCGAGCGGAACTCGAACACCATGGCTTTGCCCATCTTGGTGACCATGGCCTTGAAGGCCCGTACGTTGGCTTCGGGCACGGTGACTACGGCCTCGGCCTCGCGGGCTATGGCGTTGCGCAGGTTGCCACCGTCGATGGTGGCCAGTCGCATGGAGTGCTTGTAGGTGCCCTCCCAAAGAATGCGGTTCAGCAGCTTGTTGGCGCAGGCGCGGCCGCGGTTGATGTCGTCGCCACTGTGGCCGCCCACCAGACCGCTCACCTTCACGAGGAATGCCTTGTGGCCTTTCACGGCGGGCACCAGCTTGTAGTCCATCTCGGCGGTGGTGTCTATGCCACCGGCACAGCCTATGCAGTACTCGCCCTCGTCCTCGTCGTCGAAGTTGAGCAGTATCTCGCTCTTGAGCCAGCTCTTGCTTAGGCCGTTGGCGCCAGTGAGTCCAGTCTCTTCGTCCACGGTGATGAGAGCCTCCAGCGCGGGGTGGGCAATCTTCTTGTCTTCGAGGATGGCGAGGATGGCGGCGACGCCGATGCCGTCGTCGGCACCGAGGGTGGTGCCGTCGGCGGTGAGCCACTCACCGTCCAACACAGGCTGGATGGGGTCTTTCATGAAGTCGAACTTCTTGCTGCTGTTCTTCTCGCAGACCATGTCCATGTGGGCCTGCAGGCATACGCCGGCGCTCTTCTCGTAGCCCTTTGTGGCGGGTTTGCGGATTAGCACATTGCCCAGCTTGTCGCTCTTGGTCTCGAGGCCGTGCTCCTTGCCCCAGTTGACGAGGTAGGCGCTGATGCGCTCTTCGTGCTTCGACGGCCGCGGAATCTGCATAATCTCACCAAACCAGTGCCACACGCGCTCCGGTTTGAGTCCTTTTAAAGCATCCTGTTTTTTCATGATGTATGATGTTTTATTGATTTCCGCGTGCAAAATTACACATTTTCACGCACATGACAAAATATTTTTTGCGGATTTGAAGAAAAGTCGTATTTTTGCAGTCGAAATTATCAATGAAAACACTATGTGCACGTATACAATAACTGTAGATGAAGCGGCACTGCGCAAGCTTCAGCCTTCGTTCAGCCGCGAGGCTTTTGGCCAGTGGTTGCAGCGTCATGTTGACGACCTTGTCGAGGATATGACTGCCGAGCATCACACAGATTCGCCCATAGCCCGTACCGAAGAGGAGATGAAAGCTATCGTGGAGGAGCGTCTGCAACTCATGGAATCGGGTAAAGCTACCTATATTGATGGCGAAACAGGTTTTGCGCAAATACGTGCCCGTTATGGTCTATAAATACCGATGGCTCGATCAGGCTCTTGTCGATTTGGACCAAGAGGTGGGATATGTGTTTTCCGAGTTCGGCGAAAAGGCCGCCCGTGAAGCCGAGGCTACAATACATGAGTGCGTGGCTCAACTCTGTTCGTTTCCGAATCTTGGAATGAATTATGAGGCTTTGGAATTCCATGGAAACGAGGTGCGGATACTTCACATTAAACAGGTTTCACTCATTTATAGTGTTGATTTTGACTTGATAACACTGATTGCCCTCTGGAACAACCGTCGCGATGAGAAGACATTGAAGACAATGGTAATGTCGCGACAATAGATAGATGGATAATAAACCGAAATAATAACGAATACAACTGCCGATGAAGCATAGCGCATAGTAATAATATGCACATCATAGAATAGGAAAAAGCGAAATAGCTGAAATCTGGTTATTCTGAAACTTCGACACTTTCGAGAATGCTATCCAGACCGAGGTGACGACGCTCCCGCTGTTTTGGCGTGGGCTTGTACGTTGTAATTGGATAGCATAGGTAGTCGAAGACCTCAGAATAACCGATGAAGACAAACAAGTGCCACGCTCTTTTTATGTGCATATTCCTCGATTTGGCACAACATGGTTTAATGAAAAAAATGATAATGAAATGAAAACAAACATCAAAAAAATCACAATGATGCTCTTTGTGGCAGCCTCAATGTTAATGGTCGCTTCTTGCGGCAAAGACGATACAACTACCGACACACCAGGTGGTGGCACGGAACCAGCACCCTATCAAGCCAAGGAAAGTGACATTATTGGGACATGGAGCGTTCCCTCATCGTCACCCTATCTTGGAGGGAAAAAGTTGGAGTATAAAGCTGACCATACAATGAATGTGATTTCCGATTACAGTACCCGCACACATCAGGTATGGACACTGACGGGCAACACGCTCGAAAGTACATTTACATCAACTCAGGGTCGTACATGGTGGGAGAAAATCACCCTCAATGTACAGAACTATGAGGAAGTTGAAAATACACAGAATGACTATACTGACAAATACCTGACCGTAGAGGGTTTGATGACAACAAATTATAACGCGAGTGCTACCAATCCAAACCGCATTGACACACTCGGCTTCATTAGTGGGCGCCTATCCCAAAGGGTGAGACATTGATTACAATAACCCGGGAGGAAGCAGAGAACTTCCTCCCGGGTTGTATTGGTGGTATTTATGAACTATTCTATGTAGCTCCCGGGCCCGAACAAGCGTTTGGCATAGGGTGTCAGGGGTACGTGCTTGGAGAGCCAGTAGATGGGCAGCACAACGCTCTGGATGCCGCAGGCGTAGGGAGTGATTTCGTAGAGACCGTAGACAACCATGATGCTGTTTCGTGCGCTGTCGATGACGAAGTTGCCGGGCATGGGCATGCGGTCGGTGTCGCGGAACTCGTCGAAGAGACATTCTCTAGTGTCTTTGTTTACATCCAGGTCCTGTATGGCACGGGCCACAGCTTCGCACAGCATGTTGGTGTCGGTGACGAGATCTTCGATATGTACAGCATTGCCTGTGGTTTTGTCAATGGTCAGGTAGTCGACCGAATACATACCATGGGCGGCGCCGACGACGAAACTCTCAGTATTGACGGTGAAGACGGCTAGCACGCTGTCTTGCGTGCAACTGCTCTCGAGGTGCATGTAGCCGTATTCTTCGTTATCATCGATGGATTTTACAGGCTTGCGCTCGCAGTCCATCTCTTCCTCGTAGGAGAAGGGTGTGGCGAGCCAGCGCTGAGCAGCCTCGTCGAAGTCGGTGGCTGCGCTGTCCATAAAATACAGCAGCAACAGTTCCCGTTCGGCCTCGGCCGACATGGCGCCCTTGGTGGGCCATTCCAGTTTGAAGTCCGCCTTGGTGTAGAAGTCGGTGCCCCAGGGTGCTTCGTCATTGTCGAATAACACCTGGTAGCATTTTTCACCGCTGATGGTGCGGGTGGTTAGTTCATTGGCTCCGTGTCTGCAGCCAACCAGCAGCAGCGCGGCAAGGGTCAGAAGGATAGTTGTACGTTTCATTTCTTCTTGTTTTTAGGTTTTGGGTCAGGCAGCTCGGCGTAGGTGGCTTTCACAAGTGCCGACAGGTAGTCGCGGTTGTCCACGTCTTCAATATAGAAGTGTGGCTTGGCACCATCGTAGGGAGGACGCATGTCTTCTGTACGCAACAGCTTGCGACCAGCCTCGGTGGGCTTGACGTAGAAGCCGTTGTCGCTCACCAGGCCAAAAGGCTTTCCGTTGCAGTAGACACAATAGTCGCCGAACATCTTGCGCGCTTCTATTGTGCCGGCACCACCGCATTGGTCGACGATATATTGCACAAAGTCTGCCGAACTTGCCATGGCTGTTTGTTTTAACGTTCGAATATTTTCAATAACTTCATTTTTGTTTCACCCTTTTTGCCGCCGTATGGATGCTCGCGCAGCGGCAGATTGAACAGGGTGCTTCCATATAGCACGGTTTGAGGGTGGGTGAATTCGCGGAACCCCCACTCGCCGTGGTAGGCACCCATGCCGGAATGACCTGTGCCGTTGAAGGGCACACCTTTGACCATCATGTGGATGCACACCTCGTTGATACATCCGCCACCATATTGTTGTGTGCGCATCACATGTTTGGCCCATCGCTTATTCTTTGTGAATAAATACATGGCCAGAGGGTGCTCACGGTCGGCAATGGTCTCCATCAGTGAGTCGACATCGGCGTCCTTGAAAGGCACTATGGGCAGCAGGGGACAGAAGAGCTCGTGTTGCACTATGTGCTCGTCGATACTGACAGGATAGATGATGGTGGGGGTGTAGCGCCGCGATGCTTTGTCACCGGTGCCGCCGAAGACAATACGCTGTCGGTATTCGTCGGCAAGGCGTGCACATTTATCATAGGCACTGTCGGTGATGAGCTTTGGGTATTCAGGATTCTGCTCGGCATGTTCTCCAATCTGCGCCACGAATGCCTGTTTCAGCGCTTCCAGGAAAGGTCCCGCCACCTCTTCGGCAACGGCAATCTGGTTGATGTTGATACATATCTGGCCGGCGTTGCAGAGCTTGAAGAAGGCTATCTTCCGTGCAGCATCTTTTAGGTCGGCATCTTTGCGTACCACACACCAGTTGCCGGTTTCGCCTCCGAGCTCGAGAGCCACCGGGGTAAGGTTTTTGGCGGCTTCGGCAAGTACATGCTTGCCAACGGCGGGAGATCCAGTGTAGAATATCTTGTCGAAGCGTTGCGCCAGACATATGTCGGCAACGTCGTGTCCGCCATCGATGAGGGTGACGTATTCAGGAGGGAATACCTCGGCAAAGAATTTTTTCAGCGCAGCAGTGCTGGCGGCAGACTTGCTGCTTGACTTGATGACCACGGTGTTGCCGCCGGCCATTGCTGCCGCCACCACTCCAATGGTGAGCAGGATGGGGAAGTTGAATGGACTGATGACTAACGATACACCGTAGGGCATCTTGTACACCTTGGTAATCATGCTGGGAAAGCACATGAAACCGCTGAAATGGCATTCAGGACGAGCCCAGCGTCGCAGGCCGCAAAGCATCTCGTTGATTTCAACAATGATGGGACCGATGTCGCAGAGATAGGCTTCCACTTGGCTGCGTCCTAGGTCCTCGGCCAGAGCTTTCTCAAACTCCTGCTCGTATGCTATGACAGCAGCTTTCAGCTTTTTGAGTTGCTCGATGCGCCATCGTATTGGCAGCGTGGCACCAGTGCGGAAGAAACGCCGCTGTGCGGCAACAATGTCGCTTATCTCGCTTTCTGTCATCGACTCTTTCCCGAAACGATAGGTGTCCATGATTTGATTCTATGGGGAAAAATGCAACGAGGGAGTGCCCAACGGCACCCCCTCGTCAGTTGGTTACGTATTACTTGAAGTATTCTACGCCGCTCTCGAAAATGAGCTGGTCGTCGTTGCCGTAGATGTTCATGGCGCTACCCTTGCTGCGGCGCTCCGAGTGGCCCATCTTGCCGAACACGCGGCCGTCGGGGCTGGTGATGCCCTCGATGGCCATGTAGCTGCCGTTCATGTTGAACTCCTCGTCCATGGTGGGGTTGCCGTCGAGGTCGACATACTGCGTGGCCACCTGGCCGTTCTTGAACAGACGGTCGAGCCACTCCTGCGGAGCCACAAAGCGACCCTCGCCGTGCGAGATGGGTATGACGTAGGTGGCGCCCAGCTCGGCCTTGCGCAGCCACGGGCTGAGGTTGCTGGTGACGCGCGTGTAGGCCATCTTGCTCTGGTGGCGACCTATGGTGTTGAAGGTCAGCGTGGGGGCATCCTCAGCCTGCGGACGAATTTCGCCGTAGGGCACAAGACCGAGTTTCACCAAGGCCTGGAAACCGTTGCAGATGCCCAACATCAGGCCGTCGCGCTTCTGGAGCAGCTCCATCACAGCGTCGGCAATCTTCTGGTTGCGGAAGACACTGGTGATAAACTTGGCACTGCCTTCGGGTTCGTCGCCGGCACTGAAGCCGCCGGGAATCATCACAATCTGGCTGCGCTTGATGGCGTCGACATAAGCGTCCACGCTCTCGCGAATCTGCTGGCCGTTCTGGTTGCGGAAGACGATAATCTCGCTTTCGGCACCGGCACGGTTGAAAGCACGGGCCGAGTCGTACTCGCAGTTGGTGCCTGGGAATGCCGGGATGAAGACGTGGGGTTTGGCAGCCTTGTGCTTGCAGAGGTATATCTCCTTGAAGTTGACGGGCTCAATGGGTTTTACGGTGCTGCTGGGAGCAGTGCTTCTCGTCGGGAAGACACCTTCGAGGGTCTTCTGCCATGCGGCAAGGGCTTCCTCAAGGTCTATCTTCTCGCCTGCCACCTCGAATACAGGCTCGGCGGTGACTTCGCCAATCTCGGCGCAATGGAACGGCAGGCCGTTGGCATCGGCCACCTCGACCACTATCCAGCCGTAGTGTTTGGCAACCAATTCCTCATTCCTCATTCCACATTTATCATTCATGCGAACACCCAACTTGTTGCCGAAGGCCATCTTGCTGACAGCCTCAATGATGCCACCGAATCCGAGGGCATAGGTGCTCTTGACTTGTCCAGCCTCGATGGCTTTGCGCAGGGCGGCATACTGGCAGAGGGCGTCCTCGTAGTCGGGCATGCCGAATTCCTTCTCCTTGATGTCGAGCAGTACCAGCTTGTTGCCGGCTTGCTTCAGCTCGGGAGTGACCACATGCTGCAGGTCGCTGATGCCCACGGCGAAGGAGCAAAGGGTAGGGGGTACGTCGATGTCGTTGAAGGTGCCGCTCATGGAGTCCTTGCCTCCAATGGCGGGCAGTTTGAGGCCCATCTGGGCGTTGTAGGCACCCAAGAGTGCGCTGAAAGGCTCGCCCCAGCGGTAGGGATCGTTGCCCAGTTTCTTGAAATATTCCTGGAAGGTTAGGCGCACACGGCTGGCATCGCCACCAGCAGCGGCAATCTTGGCTACCGAGCTCAGCACCGCATAGACGGCGCCATGGAAGGGCGACCACGAAGTCTGGTAGGGGTCCATCCCGTAGCTCATAATGGTCACCGTGTCACATTTGCCGTCCAAGAGCGGCAGCTTGCCGACCATGCTCTGCGTGGGTGTCAGCTGATAGCGGCCGCCGTAGGGCATAACTACGCTGCCGGCGCCTATCGAGCTGTCGAACATCTCGACCAAACCCTTCTGCGAGCAGACGTTGAGGTCGGAAAGAGTCTTCATCCAAAGCTCTTTTGCACTCTCCACTCTCCGCTCTCCACTCTCTGCCTTTTGTGGCATCGCCACAGAAACGGTGGTCTCCTGGTGGGCGCCATTGGTGTCGATGAAGCGGCGGCTCAGGTTGACAATCTCTTTGCCGCGCCAGTTGATGACCATGCGGGGCTCCTTGGTGACGGTGGCCACGACGGTAGCCTCAAGGTTCTCCTCATCGGCATATTTCAGCATCAGGTCTACGTCCTTGGGGTCGACCACTACGGCCATACGCTCCTGGCTCTCGCTGATGGCCAGCTCCGTGCCGTCCAATCCGGCGTACTTCTTGGGTACGCGGTCGAGGTTGATCTGCAGGCCGTCGGCCAGCTCGCCGATTGCCACGCTCACGCCGCCGGCGCCGAAGTCGTTGCACTTCTTGATAATGCGCGATACCTCCTCGCGGCGGAACAGGCGCTGTATCTTGCGCTCGGTGGGGGCGTTGCCCTTCTGCACTTCGGCACCGCATGTCGTCAGACTCTTGGTAGTGTGGCTCTTCGAGGCACCCGTGGCACCGCCGATGCCGTCGCGGCCCGTGCGGCCACCCAGCAAAATGATGATGTCGCCGGGGTCGCTGGTGAGACGTTGTACGGCACGACGCGGAGCGGCGGCGATGACGGCGCCTATCTCCATGCGCTTGGCCACATAGTTGGGATGGTATATCTCGTTCACCAGGCCGGTGGCAAGGCCTATCTGGTTTCCGTAGCTGCTGTAGCCGTGGGCTGCCGTGGTGACAATCTTGCGCTGCGGCAGCTTGCCGGGCAGGGTCTCGTTCAAAGGCTTGGTGGGGTCGGCAGCACCGGTGACACGCATGGCCTGGTAGACATAGGTGCGGCCACTCAACGGGTCGCGGATGCAGCCACCCAGGCAGGTGGCGGCACCACCGAAGGGCTCGATCTCCGTCGGATGGTTGTGGGTCTCGTTCTTGAAGTTGATGAGCCACTCTTCTTTGTTGCCGTCGATGGTGACGGGGACTACGATGCTGCAGGCGTTGATCTCGTCGCTCGGCTCCTGGTCATCGAGGATGCCGGCTTTCTTAAGACGTTTGCCGGCCAGGGTTCCGATGTCCATAAGGCAGACGAACTTGTCTGTACGTCCCACATACTGCTCCTTGTGGTCGGCCAGATACTGCTTGAAGGCACCTTCGAGCAGCGGACGGTAGTAGCCCTCGTCGAACTTCACATCCTTCAGTTCGGTGGCAAAGGTGGTGTGACGGCAGTGGTCGCTCCAATAGGTGTCGAGCACGCGTATTTCGGTCATAGTGGGGTTGCGCTTCTCTTCGTCGTGGAAGTAGCGCTGTATGTGCTTGAAGTCGGCGAAGGTCATTGCCAGACCCAGGCCGTCATAGAGTTCCTTCAGTTGCGCTTCGGCCATATCTTTGAAGCCGTCAAAGACAATCACGTCGGCAGGCTCGTCGAAGTGGTCTTCAAGCGTCTCGGGCTTGGGCTCGTCGGTGACGCGGCTGTCCACGGGGTTCACGCAGTGTTTCACCACAGCCTGTCTCTGCTCGTCGTTCAGTTTACCACTGATGACGTACGTCGTCGCGCTCTTGATGATGGGCTCCTCGCTGTCGTTGAGCAGCTTCACGCACTGTTCGGCGCTGTCGGCCCTCTGGTCGAACTGGCCGGGCAGGTATTCCACCGTGAAACAGAAGTCCCCGGCCTTGTGCGGGAACTCCTCGTCGTAGACGTCGTCCACCGGCGGCTCGCTGAACACCGTCTGTTTGGCCACGGCGAAAGTCTTGTCGCTGACGTTCTCCACGTCGTAACGTATCAGCACGCGCACCTCTTCGGCTTCGATGCCAAGGTACTCGCTCATTTCGTTCTTCAGTTCCTTAGCCTTCACGGCGTAGGGAGCCTTCTTCTCAACAAAGATTCTTCTTACCATATTTTAATTTTGCTTGATTGCTTGTTAATATTGCTTGATTGTCTCTACTTTAGTTAGCGGTTAGCAGTTAGTGGATAGCACTCTCCACTCTCCACTCTCCACTCTCCACTCTCCACTCTTCACTCTCCACTCTCCACTCTTCACTCTTCACTCAACCTCCACGAACCTCTCGGGATATTTTGCAAGTTCTTTCTTGTAAAGGCGACGCACCTTTAGCAGGTCGGCCTCGTAGTCGTCCGTAGTCCATATTGTCTCGCCAAGGCTTATCTCTTTTTTGCGGAAGTCTATGAATGAGGGGACCAGCGGCACACCAGCCTGATGGGCTATCTCCCAGAAACCGCGTTTCCATCGTTTCACAGGTTTGCGTGTCGCCTCAGGTGTAATGGCTATCGAGAAGGTGCCGCCCTTGGCAAACTCCTTCACGGCAGACTCAATCATGCCGTTGTGTCTGTTCCCACGGTCGATGGGAATGCAACCGTTTTTCAGCATCAGCCCTTTCAAAGGCCAGCGGAAGAACTCTTTCTTGATGAATACATGCCCGTTCACATCCATCGACCACAAGTATGCTGCTCCTATGGTGAAGTCGGCTATAGCCGTATGCGGAGCTACAACAAAGATGCAGCGCCGCAGCTCAGGGCGTTTGTCCAAGTCCGGAAGGTGTAACTTCCATCCTGAAAGCTTTACTATTGCAATCCAAATCTTCCTCATATTCGCACTGCAAAAATACGAAAATAATTATAAATAAAGCGAAACGATTTATCAACAATACAGTAACAATCTACTTGCGGTTTGCAAGTAGCTGTTTGTCTGTCTGTTTTAAGTCGCAAGTGCAGTTGGCGCATCGGCCAGTCTTCGGGTCGGCGTTGGCGCATGGGCGCTTAAACTCCTTCTCCTTGTGGAAAAGCATCTTAATGCCCAGGGCCGTCATCATCAACCCTACTACAGCCATCGCTATGGCAAGAATTATGAGTATCGTCTTCATATATTTGATTAAACGACATTGTATGTATAATATTGTGCTTCGGCGCAAAACAATTTTTAACTCCTTTATACGTTATTGCAAAAAATAGTGAAAATGAAGAAAACTATATTATTTGTCTTGTTCATCGCCCTTGCAGCCACCGCTATGGCATGCACAAACCTCATCGTGGGCAAGAAAGCCTCTAAGGACGGTAGCGTTATGTGCTCATACAACTGCGACGGCTTCGGCTTTGCAGGCTCGCTGTTCTACAGCCCTGCTGGCCGCCATGCCCCGGGCGAGAAGATAGCCATCCACGGTTGGGGCCCCGCGCACGAAGGCCGCTACGTGGAGCAGGTGGAGTATACCTACAATGTCGTTGGTTTTATGAACGAACACCAGCTCACCATCGTAGAGTCTACCTTCGACGGACGCCTCGAACTGCAGAACCGCGACGGCTTGCTCGACTATTTCAGCCTCATGCGCCTCGCCCTCCAGCGCTGCGCCACCGCACGCGAAGCCATCCGCTGCATGGCCGGGCTGGTGGAGCAGTATGGCTACAACAGCACCGGCGAAAGCATCACCATCTGCGACCCCAACGAGGCGTGGATTATGGAAATCATAGGCAAAGGCCCCGGACGCAAAGGCGCCGTATGGGTCGCCCTCCGAATCCCTGACGACTGTATCAGTGCTCACGCCAACCTCAGCCGCATCTGCTTTTTCCCACGCGAAGGTGAATGCTGGGACAACGGCTTTATCGTCAAACAGAAAGCCAGGAAGACGAAGGACCTTAAGAGCATCAGCAGCAAGCACCTGCAGTATATCGGCCAGCCGCAGGTGGAGTGCGTCTACGCTTGGGATGTGGTCGACTTTGCCCGCGAGAAAAGTTTTTTTAATGGCCCCGACAAGGAGTTCTCGTTCCGCGACGCCTACTGCCCCATCGACTTCGAGAATGTGCGCTATGCCGACGCACGCGTGTGGAGCTTCTTCCGCCACCACCGCTCCGACATGGACCAGTATCTGCCTTATATCGAAGGCTATTTCGACATCTGCGATGGTCTGCCGCTGTGGGTCAAGCCCGACGCGCCGCTCTCGCTGCAGGATGTGCAGCGCGACATGCGCGACCACTTCGAGGGCACACCCCTCGACATGACCGCCGACATGACCGCCGGCCCCTGGGGCATGCCCATCCGTCCGCTGCCCATGCACTTCCGCTCCAGCGACAGCATCGACTTCTTCCGCGAGCGCCCCATCGCCACCCAGCAGAGCGGCTTCACCATGACCTGCCAGATGCGCTCCTGGCTGCCCGACGACGTGGGCGGCGTCACATGGTTCAACTGCGACGACGCCGATATGGTGGCCTATGTGCCGCTCTACTGCTGCATCACCCAGGTGCCCGACCCATTCCGCCCCGAGAACAACCCGCGCACCGAGTTCAGCTTCGAGTCCGCCTTCTGGATGAACAACTGGGTGGCTAACATGGTCTACCCGCGTTATTCAATGATGATAGGCGACCTCCGCGCCGCACAGCGCGAGCTGGAGGACTTCTACTTCGCCGACCAGGACAGCGTGCTGGCGGCCATCAAAGACCTCACCCCAGCCGACCGCCACGACTACCTGAACAAGAAATCCATCGCCTACGCCGACCGCATGATGCGCCGCTGGGACAAGTTGGCCCGATACCTCATCGTGAAATATAACGACCAGGTGGTGCGCCGCACCGATGCCGACGGCAACTTCATGCGCTGGGGCTACGACACCCCGGGCTACGATCGGCAGTTCATCGACGCCATAGCCCCCGCCACAGGCGACCGCTACCGCTTGAAGAAAGTCATCGACCGCCGCGAACGTTAATCGCCACACCCGTTTTTTTGCAAATTTCGCCGCAGGAACACCTGCGGCGAAATCCTTGATTTATAGCCCATGAGGTGCCACCAACTCCTACTCATCGCCTACTCATGGCCTTGTCATCGCCTTATCAAAATTTACTCCAGGCAGTAATAGATTCCATCGCCCAGTTTGTCGCCCAGCCTGACATCTTTGTCCTCATCAGGTATGCCTGTACAGAGGTCTTCATACATCAGCTCTGACCCCTTCTCATTGCGGACGCAGTACGTTCAGACATTATTGCTGCCGGAAAGCTTCACGGGTCGGTGGGGCTTTTTGGTACCACATTCATAACCAATCTCGTCGAACACCTGGTCAATGCAGATTCCGCCATCGTCTATGAGCATGTATCCGCCTTTCGGCAACTCTGCAACGAAGGAACCGCTCACGGCGGAGTAGCGTCCGGTGTCATTGAACTCAATCCGTTCCTTTCTCGCATCGGTGATATATTCCTTCCGTACGGTGTGCAGCAGATAGAATCCTCCCTCCGCAGCATCCTCACACATGTAGTTTCCTATAGTTTTCTCTCTCATAATGACGGTAATCTGTTCAAAAATTTGTGTGGATGGCTCTTTTTATCTCACCACAGTTCCTTTCGGGAAATGGTCGAAGAATTTGGTCGACCCGAGGGCGAACTCTACAGTCTCGAAGTTGTAGCTCTCCAACAGGGAGTAGAAGGCCTTCGATACTACGGCGATGTCGTTCCCGAAAGCACCGCAGCCCCAGGCGCCGAGTATCAGCACCTCGACCTTTTCCTTGGCTGCCACATCCAGGATTTTCTTGATGCGGCGCGTGATCATCTCCTCGTAGCCTCTCGGCTTGCGTGTGTGGTAGCGCAGCTCGGGTGCCGCACAGGTAATGATGTCTACCTTGTACCAGTCGGAAGACTGCATCATGAGTGGATACACGGGGTCGGTGCGCTCGTCGGTCTTGAAGACCACCACGTCGGGTGTGTATATCAGGTCGTCGCTGCCCGTGTTGTCTATCTGTCCTCTCCCGTATTCATCTTGGTGCTTCTTGTAGAATTGACCGTACATCGCCTGCAGGCAGGGGTAGAGCGTCGAGCAGCGGCAGAGCGATTCCTCCTGTGCACCCGCCGTGAAGGGTGCACCGCCCACCGAGTGGTTGTTGGCGAAGTTCAACACAGCGGTCTTCTTGCCGATATACTCTTTGGCAGCCTCGAAAGTCCTCTTTGCGGAGGTGATGTAATGGGTGTGGCTCTCTCCAGCTGCAGGCTGGTCGATGGTCTCTTCCTGCGCCACCATAAACTGATGCCCGATGGAGTACTGTACGGCCTCCTGCAATGCCGGTACCGTCTCGTACTGTTCCTTGGTGTCGACCATCACGTCCCTGTTGATGGTGCGATAATCCCATTCGCCGTTTATCCTTGGAAGGTCGGCAGGTATTCCCTGCCCGAAGCATTGTTTTCTGTTGAAAGGATTCTCCCATGCCAGTAGCTGTCTTCCGGCCGCTTCAAGGGTCGGGTATTTGCATGGGACGGCTTCCCTCATTTCCACACAATTGTCTGCTGGGACGGCAAAGAAATACATGATGCCCCATTTGTTGCCTATCCTATAGGCCATCATGCCGAAATAGTCGTAATGCAGGCCCACGATCTTCACTTCGTCGTACGGGAACGGGTCCTCGTGAAGTGCCATCCAGTAGGTCGGGCCGTCGTAACAATAGCTCTTCAGGTTGGGTTTGACATACGAGTCAAAGATGTAATCGCCGGGAAGCGAATAGACGCCGTATTTCCCATTGTGTCTGATCAGAAAGGTGTCTGTCGTATGTTCAATTCCATCGGTATATGGTATATCGACAACGTCCTTGTCGTCGCCGTTTGTAAAGCGGAAGAACCATTTGTCTTTTACCTTTGTCAATTCACCGCATGATGTCTGTATTACTTTCTTTTCCATAGTTTGATTGTTTTGATTGTTTCGTTGTGTTGTTGTTTCGTTGTGTTGTTGTTTCGTCCACCAACATAACGGATTTTGGAGCATATTATTACAAACGGCCGAAAAAAAATGAAGGCCCTCCGGAGGGTGGAGGACCTTTTTTCTCAAAAGTTCACAACTTTGTTAACCCTGCGTTGTTCTTTTATTATATATTGGGCAGGAGGTTGTTGGTTTCAGTTGGGTAGTGGCACTAACCACCTCGAATTCCATCGTGCGAAACTATCGATACCTTGTAAAAAAAATCTGTGCTTTCTGTGCTTTCTGTGTGACCCATCCCAGTCAGCAGGAGCCCCAAGACCCGCGCCAGCCACTAACCACTAATCACCAACCACTAATCACTCACCACCATTCGAGTAATTCGCCAATAATCAACCGGCTCCCGCCCCCCCCAAATTCGCTAAATTCGCATAATTCGCCGTTTCAAATTACACCAACCACTCACCACTAATCTAGGCTGTCTGATAGCGCCGTAGACAATTAGAGATATTGTGAGCAACAAAAAACCAGCCAACAAGTATATATAAAAAATGTTGTCTTATTCAAAGTTATTTCGTATCTTTGCACTTCCAAATCACGACAAACACCCCCGCACAATGACACTGAAAGAGAAGATAGCACAAGCCCTTCAAGCCACCCAGGTGCCGAACATCGACAAGCTGCTCCGCTACATGGAGGAAATGCGTGACGAGATCAAGCGCCTCTACCATGAAAGTTCGGAGAAGAAGGCAGCCCTCTATCTCCACGACGTCATGATGATTCGCGACGGAGAGAAATGCGAATACCCGTTCACCGAACCCTGGCCGGTCGACCTACTGCTGGTATTGGGCGGAAAATTCGAAACATTCGTCGTGCTTGCAGAAAAAGTGGAGAGGCTCAAATAGATTGAAAATAACGCAACAAATACATATAATATGAAATATTTTAAAGAGCTCCTATCGAAAATAAACATAGAATTATCGGATTGTCTTCCTTTATGGAAAGTCATTGAACACATGACTGACGAAGACCTTCATGACCTTGTTGATTACATTGATAATTCTATTGATGGGGGTGTAGAGCCCAAATATTTCTCTCATGAAGTATGTTTATTTTATGCTTATTGGTGGCACAAAAAATATAGTGGGGGAAACGGAGGTCGAAACTACAACGATGCACCCCAAGACCTTGGGTTACGACATAGGAGTGGACCCGACATCGCTCTACTAAAAGGGGCTATGCGTTATGAACTGGAAGAGCGGCAATTACTGGGTATTCCCATACTTCAAATAGCAAACAGGCAATGGCTAAATTCTGTGTTTGCACAAGGCGGTATCCCCTTGCGATGGTTAGAAACAGGAACTGATGCCTCAGGGCGGTTGGCTCTATTTCTGGAGAAATTGGTTCGCTACTACAAGAACGAGGATTTCCCCGACTGGACCGACACAACAGTAGCCATCGAAATAGCTGGAACCACCAACATAAACGAGAGCCTCGCCAGATCGGAAGCTTTTTGTGGAGCCTGCCTATACTATGCCAAAGCCATCATCGAAAATGATGAAACAAACATTGCTACTGATGTTGAAATCTTAAGAAGTCTTATAAACAAGGTAAAAAGGGAAACTTCGAATATACCGGAAACACGGGACAGATTTACGATAGATTGGTTTTTGGATATTTCGGACGGAAACACGGCTCGTTTGGCATATTCGCTAAAAGCCCCAAAACAAATCTCCGTTTCCGAAGACAACAACTTCCATTCCCGCCGATACTATCTGAACGACAATTATATTGCTGACTATATTAGATACAAAGATAACTTTACAATACAACACAATTCCAATCTCCCCAAATTCAAACATTTCAATGATGGGGAAAGCTTCTTCCTCCAATATTCAGAGGAAAATCAAGGCCTTCTGCACTCTGTCAACATCGTCAACGGTATTTCCCCAACAATTGACGAACCGGTTATTTTATCCTATTGCGAAAGCAATTACTGGAGTTTCAATAATATTAAAAACAGCAAAAAAGCTGTGTTTTATCCATCCAGATGGACTCCGTGTTTCCCCACAAACAAACCCCAGACGTTTCTTTTTGATGGTAACTCTTTTTCTTTTGCCGAGATAAACACAGAAGAGGATTTAATTTTTTCCGAGAATAGTGGGAACAGAATCACACTAAAGCAGCAGACGCAACAGTACTACCTGAATGTCAGATTTCCTTCCCTTAACTGGATTGAGAGTTCCACACAGCTTCTTGTTTCTCACAATGTCAATTTCAAGAAACATATTAGCATTCTGGACGAATCTGGTGAAATTGTCCGAAATGGCTGGAATATCGAAATCCGGGATTCAGAAGGCTACAAGGAATATCATCCAAGAGAAAGACTGGATTATGGAATTCATGTTATCCGTTTAAAACTCCCTGACGGACGGAGCAGATACATCAAACTCTTTATCACGGACGATATCGTTGTCAATACAAAACCTGGAACAAAAATTGTCGAGTTCTATTCCAAACTAAAAACCCAGACAATAACCCCCAATGTCAAGCGTGAAGGCAATTTGTTTTCTCTCACTGGGGACGAGGAACTGAATCACATCTCAATTAGACTGTACGCCAACGGAACATTTGCTGACGTAGACATGGCCTTGCCGCAAGACAGCTCTTTTTGGGATATCGCCACGGGAAAACGTCTGTCCAACACCGAGATTATCTCAGTTTCCCAACTCCACCACTATAAGGTCTATCAGTCGGGGAACGACAAACTCAGCATAAAGATGGTTGAAAAGGACGAAGTTGGAGAACGTGTGCTTGTCAGCACCCAAATGCAATGGGCCGCCGACGAGCGATACACACTTTCCTATCTAGGAGGAGAAATAGAAAAGATAATAGCCCTATACCCACTCACTCGGTCAAGAAAACTAACGTTGACCATAGGCAGGAACAACCTCAAAATAAGGACAGGATCGTACAGCATATATACAGACCGTGCAAACCATACGCTTATCTTGAAAAAGAACGACATCGAATGTCCTGAGGACATTTCCGTCGGAATCATCCGGACGGATACGATATTCAACGATGAATCTATAGAAGAAATTCTGATAAAAAACGACGGAACCGGAATTTATCATGTACCGGATGGGATAAACGAATTTATAGTGTATTCCTTGGATCCGTCAAGAAGTTTCACCCCGCAACTTGTGGACTACACTGAAGGTTTCGTATACCGAGAATGTCAAATTGAGAGAAGAAACAACCGGAAGGAAAACTCAATAGAAGAATGGATTTCTTACCTTAGTAAGGAAAATGGCGATTGGAACAAATTATGGGAGCTCTGGGTGATAACGCGAGACCGGCAGCTGAACTATAATACATTTAATGCCATTGTCGCCCTGTCCGAGCAACCCACACTTTTGGCCAGATTTATCACCCAACTCCTAATCAAATATCCAAACATCAACCTTTCAGAGACAACTCTAGAGCTGGAACGAATGGAGAGAGAATTGGGGTTCGCTTTCCACACCATACCTTTCGAGTGTTGGCAGGACGCCATAAAAATCCTAAAGGAGAAGAATAAAGAAAATGAACAACAGGCAATTGAAGCAAAAAAAATATTAGAAGGAATTGCGGGTATTGATGTGAATACCATCCTGAAAGCACAAGAAGAAAAAACAGATAAAGAGAGAGAAGAGGAGTTTCTTAATGAAAAATGCGAACTTTACTTCCGACTGTTGGAAAGACAATTCGGCGATTATGTACAACTGATATATTTATATCATATCTTCGGGTTTACTCTTGCTCCGGTCAATTGCAAAACAGAGCAGGACTATGCCTCAATGATAAGCGGCATGTACCTTTCCGAGAACTCAACATTAAAAATTCCAGATGATATTCGCATTCCCGGGAACTACATCCTAAATCCTTTCTGCGAAATAAGCAGTTGTCATTCGCTTCTGGCAAAGATGCGATTCTTCGCTATCGCCGTTCCTCAATATGCAGCCTGCAATGCTAAAACATTAGACATGAGTTTTTGGAATCACACGGATTCATATGCCTTCGTCAAAAGGATGATTAATTATACACGACAATTTGCGCCAGACGTATACAGAGACCTTTTCTGTGCCACATTACTTAATCAAGCATAAAACAAAAAACAAATATTTATGAATTACGCAGAGTTTTACACAAAAGCTACGGAAGAACTTAATTCCACATTCCTTGCTCTTCATGGTAGAGGAGATGTCTCTTTTCATGACCATCTGGAGGACATGCTTAAACATGAACCTCTTTTAAGAGAGCCCATCTTTCAGTCCATTTTCCCATGGCAGTCTTATAATGACATTTTAGACTCATTATCACCGATGCTCGGTGCTAATTTTGTCAATGCTTTAGATAATGCCACTTTCGTTGACCCATTGGTTGCAAATGCACCTGCTGAAGACATGTCTTTCCCCAAAACACGTCACCCGTACGACCACCAATTTCGTGCATGGGAAGCTGCTATCCAACACAATAAATCGTTACTTGTGACAACGGGGACTGGGTCTGGCAAAACAGAATGCTTTCTTGTCCCAATCTTAAAAGAGTTATACGAGAGTAAAATTGCAAACCCCAATGTGGGAATCCAGGCATTGTTTCTTTATCCACTGAATGCACTAATATCCAGCCAAAGAAAACGAATACATGCTTGGTGTGACGCTTTGGCACCAAAGGTCACTTATTGCATATATACAGGAGACCTTGAGGATCGTCAGAACGCCAACCAACGAAACGCAGCATACCCTCCGCAAATTATCGACAGGGAGACACTCCGTAATACCCCACCGCAGATTCTGCTAACCAATCCAACCATGTTGGAATATATGATGGTACGCTCAGCCGACCAAGCATTGAATGCTGGTAGCGATTTGCGTTGGATTGTTTTGGATGAAGCACATTGCTACAATGGTACATCAGCCTCAGAATTAGCATTACAGATCCGCAGAATTCTTCATTTCTTCAACAAACAACCGCAAAACGTAAGATTTGCCATCACCTCTGCCACAATAGGGAAAAACCCTGCACAACAACAGCAGATGCATAATTTCATCGAAGAATTGACCGGGAAATTATGGTCGGATTTTGCCGAAATAGACGGAAACAGAATCGTAGAGCCAATTGATTACAACCATCAAGACACTATTAATTTAATCAACAATATTAATCAAAGATTCGGCACTTCACTCTCTCCGAATTCTTTGAATTCACTTAGAGATACCCTAAACAACAAACCATCATTGTCGCTCAACGAAGTTGTCACTCATGCCGGGTTGACTACAAACATCTCTACCGAAAGAAAATTGGAATTGGTAGATACATTATCTTCGGTTCCGACTACAGGTTCGGCAAAACTCAATAATGGCGAAAATACTGCATTGCTACCCACAAGAGCGCATTTTTATGTTCGCAGCGTGGAAGGTATATATGCGTGCACCAATCCTGCCTGCAGCACACGGCGCACATATCGCCATATTTCTTTGGCTCATCATCTTACCACATATAAAACCGTAAAATGTCACGATTGTGGCGGTCAAATGCTCGAAGTGGTCAAATGCCCACAGTGTGGAGAACTGCTGCTGCAAGCTACACGAATCACGGCATCTCAACGAGGGCAGAACGACACCTACAAGATGTGCGAACTTGAATTTGTAGATGACGCCTTGTTCAACTTTATACCACAACAACAGTTGGCTACAAGTACGATGATTCTAGACCGATCATCCAGAATTACAGTTCCACCACTCCCAAGACAATTTGCCACAGGGCAAACAATAAGCTTAAATCCCACAACGTGTGAGATTGAAATTGGGGCTCAACACTGCGACTATATTTCCTACATTAAAGGCCAAACTCTTATTTGCCCAAAATGTGGCGAGCCAGCCGAAAACATAATGCCAATAACATTTACACCCACCATCATCCAAACACATCTTTCGCACATTCTTCTCAAACAAAGTGAGCCAGCCCAAAATCAGAATCCACGATTGGCATACCAGGGACGCAAATACATATCATTTACTGACAACCGTCAAAAGACTGCAACTGCCGCCCGTTTACAAAATATTGACGTGGAGCGAAACTGGATACGTGGAGCAATCTATCATGCACTTGTCGACTTGACGGCAAGTCAAGCTAATGTTACTATTCGTCAGCAGTTGGACGCACTCAAACAGCTCAACAATCCATTATTTGCTCCTACAATCCAACAATTGCAGCAACAGTTACAGAATCAAATGTCTGTTTCTCAAATCTTCCAAGAATATGCTCAAAATACAGATATTGCCAAACTACAAAGTAGATTTAGAAACAGAATTAACGGATCACAATCCGAATATCTTAACGCACTGATTATTGACCAGATGGCAACAAGATCACTTCGATCTTCATTGTCGCTTGAAACATTAGGTCTTGTCCATTGGGAATATCCAGATATTGATGCAATTGGCAGTGCCCCCAGGTCTTTTGTGAATTTTTTTGGCTATCAAAACCCCCAGGCTCCGGACGCAATTGAAGAGTGGAAAAACCTTCTCAGGTATCTTATAGATGTTACAATAAGGAACACTAGGCATCTCTATATCCCAGACAGAGTGGAAGATTTTCTGCCGCATGATTTTTATAGTAGCAATATCTATTCCTGGAATATTCAGAATCAGAACAACGAAACCATATGGCCACGGTTTGATCTAACCACTATTCGACCCACCTCCATACGCAGAGAATTCGTAATGTTGCTCCTTGCCAACGGAATAACCGACTTCAACAATATTACACCTCAAATTGAAGTTGCACTCAATGATATTCTCAGGGATGCTTGGGATAAGCTTGTTAACTTAGGGATTCTTACCTCCCAAGGAGCTGCCGGAAACGTCAACCAGGGTTACTCTATGAATTTCATCGATAATAACCCAAAGATGAAATTGGCATTACAAAGGAGAGGGGTTATTTGTCCTGTAACCAAGCAGGTTCTGGATTATACCTTCAGGGGTATCAGCCCAACAATTAATGGAGACTTGTGCCAAGAGACCTTGGATAGGTATCGTGTCACTGGACAATACTTTAACATACCCACGCCCAGTTTTACTCGCAATGATTATAAAAATAATGGAGTATTCGATTCCGATAGATGGCATACTGACATTGAATCATGGATGACAAACACCTTCATGCCCGCAGTGTCCCCATATTATGGTGACATCAACACACAAAGATCAATTATCCAATTTGATGACGTGTACATTGCCAAAGAGCATTCTGCACAATTAGACTCGAACATCTTGAGAGAATCCGAAAGACAGTTTATCAATGGAGAGATAAACATTCTCGACTGCTCAACAACAATGGAAATGGGTGTCGATATTGGCAGTCTCTCAATCGTGACGATGAACAATGTCCCACCCAAACCACAAAACTACCAGCAGCGTGTTGGGCGTGCTGGACGCCGAAATGAAAAGAAAGCCTTATCACTGACAATCTATGGGGACAACCCAATTGGGCATGAAGTGGAAAAGAATCCCTCGTGGGCCTTGGATCATGACATAGAGGCATCGTCATTGAGTATGAATAGTGAGAATATTGTGCGACGACACATAAATGCCGTTTTATTGGGACAATATCTTGCCACAGTGCAGATCACACTGAATGAACATATCGGCAACTTTATTATGGGAACTCTACGCGAGAATAGAAATCTCCCATCGCCATATTCATACAGCGGGTATTGCAATTTTCTTCGGACAATGAAGCAACAGGGCAACCCTGTTGTCGAACAATTATGCAATACGGTCACTCAAAATACTTGTTTGTCAGGACAAAGGCTATCCGACCATATCGACGCAGCCATTTTTCAAATCACAGAGATTTACAATATTGTCAATACTTACATAACGGATTTTGACAACGAAATTAATAACGCCACATCCAATAGACAGAGAAGGAGGTTCGAAATCAATCTGAAAAATCTATGGGAGCAGAACCTACTCACATATTTGGGGCAAATGAATTACATCCCCAATGCCTATATGCCTACAAATGTGGCAGAGTTGGAAATCGGCAACAACCGATGGTTCTCAGACACACAAAATCCACAGCGCGAATCAAGCCTTGCAATACGTGAGTATGCCCCAGGTCGCAAAGTGTTTGTCGATGAGATGGTGTATACCTCTGAGGGAATACGCATGCAAGAAGAGAATGGTTCTCCTGTGCTAATGAGTATTTCCAAATGTGATTGTGGTTTTGTCACCATGAGTCCAACAATGCAACACGCAAACTGTCCTATTTGTGGACAAAGTTTACAACCTCTCATGGATGGCCAATCTAGACATTGTTCTGAAGGAATCTCACCGCTGAGCTATATTGCGGGAGACCCTCACAGAAGCAGGGATCGTAAAAAGCAAACCACAAGCTATATCGTTCCAGTACTATTGGATAGTGCAGGTTCATTCGCAAACACATCATCGCAATGTTATGCTTTAAATACTCCAACCTCTAATAGCACAATTCTTTATATCAACAAGGGTAATGGTTTCGGTTTTGCACTTTGCACATGCGGTAGAATGGAACCAGAAAACAGCATACAAAACAACGGGAACAACAACCTTCCGAGTACTCTGGACGGCCGACATACAAAACCAGGGACTAATAGGTTCTGCAACATCCGAAATAGAAAACGTAATGTTGTACTCTATTCCGAAAACAAGACAGACCTGACAGAAATCTTCATCAACGACCATCGTCCCCTTCAACCCGAAGAAAGAACACAATTGTTAATGTCTCTTGGAACCATCTTTAGCCGTAAATTTGCAAAAATGATGGGCATCGACGATGGAGAGATTGATTTTGGACGATCTGGTGCCAACTCAATTTTCATATTCGACACCCATAGCGGAGGCTCCAGCTATTCCAACAAACTAAGTTCACAAGTCTTGTTCGAAAAACTGTTAGACGAATGTCGAGCCGCTCTTGGAAATTGTACCTGTAGCAGTGCTTGTACACACTGCCTTGTCGATCGTCGTTCGCAGTACCATCTTGACGATTTAAACAGATCTTTGGCATTAGAATGGCTGAATGATGAATTTGCGAAAAGAAATATTGTGCCAGCCGCAATTACCAACATGTTCCCAGGAGCAAATATAAGCAAAATAACGACTCCAATAGATTGTGCTATAGCTCAAGCATTCAGGCAGAGCAACTTCATTAACGCAAAATATTTTTACGATGCACACCCAACGTTGTCTGCCAACTTGTTCAGTCTAATTAAGCATGAAATGATTTATTCTGTATCTGGACGCAGAAAGAGTGTTACATGCATGATTGACAACAACATAATAAATCGTATATCACTACAAACCATTTGTGACTTGCAGAGTATAGCGGGAAATATAAAAATATCTTCATGCACTCAAACTCAGCTTGCAAACGTATACCCATTACTGCTTGCCGACAACCAGCTTTATTTGGGATATGATGACAATGGCAATATACAATACTACGTTGTTGACGATTGCTCTAAAGTATTCTATGTTACTAACGAAACCCCATTTAATCCAGTACAGTATATTGCAGGGCGACATGCTAATAGCGTTTGTCTCACAGAATCTATCAAGACAAACCAGTATTTTGAAAAGATATTGAAGTATGATTTGAACAATCTTGACAATTTCATGGCGGACAAACACGGCAACAGTGTGAATATTGAGTATACAGACAGATACATCAACACTCCAAGTTGCTGTATTCTGCTCTGCGATGTCATCAAACAGGTAATAGAACGTTATGGGTTGTCTATAAGCAACATGCGAATCAATACCACTAACGCCGTATACGGAGGTGTGTCTAACAATAAACTCAACGATGATTTCACTGACCCGCATACAAGAGACACCTACCTCTCTCAATGCGTATCGAAAGTGCTGCAATGCACCGTGAATATTCCCGCAACAACGACCTATTTACCACACGACAGACTACTTAGAATTGTAGATACAAACAGGAAATTCTGCATTGAAATAGCTCCTGGCGGTGGTTTTGCACAAGGATGGAAACTGGATGTCCGCGACCCCAATGGTTTCCTTGTGGCAGCTGACAATAGCCATCAACCTGACGAAGTGTTTGAAATGTATAACACATTCTCATCGAGAAAGAATACAAGAAAGGACTGGGGAATCCGTTTCTCGTATGCTTGGAGATAATGATAGTTATTCAAATGTAATTCTACCAGATCCTATCTGACTATAGGCTTTTGCATCCAGATTACCAATGTGTAATCTTCCTGCAAAAGCCTCACTCCCCTTTTTATAATCATTATTAGTGTAGACATACACTGCGGGGGTGTCGTAGCCGGCCTTCTTGTACAGAAAACAATCTTGCTCGTACCGCTCCGAAAGATTGAAAACATTGTCTCGGAACGACTCTTCCTCATTAAGGTTTACCGCCAGAAAACTGTTCTCCCTGGCTGCATCTTTGTTCTTCTCGGAGAACCACCCAGTGATTTTTGTCACACCATACCCATAATCACGCAGTTGCTGCTGGAGTTGGCGATTATTTTCATCATTGGTTTTCCGAGACTTATATCCGCGCCATGCTGTAAGAATGGCACAATCCCTTGTATTGAACCATGACATGGCCCTTGGTACACTGCAGGCATCGGCACGGGTTGCATCAATTATAACACCATCTTCGGCATCAGCAATGTCCATATTCTCGGATTCACTAAAGGCATAACACTCTTCAAGAGATTCAATATCTTCTTTCGGCAACTGAATATCAATAAGCTCTGGAATATAGCCATCGGGGTTCTGCAACTCCGGTGTACCTTCATCAAATTCATCTATGTCATAAAAAAGGAAAGTGCCATCATCGTCATACACAGCATCCGCCAGTTGTCCAGTCTCAAAGTCATAATAGAAACGGCTGGTCATGCTCGGTGTATCCAGACAGAGATACTTTTGATATGGATTATTGATCTTTCCGTCATATCTAGAGAAGCGCCTTCTTACTTCATCATGGAACAAAGTGAATATGAACATGCTCTTCGACATATCCTTCACTTCAATTACAGCACAGCCATCCTCAATATACACCACTTCGCCCTTAATAAATGAATCCTCATTTATTCGGAGTAGTTTATCATTAACTAAACCCTCCCACTCATCGGTGGCCTTATTAGTCAAACTTGGACTGTTTATCGTCCATGAAACGGGTGTTCCTATATTGATACCTTCCATGCAATATTGATAAAATCAACACAGCTCCAGTTTCGTACCTTTGCTGTGGATATACGACATGCCGTGATGTCGTAGCTCGGGTGCCATCGTGTCGGTCATTCGTGTGTGGTTTGAACACCCTTCATGCAATATTCTCTAAAGACTTTTGCGGGCATTTCAACTCCCTTGGCCGCATTTCTGTCGATACCGTAAGTGAATGGCGCTTTAAGCGGAGTATAGTCGCCAAGCACAAACTTTACGCGATAGGGCTTGTCGTATCCCTTATAGGGTTTACTGCCGGTCTTTTTCGCCTCTTCAAGGATTTCGGCGGCGTTAAATATATCACAGGATTCTACTTTGTAATATCCTGCCACAATATGCTCGATCACGACCGCCAGATATTTTATCCGGTTGAAATCGATGCCTGACAGCAACGCATTATAGCCGGAGACAAAGCACGTGGCTTTCCCTTCCGCAATCTCGGTAATATTGGCATTGACGTATGGGTCGACAGTCGACAGCAGATATGGTCCTTTGCTGCTGCGCTCATAGTCACCTTCGTCCAGCGTGCCGACATCGGGAATACCTTCAATCTTCAGATTTTCTCCCATCTCCAGGAGCTCTCCCAGCTCCTTCAGGTCCTTCTTGTGGAAATAGCCCTCCAAATCATGATTCAAGTCCTCGTTCTTCTCTATCTCCCTCGCGGTGGAATCGCCAAATATCTTGTCAAACTTTCCTGCCTCCTTCTTCATCAAGGCCAGGATAAGGTAGTTGCCGCCCTTCTGAGGACGGTAGATCTTGCCGTTGAGTTTGTGGAAGTTTTCTTTTATGTAACCGTAGCAATCCTTCCCTTCTCTTGGCTGCAGGATGGAGAAGGTGTAAAGGTTGTTTAATGTGTCCATGATACTCTTCCGGAACTCTTTCCTCACCTTTTCGCGCCATTCCTCCTGCCGTTTCTTGTTGTCGCGCCCGTAGAGCGCCACGATGAACAGGAAATTCACGTCGTAGTGGCAGAGCAGCAGGGTGTCGCGGTCGAAGAGGCGGTTCTCGAAATGCCGGTTCAGCCGTATGCTCTTTTCTTTTCGCAAGCCGTCGTTCGCAAACGAGAGGAACTTGTCCTCGCCGTTGCTCTTGCTGGGGATATGGGCCGAGATGAAGAAGTTGGGGATGGGGTTATAGCCTTCCGTAAGGTCGTCGCGCAGCTGTGGCTGCCTCTTCATTATTTCCGCTTTCTTCGCTTTCGACCTCCGTTTTTCTGTCTCCGGCAATCCAAGGAACAGGTTCATGTTCCATTGTATCACATTCCTCGCATAGGTGTATTGCTTGTAGATCGACCCTGCCGGGAGTCTCACATCGCCCGTCTTTTCCCTCTTGTAGTATTTGCTGTCGCCTATAAAGTATATCTGCTCCTTTTCCCATTCCGACTCGATGAGCAACCCCTTGTCGATATACATGTGGTCGACCAACTTGCCGTCCGCCTGTGACGTAAGTTCCTCGGGCAGCATCTCTCTGTCTTTCCCCGCCACAAGTTTGTCTATCATCACTTCGAAGATGTGCTCGAATTTCTTGGCCAGCAGGAAGTCGTCTTCCGGCACCTTCATCGTTATCTTGTGCTCCCTGTCAAAAAAGGCGTAGCACAAATCCCATATCCGCAAGGCTTTGTCCGAAAAGTATTTGTACTTTATCTGTCGTAGACGCCGTGTGCCGTAGTTGTTTTTGATGTATTTGCTCTTGATGACCTTTGTCGGGATGAGGTCGTAGTTGATGTTGATGTTGAACGAGAATCCGTGCTCCTCCGCTATATACCTGAGGATGGACAAATAGATTACCAGCAGCTCTTCGTCGAAGTTCACCACCTTCTTCTTGTTCACAGGGTCTATGTATATCGGGACCCCGTCGGCGATGATCGCCTGGCTCTTGCTGATGGTCTTTGTCCATTGAATCTTGTTGAACCCCCGGTGCATGTTCCTTGCCACGAAGGTGATGTAGTCTTGGTTGTGGCGGTTGAAGTCACGCAGGGCGATGATGACGTCGAGCAGCGTGTTGTGCTTCACCTTGTGCCCCGTGCTCTTGCTCTCTATCTGTCGCGACTCTAGTATGTTGTCGTTGTAATCTTTCTTGTAGACGCTTATGGTGCGGTAAATCCAGATGGCAAGTTCCGACAGGAAGTCCTTGTATTTTGTCCTATCGTCCTCTTTCTCTTTGAAATATCCTTCCAGCTCCTTCGAGTCGAAGTCTATGATCTTCTTGGGGTCGGCGCCGAAGATGGTGTCGGCTTCTTTGTCCTCGTTTTGGGCACCCGTCAGCACCACCTTGGGCAGGAAGAACACCACGTCGTCGGCCGCCTTGCTGTAGCAGTATCCCACATACTCCGGCTTGTAGGTGGCTTCCTTCACGCCAAAAGAGACCACGCCGCTCAAGGCATCCCTCACCGTGAGGCCCTCACGTATGGGATAGCTCAACTCGTATGGGTATTTCTCTATAAAAAGCAGCATGGTGCTGTGGGGTTACAGTGTTTCTTCCTCGGCGGGTGTCGTTTCTTCCTCGGCGGGTGCCGTTTCTTCCTCGGCGGATGTCACTTCTCCTTCGGCTTCTGCCGGTTTTTCCGCGTCTTCCGAGCCCCCGGCTACGGCAGGCTTTCCTCGTTCAGGAACCTCGAGGAATTCCATAAAGCCTTGCAGCTTCGTGTCTTTGTCGGCAGCGAAGAACTCCGAGAACTTGATGCTCTTTTCTTCTTTTTTGTCGTCAATCCAACGGAATATCTGGTCGGGGTCGTCCTTGCAGACATCGTTCCAGATATAGAACAGTATCTTGTTGAGGAGGGTGTCGGCGGAGATTACGTTGCCCGTTCTGTCGGCGTTCACGAAGAAGTCGCCCAGTTGCTTGTCCTCCGAGTTGTCCACACCGTAGATTTTCTCGTTGACCTTGCGCTGGAAGTCTGTCCAGTTGTATTCCTTCTCGCCAATCTTTATTGTCCAATGGCTGTTCTTGTATCCTATAGGCAGGTATTCCCAATCCCATCTGCGCTTGAAGGCGCTGTCTATCGGGAAAAGGCTCTGGTCGCTGGTGTTCATCGTCGCCCAGATGTAGAGGTTCTCCGGCAACACCAGCAGTTCGCCACTCAGTATCTTGTCTGCAATGCCGGCAGGATAGTTCTCCTTGAAGATGGCGTCGATGCGGCTCTTGACATCTGCCCCCAACGTGAGTCCTGCAAAATCCTCGGCCAACACGTTCTTCAGGTCGTCGTCAGGCACGATGGGATACTCCGAATAGCCATTTTCGTTCCTGTCGAGCAGCTGGAACAGGTCGCCGAAGATCTGGGCGCAGTTGCCTCGGTTTATCTCCTCGATGATAAGGAACTGGTCCGATTTGTCAAATACCGCTTTGCTTTGAGGATTCAGGATGCTGTATAGAATGTCCATTGTCGACTGTTCCTCGGCAAAACGATATGCCGGGAAGAACTTGTTTTTATATTGTTCTACAATGGGCGAATTTGCAATTATCTTGCCAAATCCATTTTGATATAGTTTCATCCAGTCAAGGCTCCTGTTCTCATAGAGGTAGGCGCCAAATCCATAGTAGCATATCGCAGAGGATTGCTGTTTCCTCCTTACATGATGATCAAGGTAGACGTTGCAGATTGCGCTGTCGAACAGCTCAAGGAAACACAATGTGCTGCATTCCACTATGGGTTCTTCTATTTCTGATATGGTTTGGTGGGGAACCATATCGAAATAAGCGTGGAACATCTCGTGGACATAAACTGCACAAAGCAGCTCAAGTTCCTCGCCATGACCCCAAATTCTGATGTTGTCTTTATAGAGATAGACCGTCTTTGTGTTTGAAACATATTTGCCTAATAACGTGTTACTCTCATTAATTTCAATGGTAACACTTTCACCCGTGTAGTCTTTTAACTTAACTAGGGGGTCCGTCACTAATATCTCTCCAGAATCCTCTTTTAACTTCTTTTCCTTTTTTAGTTTATCATATATTATTCGCAGCAAGCCTTGCTCTCCCAAAAACCAATAACGTTTTTTATCGTTTTCCCACAGGGCGTAGAGTTCCCTTATATCCTTTGCCGTGAACTTAATTTTCTTGTGGTAACGTTCGTCGTCTTCTTGAGGCTTGTCCGTGACCACTACCGTTATTCCACTGTTGTGCAACTCTGCGAAATTGTCAATTCCCTCGAATGGGAAATCGAAATTGTCAACCTCATTCAATTTGTCCATTTCATCCTCGGAAAGAGTAGCACCCTGGGGGTCATACTTGAATGTGGAGTTTGCTCCGAGTTTACCTGTTTTGGAGTAAGGTGAGGTGGCGCTGCCGGCAGGAATGGTGGCGGTGGGCGTTGCGGAAGGTGTCGTGCGGCACATCTTCTCCCAAGCCTGTATATAGGCTTTCGTGAAAGCTTGTTTGACGAAGGAATAAGTGATGGTTTGAGTGGAAGGAATCTCTTCTATCGCAGACATGATTTTGGGTATCTCTGCTGATATGGTAGAGGGAGTTTCGTATTTGTCGAATACCAATTCGGCCTCTTTCGCCGTCAATAAACGGAAGGAGTCATGGTATTTCGCGATAAATCTATGCAACGGGCGGTCACTCGCTTTGCTTTTGAAATCCGGATATATTGAATGAAGCTTGTGAAGGCTTAAAGTGCTCGTCGATTCTTTGGTCGGTTTATAGCACCCGACAAAGGTAGAGTAGTCGCTGTCGGGGTGGAAAGTCGTTCGGATTACGGTGTCGTCCCCTTGTGTCTGTTCTTTTATCTTATGGGATTTACCCGTCCCAGGTGCGCCATAGTAGATTTGCTGGAGCTGGTTCGAATCCCTGTAAATATCTTCGAGTCCTTGCTCTTTTTTATCATAATATGGCTCTAGTGCATTAGTTACCCAAACATCAAAAATGCCATCAACAGCCTTCTTTATATGTAAATCAGAGTATCCACCTGCAACATAATTTCTGATAGTGAATTTTGCGGTTTTTATATTCCCATCAATACTTTTATATGATACATCCTCAAGCAAACCATTAAAATAGAACCTACTATCAATATCTCCATTCTTTTTCTGAATATCCTTTCTCGCGTTCCATACTTGCGTACGAGTCTCGACGCTCTTCCCCTCTAATGTAAAAAATGCATCTAGAAAGGCCAATTGGTCAAGGACGAATGACGTAGAAAAGGGTATCGATTTATGAGTCGAAGAATTATCATATTTTCTTGGAAGAATCGATGCAATAAACAGAATGGCTTTCTGTAGATTTTCCTTTTTAAATCTTACGGTTACACTATCACCTGCCTCTTTGAATAATTCAAAATGCTCATTGTCCAAGAACAGATCTGTATTCTTTGCATCTCCGGCATTCAATGTCCTATAACTGGCGTTAGTGTCGTTGATATGTTTGACAATCTCTTCCATATTTATTGATGTATTATTTTGTTATTTACCAGGTAATATAATACTGCATATATAGTATTTACACTTACAGCATTGCCCGCTTGTTTGTACATTGCACCATCAGCGACCTTTGCTCTACTTGCTTTGGTCGCAAAATCAATTGGGAACCCCTGTAACATAAATGCTTCTTTGGGTGTAAGTTTTCGTATGGGTATTTTTGCAAGCTGTGCTTTTGTCATTAGTTTAGAGGGCATATTTTTACCCTCTGACTGAATAAACTGGTCACTATAATAATTGTCTTGACAGGCTCTATGCATTTTATGCATTGTAGCAGTTAATGGGCGTGCAATTATTTGATCAATTTCTGATTTTGACTTAAAACCTGCACTTCCATCACTTAAAAGTGTGGGCTTTATCTTATCGGAAAGGTAATATTTCTCATCAACTTGCTTTTCTAGAATATCAATAACGGATTCGTAAAACAACAAAGAGCACTCTTCCCGTCTTATTCCGTCAAACTCTTTTTTTACCAATTCTGACGAGAATTCAAAGTCACCTAGTTCTTTTCTTCTGGCAAAAATGATAGTCCTATTCCGCTTTTGTGGAAGTCCAAAATCGTTCGAGTTAAAAACATCCATCTTGACGATATATCCAGCAGCCTCAAGTTCTTTCTTGATAACAGAAATCGTATTCCCTTTATCATGGTTCATTAAATTCTTCACGTTTTCTAGAAGGACATAACGAGGATGTCTCTCGTTTATCATGTCCATAATACGGAAGAACATTTGCCCCCTTGCTTCATCAAATCCTTCCTGGCTTCCCATCATACTAAATGTTTGGCAGGGAAAACCTCCGGACAATATGTCATATTTTGGAAGGCTTTTCATGGCTTGCCCGTCTTTCACAAATGTCACAATGTCACCCATTGCCAGCTCACCAATTGTGTTGTAATTGGCATTGTACGTATCAATAGCTTTCTTCTCTATTTCAGAATAGGCCACAGTATGAATCGGTACGCCTAAATCTTTTGAGATAAGATCCACTGCTCGTCTAAAGCCTCCAACCCCAGCAAATAGTTCTACATGATTCATAAAAACTTCATTATGCCGTCTCCTATAGCTTTAGCAAGTTTTACTGGTACTGCATTGCCAATCTGTGCATACCACATATTTTGGGCACCCGTGAAATAATAATCATCCGGAAATGTCTGAATACGGGCAGCTTCTCTTGGGCTTAATCCTCTAGCTTCCCACGGATGAATATACATATTGCAATCGAACTTCATGTGGGAAGTAATGGTTTTACATATTTGGTTTTCATCCAGTTTGTAATACTTATCTTTAAAGATGTCATTACGCCGTTTATAGGGCATTATGTCAGCTATTGATTCGTGAAGTGAATTTGCACCTTGAGGAAGTCTTCTGTATATCTCTAGATCGCGAGGGTTATTATACCTATTTTTGTGGTTATAGAGTTTGTGAATTTCCCGACCGTCATTAATGAAGTTATAGAAACCATTCTTTATGTATTCAAAATCCCTTTCTGTATACCCAGATTCATCATTCTCAATATCTTTTGCACCCTTTTGTTTCCTTGGCTCCAAGTGAGGCAATCCAATTAGGGCATCCCTTAAAACAAACGATTGTCTTTTGCTTTTCTCAATTTCCACGAATATTTTCTTAGGGGGAATTCCAATACGATTCCCAATCATTATGAATCGCTCTCGATTTTGAGGGACACCATAGTCTTGAGCTTTTAAAATCGAATAATCAAACTGATACTCCTCCCCAAGGTAATCGTTAAAGTTCTGAATAATCTCGTCAAACTTATTCATCATACCTTTCACGTTCTCCATAATGAAAAATGTGGGTCGAACATGATTAAGGAATATCAGGTATTGCTTGTATAAACTGTTTCGAGGATCATCAATAAGTCTTTGCCGATTAGCCATAGAAAAACCCTGACACGGAGGACCTCCACAAACAAGAGTTATACCATTAAACAGCTTTTTGTATTTATCGATATCATCATTCAATTTAGCAATATCACCAATATAATAATGCTCGTCAGAAAGAGTATGATTGTATTTATATGTATTGACAAATTGTTCTACTATTTCGTTTACAAACCATGGAGTAAACCCGGATTGCTCCAAACCCAAACTTAATCCTCCGCATCCAGCGAAAAGATCAATCATTTTATATACTTCCCTCTTGGCCATTATTTTACAATCTCAAATTTCCAGCCTAATGTTTGAGCAATTCCAAGTACATTGATAATGTTGTTTTTGTCCCATTCAACACATACGACGAACTGGACACCGTCTCCACTAACCAAAACATCCTTGTCTTCAATGAAATAATGAACATGATCTTCTCCCCTCTCTCTCCAATTTCGCGCTTTCTCAATATCATGTTGCAGAAATTCATTAGAAGCAAACCGCTGAAGATAATCCCGGTTAAAGACCGCCTTAAGGTCATCGAACGAGGTGTCGGGGAATTGTTTTACATATTCTTTAACAATCTGAAGTACCATTTCCCTTTTGGAGTATGCCCCTTCCCCGTTTAAGGATAACTTAATGTTCCCCTTTAAATCTTCACTAGTTAGAGCAATGGGAGAGGGTAATACCTTGGGAGTAGGGGAACCCAATGATGTTCTTAGAACAACATTCGGTCGCTTCTCAAAAATATCACATCCTACAAACTTGGCCAAAAACTGAACATACTTGAAGAACTTGTCTGTTTTACCCTTTTGCATAACATTCATGTGTGGAATCTTTCCACCCTGAGTGTTCTCAGAAAGATCATACGACCTGACTAATTTTGCTTTCTCAAGGGCCAAATATTCTAAATATTGAACTTCTGTTTTACTTAAAGTGTCTTCATTCGTTCCCAAAAACACCATTACTTCTGTCCAAAAGTCTTTTTTGATACTATGCTGAGGAATCCTTTTTATAAAGTCATCTGTTTCTCCAATATATGCCTTTGATTTCTCTTTGTTAATCAAGATATATAAGGCGGGTGATTGCAGATCCTTCTCAAAATCCTTCATAAAGTCCAGATCATCTCGCATAATATTATATAGTTTGCACATGCAATCGTCCATGCTGACAATTCTGGAACCATTAAGGTCATCGTTGTGTAAATATGTATAAATAGTCGTTGCCATAATAATTATCCTTTAAAAATTGATCCCTTGGCCTACTAGACAAGCCTGCATGGCAGTATGGAACCCGCCAATTCCCGCAAAAAGATCTATGAATGTATATTTTTTCTTTGGCATTTCCTTATTCTTCAAATCCTGATTCTTCGGTCTTCTAGTAGGCCTCTCTCATTTAAAGGCAACACCCCTGCAGCGTCCAAAGGAAGACCAATTCCCATCGCCGCAAAGGTGATGATGCCTGTAGGTTCGTTCGTTCCGCATAACTATTGGTCTTTTATGGATATATAAATATGGTGCAACGCACCGTGAACTGTTTGTTTTCTTGGTTTCTTTCCTTGCTTTTTATTTAGAAATCTATATATTGTTTCAAAGTGCAAATTTACAACTATATCTCCAAAAATGCAAGTTTTTATTAGTAGTAATTTATAATATAATGATTACAAAATACTTACAAACCACCTAATTGCGGCTTCTGGCAGCTGACGTACCCCTGTCGGGGTACGTCTAAGGAGAAAAATGGGTTGCAACAAGGACTTTCCTCATATTGACTTCCCTCTTCCGAAGAGGGATGTGGACGGTGTCGCAGAGGTGTACAGTTCAATTGTGTACGCACGCGTACACAATTTCCCCCTCCGTTTATGACATCTCGGGGACCACAGTCACGGTGCTGCTGGAGCTGTGGCCTTCCCGTTCCACCATAATCTTTACTGGAATCTTTTCGCGCAGGTCCTTCACATGACTGATGATGCCCACTTGGCGACCCGTGCTGGAGTGTAGCGAGCGCAGGGTGTTGATGGCATTCTGCAGTGGTTCGCCGCTGAGGGTGCCGAAACCTTCGTCGATGAAGAGTGTGTCGACCTTCAGCTTCTCGCCGATGTCGCTCAGTGCAAGCGCCAAAGCCAGCGAGACGATGAAACTCTCGCCGCCCGAGATGGTGCTCGCCGCTCGGCTGGCAAAGCCCTGATAGGCGTCCTCGATCGAGATGACAAAAGTGCCGGGCTCCACCTTCAGCGTATAACGGTCGGTCAAAGTCTTCATGTAGCTGTTGGCCGAGTGTATCAGGCTGCCCAATACGTAGCTCTGGGCAATTCTTCTGAACTTACTGCCTGTGGCGTCGCCGAGCAATTCGTTCAGACTCGACCATCGCTTATATTCGGCTTCATACCTTTCAGCCTCTTTCGTCAGATCGCCTATCTTTTTCCTGTTTTTTTGGTCGTCTTCCAGTTCTTTTTGGATTGAGCCCACCTGCTGATTCAGTTCCGATTTCTTGGTTTCGTTGTCCTTCAAGCGAGCCTTCAGAGCCTCCTCGGTGTCGTCATCCGTCAGTTCGGGCTTCTTTGCCAGGTGCGCTTCATGGTCTTCGTTGGCTCTCCCCATCAGCGTTTTTGTGGTGAGGACTTTGTCGTTTTTCTGCTTGAGGGTCGATTGTAGGGCGGCAATTGCCTGCTGGGAGTGGCCGTTCAGGGTTTTGAGCATTTCCAGAGAGATTTCATTATGCTCTTTCAGGAAATCCTCCAGCGGCTGGCTGTTGTCGGCGATGGCTTGCTTTGCTTGCTTCAGCAGTTCGCATGCTGTCGAGGTTTTGCTCCTAACGTTGTTGGCTTCCCACAGGAGGTTGGGCAGTTCCTTGACTTCTGCTGGCTGTTTCTCTTTCCATGCAGGCATAAGCTGCAGGATCTCGCCGATGACTTGTTCAACATCTTTGCAGTCGTTGGTCAACTTCTCAAGGCTTTCTTTGAGTTTCCGCTTCTGTTCGACATTGTCGCTATATTTTTTGGCCTTGCGCTTCAAATCGTCTGAAAACTCTTTGGGTTTCTCCTTCCAGTCGATAGGCCAGACACCTGAGATATAGGATTCGACAACCTTTTCGGCACCCTCGACCTCGCTTTTTTTCGTTTCGACAAGCTTCTCGGCGGTTTGCTTATCTCTATTTGCGGTATTGACCTTCTCGTTGATAGCCTCATATTCTTTTTCCGCCTCCTCGTATTTCTCTTTAAGTCCCTTCACCAGCTCTTCCAACGCCTCCTCGTGCGGCAGTTCGGCGGCTATCGTCTGTCCGCAGACAGGGCATGTGTCGCCGACTTGCAGCTTCAATCGCATCGCCTTGGCGAATTTGTCGATGGTGTCTTTCTGCGCATCGAGCATCTCCTTGCAGGTGTCCCTCCTTGTTTTTGCACCATCGATCTGCGACCCGTATTCTCCCAGATCCTTGTCGCATTCCTTTATTATGGCCGCTTCGTCGTCTATCAACTTCCTGCCGTCGGCGATAATCTCCAGTTTGCCTACAATCGTTTGGGCGTTCTCATATACTGTCGCTCTGTCTTTCTCGCTCTCCAGATAGGTGTTGGGCTCTTTGATTTCTTCTTCTTTATTCTGCTTTGCCTGCATGGCGTATTGATATCCGCCGATGATGGTCGCATAGACGTCGGCCAGCTCGTCCAATGCCTCCTGCTGTGTTTTCTTTCTTTGTTCGGCATTTTCCTTGGCCACCATCCAGCCTCGGGCCTCTATCGTTGCGTTCCATTGCTTGACCATCTGGTCGCTGGCCTTGTATTCGTCGCTCTCCACCTCCTTTTTTGCCTCGTTGTGTGTTTGGGCGGTTTCGCTGACGGCTTGCTGCAACCTGTTTTCATCGTTAATCCAATCGAGCTTGGCCTTGTCAGCATTATAGGCTTCATTGATTTCGCCGAGTTGGGTGTCCAAATCGGACAGCTCGTCGTTCTTGGCCTTTAGTTGAGTATCGTTGAGGTTGGAAATGCCACCCAACAAAAGATTGACATCGTCAAACTTGCGCTTCTTGTCGGCTGTGATTTCGAAGATTTTTTTGCCCACCTTTGCGTAGGTGTCGGTGCCGGTGATTTTCTCGAGGATTGCTGCCTTCTCGTTGTCTTTGCAGTTGAGGAATCGCGTGAACTCGCCCTGTGCCAGCATGGTGGTGCGGCAGAACTGGTCGAAGGCGAGACCTACGGCTTCGGTCATCTGGGTTCGTATCTCGTCGTCTTTGTCGTAGAGGTGGTCGTCGTCGAGGTCGGTCAGCTTCCAGTCCTTGCCTTTCAGGTTACCGTCGACTTTTTTGTAGGCACGCTCTACTTTCCATTCCGCCAGGTAGTGCTTGTTGTCGTTACCCGTGAATGTCAGCGACACGGAGGCCTCGACTGCATCCCGCCGCAGCAGCTGGCGCGGGTCGGAGAGGGTTATTTCCTGGTTGCCGACGGTCGTTTTGCCCTGCATCTCGGTGCCGTCGAGCCTTGGAGTGTCGGCAAAGAGCGCCAGGCAGATGGCGTCGAGGATGGTCGACTTGCCCGAGCCGGTCTCGCCGGAGATGAGAAACACCTCGCTGTCCGACAACGGCTGTGCCTCGAAATCGATGGTCGCATCTTTGATGGATGCTATGTTGTGTATTGTGAGTTTCTGTAGCTTCATTGTATTTCCTCTTTCTTCTTTTTTACTGGTTGCGAGTCTCTTCGTCCACTTTCATCAGCGCCTCGTTGAACATGGCGGTCATCTCGTCGTCGAAAGGCACGCCCTTCTGTGCGGCGATGTCTTTGGCAATTTCGATGGGTTCCTCCGATTTGAACTCCTGCACCGTCATCGTCTTGGCCTCGCTCGTAGTATCGTTCTTGCGCTTGGCGTTGATGAAGCAGAAGCGGCAGCGCTTGCCGTCGGTCAGCTTCTCCGCCTCCGATACGGCCCCTGCCTGCAGGAACCCCTCCACCTCTACATTCAGCCTGATGTAGGCCGGTATGTCGGCAGGGAAGTCCGCCAGCAGTTCTTTGGCCTCGTCCCATGTCGCAAAGCCCTCGGTGGGCAGGGTCACCAGCGGGCGCGGGTTCTCAATCTCGATTTTCTCCACCTTGGGAGTGTCGCCATGACGGTCTATGGTCACCATGCTTATCGAGTGGGGGTAGTTCTCGTCGAAACTGACGGGAATGGGTGTGCCGCTGTATCGCACGTTGTGCTTGCCGCTGTGCACGAACTGCTCGTGGTGTATATGGCCGAGGGCCAGGTAGTCGTAGCCCTCGCCCATCCGGGCCAGATCCATTGCGTCGATGCCGCCGACGGTGAGCTCCGTAGCGTGGTCGTGGCCTGTGAAGTCGCATCCGCGCACCGACGTGTGGGCCGACAGCACCACCGGCAGCCCTTCTTCGTTTTGCTCGGCCACGCGGTCGAGCAGCTGCTGGAAGAAGCCGTCGGGCAGGTTGTGCTCGCTGGCGTAGGGCACAGCCACCACATAGCCCTTGCCGGGAACCTCGACGATATGATTGTCCATATCCTCCTTCTCCAGCTGCCCTATGGCATACACGTTGAGGGTGCGCCAGGGGGTGCGGAAGATCTCGTGCTTCGAGGGACTGTCGTGGTTGCCGGCAGTCATCACTATCGTCATCTCGGGACAGGCCGTGTGGATGCGCACGAGGGCCTCCGAGAGCATCGTCTGTGCGTTGGCCGACGGCTGCGAGGTGTGGTACACATCTCCGCTCAGCAGAAACACATCGGGTTTCTCGCTATCTACAATGCCTACCATCTGTTCCAGCATGGCCTGCTGCTCTTCTGTTCGGTCATAATTGTACAACGTATGGCCGAGGTGCCAGTCGCTTGTATGCAATATCTTCATCTGCGTATGTTTTTTGCGCCGTTGATTTCCTGGTATTTGTTTGCTTTTGTCGTTTTCTGCTGTCTGCAAAGACAGCTCTTTGCCCTCTCTTTCCATAACGTTGTCGAACCGGCATTTATTGTGAATTGAACGCGAAAAGTCTTTGAAATCTTTCAACATTCACCCTTTGGGTAATTCGCTAGTAATCAATAATTCGTTCAATTTGTTCAATTCGCCGTTAATTTTAATTATTAATTTTTAATTTCCCCACACTCACTCTTAACCAATAACCAATAACCAGTGACCAGTGACCAGTGACCTGTGACCTGTGACCTGTGACCAGTGACCTGTGACCAGTGAATTGTGAATAGTGAATTGAAACGTCGAATCAACTCGAATTAATCTTTGAACTTTTCGATTAAGAGAGAGCAGAGGAAACTTGTTTACTATGCCGAGCGAGAGAAAAGTCAACGAAGTTAACTTTGAACTTTGAACTTGAAACTTTGAACTTTGAACTTTGAACTTGAAACTTTGAACTTTGAAATTGAAACTTTGAACTTTGAACTTTGAACTTGAAACTTTGAACTTGAAACTTTGAACTTGAAACTTTGAACTTTGAACTTGAAACTTTGAACCAATAACCAATAACCACTCCCCAATTCGAGTAATTCGCCAAAGACCTGCGTAGCCCTAATTCGAGTCAATTCGAGTCAATTCGCCGTTCCCCAATAACCTCTCCGCCTCCTCTCCGCCTCCTCTCCGGCCCCCATCCGTCCTGTTGCCCCTAAGCGGCCAGCGATCATTAAGTAATATTATGAATTCGGGTTTTGCCATTTAGAAAATTATGCGTATCTTTGCAATCTGAAATAAGTTCTTATACGGATATATAAATCGCCGTAATGCATTATAACACAGTGCTATATAGTGTCTTGATAGAGTTGCGGCGTTTCTCCAGACTTATAGTTGTTTGATTCTTAACACGATACGGCGATTGGGGCAATACCAACACTATATCAACTCTATACCAACGCTATCCATACGCCCAGGTAACTCCCGGGTAACTCCCAGTTACCTCCGTTCCAACTCCGTACCAATATCGTCTCAACACCAGTAATCAATAATTCGTTTACTTCGTCTAATTAACCCTTAACCGTGAACCGTGAACCCTTAACCATTCACCATTCATCATTCATCATTCACCATTCACCATTCATCATTCACCCTTCACCATTCACCCTTCACCATTCACCATTCATCATTCATCATTCATCATTCACCCTTCACCATTCACCCTTCACCCTTCACCCTTCACCATTCACCATTCATCATTCATCATTCATCATTCACCCTTAACCATTCACCCTTAACCGTGAACCCTTAACCCTTAACCCTTAACCCTTAACCCTTAACCATTCACCATTCATCATTCATCATTCATCATTCATCATTCACCCTTAACCATTCACCCTTAACCGTGAACCATTCACCATTCACCATTAAAGGTATATTCCTGTTACAGAGTCGGGGCATTCGGACATGGCCTTGGGAGTTCCGGCGAAGATGATGCGGCCGCCCATGGCGCCGCCGCCGGGGCCAAGCTCGACGAGGTAGTCGCACGCCTTCAGCATGTCGATGTTGTGCTCGATGAGGAAGATGCTGTTGCCCGCTTCCACCATGTTGTCGAAGAGGTCGGTGATGCGGCGTATGTCGCCCGCATGAAGGCCGTCGGACGGCTCGTCCATGATGAAGATCTTGCCTTCGTCACGCAGATAGGAGGCCAGCTTGATGCGTTGCAGCTCGCCGCCCGAGAGGGTGGAGAGCGACTGGTTGAGGTGCAAGTAGCCCAGGCCTACCTTGCGCAGAGGCTCCAGCTTCTCTGCAATGACAGTCCCGGCAAAGAGCTCCGAGGCTTTGTTGGCCGTGAGGTCCATAACCTCGGCGATATTCAATCCTTTTACTTTATACGACAACACCTCGGGCGAATAGCGGAGTCCGCCGCAGGCCTCGCAGGTGGTCTCGATGGCGTCCATGAAGGCCATGTCGTTGACGATGACACCCTTGCCCTGGCATACCGGACAGCCTCCCTTGCCGTTGAACGAAAAGAGGTCGGCCTTGGTCTTGTTGGTCTTGGCGAAGAGCTTGCGGATGTCGTCGGCGACGTCGAGATAGGTGGCGGGTGTGGAGCGGAGGCTGATGCCGATGTTCTTCTGGCTGATGTAGACAATCTCTTCGGGATGCGGCCAGGCGTTGCGGAAGCATTCCATCAGCGAACTCTTGCCCGAACCGGCAACACCGGCGATGCCGCACATGACACCCAGCGGCAGCCGGACGGAGAGGTCCTTGAGGTTGTGCAGGCTGGCGTGCTCAAGGGCGAAGAATTCCTTTGGGGTGCGCACCTGCTCCTTGATGGTGCTCGATGCGCTGAGCATGGTGCCCGTGAGGGTGTGGCTGCGCAGCAGCTCTTCGTAGCTGCCTTCGAAGACCACCTCGCCGCCGTTCATCCCGGCGCCCGGCCCCATGTCGATGATGTGGTCGGCAATCTTGATAATTTCCTTGTGGTGCTCGACGAGGATGACGGTGTTCTTCGCTGTCCTTGTATTTGATTCAGCGGTGCTCAGTTCCCCTTCGGGGTAGCCTCCGTTCTTGAGCTTTTTGATGGACTTCTGCATCAGCAGTATGTCGTGGTTGTGCAGACCCACGCTGGGCTCGTCGAGGATGTACATCACGTCGGAAAGGGGCGAGTTGATGTACTTGGCTATCTTGCAGCGTTGCGCCTCGCCGCCCGAGAGGGTGCCGATGGCACGGTCGAGGGTGAGGTAGCCGAGACCAATCTCCTCAAGGGCGGAGAGCCGTTCGGTAACGGCATGTTTGATGTCGGCGGCCAGGGGGTTGTCGACGGTCTCTATCCATCGGCGGCAGTCGCTGATGCTCATGGCTGTGACCTCGGCGATATTCTTGCCGTCGATCTTACACGAGCGTATCTTCTCGTTGAGGCGTGTGCCGCCACAGTCGGGACAGGTGCCCATGGTGAGCATGGGGTTGATGGCGGCGGCATGCAGCAGCCCCTCCTCCGAGTTGATGATGCTGCGGTACATGCGGGGGATGAGGCCTTCGTATTTGGCCGTCTTCGGCCAGTTGGCGGGCGGGTTCTTGAGCTTGATCTGCGGCGAATGGAGGAAGAGGTCGAGCTCCTCGGGGGTGTAGTCCTTGATCTTCTTGTCCAGGTCGAAGAGGCCGCTATGGGCATAGCGTATCCAGCGCCAGCCGCCCTTGCCGAAGGCTATGTAATGGATGGTGTCCTCGTCGTTGAGCGACTTGTCGAAGTCGACCAGCTTGTGGATGTCCAGCTCGCGAATCTCGCCCAATCCGCCACAGCGCGGACAGCTGCCCGCGGGGTGGTTGAACGAGAAAGCGTCGCTGTAGCCCACGAAAGGCTGCCCTATGCGCGAAAACAACAGTCGCAGCAGGGCGTAGATGTCGGTGTAGGTGCCTACCGTCGAGCGCGAGTTGGAGGCGGGCTTCCGCTGCTCGATGACGATGGCTATGGGCAGGTTCTCTATCTCGCCCACATGCGGCCGCCCGTATTTGGGCAGATACTGCTGCGTGAACGAGGGGAAGGTGTCGTTGAGTTCGCGGCGCGACTTCGCGGCGATGGTGTCCAACACCAGTGACGACTTGCCAGAGCCCGACACACCTGTCACCACCGTGATCTGCCCCTTGGGGATGCTCACGCTGACATGCTTGAGGTTGTTCTCCGTGGCGTCGCGTACTATTATATGGTCGAATGTATTAATGTGTTAATGCGTTTGTGTTTAATGTTTAGTTAACACAGAACGGCGGCTTTTATTGTGCAGATAAAAAAGAAAAGAGCGCTGTTTTCAGCGCTCTTTTTGCTCCCCCTGAAGGTATCGGAGCCGTATCTCTCAGGGGGGAGCCTCTGGTCTCATTTTAACAATATTTCTCTGATTTCTATCATTTTAATCGGCTGCTTTATTGTCGCTCGGTTTCATTCAGATGCAGTTTATTTGTCAAAAGTGGGTACAAAGTGGGTACATGTACCCGATTGCTGCTTACTCCAATCAATTTGCAAAAATACGACATTTTTTTCACATGGAAGTTTTTTTTCATTTTTTGGGAATTGCTTGGTCGTAGCTTGCGGTCAGACAGGATGACTACGGACGATGTCCCATTCTAAAATCATCATTTCTGGGGATTGTGTGGGCGGGGGAATGTGGGTATTTTTGCAGCAGAAACCAAAAAAGCTGTTTATGGATAAAAAACTGACTTTCTGACAAAAACAAACACACTATGGGAATATTGAGCAAAATCTTTAGCAACACGCGCAAGCCCGAGGGCTTTTTGGTGCGCATGATGGTAAACGGAATGAACGGCGGCTCGCACGCCAAAATGGCGGAATGGGGGTTGTCGTTTGTGGATATCGCTAACAATTGGGATATCCTCGATGTCGGATGCGGCGGCGGCGCGAATGTCGCACGTCTGCTGAAACGCTCCCCCAAAGGAACGGTGAAGGGTATCGACTACTCCCCCGTCTCGGTCAAGAAAACCACCGAGGTGAACGCTGCCGAGATAGCAGCCGGCCGCTGCAAGGTGGTGGAGGCTAGTGCCGCCCAACTGCCTTTCGGGGAAAATGCTTTCGACCTTGTGACAGCATTCGAGACTGTCTATTTCTGGCCGGAGATTGAGAAATGCTTCGCCGGAGTGCGCCGCACGCTGAAGGATGGTGGTCGATTCCTCATCGTCAACGAGGACGACGGTCTGACTGGCAACAACGAGAAGTGGGAGAAGATGATTGAGGGCATGCACACCTATACGCCCGACGAACTATGCACCCACCTCACCGCTGCGGGCTTCCGGGACATCACCGTCCACCAGGGAAACCAACACCATTGGCTTGCCGTGATGGCAGAAAAGTGACCACACGTTGTCACCCACGGTGATGGGATGCGCCCACTCCAGGCCCACGTTGCGCCGCTCGGCGTTGAGAGGGTGCTGAGCGGTGTGGAAACCACAGCCGGGGCCGACGAAGACATGGTTGCCGAAACGCACCTTAGCGCCGTCGAGGATAATCATATTATCGGCTTTCAGCTCGGGGTCGGTGGCGGGATTATTTTTTTTCCCGAATGAGACAGAAAAAAACAGGCCGCGTAACATCTGTTACGCTTCACCTTTGGTATTCTCTGTACTTTTGCAGTCGAAAACGAACTAGAATATATCAACAAGAAAAACACATAACAACATGGAAAATAGGATGTTTTGTTTCCAATGCCAGGAAACCGCCGGATGCACCGGCTGCAAAGTTTCAGGAGTGTGCGGCAAGACCCCGCAGGTGGCACACGCACAAGATCTGCTCATCTATGTCCTTAAAGGACTCGGCGTTATCGCCAACCACCATCAACACAGCTGCGGTCACGACTACTGCGATTTCCGCAAGAGCATTCACGCCTTCGTGAACGACGCGCTATTCTGCACCATCACCAACGCCAACTTCGACCCCGAGAGCATCTATGCCCGCATCGAAAAGGGCTTGGAAATCCGCGACACTTTCAAATACCGTGTTACTAATAATAAAGGAATCGAGCTGCCGAAACTCGATGTGCTAGATTGGCATTGCGCCCGCGAGCAATACGACGAGAAAGCCCAAAACGTGGGCATTCTCGCCGAAAGCAATGAGGATATCCGCTCGCTGAAAGAACTCACCATGTACGGCCTCAAAGGTATGGCCGCCTACCTGGAGCACGCCGCCCGCCTCGGTCAGGCAGATGATGACGCGAACGAGTTTATCCTGCAAACCCTCGGACAGCTTGTCACCTGCAACGATACCGATGAACTCACCGCCCTCACGCTGAAGACCGGCGAATGGGGAGTGAAGGCAATGGCCCTGCTCGACAAGGCCAACACCACTGCCTACGGCAACCCCGAAATCACCGAGGTGAACATCGGCGTGGGCAACCGTCCGGGCATCCTCATCAGCGGCCACGACCTCAACGACATTGAGCAACTGCTGGAGCAGAGCAAGGACGCGGGCATCGACATCTACACCCACAGCGAGATGCTGCCGGCACACTACTATCCCCGCCTGAAGCAGTACAGCCACCTGAAGGGCAACTACGGCAACGCATGGTGGAAACAGCGCGAGGAGTTTGAGGCGTTCAACGGCCCCATCCTCTTCACCACCAACTGCATCGTGCCGCCCATGGCCAACGCCTCGTACAAAGAGCGCGTCTTCACTACCAACAGCACGGGATTCCCGGGTTGGAAGCACATCCCTGCCGACGCCAATGGCAAAAAGGATTTTTCCGAAATCATCGCTTTGGCCAAAACTTGCCAGGCTCCCAAGGAGATAGAGACGGGCAAGATTGTGGGCGGCTTTGCCCACGAGCAGGTCTTTGCCCTCGCCGACAAAGTGGTGGAGGCCGTGAAGAACGGTGCCATCCGCAAGTTCGTGGTGATGGCGGGCTGTGACGGTCGCATGAAGAGCCGCGAATACTACACCGAATTCGCCAAAGCGCTGCCCAAGGATTGCGTCATCCTCACGGCCGGTTGCGCCAAATACAAGTACAACAAGCTAGCCCTAGGCGACATCGGCGGCATCCCCCGCGTGCTCGACGCCGGCCAGTGCAACGACAGCTACTCCTTGGCCCTCATTGCCCTGAAGCTGAAAGAAGTGTTCGGCCTCGATGATGTCAACCAGCTGCCCATCGCCTACAACATCGCGTGGTACGAGCAGAAGGCCGTCATAGTGCTGCTGGCGCTGCTCAGCCTCGGTGTGAAGAATATCCACCTCGGCCCGACATTGCCCGCCTTCCTCTCGCCCAATGTGGCTAAAGTGCTGGTCGAGAACTTCGGCATCGGCGGCATCACCACCGTAGAGGATGACATGAAGCTCCTCATCGGGGAATAATTCGTATTTTTGCATCGTGATTGAGATAATATAGATTATTAATAAAGCACATATATGCAATGAGAAAACACGTAAAAAACAATATCAGCTGGGTGGGCTACATCGACTGGGAACTGGAATCGTTCCACGGCGACGACTACTCCATTATGAATGGCTCAAGCCAAAACGCTTACCTAGGCTAACGCCCCGATGGCCAAGTATCAATGCGGTCCCTGCGGCGTAAGCAAAGACATGTTCCACGTTGTGTGATAAACCACTAATCATCAATCATCAATCAAAAAACCATATGGATTATCAGGAACTAAAACAAGTGCCAATCTTCGCATCGTGCGGCGAGGCGGAACTGGAGCGGCTTCTCGAGAGTCCGCACAAGGTGAGCACCTTCAAGCCGGGCGAGACGATGGTGCGGTTCGGCACCCCCTGCCGATCGCTGCTGCTCCTCACCGAGGGCACCGTGGAGACCCGCATGGGCAGCGTCGAGGGACGCGAGCTAGTGGTCGACAAGCTGAAAGCCCCCTGCATCCTTGCGCCGGCGTTCCTCTTCGGCACCAACGACATCATCCCCGTCGAGGTCACCGCCCTCAGCGATGCCACCCTCTGGCAAATCAACCGCGAGGCGTTCCTGGCCTTCATGCAGCGGAACCCCCAGGTGTTGCGGGCTTTTCTGAAGCTGATAAGCGACCGCGCGCAGTTCCTGTCGGGCAAGGTGCGTGCTTTCGCCATCAAGGGACTCCGCAACCGTACCCTCGACTATATGGTGCTGCACGGCGGTATCTCCAACGTGGCACAGGCCGCCGAGGTGCTGGGCGTCGCCCGTCCATCCCTCAGCCGCGTCCTCTCCGAACTGGTCGATGAAGGGGTGATAAAAAAGGGGGTTAAAGGTTATGCGTTATAGGTGATAGACAATATTTTTCAATTTTCAATTGTATGAAGACTCTGGATTTGAGCAAGTCGGTCTATGAACTGACGCAAGAATACCCCGAGGTGGTCGACATCATGGCTGCACTCGGCTTCATCGACATCACCAAGAAAGCCATGCTGCTCTCCGTGGGGCGCATGATGACCATTCCCAAAGGCGCCAAGATGAAGGGCATTCCGATGGAAAAAATCGTGGCGGCCTTCCATGAGAAGGGCTTTGAGATCTCTAGTGAATCTGGTTTAAATCACAATCAGAATGAAAAGAATGGAGAAGAAGAGGAAGCAAGCCGCACAGAGCAGCTGAAGGCCTATCTGCGCCGTCTGGGCGAGGGCGAGGATTTGGAGAGTGTGCGCAAGGATTTCGTCGATCAGTTCGGCGAGGTAGACGCCCACGAGATTATGGATGCCGAGCAGCAGCTGATGGCCGAAGGCACCCCGCTCGAGGAAGTGCAGCGCCTGTGCGATGTCCACTCAGCCCTTTTCCACGGAGCCACCAGCTGCGAGACCCATGCCGCGCCCGAGGGCGGGAACATGTTTACCGCCATGATGCTTGCCGGCATCGAGGGCCACCCGCTCCACACCTTCACCAAGGAGAACGAGGCCATCCAGCGAGAGCTTGACAGTTGGAAGAAAGACCATTCGCGCGAAACCTTCGTCCGCCTACGCGACGTCAGCATCCACTACGCCAAGAAGGGCGACCTAATCTATCCGCTGCTCAAGACCAAGTATGATATCACCGGCCCGCAGAACGTGATGTGGACCGTAGATGACGAGATACGCGACGAGATGGGCGCGCTGGTTCGCGAGTGGGACAATGCTCGCGCCGAGGCTGTCCTTGCCCGTGCTGAGGAGATGATCTACAAGGAGGCCAACATCCTCTTCCCCATCTGCGCCGAGCATTTCACCGACGAGGAGTGGCAAGGTATCTACCGCGACAGCAAGGACTACGCCCCCTGCCTCGGAGTTGAGAACAAAATGTGGAACGATGCCGAAAAAAGCCAACAGCTAACAGTCAATAGCCAACAGCTGGACGAAGTCCGTATGCCCGGAGGGCATTTAACTCTTCCGCAGCTCACAGCCCTGCTCAACACCATCCCGATGGAAATCAGTTTTGTCGACGCCGACAACATCAACCGCTTCTTCAACGAGGGCCCGAAAGTCTTCAAGCGCCCCGGTATGGCCATCGACCGCGAGGTCTTCTTCTGCCATCCGCCGAAAGTGGAGCCCATGGTGCGCAGCATCATCGACAGCTTCCGCAGTGGCAAAGCCGACCGTGTGCCCGTATGGATGGACAAGGGAGGCCGCACAATGCTCGTCACCTACCTCGCCGTCCGCGACGCCGACCGCACCTACCTCGGCACCGTCGAGCTAGTACAAGACATGGAATTCGCCAAGGAGCATTTCGCCAAATCTCAACTTTAAACTATAACCTATACAATGACACACGGACACGAAGTCCTTGCCATGATGCAAGGGCACAGCTACACAGAAAAGAGCCTTCTGGAGGCTATCATCGAGAAGTTCGGCACGGAAGAGCGTTTCTACACCTGCAGCGCCGAGAATCTCACGGCACAAGGTTTGATAGATTTCCTCCAGGAACACGGCAAGTTTATGCCGATGGACGACGGCTTCACGGTTGACACCGACAAGGTCTGCGAACACGAAAAATAAAACTCATGAGAAAAGCAAGTAGAGAGATGGATGCGGCTTTCGCGATGGAGGTGCTGGAGAAAGCCCCATACGTGACGGTCAGCTTCACACGTCCCGACGGTACGCCCTACGGGTTGCCGCTGTCGCTGGCACGCACTGACGAGCGCACCTTCTATTTTCATTGTGCCCTCGAGGGCGAGAAGCTTGATTGCATAGCGCATTGCCCGACGGTCTTCCTTTCGGCCGTCACCAAATGTGCCCCCACCGTAGGCCCCAAAGACGGAAGCTTCACGCTGCAATACAAGTCGGCCACCGCCGTCGGCAGGGCCGAGCTGATAACCGGCCGCGAGGAGAAGGTTGAGGCCCTGCGGGTCATCTGCCAGCGGTTCCTCCCCAAGCACATGGACGCCTTCAACGCCTCCATCGCCCGCAGTCTTGAACGGACGGCCGTGGTGCGCATCACCCTCACCGAGCCTCCCATCGGCAAGCGCAAGCAATACGACCAGCATGGAGAAGAGATGAAATGGGGTCGGATGGAATAGAGTATGCTAACGAACATAATGTATCCTTTTTCTTGCTGAAAACATAAACTCCATTGCAGAATAGGACTCTAATGTATTATTAAATGAAAAGAAAAGGTTCAACCCCAAAGCAGAGTTGAACCTTTTATTTGTAAATGCTTGATCTGTAGAATATTGTTTCTTTTAGCAAATCGGATTGTAGAGTGAGTTGAAGTGTTAAACTGCTGATTCCTAATATTGTATGTTGTTCGGGTACAAATTGGGTACAAAATGGGTACATAAAAAGATAAAGCACTGATTATCAGTGCTATCTTGCTCCCCCTGAAGGTATTGCACTAAAAAGACCAGTTTTCGTCAGTTCTCGTCAATTTAGTGTTAATTTTTGTGTTCCAGAGCGTTAAAGAGCCGCTAAACGGTCAGTTTTCGTCAATTTATTGTTAATTTTTTGCTCATTTTTTGCTCACGTAGGGAAAAATCGCTCATTTTCTGCTCACGTAATCCATTTTTGCTCACGTAAATTTGCTCACGTTGTTCCGAAGCCCTACGTGAGCATTTTTGCTCACGTAAATCTACCACATTAACATGTCAAATTACTTCCTAAATCCGAGTGCAAAAATACACAATTTTTTTCAATCGTAAGTGTTTTTTATATTTCGTCATATCGGGCCATGTTCTCCCTCTTGAGTTCATCGACGATTGCGATGTACGGTTTCATGGCCGTGAAGTCGCTGTGGCCAGTCCATTTCATAATCACTTCCGCCGGTATTCCGAGACGGAGAGAGTTTACAACGAAGGTGCGTCTGGCGCAATGGGTCGTCATGGCTTCCCACTTCAACACTCCGGTCTCTATCCTCTTCGACCCCTTGTATGACATGAGGGTGAGAGGCTCGTCGATTTGTGCGAGCATTGCCGCTTCTTTAAGGTATTCGTTTGCTTTCTGATTTGAAACGGCTGGAAGCACCAGTCTGTCGGGGCTGCTCACTCCCTCTACCCTATATTTGTCCAGGATCAACCTGGAATATTTGTTCAACTCAATCCTCAAAGCATCCCTTGTCTTTTGAGTTACAATCCTGATATGGTCGCTGTGGATGTCTCTCCACTTCATCTTCTTTGCATCGCAGTAGCGGAGGCCCGTAAATGCGCAGAAACAGAAAACGTCGCGTATATTGCTTAATTTTGTGTACTTTCCGTAATCGAAGTAGAGCATCTGCATTAACTCATCCCATTCAAGATATATGACTTCCTTTTTAGGACATTTGAGGTGCGGTTGGTGGAGCTTGTACTCGTCATTGTCGAGGTAGCCCTTTTTTCTGCACCATCCAAGGAACCATCTCAACACGGATGCCTTCTTCATAAAGACGGCGTTTTCGAGGTTTCTCGTGCGTAGGTATGCAAGGAACTTCTCTACTCCTTCCCCATTCAAATCTTCCACATTCTTCAAGCCTGCGCACAGAAGGTCGTGGCGAAGGTTGTAGAACTTATTGGCCGTGACAGAAGACCAGCCTCGGTCTTCCGTTTGTTTTATTACAAACTCTGTGATGGTTTTCGGAATGGGGTGAAGCTCGATGCTGTCTTCTTTATTGTCGGTTTCCTGCGACTCTACTCCTCCTTCCGTATCATTGACTATATCCTCTTCTGGCTCTTCGTCTTGCATCAATGTAATTGTCAGTGCGGACTTGACTTCTTCTTTTGTGGGAATGTGGTCGTCGCTTGATGCTTTTTGGAATATGTCCGTCACCTTGTCGCGGAAGTAGAAGATGACCTCATTGATATTCTTTGTGTTCTTGTGGGCTTTGGTTGGCCTCGCGAACATTGCGTCATCATCCCACTGGTCTTCATAAACAGACACGGGAAGGCAATGTAGCAACCTCTGTCCTTTCCATGTGACAATCATTCGCACGGTGTGAGTGCCATCGGCATGTGCAAATGGCAGAAGCCTGAATGTTGCGTTGTATTTTACGGTAATCATAAGCGTATAACCTCCTTCCGGCCACGTTCTGTGGCTGGTCTTTATTCATTATATATAATATGTATTAAGCGACTATTCCGCTCGGATGAGTCCCACGACGATGGCGAGGCTTCTGATGTCCGATGTCGGGAACTCAAACGGGTCGTATTTCTCCTTGTTCTCCGACACGAGTATCACATGCTCGCTGTCGCCCTCTTTCCGCATCACGCGCTTCACCAGCACACCCTGCGAGGTGTCGATGACGTAAATTTTGCCCCATTGGAAGAACAGCACATCCTTAATCATCGTGCAGGCGAGAAGGTCTCCGTTGAGGTACTGCGGCACCATCGAG
>ONDE01000026.1 GCA_900316515.1 uncultured Bacteroidales bacterium | reverse complement strand
AAGTATGGAAAATATTACAAAACAAGCAATTAAGTTGTTTTTAGTCTTTTTTGTGCTCACACAGATGGCAAATGTGACCGCACAAAATATTGTTTACGAAGTCTCCAATGTAAAATCCAACAATTCCATCATCAGGGAATACAAGGATGGCTGTTACTTGATTTACAATGATATCGGCGGAGCAGCCACATTCGGCTATGCCGACATTTCCAGTGGCGACTATACTGAAGCTTCCGCTTCAGTTCCACCTCTTGAGATTAATGACCTGGAAATAGTGAACGGAATAGCATATTTTTGCGGCAAATGCACCTTGGTTCCCTATGTTGTTTTCGGCTTCTTCGATGTCTACGATTTGTTCTTCAACAATGGAGTGATCAACTATTGTATACTGTCAACCATAACAATGACAAGCCCGCTAGGATGCAGTGGCTTTACAGAACAGTTTACCAACCTGTTGAGGATAGAGCCTTACGTAATATCGTCAAACGATGTCCATATTTTCATGGTCGGAGAGTCTTACTACATGAACACATCTGGGGTACCAGGAAATCCTTATAGGTGTGTGATCGATGCCTATTTCGACGGCACCTCAACGATAAGTCTTTCTACACTTGAAGAAACAGACGGCATCTATTTCTTCAACGACATCACTGTCACTTCCTCAAATCTTGTCATTGTAGGCGACAAACACGGCGGTACGGGGCAGTATATGTCCTATCGTCTATTACCCACTATACCTTCGCCCACGTTGTTCTCTACTCCTATATTTCCAATTAGTTTATATTGGTCTAACGACATATATTATTATCCCGAGCCTGATGTCCGCATCGAGGCTTTGGGAGGCGATGCATTCGCCACCGTGTGCAACGGGCACGTCTCGGACAGTTACAGCCCCGGTTCATTTGGCATTATCATGACAACCTACAACTCCGCCATAAACATGACCGACAGGAAATTGATTGCCAACCCTTATGATGTCAAGAGATTCCGCGATTTGAAGTTTAATTTCAAAGATAACCGGCTGTACTATGTACCCGAATTCAGTCAAACAACCAGCCCAAACCACACATATTGTTCCGATATTACGGTCGCATACACAATTGGCGCCAACAGCGAAAATGCCGTATTTGATATAGAGAAAGTGTGTTCTCTGGACACTAAAAGGATAAAAAACGGTGCATTCGCCTCGGGTGTCTCAACAGCGGGAATATTGAGGCTATGGGATATAGAAATGACAGAATCCCCATGCACTACACTGACACCGCTTTCTTCTTCCTCGTCTATAAACCCAGAAAATGATGATGACAAAACCCTGCCTTGCAACCACGAACTTTTCGGAATAAATTGGGTTCAACCATTGATAAACAATTATATAATAACAACAATTTGTGAATAAAGCCATGAAACGCACAATCATTGTTATATCGTTAATACTCAGCACATCGCTTGCCGCATTTGCCCAGAGGGACACCGTGGGGGCCGGGTACCCTTACTATTTCCCAACACCAATAGATTATGATACATTGCCACACCAAACCCCGTCAGGTTATCCTTTCTCTTATTTAATAATCGAACGTAATAGCACGTACGGAACAGCTGAAACACTAATACAAAATATTGCTAGTCAGACAAATAAATTGGATTATTTCGCAATAAAAAAGGTTCCCGACACCGACATTCACATTATAGGAATTGCTTACTGCTCCAACTATTTGCAACCCATTGTTTTTCCATACAGCAAGGGGGATACTGTCACTCAGGTTGTAACATTGTATCTTCCGGAAGGAAACACCCTTGTGCCATTGGATTCTGTGGTCGATGTGGTGATTTCGGACTCGACAGTCCACCTGCATCGTTTCGATCGCGACCCCACCTGTATGTTCAATGACACATCCCTATTGAAACATTACGATCACGGAGATTTCCTTAGAGACTCCACAGACTTCTTGAATTATGATTTCCACTATTACTACCAAATAGGATTATGGTATGTAAAGGAGAGTTACTTTGAGCACGAAATCTCTTTATCGCAGGGTGATACATTCTATATTTCTTCGTCATGGGGCAGCAGGCACAGAAGCGGAATAACCCCATTTCACGTGTTGGGGTATCAACCTATTGACATACAACACGACACTTTGCCAGCGTATCTTCCAACAGTGGAATATTGCATAAAAGATTCTATTGGAAATTGGATTCCTGGACAAGCAGAAGCAATTGACCCATTTGTATGGGCCATCATCCGCCGCGACTGCGACACCTGCCCGCAGGCGCAGGGGCTGCAATACGTCAAGTCCAGCGCCGACAAGGCCTTCTTCCGCTGGCAGCGCGGCACCAACCACCACGACTGGCAGCTCAGCTACGGCCCCGCCGGCACCGCACCCGAGGACGGCACAATTGTCAACTGCGCGAACACAAGCAGCAGCCTCGTCACCCTCGACCCCGACTCGCACTATGTGGCCTACGTCCGCGCACGCTGCAAGTTCGCCCGCTACGAGTACGGCCCCTGGAGCGCCCCCCTGGCCTTCAGCCTCAACGGCGGCAACGGCATCGACGGCGTCGACTGCTCCACCATCGACATCACCCTAACCCCCAACCCCGCCACCGAGCGTGTCACCGTCTCGGCCACGGGGATGCAGAGCGTCGAACTGCTTGCCGTCGACGGCACCGTAATCCTCCACCGCGAGGGCTTGCAGCAGGACGAATACCTCCTCGACCTCAAAGGCCTCGCCCCAGGCCTCTACATGGTGCGCGTAAGCACCCCCCTCGGCACCGCCACCCGCCGCCTCCTGGTGCAGTAAGCCAGTACGCTGCCATACGATTTCAAAAAGTATGTTAAAAAGGCAATAAAATATTGTCTTCGGTGTTTCTATATGTATTACGAAAATAAAAACAGACAACATATACTATGGAATCGGTAAACATTCAAGAACTTAACGAACGCATCGGACGCGAGAGCGCCTTTGTCGATGTGCTGACCATGGAGCTCGGCAAGCAGATTGTAGGCCAGAAGCACATGGTGGAAGGCCTGCTGATAGGCCTGCTGAGCAACGGTCATGTGCTGCTCGAGGGTGTCCCTGGCTTGGCCAAAACTCTCACCATCACCACGCTGGCCAAGGCCATCGACGCCAAATTCAGCCGCATCCAGTTCACGCCCGACCTGCTGCCCGCCGACCTGCTGGGCACCATGATCTACAGCCAGAAGAGCGAGCAGTTCATGGTCAAGAAAGGCCCTATCTTCAGCAATTTCATCCTCGCCGACGAAATCAACCGCGCCCCTGCCAAAGTGCAGAGCGCCCTGCTCGAAGCCATGCAGGAGCGCCAGGTGACCATCGGCGAACAGACCTTCCCGCTCGAGGAGCCTTTCCTCGTCATGGCAACGCAGAACCCCATCGAGCAGGAGGGCACATATCCACTGCCCGAGGCACAGGTCGACCGCTTCATGCTCAAGGTCGTCATCAGCTACCCCAAACGCGAAGAGGAACGCATGATACTGCACCAACAGGTGAATGAGAGTGGAAAAGGTGAAGAGTCAAAGAGTCAAAAAGCAATATTGAAACCCGCCGACATACTGAAGGCCCGCGAACTGGTGCGCGAGGTATACATGGACGAAAAGATCGAGAACTACATCACCGACATCGTCTTCGCCACACGCTATCCCGGCCAGTACGGCCTGCAGAAACTCGAGCCGCTGGTGAGCTACGGCGCATCGCCGCGCGGCAGCATCAACCTGGCCGCCGCCGCCAAGGCCTACGCCTTCATGAAACGCCGCGGATACGTCATCCCCGAAGACGTGCGCGCCGTGGCTATGGACGTGCTGCGCCACCGCATAGGCCTCACCTACGAGGCCGAGGCCGAAAACGTCACCAGCGAGGAACTGGTGGGCGAAGTGCTGAACCGAGTTGACGTGCCTTGATTTTGTTAAGAGTTTAGAGTTAGGAGTAAAGAGTTATGGATGAATCCATAATTAAGAAAGTACGCAAGATAGAGATAAAGGCGCGTGGACTGAGCCAGCAGATGTTCAGCGGCGAATACCACTCGGCCTTCAAGGGGCGCGGCATGGTGTTCAGCGAAGTGCGCGAATACCAGTACGGCGACGACGTGCGCAACATCGACTGGAACGTCACCGCACGTCTGGCGCACCCCTACGTGAAGGTGTTCGAGGAAGAGCGCGAGCTGACAGTGATGCTGCTGGTCGACGTCAGCGGCAGCGGACGGTTCGGCACACACAGCCAGTTCAAGGAAGAACTGGCCGCCGAGGTGGCTGCCACGCTGGCTTTCAGCGCCATCAGCAACAACGACAAAGTCGGCGTGCTGCTCTTCAGCGACCGCATAGAGAAGTTCATCCCTCCCAAAAAGGGCCGCAGCCACATACTGCGCATCATCCGCGAGCTCATCACCTTCCGCCCCGAAAGCAACGGCACCGACATCAGCCAGGCTCTGGGCTACTTCAGCAACGTCATCAAACGGCGCTGCACAGCCTTCCTGCTCAGCGACTTCTACGACCGCAACTACAGCGACGCCCTGAAACTCGCTGCGGGCAAGCACGACCTTGTGGCGCTGCGACTGGTCGACCGTCGCGAAGAAAAGCTGGAAGACCTGGGCTTGGTGAAGTTCTACGACCCCGAGAGCACCGAGACACTGTGGGTAGACACCGGCAGTGCCGAGGTGCGCCGCGCCGTCGACGCCCGCACCGACGAACTGACTCGCAAAACCGAGCAGACCATGCGCCGCTACGGCATCGACATGGCCACACTCTACACCGGCGAGGACTTCGTCAAACCACTGCGCGCACTGCTCGAACGTCGCGGATAGAGGATAAGGATTATTAAAAATGAAGAAAATATTAATTATAGGGTTGGTTGGCCTGTTGGGCCTGATGGGCAAAGCTTGGGGACAGGCTGTAGCCACACTCACCCCCGACACCATTGCACTCGGCGACCAGACAACACTGAGCATACGCCGCGCGCTGAACTACCCGTCGACCGACGCGCTGTCCGCCGACGGCATCGTCGCCGTGAGCCAGACCTTCGACACCGTCACCCAGACACAACACACCGTGCTCACCTGCTTCGAGCCTGGCGAACACACCATACACCTGAGCCCCACCGACTCGCTGACCCTCGTGGTCAACGACGTGCAGATCGACACCACCAGCGCCGAAATACGCGACATCGCACCCCTTCAGCGTGTACCCTACACCTTCTGGGAGATATTCCGCTGGGTGCTGCTGGCAATCGGCATTGCGGCATTGGCTTTCGGTATATGGTGGATGCTGAAACACCGCGAGAAAGTGCACGAACTGCTGGTACCATCCGAACCAAAAGACACCCGCACACCTTACGAACGTGCAACGCAGAACCTCGAAGAGCTGCGCCGCAGCCAAATGTGGCAGGCCGGCAAAGCCAAGGAATACCATACCGAGCTGACCGACATCGTGCGCCGTTTCATCGAGGAAAGCACCGACATCCGCGCCACCGACATGACCAGCGACGAGACCGTGGAAGCAGTGGAAAACGGCAACTGGAAGGTAGACAGCTCGCTGCTGCGCAATATCTTTACCACTGCCGACCTCGTGAAGTTCGCCAAAGGCGAGCCCCTGCCCTACGAGCACGACCGCTCGATGACCGAAGCCAAGCAATTCATCGACACACTGTGGGATGCCGTGAAACCGAAAGAAGAGGAGGTGCCGCATGAATAGCATCACCTTTGCGCACCCCTGGTATCTGCTAGGATTGATAATAGTGCCGCTGATGGTGGCATGGTATATCTGGCGCTACCGCAAACAGGACGCAGCCCTGCAGCACAGCGACATCGCCGTGTTCGACGGCATCAAGAAGAGCCTCCGCGTGCGCCTGCGCTGGCTGCCCTACGCACTGCGCGTGGTAGCCGTCGGCGCCATGGTGGTGGCATTGGCACGCCCGCAGAGCCACCTGAGCCGCCAGGAGATGAAGGTCGAGGGTATCGACATCGTGATTGCCACAGACATTTCGGGCAGCATGCTGGCCGAAGACTTCAAACCCAACCGCCTTGAAGCTGCCAAGAAGGTAGCCGCCGACTTCATCGAAGGACGCAAAAACGACCGCATGGGCCTCGTGGTCTTCGCCGGCGAAGCCTTCACACAGGTGCCGCTGACCATCGACCACCATGTGCTGCTGAAGCAGCTCGGCGGCCTCAAGAGCGGCATCGTGCGCGACGGCACCGCCCTCGGCGACGGACTGGCGACAGCCATCAACCGCATCAAAGACAGCGAAGCCAAGAGCAAAGTCATTATTCTGCTCACCGACGGTGTGAACAATCAAGGCTCCGTCGACCCACTGTCGGCTGCCGAAATCGCCGCCATGTACGGCATACGCCTCTACACCATCGGCGTGGGCTCGCTGGGCAAAGCCCCCTACCCCTTCCGCGACCAGTTTGGCAGGGTACACTACCAGAACATCGATGTGGAGATCGACGAGCAGCTGATGCAGCAGATGGCCGCCGCCACCGATGACGGACGCTACTTCCGTGCCACCAACAAGAAAGCGCTGGAGCAGATATTCAATCAGATAGACGACATGGAGAAGAGCAAGATTGACGTCACCCAGTATGCACAAACCCGCGACGAACAGGCCCCTTGGCTGTGGCTCGCTTTCGCGGCCATGCTGCTCGAAGTGCTGGTGAGATGGGGATGGTTTAAGAGTTGAAGAGTTGAAAAGTTTAAGAGTTTAAAAGTTTAAGAGTTTTAAAGTGGTACATTTTGAACATATACAATATTTGTGGTTGCTGCTGGTAGTGGCAGCCGCAGGTGCATTGTGGGGCTTCATGATGTGGCGCAACCGCCGCCGCCTCGAAACCTGGGCCGACAAGCACATGTTTGGCCGTCTGATACCCGACCGCTCGTCATGGCGCCCCGTGCTGAAGATGGCTCTCACACTTACAGGCTTCGCTCTGCTTGTTGTGGCGTTGGCCAACCCTCAGTTTGGCACCAAGATAGAAAAAGGCAAACGTGCAGGTAGCGACATAGCGATATGCTTCGATGTGTCGAAGAGCATGATGGCCGAAGACATACAACCAAACCGACTGGAGCGCAGCAAGCGTGTGGTTGCCAACCTTATGTCCACCATGACCGGCGACAGGGTGAGCCTCGTTGCCTTTGCCGGCACCAGCTTCATCCAGATGCCCCTCACCAGCGACTACAGCGCCACCAAACTTTTCCTCGACGACATGAACTGCAGCATGATGTCGGCCCAAGGCACCGCCATCGGCGACGCCATCGAGACTGCCATGAAGACCTTCGGCTATGGCGACCCCGACCGCGAGTGGGAGAAGAACAAAGGACGCCTGATAATAGTCATCAGCGACGGCGAAAACCACGAAGACGACGCCGTGGGTGCTGCCCGCGCCGCCGCCAAGGAAGGCGTCAAGGTGTGCACCATCGGCATGGGACTCCCCGACGGGGCTCCCATCCCAGAATACGACCCCCGCACACGCCAAAACAACTACAAGCGTGAACGTGGCGGCAGCATCGTCATGACGCACCTCAACGAGCAGATGTTGCGCGACATAGCATCGGCCGGCGACGGAGTGTATGTTCGCGCCAGCAATGCAGGCAGCGGACTCAGCGACATCACCAAGGTAATAGAAAACCTCGACAAGACCGACTACGACGAAGCTGTGTTCAGCGCCTACGAGAGCCGCTACATGTATCCTCTGGTGGCAGGCCTCGTATGCCTCGTAGCAGAACTGCTGCTCTTCGAACGCCGCAACCGCAAATGGAACTTCGACAAGGTGTTGAAGATAGAACAATAGACAAATGAAAAAGACACTTTTAATAATAATCCTGACGCTACTTTCCTCGGCTGCCTACTGCCAAGCCAACCGACACATGCTGCGCGAAGGCAACCGCAACTACAAGAAGGACAAATTCGACCAGGCGGAAATGAGCTACCGCCGCGCACTTGAAAGCGACAGCAACGACTTCCGCGGCCAATACAACCTCGGCAACGCACTATACCGCCAAAAGAAATACGACGAAGCCGCACGGCACTACGAGCAGTCTCTCGCCAACCCAAACCTCGACACCCATCAACGGGCACGAGCCCTGCACAACCAAGGCAACAGCTACGTGAAGGCTGGCCTTGAGAACGAGCAACAAGGCATGCAGTATTTCCAACAAGCAGTCAAGTCGTACCAAGAGTCGCTGAAACTGGAACCCAAAGACGAGGACACCCGCTACAACCTAGCCTATGCCCGCCGCCTGTTGCAGCAGGCACAGCAACAACAGCAGCAGCAGAATGGTGGTGGCCAAGACAACAAAGACCAGCAGAACCAGCAGCAAAACCAGCAACAGCAGGGGCAAGGTCAAGACCAGCAGCAGAATCAGCAGCAGAACCAAGACCAGCAACAGCAGCAGCAACAACAGAACCAGCAACAGCAACAACAGAACCAGCAACAGCAACAAAAACAAGGTCAACAAAGCCAGGCCCAGCAGAGCGGCAAAAAACAGGATGCCGAGCGTCTGCTGGAAGCCGTTAAGAACAACGAACGCCAGACCCTGCGACAAATAGACCGCAACGAAGCAAAAGCCAAAGCACGCCACACAGACAAAGACTGGTAGAAACAGATAGAAGATAATTGAAAGTTGAAAAGATGAAACGAACTAGAATATTTGCCCTCTTGTTACTCTTGTCGCCCATGCTATGGGCTCAAGAGATTACCGTACAAGCACCCGATATGGTGTACGTCGGAGACAATTTCACCGTGCGCTTTGTCGTCAACGAACAAGCCAAAGACTTCCGCGGCCCCTCGTTCAAGGGGTTCAGTCTCCGTTCGGGCCCCAGCACATCGTCGTCGACAAGCATGAGCTTCATCAACGGACAGATGTCGCGGTCAGTGAGTACCACATTTTCCTACTCATTGATAGCCGACGTAGAGGGCACCTTCACCATCGAACCTGCCAGCTGCATTGCCGACGGCAAGAAGATATCGTCCAAGAGCTTCACCGTCAAGGTTGAAAAGATGAGCGCCGCCGTACAGCAGCAACGTCAGCAGCAGCAACAACAGCAACAGCAGCGCCGTCAGGCCTACGACCCATGGGCCCAGCAGCCGCAGCAAGCCACACAAATAGACAACAACACGCTCTTCGCCCGCGCCTCGGTGAGCAAAAGCAATCCCTACCAAGGAGAGCAGGTAATCATTACCTACAAAATCTACACACAAGTCCCCATCAGCCAGTTTGCCATCGACAAACTGCCAGGCAACAAAGGTTTCTGGGCCGAGGACCTCAGCGTCGGGCAACAGATCAAACAGTACGAAGAAACATATAACGACCGCCGCTACCAGGTGGCCGAGATACGCCGTGGCGCCCTTTTCGCACAGGAAAGCGGCACCCTCACCATCGAGCCACTTGACCTCAATGTCCTGGCCATGGTACAACGCCAGCGGCAACGCACAGGCTCCATCTGGGATCTCTTCGACGACCCTTTCTTCAACAGCCAGCAAGCTGTAGAGCGCCCACTCTCGACCAACAAGCTGAACATCAACGTCCGTCCCCTACCCCGTGCGCCACAGGGGTTCAGCGGTGGCGTGGGCCAGTTTGATGCCAAAGGCGGCCTGTCGCAAAACAAGGTAAAAGCCAACGAAGCAGTATCATACAAAATTACCGTAAGCGGCAAAGGCAACCTGATGCTCATCGACGCTCCCCAGCCCCAATTCCCCACGGCCTTCGAGGTCTACGACCCACAGATTGACGACAACCTCAAGAAGAACGATGCCGGAATCAGCGGCAGCCGCACCTACGAATGGGTGCTAATACCCCGCAGCAAAGGCAACTACACCATCCCCGCATTCAACTTTGTATACTTCGACCCCGCAGCAGGTCAGTATGTAACCCGTCGAATTGAAGCCCAGAACATCGAGGTGGAACGTGGCGACAGCCGAAGCACCGTCAATGTCTCAAGCAAAGACGACGTGCGACTGCTGGCACAGGACATCAACTACATACACCCGCTGAAAGCATCGAGTTTAAAAGCCAAGAAAGAAGAATCCCACACTGGATGGGGCTTCTGGCTTACAGCGGTCCTAATAATACTGCTTACGGTTGCGGCACTCGTCTTCGGACATCGCCAACAAGTGGCCGAACAAGACATCGCCGGAATGCGCATGAAACGTGCCACCCGTATGGCAAAGAAACGTCTTAAGAAAGCCGCAGCATACCTCTCGGCAGGTGCTGACACCGAGCGTTTCTACGAGGAAATATACCGCGCTATATGGGGCTGCCTGGCAGACAAATACAATATACCGCTGGCATCGCTCAACCGCGATACCGTAAGCGCATGCCTCTCTGACAAACAGGTACCCGAAGCCCAGCAGACCACAATCATGGACCTCCTGCAGAAAGTCGACCTGGCACGCTTCGCCCCAGGCGACCCCGAAACACAGAAACAAACCATCTACACCGATGCATTAATGATGATTGCAAACTTATGAAACATATATTCTTCACAATAGTCATTCTCTTGACAGCCACGACCCTTTGTGGCCAGACACCGTCAGAATTAGCCACTCAGGCCGACGACAGCTACCGCATGGGCGACTATACTGCCGCCATCGAAAAGTACGAGAGCATTCTCGCTGCTGGACAGACGTCGGCCGACCTGTACTACAACCTTGGCAATGCCTACTACCGCGATGGACAAACGGCACGTTCCATCCTCAACTACGAACGCGCCCTCCGTTTGAAACCTAATATGGCCGATGCCAAAGAGAATCTGGCTCTTGCCAACAGTCATACCGCCGACCGCATCACCCAGCTGCCGCAACTGTTTGTTGTGCATTGGGTCGACTGGCTCTGCACCGCTGTCACTCCTAATGCATGGCGTGTCGTATGGCTGGTGCTGCTGGCATTGCTCGGCGTCGCCATAGTGATGCTGCGTCTGGGGCGCGACACCACCGTACGCAAGGCCGGGCTCATTGGTATCATCGCGCTGGCCGTTCTGCTCATTGTCACCTCACTGCTGCTCATCGGAGCCACCAACCGCCACAACGCCCACGATGAAGCTATTATCATGGAACAAACCATCACCATAAAAGGGTCGCCCGAACAGCAGAGCGTAGACAAGATGCTGCTGCACGAGGGCACCAAAGTAGACGTACTGGATGTGTACTCGGAATGGACCAAGATACGTATCGCCGACGGCACCACCGGCTGGTGCCTGTCAGAAACCATAGAAAGAATATGAAAAACCTCCTGGCAATCTTAGCATTTATCCTTCTTTTGGCACCTACGACTGCACAGAATGTCGAATTTGTCGACAACGAAGAGTGTGGGTGTGAGCTCAAATATGTCGATGGCATTCAGACCACCAGCGAAAACGGGCTCTTCGGTTTCCGTCTGGCCGACGGCACCCAGATAGCGCCCAACATCTACCGCTACGTCGACGAGTTCCACGGCGACTACTGCAAGGTCTACCTCGACGACAACCAATGCGGCATGATTGATCGCAACGGCAATACCATTGTACCCTGCCTATATGCAGGACTCGAATATCCGTCGTGCGGCCGTATTCTGGCCGTCCGCAACGGACTGGCCGGCTTCCTCGACATGCACGGCAACGAAGTCATCCCCTTCACCTACCGCATGGCCTCCAGCTTCTCGGAAAACTGCGCCTGCATATTCGTGACGATCGACAGTTTCTTCTCGGCTTGCACATTCATCGACACCTTAGGCCGACAACTCTTCGAACCCGTCTATCAGAACATACGTCCCTTCAACGAAGGCTACGCCCTCATCCGCCGCTACGATCGCTGGGGCATGATGGACCATAACGGTCAAGAAGTGTTGCCGCCGCAGTACGAGGTGATGACCTCCAACGTAAATGGCTATTTCTTCGCCGGCGACGCCGACGGCTGGGCTCTCTTCGACTACCAGTTCATGCCTCTCACCGACTATGTGTACACCGACGCCACCCCCATGAGCGACAACCGTATCGGCGTCAAGCGCAACGGTAAATACGGCTTCCTCGACCCCACAGGGCGCGAGGTCATTCCTTGTATCTACGACGAGACAGGCATCTTTTCCATGGGTCGCACCCTTGCCCGACTCGGAGAGCACTACGGTATCATCGACACCCTAGGCAACATCATCCTCCCCTTCGAATATGAAGACAAGACCCCAAAGGGCATAAAATACATGTACTATGACAGTCTCGCCATGGTCGAGAAGGACGGAAAGATAGGTTTCGTCGACCTCGACGGCAAGCTAGCCATCCCCTTCTATTTCGAGGAGGGCTACCCCTTCTCCGAAGGGCTTGCATGCGTCAAACACAACGGCATGTGGGGCTACATAACAACCACTGGCGAAGTATTCATGCCCTTCATTTTCCAGCACGCCTCACCCTATCGTTGGGGCCGTGCCGAGGTGGTTTACATGGGCAACGTCAGCCGTGTCGACCGCAGAGGAAAATGCGTAAAGAACTGTAAAGGTGTAATAGCATGGAGAAATTGGAAAGAGTAGCGTCACATTCCGGCACGGTGCAGAATGTGCGCAAAGGGCTGGTTGCCGTACAGATCGAGGCCGTCAGTGCCTGCGCCACCTGTCAGGCTCACGCCCATTGCGGATTTGCCGAGTCTAAAAACAAAACCGTAGAAGTACCCACCGCAGACTGGCAGCAGTACCACACGGGCGATGCCGTAACTGTGCACATAGACGAAAGCCGCGGTATGCTGGCAGTATGGATAGCCTATGTGCTACCGGCACTGCTTCTGCTGGCCGTGATCATTGGCCTCAGCCTCGCCCATCTGCCCGAGTGGGCCGTAATCTTGGCCGCCTTTGCCACCCTTGGTCTCTACATCCTTATCCTCTATCTGCGCCGCCGTAAAGTGGAACGGCATTTCACACTCACCATCACCCCTCTCACGCAATCAAGCAATTAAGCAACAACATATATGCTCATCCTAGGCATCGACCCCGGCACCCGCATTCTGGGCTACAGTCTCCTCGACACCGACGACAACCAGATGAAAATCGTTGTCATGGATGTTCTATACCTACGTAACTTCCCCGACTTCAAAGACCGTATCCGCCGCATCTTCGACTCCACAATCCGCATCATCGACTCTTTCCACCCCGACCACTTGGCTATCGAAGCACCCTTCTTCGGCAAGAACGTCCAATCCATGCTGAAACTTGGACGCGCTCAAGGGGTTGCAATAGCCGCCGCCATGAGCCGCGACCTGTCATATACCGAATACGAACCCTCTGTTATCAAGCAACTGGTAACCGGCAACGGCAACGCCTCAAAAGAGCAGGTAGCCGCCATGCTGCGCTCGATTCTCAACTTCGACGACTCTCCCAAATACCTCGACGCCACTGACGCCCTCGCCGTAGCCTACACCTGCCACATGCAACTATCCAACCCGCTGGCCGACCTTCGCAACGAGCTAATGCCCAAAAAGAAAAACCATAAATCAGCAAAAAAGCAATGGACCGACTTCATCAATCAAAACCCAGATATAGTGCAGTAATTGTAGCGTGCCTGCTCACCTGTCTTCTCTATGCCTGCCACCAGGCACCAGGCAACAAGCTCTTTGATCCGCGTCAAGTAGACTTCTCCGTGAATTACAACCCACTATACGACGGGCAGTTATATCCTTCGCTGCTACTTGCCACCAACAATCCTTCGCCCGACAATCTCACAGCCCAACTTTCAACTTTTAGTTTCACTCTGACCTCGCCCGCCGAGAACTCGGTGCTCCGTGTCGTTGTCGACTCCTCGGCACTGAACTATGTAACTATCTTCCAAGAGATCCTGCCTCATCGCGGCGAAGAGTATACCTTCACGCCTTCTGTCAAGTGGAAATACGACGCCCTGCGCCGCCTACGACAGCCCGGTGCCGTCGACCTCACCTTTTCCTGCTACATCAACGACGAGGAGGTCGACATCAAAAACCTGCATCTCACTTACCGCACCGTAAACGAATGCCCCCTCTCCTTCCGCCAAAGCAACTCGAGCGATATTGTCGACTGCCGCTGGCTCTTCGCCGCCTATGTCAACGAGGACCATCCGCAAATAGAGCAGATAATCAGCGACATTATGGATCAGGGCAATGTGCGCCGCCTCAACGGTTACCAAGGCACGGCGCGCGATGTGCGCGACCAAGTCTTCGCTGTTTGGTACTATGCCCTCGACCGTGGTATCACCTACTCCTCCATCTCCTGCACCTCCAACCCATCGTCGCTGGCCAATGTGCAGCATATACGGTTCTTCGACGAGGTATTCTCAACACGTCAGGCCAACTGTATCGACGCCTGCGTCTTCTTCGCATCGATCCTGCGCAAAATAGGTCTCAAACCAGTCATCTTCGTCGAGCCCTGCCACGCATACCTCGGCTACTACACCGACAAGAACCGCAAGAACATTGCGCTCCTCGAGACCACCATTACCTCATGGGTCAACTTTCCCGAACTGGAACGCAGCCTCGACGGTGACGGTCGTCTACCCGACGAGCAATTCGACAAAATACGCAAATACCTCTCCGACCAGGAAGCCGAGCGCTACCTCAACGGGAAGATGAAGTTTAACGAACTAAAAAGGACCATTGCACGCAGTCTCTTCGACAAAGCATCCGAATATGACCGCGACACATACAACACCAACCGCGAGCATTTCGCCGACACCACCTCAATAACATACCAACAGCTCGACATCGAGCAGCTCCGCAAACAGGTGCAGCCGATAAACTGAAAAATAAGGGCTGGCGCGATTGCGCCAGCCCTATTCTTTAATCTTAGCTCTAAGCTTTAATTTTTTATCTTCAGCTGCTGCCAGCCGTTGGCATATTTGCCATCCACAAAGCCGTATATCTCCTGCCACTTGCCCTGCAGAGCGCTCTCTTTGTTGACCTTGCGCTCCACAGCCTCGTAGATATCCTGGTAGGTGTAGCTGTCAAGCTGACCGGCGATACTCTTTATCTCTTTCAGCAAGAAATAAGTCATAAAGCCATGGTGCTGAGCCTCGAAGCAGAAAGCGGTCTTGTCGTTGGCGGCAGCCTGCATCACAATGGCGTCGCTGCTCTTGTTGCCTTTGCGCTTGGCCTTCTTGCCCTTGGCGTCGGCAACCACTTTGCGGTCGCTGCGCACCATCAGGGCACCGTTTCTCTGGTGTCCGTCGAAGCCTGCATCAAGCAACACCGTCAGACGGTTCACAGGATAGGTTTCTCTCTTGCCTTTGCCCTTCAGCATCGAGCACAGACTGTCGACCGAGAGACACTGCTGTGCAAACAGCTGAGCCTCCTTGCGGTTCAACGCCACGTCATACTTGCGGACTTCGGTGGCAGCCTTCTTGGCTTTCTTTTTGCAGCAACCCTTCTTGGCACCGCTGAGACTCTTGATATCGCTTACATTAAGGCGATTGGGAATGATATAGGCGTTGCCGTCGAAGTCCGAGAAGCCGTGACCTGCATAGTATACGAAGATGTTGGCCTGCGGCACGGGAGCCTCGCCGCCCTTCTGTGCAACAGCCTGCGAGAGATCGGTCAGCCAGTGCACACCCTCATTCAGTATCTCCACTTTCGAGGCGTTGGCGAGAAGTTTCACCTGACGCTCGGGTACGCCCAACGTCTTAACAAAATACTGGCGCACCACCTCACCGTCGTTGCCGGCATAGGGCACATCGGGCAGGAAGGCGTGGTCATAGTACTCGTTGGCGATAATCAGTACATAGGCATTGTCATAGCTCGTCAGGCTCTGCGGAATGTTGAAGTCGACATAGTCGTCCTGAATCTTGTCGGCAGTCATCAACTCTATGGTTTCACGGAAAGCGTCGTGCACCGTCAGCTCGATGCTCGAGCGGCGGTAATAGGCACCGGTATCGGTATAGGAACGGGTAACATACTGCCAGTCGTTCACGGTGCGGTGCAGGTTGCGCACATTGTTCTCCAGGAAATCCTTCACGCTCTGCGCCCTGATGTAGGCCAGTTGGCAGTTATTGGTAATACCGGCGGTATCGACCGACAGACGCAGTTGTTCGCCATTGAATGTCACAGGCATATAGCGGAAGTTGCCATAGCGGCCGTCGTAGGGGATTGTGCCCACCAACTCGGTGCCGTCGGTGGTTGAAAAGACCTTGACCGATACGCGCTTGCCAGCGCGGAAAATATCGTCCAACTCATTCTCCACAAACTTCTTGGTAAGCTTGCAGATAGCACGCACGCTGTTCGACGAATCCCAGTCGTAACGGCCCAGCGGATAGTCGTCGGTCCAACCCTCGAGGTGCTTGCAGTTGTACGAGATGTCGAACACGTAGTTCAGCTCCGGCGTACCGTCCTCGGTCTGGCCGTCTACAAGCTGTGTACGGATGCTTATGTAAGTCTCATCATACAGTTTCTCATCGTTTGGAAGCGCTATGAGCATCTGCTCGGCAGAGCGCTGCATCGACTTCTGGCGGTTCTGCACATCCTTCTTCAGGTACTCGCGGATAGCTGCCTGATACTCGCTGTTAAGCTGGGTTTCACCCTGTTGCGCCATAGCACCGAAGGCCATCGCGGCGCACAACAAAACCAATAATATCTTCTTCATAGACTTATGATTTTCACTACCGAAATAATTTGCAAAGATACGAAAGTTTTATGAACTGCTAAAAAAAAGTTATATTTTAATAATTCACCCCCGAACACGTCACATTGGCGGCGCCTCTTTCAACGGCGAACTTGGTCTATTGTGCAAATCGCTGTCACATTCGCGCAATTCGTTTAATTCTCCGTTTTTTAAACCCTTGCCGTCCAATTCGTTCAATTCGCGTAATTCGCCGTTCTTTAAACCCTTGCCGTCCACTTCGCCGTTCTCCGTGAGAGGCAGTCCGCCCACGTAGGTCGTCTCTGCCCATACGCCATCGTCGTTGTACACCAGACCATAGACATGCACCTCGCGGCCGGCGAACCGGTCGGGCAGCATGGCGCTGATCTGCTTCGCCTTGCGGTACACCGGTGCCGTCAGTATGCCCGTCTCCAGGTCGGGACAGTAGACATACAGCCGCACGTAGTCATGGCGGTCGCCGCTGCTGCGCCCCAGCTTCACCGTCAGCACGTTGTCCGAGGTCCACTCCGGCGCCTCGTACACGGCCTCCTGCAGCGGACCCGTGCTA
>ONDE01000009.1 GCA_900316515.1 uncultured Bacteroidales bacterium | reverse complement strand
CCGCGAAGGCTTGCGGCAGGATGAATACCTCCTCGACCTCAAAGGCCTCGCCGCAGGCGTCTACATGGTGCGCGTAAGCACCCCCCTCGGCACCGCCACTCGCCGCCTCATGGTGCAGTAGCGGTTAAGCAGAAAATAAACTTATCAGAACCCGTAACTCTCGCAGAAGTCGGCCACGATGTCGAGTAGCTCTTTACCATAGAGTGCCACCTTCCCTTTGCCTATTCCCTCCACGGCCAGCAATTCCCGCTCCGTCTTTGGCAGTGCGTCGACAATCCCCATCAGCGACTTCTGCTGCATCACCATAAAGATGGGCAGACCCAGTTCTTCCGCCTTCTCTTTGCGCCATTGGCGCAGCATCTTCACCAGGGCGTCGCGGTCGTCATTGTCGAGCTTCGCGGCTGCACCAGCCTTTTTGACCATCTTGCCACGCTTGGTCTTTGGAGCCTGTTGCAGCAGGGTATCAGCCTTGGCCTTCTGCACCGTGGCAACAGAAAATCCTTTATCCCTCACGGCACGCATGCAGGCCAGTTTCACTCGAAGGCGCTCCCTCAGCGCGTCGCCGGCATCCTTCAGCATGCTGGCATTCTCCTTATTGTCAACATCTACTTCGACAAGCACTTCCAGGGCCGACAGGAACGACGAGAGTTGCTCGCTGTAGTAGGCTGCCCCTTTGGCGATGCGGTCGGGATGCTGCTCTGTCGGCAGACGCATCAACTGGTTGCGGAAGCGTTCGCCCACCGAGGCCAGTTCTGTCATCGTCTGCCGCAGGCTGTACATCGACTCCACCTTCTGGGGATAGATAGCCTTCAGCCGTGAATATATGTCAGCGACACGCTCGGTATCGGCCAGCATGGCATCCATCGAGAACAAGTCCGCAACCTGTTCCATGTAGTACTGCGCCTCGTATTGCGGAGCGGCGGCGGCAGCCTGTTCGAAAGTGGGCTGACTGTCCACAAAACCCTCGACATCTTTGTCGCCGAAGGTCACCGACGAGGACAACGGTGTCGTCAGTGTCAGACCCTCGAGTGTGCGGCAGCGGCTCAGCGCCACATACACCTGGCCGTAGGCGAAGGCGTCGGCGGCATTGATGTTCACACTGTCAAAGGTCAGTCCCTGAGCCTTGTGTATGGTGACAGCCCAGGCTGGGCGCAGGGGGAACTGCACAAACTTGCCGTCGACCTCCTGTCTAATCTGGTTGTCTTTGTCGATGACGTATTTCAGGTTCTCCCAGCATTCGCGCCCGACAGGAATGGTGCCGCCGTCGTCACATACGACCTCCACGCGTTCTGTTCCTTCATCGTCAACCGAAAAACCTTGCACAGTGCCCAGTTTGCCGTTGTAGTAGCTGTGGGCACCCGAGCTGTCGTTCTTCACGAACATCACCCGTTCGCCGACCTTGAGGGTCATGGTGCGCTCCACGGGGAAGCTGCCCTCGGGATAGTTGCCCTCAACCTTGGCTTCATAGGTGCGGCTTTCGCCTGTCAAAGACTCCATGCGGTTGCGGTTTATGGCGTCGGCCTGCCGGTTGTGGGTGGTCAAGGTGATTGTTTGATTGCTTGAGTGTTTGATTGCTTGAGTGGCTACGCGGGCGTTGAGGGCTGCCAAGGTGGCGGCGTCGAGGTTGTTGTTGCGCACACGGTTGAGCAGCGAAACGAAGGCTTCGTCCTGCTGACGGTAGACGGTCTGCAGCTCTATGGTCACATACGGCAGTCGTTGCAGAGCCTTGCTGTGGAAGAAGAAAGGCGAGGGGTAGACCTGCTGCATGAGGGGACGCTCGGCGTCGGTAACAACGGGTGGCAGCTGGTGCACGTCGCCAATCATGAGCAGCTGCACGCCGCCGAAGGGACGACTGCTGCGACGGTAGCGCCGCAGGGTCATGTCGATGGCGTCGAGCAGGTCGGCGCGCACCATGGATATCTCGTCGATGATGAGCAGCTCGAGGGTACGTATGATGTCGAGCTTGGTCTTGTTTATCTTGCGCTGCCCTTCGGGCATCTGGTACTCGGTGACAAGTTCTTTGATGTCGGGCAGATAAGGGTCGAATGGTAGCTGGAAGAAGCTGTGTATGGTGACGCCGTGGGCATTGACGGCAGCAACGCCCGTGGGGGCCACCACCACATGCCGCTTGGGACAATGGGCATCGATGTCGTGCAGGAATGTCGTCTTGCCCGTTCCAGCCTTGCCAGTCAGGAACAGGCTGACCCCTGTCTGCTCGACATACCTCCGCGCCAGTTCAATCTGAGGATTGTCCATTACGATATCGGCCACCTACGATCGAGCCCGAAGCTTACGGGGCTCACCTTCAGCTGGGGTGCAAACTGCAGGCGTTTCCACTCGTTGCGCTTGACCTTGAGGATGGTGCTGTGTACAACTTCGCGGTCATAACCTTCGTCGACAATCTCGTCTTCGGAGAGAGACTCGTCGAGGTAGAGGTTCAATATGGCATCCAACACGCTGTAGTCGGGCAGCGAGTCGCTGTCCTTCTGTCCCGGACGCAGTTCGGCGCTGGGAGCCTTGGTGATGCTGTTCTCGGGGATGCGTACACCGTCGCGATTTATCCACTCGCTGAGCTGGTAGACCTCGGTCTTGTAGAGGTCGCCAATGACGGCCAGAGCACCGCAGCTGTCGCCATAGAGGGTACCATAGCCCATGGCCGCTTCGGAGCGGTTGGTGGTGTTCAGTACCAGCGCACCGAACTTGTTGGCATAGCTCATTACCAATGTACCGCGTACGCGTGCCTGCATGTTCTCCTCGGTCACATCCTCGGCACGGTTGCCGAAGACGGGTTTCATAGCCTCGCGGAAGGCGTCGAACACCGGCCGTATCGGCACGATGTCGTATTCCATGCCGAGGTTGTGAGCCAAATCCTCGGCATCGCGCACCGAGTGGTCGGTCGAGTACTGGCTGGGCATGAGGAGGCCGTGCACGTTCTCGGCGCCAAGGGCGTCGACGGCAAGCGTGGCCACCAAAGCCGAATCAATGCCGCCGCTGAGGCCAAGGACAGCACGCTGAAGGCCGTTCTTGCGGAAGTAGTCGCGCAGGCCGCACACGAGGGCTTTGTATACAAGTTCGACGGCTTCGGGTTTATGGTCGTCGACGACAGCGTCGATGAGCTGCATGTCGACAGTCTGACAGGCATCCTCGAAGTATGGCAGCTGCATGAGCACACCGCCAGCGGCATTCATGGCCAACGAACCGCCGGCATAGAGATATGGACCTTCACCGCCGGTGCGGTTGACATAAACAAGGCTGGCACCCAGAGTCTCCACTATCTTGCTCATACGGTAGCGGGTGCGGTAGGGTTTCTGATAGTCGAACACGTTGCATCCACAGCAGATCACCATGTCGGGCTGCTCTACATAGCCTTTGCTGAGCTCTTTGAGGTCTTCGTAGAAGCCGATGGCTATTCTCTGGTCGTGGAACTCGATAACCTGCACACCTTCGCCGCGGACAAAGCAACGCTGCTCGTCGGGAGCAAGGTATTTCTTGGTGACGACACCACGTATGGCACAGTTCTGCACAAACACTATGGCATTGCACAGGCCCTTGTCCTGTATCTGCAACGGCATACCTACCAGGAAGGCGCGATGCTCTGAGCGGGCCACCAGTTCCTGAAGGACTGCCTGGGCGCGTTTCTGCACGTCAGTATAGCCTGCGGCAGCAAACAGCGGCGCCCCGCACACCGTGCAGGCCGGAAACACCGTCAGCAAAGCCTCTTTAGAAGCCTGCGACTCAAGCTCGTTCTCTATCCATTCCAAATTCTCCTCAGGCTTCAGCGTGAGGATGTCGTGCTGAACAATATGTATCTTCATCTCTATCTGATGTTTGTTATTGCATTTAATATGCAATAAACGGCAATGGCGACATTTTATTTTACTGCGGAGAGAATATTTTTTCGATGCGCGTACAATAAATAAAATATATATACGTTATGAAGGGGTGTTGAATTGTGAGTGGCGATAGATTAACGTGAAATAAAAAAACACAATCAGATATGAAGAATCTAGTAATTGTTGAGTCGCCAGCAAAGGCGAAGACCATCGAGAAGTTTCTCGGCAAAGATTACACTGTGAAGTCGAGCTACGGCCACATTCGCGACCTGGCGAAGAAGGAGATGAGCATCGACGTTGACAGCGACTACGAGCCGCAATACCAAATCAGCGACGACAAGCGGAGCCTGGTGAGCGAACTGCAGAAGGCTGTGAAGAGCGCCGACAAGGTGTGGCTGGCATCCGATGAGGACCGCGAGGGAGAGGCCATTGCCTGGCATCTGCAGGAAACCCTTAAGCTGGACCCGAAGACGACACAGCGCATCGTGTTCAACGAAATCACGAAGACCGCCATTCTGCACGCCATCGAGAATCCACGCCAGATTGATATGAACCTGGTCGATGCCCAGCAAGCTCGCCGCGTGCTTGACCGTCTGGTGGGTTACGAGATAAGCCCCATACTGTGGAGTAAAATCAAACCGGCCCTGAGTGCCGGCCGTGTGCAGAGCGTCGCCGTGCGCCTGATAGTGGAGCGCGAAGAAGAAATCAAGAACTTTGTCAGCAAGCCTTATTTCCGCATCACGGCACAGTTCCACCCCGTGGACAGCACCAAGACCATTGCCGCCGAGATGAGCCGCCACTTCGACACAGAAGCCGAAGCCGAAGAGGTGCTGAAGAGTCTGATAGGGGCCTCGTTCAAGATCAACCGCATAGAGACCAAGCCCGCGCGCCGCACACCCGCACCGCCGTTCACGACGAGCACCCTGCAGCAGGAGGCCAGCCGTAAACTTGGCTTCAGCGTGGCTCGCACAATGCAGGTGGCACAGCAGCTGTACGAAAGCGGATATATCACCTACATGCGTACCGATAGCGTGAACTTGAGCGACCTGGCTCTGGGTATGGCAAAAAAGGAAATTGAATCACAGTATGGCGCCGAATACCACAAGATGCGCCGCTACCAGACCAAGACCAAAGGCGCACAGGAAGCCCACGAAGCCATTCGTCCGACCGACCTGAGCCGCCAGAGCATCAATACCGAGAGCGCCCAGCGCCGACTGTACGAACTGATCTGGAAGCGCACCGTAGCCAGCCAGATGGCCGACGCCGAACTGGAGAAGACCGAGATAGAGATTGGCGTCAGCAGCGCCAAATTATCGTTCCAGTGCAGCGGTGAACAGGTGAAGTTCGACGGCTTCCTGAAAGTATACATGGAAAGCACCGACGACGACAACGAGGAACAGACCGAGCGCATGCTGCCCAACCTGCCCGAGGGCACCCTTATGACCATGGAAAGCTGCGATGCCACCGAGCATTGGACCCAGCACCCCTCGCGCTACACCGAGGCCAGCCTGGTGAAGAAACTGGAAGAACTCGGCATCGGCCGTCCTTCGACCTATGCACCCACCATCAGCACCATCCTGAAACGCGAATACATCCTCAAAGAAGACCGCGAGGCCGAGGCCAAAGAATGCACCGTGCTGTCGCTGAAGGGCAACCAGATAAAGAAAGCAATCCGCACCGAAAAGGGCTATGCCGAGAAAGGCAAACTCTTCCCCACCGACATCGGATGCGTGGTGAACAATTTCCTGATGGAGCACTTCAACAACATCATGGACTACAACTTCACAGCCACCGTTGAAAAAGACTTCGACGACATAGCCGACGGCAAGAAAGAATGGCGCAAGGTGATTGACAAATTCTATGTCCCCTTCCACAAGAACATACGCCAGACTCAGCAGACCTCGCAGCGCACGACCGGCAGCCGTCTGCTTGGCACCGATCCCAAGAGCGGCAAGAACGTATACGCCAAGATAGGCCGCTTCGGCACCCTGGTGCAGATCGGCGAGACCAACAGCGACGAGAAGCCCATGTTCGCCAGCATGAAGAAAGGCCAAAGCATAGAGACTATAACCCTCGAGGAAGCCCTCGGTCTCTTCGCCCTGCCACGCACCCTCGGCAAATTCGAGGACAAGGATGTCGCCGTAAGCATCGGCAAATTCGGCCCCTACGTGCGCCATAACAACAAATTCTACTCGCTCGGCAAGAACGACGACCCCTATGAGGTAACGCTGGAACGCGCCATCGAGATTATCAAGATCAAGCGTGCCGCCGAAGAGGAGAAAGAAGAGCTTAAGAAACTGTACCCCCATGAAATCGGCGTCCAGGACGGCGAAGCCCTGGTGTCGAACATCGGTCGCTTCGGCCCCTACCTCACCTTCCGTGGCGAGAACTTCCGTCTCTCCAAAGACATCGACCCGCTGAAGCTGACCCTCGAAGAGGCAATGAAAATCATCGACAACGCCAGCAAGAAAAAGGCGAAGAAGAAGTGACACTGTCCATCGTCATAGTAAACTACAACGTCAAGTACTTCCTCAAACAGTGCCTGGCGTCAGTCTTCGGGTCTGACAGAAAACTCGGGGACGGTAGCGAACTAGAACTGGACGTATGGGTTGTGGACAACGACTCGGTGGACGGCAGCGTGGAGATGGTACAACACGACTTCCCGCAAGTCCACATCATCGCCAACAAGGACAACGTAGGCTTCGCACGCGCCAACAACCAGGCGATAGATTGCTTGAGTGCTTCAAGGTCCGGCTGCTTGAGTGCTGACACAACAGACACTCAAACAACCGGGAAACCAAGCAATCAAGCAATATTGCTACTCAACCCCGACACCATAGTCGAGAAAGACACCTTGGTGCGATGTGCCGACTTCATGGCCGCTCACCCCGACTGCGGAGGTCTGTGCGTAAAGATGGTGGACGGTCATGGACGCTTCCTGAAAGAGAGCAAGCGCGGCTTCCCCACACCACAGGCATCGTTCTACAAGATCTCAGGACTCATACACCTCTTTCCTCATTCGCGCCGCGTGGCCGCATACTATATGGGACACCTGCCCGACGACGAGGTGAATGAGATCGAGATAATGCCAGGGGCATTCCTGATGTTCCGCCGCGAGGTGTACGAACAAATCGGCGGGCTGGACGAGAGCTACTTCATGTACGGCGAAGACATCGACTTCTCCTGGCGCATAAGGCTGGCCGGCTGGAAGAACTACTATCTGCCCGAGACCCGCATCGTCCACTACAAAGGCGAGAGCACCAAGAAGGGGTCGATGAACTATGTCTACACCTTCTACAACGCCATGTCAATCTTCGTGAAACGCTATTTCAGCGGCAGCGGCGCCAAACTGTTCACTGCTCTGCTCCACCTGGCCATATGGCTGCGGGCGGCGGCGGCATGGCTACGACGTATCACCGCCAGAGTGGCAGTACCGCTGCTCGACTTCGGGGTAGCCTTCGGCGGATGGATATTGCTGAAACATCTATGGGAGATGTACAAAGGCGTCGGCGCCGACTACTACCCACCCGAATACACACTGATGGTCATACCGCTGTATGTGCTGATACTCATGTGCAGCAGCTGGCTGGCTGGCGGCTACGACCGCCCAATACGTCTGTGGCGCATAGTACGCGGCATGGGGATAGGGCTGCTGTTGCTGCTGGCCTTCTATTCACTGCTCGATGAGAGCCAGCGCTACTCGCGTATGCTGCTTCTCCTCGGCTCTCTATGGACCCTCACATCGACACTCCTGACAAGGCTCGTACTGAGCCTCTGCAATGCAAAAGGGTACGCCCTGCGTGCACGGACACGCGGCGCCACAATAGTGGTGGGCACCACCCAGGAGACAGCACGTATAGAAGCTCTCTACACCTCCATGGGCATGCCCTCCAACCACCTGACGGCAACCGACGACTACGACCCTCGACACCTGCAGGACCTCATAAGGATAGAACATGCCGAAGAGGTGGTCTTCTGTGGACAGGACATTGAACTGGGACGTATCATTGAACTGATGGGCACACTCCGCACCACGGGCGTGGAATACAAGATAGCACCGTCGGAAAGCGACTATATCATCGGCAGCGAGTCCATCATATCCCACGATGGACTGTGCATAGCCGACCTCGACACCATCAGCACCGATACCAACCGCCGCATAAAACGCACCTTCGACTTCGGTGTCTCGCTGTTGGCACTGTTGCTCTCCCCTATCCTCTTCTGGCCCCAACGGCGCAAAAAAAATTATTTCAGCCACTGCCTGTCGGTGCTTGTAGGACGACAGTCATGGGTGGGCTACGCAGGCCACCGCGGCGTCTTCTCGCCGTCAGACCTGCTGCCCTCGGCATCCGCCGACCTGCACGAACGGCTCATGCTGCGCTATATGCGCCACTACCGCATCGGAACCGACTTCACAATACTGATACGCAACTGGAACAACCTGTAACAAAGCTATGAAAAAAAACATCCTGCACGCCATTGCACTCCTTGCACTCCTTGCGCTCCCCGCTTTTGTGCAAGCACAGCAGCGCATACACGCCTTTGTCACTTCGGGCGTGACCTTCAGCCAGATTGAAGGCGACGAGCTGAAAGGCTTCAAGCAAATAGGCTATACCGGAGGCGTGGGTGCCCTGGTATCGCTCAGCAGCAACAACCGCTGGGGTGTGAGCCTCGAGGCCCTTTTCAGTCAACGCGGTGCACGCAGCAAAGCCGACACTCGCTACTACCTCTATCGGCTCGACGTGCGTTCCAACTACATTGAAATTCCATTGTTGCTCCATTGGCAGGACCGCAACGGCGGCATGCTCTTCGGCGCCGGCGTAAGCTATGGCCGCCTCGTTCGACAACCCCACGGCGAAATAGGCTTCAGCCCCTCGTTTTTCGTACCAGACACCACCGACAAGGCTTTCCTGCCAAACGACTTCATGGTTGTCGCCGATGCCCGTTTCACCATCTGGCGCGGATTGCAGTTCAACATACGATGGCAATACTCGCTGCTGGCTGTAAAACGCGACTGGCACTTCAGCTACTTCGACGGCTACCAGTCCGATGGCGCGGGCAACCAGGTGGAACGATGGACTACAATAGCCAACGACTGTTACAACCACAGCATAGCTCTCAGACTGATATGGCAGTTCTAGCTCTTTTCCCCGGTTCCTTCGACCCCTTCACCAGCGGTCACGAGGCCATCCTGCGTCGTATGCTGCCTCTGTTCGACCGCATAGTGGTCGCTGTCGGCGTCAACTCCGACAAACACTGCATGTTCTCTCCCGAGGAACGCGTGCAGCGCATCCGCGAAGCCCTGAAAGACTGCCCGACGGTGGAGGTCACCTCCTACAGCGGAATGACCATCGACCTCTGCCACCAACTCGGCGCCAAATGCATCATCCGCGGCATACGCACCGCCCAAGACTTCGAATACGAACAACTGGTGGCCAGCGTCAACCGACAGCAAGACCCCACCATAGAAACTCTGCTGGTCATGGCCGACGCCGACCATATCAAGATAAGCAGCACCCTTGAACGCGAGAAACTGACCCATGCTGCCGAATGACGAAATAGTATATCTCAAAGGCGTTGGTCCCTCACGAGCCAAAGTGCTGGCCTCCGAGCTCGACATACACACCGTTGGCGACCTGCTGCTCTATTTCCCGTTCCGTCACATCGACCGCTCGCAACAGAGCACCATTGCCACCCTCACCGAAGACTGCGGCTATGTGGTGCTCCGCGGCACCGTGAGCAACATGCAGACCGTCAGCACCGGCAAATACCGCGAGCGGCTCACCGTCGACTTCTCCGACGGGACAGGCTCCATACAGCTGGTATGGTTCCAAGGGACAAAATGGGTACGCGAGAAGCTGAAACCCGATGTGAGATACATCATCATGGGCCGCCCGTCGGTCTTCAACGGCCAATGGCAGATGACGCACCCAGAACTGGAAGCCGACACCGCCGTCGAAAACAGCCGCCAGCCTTTCCTGCCTGTCTACTTCACCACCGAGAAGATGAAGAGCAGCGGACTCGGCACCCGCGCCATGGCCCGCCTCACCGAGACCCTCGTAGGCTGCATCGCCGGCATCGAGGAGAATCTGCCACAGGAGGTCATAGACCGCTACCACCTGCTCTCGCGCCGCAGTGCGTTGATAGCCATACACTATCCCGAGAGCCTGGCACAACTCGACGCTGCCCGTACACGCCTCAAGTTCGAGGAGCTCTTCTTCCTCCAACTCGACTACCAATACGCCCATACCGCACGCCAGCAGCACTCCGAAGGACGGGTCTTCGGCCATGTAGGCGACATCTTCAACCGTTTCTATAACGAAAAACTGCCATTCCCCCTCACAGGAGCCCAGAAACGCGTCATCCGCGAGGTGCGCGAAGACATGCGCTCCGGCCACCAGATGAACCGCCTCCTGCAGGGCGACGTGGGCAGCGGCAAGACCCTCGTGGCACTGATGTGCATGCTCATAGCCCTCGACAACGGCAGCCAGGCCTGCCTCATGGCGCCCACCGAGATTCTGGCCACACAGCACTACAACACCTTCCTGCGCATGCTCGACGGCATGGGCATCGGCGTCGAACTGCTCATAGGCAGTGTGCGTCCCGCCGACAAGAAAAAGATGAAAGCACGCATCGCCAGCGGCGAGACCCGCATAGTCATAGGCACCCACGCCCTCATCGAGGACAATGTCCAGTTCGCCGACCTCGGCCTCGTGGTCATCGACGAGCAGCACCGCTTCGGCGTCGAACAACGCAGCAAATTATGGAGCAAATCCATCCCCGCGCCGCATGTGCTTGTGATGACCGCCACCCCCATTCCCCGCACACTGGCAATGACCGTCTATGGCGACCTCGACTGCTCTGTCATCGACGAGCTGCCTCCGGGACGCCACCCCGTGCGTACATACCATCGCACCGAACCTCGCCGGCCCCACGTCTTCCACTTCCTCAAACAACAGATCGACGCCGGCCGCCAGGTATATATCGTCTATCCCCTCATCCACGAAAGCGAGAAACTCGACCTCCGCGACCTCGAAGAGGGCCTTGCCATGGTGCAGAGCTACTTCCCGCGGCCGCAATACCAGGTCTCCATGGTCCATGGCCAGCTCAGCGCAGAGGAGAAAGCCTTCGAGATGCAGCGTTTCAAGGAGGGAAAGACCCATATCATGGTGGCCACCACTGTGATAGAGGTTGGCGTCGACGTGCCCAACGCCACAGTGATGGTCATCGAGAACGCCGAGCGCTTCGGACTGAGCCAGCTCCACCAGCTTCGCGGCCGTGTGGGGCGCGGTGCCGACCAGGCCTACTGCATCCTCATGACCAAAGACAACCTCGGCGGCATATCGATGGAACGCATCCGTACCATGTGCAGCACCACCGACGGCTTCCAGATAGCCGAAGCCGACCTGCGCCTGCGCGGCCCCGGCGACATGCAGGGACTCCAGCAGAGCGGCATGCTCGACCTCAAGCTCGCCTCCATCGTCGACGACGAACCCCTCGTCTCTGCCACCCGCAACGAAGTCCACGACATCCTCGACGCCGACCCCACCCTCTCGCAATACCCTACGCTGCAACGCCATATTGCACACTCGAAGAATAAAATGCTATGGGGCAAGATAAGTTAAAAGTGAACCTGGTTGCCGAAGAGGGGGCGTCGCTGTCTAGTGGCAGCCTGCGGCTTTACGCATTGCCCTATGGGTGTGTTGATTTATACAGCTACGACCCGCTGAACAAACGCGCCGCCGTGGGCATCGCGGTGGCCTCGGAATACCGCCACAAAGGCTACGGCCTCGCCATGCTCCGCGAACTAGAAAAACTATCAACTACCAACTACCAACTACACACTCTATTTGCCGACATCGCCGTCATCAACACCGCCTCACTGGCCCTCTTCACCAAAGCAGGCTACACAGAATGCGGCCATTTCAAAGAGTGGCTCGAATACGACAGCCATTTCATCGACAACATCCGTATGCAGAAATTGCTATGAAAAAGAAGACAATCATCATACTGGCAATACTAGTCGTACTAGGACTACTAGGAGCACTAGGCCTGCTAACCCTCCTCAACTCGCGCACCACAAATGCCGAGCCTGTCCGCGTCTACCTGCCCGAAGGCACCACCTACGAGGCAATGTGCGACAGCCTCGATGCCTCCTCCACCTTCCGACTCATGGCACGCGCCCTCAAGCTCGACGAACGGGTACGCCCCGGCAGCTATGTGGTGCAACCACAGATGAACGAACTGGCACTCGTCCGCAAACTCCGCAACGGCCAGCAGGATCCCATACGCCTCACCATCGGCAAGTTCCGCACACCGCAGCAGCTCAACGACTACCTGAACCGGAAGCTGATGCACGACAATTTCAACTTTACTCTTTCCACTTTCCACTTAGTCCTCCCCGACACCTACGAGGTCTACTGGACGATCAACCCTGAGCAATTCATGCAGCGGATGGAAGACGAGTACAACCGGTTTTGGACCACGGAAGTCGGCCCTCAGGGCGAACTACGGTGCGACCTCTTGGAACTATCCGACTACGGCAATGCACGGCTCGAGACCATCATCCTTGCCTCCATCGTCGAGGAGGAGACCAACAACAATCAGGAGAAACCACTGATAGCCAGCGTCTACCTCAACCGTCTGGAGCGAGGCATGCCCCTGCAGGCCGACCCCACGGTGAAGTATGCCGTGGGCGACTTCACCCTGAGGCGCATACTGCACAAGCACCTAGCCACCGAGAGCCCCTTCAACACCTACCTGCACACCGGCCTGCCACCCGCCCCCATCTGCCTGCCCTCAAAAGCCAGCATCGACGCCGTCATCAACGCCAAAGAGACCAACTACCTCTATTTCTGTGCCTCCGACAAGATGGACGGCACCCACCGCTTCGCCGCCACCCTCGCCGAGCACAACCGCAACGCCGCCGCCTTCCACCGCGCCCTCTCTGCCCGCGGCATACACTAGCCCCCTGTCAAATAGCCCTGCTCTTCAGTATTTCTTCAGTATTTCTTCAGTGTTTCTTCAGTGGATGACCGAAGAAATACCGAAGAAACACCGAAGAAATGTACTAGCCATATGGAGGTTGATGGCTGGTGGGGGAGATATTTAAAAATAGTTAAAAGTTGTGTGGGGCGACAGCAAAAGGAGTTTTTTTGCATCTAGTAGTAAAATAATTAGTATTTTTGTAGTTTAAAACGCGAGGGACAACTGCCACGTAACTGGAACATAATAGGACTGTTAGCGACAATAATCGCCGTTATTATCACTTCGCGCGCAAGCGCGCAAAGGGTTGTAAGCCCTTGTCCCGAGGTGCTGATAGACCAGAAGTACGACCATATTGGGAGCGAAGTGTACCGCCGCAAGGGGTGGGACACGGTGTTGACGTGCACGTCGACACAGATGGAGCTGACGTCGGAGCCGTATGTGCCGGTGCAGTATTTCAACGGCACGTATGTGGTGGAGGAGATTCCCTATGCGCCGGCGGACCCGACGTTTGCGCGTGGCAACCAGATGCCGATTTCGACCGACGACAATTTTGCGAATGTACTGACGCAGATACCGTTCAATTTTTATTTTTTCGGCATCAGGAAGGGGCAGTTCTGCCTTGGGGCCAACGGCATGGTGTCGTTCAGCGACAGCATACACACTGTATACGGCAGTGCCAACGACCCTGGTATGCAGTGCCCGTGGCAATATTCGGCGGCGTTACCGTGGCCCAACGGCAAGGTTGGGGCACCGGCGTCGCTGGGGGTGATGAGGGATGCCATCTATGGTGTCTACGAGGACACGCACCCGCTGGGTTCGTACCTTACGGGGACGCAGGGGATATACTACGGCATACAGGGGAAATGGCCTTGCAGGAAGATTATCTGCTCGTGGAAGGGGATACCGCCCTACCCCGGCAGCCAGAACGGCGACAACCGCTGCACGTATCAGATTGTGTGCTACGAGGGTTCGAACATTGTGGAGGTGCACGTGAAGCACCGCGGGGTGAACACGAGCTGGCAGAACGGTGTGGGAATCATAGGTATACAGAACGCGACGGGGGTGAGCCAGGTGCACAGTCCGGTGATAGGGGCGTCGAATGCGTATGTGATTGACGGGAGCCCTGCGTTTTTTGCCCCACAGGGGAAGAACACTTTCAACACGGAGCTGACGAACACGGCCTACCGTTTCACGCCGCAGGGGAGCACGATGAAGACCTACTATTGGTACCGAATTTACGACGACGGCAGGCCGAACGACACGTTGACACAGAATCCGAACGACACGAACGGCTACTACATGCCGATGAACGAGGATGACACGCTGCACCCGACATTGACGAGGGCTTTCGTGAGACCCACATGCGAGGCACGCTATGTGCTGAGCCTTACGTTCCGCAACGCCGACACGACATGGTACCGACTGTACGACACGATCACGATAGGCATGGACACGCTGAAGGCGCTGGGCATACACCATGTGGCGGAGCCCGACACAAGCCGCGTGAGGAATGTGTGCCGCGGGAAGAGCACGACGCTGTCGCTGGCAATACCCGAGGACGAGACGTCGACGACGATAACCTGGCGGCTGTCGCGGTGGATCAACGGCAGGGAGGTGGTGCTGCCCGACGAGCTGTACCGCACCGACGCAACACGGCGCAACATAACGGTGCACCCTGACCCGATGGAGGACACGGTGCCCGAGAACAAGATAGACTCCATAGTGGTGATGGCCACGGTGGACTTTGCAAACGGATGCACCAATTTCGACACTTTCCTGCTGAGGGTGCACCGCAACTACGACGCCATAGTGGATACCGGCATCTGCATCGGCAAGACTTTCCACTGGAACGCCAACGGGCAGAACTACAGCCAGAGCACGACGAGCCCTGTGGCGCGACTGGCGACAGCGGTGGGTTGCGATTCCGTCATACGCCTGCACCTGACGGTGAACGACAGCAGCACCCTTGTAGACAAGCGCGTGGAATGCAAGCCCATCTACTGGCACGGTAAATGGTACAACACCTCGAACGCCGCCACCATGGAGGGCGACACCGTCAGGCTGAAGAACCAGTGGGGCTGCGACTCGGTGGTGCGGCTCGACCTGAGCATCTATCCCGTCACTCCACGCATCGAGAGCAACATCGAACAGTTCGACTTCGACCATCCAGAGGCGATGCTCACCGATGTCAGCACAGGCAACGACAGCCGCCGGTGGCTTTTCCCCACAGGGCCTGATCAGACTTCGAGGGTTGCCTACTACAGCATACCTGCCGACATGGACGAGGCGAGGATAAGGCTTGTGGCCTACAGCCCGTACGGCTGCTCGGACACGGCGACGATGGTGCTGCCTTTCAACAGCGAGACTTTCTGGATACCGAACATTTTCACCCCCGACAACGAGATGGGCAACAGCCTTTTCGCCCCAATAAGCACGGGCACACTGACCCAGGAGATGTATATCTACGACCGCATGGGGCGGTTGGTATACCACTGCGAGGGTGTAGACTGCGCATGGGACGGACGCGACACCCACGGCAACCCATGCCGACAGGATGCCTATGCCTATGTGATTCGATACACGAACAAATACAAGCCCGACCAGACGGTGATACGCAAAGGGGCTGTGACACTTGTAAGATGATAACTGAAAACTGGAGATTGAAATTCGAAACACAATATAGCCCTACAGGGCAAAACCAACGGAAGACAATGAAAAGCATGAAAACAATGAGATATAAGAAAGTATTGTTGGTGGCCGCAATGGCCATTGGGATAGGGGGCGCTGCCGCACAGGAGGTGGTGAGTCCCTGTCCGGAGGTAAGGATTGAGCAGAGGCCGGTGAACATAATGGATCACGACCCGGACTACAACCAGAGTTTCATCTACCGCAACCTGGGCTGGGACACTGCAGTCACCTGCCTGACACACACCCTGGAGCTTACGGCCGAGCCTTACATACCGGTGCAGTATTTCAACGGCACATACACCGTTGAGCAGGTACCCTACAACCCGCCCGACACATCGTTCAGCCTCGGAACACGTATGCCCATCGGCACCGACGATGTGTTTGCCTCTACCCACACCGTTATTCCCTACCCTTTCTACTTCTTCGGCATCCGCAAGAACCAGTTCCGTATCGGCGCCAACGGCCTGGTAACCTTCTGCAGCCCAACAGATTTCGGGTCGGGCGACTACTGTCCATATGGGTTCCACTCGCAGAACCAGATACCTTGGAACGGAACGGCGAACCATATCGACCCGTTCTCGTCATACCAGGCCAGGATGCGCGACGCCATCTACGGCGTGATGGAAGATACCCACCCAGGACACTTCGTAGGCTCGGAGACCAACAGGGTTGACGGAATCTACTACGGCATCCAGGACCAATTCCCCTGCCGCAAGATTATCTGCTCGTGGAAGGAAGCCCCAAACTTTGGCGACTACGACGACCACGGCACCTACCAGATTGTGTGCTACGAAGGTTCAAACATCATCGAGGTGCATGTGAAACAGCGCAGATGCTGCCCCACTACGTCGGACGCTCTCATCGGCATTCAAAACGCCACGGCACAGGCACAGACGCAAGGTCCCATCGGTAGCGAGACCTACTATGTAGTGCCCGGCTCGCCCGCAGCATTCAGTCCTGCGGGACGCAACGTCTTCACCTCTAACATGGACACCACCGCCTACCGCTTCACCCCACAAGGCTACACTATGAAGACCTACCAGTGGTACCGTATCTTCGACGACGGCCGTGCCGAGGACTCTGTGGCCCTCACCACAAACCCCAACGACACCAACGGCTACTATGAGCCTATGCACGACGACCCGCAGTTGGCTGGCTACGACCCCGAACACCCCACCAGAACGAAAGCCTACGTCTCCCCCACCTGCAATTCGCGCTACGTGCTTCGCCTCAGCTTCAAGAACGCCAACAACGACTGGTACCGCCTCTACGACACCATCACCATCGGCTACGACCACCAGAACGACATGCAGCTGAAACACCCTGCCGAGCCTGACACCAGCCGCCAGCACGACGTCTGCCAAGGTCATAACGCCACCGTTTCGCTCCTCATCCCGCCGACTATCAGCCCGAAGGTGAAAACCTGGACTGTGACCCGTCTACTGAACGGCGAGAGCGTTATCCTGCCCCAATCCATGTACAACATGGACGCCGAGCAGATGAGCCTCACCCTGCGTCCCGACCCGCAGTTCGACACCCTGCCGCGCAACAAAATCGATTCCATCCGCATTCAGGTTTTCTGCGAATTCACCAACGGATGCACCAACTTCGACACCTTCCTCATCCGGGTCTTCCCCAACTTCGACACCATCGAGAAACACGGTATCTGCAATGGTGAGACATTCACCTGGGATTTGAACCACCAGACCTACACCCAGAGCACCACCTCGCCCAAGGTCACCCTGCAGTCGAGCCCTGGATGCGACTCTGTTGTCCACCTCGACCTCACCGTCTCCAGCACCAGCCTCACCATCGACACCATCGTCGACTGCAAACCTGTACTCTGGAAAGGCAAATGGTACTACACTTCCAACACAGCCACCGCCCTCGGCGACACCGTGGTGGAACTGAATCAGTGGGGCTGCGACTCTGTTGTCCGTCTCAACCTCTCCATCTACCCCCTCACCGCCAAACTCTCAAGCAGCGTCGACCACTTTGACATGAACAACCTCGACGTGGTCCTCACCGACATCTCCATCGGTGGCGACAGCCGTCGCTGGATATTCCCCACAGGCCCCGAACAATCTTCCGAGGTAGCCTACTACACCATCCCAGCCAACCTGAACGAAGCCGACATCTTCCTCATCGCCCACAGCCCCTACGGTTGTGTCGACACCGCCGAGATTGTAATCCCCCTGAACAAGGAATTCTTCTGGATGCCCAATGCCTTCACGCCCGACAACCCCGCCGGCAACACCCTCTTCGGCTCCGTCAGCGTCGGCACTCTCACCCAGGAGATGTACATCTACAACCGCTTCGGCGAACAGATCTACTACTGCTCGGGCGTTGACTGCACCTGGGACGGACACGACGTCAACGGCCGCGCCTGCCCACAGGGAGCCTACGTCTACATCATCCGCTACACCAACATCTTCGATCCCAAGAAGACCCGTATAGTAAAAGGTGCTGTAACATTGATACGCTAACCACTAACCACCAACCAATGAAAATCGCTGTAGTAGGAGCCACCGGCCTTGTGGGGCGCGAGATGCTCACAGTCCTTGCCGAACGAGGATTCGCCAACGAGGAGATAATCCCCGCCGCCTCTGAACGTTCCGTCGGAAAAGAAATAGATTTCGCAGGCCGCAGACTCACCGTCGTAAGCGTCGACGACGCCATTGCCGCCTGTCCGCGATACGCCATCTTCTCGGCCGGCGCGTCCGCCTCGCGCCAGTATGCCCCTCGCTTCGTCTCTGTCGGCACCACCGTCATCGACAACAGCTCAGCCTGGCGCAAAGACCCTCAGATACCCCTCGTGGTCCCCGAGATCAACATCTCCGCCGCCACTGCCGCATTGACGCAATCGCACAATAACGCAATAATAATTGCCAATCCCAACTGCTCCACGATACAGATGGTGCTGGCCATCTCGGCCCTCGAACGCGAATACGGCATCCGCCGACTTGTCATCTCCACCTACCAGAGCATCACCGGCACAGGCATCAAGGCCGTGCGCCAGCTCGAGGCCGAAGAACGCGGCGAGACCCCTGCCGAGCAGGCCTACCCCTACCCCATCCACCGCAACCTCTTCCCCCACGGCGGCGACTTCCTGCCCGACGGATACACCACCGAGGAACAGAAACTGGTCGACGAAACCCGCAAGATTTTCGCCGACCCCTCCATTGCCATCACCGCCACGGTAGTGCGTGTGCCTGTCGTCGGCGGCCATAGCGAAGCCGTCAACGTCGAGCTGCTCAAAGACTTCGACCTCGACCACGTGCGCCGACTCATTGCCGACACTCCGGGAGTAATCCTCTACGACGACCCCGCCACCAACCGCTACCCCATGCCCATCCTCTCACACCACCGCGACGAAGTATGGGTAGGACGCATCCGCCGCGACCCCTCGCAGCCCAACAGCCTCAACTTGTGGGTCTGCGCCGACAACATCCGCAAAGGGGCCGCCACCAACGCCGTCCAGATAATGCAGGAACTGATCAAAAGGAGTTAAAGAGTTGAAAAGTTTAAGAGTTAACGAGTTGAAATGAAGAAGATATTATTTCCCATAATAATTACTTTGTTGCTGTGCTCATGCAACAAGCCTCTTCTCGACGACGAGCGCACCTTTGAGAACAACGTCTGGAACCGCTTCACCCCCGAGGTCTTCGAGGTCAATGTCGGCAACATCGAGGACTACTACAACATCGATGTCACCGCCGTCATCGACACCGCCGTCTACCGCTACCGCACCGTACCCCTGCTCTTCAACCTATACTCACCTGCCGGCGAGCAGCGCTCCTTCTACGCCGAAGTGCCCTTCACCGAGAACGGCCGCTGGCGCGGCGAGATGCTGCCAGGCAACAACTCCACCCGCCGCACCGCCAACCGCCGCATCCGTGCCTTCTTCAGCTTCAACAGCACAGGCACCCACCGCATGGAGATAGGCCAGACCACCTCGCAGTACGACCTCGAAGGCATCCACTCCATTCACGTCACCATCAGCCGAGCACCGCTGGACTACGACATGGATAAATGATCGACTCATCCATCAATCCAAACATCGACCGCATCGCCCTGCGGCTCAAGACCATCCCCGAAAGTCCCGGTGTCTACCAGCACCTCGATGCCGACGGCAAGGTCATATATGTCGGCAAGGCCCGCAACCTCCAGCGCCGCGTCTCCTCCTACTTCTCCCACTACGATGACAAATCGCCCAAGATCAAGATGCTCGTGCGCTCTGTCTGCGACATCCGTGTCACCGTCGTCGCCACCGAGGTCGATGCCCTTCTCCTCGAAAACTCCCTCATCAAACGCTACCAGCCACGCTACAATTCCATGCTCAAGGACGACAAGTCCTACCCCTACCTCTGCATCACCGACGAGGAATATCCCCGCCTCCTCTACACCCGCCGACATAATATCAAGGGCCAGTACTTCGGCCCCTACCCCAACGGCCGCATACTACGCGAACTGCAGGACATCATACGCTCGCTGTTCCAGTACCGCACATGCGACCACATGGGCAAGCGCCCTTGCATGAAACACCAGATAGGTCTCTGCGGCGCCCCTTGTGCGGGGCTGCAGAGCCGTGAGGACTATCTGAGCACCATCGAGAACATACGCCGCATTCTGAAGGGCGACTTCGGCGACATACTCGACCAGATGAAACGCCAGATGTATGCCGCCGCCGAGGAGCTCCGCTTCGAGGATGCCGACGCCATCAAGCGCAAGCTCCACCTCCTCGAGGAGTACCAGAGCCGCTCCACCGTGGTAGACACACGCGTCGCCGACGTCGACGTCGTCGCCATCCTCAGCGACGAACGGTACGCCTACGTCAGCTTCCTCCGCGTGAAACACGGTGCCATCATCTACAGCATCTGCAACGAGATAAAGAAACAACTCGACGAGAGCGATGCCGAGCTGCTCGCCACCGCCATACCCTCCTACCACCAGCAGTCGCAGAGCACCGCTCCCGAAGTCATACTGCCCTTCGCCGTTCCCGACCTGCCTGAAGAATACCTCAAACAGACCTATGAGCCAAAAGGCGACCGCCGCAAACTCCTCGACCTCGCCTTCCGCAACGTGGAAAGCTACCAGAAGCAGTGCCGCCACCAGCGCGCCCTCACCCAGGGCGACGCAGCACCCCAGGCTGTGAAAACCCTCGAGCGGCTCCAGCGCGCACTGCAGCTCCCAACTATGCCCATGGAGATAGAGTGCTTCGACAACTCCAACATCCAGGGCGCCTACCCCGTGGCAGGCATGGTGCGCTTCTCTGCCGGCAAGCCCAACCGCAACGAATACCGCAAATTCAATATAAAGACAGTGGAAGGTCCCGACGACTATGCCTCAATGGCCGAAGTCATCCAGCGCCGCTACAGCCGCCTGTCCACCGAAGGCAAGCCTCTGCCCGACCTACTCATCGTCGACGGCGGCGAGGGCCAGATGCACGTCGCCCGCCAGGTCATCGTCGACCAGCTGCACCTCAACATTCCCATCGCCGGACTCGCCAAAGACGACCGCCACCGTACCAACGAGATGCTCCGTTTCAACGAACGGGGCGAGATAGCCGTTGTCGGCCTCAAACCCACCGATGCCGTGTTCCACCTCATGGAACAGATACAGAACGAAGTCCACCGCTTTGCCATCACCTTCCACAAAGACAAACGCTCCAAAGGCACACTCCGCACCGCCCTCACCGACATCCCCGGCATCGGAGACAAAACCGCCCACGACCTCCTGCTGCGTTTCGGCAGCGTCAAGCAGATAGGCCTGCAGACCCTCGACGACCTCTCCGCCGCCATCGGTCCCGCAAAAGCCCAGCTGGTCTACGACCACCTGCACCGCACATAAAGAGTTTTTTTTGCCCAACTTTAAAAAGTAACCGAAGGAAGCTGCTCGTTCCGTGGGTTTCGCCCACGGATAAAACATGGCGCCCCGATGGGGCTTAATACAGAAAATTGTTGTACGGATAACGTATTGCGTGGATGCGCGAGACCTCGTTGTAGAGGGTGTCGCGCAGGACGTCGATATTCAGTTTCTGCGCGGCTGAGATGAACAACACATCAGTCTTGCCTTCCGGCGTAGCACATTGTTCCGATTCCTCACCTTCCTTTTCTTCCTCTTTGGCGACAGCGTCAATCTTGTTATAGACGAGTATCGTCGGTTTGTCGGCGGCGCCGATGTCGGCGAGGGTGCGGTTCACCGCGGCTATCTGTTCCTCGTGGTCGGGATGCGAGAGATCAACCACATGCAGCAGCAAGTCGGCTTCGACCACCTCGTCCAGTGTGCTTTTGAACGATTCGACGAGCTGTGTAGGCAACTTGCGGATGAAGCCCACCGTGTCGGTAAGAAGGAACGGCAGGTTGCCTATCACCACCTTGCGCACCGTAGTGTCGAGCGTGGCGAACAGTTTGTTCTCGGCAAAAACATCGCTCTTCGAGAGCACATTCATCAGCGTGCTCTTCCCCACGTTGGTATATCCCACCAACGCCACCCTCACCAGGCTCTCGCGGTTCTTGCGCTGCAGCGTCTTCTGCTTGTCGATGGAGGCCAGTTGCTGGCGGAGGAGCGATATCTTCTCCTTGATGAGGCGGCGGTCGGTTTCAATCTGCGTCTCGCCGGGGCCGCGCATGCCTATGCCGCCACGTTGGCGTTCGAGGTGGGTCCACATGCGTGTAAGACGAGGGAGCATGTACTGCAGCTGAGCCAGTTCGACCTGCGTCCTCGCCGTCGATGTGCGCGCCCGCTTGGCGAAGATGTCGAGGATGAGCGTTGTGCGGTCAAGTATGCGGCATTGCATCTCCTTTTCCAGGTTGCGGAGCTGTGCAGGCGAGAGTTCGTCGTCGACGACGATGAAGTCGGCGTCGAGGGCCTGCTTGTATTCCTTGAGTTCCTCGAGCTTGCCGGAGCCGAGGTAGGTGCGGGTGTCGGGCCGCTCGAGCTTCTGGATGACCTTCTTGACACAGATGCCGCCAGCGGTCTCGAGAAGGAAGGCAAGCTCGGCGAGGTATTCCTCGGTACGCTCCATAGTCTGTCCCGACGGGCAGACGGCGACGAGGATGGCCTTCTCGGGCACCACGTCGGTGCTGAAGGTGTTGCGCTCCTGGGGAGATGGACGTTTCCCATCGATGGCATTCGCGCCCTTGCGGTCGCGTTCACCAATTGATACGTTCGCGCCCTTGCGGTCGCGTTCACCAATTGATACGTTCGCGCCCTTGCGGTCGCGTTCACCATCAATGGCGTTTCTGAATTTGCCTTGTTTATTTGGCGACCACTGCATCCAGGAGTTCTTCTAAGGGTTTTACGGCGGCGGGCCAGGAGTAGTGCTGCTGGACGAAACGATTGCCTTCCTCAGCAATGCGAGTACGCACATCTTTGGAACCAAGAAGCAGACAAATCCAGTAGGCCAAATCTTCCTTGCTGTCGCCGACAAACAGCTGGTCGCCCGATGTTGCACCAAGGGCGGCATTGGCCAGGCTTGTCGTGACGCACGGCTTCTGCATAGCCATTGCCTCGAGCAGCTTGTTCTGCAAGCCACTGCCTATGCGCATAGGGGCCACAAAGACCTGCGACGAGGCGTAGGCGTCGCGGATGTCGGGCATACGTCCGCTAACCGTTACCTTCTGGGGTTTCAATGCCTTGGAAGCCAACGCCCGTACTGCGGGCGTGGGATCGGCACCGGCAATCAGCACAGTAGCATAGGGACAATACTCCCACACCAAGGGCATCACCTCGCGGACGAGGAAGCAGGCAGCGTCGACGTTGGGGGCGTAGGACATGTTGCCGCAGAAACATATTGAGTGGGTAGTGGGTAGTGGGTAGTGGGTAGTATTGAAGTAGTCAGTATCTACGCCGTTGGGAACAATGCGTATCTCGCCGTTCTTCTTGTGGGGAATGGCCTCGCTGTCAGTCTCGCTGATGATGGTGAGACCGTCGAAGAATGAGAAAGCGTTGTACTCGGACGAGCGCAGCATCTTGAACTCGTAGTGCAGCACATAGTGCCAGAAGCCTGTGGTCTGCTCCATGCGGCGCTCGGTATTCATGGAGAGGGCGTCTTGGAAGTCCATCACCTTTGGGAACGGCAGGCGTGCCGCCAGGGGCATGGTGCGGATCATCTGGTTGTATACGACGTCGGGCTGGACTTGGGCGGCGAAGCGGCGGCAAAGGCGCTTGGAGCGGGAGGTGTTCCAGAAGCCCATCTGGAGGGATTTGGAGGCGAACCAGTTGCAGAGGATGTTGATGTAGCAGACGAGTGGGTTGAGCCGGACGACGCGTATCTGGCGGCAGTAGGGCTCGAGGGCGCGGATGCTTTCCTCCGGGACACGCAGGTGACTGACGCAGAAGAGGTGTATCTCGTGGCGTTTGGAGAGCTCGACGATTTGGTGGTAGGCGCGGAGTTTGTCGCCTTTGTCGAGGGGATATGGGAAACGCGGGAGGACGACGAGGATTTTCATATATTTAAGTTTTAAGCTTTAAGCTTTAAGTTTTAAGTTTTAAGCTTTAAGTTTTAAGTGAGGCGGCGGCCGTTATTTAAGTTTTAAGCTTTAAGTTTTAAGTGAGCTTTAAGTTTTAAGTGAGCCCCACTTACAGCTTACAGTTCACAATTCATTACTAAAACAGTTGAGTTTGAGTGCCTTCGGCAAAGCCCTGGCGGTCATCGGGGGTAAGAGAGGCCTCGGTTTGGTCGGACTCGTCGTTGTCGGGTTCCGGCTCGGGGTCTTCCTTGAGTGGCTGGAGCCAGTTGAACTGCTGGACTGCGAAGGTGGTGACGCGTTTGCCGCGTGCCTTGTTGGACTTGACGGCGATGAAGTCGTCGACTTCGATGATCTCGCTCTGTATCTTCTTGCCGCTGTCTTCGGTGTAGACAACCTCGAGGCGGGGATAGAAGTCGAGATTGAGCTGGATGAGGGTGCTGCCGTCTTCGTCGAGGAAGGGGATCTTGCGGTCGGAGGCCTCGGGGATGAAACGCTTGAGATAGGGGTAGCCGTCGGGAGAGCGGTAGAGAACGGTGACGGGCTGGTCGGGGCGGAACTTGCGGAGGTCGACGAGGTCGTCGTCGTAGTGGTTGGCCAGATCGAAGGAGGTGGTGCGGTAGAAACCGGACTGCATGAGGGCGAGAATCTTGTCGGAGCCGTGGAACTCGCCCAGGTAACGGCCTGCCTCATTTACATTGAGCCGCTTGACGCTCTCGTCGAACCAGATTTTGCGTGCGGAGAGTGTGGAGACGCCTTCGTCCTTGAGGTTTATGGAGCGGACGGGGTTGCGTGTGAGTATGTTGCCCATGGCATCGCGGCCTTTGATGGCGAGGGTCTTGAAGTCGAAGTCGAAGGAGACCTTCTTGAGCTTGGGGCTGGAGACGTGGTGGACGGTGACGACTTCGGCCTCGCCGTTGGGGTTGGCGGTGAAGTAGAGGATGCGGCTGCCGCGAGTGCCTTTGGTGAGGTCGTAGTCGCGGTCGCGGGTGACGGAGGTGACGGAGAAACGCTTGACCATGGCGTAGCCGGAGGAGCCGTCGCGGTAGATAAGGTTGTAGACGGTGCGTTCGTCGCGTTTGCGGAAGACGGAGACGAAGAGGAGTTCTTTGCAGTCCTTGGAGCCGACGAAGCCTTTTTCCTGCACTTTGGAGACCATCATCGTGCCGTCGCGACGGAAGACGATGATGTCGTCGAGGCGGGAGCATTCGCAGGCGACCTCGACGCCCTCTTCGCGTTTGAGGCCCCAGCCGACGAAGCCGGTCTGGTAGTTGACGTAGAGCTTCTCGTTGGCGATGGCGACGGTGGTGGCCTCGATGTCGTCGAAGTTGCGTATCTCGGTGCGGCGCTCGCGACCGTGGCCATATTTCTTCAGTATATCCTGGAAGTAGCGTATAGCGTAGTCGGTGAGATGCTCGAGGTGGTTCTTCACCTCATCGATGGTCATCTCGATGCTTTCAATTTCCTGTTCGGCCTTCTTGATGTCGAACTTGGAGATTTTGCGGACAGGCTTCTCGGTGAGTTTGAGGACGTCGTCGCGCGTAATCTCGCGTTTGAACTTCTTGCGGTATGGACCAAAGGCGGCAAGCATGTCATCGACCTGTTCGTCCCATGTCTTGCTGTCCTTCTTCTCCATCTTCTTGTAGATGCCTTTCTCGAAGAATATCTTTTCGAGGGAGACCCAGTGCCAACGGTCTTCGAGTTCGCCGAGCTGGATTTCCAGTTCCTGACGCAGAAGGTCGCGGGTGCGGAAGGTGTTGTGGCGTAGTATGTCGCTGGCGGTCATGAAGACGGGCTTGTCGTCGACGATGACGCAGGTCTGTGGCGAGAAGGAGATCTGGCACGAGGTGAATGCGTAGAGGGCGTCGATGGTCTGGTCGGGGCTGACGCCGGAAGGAAGATAGACCACTATTTCGACTTCGGCGGCGGTGTTGTCGTCGACCTTCTTGATTTTAATCTTGCCCTTGTCGTTGGCGGTGAGGATGCTGGAGATGAGGACGTCGGTGGTAACGGTGTAGGGCAGTTCGGTGATGACAATAGCCTTGCGCTTGTCGTCATAGTGCATCTTGGCGCGAATGCGGAGGCGACCGCCGACGGCAGCGTCGTTGTAACGCGAAACATCGATGAGGCCGCCGGTCGGGAAGTCGGGATATATCTCGAAGGGTACATTCTGCAGTATCTTGATGCTGCTTTCGAGCAGTTCGCAGAAGTTGTATGGCATGATGACACTTGTCAGAGTGACAGCAATACCTTTGGTGCCTTGAGCCAGCAGCAGCGGGAACTTGATGGGGAGGGTGACGGGTTCCTGCTTGCGGCCGTCGTAGCTGGGCTTCCACTGTGTGGTCTTGGGGTTGAAGACCACGTCTTTGGCAAACTTGGAGAGGCGGGCCTCGATGTAACGGCCGGCGGCGGCATCGTCGCCGGTGAGTATGTTGCCCCAGTTACCCTGGGTGTCGATAAGGAGCTCTTTCTGTCCCATGTTCACCAAGGCGTCCTTGATGGACATATCGCCGTGGGGGTGATACTGCATAGTGTTGCCCACGATATTGGCCACCTTGGTGTAGCGGCCGTCGTCGGTCTCCTTCATGGCGTGGAGAATGCGGCGCTGCACAGGCTTGAGGCCGTCGTCGATGTCGGGCACCGAGCGGTCGAGTATCACATCAGAGGCATAGTCTATCCAGTAGTCCTTGAACATGTTGCCCAACGACATGGTAGAGCCCTCGCTTTCTTCCTGCAAAGGTTCCTCGATGGGTTCCTCATCGATGGGGTTGATATCTTCTATTTCGTCCATAGTCTTTTATTTAGGAGTTAAGTAGTTAAGTAGTCAAGTAGTTAAGACAATTGATTCTGTCGCAATATGTTGTCTGCCGTAGCTATCGTTTTAACTTCTTTAACTTCTCTAACTTCTTTAACTTCCATTTTCAATATACTTTAGAACGCACTGGCGTTCTTCAGGCAACGGTTCCAGCGTATGGAGCCGTGGTCTTTGTCCTTGCTCCAGAGCACCCAACGGGCTTTGCCGACGATGTGGTCTTCGGGGACGAAGCCCCAGTAGCGGCTGTCCTGGCTATTGTGGCGGTTGTCGCCCATCATCCAGTAGTAGTTCTGCTTCACAGTGTAGGTATCGGTCTGCTGACCGTTGATGAATATCTTGCCATCTTTCACCTCAACAGTATTACCTTCGTATGTGGTGATTACGCGGCGGAACATCGGCAAGTTCTCGAGCGTCAGCTGCAACACCTCGCCTTTGGCAGGAATGTGCACCGGGCCGAAGTTGTCGACACTCTGAGCGTTGCCTTCGACAAAGGGGAAGAGCGTGCGGCCGTTCTTGGGGTCGGCAGGCTCCACGAGGCACTCGAGGGAGGCGACGCTTTCGCTTTTTTTCAGGCTATTGGCCATATCGACGGTCAACGGCACATAGCCAGAATATGGCAGGGAATGGATGTCCTCCTGGCTCACGCCGTATTTGTCAAGCAACTTGTTGTAGTTGGTATACGGCACGAAAGAGACACCGTAGCCTGTCTGAGCGTCGGTCGGGGTTTTTATCGGTTTGCCATTGATGTACACCACCTGGTCGATAACCTGCAGGTCTTCGCCAGGGAGGCCGATGCAGCGCTTGATGTAGTTTTCGCGTTTGTTCACCGGACGGGCAAAAGGTTTGCCGAGCCTGACGGGACCCTCGCCGAGGTTGACAACAACATTGCCGCTCATCACTGCCTCGCGGCCGAACTCCTCTATAGCTTGGTAGTAAGTGTACTGTCCGCCTGGGAAAGCAGCAAGCACCGTATCGCCTGCAGGGAAGTTGAAAACGACAGCGTCGTAGCGTTTCACCTGGGAGTATCCCTTGTAGCGGTGGTAGGGTAACTGAGGCCAGCCGATGTACGATTTGCCACCAACAAGTGGCACCGTATTGTGCATCAGAGGCAGGCTCAGAGGGGTCATCTCAACCCTAGGGCCGTAGGCCAGTTTGCTCACCAGCAGGTAGTCGCCCACCAGCAGACTCTTCTCCATACTCGACGACGGGATATTGTAGAGTTCGAAGATGTTGCCACGGATAATCACGGCGGCAATGATGGCGAACACAATGGCGTCCATCCAGTCGCGGCTCTCACTCACCTTGGCCGGAGGATCCACTTTCGGGTCGTGATATTCCCAGTTGGGTTTTAGTCCAAGTATCGGCAAGTAGACCCACGGGAAGATTACCGCAAAAGTCTGCTCCCAGAAGCCGTAGCGACGGAACACCTTGGCGGTTTCGACCACCATGAGCAGGAAAATGAAGACATTCCAAGCGGGGATGAGGAAACCGACATACCAGGTCCACTTCTTGTTACAGAGTTTTATCCACACCACGATGTTGTAGACAGGCACCAATGATTTCCAAGGTGCAATGCCGGCTTTCTTGAACACGAACCACAGTCCGAAAACCGTTCCAACGAAATATAGAATCAACAGAATGTCGTATATCATTACTCTAATTGTTTGATTGTTTTACTGTTTTATTGTAAGAGTCATTGTTGCGTCAGCATTCAAGCATTAACGCATTCAAGCAATTTATTTTTTTCCTTGTTCCAATCCATGTCTTTGCGAGCCTCTGAAAAGTCGTAGCCTTCCCTGCCCTTTGCCAGCACCATCTTAACAGTCCGTGCCAGTGCCCTAGCATAGCAGTTCCGCACTTCCGATTTCTCTTTATTCATTTCAATCACCTCGCCAACCTTAAATTTCCTCACCACTGCGGCCATCTCGGGCAGGTTGCTGACGACAATGGGCACACCGGCCTGCACAAAGTCGCCGATGCGGTTGGGGAGTGCGTAATGGTAGTTCAGTCCCATATCCTCGAGCATCACCAACCCCACGTCGGCCTGAGGAGTCAGCCGCACCAACTCGTCGGGCATCATGCGGCCAAGGAACATCACTCTGTCGCGCCACGGCTTGTCGGCGACGTAGGCTTTCATCTCCTCCAGCAGGTCGCCGTCGCCAGCCACCACCAGACGGCATTCGGGCAGCCACTCCAGCGCATCTATCGCCCAATCCACCCCGCGGCCAAGGTTCACCCGGCCTTGATAGAGGAGGGTTTTCAAAGAAGAAGCGGGAATGAGGGATGAGGAATTATCAGGTGTACCGACAGATGCATCACTTTCAATTCTTGCTGTCACGTTGTCAGGTACGTTTCTAACCACCGCCATTTTCACGCTGTATAGATTGCTGTAGTAGTCGGCAACACTTTGGCATACAGTCAGCAAAGCGTCGCAACGTGGCATCAACAAACTCTCGATAGTCCGCCAAACCCATTTGACGAAAGGTTTATCTTGAATCTCAGGAACCTCAGAGAACAACTCGTGGGCATCCATCACCAACCTCATTTTTTCCCTTTTTCGAAATGGAGTGTGTGCGAGAGAAAAGCACGCCAACCAGGAACCCAGCAGGGTGTCAGTATCATTTGCCCACACAACGTCAGGAGACAATTGAAGCAGTTTGCGTCGAAGACCAATATTAAACTCCAGATAGAAACGCCAACCGCGGCTGTGGCTTGTAGGCACCTCGTTACGTCCAACGAGAGAAACAGCATAACCCGCTTCGCGCAGCGTTGCAGCATGACGCAAAACACGCCTGTCGGTAGCCAAATCGTTGGTCACCGCCATAGCAATTGTGTATGTCCTTTTGTCGTTTCCCACGTACTACACCATATATATCCTAACTGCCTGTAAAATATAAATAATATAAATAAACGTATATTCTTTTTTTTTCGTATCTTTGCAACTCAAAAAGTTATCAACACCATGCTAAAAAAAGTCACCATCATATCGTGTGCACTCCTATGCATTCTTTGCATCACCGCATGTAGAACGCCAAAGTCAACCATAGCCGCCAACGACGAGCCGCTCGCACTGCAAAAAGAGCAAGTGTGGCAGCTCACCACCATGCGAGGCAAACCCACAAAAGCCCGTATCACAATATCTTTCAACACCGAAGCCTCCACCCTCAGCGGCCAAGCTACATGTAATACCTACGGGGCCGACTGCCGACTCAGCTACTCCACATCCTCCCCTCAAGGCTGCCTATACAACATCGCAGTAGCCAATCTCTCATCCGGCCCTACACTTTGTCCTGAAGCCGACATGAACGTCGAAACACGATTTCTGTCACTTCTTGCAAAAGCCGATGCTCTACTGCTCACTCCCTACAACCTCACGCTGTTACAAAACGACAAAGAAATACTACACTTTGAACTCCGATAATATATCTTAAATTTTGCCAAATAAAAATATATTTGTATATTTGCACTCGTTATCCAATACGAACAACAACAATATTAAAACATACAGTTATGACAATCAAAGACCTCGAACCCAAAGAGTTGTGGAGTAACTTCTACTCCCTTACCCGTCAGCCGCGTCCCTCGAAACACGAGGAAAAAGTGCGCGCTTTTCTTGTTGACTGGGCTAAGAAAAACAAGATTGCCTGCCGCGTTGATGGCATCGGCAATGTGATTCTGAGCAAGCCAGCCACCAAAGGCATGGAGAAACTGCACCCTGTGGTGCTGCAAGCACACATGGACATGGTTCCCCAAGCTCGCGCAGGTAAAAAACACGATTTCGAGAAAGACCCCATCGAGACTAAGATTGTCGGCGACTGGGTCTATGCCTGCGACACCACACTCGGTGCCGACGACGGCATGGGTGTTGCCGCCATTATGGCTGTATTCGCCAGTAAGACCGTAAAACACGGCCCCCTCGAGGCTCTCATCACCACAGACGAAGAAACCGGTATGACCGGCGCCTTCGGCCTGAAGAAAGGCGAACTGCACGGCGACTACCTGCTTAACCTCGACAGTGAGACCGAGGGAGAACTCTACGTTGGATGCGCCGGCGGTATCGACGCAGCCATCTCGGTTCCTTACAAGACAGAGAAAGCCCCCAAAGGCATGGTGGCCTATAAACTGACCATCGGCGGACTCAAGGGCGGTCACAGCGGCATGGAAATCAACACCGGCCGCGCCAACGCCAACAAACTGCTGCTCCGTCACCTCCGCTGGGTGGCTGAATGCGGCATCCGCCTTATCAGCATCGAGGGCGGCAACATGCGCAATGCCATTCCGCGTGACGCCGAAGCTGTCATTGCAATGCCCAAAGAGCACGAGGCCTGCATCCTCAAGGAGTTCGACAAGGTGGCCGGATGGGTGAAGAAAGAACTCGCCGCCGTGGAGCCCGACTTCTTCATGAAATACGAGAAAGCCCGCTTGAATCCCACCGTCATCGACGAGGAGGGCACCCAGAAAATCATCAACTTGATGATGGTAGCTCCCAACGGTGTCATCCGCATGAGCAAGGATATGGAAGGCCTTGTCGAGACCTCGCTGAACCTGGCCATTGCAAAGACCACCGCCGCCAAGAAATTCGTCGTCTATGCCCTGCTGCGTTCCTCGGTTGACACCGCCAAAGAAGCCCTTGCCGAACGTCTCGTTTGCCTCGCCGAACTCGCCGGCGGCAAGTGCCAGCTCAGCGGCGCCTACCCCGGATGGAAACCCAACATGCAGAGCCAACTGCTGAAAACCATGAAGGCGACCTATAAGAAGCTTTATAAGAAAGAACCCGCCGTCATGGCCATCCACGCTGGATTGGAATGCGGCCTGCTGGGCGGCAAATATCCCGACATGGAGATGATTTCCTTCGGTCCCACCCTGCAGAGCCCCCACAGCCCCGACGAGCGATGCAACATTCCCAGCGCAAAGAAATTCTACGAATATCTCTTGGCTGTGTTGGAAGCAATTCCTGTCAAGAAATGACAACCGATCCTAACAAAAGAAGGGCTGACCGAATGGTCAGCCCTTCTTTTTTCGGTTCACTTAATTCCAATCACCAACTTGATCTTATCCAAGGCGCTCTCGCGACGTAGTGTGTTGTCAATTTCATTTACAGTAGAACTGTGCAACGCTGCCGAGAAGTCCTTCTGCACACCAAGCAGATAGTCACATTGACGGTTGTAGCGACGCAAATCCTCAGCGTTGGTAATCTCACTTATGCCGCTGTAGGCTTTCTCCACTCGACGATAAGCTTTGGCAATGTTTCGGTAGGGATTCTCCTTGCCAACAATTTCCTTCTCGCCTGCGGCGATACGGTTAAGTTTGTCACGGGTATCCAGACAAAGGTTCTGCATCTCTATATATCCGTCAAGGACATCAAGAAAACTACGTCCACGTTCAACAGTGGAAAAAGCAGGTTTCAAGTCTGTCTGTTTACGGAGAAGACGGTATCCATTGGCGAGGACTCGGTCCACCTTGCGGGATGCAGTGATGGTATCGTCGTTGCGGGCAATGACAGCACGCTTGCGCACCACCTGTAGATAACACTCTTGCACGGCAAGCACCTGTTCCAACTGTTGTTCATAGTATGCTGCACCTTCACGGTCACGGAAACCAGGCATTGGAAGCATATTGGGCTCGATATTGCGGTATGCAGTAGCTATATCGTACATTTTACCGGTACTTATGGAGGTGAGGGTGTCACTGCGTTCGCCAATCTCCTCAAGAAGGGAGTAATAGTCGACATACAGTTGCTGCGCGGCAATAAACTCTTCCAAACTTTCAATAAAGAGACGGCTCTCGGCGTCGGTGGTAAATGCCGGCACCTGATTTACCGTTTTCAACACTTCCCGGTAGGCTGCAAGTTGCTGCTTGTATTTTTTCCCGTACACCGAAGCGATGGCGTCACTGCCAGAGACGATAGTGGCTCGGAGATCCAGTGTCTGGATATAGCGCTGCTGGACATTGACAATGGTGCGCATACGGTTGATGTACCCCTCATATTCACGCACATCGGCAAAATTGACAGGCACAGAGGTGTTCTTGAAGACCTTGGTGTATGAACGATAAACGTCGCTGTTCTCCTTTTCACAGCGTACTCGAAGGATATTCTTGAAGTTTTCTATCTGAAAAGGCAACGAGTTCTGTCCTAAAACATTGTCGAGCATATCGTTCTGGAAGGCGTTGAGTTCGTCAAGGCGAGCGAGACTCTCATTGGTGGCGTTACCTGTAGAGAGGTCATACTTATTGTAGACCATAAGATAACTGTAGTACAAATCCTTAAGTTCCTTAAGTTTAGCCTTGTCGGTTATGCCAGCCCCGTCACAGGCTGTAATGATAGCTCGGTGGTGCAGTTCGATGTTGCTACGCAGGTCGGAGGCCATCTTGTTTCGCTCTTCCTGTTGACGGCGCGCCTCGTCGATAGCACGCTGTCGGGCAACCTCCTTCTCTTGCTCTATTCGCTGTTGCTCCAATCGAGAATACTTGATGCTCATACGGCCCATCAAGTCCGCCAGACGACGCAGACGATACTCATATATAGGATAGTCTGCCAGAACGGTGTTGCTGTCTATCCAAATGACACTGTCGCGGAAGTCGTAGTCATTCTCGATGGAGGAGATTGCCTTCTGCGCTTTGGTGCGTATTGAGACACAAAGGTTAGTCAGTGCCACATAATCCTCAGTCTGTTCGGCCAGATAGGCCATCACACCGGCCGTATCATTGACCCAAGCGGTGTCGAGACCATAGTTGGGAATTATGTCGGCGACACTGAGGACTGTGGGGGTTTTGGGGCGCTGAGCCCTTACAGGATTGAAAAATGAGAATTGAGAATTGAAAATTATGCTTGCAAAAACAAGTATACAAAACTTTATGGTTTTATTCATTCTCATATAACTTTCAATTTTCAACTTTCAATTTACTAGTCGCCATAGGACGAAGCGTCGAAGCAATGGGTACATATGCGATCCTTGGGCATGCCTATAGCTTCACAGACATCGTCGATAGTGTTAAACTTAAGTGTGTCGACACCAACATGCTGGCGAATGACCTCAACCATATTGGCATATTCGGGTGTGCGGTGGTCATGGTAGGCACTGAGTTTTGCAGTGTCGAGCTCGGCAGCGGGACGACCTTCGAGTTCCTCAATGACACGGCGGGTGATTAGTTCTCTGTCGGTCTTGCTCTCGCTGAAATTGAGGAAGGTGCATCCATGAACCAACGGAGGACAGCTGATGCGCACATGGACACGCTTGGCGCCATAGTCATAGAGCATCTTGACGTTATCGCGGAGCTGAGTACCACGGACAATGGAGTCGTCGCAGAAGACCACCTCTTTGCCTTCAAGAACGGCGTGACTTGGAATGAGTTTCATCTTGGCAACAAGGAAACGGTCGGCCTGACTGACAGGCATGAAACTGCGACTCCACGTGGGAGTGTATTTCAGCAATCCACGCTTGTATGGTATCTTGCGGCCGTTGCTGTAACCTAGGGCCATTCCTATACCCGAGTCAGGTATTGGACTAACAAAGTCGGGGTTGATATCATCGCGCTCTCCCATAAGACGACCAAGGTTATAGCGAACCTCTTCGGCATTGATACCTTCGTATTCAGTACAGGGGTAGCCGTAGTAAATCCAGAGGAATGAGCAAATCTGCAGCTTCTCCTCAGCGGCGCGCAAGACCTTGATGCCGCCGTCGGTGGTTATCTTCACTATTTCACCAGGGCCAACGAAACGGCATGTCTCATAGCCGAGGTTGACATATGAGTGACTCTCGGAAGCCACAGCGTAGTCATTGCCACGGCGTCCAATGACAATCGGCGTGCGGCCGTAACGGTCGCGGGCGGCAATGATGCCGTCGGGGGTGAGGATGAGCATCGAGCAACTGCCCTTCACATTGTTGTAGACATTCTCGATACCACTTACGAAATCTTTACCCTGCGAGATAAGCAATGCAACAAGCTCAGTGGGGTTGGTGCGACCTATGGAGAGGTCAGTAAACTGCTGATGCTTGTTGAGGCAATCCTGTTCGAGGGCATCGATATTGTTGATTTTGCTCACGGTGGCAATGGCGAAACGTCCCAGGTGGGAGTTGACCATCACCGGTTGCGCCTCGGTGTCACTGATAACACCGATACCAACATTGCCTGTCATCTCGTGGAGATCCTTCGAGAACTTTGGACGGAAATGCGAGTTCTGGATGTTGTGGATGTTTTGGTGGGCTTGGTTACCGTCAAAGGTAGCCATACCGGCACGTTTGGTGCCAAGATGCGAATGATAATCGGTTCCGTAGAACAGATCTGAGATACACGGTTGCGTGCTCACCACGCCGAAAAAGCCGCTCATAATGTTGTTTTTGTTTTAAATGATGATAACAATATATTGATAACAAATTTATTACCCAAAACAAGCATCATTTTTTAAAAATACAAATATACGACTTTTCCCAGAAACACCTGGATAAAGTTTTCAACACTATAGGTTAATTACAACGATTATCTCAGAAAGTCGGCAATCTGACGCTCAGAGATGTTGCGCGAATGGAAGGTCGCTTCAACGGTGCCGTCGTCAATGAGGAGGACGAGCGGGCGCTGACCGTAGGTGATACGCAAAAATAGGCTGTCGCCTATGTCGGATGGCTCAACATAATGAATGCGAGTGGTGTCAAGGTCATGACGCTCGGCGATGGTGCCTATCTTCTGACGGGCCATCTTGCAGAATTCGCAGCCTGGGGTGACGAAGGCCACCAGTTGGTGTCCCTGATCAAGGTGTCTGTCACCAAGGATGCCGTCCTGAGATATGCTTTGGGCAAGGGTTTCTTTGTGATAACGGTTTTCGCTGGGGCCAAAAAGCCAACTGTCAGGGAGTGATATGACGAAAACAGCAATAGTGACGAGGATGACAATACCCGCCGAAATACCAATACGAAGTCCCCTACGCTTCGCCTCGTTGCCATTGCCCGAAAGGCGGTAGGCGAGGAGGACAAGCATTACGAGAACACCGTTCTTAAGAAGCGACTGCAGGGGATCAAAGTCGATGAGCTGACCGAAGCACTGGCACGATTCCATACGCCCCTTTAAGGCGGCGTAGCATAGGAAAAGGCTGAAAAAGATGAGCATGAGGAGGGTTAGCAGCCTTACGAGGCGGCGATACCATCCAACAATGATGAAGACGCCCAATATAAATTCGGCAGCTATGCATAGGCGCACAAGGACGTCGACGACATTGAAAGGGAAGAACCCGTAGGAGAAGACGTACAGGGCAAATGGGTCTATGGCCACCAGTTTGGCAACGGCAGAGACCAGAAACAAAACGCCGACAAGAATACGCAGCGCCGCGCCCACCCATTGCGGAACTCTAGTCTTCGGCATATTCGTGACAAGAGACTTTATGGATCTCGACACGTTCGAGTGTAGGCGTACCTGTAACGCTGTCGATTATGTGGCGTTCGATGGACATCTCGGTGATGTCGTCACAGCTGAGCGAGCGGTCTACGGTGAGGTACTGCATGTGACCGCCGTCACCCTCATGGCTGCAACGGCATTGATGCTCACGGGTACATGCTGAAGCAGCAAAAAGGAAAATGGCTGCTGCAACAAATGCTTTAACGGTTGAATATCTGTGCTTCATAAATCTACTATTCTTCATAAATGGAGTCTATACGGAACTCATAACCTGTGCAAAGCAGGGAGTCGACATTGAGGGAGTCCATCACGTTGTGATAGGTGTAGGTGTGGAGTTGTTCACAGTTCCCCTTGTCAATCTTGATAATGCGTACGCTCTGAGTGCCGAGAACAGAGCAGCGGCATGTCTGCTGCTTGTTGCAAGCCACTACGGTTAATGCCAAAGCGGCAAGTGCCAATATTTCAATCTTCTTTTTCATGGAATTATAATGTTCTAAGTATGTCTTCGAGCGATTCGAGGTCGTGTACAAGCACGTCGCGGGGCTTGGAGCCGTTGGACGGCCCCACGATGCCTGCAGCTTCCAGCTGGTCGATGATTCGTCCGGCGCGGTTGTAGCCGAGTTGCAGTTTGCGTTGAAGCAGCGAAGTGCTGCCAAACTGGGAATTGACTACAAGACGGGCGGCATCGTTGAAGAACTCGTCTTTGTGCTTGGCATCGAATTCCTTGTTGGGTTCTTCGTTCTCGTCGAGGTACTCGGGCAGTTCAAAACCTTCGGGGTAACCGCGCTGGTCTCCTATGAACCGTACCAGACGTTCAATCTCGGGCGTATCGATAAGTGCACACTGAAGGCGTATCATGTCCTTGCCAGCCAATGAAATCAGCATGTCGCCGCGCCCAATGAGTTGCTGGGCGCCGCCAGTGTCAAGGATGGTCTTGGAGTCAATGCCCGAGGTTACCCTGAAAGCGACGCGGGCGGGGAAGTTGGCCTTGATGGTACCTGTAATGATGTTGGTCGTGGGGCGCTGTGTGGCTATGATGAGATGGATGCCCACGGCACGGGCCAGCTGTGCCAGACGTGCAATTGGAAGTTCCACCTCTTTGCCTGCGGTCATAATGAGGTCGCCGAACTCGTCGATGACCACGACGATGTATGGCAGGAAACGATGACCATGCTCGGGGTTGAGCATGCGCTTGCAGAATTTCTCGTTATATTCGGTAATCTTGCGCACCTTGGCCTGCTTCAGCAGGTCGTAGCGGGTGTCCATCTCTATACAGAGGGAATTGAGTGTCCTGACAACCTTCTTGACGTCGGTGATGACAGCCTCTTCCTCGTCGGGCATCTTGGCCAGATAGTGGCGTTCCAGGGCGGAATAGAGACTGAACTCTACTTTCTTCGGGTCGACAAGGACGAGTTTTAGCTCTGAGGGGTGCTTCTTGTAGAGCAGCGATGCCAGGACGGCATTGAGACCAACGGATTTACCCGTACCCGTAGCACCGGCCATCAGCAGGTGTGGCATCTTGGCCAGGTCGGTGACGAAGCACTCGTTGCTGATGGTCTTGCCGAAAGCTATGGGTAATTCCATCTTGGCGTTCTGGAAGGCATCGCTCTCCAACATGGTCTTCATCGAGACTATCTGCGGCTTTGCGTTGGGCACCTCTATGCCGATGTTGCTTTCGCCGGGAATGGGGGCTATGATACGTATGCCGAGGGCGGCAAGGGAAAGCGCTATGTCGTTTTCGAGACCTTTAATCTTGGAGATACGGACGCCGGGAGCAGGTTTTATCTTATAAAGCGTCACCGTGGGACCAGGCTGAGCCGATATTTCGGTAATCTCAATACCGTAGTCGTTGAGGGTCTGCACAATGCGGTCCTTGTTGGCTATGAGCTCTTCCTTCGATACCTTGACGTTGCGCACCTCGCTGTCCTCAAGCAACTCGGTGCCAGGCATCTGGTAGTCGCTGAGGTCCAAGTGCGGGTCGTAGGGTTCGTCGAGGCCATAGTGGCGGCGATAGTCGTCGGGGTCGAGGTCGTCGACATTTACTGGTTCTTCGTCTATGGGAGCATCTGCTGATGGTTCGCTTGAAGAAACCTCTGAGGTATCTTCAATGGTGAAGCTCACCTCTGACGACTCGGTGCCTTGGGCTTTGGCATTTATCCGTGCAAACTCGTCGTCTATGGAGAAGGCCGGTTCTGTGGTCGGCTTTTCCTCCGCTGTCCCTTCTTCTGCCGAATCATCATCGATGTTGGCTGGGCGGTGGAAGAGTTCCATTGCCGCAGCATCGAAGTCGGCGCCGGGGTCGTCGTCGCTGTCCGACGAAGGTTGAGTCGCGAAAATCGAGGAATCGCCAGCGGTGTCCGACAAATCCACAGGCTCGGTCACGTCGGGCTTCGCCGCAGGCTTGGTGTGGTCGGTGGCCACCTCTTCTATCTCCTTGCCGACCTCCTTGGCAACCTGCTTGAGGTCGACCTTCGGAAGCTTCACCTCGGGCAGTTGCATCTTGTGCACCAGCACGAGGAACAGCACGGCGAGGAAAATCAGAATCACAAGGGTCCACCAACTAAGGAGGTTGTGAAGCGGTTCGGCAAGGTTGAGGCCGATGCCTGCGTATATCTCGAAACCAGCGCTTTTAACCCACGCACCGCCTATGTATCCGAGGAAGACCGAAAGCCACAGCATCCAGAAAAGCGTGCTTCCGAAGGTCTTCCACCATGGCAGGACAACGACATTCCATAGGCGGAGGCCATAGACAAAGAATAGGAGCACAAAGCCGAAACTGCCGATGCCAAAGAGGTTGATGGAGAAGAACTCTGCCAAGCCACTGCCCAGCGAGCCCGTCCATCCGCCACGTGCGTCGGTAACATAGTAACCCGTCAGCGCCAGCGCGAGGAAAGCGGCAAATAGAACATAAAGAGCACCGCGGATATGAGCGAATTGTTTGCTTTTCAGAAACTCGGCGAAGGCGCCTCGACGTGAGGCGCCTTTGCTCTTCTTCGACTTGGATTTATTTTTGCTTGCAGCCACTGTAACCCGTAAACCGTAAACTGTAAACCGTAAACTTACTCGGCCTGGAGGAGTTCGATCTCTTCCTGGAGCTCGGTACCGAGGGTCTCTAACTCTTCCTCGCTGAGCACTTCATAGCCGTCAGGCAACAGGAAGTCGGCTTCCTTGACCTTGCCTTTTACAATCTCGGTGGCGGTATAGGTGATAGCCTTACCCTCGCCGGCATCCACGGTGCACTCAAGGGGCATGCCCTTGATGCCGCCGAAGAGGACGTTGATCTGGGGGCCAATCTCGTCGCTGTACCACATCTCACGGGGGTGGTCAACACCCTCGTCGTCGTACTGGTGGCGGATAATCTTCTTGGCGGTGACACCGGCAATCTGCTTGGTTTCGTTCACCAGCTCATAGTAGAAGTGGCCAGCCTCGGTGTCGACGATATAAACGCTGTCGAAATCACTGGCCTTGAAAACATTCTTCAGCAGGAGCTTGCCGTCGCCCTGGTAGGTAAACTCGGAGCCCTGTCCGCGAAGGTAGCCGAGGAGCTGGCTGTAGTTGTCGCAACGGGTCATGGTGAGGTTCTGCACCAGCACGCACTCCGTCATACCGCCGGCGAAAATAGCACTCTTGGTAAACATATTGTCGCCCGAAACCTTGATCTCTGCTGTAGCAGCCTCATCAGGAATAGTCATAGCCACCTGACCGGTGGATTCAACCTTGTACTTCACAATACCCTTGAAGGAATTCTGAGCAAAAGCAAAACTGCCAAAGAAAAGAACTACGGCAGCCAAAGCGAAAATCTTTTTCATTGTTTGTCTATTTTTATTTGTTTCTATTTCAACGATTAGTACAATTGCCAGTCCACTTATTGCAACCGACAACATATAATAACAACATATTGTAAAGAATATTGTATTCGAGTAAAAATTATTTTTACCACCCTATCACTTACTGCTCACATACTACTCACTTACTACTCACTTACTACCCACCCCCTACCCACCCCACTACTCACTCCCCCATCACTTCCCCATCACTCCCCCACTCCCTCCGTCCCACAAACTGCTAAATTCTTTTTTTGCCATGTGAGGTTTTTTGTTTACTTTTGCAAATTGATTTTATAGTAAAGATGAGCAGCATATTAACAGGTACAGTAAAGCGTTTATCGCTGTTGTACAGAATATTTGCGATGCTGATTACAGCGTCGCTGATAGTGTTGATTTTCCCTCACGAAGGTCGCGGAGAGCATTATGACTATAAAGTTGGTGCAGTATGGCGCGGTGCCGATCTGGTGGCGCCCTACGATTTTGTAGTGCTGAAAGACGCCGAACAGATGAGAAGCGAGCAGGACGCTGAGCGTCAACGGGCCACGGTGTACTATCGCGTGGATAGCACCGCACACTCCAAAGCCCTTGAGAAAATCAAGAGTTATGAGTCAAGCATCAAGAATGGAGAGTGGCGCAAGATAAGACGGCAGGTGGACAGCATTTACAGAATAGGCTACATGGAGCATGTGCCGAACTGGACCGAAGGTCAGCGTGCCGTCGTGCTGGAAGGCAACGTAGGCCATGAGTGCCGTCAGGGTGAATATGTTACTGCGGCAGACCTCGAAGCCGGGCTGCTGCGCGACAGCATATTGACAGCAAGCATTGTCGTCGACGAGGAGCGCACGGCGCTGGAACTTGAGAGCCGCCTGAGCCAGCTGAGTTACCAAAGCCGCATGGTGATGGAGGGCGACCGTATTGTGAGCAAAGGCGAAGAGGTGACCGAAGAGACAGCACAGGTGATAGAAAATCTCGAAGCCGAGCAGGACCGCCGCTACAGCGAGCGCTACAGCCTGTGGGGCCAGCTGGCAGGCCAGCTGCTCCTGGCAGCAATTGCCTTCGTGGCACTCTACATGTTCCTGAAGAACACTCGCCATCCAATCCTCGAAGACGACCGCAAGGTGCTGATGGTGATGGTGGTGATACTGCTGATGGCGGCAATCACCGCTCTGGTGACAAGGGTGAATGCCGACTGGGTACTGCTGGTGCCGCTATGCATAGTGCCTATATTGATGCGGGTCTTTTTCGACATGCGCGTGGCATTGTATATCCACCTCACAACGGTGATCATATTGGCAAACCTGGTACCCAACTCGTTCGAGTTCATCTTCTACCAGCTGGTAACAGGCATGATGAGCATCATAGCCGTGCGGAGCCTTGAGCGCCGTAGCCAGTTCTTCACCCTGGCAGCGGTAATCTTCGCCAGCTATTCGTTCATCTACACAGCTGGCGTCCTGAGCCAGGACACCAACCTGCTCTCGCTCGATGCTGAGCGCTACCTGATGTTCCTGCTCAACGCAACATTGACGCTGATGGCCTACCCGCTGATATACCTGTTCGAACGTTTGTTCGGCATGACCACAAACCTGACACTCATGGAATTGTCCAACACAAGCCACGAGGCGTTGAGGGAATTGAGTCGGCGTGCGCCGGGAACGTTCCAACACTCAGTACAGGTGGCCAACATCAGCGAGGACCTTATGAACGAAATCGGCGGCGACGCGCTGCTGGCGAAGGTCGGCGCCCTCTACCACGACATCGGCAAAGTGCGAAATCCTCAGTATTTCACCGAAAACCAGACCTCCGGCTTCAACCCTCACGAGGAACTGGACTATGCCGAGAGCGCAAGCATAATAACAAGGCACGTGACCGACGGCCTGGAACTGGCACGCCAGTACGGCCTGCCTGCCGAGGTGCAGGATTTTATCCGCACACACCACGGCACCACATACACGGGCTATTTCTTTGCCAAAGAAAAGGAGCTACACCCCGACGGCGACTTCGACGCTAGCCTCTTCCGCTACCCCGGCCCGCGCCCCTACAGCCGCGAGACAGCTGTGGTAATGATTGTAGACACTGTCGAAGCAGCCTGCCGCAGCATGAAAGAGCACACCAAAGAGGCGACAGACAAGATGGTGGACAACCTGATCGACGGCAAGATCAAGGCCGGACAGCTCGACAATTGCCCGCTGAACTATGGCGACATCAGCAAGATTCGACACATACTGAAGGAGAAGATGATGAGCATCTACCACGTCCGCGTCGAATACCCAACGATTAAGAGTTGAACAAGAGTTTAAAACTTGGAATTTAGAAAATAAGAACAAAGATATTATGAAGAAGAAGATCTGGATTCATGTAGCAATGGTTATTGCGATGTTCGCCGTGGCGTGCATCTATTTCTCGCCTGTGCTTAGCGGCAAGGAGATGTATCAGGGCGACACGCAGAAGTTCGAGGCCATGGTGAAAGAGACCAAGGACTATCACACACAAACGGGCGAATACGCCCTGTGGAACAGCTCGCTGTTCGGCGGCATGCCGATATACCAGGTCGGCGGCAACCCGCCGATGAAGAGCATCATGGCTCCGCTGCGCTCGCTGGTGAACCTCGACGTCCTCGGCTGGGGACGCACCATAGGTGTCCTGTTCCTCTACTTGATAGGATTCTACCTGGCTCTGGTGCTCCTTGGATGCTCGCCGTGGCTGGCAATCTTCGGCGCCCTCGCTTTCGGACTGGGAAGCTACAACATCATCATCGTCGAAGCAGGCCACATCTCCAAGGCTTGGGCTATGGCCATGATGGCGCCCATCTTCGCCGGCATGGTGCTGTGTCTGCGCAAACCCACAGAGAATACCGACAAGCGCAAGGACTGGCTCTGGGGCGGACTGCTGTTCACCCTGGCTCTGGGCCTGCAACTCAACTTCAACCACATCCAGATCACCTTCTACACCATGATAGGCGCCGTCCTGCTTGGCGCTGCCCACCTGGTGTATGCCATCAAGGACAAGTATCTACCTAAATTCGGCTGGGGCGTGGGTGTGCTGCTCCTGGGCTGCGCACTGGCCTTTGCCTGCAACGCTCGTGCCCTCGTGGTGAGCCAGCAATATGCCAAGCAGACCATGCGCGGCGGCAACGCCATCACGGTAACACCCGAGGACCTGTACCACGACAGCGAGCCTGCCTCTATCAGCGGCAAGACCAGCGGCCTGGACATCAACTACGCCTTCAGCTGGAGCTACGGCGTGGGCGAGACCTACACCCTGCTGGTGCCTGGCGCCATGGGCGGCGGCAGCGGCGAGACGGTGAGCACCGAAAGCGCCTCCTACAAGGCCTTCCACCAACAGCAGATGCCTCTCTACTGGGGCGACCAGCCCTTCACCTCCGGCCCTGTATACTTCGGCGCCATAGTCATATTCCTCGCACTGATGGGCCTGATACTCGTCAAAGGTCCCGAACGCTGGTGGCTGCTGCTGGCCACAATCCTGGCCATCATCATGTCGTGGGGCCGCAACTTCATGCCCTTCAACGAATGGCTCTTCAACAACCTGCCGCTCTACAACAAGTTCCGCACTCCAAGCATGAGCCTCGTGCTGGCCAACGTATGCATGGTGCTGCTGGGTGTGCTTGGCCTGCGCGAGCTCTTCTCGAAAGAGGTCGACGAGAAACGGAAAAAACTCTCACTCTACATCTCTGGCGGCATCACTGCTGCCATGCTCATAATCGGCCTGCTGCTCTCCGGCGGCTTCAGCTACAGCGGCGCTTCCGATGCTCAGATGGCTCCCCAATACGGCGCACAGTGGGACCAGATCCTGTCCATCTTCATCCAGGACCGCAAAGCACTCTTCGTCTCCGACTCATGGCGCTCGCTGCTCTTCGTGGCACTCGCCTTTGCTGCTTTGTGGTTCTACGTTTGGCGCAGCGGCAAGAATACCTCGTCCGTGAAAACAAGCATGCCCGTGTACATCACCATGGTGCTCATGCTGCTCGTCGTCATCGACCTCTGGGGCGTCGACCGCCGCTATGTGTCCACCAGCGACAAGCTCTACAAGACGAAACAGCAACTCAAGCTGCGCCCGGACTCCTGGGACTACGACATCGACCAGTTGGCTGCGCAGTTCGGCGACCAGAACTACCGCGTGCTGAACCTCGCCACCAACACCTTCAACGACTCCAAACCCGCCGCTTTCCACCGTCAGGTGGGCGGCTACAGCGCCGTCAAGATGCGCCGCTACCAGGACATCATCGACTTCTACCTCTCGCGCCACATCAACATGGGCATCCTCAACATGCTCAACGCCCGCTACATCGTCGTCCAGAACGGACAGGTGCAGCGCAACCCCGAGGCCCTCGGCAACGCATGGTTCGTACAGGATGTCAAATGCGTCAGCGACGCCAACGGCGAGATACTGGCCCTCAACGACTTCAACCCTGCCACCACGGCAGTCATCAACACCGAGGAGTTTACTCTGCCTGAAAACAAGAGCCTCCTCGACAGCACCGACCACATCGAAATGGTGCACCAGAAACCCTACAACCCCGACTACCTGAAATACACCTCCCACACCAGCGACGAACAGATAGCCGTCTTCAGCGAAATCTACTACGCCCCCGACTGGCGTGCCTACATCGACGGCAAACCCGCCGAATATATCCGCGCCAACTATATCCTCCGCGCCATGGTTATCCCCGCCGGCGACCACGTCATCGAGTTCCGCAACGAGGCACCCCTCTTCTACAAGATGAACATCGTCACCATCCTCGGCTCCATCCTCCTCGTAGCCATCGCTGGCGGAGCGATATTCCTTGTCTACCGCAAGAAGAAGAAATGAAGATACTGATAATACGCTACAAGAAGACTCGCGGCGTCCCCGAAGGCGGCGAACAAGGCAGCGAGAAGAACCTCACCGTGCTGCGACAGATTGCAGGCCACGACAATGTCGACACCTACTTCATCCACGACGAGGCACACCGCCGCACCCCCTGGGAGTACCTGCAAGGCATCCTCTATATGCCGCTGGGCTATTACTTCGGCCTCACTCCCAAACGCGTGCGCGAAATCATATCACTGGCACAAGCCTACGATGTTGTCTTCGTCGACCGCTCGGTCTTCGGTATTGTCGCCAAACGGCTCAAAGAAACTAGCTACCGCGGCCGTGTGGTCGCCTTCTTCCACAACGTCGAGGTAGTCTACTTCTCAGCCAAATATGCCAACCGCCTCAACCCGCTGCGCTGGCTCGTGGTGCCCTGCGCCGACCGCAACGACCGCTGGAGCTGCCGCTATGCCGACCGCACCATCGCCCTCAGCACCCGCGACGACGACGAACTCTTCCGCCGCTATGGCCGTCACGCCGACGTGCTGATACCCGTGGCGTTCGTCGACCGCTTGAACAACTCTCCACTCTCCGCTCTCCACTCTCCACTCACTTCGGTTCCTCCGAAGTGCATGTTCCTCGGCGCCTACTTCCCCGCCAATGTCGAGGGCATCGAGTGGTTCACCAAGAACGTACTGCCCCATGTCGACATACGCATGCAGATCGTGGGCAAAGACATGGACAAGCTGAAAGATGCCGACTGGATGCGCCCCGACATCGAGGTGCTATCCAGCGTGCCCGACCTGGACCCCCTCTTCGAAGCTGCCGACATCATGGTGCTGCCCATCTTCAAAGGCAGCGGCATGAAAGTAAAGACCTGCGAAAGCATGATGTTCGGCAAGAACATCATCGGCACCCCCGAAGCCTGGAGCGGCTACGAACTCGACTATTCCAAAGCCGGCGCCAGCTGCTTCACAGCCGACGAATTCATCGCCGCACTCACCGACTTCTGCCAACACCCCCGTCCTCGCTTCAACACCTACAGCCGCAACGTCTTCGTCACGCAATACTCAGCCGACCGCATGGTCGACAAATTCCGCAAGGTACTTGAGGGTTAAGCATTGGGGTCGTTGCCCTCAATCAAGCTCTCAATGACTTTAATGATATTTTCCGATGGCAGCGCGCCATTGTAAGGGCCGAGGTACTGCTCGAAGAACTGCTCTCTGCCCGCCTTCTTCGGGTCGTTGCCGGCGAGCACCACATCCTCTATGAAATGCTCTATCTCCTCCCGCGTGCGGCCATGATAGTGCTGCTCGAACGACATTATGCCGAAATCGTTGAACACCTCCTGTGGGTTATTCTTCAGCAGGTACATCACAGGCTTGCGCTGGTACAGATACTCCGTAGTAAAGCTGCAGCTGTCGTGCATCATGGCGTCCGAGCCTATAAATAGATCCTTATAGTCATCCTCCACCAGCTGGCAGTTTGGCATCTCCTTCCAGCGACGATAGTATTCCTCTGTGCGCTCGGCTCCCCACATCTCTATCAACTTGAACTTCAAAAACTGATGGGGCTTGAAGGCAAACTGCACCCTGTCGGCGTATTTCTCCGCCACCTCAACCATCGTGTCGCATACATCCAGGAACGTAGACACGCTGAATGTTCCCTCGATGGTGTGGTGCGGAGCCCAGATAATGCGCTTCTTCTCCACCTCCTGCTTCCGCCATACCTCCACGGGGCGATAGTCCTCATGCAGGTACACCTCGCATCCCGGATAGCCCGTCACATAGCAGTTCCTACCCTTTGCGTGGCTATACTGCTCAGCGAAACGCTTGTGTATCGGTGTCTCCAGGAAATAACATCCAGCCATGTTGATGGCCAGTTTGTCGAAATTGTTCTTGAAGAGCTTCATCGACGTGAAACCATACGACACATAGCACGTCAGCCTGTCAACAAAATGGTACGCATGGTACTTCCTCTCCATATCCTTGTACGGACAGGTGAAGAAGACTATGTCGGGGTTCAGCGTCTTCTTTATGTCTATCCACTTCCCCGTCTTCTCGTCGCGCGGTATCACATATTCGAACCCCCTCTCCTTCGCAAACTCCGCAGTCCTGCGGATAGTCTTCTCATTCTCCTCTTCCGAGTAGTTCTTGAACACCGTGTACGGTATAATCACTATATATGGGTGGTACCTCTCGCTCTCCTGCATCGCCTTGAACACATAGTCCAGCTTCCACATCCCCGGCACCGCCAGTATGAAAGCCACCTCCAGACGCTCCTTGCCCTGCAGCTTTCTCGTACCCCGCAGGGTTCGTTTTCTCGCACACTTTATCCACCATCGGTACAGAAACGGCACATGCGTCCGTATAACGTCTGGATAATGAAACAATATGCGGAACTCGTATATCAACGGCGACTCCACATTCATCTTCTTCAATGTATCCAGCAGCTTCATCTTTCCCCCAAAAAACAATGTTTTAATTCTTCTTCATTTGCTTCCTGATAATGATATTCTGACCATCGAGGCAACGCTCCTCTGGATTCATCAGGTTGCATATCACTTCCGCCACCTCGGCTGGCTGCATGATAGTCGTCGGGTCCTCGTCCGGAGCCAAGCGCTTCCTCAACTTCGTGGCACAACGTCCCGGCGACACACAGTACACCATTATGCCGTACTCCGACAACTCGGCCGTCAACGTCTCCGACATCGATATCACAGCCGCCTTCGACGAGGCATAGCTCAACCAGCCGGGCCGTGGAGTCATTCCTGCCGTCGAGGCAACATTCAATATCTTGCCACCCCTCTGGCGCATATACTTCACACACTCCCTCATGAACATGAACGGAGCAAAGACATTCACTTTGTACGTCAACTCGAAACTCTCCAGCGTCGTCGTCAGCAACGGCTGTGGGTCCGTATAGCCTGCTATGTTCAGCAACGCGTCAATCCCTCCCATGTCGGCGTCCACTGCCTTCACAACCTCGGGTATCTGCTCTGGATTTGAGAGATCGATATGATACACCTTTGTGCTGCCCTCGGGCAGGTGCTTCTGCATCTCCTCCTGTGTGACGCGCATCTCCGCATCGTTTCTTCCTATCAGTGCATAGCTGTCATAATAGCCCCTCTCGGCAAGCATGATGGCCGTAGCCTTGCCGATGCCCGATCCTATTCCTGTAATGATACAAGTCCTCATAAACGATAATCTGTAATCCGTAAACTACTTCCTCCCGCTGAACACCTCTCTGTATATCTGCTCACCAGCCAACATGTCTATTCTGGTGGTCAGCTTCAGATCATAGTCCATGCCCTCAACAACCTTTATAGGAACCTCGGGATGATAGAGGTAAATCATGCCCGCATCCTCCGTAAACTCGCGTCCCTCCGCGGCGGCCTTCTCGTGAGCCTCCTTCAGCAGGCGCGTCTCAAACTTCTGCGGCAGCTGCACATTCACCAGCTCCGACCTCTCAGTCAAACCCTCCACATACTCGTGACCCTTCAACACCGAAAAAGGTATGCTGTATCCTAGCGTCGCGTTCCTCTCCTTCACGGCAATCAACCGCTCGAAATCCTCTGTCTTGACAAACGGACGTGCCGCCTCGTGCACTATCACATCTTCCTCTTCCACCAACGCCAATCCGTTGCGTACCGATTCCTGTCGTGTGGCGCCGGCGGGGGCGAACCTCACCGGTTTCTTCACTCCATACTGGCTCAGCATCAGCCCTATCGGAGCCTCATACTCCTTGGCGCACACCACTACCACGTCTTTTATGGCATCTATCAAATCCACCCTCTCCAGAATATGCATAATCACAGGCTTTCCAGCCAACAGCAGGTACTGCTTCGGAGTTGCATTATGCATTCGGCTCCCAGTACCACCCGAAAGGAACAACAAAGTATACATAATCTCTGATTTCTAAATTCTAAATTCTGATTTCCAAGTCTTTTTCAACTCTCACGTCTCACCTTTCACGTCTCACATTGAGCGCAGCGAACACCCCACCCCACAGCACCACGGCGCCCAGCTGCATCCACCAGGCGGTGCCAATGAGCACAGCGGGGGCAATCACCACGGCCTTCAGGGCGTAGTAGACGACCTTGGCGGCCAATATGGAGACCAACACACTCGGCAATACCGCCCAACGGCGCGACAGCAGGTGGAACAAGCCCGCCACAGTGGCCAACTCGGCCACCATGCACACCATCTTGGCGGCTGTAGGCATACCGGCCACAAGGCAGTTCACTGCCGGCATCAGCACCGCCAGCACCAGCGCATTGCGCCAGTCTTTGCCGAGCAGCATACCCGCCAGCAGCAGCGCCAGCATCGGGTTCAGCATATACAGCGGCAGCGCCGTCAGGTGCGACACAGCAGGTATCAGACACGCCGCTGCTATCAGCGCGGCATCCATAATGGCATATCGGCCAATGGCCCTTGTTTTCACCATAGTATTCATCTTCTGTATTTATTAAAACAATTGCAAAAATACATCTTTTTTTCCACATACTAAAATAAATTATATAAAACCTCGTTACTCAAACAAATAATAGCACGTTTTCTTGCATTCAAGCATTCAAACATCCAAGCAATGAAAAGAACTCTTTTCCTCCTCGCCGCCACCTTGTTGCTGAACTCTGTCGGCGCTGTGGCACAGAACAAAATCGACAAGCAGGGCCGCCGCCAGGGCCACTGGGTGCGCACCGACAAGGACGGCTCCAAGATCTACGAGGGCAACTTCGTCGACGGCCTCGAGACCGGCACCTTCACCTACTATTACTCCGACGGCACCGTCCGCATCCGCAACACCTACACCACCCCCGGCCGCATCTGCAACCACGAAGCCTACGACGAGCAGGGCCACCTCCTGGCCCGCGGCATCTACAACCAGCGCAATCGCGACGGCCAGTGGGAGTTCTTCGCCGAAGACGGCCGCCTCGTGAAAAAGGCCGAATATAAGATGGGCGTCAAGCACGGCACCCACGTCATCTTCACCTCCAAGGGCGACACCGCCGAAGTGGCCACCTGGGCCAACAACCACCGCCACGGCCGCTGGTGGAAACGCATCGGCGAAAAAGGCTACATCACCGGCACCTACGTCAACGGCGGCCTCGAAGGACGCCTCGTTGAATACGATGACAACGGCCTCCTAGTCCGCGACGGCCACTACACCGACGGCTTCAAGAACGGCTCCTACCAGTACTTCGAAGACCGTAAACTCACCATCGACGAGACCTGGAACCACGGCACCCTCGCCGACCGCCGCATACGCCTCCTCACCCCCAACGAGGAGTTCGTCTCCATCTTCGACATCGCCTGCCTCGCCCCGCAGGGCAAGGCCAAAGTGGTCATCTTCCTCAAGGACGGCACCAAGAAGGTCACCAACGAGAACTCCGAGGTCGTCTACGACCGTCTCGGCAACGAGCTCTTCGACTATGCCAACCGCAAAGGCCGCGTCCTCGTGTCGCGCCACTGCGTGCAGGGCATCGGCAAAGACCGCGAAGGCCGCGAGATACTGCTCCTCGAGCCCCAGCCCGACTTCGCCATCTACCCCGACGAGGACGGCATCAAGATGGTCCGCAGCCGCAAGTTCGAAGACGACTCCCCGCTCGACAAGATGTTAGGCGACTGACCTATGACCATCGCCGCCCACACCCTCGGGTGCAAACTCAACTTCGCTGAAACCTCCGACCTTCTGCGGCGTCTCGCCGCAGAAGGCAATACCATTGTCGACTGGAACCAGCAGGCCGACCTCTACATCGTCAACACCTGCACCGTCACCGCCGTCGCCGAGAAAAAATGCCGCACGGCCATCCACCAGGCCCACCGCAAGAACCCCGATGCACAGATAGCTGTCATAGGCTGCTTCGCACAAGTCGCCGCCAAGGAAATCGAAGCCATCCCCGGCGTCACCCTCGTCCTCGGCAACGACCGCAAGCACCTGCTCCCCGACATTGTCCGCAACGGCTTCCGCCCCGATTTCAACGTTCAACCTCCAACTTTCAACTTACAATACTCCTCCTCCGGCGACCGCACCCGCACCTTCTTCAAGATACAGGACGGCTGCGACTACTTCTGCACCTACTGCGCCATCCCCTTCGCCCGCGGCCGTTCGCGTTCCGCCACCATCGAGGAGACCCTCTGCGCCGCCCGCCGCATCGCCGACTCGGGTTCCAAGGAGGTGATACTCACCGGCGTCAACACAGGCACCTTCGGCCAGCACCACGGCGAGTCGTTCCTCGACCTGCTGCGCGGTCTCGACCAGGTCGAGGGCATCCTGCGCTACCGCATCTCCAGCATCGAACCCAACCTGCTCACCGACGAGATAATAGACTTCGTGGCCCACAGCCGCGCCTTCCTGCCCCACTTCCACATACCCCTGCAGGCTGGCTCCGACCATGTGCTGCAGCTCATGCACCGCCGCTACGACACCGCCCTCTACCGCGCCAAACTCGAGCGCATCAAGTCCGTCATGCCCGACGCCTGCATCGCCGCCGACGTCATGGCAGGCTTCAACGGCGAGAACGAGGATGAATTCGCCAAGGTGCTCTCCTTCATCGACTCGCTGCCCATCTCCTACCTCCACGTCTTCACCTACAGCGACCGCCCCGGCACCGCAGCATTGCGTCTGGGCGAGAAGATCCCCGTCGCCGTGCGCCGCGAGCACACCGCCCGCCTCCTCGAGCTCAGCGAGCGCAAACATAAAGAATTCATATCCTCCCAGCTCGGCAAGACCCGCCCCGTCCTCTGGGAATCCACACCCCACTCAAGCAATCAAGCATTGTCGGCCGAGCCGACGGCACACCACAAGCAATCAAGCAATCAAACCATGCAAGGCTGGACCGACAACTACATACGTCTCTGCCGTCCCTACGACGAAACCCTCGTCAACACCATCGAAGAGATAACCCTCACCCCCGACAACATCGTCAAAGAGACAGCCGACGTGTAAACTAAAAACTAAAAACTAAAAACTAAAAAGTAAAAAGTAAAAACCAAAAACTAAAGAGGCCGCCTCGTATCGAGACGGCCTCTTTCACTCTTCACTCTTCATTCTTCACTTTTCACTTTTCACTCTTCACTCTTCACTTCCGTCAGTCTTTCTTGCACTTCTTGCAGCAGCAGTCGCCGCAGACGCACTTGTAGAACAGACCGGCCACAGCGGCACCCACAAGCGGGGCGACGATGAAGAGCCACAGCTGGCTGCAGGCGCTCCAGGTGGCGCAGTCGCTGAAGATGGCCTGGCTGATGGAGCGGGCGGGGTTGACACTGGTGTTGGTCAGCGGGATGCTGACGAGGTGGATGAGCGTCAACGTGAGGCCGATGGCAAGGCCGGCGGCCTTGGTGTTGCTGCGCTCGTCGGTGGCGCCGAGGATCACCATCAGGAAGATGAAGGTCAGGACAGCTTCGACGGCGAAGGCGCCCCACATCGAGACGTTGAGGTAGTCAGGATTGCCGGTAGCGGCCTGGAAGGCCTCGCCATAGCCGTTGGCGGCGAAGACACCCGTGGCGCCGAGACCGGCGGCTTTATAGATGCCGAAAAGGACAGCGCCGGCGATGATGGCGCCGACAATCTGGCTCACCCAGTAGAGGAGCATGTCTTTCAAGCTCATGCGGCCGTTGACCCACACGCCGAACGACACGGCGGGGTTCAGATGGGCGCCGCTCACGTGGCCGATGCCATAGGCCATGGCGATCACCGTGAGGCCGAAGGCAATGGCAACGCCGAGGAAGCCCACATGGCCGAACAGTGCGGTACCGCAGCCGCCCAGCACGAGAACGAAGGTGCCGAAGCACTCAGCAAGCATTTTGTTTGTAATCTTCATAGTTTTATAGTTTTTGGTTAAACATTTTCCATCGACCTTTTAACGAATATTTAGAAATATTATTGTTCGTGAAAAAAGAAAAAAGGAAATTAATTCGTACTTTTGCCGCCATTATGAAACACAACTTTCCACATTTCACAGCAGCCATAGCGCTCACCATCAGCCTTTTGACAGCCTGCGCCCAAAAGGGCGCCAACCCCGTCCCCTACGTGCCCACCATGGGCGACGACGGCGCGGTGGTCTATTTCACCGACGAAATCAGCCCCGAGGCCCTGGTGCGCATCTACGAAGCCCTTGGCGTCGAAGCCTCAGGCCGCGTGGCCGTGAAGATAAGCACCGGCGAGTCGAGCCACAGCAACCACCTCGACCCCGCCCTCATCATGCCCCTGGTGCAGCGCGTCGACGGCACCCTTGTCGAGTGCAACACCGCCTATCCACTCTCCCGCCGTGCCAAGACCAAGAGCCACAGCAAGGCCATCGCCAAGCGCGGCTACGGCAACGTGGACATCATGGACTCCGAAGGCACCATGCGCCTGCCGGTGCAGGACACCACCTATATCAATTACGACGAGGTGGGCAGCCACCTGGCCAACTACGACTTCATGATCGATCTCTCGCACTTCAAAGGCCACGCCATGGGCGGCTTCGGCGGCGCGCTGAAGAACCTCTCCATCGGCGTTGCCTCGCGCAGCGGCAAGTTCTACATCCATTCCGCCGGCGCGACCGACAGCCGCTGGAAACCCGCCGAGCAGGACGCCTTCCTCGAATGCATGGCCACCGCTGCCGACGCCGTGCAGCGCTACTTCAAACAAGAGGGACGCAACATCGTCTACATCAATGTCATGAACAACCTCTCGGTCGACTGCGACTGCATGGGCCGCCCTGCCTCGCCCAAGATGAAAGACGTGGGCATCCTGGCCTCCACCGACCCCGTGGCCCTCGACAAGGCCTGTCTCGACCTCGTCTTCACCCACAGCGACACCGAGGGCGACGATGCCGCCCCCCTGCAGGAGCGCGTCAACAAGAAACACGGCACCCACATCATCACCCATGCCGAGCGTCTCGGCACCGGCACCACCCGCTACCGCCTGGTCAAGCTGTAACCCCGCGCAACCTGCGCAACCAGAGCGACCAGGGTGCAACCAGACCTCGTGAAAACACCGTCTGATTTTCAATCACTTCCCGCTATTTCTTCAGTGTTTCTTCAGTCATCCACTGAAGAAACACTGAAGAAATACTGAAGAAATACTGTCGAAATAGGCCACCTATATGGGTGTTTACCCTATGGCCAAACCATCTGGATTGAAATATTAAGGAAAAATGGGTTAATATTACCGCCAAACCTCCCAAGCATTCTTTTCAATCAAAACAGACGACGGGAGCATTGCTGCTCCCGCCCTCCGAAATGTTTTCACAACGGAATAATCCTTATTGTGAATTGCTTAAAAAGTGATGCAAAAATACAACTTTTCCACAATATAGCAAAATATTTTTTTCTATTCGCTGAAAAACATGTATCTTTGCACCATTGAAAACATCTATAACTATGGCTAAAGTATTAGGATTAGACCTTGGTACCACCAGTATTGGTTGGGCGGTTGTCAACGAAGCTGATATGCCAAAAGACTCTTCTATAGTACGTCTTGGTGTTCGCGTTAATCCGCTAACCACCGACGAGCAAACCAACTTTGAGAAAGGTGCTCCCATCACCACTACAGCCGACAGAACCCTAAAAAGGAGTATGCGACGCAATCTGCAACGATACAAACTGCGACGCGAAAACCTTATATCCCTCCTCAAAGAAAACCAATGGATATCTGACAATACTATTCTATCAGAGAATGGCAACAATAGTACTTTTGAGACCTATCGTCTGCGAGCCAAAGCCGCCTCACAAGAGATTACCCTGGAGCAGTTCGCACGTGTATTGCTCATGCTTAACAAGAAGAGAGGCTATAAGAGCAGCCGAAAGATGAACAATAACGAGGATGGTAGCTTTATCAACAATCTCGATATGGCTCGCCAACTCTACGATTCGGGCATGACTCCAGGCCAATATGGGCACCTGTTGATAAGCGAAGGCAAGCACTACATTCCTGACTTCTATCGTTCCGACCTGCTGGCCGAACTTGACAAAATATGGGCATACCAGCATCAGTATCATAGCACAATACTATCGACAGATTTCCGAAATTCCATAGAAGGGCAAAGCAAGAAAGGAACCAGCGTTGTCTTTTCGAAGACATACGGCATTTATACTGCCGACATCAAGGGAAATCGGTTCGAGAGAAACAAGCAACTGTTTTCTCTCCGTAACGATGCACTCAACAGGGCTCTGACACCAGAGGAGCTCGCAACAGTAATCTGCGAGGTCAACGGACAGATAAACAGCAGTAGCGGCTACCTCGGTGCCATCAGCGACCGTAGCAAAATACTATATATCAACCACCAAACAGTTGGGCAGTATCTCATGCAGCAACTGGACAGCAACCCCAACGCAAGCCTCAAGAACAAACCCTTCTACCGCCAAGATTACTTGGATGAATTTGAACAACTATGGGAAACGCAGGCTCGATACCATACAGAACTGACACCGGAGCTAAAGCACGAAATACGCGACATAATCATCTTCTACCAACGCAGGCTGAAGTCGCAAAAATGGCTTGTCGCCAACTGCCCGTTTGAACATCGCAAAGTATGCCCTAAATCATCGCCGCTTTTCCAACGCTTCAGAATATGGCAAACACTAAACAATGTAACTATAATAAAAGACGACGAAGAATATGTGCTTAATGACGAACAGAAAGCAACACTCTGCACAGAGCTGCTCCTTAAGGAGAAACTCAGCAAGAAAGACGCACTAAAAGCACTCTTCACAAAAACCCGCGGACTTGACCTCAATTTTGCATCGCTCGATGGCGACCGCACAATGGCCAATATCCTCTCGGCCACACAAGAGATTATCTCTTTAAGCGGACACGGGGAATACGACTTCTCCAAAATGCCTGCCGACCAAATACTCGACATTATCAAGTCAGTATTCCATGGTCTCGGATATGCCACCGACTGGCTCAACCTCAACACCGACGCCGAAAAAATAGAAGACGAGCCGCAGATGAGACTCTGGCACCTTCTTTATTCTTTCGAAGGCGACAACACAACAACAGGCGACGAGAAGCTGACCAAACACATTATGGAGCTGACTCACTTGCCATATGAATATGCCAGGCTATATGCCAAACTGCATTTCGAGGATGACTATTGCAGCATTTCCACAAAAGCCATCAAACGCATTCTGCCCTACATGGCCGCAGGACACGAATACAGCGAGGCATGCGCTCTGGCTGGCTATAGGCATTCCGAGCAGTCTCTTACCCGCGAAGAGAACGACAGCCGTCCACTCAAAGAGCATCTTGAGCCGCTGGCCAAAAACAGTCTTCGCAACCCAGTGGTGGAGAAAATATTAAACCAGATGGTTAACGTAGTCAACGGAATCATTGACGCATACGGTCGTCCTGACGAAGTGCGCATCGAACTTGCACGCGAGTTGAAGAGGAACGCCGCACAGCGCAAGGCTATGACTGAAGCCATCAACCGCACCACACGCGAAACAGAACAATACCGCACCATCCTGCAGAAAGACTTTGGCCTTACGCATGTCAGCCGCAACGACATCATCCGATACCGACTTTATCAAGAACTGGCACCAAACGGCTATAAAACATTATACTCCAACCAATACATTCCTAAAGAAAAGCTTTTCAGCAAGGATATAGACATCGAGCATATCATACCGCAGTCACGCCTCTTCGACGACTCTTTCTCAAACAAGACTCTCGAATACCGAGATATAAATATAGAAAAGAGCAACGCCACCGCCATCGACTATGTCAAAAACAAATATGGCGACTCCGGCGTTTCTGATTACAAAAGCCGCATCGACAGCCTTCTTAGCAATGGTGCCATCTCGCCTGTCAAAGCGCGTAAACTCAAGATGACTGAAGCCGAGATACCTGAAGACTTCATAGAGCGCGACCTACGCAACACTCAGTATATCTCACGCAAAGCCCAGGAAATGTTGCACGACATTGCTCGCATCGTAACCGCCACCACCGGCAGCGTCACCGACCGCCTGCGACAAGACTGGCAACTGGTCGACATCATGCAGGAACTCAACTGGAGCAAATACCAACAACAAGGACTCACCTCTGTCATAACAGGACGCGACGGGCAGCAGATACGCCGAATCGAAGACTGGACAAAGCGCAACGACCACCGCCATCACGCTATGGATGCACTCACCATCGCCTTTACCCGCCCGGCGTACATCAACTACCTCAATCATCTTAATGCCCGCGATATTGATGACATTCGTTCTATTGAGCGCCACTTCCTGGAGCGCGATGCAAACGGCCACCTACGTTTCGTCATGCCTATTGCTGGCAACTTCCGTGCAGAAGCCAAACGACACCTCGAGATGATACTGGTATCTATCAAGGCAAAAAACAAAGTGGCAACACGCAACACCAACATCACCAAAACCAAAGGTGGCAATAAACAGAAGACACAGCTCACCCCTCGCGGGCAACTGCACAAGGAAACAGTATACGGCTCTGCTCTCATACCGTCCACATGTGAGGTGCCTGTCGGCAGCAAAATGACAGCCAAACTAATAGCACAAGTGCAGAATACCACCTACCGCAAGGCGCTGCAACAACGCCTCGATGAGTTTGACGGCGACACCAAGAAAGCTTTCACTGGCAAAAACAGCCCCGCCAAGAGCCCCATCTGGCTTGACGCCGAACATACCGTCCAAGTGCCGGAAAAAGTACTCATACGCCAGTATGACAAACAATTCACAATCCGCAAAAGCGTAGACAAAGACCTCAACGTAGACAAAGTGCTTGACAATGGGGTACGTCGCCTGTTGCAAGCACGCTTGGCCGAATATGGCGGCGATGCAGGCAAAGCATTCTCCAATCTCGACAGCAACCCGATATGGCTCAATCGTGAGCGTGGCATCGACATCAAGCGAGTTACGATCGTCGAGAGCATTCCAGGTGAACCATTGCACCACAAGCACGATAAAGAGGGCCATCCGATACTCGACGCAGATGGCAATCTGCAACCTGCCGATTATGTCAACCTCAAAAACAACCATCATGTAGCCATCTTCCGCGATGCCGACGGCAACCTGCAAGAGCATATAGTTTCCTTCTACGAAGCTGTGGCACGCGTAACACAACTCGACATGCCCGTTGTCGACAAAGAATATAACAAAGACAAAGGTTGGCAGTTCCTATTCACCATGAAGCAAAACGAATACTTCGTTTTTCCCAATCCTACACAGGGCTTCGACCCCACAGAAATAGACCTTACCGACGAACGCAACTACAGCCAGATTAGCCCCAACCTATTCCGCGTACAAAAGCTGTCGAGCAAAGACTATTGGTTCCGTCACCACCTTGAGACAACCATAGATGACAAAAAAGCCCTTCAAAACATAACCTGGAAGAGGATAACATCGCTCAACAACCTTAAAGGCATTGTGAAAGTACGCATTGACCATATCGGCCGAATAGTTCATGTAGGAGAGTATTAATATTTCTTATGATCAAGCGCACCATCTGTTTTTCTCACCCAGCTTATCTCTCGCTGCGCAATGGGCAACTGGTTGTCAAACTGGAGAAGCACGACGACGAGCCGGAAAAACAGGCAACAATACCAATAGAAGACATCGGCGTTGTGGTGCTCGACCATCGACAAATAACACTCACCCACGGCGTGATGGCAGCATTGCTCGACAACAACGCGGCAGTCGTCACCTGCGACAATTCGCACATGCCCGTAGGGCTCATGCTGCCTTTGGAAGGACATACGGTGCAGCAGGAGCGCTTCCAAGACCAGCTTGGTTCCTCGCTACCACTACGCAAACAATTATGGCAACAGACGGTGCAGCAAAAGATTCTAAACCAAGCAGCCTTGCTGAAGGAACTGCACGACATAGAGACAGGCAACATGCGCCAATGGGCCAAAGAAGTACTCTCCGGCGACAGCACCAATCTTGAAGGACGTGCCGCTGCCTTCTATTGGAGCAAAATGTTCCCCACCATCCCCGACTTCACCCGCAGCCGCGACGGTGCTTACCCCAACGCCCTGCTGAACTACGGCTATGCCATACTGCGTGCCGTCATAGCTCGCGCCCTTGTCGGCAGCGGACTACTCCCTACCCTTGGAATCCATCACCACAACCGCTACAATGCCTATTGTCTGGCCGACGATATCATGGAGCCCTACCGCCCTTATGTCGACCGCCTCGTGGTGGAGACAATGGCTGTATGCTGCGACGTAGAAGTCACAACAGCAATCAAAAGCCATCTGCTCACCATTCCAACTCTCGAAGTGTACATCGGCGGACAACGTAGCCCGCTGATGGTCGCTGCCAGCCAGACAACAGCCTCGTTGGCTCGTTGCTTCTCTGGCGAAGGCCGCCGGGTCGTTTACCCAGAAATGTAAAATGGACCGTTTCAGCGAATACCGCATCATGTGGCTTCTTGTGTTCTTCGACCTGCCTACCGACACCAAGAAAGAGCGCAAGGCTGCTGCCGACTTCCGCAAGAAGCTTATCGGCGACGGATTCACGATGTTCCAATTCTCGATATATGTGCGTCATTGCGCCAGCCGTGAGAATGCCGACGTACACCTTAAACGTGTAAAGGCCAGCCTGCCAGAATACGGACAAGTTGGATGCCTCACTATCACCGACAAACAGTTTTCGGAGATTGAGTTGTATGTCTGCAAGAAAGAGGTAGAACCCAACGCCCCAGGACAACAACTGGAATTGTTTTAGAATTGAAAAAACAATTACAACAAACAAAAAATCCCGCCTATAATGGCGGGATTTTTTTAGTCTTTGACAACTAATAGTACATTGTATATCACCCGATTATTGACATCGTGATGTCAAAGATCTATTATCAATGTTTACTTTTCAAGCAATTCACAACTTACGTTGATTTCGACAATGTTCAAACGTGGATGTCAAAGATCTATTATCAATGTTTACTTTTCAAGCAATTCACAACTCGAGGATGGCATAGGCGGCCGTGCCCATCGATGTCAAAGATCTATTATCAATGTTTACTTTTCAAGCAATTCACAACCGCTACGCCTCTATAATAGGTCGTCTTATGATGTCAAAGATCTATTATCAATGTTTACTTTTCAAGCAATTCACAACTAGTAGTCAAAGAGGATGGAAAATACCGCGATGTCAAAGATCTATTATCAATGTTTACTTTTCAAGCAATTCACAACCCTCGTAGGCTTCATCCCAACGTGTCGCCGATGTCAAAGATCTATTATCAATGTTTACTTTTCAAGCAATTCACAACTACTCCTCTGTTCAAATTTCTGCTGAAGCGATGTCAAAGATCTATTATCAATGTTTACTTTTCAAGCAATTCACAACAGTAATTGAAAAATACGTACAAAGTCCGGGATGTCAAAGATCTATTATCAATGTTTACTTTTCAAGCAATTCACAACCCCAGTTCAGTCTTATGTTGAGTGTCTTAAGATGTCAAAGATCTATTATCAATGTTTACTTTTCAAGCAATTCACAACCCATGAGGACCGATGTCGGTCTTGCCCTGCGGATGTCAAAGATCTATTATCAATGTTTACTTTTCAAGCAATTATCCTTATTCTATCTCTCTGTTTCTTTTCTGTTTTATTTGTTTTTTGTCATTCCGATTTCATGGTGCAAAGATACAAATTATTTTCCAAATCGGGCAAAAGAAAAAAGTGGAGCCCGGAAAGACTCCACTTTAAATAGTATCTACTTAACTACTGTCTCCTTAACTACTGCAATTAGTAGCTGCGGGCGAAGACGACGCGGCGGTGCGAGGAAGTGTAAACCAAAACCGTGAAGGTGTAAACCAGATTAGGGATATGGACGAAACAATGTAAACCAATTCAGTTTTGCTGTGGCGTCGGCTCGGCCGACAACCATCCCAAATCTGTCAACCAATTTCAGGGAAAGTCACAGGGAAAGTCAATGAATATTGCTTTTTCACCATTTGTGTTTAATGTGTTAAACAATATTTTTTAATTTTTGTTTAGCATATTAAACAAAAAGTGTATCTTTGCATCACAAAACAATGGATATATGGAAACACTTTTTACATTACAACGACAACTGATTCAGAATAGTACAACAAATTTTGTACGTTCAGTGATGAATGATATCGACTGGGGCAACACCCAACTTATCGGTATTCGTGGTGCCAGAGGTGTTGGGAAAACGACACTTTTGCTTCAGCATATCAAATTGCACTATGGAACTAACACAAAAAAAGCGTTATACCTTAACCTCGACAGTGCGTATTTTACACGCAACGACCTAATGGACACCGTCCAGTCTTTCTACACTTCAGGGGGAGAGTGTCTTCTGCTGGATGAAGTGCACAGGTATCCTCATTGGAGCCAATATGTAAAAAATATCTATGACCTCTACCCAACCCTTAAGATTGTATTTACCGGTTCCTCCCTGTTACAGATTCTAAATGCAGAAGCCGACTTGTCACGACGTTGTGTAAGTTACGAGATGCAGGGTCTCTCGTTTGCTGAGTATATGCGGTTCTATCATAAAATCGACTTGCCGAAATGTTCGCTTGACGATATCGTTCACAATGCCGACGACATCTGCGATAATGTCAATGCCAAATGCAGACCTTTGGAGTATTTCGGAGACTATCTGCGGTCGGGCTACTACCCATTCCGCAAGGAGAATCCAAACCAATACACTACAAGGGTAGAGAATGTTGTGGACATGATTCTTGGCATAGAACTACCGCAACAGCGAGGCGTGGATGTGGGTAATATTCGGAAACTGAAGTCTCTTTTGGCGGTACTGGCTACAGAAGTTCCAATGCTGGTGGACGTAAGCAAACTTTCTAAGATGACGGAGTTGAGTCGCGTGAGTCTTACCTCCTATCTGCAATATCTACATGATGCACGTCTCATTCGTTTGCTCTATTCCGATGCCACATCGGTAAAGCGTATGCAAAAACCGGACAAAATTCTGATGGAGAACCCCAACCTATGTTATATCCTCAATCTTGGCCAAGCCAACGAAGGAACCGTCAGAGAGTCTTTCTTCTGCAACCAGATGGCATATAAGCATGGTGTGGAGTACACAAAACCCGCTGATTTTATCATTGACGGGAAGATTGTTGTGGAGGTAGGTGGCAGTTCCAAGGACGGAGGGCAGATTATTGGTCGCGATAATGCCTATCTCGCCTGCGACGGAATTGAATACTCCTACGGCAAAAAACTGCCACTTTGGTTATTCGGATTAACCTACTAACAAGTCCTATTCTCCTGTAGCCTTCCGGCGACCCCTCTGTAGTGTTTCGGGAAGACACTAACGCATTCACACATTAACGCATTCCCACTGTTCTTTTCACGGTGCAAAGATACGAATTATTTTCCGAATGCGACAAAAGAAAAAGTGGAGCCCGGAAAGACTCCACTTTAAATAGTATCTACTTAACTCATGTCTCCTTAACTACTGCAATTAGTAGCTGCGGGCGAAGACGACGCGGCGGTGCGAGGGCTTGCCGCTGTAGATGCACTTGCCTTCTTCCTCGGGGGCGTCGAAGGGGATGCAGCGGATGGTGGCCTTGGTCTCCTCCTTGATGCGCTCCTCGGTCTCGACGGTGCCGTCCCAGTGGCAGAGCAGGAAGCCGTTCTTCTCGATCTCGGTCTTGAAGTCGTCCCAGGTGTCGACACGGCGGGTCATGCTGGCACGGAAGTCGGCGGCTTTCTTGAAGAGGTTCTGCTGGATCTGCTCCATGAGGTCGGCGACATGGTCGGCGATGCCTTCGATGGGCATGGTGATCTTCTCGAGGGTGTCGCGGCGGCAGACCTCGCAGGTGCCGTTCTCAAGGTCGCGGGGACCGATGGCGAGGCGCACGGGGACGCCCTTGAACTCGTACTCGTTGAACTTCCAGCCGGGCTTGTACTCGGGACGGTTGTCGTACTTCACCACCAGACCTTTGGCTTCGAGGGCGCGGATGATGGGCTCGATATGCGAGTCGATCTGCGCCATCTGCTCGTCGCTCTTGGCGATGGGGACGATGGCGACGTGGATGGGTGCGAGGTGCGGCGGCAGGACGAGGCCATTGTCGTCGGAGTGGGTCATGATGAGGGCGCCCATGAGACGGGTGCTGACGCCCCAGGAGGTGGCCCAGACGTATTCGAGCTGGTTCTGCTTGTTGAGGAACTGTACCTCGAAGGCTTTGGCGAAGTTCTGGCCCAGGAAGTGGGAGGTGCCTGCCTGCAGGGCCTTGCCGTCCTGCATCATAGCCTCGATGCAGAGGGTGTCGAGGGCACCGGCGAAGCGCTCGTTGGGGCTCTTGTGGCCTTTGAGGACGGGCATGGCCATATACTTCTCGGCGAACTCGGCGTAGACCTCGAGCATCTTACGGGTCTCGGCCTCGGCCTCCTCGCGGGTGGCGTGGGCGGTGTGGCCTTCCTGCCAGAGGAACTCGGCGGTGCGGAGGAACATGCGGGTGCGCATCTCCCAGCGGACGACATTGGCCCACTGGTTGCAGAGGATGGGCAGGTCGCGGTAGGACTTGATCCAGTTCTTGTAGGTGCTCCAGATGATGGTCTCGGAGGTGGGACGCACGATGAGTTCTTCTTCGAGCTTGGCGGCGGGGTCGACGACGACGCCGTTGCCGTTGGGGTCGTTCATGAGGCGGTGGTGGGTGACCACGGCGCACTCCTTGGCGAAGCCTTCGACATGCTCGGCCTCACGAGAGAGGAAGCTCTTGGGGATGAAGAGGGGGAAGTAGGCGTTCTGGTGGCCGGTCTCTTTGAACATGCGGTCGAGCTGGTCGTGCATCTTCTCCCAGATGGCATAGCCATAGGGTTTTATCACCATGCAACCGCGGACGGCGCTCTGTTCGGCGAGGTCGGCACGTACGACGAGCTCGTTGTACCATTCGGAGTAGTTCTCACTGCGTTTGGGAAAGTCTTTTGCCATATTTTTTGACTATTGAATACAATAATTAATAATAAGTTTCGTTAAAAATGGAGTGCAAAAGTACACAAAATATTTCACTTGGTGAAATGATTTTAGACACGAAATGAGCAAACGACTGATAATCACAGCATCACTGATATGCTTGGCACTATGTTCCAATGCCCAGGTGAAGCTCACGGCCGACACCTTGGAGTGCCACGTGATAGGTTTCTCGGCGGGAATACTGATGCCTGGCGGCGGCAGCGCCAGCGAGGGGGCCCTTGGCGGCGGGATGAAAGACCTGTACGGAAGTCCGTGGCTGGACTTCGCACTGAACTGCGACTACAAATACAAGAGCAACTGGCTGGTGACCCTAGACGCCGACCTGTGGTTCGGCCTCAACAGCGACAACCTGCAGGAGCGCAGCGAACGTATGCCCAACGTGTATCTGCCCAACGGCATCGCCTATTCGTGGGGCGGCACAGACGGATATGTCACCGCCTACAACCGCGGCTTGGCAGCCCGTATCGGCGGCGGGAAGATAATCCCGGTGCTGAAAGGCAACCCCAATTCGGGCCTGCTGCTGAAAGTGAGCGGCGGATGGTTCTTGCAGCAGACGGTGTTCCACCAGGAGTTTACCGAAGCCCCAGTGCCACAGGTGGTGGACGAATACGGCAAGCTGTACGACCACCTGCGCAACGGCGCCATACTGACCGAGAGCATAGGCTTCGTGTTCATGAGCAACTACTCCACCTACGTCAACGTGCGTATCAGCTTCGACATCAGCCAGTGCTTCAGTTGGTCGAGCCGCCCATATATAATAGACAACAAGATGGGTCTGAACGGCAAGGACAACAACCGCTACTTCGACCTGCTCTACGGCGTGAAGCTTACCTGGATGTTCCCGCTGATGGGCAAGACGACGTATGATTACTACTATTATTAAGCCTAAGAGTCAAAAAGTCTAAAAGTCGAAAAGTCTAAGAGTCGAAAAGTCGAAGAGTCGAAAAGTCGAAAAGACTAAAAGCTATGCGTCTGATTTACACCATTGGGATTTGGTTCTACACGCTGGGGGTGCGTGTGGCGGCGCTGTTCGGCCACACCAAGGCGTGCCAGATGGTTGAGGGGTGGAAGCGCTGGCCCGAACTGGTGACCAAGCTGAACCACGAGCGTCCAGTGGCATGGTTCCATGCCGCCAGCCTGGGTGAGTTCGAGCAGGCGAGGCCTGTGCTGGAAGCCTACATCGAGAGGCACCCCGAGCACCAAGTGCTCGTAACCTTCTTCTCGCCCTCGGGCTACGAGGTGCGGAAGAACTACGCAAAGGCACAGGCTGTGTGCTACCTGCCAATGGACACGCCGCACAACGTGCGCCGCTTCCTCGATGCCGTGAAGCCCACGGTGACGTTCTTCGTCAAGTACGAGTTCTGGTACAACTACCTCGGCGAGTTGCGCCGCAGGGGTATCTCCACATATATCTTCTCGGCCATATTCCGCCCGGGGCAGTATTTCTTCAAGCCGTGGGGCAGATGGTACCTACGGCAGCTGAAAGAGTGCTTCGGCCACCTCTTCGTGCAAAACGAGGAGAGCCTGCATCTGCTGCAAGCCCACGGCATAGAGCATAGCACCATCGCCGGCGACACGCGCTACGACCGTGTGCACCAGATAGCCACCGCCGCCGAGGGGGACACGGTGGTGGAAGAATTCCTGCAAGGATACAATGGCAAAGTGCTGGTCTGTGGCAGCACCTGGCCGCCCGACGAGCAACTGCTGGCACGACTGAACGACGGCAAGGAGTGGTTCCCGGAACGGCTCATCATCGCCCCGCACCAGATACACGAAGAGCACCTGCAGCAAATAGAGAGACTGTTCCCCGACAGCGTCCGCTACTCCCAACTCAAGCAATCAAGCATTGTCGGCCGAGCCGACGGCACACCACAAACAATCAAGCAATCTCAGGCTCTCATCATCGACAACATAGGCCTGCTGTCGAAGCTCTATCGCTATGCCGACGTGGCGTATATCGGCGGGGGCTTCGGGGTGGGCATACACAACATACTGGAAGCCGTAACCTTCGGCAAGCCCGTGGTCTTCGGTCCCAACTGGCACAAGTTCCAGGAAGCACACGACATTATCGAACTAGGAGGCGGCACGGCTGTCGACGAGCACCCCGATGTGTCGCTACTACGGAAATGGTTCACCGACGAGGAGGTCTACCGTGCCGCCTCGGACGCCTGTCTGAAACTGATGCGCCGCAACCTCGGCAGCACCGACATCATACTCAACACCCTTGAAGCGTAGACTGCCATATATAATCATCTTGTTGCTGGCTGTCGTTGCAGCAAGCTGCACGAACACGCGCTACCTTGCCGACGACGAGTACGCCCTCTATCGGCAGGTGGTGGATATCAGCATGGCCGACAGCAGCGATGTAGCGCCCGAGGTGTCGGCGGCGCTGAAGAAGTCGAAGAGTTACATGCTGCAGAAGCCCAACAGCAAAATACTCTTTCTGGGCCGCGTCGGCATGTATATCTACAACTGGGCATCGCCCAGCGACAGCACCTTCTGGGGCAACTACTGGCGCCGCACAGGACAGGCCACGGTGGTATACGACGAGAACAAAGCCTACCGTTCGGCGCAGCAGCTGCAGCAACTGCTCGAGAGCAAAGGCTGTTTCGGTTCCAAGGTAAGTTTCGACACCCTGGACACAAAGATCACGCGACGCAAACGCGACATAACGATTGGCTATCACGTGGCAGCCACCCAACGCCATGTGATTGACGAGGTGCTCTATCGCACCGACAACAGCACGATAGCGAAGATGCTCGACGAATGGCGCAGCGACTCGCCCATCCGCGTCGGCGACTACTACGACCAGGAGAACCTGGCCGCCGAACGAGCCCGTCTAGCCTCAAACCTGCGTGAATCGGGATTCTTCCACGCGTCGGGCGAGAACATCTCATTCTTGGTCGACACCACCTATCTGAGCGGACACCTGAGCATAGATGTTGTTGTCGACGGTTCGGCGCTCAAGATATACCACATCAACAACATCGACATATTTCCCAACAGCACCGCCAACCTCAGAGAGGCGCCGCGGCAGTTCGACACCCTAATCTACAACTACCCCGGAGCCCGCCGCCGCATCGACCTGCACTACATATACGACCGACCGATGAGCATCAGGCCGCAGACCATCAGCCGTTCGCTCTCCATCTTCCCCGGCATGACGTACCGACCGCGCTATATCACCGACACCTACAACTCGCTGCTGGGACTGCGCACCTTCAAATACATAAACATTGAGTTCACCGAGTCGCCCTCGTCGACCGACACGCTGCCCCTTGTCGACGCGCACATACGACTCATCAACAGCACGATGCAGCGGCTGTCGCTGTCGTTTGAGTTGACCAACGCCTCGCCGCTCGGTTCGTCGGACAGCAGTTCGTTTCTCCTCGGCGGCAACCTGGGACTGCAGACCTCGCTGGAATACCAGCACAAGAACCTGTTCGGCGGTGCCGAACTGCTGCGGGTGAAGAGTTCCATGCTGCTGGAACTTCCGAAGCTCATCTTCCGCCAGAGCGGCCAAGGATTCTACGACAACTTCAGCGCCTTCGAGGCCGACCTGGAGCTGTCGCTCGACATGCCTATCTTCCTGCTGCCTTTCGCCAACGGCATCCGTTTCTACCGCACCAAGCCACACACCCTGCTGACCCTCGGCGGCAGCTACCAATACCGCTACTACTACGAGCGTATACTGGCCAACACGTCGTTCGGTTACAACTGGCGCTGGAACAAGAATGTCTCGCACCAGCTGCTGCCCATAGAGATGACCTTTGTGCGGATACTGAACCTCGACGCCAACTTCCTGGCGCGCCTGAACCAGCTGTCGGACCTGAGGCTGAAATACCAGTACAGTTCGCACTTTATCCTCGACGCACGATATGACTACACCTACAGCAACCAGGTGTACGGTTCGCGGAGCAACTTCTCCATACTCCACCTCTCGTTTGAGACGGCCGGCAACCTGCTGGCAGGCATCGGCGCCATAGCAGGCATAGAGGCCGACAGCAACGGTGTGCGCCAAGTGCTCGGCGTGCCCTACGCGCAGTATGTACGTCTTGGCGGGGAATGGACACGATACCACTATATCGGTGACAAGAGTTCGCTTGTTGCCCGCATACTTCTTGGCATAGGCATCCCCTATGGCAACTCCATATCGATGCCATATGAGAAGAGTTTCTTCGGCGGCGGCCCCACGACGATGCGCGCCTGGCAGCTGCGCCACCTGGGGCCTGGCTCCTACTATGGCAGTGAAGACATGCTCGAACGTGTGGGCGACCTGCAGCTGGTGCTGAACCTGGAAGGGCGTTTCCCGATAGCAGGCGTATTTGAAGGGGCAGTCTTCGCCGATATGGGCAATGTATGGCTCCTCAACTCGTCGGAGCAATATCCCGGTGGCGAGATAAAGTTGAAGAGTCTGCCTTCGGAGGTGGCTGTAGGCATAGGTCTTGGCCTTCGCGTCTCTGTTTCGATAGCCACCCTGCGACTCGACTTCGGCATACCGTTATACGACCCCGGCTACGCCCTCTCGCACCGCTTCCGTCCGCCGCACTGGCATTTCAACCAGATAGTAACGAACTTCGGTATCAACTATCCGTTCTAAAAAAAGGTGAAAGTTGTAATTAACCAATCAAACATTCAAGCATTCAAGCAATAGCGCAATGAATTCCAAACTGCTGACATATATTCTCATAACGTTCTCTGTCATCTTCTGGGGCATCAGCTTCATAATGACCAAGGAGCTGTTCCTGACGGAAGAGCACATGACTGTCACGGTGCTGATTACCATCCGACTGGCGATAGCGTCGCTCGTCATGCTGCCGGCATTGGCGCTTACACGCCGACTGCAACGGATACGGAAGCAGGACATAAAATGGTTTTTGCTGCTTGCCCTCTGCGAGCCATTCATCTACCACCTCTGCGAGACGTCGGGAGTGCAGCTCGTTAGCGGTTCGCTGGCCTCGGTGGTTATTGCCACCATACCGCTCTTTGTCCCCTTCGGGATGTGGATTGCCTACCGCCAGCGCATACGCCTTCCGCTGATTATCGGTGTGGTGCTGTCGCTGACGGGTGTCTTCATCATGCTGATGGGCGGCGAAGGACTCACAGGCAACCTGAAAGGGCTGCTCTTCCTTTCGGGGGCGGTGATTATAGCCGTTGTATACACCATACTGCTTGTGAAGGTGGTTGACAAATATCACCCGCTTGTGGTTACCACCTGGCAGAACGTCATAGGCCTCGCCTACTTCCTGCCGCTGATGTTCGCCTTCGACAGTTCGGCATTGCCGCTGCTGTCGTGGAGCCCCAAGATGCTGCTGTTGCTGCTCGTGCTAGGCCTCTTCTGCTCCACCCTCGCCTATGCCGGCTACAACTACGGCGTGCGCAACCTCGGAGCCTCGGAGGCATGCATCTTCAACAACGCCATACCCATCTTCTCGCTGATAGCCGCATTGCTTATAGGACAGGAAATCTTCTCGTGGGGCAAACTGGCGGGCATGTGCATAGTAATCGCCGGTGTCGTCATTTCGCAGATACCAGCAAAAAAATATAAATAACCTTATTATTAACCCAAAAAACAACAATTATGAAATGGTTCATTAAATGTTTCAAGCAGTACGCCGATTTCAGCGGCCGTGCACGTCGCAAGGAATTCTGGTGGTTCACTCTGATTAATTTCATCATTGGGATGATACTGGTCAGCTGTTGGATATGGCCTATCATTTCGGTCAGTATTAAAGCCGGCATTGAAGGCGCTGATGCCCCGGACATAGAGGCGCTCACCCTCATGCTGCTGAAGAGCCCGTTCTTATACATCTACATCATCTACTATCTCGCCATACTCATTCCGAGCATTGCCGTCAGCGTGCGCCGTCTGCACGACATCGGCAAGTCGGGCTTCTGGTATTTCCTGCCCGTTGGCGGAAGCGTACTGAGCATGTTCGCAAGCCTGGCATCGCAGTCCAACACGGCACTCTATTTAGTGCTTGCTTTGATATCATTGGCTATCGCCATCGTTTTCCTGGTATGGATGTTTATGGACTCCAACTACGGTCCCAACAAGTACGGCCTCAACCCCAAAGGCGAGGGCAACCCCGCAGAAGAGACCGTCGCCCCTGCCGAATAACCATTCGCAGGATAGCAGTAGACAAGAAGGAGCCGCGACCAAGCAGGTTGCGGCTCTTTTATTATTTTGGGAAATCCATTATTTCGAGGTCTTTGGGGGTGCCGTCGATGGTGAATCGCACCAGGGTGCCGACCTTGTGGAAGCCCTGATGCCCACAGGCACCGGGGTTGATGTGCAGGAAACCCATATCTTTGTCGTACATGACCTTGAGGATGTGGCTGTGGCCGCAGACGAAGATGTCGGGCTTGGCCAGTTCGAGCGTGCGGCGCAGCTCGTAGGGGTAGTGGCCCGGCCAGCCGCCGATGTGTGTCATCAGCACTCGTTGCCCTTCGACCACGAAGAAGGCGCGCTCCTCGAGTTCGTAGTGGAGGGCGAAGCTGTCGCAGTTGCCGTAGACGGCGCGCACCTCTTTCCACGCACGGAGCTCGTCGAGCACCCCTGGGCCCAGGTCGCCGGCGTGCCACAACTCGTCGCAGTCGTTGAAGAAGGAGTACACCTGCTTGGGCACCACGCCGTGAGTATCAGAAAGAATACCTATCCTACGCATTTGCCTTAACTACTTAACTACTGTCTACTTAACTACTCATTAGCCTTAATCTCCTTCAGGTTTTCGGAGATCATCTCCTTGAGGTAGTTGATGATGTGGATGTCGTTCATGGACATGCCGTCGAGGGCTTCCTTGAGCTCGTCGGTGTCAAGGACGAACTCGTCGTCGTCGGTGCGGTAGGTGATAACGAAATGGATGTCCTCGTGTGCCGAGAGGAGCATGACAAGGGTGCCAGGGAGGTCGCCCATGGGCGGGCGGTCCCAGTTGTTGTGTTCAAACCAGAATTCGAGGCGGGTGCCCACACCGACTTCGGAGGTGAGCTTCATGCCGCCGCCGCATTTCTCGGTGTTCATCTTGATGAGCGGCAGGCCGAGGCCAACCTTGCGGGTGGTGCGGCTGGTGGTATAGGGGTCGGTGACCTTGGCGAGGAACTCGGGGCTCATGCCCTTGCCGTTGTCCTCGATGGTGAAGTGGAAGTCGTTGTTCTTCAGGCTGTCCACGATAGTCAGCTTGACATCTTTAGCGTTTGCGGCCGTGGAGTTCTCCATCAGGTCGTAGACGTGCATTGCCAGTTCCTTCATATAGTGCTTCGTTTTAAAGTACACCACAATAACGCCGACCTACCGCAATTTATTGTGCCGAGTTTTTTTAGGGGGAGTGAGTAGTATGTGAGTAGTATGTGAGCAGTATGTGAGCAGTATGTGATGTGGATGTGTATTATTTTATTTTTGTGGTGGAGGTATAATATTTTCGGACGTGGGGCGTTAATAGGGGAAGGATTATGAATAATAGAAATAAACTATCTGCCGCTGTCGTGATGTTGTTTGCCGCCATGGCCCTGGTGGGTTGCAAGGAGGAGGACTTCACGGCGCCGTCGTTTCTGCACATCGAGGGTATCAACGTAGACATCAGCGACGAGGACCCGCTGTCGTACAATATGGGGTTTTACCGCAGTGATATTGTTGCGGCATATGTGGTGGCGCACTACCCAGGGAGCATGAGTGTGGACACGGTGGGTTTGTTCCGTCTGCCGTTCACGACGCCGCTGCTTTTCAACGGCCAGGCCGACTATATCGACATATACCCCGCCATAGAGCAGAGCGGTATCTCTGGCACCCTACCCTACTATACGTTTTATGACAAGATACACCTGACGGCTGGCGACAGCACTACGTTTGTCAGCGGCGACACACTGAACATAGGCACGCTGACGACACGCTATTCGGCCTTCACACACAAGCTGTTCTGGGCTTCGTTCGACCACGATGAAGGGAGTGTGCGCTTCGACTCGACGCTGGTCACGGTGAACAACAGCGACAGTGCATGCACGGGCGACGGCTACGGCGAGTTGACGGTGAGCGCCGCCGACCTCACGAAACGTTTCGCCATCAGCGGCGACCCCTTCAGCGTCAGCGACCCCAGCAGCATCGTGTATCTGGAACTGGACACGCGCAGCGACGTGCGCCTGCAGGTGTATATGCATTCGGCCTATGTGAACGGCGGCGCCGAGGATGTGCTGCCGGTGATGGTGATAAATCCAACGGACAAATGGCAGCACATGTACATCAACCTTGGTCGTACGTGGGCTTACTTCAATCACCATGCCACTTTCAAGATATCGTTCTCGGCATTGAACACCGATGGCATCGAAGGCAAGGTGCGGATTGACAATGTGAAACTTATAACAACCAACGTAGTATTGTGAAGAAAAGACAGACAATCAAATATATACTTTGCGACACCTTGTCGGCCATGCTGGCATGGGGAGCCCTGTTTGTGTTCCGCAAGGCGGCACTTGAGGGCACACCATGGAGCGAGATACTCGGGCACATCCTCTCAGACAATAACTTCTGGGCAGGCCTCATACTCGTGCCTGCCGGCTGGCTGGCGTTGTACACCATACAAGGTTCGTACCGCAATGTGTTGCGCAAGGCGAGGCTGAAGGAGCTGACGGAGACCTTGATAGCGACTACCATAGGCGTCGTCGTCATATACTTCCTGCTGCTGATAGACGATGTGTTTGCGTCGTACCGCTACCACTATGCGTCGTTCCTATTCCTGTTTGCGGTACACTTCACGCTGACCTACATACCGCGACTGATTATCACCACGCACACCGTCGACAGCGTACACCAGCGCCGTCTGGGCTTCCCGACCCTCATGATAGGCAACGGGCCGCGGGCGCTACAGACCTACCTGGATCTGGAAAACCAGGAGATATACTCAGGCAACCTCTTCGTCGGCTACGTCACTATCAACGATGAACATTCCTCATTCCTCACTCCTCATTCCTCATTGGACTCCATCATGCCCTCCCTGGGCAATATCGCCGACCTACGCGCCATAGTGCAGCAGAAGAACATCGAGGAGGTGATCATAGCCCTCGAACCCGAGCAGCAGCAGCGGATTAACGAGATAATACAAGCCGCCGCCACCAGCGGTGACATAATAATAAAGATTACGCCTGACGCGCGCGATATAATAGTAGGCTCTATCAAGCAGGACAACATCTTCCACTCCACCTTGATTGTCATCAACAACCGACTGATGCCCGAATGGCAGTATTCGCTGAAGCGGCTTTTCGACATTATCTTTTCGCTGCTGGCCATCGTACTGCTGTCGCCCGTATACCTTGTTACCGCGCTCATTGTCAAGATGACCTCTCCGGGGCCTGTCTTCTACGCCCAGGAGCGAATAGGATACCTGGGGCGTCCGTTCAAGATGCACAAGTTCCGCTCGATGTACGTCGACGCCGAGCAGGCAGGCCCCGCCCTCTCCAAGGACGACGATCCGCGCATAACGCCCTTCGGCCGTTTCATGCGCAAAGTGCGCCTAGACGAGATACCGCAGTTCTACAACGTCCTCCGCGGCACCATGTCCCTCGTCGGCCCCCGTCCCGAACGCCAGTTCTACATCGACCAGATAGTGCGCCGTGCGCCAGAATACCAACTGCTACAGCGCGTGAAACCCGGCATCACATCATGGGGACAGGTCAAGTACGGCTACGCATCATCGGTCGACGAGATGGTGGAACGACTCCGCTACGACCTCCTCTACCTCGACAACATGTCGCTCTCGACCGACATAAAGATACTGCTCTACACGGTAATCATAATACTGCAGGGACGCGGAAAGTGAGGCCATTAGCCATCACAAATAAACTAATTTAATATAAAGATAAACATACACGAACAACCATGATAAAAAAAGTTACACCCATTTTTGTTGCAGCGACACTCCTGTTGGTCGGTTGCAATAACAACGCTCCAAAACTTAACACTCAGACCGACACCCTTTCCTGGGCCATGGGCGAAAGCGTCGGTAACAGTATCCTCAGCGGCGACGCAGTAGAGATAGACCACGAGGTGTTCCTTGCGGCAGTGAAGCACACCCTTGAAGGCAAGAAACAGCCCCTCGAAGACTCTGTCTACAACGAAGTGATACAATATATATATGCAATGGCTCAAGTGCGCCAGAAAGAAAAGATGAAAACGATGGAAACATCGTTAGACTCGGTTCAGCAACTCTACTTCGCCAATCTGGAACGCACCAACCCCAACGTGAAACGCCACCCCGCTGGTTTCTACTACGAAGTATTGCGTGAAGGCAAAGGCCCCAAGGCATCCTACGCACAACGCATCCGCTTCGACTACCGCAGCTATCTGATGCTCACCAACGAACCCTTCGACCAGACATACGGCAAACGCGAATCGATAATCCACGTGGTGGGCAACCCCATGTTCCCCGGACTCATCGAAGCATTCCAACTAATGAACGCCGGCAGCCTCTACCGCTTCTATTTCCCCTACCAGCTGGCCTTCGGTCCCAATGGCAGCGGCAGCGTTCCTGGCTACACCCCATTGATATACGAGATAGAACTGCACGAGCTGTATAAGGATTAAACAGCACGATCAATCCATATAAACCGACACATAAAAAAGCCCGCTACACGCGGGCTTTTTTTATACCTGACTAATATTTTTTATCAAAGTAATTAAATTAGTTGTATATTTGCAGTCGCAATCCAAGTGAGTCGGATTGGTAAAATAATTGTAAATTAATTAATTTAGTTGCAATGAAAAACAAGTATTACGACCTGATTGACCAGACTTTCGACTTTCCGCAGGATGAATTCCGCACGGAAGAAGGCGAATTGATGTTCCACGACATACCGTTGATGGAGGTAATCAAGCAGTATGGCACACCGCTGAAAATCACCTATCTGCCCAAGATCAGCTCACAGATACAGCGTGCCAAGCGCCTGTTCAATGTCGCAATAGCCAAAACCGACTACAAAGGCACGTACAATTATTGCTACTGCACCAAAAGCAGCCACTTTGCATTCGTGCTGGAAGAGGCACTGAAGAACGATATTAACCTCGAGACATCGTCGGCATTCGACATAAACCTGATTCAAGAGTTGCACGCGCAAGGCCTGATCGACAAGGACAAGGTCATTGTGTGCAACGGATTCAAAAAGGACCAATACATAGAAAACATCGTCGGCATCTTCAACGACGGTTTCCGCAACGTGATACCCGTGCTGGACAACAAGAACGAATTCCACCAACTCGACACCACACTGACCGATGCCAACGAGCCCATGCAACTTGGCATCCGTATAGCCTCGGAAGAGGAGCCGAAGTTCGATTTCTACACCTCGCGTCTGGGCATCCGCTACCACGACATCGTGTCGTTCTACGAGGAGCAGATAAAACCGAACCGCAAGTTCCACTTTAAAATGCTGCACTTCTTCATCAACACCGGCATACGCGACACGGCATACTATTGGAACGAGCTGTCGAAATGCGTCAATGTCTACTGCGACCTGAAGCGTGTATGTCCTGAGCTTGACTCGCTGAATATCGGCGGCGGATTCCCGTCGAAGGTGAGCCTGGCGGCAAACTACGACTACGAATACATGGCAGAGGAAATACTGGCCCAGATAAAGAACATATGCACGCTGCGCGGAGTAGAAGAGCCGAACATCTTCACCGAGTTCGGTTCATTCACCGTGGGCGAAAGCGGCGCTACACTGTATAGCATCCTGGACCAGAAGCAGCAGAACGACCGCGAGCTGTGGTATATGATAGATTCGAGCTTCATCACCACACTGCCCGACACCTGGGGCATCAACCAAAGATTCATCATGCTGCCCATCAACCACTGGGACTGCGAATACCAAAGGGTGTTCCTAGGCGGATTGACTTGCGATTCAGAGGACTACTACAACGCCGACTCGCACGCCAACGCCATCTTCCTGCCGAAACTGCAGAAGGGTGACCCGCTGTATATAGGCTTCTTCCACACCGGTGCCTACCAGGAGAGCATCGGCGGCTACGGCGGAATACAACACTGCCTTATACCTGCCCCCAAGCACGTAATCATCGACAAGGACGAGAACGGCGAATACACGACGAAACTCTTTGCCAAGGAGCAAAGTTACAAATCGATGCTGAAGATTTTGGGATACTAGAGGTTAAGCACCAGAAACGAAGAAGGAGATAAGACGGATGCCTTATCTCCTTCTTTTTATTTAACAATCAGCGGCTTTGTGCAGATAGTGTCGCTGGTATGTACCTGCAGCAGGTAGATACCGCGAGGGATGTCGGCCAACGGGATGACCATAGCGGTATCGTCGGCGGAGAATGAACCCATGAGGCAGCCACGCGAGTCGAAAAGCCGTCCGAGGTACATCTTCTTCTCGCTGGTGACGGTGCAGGTGGTTGTGGCAGGATTGGGATAGATTTGTATGGTATTGTCGTCACTACCATTGTCGATCACCGTAGGTCCGTCAATATCGTGATGCACGCCACTGGTGAAGAAAGGTTTGTAGCCTTGGGCTATGGCAGCAATGAATGTTGATGCGACATTGACCGACGCGGGAACCACGAGGGTGCCGTCGCCGTTGGCATCGGTGAAGGTGGCCGCATAGACCTGCAGGGTTGCCGAGTCGATGAGTGACACATAGGCATACGGCACGGTGTGCACCCTGATGGGGTTGGTGTCGTCGTTGATAGCAATAGAGAGATCTGTGGCGGTACCCAACCAAGGCATGAGCGACGGGTCGCCCATGAGTTCGTAGATCTCCCAGTAGTACTTCTTCATTATCGACTGCGACGATGAGTTCTGGACGGAGAGGTTGCCGTCATACACAAGTTTGCCAGCAGTGACAGCACGTTTCTCAAAAGCCTCGCCATGAGTGTGGAACAAACGGTCGTAGACCCCCAGCTTATCGACATGATAGGTAGCATTCATCGTATTAGAGATATTGCTACGGATGCCGACACTCCAATAGAAGTCTTCGGTCCAGTAGGTAGAGTTGGTGCCGCCGATATAGCCGATAGCACCCTGGCGTGCACCACGACGGATGAGTGCCTCGCCCAAGCAGACACCCTTGTTGAATTTGTTGGAGAGGCAGCAGTTGCCGATCATGAACGAAGGCATACCGACATTGTTCATGGATGAAACGTTGCTGACGGTGAAGTTCGGATACGACCACTCGTCCCAGTCGCCGTGGGCGGAGTAGTTGATCCAACCCACGCCGTTGTTATAAAGGTTGCGCAGAGCGGTGGCGGTAGAGGCCGGACGGCTGCTGCCGGTGACGGTCACACCGTCGGGCGCAAAAGAGGTATTGTTCTTATAATATGTCACGCTGGTGAAACCATTGTCGCCTTTGACATAGTATTTGGCAGCGTAATCCATATTGGGGTCGGCATACTTATAGCCATTGTCGCTGGTGTTGTTCCAATATGTATTGTCAACACCGGCGATAAGAGCGGCACGGGAGAGGTAGCTGTCGTCGTCGAAGTAGTACTGTTCGTACTGCATGGTCTTGATGATGATGTTGCGCAGGGTGGTAGTATCTGTAGCCGAGAAACGCCCTTGGTAGCAGTCGGGTAGGTTATCGTCCGATGTCCAGGTAACGAAATAGAGGTCGGTGACGTGGTCGTTATAGCCGTTGGAGAGCTTGCTTGAGAAAGCGGGAATCTGCTCGTTGTCGCCGCAAATTATAAGGTATGTAGGAGCAGGAGCGGCGGCAGTGGCGTTGGTATAGAGGTCTTTGAGGTAGTTGGCGATGGCGGTGCTGGTGTTGAGCCCGCGCTCGTCGGTGACAACAATGTCGACGAGCATACCCTGCGTGCGTTTCCAGTTGGCAAAAGATTCGAGGCGATTGCATTTGAGGCTCGAAGGCGTAAGTATGACCATACGGATTGGCATGGCACTGGAAACGCCCTTGGTGTCAAGGAGGGTATTGATTGTATTGCCTGCCGAGAAAGCCTGGGTATGGTAGCGATTGTAGTGTTCCACGGTAGCTGCACTGTCGGCATCGATATAGCGCACCTTGATGTCGGCCTTACGGCAGACGACGACATCACCGCTTACGGGATTGACGCTGACAGGCGAGAAGACCAGCTGTGCCAGACGACGGTCACGGGCAATGCCTATCACCTCTACGCTAGCCAGCGGAAGGCCGCAGAAGGCATCGGCAGCATACACTTCCCTGTTTATATGCACTACAGGCTCACTGCGGTCCGACTTGCTGCGCGACGGTTGCAGTGGCAGTGGCAGCAGCGAGGAACCGAGATGAACGGTATCATAGTAGGCGCTTTCCACAGTAACCTCGACAGCCGAACAGAAGGGGATGGTGAGCAGCGAAGTGCTGACGGGCACCTCGGGGTTTCCCACCTCGCCACCGGCAATGAATCCAGGCATGGAGAGCTGTAGGTATTTGTCTCCACAAAGGCCTACTTCGCCAGTAGCGAGTTCGGGCACACCGAAAGAAAGACGTAGTTGCGAGAAGTTGTCCTCCACCACCTGCTGTGCGCCGAGGGTGGTTATAGCTGACAGGATAACAGCAAATAGGACTATTTTTTTCATATATTGAACATTTTTTCTATTTCTACATTGGGGGCGGTGATAGTAATCCGCTCGTGGGTCACTGGATGCACAAAGGTCAGCTTGTATGCATGGAGCGATATGCTGCCGTCGGGGTTGCTGCGCTCGGCGCCATATTTGAGGTCGCCCTTGATGGGGCAGCCAATATTGGCCAATTGGCAGCGTATCTGATGATGGCGGCCGGTGAGGAGGTTGACGTCGAGCAGATGGTAGCCACCTGTGCTGACAGCCACCTCGCGGTATTCGAGGCGTGCCAGCTTGGCATTGGGCCGTGCGGCACCAAAGACATAACTCTTGTTGCGTTCCTCGTTCTTCACAAGCCAGTTCTCGAGCATCGCCGCCGGTTGCGGAGGGGCGTTCTTGACCACAGCCCAGTAATGCTTCTCGAAGTTGCGGTCCTGCAAGGCTTTCGACATCCGCGAGAGAGCCTTGGAGGTCTTGGCCAACAGCACCACACCCGACACAGGACGGTCAAGACGATGAATGACACCGCAATACACCTGGCCAGGTTTGTTGTCGCGCTCCTTGATATACGCCTTCACGAGCTCGGCAAGCGGTGTGTCGCCAGTCTTGTCGCCTTGCGTTATCTGGCCCGGCAACTTGTTGATAGCCATCAGGTGGTTATCTTCATATAGTATCTGGTCACCTATCATCTTTAAGCATTATACAATCTCCGCAATGGGGCTTATGGCATTGCGCACCTTGTCCTGCAGCTGCACGCTGATGGGGAAGTCGAGCGGTAGGAAGAGGTCGATGCGCGAGCCGAATTTTATGAAACCCATCTCCTGGTTCTGCTTCACCGTCTCGCCTTCTTTGGCGTAGCACACTATGCGGCGGGCCATCACACCTGCCACCTGACGTATCATGATTCTCTTGCCATTGTTGAGACGCATGCCCACCTCGGTGCGCTCGTTCAGGTCGCTGCTCTTGGGATAGGAAGCGACAAAATAGTTACCGCGACGGAACTTCACATATTCCACCACGCCGTCGCATGGGTAGCGGTTCACATGCACGTCGGTGCCACTCATGAAGATAGACACCTGCATGCACTCCTCTTTGAGGTAGGTCTTCTCAAACACCTGCTCTATGGTGACAATGGTGCCGTCGGCTGGCGATATCAATTCGTTGGCGTTCTCGGTGAAGATACGTCGCGGAATGCGGAAAAACGCCGCCACGAGGATGTCGAAGATAACGAGCGCCACAATGAAGATGGTGTGGAACACCGTCCAATGGTGTGCCAAGAAAAGTAAGGCGAGCCAGATAACGGCCGTCACACCAAAAGCGAGCAGTATTATTGTCCTTCCTTCGCGATGTATCTTCATATTTCAACAAATAAAGTGATGTATACAAAAACCATAGGCACCGCTATCAGCAGGCTGTCGAAGCGGTCGAGGAAACCGCCGTGACCGGGCATTATCTTGCCACTGTCTTTCACACCCACCGAGCGCTTCAACATACTCTCCACCAGGTCGCCAAGGGTGTCGATGACGCTGCAGATGAAGCCCAGCACCAGCCAGTGGTACCAGGCGATATCATGATTGAAGAGCGGGCCAATGAAGACGGCCACCAGCAGAGTTATCACAACTCCGATGGCGGTACCCTCCCAGGTCTTTCCCGGCGAATGGCGCTCCCACATTTTGTGCTTGCCGAGCAGCGAGCCACCCATATAGGCACCGTTGTCGTTCATCCACACCATGATGAGCACCATTACCAGCACATTCATCCCCGAATGCAGCAGCGGCATCAATCCGAGTGGGATGGCGGCGTAGAACATAGGCACCATGGTGTAGGCGGCATCGCGGAAAGGCTGCTCGCTGTGGTACCACAGTTGCACTATTGCCGATATGCCGAACACCACAGGCAGCAGCACTATGGCAACGCCTATCAGCTTAAGACCGTTCACTCCTGACAATGCCTGCATGCCTATCAGCGACAGCAGCGTTATCACAGTAAAGGCGTAGCCCAACGGCTTGCAGGGCGTGGCTCCCTGAAGGGCTACCATGCGGAAGAACTCGAAGGTACAGCCGCAAGCCACAAACATCAGGAAGGCACCGAAGATGATGGCACCCAGAGTGGGGTTCTTCAGCAGCGCACCGCTATAGATGCACCCTAGGAACAGCACCACATACACTACGGCGCTTGCCGCTCTGACCCAGAAATTCTTCATACCTCTTCAAAGTCTTTTTTTTCATCGTTGTCGCCCTGCTCGTCGGCATCCTCGGCCGTCTCTGCGGTCTCGGCAGGGCTTTCCCACGGACGAGGTCCGTATATGCGCTCCAAATCCTCGCGGAACAGCACCTCTTTGTCATAGAGCTGCGTAGCCAGCTGGTCGAGCTGCTCGCGGTGACTGAGCAACAGTTCCTTGGCCTTGGCATATGCCTCTTCGACCATACGTTTCACTTCGCGGTCGATGGCTTCGGCGGTCTTCTCGCTGAAGGGCTTGGTCAAGCCCCAGTCGCTCTGGCCTGTCGAGTCGTAGAAGCTTATGTTGCCAATCTCGGGACTCATGCCATAGTAGGTCACCAGCGCCTGCGCCATCTTGGTGGCACGCTCTATGTCGTTCAAGGCGCCTGTGCTTATCCTGCCATACACTATCTCCTCCGACGCACGGCCTGCCATCAGCGAGGTCATCTCGTCGAACATCTGCTCGTAGGTGGTTATCTGACGCTCCTCGGGCAGGTACCAGGCGGCGCCGAGGGCTTTACCGCGCGGCACTATGGTCACCTTCACCAGCGGATTGGCCCAGCGCAGCAGCCAGCTCACCGAGGCGTGGCCGCTCTCGTGGTAGGCTATGGTGTGCTTCTCTTGGTCGGTGAGCACCTTGGTGCGCTTCTCCAAGCCTCCGACAATACGGTCGACAGCGTCGAGGAAGTCTTGTTTGTCAATCTGTTTCTTGTTCTTGCGGGCAGCGCAGAGGGCGGCCTCGTTGCACACATTGGCGATATCGGCACCGCTGAAACCGGGAGTCTGCTTGGCCAGGAAGGCGCGGTCCACATACTGCTCGCTATCCTTGTCTTTGTTGAGCTTGAGGTTCTTCATGTGGACGGCGAAGATAGCCTTGCGTTCCTCGAGGTCGGGCAGTTCCACGTATATCTGACGGTCGAAACGGCCTGCACGCAGCAGGGCCTTGTCGAGCACGTCGGCGCGGTTGGTGGCGGCCATCACTATGACGTTGGTGGTGCTCGAGAAGCCGTCCATCTCGGTGAGCAGCTGGTTCAGCGTGCTCTCGCGCTCGTCGTTGCCTCCGGTGATGCCGTTCTTGCCGCGGGCACGACCCACGGCGTCTATCTCGTCGATAAACACTATGCAGGGGGCCTTCTTCTTGGCTTCCTCGAAGAGGCCGCGCACTCGCGAAGCGCCGACGCCGACGAACATCTCCACGAAGTCCGAGCCGCTCATCGAGAAGAAGGGCACGCCAGCCTCGCCGGCAACGGCTTTGGCCAAGAGGGTCTTGCCGGTGCCCGGAGGGCCTACCAGAAGCACTCCCTTGGGAATCTTGCCGCCGAGGTCGGTGTAGCGCTTGGGGTTCTTCAGGAAGTCGACAACCTCCATCACCTCTTCCTTGGCGCCCGCCAGTCCTGCCACATCTTTGAAGCTTACGTTGTTCTGCTTGGTGGCATCATACTGCTTGGCGTTCGAGCGGCCGAAGCCGAAGATGCCGCCGCCGAAACCGCCGCCACTGCCGTCGCCACCCATCTGGCGGCGCGTGATGGCACTCATTATCCAGAAGAAGATGATGAGCATCAGCAGCGGTCCGAAGAATACCATTATATCCTTCCATGCGTTGCTGCGGGTCTCTATCTTATAACTTATATGCTCGCCGGTCTTCGCCTCGACAATGGAGAGTTCCTTGTCGAAATGCTCGTAGTTGCCGATGTTGTATACATAGTAGCCCTGCTCACCCTTCTGCCCGGTCATCGTACGGGTGATGATGTCGCGGTAGGTCGCCGTGTCGCGGTTCACCACATCGCGCTTGATCCTGATCTCGGCATATTCCTGGTTGATGACGGTGATGCTTTCGTAGTCGTGGTTCTCCAGTATCGGCTCGAGGCGTTCCCATGTGATTGCATGCTTGCCCGCCGATCCACCATCACCGAAGAGCCCCCATATCAGGAATATCATGATGATGATATATATGACATATAGCAACTTCGACCACCACGGACGCTTGCCGCGGTTGGTGTTGTTGGGCTTGTTGGGTTGCTGCTGGTTGTTATTCTGCTGTTGTGCCATTAGTTCTTAACTCTTAGTTCTTAACTCTTAACTGAAACCGCCACCTCCTCGCCGTCGCTCCACAGTTCGTCGAGGCGATAGAAGGCGCGCTTGTCTTTCTGGAAGATGTGCACCACCACGTCGAAGTAGTCCATCAGTATCCATTCGGCGTTGTTGTAACCCTCCACCTTGTGGGGGTTCAAGCCTGTGGCTTTCTTCACCGTCTCGTGCACGGCGTCGCTCAAAGCCGACACGTGCGACGGCACGTTGCCGGTGGCTATCACGAAGAACTCCGCCGGTGCGCCATGCACCTTGCGCAAGTCCAAGATGCGCACATCTTCGGCTTTCTTCTCATCCATTGCCTGTGCTGCCAATCGGGCCAGCACCATCGATTCTTTCTCTTTATTTGTCATTGTTCTTTTATATTCGCTGTCAGTATTCTCACCCCCTCGCGTTCCTCTATCTCCACCCTCACATAGCGCTCGGGCAGCAACTCCTCTATCTTCTCCGTCCACTCTGTGAAGCAGTAGCAGCCGCTGTAGAAGTACTCTTCGTAACCTATGTCGTAGGCCTCGGCCACCGACTTCAGGCGGTAGAAGTCGAAGTGGTACACTGGCTCTCCTTCGCGGTCGCTGTATTCGTTCACTATGGCGAAGGTGGGACTGCAAACGTTGTCCTCGACTCCCAGCGTGGCGCAAATCTCTTTGATGAGCGTGGTCTTCCCCACCCCCATCTTGCCGAAGAAGGCAAAGAAACGGTCGTCCCTGAACACCTCCAGCAACTTCCGTGCCACCTCCGGCAACTGCTCTATGCTATGTATTTCAATCTTCAACTCCCTAACTCTTAACTATTAACTCATAACTCATCTCAGCCTGTCGGCCGCCCTCACCTTCATCTCGTCCTTCTTGATGCCGCGGTGAGCCAGCACGAAGAACACTATAGCCACTATCGGCGCATAGGCGCCCGCGAGCCACGTCACATTCAGGTTGTCGGCATTCATTGCCTGCACCATAGTCTTGCCATAGGCGTCCACCGCCCAGAAGAAGAGCAGGAAGACATACACTACGTTGAACAGGAAGCCCACCATCACCACACGCATCTGGCGCACACGGTTCTTGAACAAGAATATGCTCACCAGCGCGATGGCTCCGATGAATATAGCCAGCGTCACCAGCGGCCAGGTCTTGAAACCGCTCATCTTCTGGCTGTAATCTATCGTGGCGCCCATCGTGAGCAGCTGTTCTTCGCTCATCGTCACCTCGCCCTTGGGCAGCAGGTTCAACTCCGACTGCACCGTTTGCTGCATCGACTCAACCTCGGCTTTGTATTCTGCCACAGGTGTCATAAAACACAGTGCCATGCAGCATGCTGCCAGCACCAACCAAAAACTCTGTATTCTCTGTAACATAATTATTGCTTGATTGTGTCATTGCTTGATTGTTTGAGTATTTGGCGCGTCAGCACTCAAGCATTCAAACATTCAAACATTCAAACATTCATTTTTCTATTTTCAACTCTCCTGCCTTGCGCGTCTTGTCCACCACTGTGGCATTCTCGATATACATGAAGCCGGGGTTGCCGCGCATCATGGTCTCGATGGCCGTGGCGTCGGCAAAGAGGTAGTCGAGCCCGGTAATGTTGTTGTCTGCCAGCCAGGCCTGCGACTCCTCGGGTAGCGCCGACGTGAGCATAACGATGCGTATGCCGTTGTCCTCGGCCATGCGCAGCGCCACCTTCACCTCGCGCACACCCTTCTCGTCAACTTCGGCCATGTGGTGTATGGTGACAATGATCAGGCCGTCCTCGGCGGGCAGCAGGTCGGCGGCGCGGTCCTCGGCCTCGAGGTCGAGCATCGAGAAACCAGGAGCCTTAACCTCGAAAGGTTCGTCGCTGGTCGACTGCAGTATCTCCCAGCGGTCAAAGTCCTTATACTCCTCGGGCACCGACGCCCAGTCGCCGTTCTTGTAGTCCACCATCTTCTCCTCGCCGGTCTCCACATTGCGCATCAGCATGTGGTTCATCGGCTCGCGCTCCTCCACCATCACATTGCCTATCTTCCAGGGACGGAAGTCGATAACAGGCTCGTGCTTGATGTTGTATATGCCGAACACCAGCATCGCGGCCACAGCCACGAGCGTTATGATGGCATCGCGCTCGAAGCGGCGTTTGCGGCGCATATTGCGCGTCATGAATATCCACACCGTCGGCACATCGAGGGCTATATTCTTCCAGAAAGTCTGCCAGTTGGTGAGCTTCACGGCGTCGCCGAAGCAGCCGCAGTCGGTCACCTTGTTGGTCAGCGCATCCATGAATGTGGTCACCGTGAAGAACAGCATCATCAGCACCAGCAGCCAGGCCGACAGGCGGCGGTAGGCGTTGGTGATGAGCAGCACGCCAACCACAAACTCGGCGCATATCAACCCCATCGACAGCACTCCCGCCAGCGGCAGCGCCCACTCGAAAGTCAAACCGCCGATGCTCCAGGCGGTCATGTATTCCTGTACCTTGAAGGTGGTACCCATCGGGTCGACCCCCTTCACAAACGACGAGAAGAGGAACACCAGACCCACCACCCATCGGCAAATCACGTTCAGCGTGTAGTTCAGTTTTGTATCTTTCATTTTTCAACCATTTAATCTAACCAGACAGAACAGCGAGTAGTTGACAATGTCCATGTATCCGCCTTCGACGCCCTCGCTCACCAGCGTCTTGCCGTCGTTGTCCTCTATCTGCTTTATGCGACGCAACTTCATCAGTATCAAGTCCACCATCGAGCTCACGCGCATCTGGCGCCAGGCTTCGCCGTAATCGTGGTTCTTGGCCAACATCAACTCGAGCGTGGCATTCAGATGCTTGTCGTACAGCCGCATAGCCTCCTCCAACGGCAACTCCATCGGATCTTCGCTTTCAACTTTCAGCTTCCCACTTTCCACCTCTGCTTGTATCAGCGCCATCACGGCATAGTTCACCATAGCCACAAACTCGCCCCTGATGTCGTCGCCCACGCGGTTCTCGCCGCTCTCCTGTATACTCCTTATTCTGTTAGCCTTGATAAATATCTGATCCGTCAGCGACGGCAGGCGCAACACACGCCACGACGTACCATAGTCGCGCGTCTTCTTCTCGAACAGCGTGCGGCACACCGCCGCTTGCTGCTCTATCTCTTTTCTTGTATCAAGTTTATCAGTCACGTTTTTAGTCATATTATGTTTATAACGACAATACGTTTTCTTTATTGTATAAATAAATAAAAAGTTTTTTTCCACCTCCCATCTCTCCTCTCACCTAACTCTCTCCTAACTCTCACTTCTCCCCCATCACATACTGCTCACATACTACTCACATACTACTCACATACCACCCACTTCCGACCTCTCACGTCTCACATCTCGTCGCCTCCCTGCCGCGTGGCACCTACATCGTCCGCATCCACACCTCCCTCCGCACCGCCACCCGACGGCTGATGGTGCAATGACCTTTTTCGCGGCGGCACAATAAAAAAGGCTTTCCTGCGTTAGTGGGGAAGAATGAAAAAGAACAACTTTAAGAGTTTCAGCATCACGGTGCAAGGACGGCTGGTGGAATTCAACCGGCCGGCGGTGATGGGCATACTCAACGTCACCGACGACTCGTTCTACGATGGCGGCCGCTACCGCAAGCCCGAGGCCATGCTGGCACAGGCCCGCAAGCTGCTGGCCGACGGTGCCGACATCATCGACATCGGCGCCTCGTCGTCGCGCCCCGGAGCCACGCTCATACCGCAGGACGAGGAGGCACGCCGCCTGACGGAGGCCGTAAGGCTGCTCCGCAGCGAAATGCCCGACTGCATCATCTCGGTCGACACCTGCTTCGCCGCTCCCGCCCGCGCCGCCATCGAGGCTGGCGCCGACATTATTAACGACATCGCTGGCGGCGAGCTCACTCAACCAATCAACCAATCAAGCAATCAAGCAATCCCTGAAATGTTCGCCACCGTGGCCGAGCTGCAGGTGCCATATATAATGATGCACGGCGGCCGCGAGCATGTGAACCACGAGCCTTACCTGGAGGACGACCGACTGATAGACAGCATGGTACAGTTCTTCTCCCGGCGGCTCGACACCCTCTACCGCCTCGGCGTCAAGGACGTGTGGATCGACCCGGGCTTCGGCTTCGGCAAGACCGTGGAGCAGAACCACATGCTGCTCGACCGCCTCGACGAGCTGACCACCCTCTTCCGCGAGCCTCTGCTGGCTGCCTTGAGCCGCAAGAGCATGATCTACCGTCCGCTGGGCATAACTCCCGACGAGGCCCTCGACGGCACCATAGCCCTCGACGCCATAGCCCTCGACCGCGGCGCCCGCATTGTACGTGTACACGACGTAAAGCCCGCTCTCGAAACAATAAAACTCCTAGCCATAAACAGTAAAGCATAAATATATGATACCTCTGGAAATACTCGGATTGCCTGCACTGCGTGTGGTCGACATATTCGACATCCTCATCGTGGCGGCGCTGTTCTACTACATCTACCGCATGGCACGCGGAACCAACGTCATGCTCATCTTCTGGGCACTGCTCATATTGCTTATAGTGTGGCGTGTGGCCAATGCCTTGGGAATGCGGCTGCTCGGCGCGCTGCTCGGCGCCGTGGCAGGCGTGGGTCTCATAGCCCTTGTCGTCATATTCCAACCCGAGATTCGCAAGTTCCTGCTTTTCCTCGGCACCAAGACACAGCTCAACGAATCGCTGTGGAAGAGAATCCAGTTCTGGCGCCACAACATACAGAACACCAGCAACGTGAGCTACGAAGCCTACGTCAACGCCTGCATGCACATGTCGCAGAGCAAGACCGGAGCCTTGATAGTCTTCAAGCGCAGCAACGAGGTGGAGGAACTCATCGACACCGGCGAGCGCATCGACGCACTGGCCTCAAGCGCGCTGATAGAGGCCCTGTTCTTCAAGAACTCGCCCCTGCACGACGGCGCCGTCATCGCCCACGGCAACAAGCTGCTGGCAGCACGCTGCATACTGCCCGTCACCTCGCGCCTCGACATCGACCCCAACCTCGGCCTGCGCCACCGCAGCGCCATCGGCGTCACCGAACAGCTCGACGTGCTAAGCGTCATCGTCAGCGAAGAGACCGGCGCCATCAGCTACGCCATCGGCGGCACCATCCACCACGACATCAGCCCCGTAGAGCTCCGCCAGGCCCTCGAGAAATACGAATGCTGATTACCATCACGGTCAAAAAGGCCTGGTCCTACTAAAAAAAAAATAAAGGGGATGTAAGATTTCATCCTCTTTTTTCGTCATATATAGTGTATGGGCAATCCGCGCAAGAGTACATACGCCGACTATGAGGCTTTCATGCTGCGGCACCGCACCACTGTGTGGCGGGCCTGTTGCCGCTTTGCCCGCAACAACAAGGAGTTGGCCCGCGACCTTGTGCAGGAGGTCTACTTGGCGATGTGGATCCGCTACGACCAGCTGGGCGACAGGGCCAACGCGTGGCAGCAACGTGCATGGGTGTGGCGCACAGCACGGTCGGTGCTGGTGGACCTCTACCGCAAACGCGAGCCCGACACCGTGCCGCTCGACAGCTTGGACGAAAAGCAAATGGCCGACACCACGGTGGACTATGCAAGGCATATAAACGACATGATGGGCCTCCTCGGCGACGAGGAGCGACGTCTGCTGCAGATGCGCCTCGACGGCTATGACGCCGCAGAGATAGCGCAGGCGCTGGGCATAGAGCGCAACAACGTATATCAACGAATGAACCGTATCATAAATAAATTGAAGAAAGAGTATGGAAGATGATATGAGGCAACAACTTAAGGCCATGACCGACGGCTTCGACAAGTGGTTCGACCGGCGCCAGCGCCGCCGGGCCATAGTGTCGGGTTTGGCCACCTTCGCCGTGGTGGTCACCGCGGGGCTGCTCGTCGTGGATAATATTCAGTCCTCAGACGGCTTATATGCCAGCAACCTGAGTCACCGTGCCGAGACGGTGCAGACCATCGACCAACTCCTATTGGCAAGCCTATGAAACGAAGCATACTCATAGCCCTTGTGGCGGCCCTCGTGGTGACAGGCGTCGTGGCGGCATGTAAGTTCACGCCGCGGAAACTGTCGTACAACGAGTGCAGCAGCGTCTACCGCCACTTTGCTGACATGCAGCTTGAGGGGGTGCGAGTCACATACGTTCGCGACAAGGTGGTCAACGACACCCTGCGACTCCCCGTCACCCTCCTCGAGGCTGAGACCGACCGCGGCTGGGAGCTCCTCGACAGCCTCTTCGGCTATTCGGAAACACTAAACGAGATTATGAGCGACCCTGACATGTCCGATAGTTTGAAACGCCAAATTCTAAAAGGTTTTTCTAGTTGTCATTTTTATCGTTCCCACCGCGAGACCCCGGAGAAAATAATCGAATCCAAAAGCGCCAGGGTGGACGATTTAAGGGTGTTTGTGCTGGGCAACCGGCGTCTTGTCAGCATTTTTGAGACAGGCGACGGGGTGGCATACGGTAGCAAATGGAAAAAACCAGAAGCAGATGAGACCCGCAGCCGCAAGAACAAAGCCGTCATAAAACATATGGTTGAAGAAACGTACGATTTTAATGATGAATAAACATTAAATATAACAACAATGAAAAAAGTATTGTTCATCCTGTCGTTTATCGCTGTGGCAGGCAGCGCTATGGCCCAGAGCGGCTATTATCACCAGGTCGGCGACACCGTGCGCGGCAAATGTCCCATCTACCACTACGAACAAGGCTGGTGGCCTATCCTCAACGCAGCAGGCCACACCGACAGCTTGGTCAACACCGCTGTAGGAAGAGCGACTGGGTACATGAAACACACAACCAACACTCCGCTGAAGGTGATTGGCATCGCTTCGACCGTGGCACGCTTGAACACACAGGGCGCCAACCGTTATGAGGATTTGGACCCCAGCATCGAGCCTGCGATGGACTATGTTCTCTGTGGCGCCACCGTCGGCGGACTGGTGGAGATGGCACGCGTCCGTTGGTCGGACGATTACATGACCCACCCCAAACGCTATATGGAACTGCCTATGAAAGCAGGCTTCTGCTCCAACATGGAGGACCATGATACCATCGTCTCGCTGCGTGAATACTATTTTGACAGTACCATCACCGTCACAGACTCGTTCTACGTGGGTTGCGCTTTTCCAGATATCAGCATCAATTCCAATGACCCCAATGCATTTGAAGCCTTTACCTATGCCGCATTCCACAACTGGGACTTCTGTGCCTATGGTGCGCCGGAAGGCACTATCTACAAGGATTGCGCAGCGGAGATGCCCGAATTCATCTATTATGACTCCTCACGACTCGACAGCAGTTGGTCTTACACCACGCGAAAGCTTTTCCAGTTGATTTTTCCCATCATCGAAGTGGATACCTTCTGCATTACGCCGGAAGAGCCACAGGTGGCGTACAGGGACAGCCTCATGGTACGTGTGGAATGGGTGGACACTAATAATCTCCACTGGGAAGTGTCGCGCACCGCGCCGGGCGGCGACCCAGAGACTGGACTGATTATCCCGACTACGAACCCCTATATCGAATACACCGACATTAACGATGACAGTGCCTATCACGTCTATGTGCGCGGATACTGCGAGACAGGCATCTGGGAAGGTTGGAGCAACTGGAGCACACCCTGCCTCATCGACTCCATCCCAACTCCTCCAACACCCCCTGAAGGCATTAACACCATCGAAGCTACCGACTTCACCCTCTCCCCCAACCCTGCCAAGAGCCTTGTGACCCTGAAATGCACCGGAGACAAGCAGGGAAGCGTCGAAATCATTGATATGCAGGGCAAGTGTTGGCGCAAGAAAGCACTATACGGAGACTATGCAGAGTTCGATGTAAGCGCACTGCCCACCGGCGCCTATCTGGTACGCATCAACACCGAAAAAGGGACATCGACAATGAAACTCTCTATCGAATAGGTTAGCACCGGCACAGTCCGATAAAAAGCAACAGCACGCTGAGTTTGCATGTGACAATAAACTCAACGTGCTGCTGCTATAATAAGTAGTTATACGCAACCACCTGCTGGGCAAAATAAAATCTTCCGACGATTATCAGAAGCACACTTTTTCTTGTTTTACATATATTATTTATTGAGAAACGATAATTTTTTTTCGTTTTTCGTAAAATTTTTCTTGTATGTTAGAAAAAAGTTGTATCTTTGCCGTCGATAAGAGCAGATAAAACGATGGCAAAGAAAGCTACAATAACACGAATAAGAACACTTTACGCTATTTTCATAGGCGTGATTGCATTGTGCATAGCGCTCTTTTTCCTCAATGTTTTCACCTCGGCCGACCCCATCGAGGTGGCCAACCTGGGCGAAAACAAGAGCGACTACGGCATGCTTATCACCGACCTGCAGAGCGGACCGAAACTCTACCAGCAGAACTTCGACGTCGACGGCCTGCCCGAAGGCCTCAGCGCCAACGCCAAGGTGAGCCGCTACGACATAGGCATCGTTGCCGACGACATGGACGCCCTGCCCACCGGCAAGGCAGCCTGGTGCATGTGGCTGCAGATTGTCTGCGTGCTCGCCGGAACGGCAATGACGGTGCTCGTGGTAATGGCCCTTATATCATTTTATATATATACGCGCCGCGGCAAGATATTCCCCAAAAAGAACATCACCTGGCTCACCTGGGCCGGTGTGCTTATGATCCTCATGTCGCTGGGCATGGACATAGGCACCTACCTGGAGCGCAGCATTGCCTTCGACCTGCTGCAGCAGAGCCAGTGGGTTCCCGCAGCAAAGGTGTCGATACACATCACCCGCATACTCTTCGGCCTGACGATAATCTTCATGGCCGAGATATTCAAGATAGGGCGCGACATACAGGAAGAACAGGAACTGACGATATGATAAAAAAGTAGTTAAGGAGACAGTAGTTAAGGAGTTAAGTAGTAAAAGAATGATTGTAGTCAACCTTGATATGATGATGGCCAAGCGGAAGATATCGCTGGGCGAACTGGCTGAGAAGGTGGACATCACGCCTGCCAACCTCTCCATCTTCAAGACCGGCAAAGCCCGCGCCGTGCGCTTCAGCACCCTCGAGCGCCTGTGCCAGGTGCTCGAATGCCAGCCTGCCGACCTGCTGGAATACAGGGAGGATTAGAAGTTAGAAGTTAAAAGTTAAGAGTTAAGAATTGAAACAATAAACAATACAAATAACAAACATTTTAAAACATCACAACAATGAAGAAATCATTTTGGATTCTGCTGATTGCCGTCATCATGGGCGGTACAGCATTCGCCCAGCTTGGCGGCGAGAAACCTGCCAAGAAGAGCGATCTGACAGAGAATGTGCCCCTCGACAAGAAGGTGCGCTATGGTAAGCTCGACAACGGCTTCACCTACTACGTCCGTGCCAACAAGAAGCCGGAGAACATGATCCAGTTCCGACTGGTCAGCAACGCCGGTTCCATCATGGAGCGCGACGACCAGCAGGGCCTCGCCCACTTCTGTGAGCACATGGCCTTCAACGGCATCAAGGGCTATCCCCACAACACCATGATCCAGAAGCTTCAGGAGCACGGTGTCGAGTTCGGCCGCGACATCAACGCCTACACCAGCTTCGACCAGACGGTGTACTACGTGAACATGCCCGCCGACGACGCCGAGATGGTTAAGATGGGCATCGAGATCCTCGACGGCTGGGCCGGCAACATCCTCTTCGACCAGAAGGAGATCGAGAGCGAGCGCGGCGTCATCCACGAGGAGTGGCGCGGTGGCGTAGGCCACGGCGACCGTCTCCGCAAGAAGACCTGGCCCACCATGCTCAAAGGCTCGCGCTATGCCGACCGTCTGCCTATCGGTAAGGAAGAGGTCATCATGAACTTCGAGCGCCAGAGCATCGTCGACTTCTTCAACGACTGGTACCGTCCCGACCTGCAGGCCATCGTCATCGTTGGCGACATGGACAACTACGAGTACGCTGGCAAGAAGGGCGCCGCTGCCATGGAGCAGAAGGTGAAAGACGTCTTCAGCAGCCACCAGTTCCTCGGCAAGGAGAAGCTGCCCCGTCTGAGCTATGCTATCCCCGACAACAAGGAGCCCCTCGTGGCCATCGCCACCGACAAGGAGGCCACCAGTGCCAGCCTCGAAATCTTCTGGAAGCACAAGAAAGCCCACAACGGCACCGTCGGCGACTACCGCCAGATGCTTGTCCGCAGCCTCATCGGCATGATGATCAACGAGCGCTTCAGCGACATCTGCCAGAAGCCCACCGCCCCCATGATGTATGCCAACGGTGGCCACAGCGGCTTCCTCGGCCGTGAGATCGACGTCTTCGAGGTCGGTGCCGCTCCCAAGGAGAACCGCATCGAGGAGACTGCCCAGCTGCTGCTCCAGGTGATCAAACAGATTGACGACCACGGCTTCCTGCAGGCCGAGCTCGACCGCCAGAAAGAAGACCTCCTCAGCACCTACACCAAGCTGGCCAAGGAGGAGAACAAGACCCAGACCAACAGCCTCGCCGACGAATACACCAACCACTACCTCGACAACGAGCCCTGCCCCGGCATCCGCCAGGAATGGAAATATGCCAAGGAGTTCATCCCCGAGATTACCCTCGAGGAGTGCAACAAGCTCGTCAGCAGCTGGATTACCGACGAGAACATAGTCTTCTACCTGACCGCTCCCGAGAAGGAAGGTTTCAAGGTGCCCACCGAGAAGGAAGCCACCGACATTATCAAGAGCATCCGTAACATCAAGACCGAGCCTTGGGTCGACAACTTCAAAGACGAGCCCCTCTTCGCCGAGGAGGTCAAGGATGTGAAGGCCAAAGCCAGCAAGACCAACAGCGTGCTCGACTACACCGAGTACACCTGCCCCAACGGTGTCCGCTTCATCGTGAAGAAGACCGACTATAAGGCCGACGAGATTATCATCAGTTCGTTCGCCCTTGGCGGAAGCTCGCTCTACGACGACAAGGAGGCCTACCAGGCCCAGAATGCTGCCAACTTCATCGACGCCGGTGGTATCGCCAACTTCAGCGCCACCCAGCTCAGCAAGAAGCTCAAGGGCATGAACCTCAGCATCAGCCCCAACATCAACGACGAGAGCCAGGGCTTCAGCGGCAGCTGCTCGCCCAAGGACCTCGAAACCACCCTGCAGCTCATCAACCTCTACTACACCGCCCCCCGCAAGGACCAGGAAGCCTATGAGCGCAATATCGAGAACACCATCCAGCAGGTCAAATTCATCCGCGAGAACCCGCAGGTGGCCTTCATCGAGACCTACTACAAGACTGCCTTCCCCAACGACAAACGCCGCGTGGTCATTCCCTCTGAGGAGAAGGTTCGCAGCCTCAACCTCGACCGCATGTATGACATCTACCGCGAACGCTTTGCCGATGCCGGTGACCAGATATTCTTCTTCGTCGGCAACGTGAGCGACAAGGACATCGACCTCATTGCCAAGTATCTCAACCATCTGCCCGTCAACGGCAAGCAGCATGGCGAGAAATTCATCAACCGCAACCCGAAGTTCGCCGAAGGCATCCAGCACGCCGAAGCCGTCAAGGGTATCGAGAAGCAGGGCATGCTCCTCATAACCGGCCAGATGAACGTCAACGTCAACGAACTCGACCCGCAGACCCGTATCGCCATTCAGGAACTCGGTGACGCCCTCGGCATGACCACCCTCGAAATCATCCGCGAGAAGAACGGCGACGCCTACAGCCCCAGTGCCGGCTGCGACTACGAGATCAGCCCCGAAGGCCAGGTGAGCTGGCAGTTCTACATCGGCTGCGACCCCGAGAAGGCCAAGAAGATTGAGAAAGACTGCATCAAGATCCTGAAACAGTACATCAAGAAGGGCTGCGACCAGAAGACCCTCAGCAAAGTCCAGGAGCAGATGATTGTCAACCGCGGCAAAGCCAAACAGAACAACAGCTTCTGGCTCGGCCAGATCAGCGGCAGCTACCGCTACAACGAGAGCCGCGACTACGTGGTCAACGACTACGACCGCATGGTCAAAGCCGTCACCGTCAAGGACATCAAGGCCATCGCCAAGAAGTACATCAACCTCAACAACTACGTCGCCGTCACCCTCCGTCCCGAGGATGGTGCCGTCGGAACTGCCGATTGATAGACACTTTTAAACAACAAAACGCCGCCACAGGCAATATAAATCCTGTGGCGGCGTTTTACTATATATGCGAAATCAAGAGACCACCAAACACGACTATGGTCACGGGCTGCTGGTAGCAGGCAGCTACGGCAAGATGGGCTGCGCCATCCTTGCGGCACGTGCCGCGCTAAGGAGTGGCTGCGGACTTGTGTCGGTGCACCTGCCCTCGAGTTGCGTCGACCCCATGCAAACGGCCTTCCCCGAAGCTATGGTAAGCCTCGATGCCTCCCCCACCCTCTTCACCACCGTGCCTGAACACCTCGACCGCTATACCGCCATCGCCGTCGGACCCGGCATCGGCACCGACCCCGCCACCGCCGAAGCCCTGCGGCAGCTTCTCATGCAACGTCCCGCAGGCACTCCGCTGGTATTGGATGCCGACGCCCTCAATATCCTCTCTATGCATCCCGACTGGCTGTCGTTGGCCAAAGGTGCAATAATAACCCCACACGCACGCGAATACGAACGGCTTTTTGGCAAGGCCGACCCAGCAGCGATGGCTGCCAAGCACAGCCTAACCGTCGTCAAGAAAGCGCACCATACATGTGTGTACAACCCTGACGGACAAGTGTATAAAAATACAACCGGCAATGCAGGGATGGCCACCGCCGGCAGCGGCGACGTGCTGACGGGAATACTGCTTGGCATGCTCTGTTCCAACCACTTGCACGCAAAAATGTATGATATCGTCTGCCATGCCGTCGAAACACACGGCAAATTAGGCGACATTGCGATAGAAAAACAGTCGGAATCGAGCCTCATAGCCTCCGACCTGATAGAAAATCTAAGACTCGTATCGACCGATATTACAGAATATTAGCAACAGGATAAAAAATATTTTGAAAAATTATTTTGTCAGTTTGGAAAAAGGTTGTACTTTTGCACCCGATTTCGAGAGAAAAACTGACACTTAGAAATAAGAAATCAGAAATTAGAAATCAAAGAGATTCCTCCTTAGCTCAGTTGGTTAGAGCACCTGACTGTTAATCAGGGGGTCGAAGGTTCAAGTCCTTCAGGGGGAGCAAC
>ONDE01000023.1 GCA_900316515.1 uncultured Bacteroidales bacterium | reverse complement strand
AATTGGTATAAGGGCCTTTTACTACTGCTATTATCTTACGGCAGTAAACATACCCGACGGCATAACAACCATTAATAATTATTGTTTCTACTCTTGTGACTGTCTAACCTCCATAACCATCCCATCTTCGGTAACAACTATTAAAGCTGGGGCTTTCTCTGATTGCACCGGCGTGACTTCAATCACAATCCCCAATGGCGTAACAAGCATTGGTTCAAACGCATTCTATAATGTACAAAATATTAATTACAATGGCAGCGCCACAGGCAGCCCTTGGGGTGCTCTGGCTGTTAATGGCCTAAAAATCATCAACTATGATTTCTCCGAAACAACTCCTTCCGGGCAGACATTGTACTATAAAATCAATGGCAGCAATGTTACGGTCACTTATCCTTGTGCCGCAGGTTCGGGGCTGTACTGGTCTGGTTTTTCTGAGCCTACAATTGGTATAAGGGCCTTTTACTACTGCTATTATCTTACGGCAGTAAACATACCCGACGGCATAACAACCATTAATAATTATTGTTTCTACTCTTGTGATCGTCTAACCTCCATAACCATCCCATCTTCGGTAACATCTATTAAAGCTGGGGCTTTCTCTGATTGCAGTGGCCTTCAGGAAATGACGGTCAGTCCAAATAACCCTCCATCAACAGGTTCTAATGCGTTCTACCATGTTCCAACCAACATACCCGTTTATCTACTCTGCGGCAGAAGCAGTGCCTACAGCGCATCATCCGAATGGAGCCGCTTCACCAATTTCCACGAACGCCCGAACTATGCCGTCACCGCCCTTTCTTCCGACAACACCATGGGTACTGTGGAAGTACAGATACAACCCACCTGCCAGTCGGACATTGCTGTCATCTCCGCCACCCCCAACCCCAGCCACCGCTTCGTCAGTTGGAACGACAACATCACCGACAACCCACGCCAGGTAGTTGTAACACGTGACACCACATTCACCGCCACCTTCGAATTTGTCGACACAACGACGGCAACCTACGAAATCCGCACCTGCACAGGCCAGACCCTGCTGTTCCGCATCGAAAACGCCACCCATACCGCCACCGTCATTGGCTATGTCGGCCAGTGCAACGGCGGCCTCACCATCCCTGCTTGGTTCTCCGTCGACGGCGTACGCTACACCGTCACCGCTATCGGCCCCCGCGCCTTCGAGAACTGCCGCACCCTCGAGTCCGTCATACTCCCCCGCAGCATCACCCTCGTCGACACCGAGGCCTTCAAAAACTGCTCCGCACTGATAAACGTGGACATAAAATAGTAAATATTGACAAAACAATTGAAGCTCACCCATTTGGGTGGGCTTTTTTTATTCTATAATACTGCCTTATGGCAACACCACGAAAAAAAAATTTCTCTTCTTCGCCAAACATCTCCGAAGAGGCCGAAGTCAGCGTGCCTTTCGACGACAACATCCAGGCGCCAGGCGCCGCTGCCGACGACAATGTCTTCATCGTAGTCTTCCAACCCGACGTGATGACCGCCATCGTCAGCAAGGCTTCAAGCCGCTCAGCAGGCTCCATTTCCGTCACTGTCCCAGAACGTTGGAGCGGCATGGAAGTGCACGTCTACGGCTTCTGCGTCAACAACGACGACCGTTGGGACGAACAACTGAAGGCCACTATCCCGGCAGGCGAGGCAAGTCCCTCAACCTACATTGGTTACGGCAACATCTCCTGACGGCACTTACCGACGGTAAACCATAAACAGTAAACGGTAAACGGTAAACCACAAACGGTAAACCACGAAAAGCCCCCGCTACCCGGGGGCTTTTTCGTGTGGAAAACTTTTTTTCGCAGTTTCACTTTTTATATATATCTTTGTATTTTAATCCATGGCCCATGGTCACGTGTTAACGTATTGAATATTAACAAAAACAACAAATAAGAAATGGAAATCACTGGTAAATTGTTGCAGTTATTGCCCGATGTGCAGGGCGAATCGGCCCGCGGCCCCTGGATTCGCGGAGGCTTTGTTATCGAGACCGGAGAAGACTACCCCCGCAAGGTGGCCTTCACTTGCTTCGGCGAGGAGCGTGTGGCCATGGTGAAGAATATACCCATGAACTCGCTGGTACAGGTTACCTTCACCCCCGAAAGCCGCGAATTCAACGAACGTTGGTACACCGACCTGCGCTGCTCACGCATACAGCCATTCGTGGCTGGACAGATGCCCCCTGCTGCCGCCGGTATGGCAGGCTCCTGGAACCCCGCACCCGCTGCTCCGGCACAACCCGCCGCAGCTCCCGCACAGCCTCAGGCCAACTTCGCACAACCTCCCGCAATGCCCGCCAACGAAAACGACGACCTGCCCTTCTAATCCCCACCACGGCGGTGTATGCCCATCGCAAAACGGGAGACCATCAAACCTGGAAACAACCCAATGGAAAGCAAGGCTGAAATAAGGAAACAGATGCGCGAACTGAAGCGCGCTGTACCCATGGAGGAAAAACTGCGACGCAGCGACGCCATCATGTGCCAAGTAGAGAAACTTCCCGAGTTCCAAAAAGCCAACGTGGTGCTGCTCTACTGGTCGATGGCCGACGAGGTACAGACACATGCCTTCGTGGAACGGTGGTACAAGCAAAAGGTGCTGCTACTGCCCTGTGTTGACGGCGACGACCTGCGCCTGCGCCAATACACCGGCCCTGATTGCATGGTGGCTGGCGAGCAGTTCGGCATTGGCGAACCCACTGCCGACACTCCCGAATGGACCGACCTCGACAAAGTCGAGATGATCGTCGTTCCAGGCGTGGCATTCGACAGCAAACGCAACCGCATGGGTCGCGGTCGCGGCTTCTACGACCGCCTCCTCAAGTCGACCCCGAACGCCATAAAGGTCGGCGTAGCCTACAACTTCCAGCTGCTTGACGAGATTCCCGTGGAAGCCCACGACGTAAAGATGGACAAGGTGATAACAGAAAACTGTGAGCTGTGAACTGTAAGCTGTGAGTTTTAAGTGATTGACGCACCATGATGACAACCGCCCCACTAACAGCTTAAAACTTAACACTTAATACTAGTAACGATGCCGATGTTCTACACCCCCAAGCCGCGCCAGTTCAACTACCGTCCGCGCTTCTACGACCCAGAGAAGGAACGCTGGGAGGCATTGAAACAGAAGTATGCCGACGAACGCCTGCGCAAGGAGATGCTGGAGAATGAGGAATGCGGAATGAAGAATGAGGAATTAAATGGAGCGACAGACAATTCAACATTCAACACTCAACATTCAACATTACCTGATGCCGACCTCGAATACTTCCAACGCCGCCTGCGCGAACTCGACAGCGAGGAGCGCAAGAAGAACAGCAAACTGACATGGAAGGACCTGTTCCGCAAACGCGAGATGCCTAAGTTCAACTACCAGCCACGATTCACCTCAGAGAGTGCCGAACATAGTTCGGAGAGCAGAGAGATGGGTACTGGCGAACACATAGCACAGTTCAAGCGGAGCCGACTGAGCATCAAGCGGCGTTTCGACATCACCGACACCGACTACATGAAACCCATACCCGCCGGCCGCATCATGCTTTATGCCTTGCTGGTGTGCCTGCTGCTGTACTGGGTTCTATTTTAAAACAAATAATGGGAGTTACAGAAAAACACAATTACAACTCCTCAAAATTAAGATAAATGCTTATCGAAGTACTGAAATCGAAGATCCACCGCGTTACGGTGACAGAGGCCGACCTCGACTACATCGGCTCGATAACCATCGACGAAGCCTTGATGGAAGCCTCGGGCATCATCGAGAACGAGAAGGTGGAGATTTACAACATCACCAACGGCGAGCGCTTCGCCACCTACGCCATTCGTGGCGAACGCGGCAGCGGCGTTATAGGCATCAACGGCGCAGCAGCACACAAAGCGCCCGTTGGCAGCCTCATCATCATTGCCGCCTACGCCCAGATGACCCCCGACGAGGCCCGAGAGTGGCACCCAACGGTGATATTCCCGAAAGACAACAGAATTTAAAAGTCAAGGTTAACGTCAACGTCAAGGTTTAAGAACGCTATGGAGGAAAAGAAAAAAAGTCGCTGGAAGGATATTCTGCGCCTGGTGATATTTCTCGGCATCGGCGTATTCTTCATCTACTGGTTCCTGCTGAAACTCGACAGCGACCAGAAAGCGGCGATATGGCAGTCGTTCCGCAGTGCCGACTACTGGTGGGTGGCTGCAGCCATGCTGTGCAGCCTTCTTAGCCATGCCATCCGTGCCCTCCGCTGGCAGCTTCTCTTCCACCCCATCGGCTACCATCCACGCATAAACAACACCTTCGGCTCGGTGATGGTGGCCTATCTCGCCAACCTCGCCTTCCCACGTGCCGGCGAGGTGATGCGCTGCGCCACCATGCGCACCAGCGAGAACATACCCATGGAGAAATCGCTGGGCACAGTAGTCACCGAGCGTATCATCGACGTGCTGGCCTTCGGCCTCATTGTGTTGTTCGGCTTGGTGGTGATGCTCGGCAAAGCCAAAGACTGGCTCTACGACACCCTGTCGGAGAAATTCACGCACCTGCCCAACATGACAATGATTATCGGAGCCCTGGTGCTGCTGGCTGCCATAGCCTTCGTGGTATACAAATTCTTCTGGAAGCGACTGCTGAAATTCGCTCTCTTCAAGAAAGTGGACGACCTGGCCCGCGGAATGGTCGACGGCGTCAAGAGCGTCTTCCACATGGGATGGAAGAGCTCACTGCTGTTCCTCTTCTACAGCGCAGCCATCTACCTGCTCTACATCCTTGGCGGCCTCATCATCTTCCACGCCTTCGGCGAGACCTCATGGCTGGGCTTGCGCGCCGCCTTCGTGGTGTACCTCTTCGGCACCGTAGGCATGACCTTCTCGCAAGGCGGCATAGGGGTATATCCCGCGCTGGTGATGATGGGCCTGACAGACATCTACGGCATAAGCATGGAAGTAGGCACCGCCTGCGGATGGCTCCTCTGGGGCAGCCAGCAAGCGGTGGTCGTCGCCGTCGGAGCCGTATACCTGATTTACTTCAGCATAAAGAAACGAAACCACAAACCCCTCAAACAATCAAGCAATTAAGCATTCAAACATAACAACATGGAACACACTCGTTGCCTTATCATTGGTTCCGGCCCTGCGGGCTACACCGCTGGCATCTACACCGGACGCGCCGACATCAAGCCCATCCTCTACGAAGGTGAGCAGCCCGGCGGCCAGCTGACCATCACCACCGAGATCGAGAATTTCCCTGGCTACCCCGAGGGCATCGCCGGCACCGAGATGATGACCGACCTGCGCAAGCAGGCCGAGCGCTTCGGAGCCGATATCCGCACAGGTTATATCAAAGAGATTGACCTCTCACATCGTCCATTCCTCGCCAAAGACGACCACGGCAAGGAGATTGAAGCCGAGACGGTCATCATCGCCACAGGCGCCAGCGCCAAATGGCTAGGCATCGAAAGCGAGCGCAAGTTCTACGGCGAAGGGGTATCGGCTTGCGCCACATGCGACGGCTATTTCTACAAGAACCAGGACGTGGCAGTGGTTGGCGGTGGCGACACCGCCTGCGAGGAGGCCAACTACCTCGCCACCCTCTGCCGTAAGGTATATCTGGTGCATCGCCGCGACGAACTGCGCGCCTCCAAGGCCATGCAGCACCGTGTACTGACGAACCCCAAGATAGAGATGTGCTGGAACAGCCGCATAAGCCAGATTCTTGGCACCGACCTCGACGGCGTCACGGGAATCGAACTCGAAGACACCAAGAACGGCTCCAAACGCCAAGTGGAACTCACAGGCGTTTTCATAGCCATCGGCCACAAACCCAACACCGACTTTCTCGGCGGACAGGTGGCACTCGACGAGCAGGGCTACATCAAGGTACAGAACCCCAGTAGCGCCACCAACGTGCCTGGCGTCTTCGCCGCCGGCGACGTCTGCGACCCCAACTACCGCCAAGCCATTGTGGCAGCCGGCAAGGGTTGCGTGGCGGCAATGGACGTGGAACGATTCTTGCAGGAGAATTGATATGATTATTGGAGTTAAGGGGATAGGAGCTAAAAAGATACGACCAATGCAACGTCTGCAGCATTGTCTTATCTCTTTATCTTCTTTCCTCCTCGTCCTCCTTCTCTCTTCCAACCTTGCTCAGGCCCAGCGCAACCTTCCCAACAACAGAAACACAAACCCCGTCTTCAACAACGACGGCAACACCCCGACGGGCGACACAACGGCCGTTGCCAAAGGCATCCAGTATACCAAGGAGGTGCCCGACTCGGTGCTGCGCAGCAAGGTGTTCTATTTCTACCACCAGCCTGCCCGTGCCAAGATATTCCAGATATGGAACCCTACGTTGGACCCCACAGGCATCCAATTCGCCGACCCTCTCGATGCCCTCAACGGCAACTACTACCTGGGCAAGGGCATCGTCGGACAGCCTCATGTGGCACTCTTCCCCACCCTCTCCAACGGACTCTCGCTCCAGCTACAGCCCGACCCAAACATCGGATATGCCAAACGCCCGTTCAACATACGCTTCTACCAGACACAAACCCCTTATACAGTGCTGAGCTACAACTCATCGCTGAACAAGGACTATGTGGTACATGTGGCGCACACACAGAACATCAAGCCTGGCTGGAACCTAGCCTTCGACTACCGTCTCTTCAGCCCCGAAGGCATCTACACATCGTCGGGCGACAAGAACAACTACCTCGACGCCACCATGAACTACTTCTCGCGCGACTCGCGCCTGCAAGCCAAAGGCGGCATCATATGGCAGTCGTTCAAAATCGACGAGAACGGCGGCATCAGCGACGACAGCTACTTCTCTAGTTCCAGCAACCGCGCCGGAATTCCTGTCAACATTTATAATATGGGCACCGTGAACCGCGAGTTCACAGCCTTCGCCGACGCCAGTTTCAGCCTCGTTCGACAGTTCGAGCATTACCGCTACCACGACAGCCTGGTTGCCCGCGCCGTGAACGACACCACAACGGTCATCGACACCGTTGTCATCACCGACACCATCGCCGCAGGCAAACCCCGCACTCTCAATCCCGGCCGCTTCGCTATCGAGATGCGCTACGACCGCCGCAAACGCGTCTTCACCGACTCCACGCTCTGGCAGGAAGCCGAAGCCACGCTCTACTGGACCAACGATGTATACCCCGACCACAGCTGGCACAACCCCTTCAAACTCACCCTCGGCCTGCAGCCTCGTCTGGTAAAAGCCGACATCGAGGGTAACGACTTGTCGATGTACTCTCTGCTCGACCCCTTCGCACGGGCCGAAATATCCTTGGGCAGACTGACACTGCGCGGTGAGGCCGAAATGCGAGGCTCGTTCTACGACAAGAGCACCCCTGACTCACGCTATCTGCTGGCAATAGACTATCCCTTCGACAGCGCCCGTCAGACATTGGCCACCCTGACAGTCGTCAAACAGAGCAAATGCCCCGATGTGCGTATGGTGCGCGACGCCATGATGTACACTGGCAGCAAGCCACGCGTCATAGGCTCCGAACTTATCGAGGCGCGCATCAAACACCGCGACATAGTCGACATAAGCGTCAAAGCCAACCACCTCGACCATAACGCATGGTACGAATACGGTTCGCGGCTCTTCCTGCGCGAAGGCAACAGCCAGCTGTGGCTCTTCCAAGGAGCTCTGACACTGCGACTGGCCCTGGGATGGATGCATATCGACATTCAGCAGTTTCTGCAACACTCCACCGACGAGGTGCAGATGCCCGTACCTCTGTGGGCTTCCAAAAACTCTATATACGCCGACTTCCACCTATTCCAACGCACCGTGAGGGCTCAAATAGGCCTCGACATACGCTATCACACACCATACTTTGCTCCAGGCTACGACTACAATACCGGCATCTTCTACCATCAGGACGAGACCACCGTGGGCGGATATCTCTGGGGCGACGTGTTCATCAACATCAACGTCAAACGCGCCAGCTTCTACGCCAAAGCCGGCCACCTCAACGCCCTGTGGGACCAGCCCAACTATTTCCTCCTGCCTCACTATCCAGGCCAGCGCTTCGGCTTCTTCTGGGGCATCACCTGGCATTTCTTTGATTAGCCAAACAACAACGATATGAAACAACTGATATTTGCCACCAACAACAAGCACAAAGTCGAAGAGGTTCGTGCAGCCCTCAGCGGCACCGTCAATATAATCACCCTCGCCGAGGCAGGTCTCAGTGGCGAGATACCCGAGACCGCCGACACACTGCAGGGCAACTCCCTGCAGAAAGCCCAGTGGGTGTGGGAACGGACACACTGCGACTGCTTCGCCGACGACACAGGCCTCGAGGTCGACGCCCTCGGTGGCGCTCCTGGTGTCTATTCGGCTCGCTATGCTGGCGAGCACTGCTCGTTCGACGACAACATCGACAAACTCCTCGCTGCACTCGACGGACAGAGCAACCGCCGCGCCGACTTCCGCACGGTCATCTGCCTCATCGAAGGCGGCACTCCCCGCTATTTCGAAGGCCGCGTCGACGGCCAGATACTCACCGAGCGCCACACCAACGGCGAGGGCTTCGGCTACGACCCCGTCTTCATGCCCGACCGCTTCGCCGTCAGCTTCGCCGAAATGCCCCTCGAGGTAAAAAACCGCATCAGCCACCGCGGTCTGGCAGTCAAACAATTGGCCGAATATCTATCACAGAAGCATGGTACGCAGGCTGAAAAATAGTGGTACGCGGGCTGCCAGCCTGCGGTAAACATGGCATACCAATGAAACAGGTTCATCCCATCACAATACAAAGCGGCATGTCGCAGAGCGGCAGCTACATCCTCATGCTGCTCGAACCCGAGAGCCAACGACAGATACCCATCATCATCGGCGCCCACGAGGCTCAGGGCATCCTCCTGGCCAAAGAAACCGTGCACACACGCCGACCCATGACCCACGAGCTGATGGCCAAGATGATGGAAGCCTATGGTCTCGGAATGACGCAGGTTACCATCGACCGCGTGCTCGACGGCGTCTTCTACGCCACACTGCATATCACCGACGGCTTCAACGAGAAGACCCTCGACAGCCGCACCACCGACGCCATAACCTTGGCGCTGCTCACCGACGCACCCATCATGGTCGACGACAACGTGCTCGAAGAAACGGCCGTCGCCGCCGAACAGGCAACATCACCAACCCCGACCCTCGAAGCCCTGCAGGCCGAACTGCGCCGCTGCGAAGAGGCCGAAGACTATGAGCGGGCCGCCGAGATACAGAAACGTATCGAGGAGATGAGGGGCTGATCACATTGGACAATAGCCGTGGGAAACCACGAAACAAAACGAATGAATATGAACTATACAGAGAGTGCGAATTATATTAAAGACCGCATATGGCGGTTCGGTATGGCTCAGCCACAGGTGGCCGTGGTGCTGGGTAGCGGCCTCGGCAAACTGGCCGATTACATAAAGCAGCCATTGATAATCCCCTACAGCGACATACCCAACTTCCCCCAATCGACTGCCATTGGCCACAAAGGCAACCTTATCGTCGGTACCCTCGGCGACAAACAAGTGCTGGCCATGCAGGGACGCTTCCACTATTATGAGGGCTACACCATGGAACAGGTCACCCTGCCCGAGCGCGTATTCGCCCTCCTCGGCATCAAGACACTCTTAGTCAGCAACGCCGCCGGTGCCGTCAATCCCGACTACAAGGTGGGCGACCTCATGGTCATCACCGACCATATCAACTTCATGCCAAACCCACTCATAGGCCCTAACAAGGACGAATTCGGACCTCGCTTCCCCGACATGACCGAGGCCTACAGCCGTCGTCTGCGCATCATAGCCGACCGCGAAGCCACCACCCTCGGTATCAGCCTACGCCATGGTGTCTATGTCGCCGGCACCGGCCCCACCTACGAAACCCCGGCCGAATACCGCATGTACCACACCATCGGTGGCGACGCCTGCGGCATGTCAACCGTCCCCGAGGTCATCGTGGCACGACACTGCGGCATCGAGGTCTTCGGCATGAGCGTCATCACCAATCAAGCCAACGACCTCAAGGATGGTGTCGTCAACGACGGCGACGATGTGGTGCAGCAAGCCAACCGCGCCACCGACACAATGACCGCCCTCTTCACCAATCTAATTTCCAGCCTATAACCCGTACAAGAGCTATTGTCTTAACTACTTAACTACTGTCTCCTTAACTACTAAAATGCAACGAATTAGACCATACGTACTCCCCATAGCCATAGTCCTTGGACTGTTGCTGCACCGCTGGTGCGCCATGTTCTCGGTGGCTGTGCCCTTCATCATCTTCACCATCCTGCTGCTCACCTTCACCGCCGTCGACCTACGCCGTCTCAAGTTCCGTCCGCTCGACGCCTGGCTCATGCTATTCCAAGTGGTTGTGAGCACTGGCTGCTACCTGCTCATCAAACTCCTCTCGGGCAACAACATAGTAGCCGAAGGGGTACTCATCGGCGTGCTCTGTCCCGTTGCCTCGTCGGTGGCAGTCATCAGCTGTCTGCTCGGCGCCAACCGCGCCACGGTGACCACCTACACCATCGTGGGCAACCTCATGGTCGCCGTGGTGGCGCCCATCGTCTTCACACTCATAGGCCATCACCCCGAGATGGGACTTTGGAAAAGCATGCTCCTCATGTTCACCAAGATCGGCTCCACCCTGGCACTGCCCTTCTTCATTGCTCTGGCTCTGCAGCTGTGGTGGCCCAAGGCCAATGCCGCCATAGGAAAACTCAACATCGCGGGCTTCTACCTGTGGTCGCTCGCACTACTCTTCACCCTCGGCCAGACCATCGACTTCATCTTCATCCACGGCGAGGGCAACTGGTACAACATCGCCTGGCTCGGCGGCCTCTCACTGCTCTTCTGCATCATACAGTTCGGCACCGGCCGACTCATCGGCCGCCACTACGGCAACCGCATCGGCGGCGGACAGCTGCTGGGACAGAAAAACACAGCCTTCGGCATCTGGATGGCCAACACCTTCCTCAACCCCCTCGCCTCCGTCTTCCTGGCCTTCTACAGCATCTATCAGAACGTCTTCAACGCCTGGCAGATGGCACACCATAAAAGTTGAAATCACTATTCACTAATCACTATTCACTAATCACCATTCACTAATGATCAAAGCAGCATTCTTCGATATAGACGGCACCCTGCTCAGCTTCAACACCCATCGCGTCTCGCCAGGCACGGTGCGTGCCTTCGAGCGTCTGCATGCCGCCGGGGTGCGCACCTTCATCTCCTCGGGGCGCCCCATGGTGCTCATCCCACACATACCCGTCAGCTTCGAAGCCTATATCACCATGAACGGCGGATTGGTGTTCCTCAACGACAGTAAGCGTACCACATTGGTAAGCAACCCCATACCCGACGGCGACCGCGACGCTTGGATCGACTTCGCTCGCCAGCACAACCTCTGCACCATGACCTTCACCGCCGACAGCATGATGGCCTCACAGATCAACGAGGTGGGCAACGCCCTGCGCAACCAACTGGAGTTCCAGATGCCACCGGTGGTGGACATCGACAACTTCCGCAACAACACCGCCTACCAGCTCATAGCCATCATGCCCGCCGAACTCGACACACACGTCGGCGCCCTGATGCCCCACTGTCGCCTGCCACGCTGGCATCCCGCCTTCACCGACATCGTCGCCGCTGGCAACAGCAAGGCCGTAGGCATGGATGCCATCTGCCGTCACTACGGCATCCGCCAGGAAGAGACCATAGCTTTCGGCGACGGAGGCAACGACATCGAGATGCTGCAATGGGCCGGCATCGGCATCGCCATGGGCAACGCCGACGACAGCGTCAAGCGGCACGCCGACCTCGTCACCACCGACGTCGACCACGAAGGCATCGAACACGCTATAAAACAAATATTATAACGGCCGATTATGCTAATCAAACTAACTATATACAACATATTACAAACCAGCACCCCTAATCTCCACAATAATTCGAGTAATTCGTCAATGATTAACCCGCGTAGCTTCGCAAAATCCGTTTAATTCGCCGTAAAAACTGAACCATGAAAGACCTCGAACAACAACTCGAAGAGACCCAGCGCCTGCTGGCATCCTACCAGGAGCTCGCCATCGACCAAGAAGACGACGATGCCTTCGTGGCACGCGGCAACGGCTTCTGCGACCGCAAATACAGCGACGACTTCATCGAAATGCAGATTGCGCAGCTCACCGCACGCGTTGCAGAATTAAAGTTGAAAATTGAAAGTTGAAATGAAACAAAGAGAAAACTTCGGCTCAAAGCTCGGCATCATCATGGCCACCGCTGGCTCGGCTCTCGGCCTGGGCAACATCTACCGCTTCCCCGTCGAGGCCGGCAACAACGGCGGCGGCGCCTTCCTCATCGTTTATATTGCCGTGGCGCTCCTCATCGGCGCTCCGCTGATGATCTCCGAGTTCATCATAGGCCGTCGCTCGCGCAGCAACCCCATCGGCGCCTTCCGCACCATCAGCGGCAAGCGCACCCCCTTCACCCTCGTGGGCTGGGGCGGCGTGCTCAGCGCCTTCCTCATCCTCGCCTTCTACACCACCGTGGCGGGATGGACACTAGGCTACCTCGGCAAGTCCATCCTCAACCACTTCGGCGGACAGGATCTGCCGCAGATACAGGCTCAGTTCACAGCCTTCGTCGACCACCCCTGGCTACCCATAGTCTGCCAGCTGGCATTCCTCGCCATGACGGCCGTCGTCGTGCTGCGCGGCGTTGCAAAAGGCATTGAGCGATGGTCCAAGATACTGATGCCACTGCTGCTGGTCATCATGGTCGTGCTCTGCGTCAAGTCGCTCACCCTTCCCGGTGCCGCTAAGGGACTGCAGTTCCTCTTCCAGCCCGACTTCTCCAAGATCACGGGCAAGGTGCTCATCTCCGCCCTCGGCCAAAGTTTCTTCTCGCTCTCCATCGGCATGGGCGCCCTAATCACCTATGGTTCCTATATCGCCAAGAGCGACAACCTCGTCTCCTCGGCAGGCAGCGTCGTGTTGGCCGACACCCTCGTCGCTATCCTCGCCGGCATCATCATCTTCCCCGCTGCCTTTTCTTTCGGCATCAAGCCCGAAGTCGGCGCCTCGCTGGCCTTCACCACCCTGCCCCTCGTCTTCCAACAGATGCACGGCGGCTACTTCTTCTGCCTGCTCTTCTTCCTCCTCCTCGTAATAGCCACTCTCACCTCCACCATCTCGCTCCTCGAAGTCATCGTGGCAGCCCTCACCGAAGAATACAAGCTCAAACGCAGCCAGGCCGCATGGCTCGGCGCCGCCATCACCGCCGTCATCGGCGTCCTCGCCACCATCAGCATGCGCTCGTCCAACCCCCTCGCCATAGGCGGAACCTCGGTCTTCGACCTCCTCGACCACGCCACCGCACTCTACCTCATGCCCCTCGGCGGACTATTCATAGTCCTTTTCGTAGGCTGGCGCATGAAGAAAGCCGACACCATGGCCGAGCTCACCAACGACGGCACCCTCCGCGCCGGCATCCGCAAAGCAATACTCTTTATTATCCGCTACCTCTGCCCCCTCGCCATCGCCATCATCTTCATCAGCCAGTTGATTAAATAATATAACGGCGAATTTTACGAATTATACGAATTATTCTATCATAATTATTACATGCGAATTACTCGAATTGTGCTACGCAGGCATAATTAGAGTAATTCGTTTATAATTAGAAACAATTTCGTTTAATTCGAGTTAATTCGCCGTTCCCTTAATAACAAGCGACGCGAGTGTAAGTCCGAAGGTCGCCGTCACGGGCATCATCGTGCCCTTGGGCTGGGCTTCGTCGTTGCGCTCCGGGCTCCACACGCATTTGAACTTCCGCTCGGGGAACCGCTGCTCCTTGCGCATACGCTTGCGGATCTTCGCCGCCAGCGGGCAGCCGTCCACCTTCCAGAATTCCGTCACCCGCACCTGCAGCGGGTCGGTCTTGCGGGCCGCACCCATGGAGCTGAGCAGAGTGGGTAGTGGATAGTGGGTAGTGGATAGTATCAGATTGACTTTATCGTCGATGCTGTCGATAGCATCTATCACGTAGTCAAAGTCTTCCAGATGGAAGTCGGCGGCGGTGTCGGCGGTGAAGCGTTCCTGCCGCGCCGTGATGTCGGCCTCGGGGTTAATTTCGAGGAACCGCTCGCGGAGCACCTCCACCTTGGGGCGTCCCACGGTGACCGTCGTCGCCGGCAGCTGGCGGTTGATGTTGGTAACATCCACACAGTCGGGGTCCACCAGCGTCAGGTGGCCTATGCCGCTACGTACCAGCGCTTCGGCGCACCACGACCCCACGCCGCCCACGCCGAATACGATAACCCTCGTGCGTCGCAGCCGTTCCATAGCCTCGTGGCCCACCAGTATCTCGGTCCTGGAAAACATCATAGCATCCATAACCCCTATAACGCCGCAACGACAAACTAATTGCCCCACCCCATCACTTACCTATCACTTCCTACTCACTTCCCACGTCTCACATTTCACCTCCCACGTTCCACTTACCCGTCACGTTCACAGCAATTTACACGATTTTAACATTTCTAAACTACTGAAACTCAAGCACTAAACCCCACCCACTTCACATCCACTTCACATTCGCTTCACATCCGCTTCACCCCCGCATCACCCTCCGGTGGCGATGATGTGGCGGTGATGTGTAGGTGATGTGTAGATGATGTGTAGGTGGTGGGGGCTTATCTCTGATATTCAGGCAATTACAAATGTTGAAATCGCGTAATACATTGACAATGTGTCGGGTATGATATAATTATCGGGGCGTTTGATTGGCAATTTTAACATTTGTTTGCAATGCCGATGGGGAGGCGGAGAGGAGCCGGAGAGGAGCCGGAGAGGTTCCCTAGAAGTAGGCTTCCAGAAAAAAGATTTGCAGGAATGGGAAAATGTTCGTATCTTTGCAGTTGGAAATATATATTAACCACAAATCACAAGATTATGAAAAGCTTAGTAAAAACCCATTTCCTGCGGTGTTTCATTCTGCTGGCTTTATTGTTGTTTGGGGTGCCATTACAAGCGCAGAGCATCATCTATGACGGCAATCAAGGCGGCGAAACCTCAATTATCCGCAATTACATTGACGGTGTTGATATAACACACACTCTCGCTGTTGAAAGATGTGACAGGTTTAACTATGTCGACCGAAACTCTATGATAACATATTATGCAGAGATTACAGATCCCATAGGAGTTTCTGATTTTGTGATTTTTGAAGGAAAAGTGTATTTTTGTGGAGGGTATTTTGAGGTCGGAGGTGCAGTGAAAGGCGTGTATGGATTTTTTGATATCAATAATGTCTTTTTCTCTGGTGGCAATATTGATTATTGGATTGTTGATGCACCGATGCCATATAACCCATCTAACATTAATTACAGCGAAGTTGCAGGCTTCAGCAAAATTGATGTGATGAAAACTCCCTACGGGGAAACACATATCTTGATGACAGGTTCAGGTACTTGTTTTGATTCCACTATCTATTATTACGGTAGCAATTTCTATCCCGCAGGGTTAATCGCAGATGTCCGCATAGACATTTACGGTACCCATACCGTAAATTACCATGTCGACAGGGATTTCCAGTACAGATTCGACGACGTTGCCATTACCGATACACATGCTATTGTAACTGCTCACCCTGCCCCCAATAATAATATGTGTTCATATCATATTTTCTACTATAATGAGCCCACAAATATTGGTGACGACTATTTCTCCGAATGTATTTCCCCGGGAAATCCCAATCCATATGTGCCAGTGATTATTGAAAGTCCGGCACTATCATATCCGTGTCCCGACAAAGTGCTTGTAGCAAAAATGACACAAGATGAATTCGCCATTCTTTGTTGCAGACAGGGTAAACAGACTTTGACCATATACAGCGATCCCACATTTCCTCCCACTTACAAAGGATTGCTCCCGGACGATAACTGTAGTTCGGAGATTGTCTACAACCCAGTGCAAAAGACATTATATATGGTCCGTTGGCGCAAAGATATCCTTGGCATCAAATACCCATTTACCACAACTACAACCATATCGACAATTTTCGACGACTATATCTGGCTTTCCGTCGACAATGCCGACAAAGACAAGCATGAGATATTGTCGGGTCGGAGTTATTATTTGCAGAACAAGCTATGGCGGCTGGACGACTTGTATTCCAACGATTGCGTAATTTACAACAATGCGGATAATGAAGACATTGAAATACATGAAATCACCCCCTCGTCAATACAAATTATCGAACGTGCCAGACTTACCGAAAGCAGGTTCGCCCCTGGAGTTAAATCACATAAAATATTCATAGAATGCGGAGAATAATTTTCACGATTGCATTGGTTGGATTATTTTTTACCAGTGCGGCACAGACAATGGATTCTATTATAGCGCACTACGATTCGCTACAATACGATACTCTGCAGACATATCCGTATCTCTATGTCTTCAACTGGCCAGATACGACAAAAAATCATGACGGTATGGCCTGTACGTTATATGACGACAACAATTATTGTCCACCATCATTTACAAATAATGCTGCAACTGGAATATTGGCAGTATATCAACACACCGATGCCCCTTTGACTATTTACGGAATCGCATGTACTTCCATGGGAGGTTGGAACAAACTTTATATTTACGATTCCGCAATGAACATTATTATAAATGACACAACGGGATATACAAAGCCTCCATACCACAGTGAAATGCCTGGTTTTTGGTCAAATAATGTTGATACGTCGCGGTATAAGATTTTCACGGTGCCAGGCAAGAGGGCATCGGTTTTTACTCCTCTTACAGAGAAAATTGTCTTGTACTTCAAGTACTTCACCAAGCCTATCGAAGTTACTGGTAGCTTTTGGATTGGGATTTGCACTTATAACCAGTTGTGCACATATTGTAAGCCCTATTTTGTAATTGAGGAACACGAAGAGCCATACCGTATCAACAATGTGCGTACCAGAATATATGACAGAGGCAACGATGTTTGGGCAGAAGACACGCTGACGGGGCACATCCCTGAACTATTCGCCATTGTCGCGCCGCCGTGCCCCGAGGTGACGGGTTTGACGGCGGTGATGGATTCGCTGGGGAATGTGGATGTGACTTGGGACAGCGCGGACCGACAGATACAATGGGTTGTGGAGATGCACGGTCCCGGCGTGTCGGTGATGGACACCGTCTCGGAGTGCCACTACCACTACCCGGGCCTTTACCCGAGCATGGCCTACGCCGTGAAAGTTCATGCACGCTGCCTAGGACCTGACAACAACATCTGGTCGGACTGGACAAGTCCAGTGCAGTTCGGCAACACGGCGATAGATGCCGTCGAGTATGAGCCTTTGACGGTCACCCTGTCGCCCAACCCCGCAAAGGACAATGTGACCGTCGCCGCCGAAGGCTATGAAGATGCAGTAACGGTAAGCGTGACAAGCATCAGCGGCGTGGAACTAATACGCTGCGAGAAGGTCACCTTGCCGCTGACGCTTGACACAAAAGGCCTTGCCGCAGGCGTCTACATGGTGCGCGTGTCGACGGCTAAGGAGACAGCCACGCGGAGGCTGATGGTGCAGTAGGTATCTGCTTTAAGGCAATGAATCATAAAGGGTGTTCCTACCAACGGGGACACCCTGTATTTTTCGGCATGTAACTTTTTATTCTTCGGTTTGGAAATATTTCGTATATTTGCATTTTAATATTTGCATATAATAAAAGGCTGCATAATGAAGAAACTATTTGTTACAATGGCACTTGCATTGTTTGCCGCCACAGGTGTGGCAGTGGCGCAATATCAGAATATCACGCTGGAGGACATCTGGACGAAGCGCACTTTCGCGCCGCGCGGCATAGGCAGCGTGCGGTCGATGGCCGACGGCGAGCACTACCTCTCCATGACCCGCAGCGGCATAGCCAAATACAGCTACCTCACCGGCGAGAAGGTGGAGGACATCTGCGCCTTCGGCGGCCCCGCACAGCGCATGAAGGCCAAGCCCCTGCCCATCTTCGAGAGCTACGCCATGAGCGCCGACGAGCAGAAGGTGCTGCTCAGCAGCGGCTTCGAGCCCATCTACCGTCACAGCGGCGTGAGCGACTACTATATCTACAGCCTCGCCGACAAGAGCTTCACCAAGATAAGCGCCAGAGGCAAGCAGCGCCTCACCACCCTCAGCCCCGACGGCACGAAGGTGGCCTTCGTGCGCGACAACAACCTCTTCTGGATGGACCTCGAGACCCTCGAGGAGCACCAGATTACGCGCGACGGCAAGATGAACGAGGTGATCTACGGCACCACCGACTGGGTGTACGAAGAGGAGTTCGCCATCACACAGGGTTTCCGCTGGAGCCCCGACTCGAAGAAGATTGCCTATATGCGCTTCGACGAAAGCAAGGTGAGGGAATACAACATGCAGACGTGGGGCTCGCTCTATCCCGACGACTACCGCTACAAATACCCCAAGGCCGGCGAGGACAACTCGAATGTGCAGCTCTGCGTCTACAGCGTGGAGGATGACAAGAACCTCTACCTCCCCGCCCTTAATGCCTACCGCACCGACATCTCCGAATGGGAATATATACCGCGCTTCCAGTGGACGGGCAACCCCGACGTGCTGGCCTTCATGGTGATGAACCGCCTGCAGAACCACATGGAGATAGTGACGGTGAACGTTGCCGAGGGCAACAAAGCCTTCGTGCTCTACGAAGAGGAGTGCGGCACCTACATCGAAGTGCCCGACACGTGGGAGTTTATTAAGGTGAAAGGTGAAAGGTTAAAGGTGAAAGGTGGAAAGAATAAAGGTGAGACCGAGATGATGCTGCTTACCAGCGAGCGCGACGGCTTCCGCCACGTGTACCTCTACAATATGGACGGCAAACTTGCCAAGCAGGTAACCTCGGGCAACTACGAGGTGTGCGAGGTGTGCGGCGTCGACTGCGAGAACGGCACCCTCTACTACACCAGCCGTGAGGACGGCGCTATCAACAAGAGCCTCTACCTGACGACCCTCGACGGCAAGAAGAAGCAGTACCTCGGCGACATGGAGCGCGGCTACAAGAAGCTGGGCACCTACAGCGCCACCTTCAGCGCAGGCTGCAAATACTATATCCGCACCTACAGCAACGCCAACCAGGCACCCCTCTACACCCTGCACGACGCCACAGGCAAGATGATCAAGGTGCTCGAGGACAATGCCGCGCTGAACAGGAAGATGCAGGACTACGGCACTGGCCGCAAACGCTTCGGCACCTTCACCACCCGCAAGGGAACCACGCTGAACTACTACCAGATACTGCCCGAGAACTTCGACACCTCGAGGCGCTACCCTGTGCTGTTCTACGTCTACGGCGGCCCCGGCAACCAGCAGGTGACCAACAGCTACGGCTACTCCGACTACTACTGGTACCACATGCTCGCCGACAAAGGCTATGTGGTGGTGTGCTTCGACGGTCGCGGCACTGGCGGCCGTGGTGCCAAATTCAAGAAACAGACCTACCGCGACCTTGGACGCATGGAATGCGAGGACGCCATCGAGGCAGCCGTCTATTGGGGCAGCCAAGACTGGGTCGACAAAGACCGCATCGGCATCTGGGGTTGGAGCTTCGGTGGCTACCTCTCGACACTGAGCCTGCTCAAAGGCAACGACGTCTTCAAGGCAGCCATCGCTGTGGCACCCGTGATGAACTGGCGCTACTACGACAACATCTACACCGAGCGCTTCCTGGCACTGCCCAAGGACAACGCCAAAGGCTACGACGACAACTCGCCGCTCAACTTCGCCGACCGCTTGCAGGGCAACTACCTCCTCATCCACGGCACTGGCGACGACAACGTGCACTTCCAGAACAGCGCCGAGATGGTGGAGAAACTCGAAGATGCTGGCAAACAGTTCGAGTTCCGCATCTACCCCAACAAGAACCACTCCATCTACGACGCCTCGGGCAACACCCGACTCAACCTCTACCAGCTGATGACCGACTTTATTTTGAGAAAATTATAACGAATACATGAAAAAGATAGTTTTATTGTGTTTCTTAACGGGTTTGATGGGCAGTATGGTCCACGCCCAGTGGCAGTTCGGCGCGAAAGCAGGTCTGGGCTACGCCTCGATTACCGACGACCTGTCGACAAAATCGCCGATTCTCGGCGCCACGGTAGGTGGCTTTGCCAACCTGACGTTCGTCGAAAGCAAGAGCATGCTCGGCGAGATATTCTACCTGCAAATGGGTCTCAACCTGAACCGTCGCGGCAGCAACTTCCAGGTGGTGATGGAACGCGACAACACTCTGAGCATCCGCGAAGGCTTCTACCACGCCTACTATGCACAGATACCTGTTTTGGCCTGCGTCCACATGGAACTGCCCATCCGCAAGGCTGGCCACATCGTGGGTGTTTTCCTCGGCCCCACCCTCAATATGGGCATCTTCGGCCGCTGCAAAGACCGCCTGGTGTCGCCAGGCATCTCGTCATACACCGGCAACTACGACCTCGACATTCACGGCACCGCCCACGACCGCGCCGTCTTCACCCACTTGAAACGCTTCGACGTCAGCGCCATTCTCGGCGTCAGCTACGAATACAAGAACTACATTGCAAGCCTCTATGTCGACTACGGTTTCCTGCCCACCTCGAACGAGACCGACATTATCCGTGTCATTGAGAACAGCAGCAATTCGAGCAGCAACATCCGCGTGGATATCCCCAACGGCTACAACACCGCATATATGCTGACCGTTGGATATAGATTTTAATATTAATGGTAGTTAAAGTAGTTATCGCTTCGCTAGAAGTTAAAGTAGTCAAAGACAAATGTGCCTGCCGAGGCTATTGTCTTTAACTACTGGCGCGTAGCGCGATAACTCCTTTAACTTCTTTAACTACAAAAAATGGTAAGAGTAAGATTTGCACCATCGCCCACAGGGCCACTTCACATCGGCGGCGTCCGCACCGCACTATACAACTACCTCTTCGCCCGCCAGCAAGGCGGCAAGATGATCCTCCGCATCGAAGACACCGACCAGACACGCTTCGTGCCCGGTGCCGAACAGTATATCATCGAAGCCCTCGACTGGCTGGGCATCAAGTTCGACGAAGGCGTCCATATCGGCGGCCCATTCGGCCCCTACCGCCAAAGCGACCGCAAGCCTCTCTACCGCCAGTATGCCGAACAGCTGCTCAACGACGGCTGGGCCTACTACGCCTTCGACCGTCCCGAAGCCCTCGAAGCCAAGCGCAAGGAATACGAGGCTCAGAAGAAGACCTTCCAGTACGACTGCACAACCCGCATGGGCATGGAAAACAGCCTGTCGCTCGGCATGGACGAAGCCAAACGCCGCATCGATGCAGGCGACCCCTATGTGGTGCGCTTCAAATTCCCCGAGAATATCGACATCATGGTCCACGACCTCATCCGCGGCGACGTCACCATGAACAGCCGTCTGCTCGACGACAAAGTGCTCTTCAAGTCCGACGGCATGCCGACCTACCACCTGGCCAACATCGTCGACGACCACCTGATGGAGATAACCCACGTCATCCGCGGCGAGGAGTGGCTGCCCAGCGCACCCCTGCACGTGATGCTCTACAAGGCCTTCGGCTGGCAGGCTCCGCAGTTCGCGCACCTGCCTCTGCTCCTCAAACCCGAGGGCAACGGCAAGCTCAGCAAACGCGACGGCGACCGTCTGGGATTTCCCGTCTTCCCTCTCGAATGGCACGACCCCAAGAGCGGCGAGGTCTCCAGCGGCTACCGCGAGCAGGGCTACCGCCCCGAGGCGGTGGTCAACATGCTGGCCCTCATGGGATGGAACCCGGGTAAACGGGAAGGCGACAACGGAGCCAATCCCGTTTACCAGGAAATAATGAGCATGGACGAACTCATCAAGCTCTTCAGCATCGAGCATATCAGCAAGAGCGGAGCCAAGTTCAACGTCGAGAAAGCCAAGTGGTTCAACCACGAATACATGCAGATGCTCAGCAACGAGCAGGTGGCCGACCTCTTCGAGCCGCAGCTTAAAGAACACGGCATCACTGCCGAGCGCGACTACGTGGTGAAGGTCTGCGGCATGATGAAAGAGCGCATCTCCTTCCCCAGCGAGTTGTGGGATACCTGCTGCTACTTCTTCGTGGCTCCCACCGAGTACAACGAGAAAGACGTCGCCAAGCGCTGGACGCCCGACATGCACATCCATATGGCCAAAGTCATCGAGATACTGAACACCGTAGATTTTACGGGGAACGCGACCGACGAGAGCGAATACCGTAAAATCTACGATGCCCTGCACAAGGCCATCCTCGACGACTATATCGCCGCCAACGGCCTCAACACCGGCAAGGTGATGAACTCGCTGCGCATCGCCGTCGTCGGCCGCACCGTCGGTCCCGACATGATAACCCTCATCCTCACCATCGGCAAGGACGAGACCATCCGCCGCATCGAACGCGCCATTCAAACAATCAAGCAATAAAACAATCAAGCAATATTCAACAATGGAAAACAAGACCAACAAAATTCTTTTGATCTGCAATGCCGTGCTCCTGCTCGGCCTCATCGGCATCTATGTCATCCACTTCACAGGCGTGGGCACCAAGAGCAAGGTAAACACCGACGCCACCGCGCCCCTCGTCAAGGAAGGCGGCCTCACCATCGCCTACGTCGACACCGACACCCTTGTTGCCAAATACCAGTATGCCATCGACCTCGAGGCACAGCTGCGCGAATACACCGACCAGCAGAAACGCTACGGCCAGCAGCAGATCGACGCCTTCCAGGCCGACTACAACAACTACCTGCAGAACGGCTCCTCCATGACCCTCACCCAGCAACAACAGAAAGAGGCCGAGCTGAAAGCCCGCGCCGAGAAGATGCAGACCCTGGAGCAGGACCTCATGGCCAAGATCGCCGAGAAGCAGGCCGCCGAGACCGCCAAGATCATGAATGCCATCTATGCCTTCGTGCGCGAGTACAACATCGCCAACCAGCAGTTCGACATCGTGCTGACCAAGAGCGCATCGCTCTACGCCAACCCCGGCATGGACATCACCAACGAGATTGTCGACGGCCTCAACGAAGAGTACAAGACCGTGAAAGCCAACCAGCAGTAATCAGCTGAAGCGTCCGCGCAGGGCAGAGAATGTGCTGCGCCGCAGAAGATAATACTCCACGAGCAGGTTCCCTTGATAGACACAGGGGACCTGCTTTGGTTTTATAGCCTCGCGTTTGCGCAGCAGGTCGGCCTTCCACGCACGGTATTCTTTGTGGGCCTTGCGCACAGCCTTGTATTCGCCACGGTGCCCTTCGAGCAGGAACTTGACAGCCGCCACGCGGTCGAGCCACATGCGGGTGGTGAGCACCCACCAACGACGGTCGTCTGTCAGATTCTTATAGAGCATCGAGAGGTTGTTGCGGAAGTTGAGCTGGGTCTTGAAGGGGTTGCTCTTTGGCAGCGTGCCGCCACCCACGTGGTACAGCACCGACCGTGGGCAGTAGGCCACACGGTAGCCTGCATTGTGCACACGCCAGCAGAAGTCTATCTCCTCCATGTGGGCAAAGAAGTCGGCGTCAAGCCCGCCCAGCTGGTGCCACACCGACGAGCGCACAAACATGGCGGCGCCTGTAGCCCAGAATATGTCGCGCTCGTCGTCGTACTGGCCGTGGTCTTTCTCCATAGTGTTGAACAGGCGTCCACGGCAGAAAGGATAGCCGTAGCTGTCGATAAAACCACCGGCACCACCTGCATATTCGAAAGTATCCTTCTGGTCGTACATCAGTAGTTTGGGCTGCGCCACGGCAATATCGGGCTGGGCGTCCATCATGGCAACCACAGGCTCTATCCATCCCGGCGTGCACTCCACGTCGCTGTTGAGCAGCACATAATAATCATATATTGCTTGATTGCCTGATTGATTGACTGATTGAGTATTTGTCGCGTCAGCACTCAAACAATCAGACATTTTCACATTCAAACAATCCAAAGCCTTGTTGTAGCCTCCCGCAAAGCCATAGTTCCTATCGAAAAGGATAAGACGCACCTGCGGATAGTTGGATTGGAGGAATGCCACACTGTCGTCGGTCGACCCGTTGTCGGCAACAACAATGTCGGCACCGGCCGAGTGTTCCACCACCGAGGGCATGAAGCGCTCGAGCATCGAGCGGCCGTTCCAGTTTAATATGACTACTGCTGTCTTTTTCATTTGATGTCTTCTGGTTTTTTCCGTTTCCACCGACGATGGCTCCAGAGCCAGTATTCGGGCCGCTGGCGTATCTGCTCCTCGAGGGTGCGCACATAGCGCTCGACGATGGCGTATTGAGGCTCCTGCTGCGGATGTTCGCTGAGGAGGCTGAAGGTCACCTCGTACCGCCCGCGCCGCACCTTGTCGACACGGTAGTAGATGACCGGGTAGTTGTATTTGCGTGCAAAATATTCGGGACCGTAGAGGAACGCCGTGTCGCGTCCGAAAAAGGTCGTCCAATAGCTCTTGTGGGGGTTCGAAGGCGACTGGTCAGCAAGCATCATCAGGGCACATGGCACTCGGTGGCGGTCGTAGAAATCAACCACCCGACGCACATCGGTCTGGTCCACCACTTCTGTACCATAGCGGGTGCGCCGACGGGTGATATACGAGGCTGTAAGCTTGTCGTCCAAAGGCTTCCCCACCCCGATGCCGTGGTGCAGAAACTGCATATTGAGCGACGAAACCATGTACTCCCAGTTGTTGTAGTGGGCCGACAGGAGTATCACCGACTGCCCCTGCTCGTAGTATCGGTCCACCACCTGGCGGTTGACCATTCGGTAGCGACGCTTGATGGATGGCGGTGTGGCGAAAAGGTTGTGCACAAACTCTACGGCTATGTCGGCCAGATGGCGGTAATAGCGACGCTCTATCGTGCGACGCTCGCGCTCTGTCTTCTCAGGAAACGAGGCTGCAAGATTCGCCCTCGTCACCTTCTTGCGGTAACCCACAAGGTAATAGACAACAACATATACTATGTCCGCCAGCAGATACACTCGTTGTAATGACTAATGGTTAATGGCGATTTCAACTCTCAATATCCACGGCGGAACTGTTCACCCACCTCGCCCAGCACGTTCTCGCCCAGTTGCTGGCGGCTGAGGCGACGCTCCCACATCGGGTCCTGCACCTCGCCGCGGGCATTGCTGTTGAGCAGCGTGTAATAGCCCGAGCGGTGCTCGTCCCAGAAGAGGAACACACGGTTGGGGTCGTCGGTATCAAGCTTGTTGTATCGCCACAGCTGGTACGGCAGGTAATAGATATGTCCCTGCGAATTACCCTGATACATGCCATCAGGCACATATGGCTGCGTCGCCTGTACTGCATCGTTGGCAATCTCCGTGGCGTGTATGTTGCCCTCGCCCAAGCGGTTGGCGGAGACATAGTTCTTCTCGTCGCGGATGAAGTCCGGCGGCCCGTACTGCAGATACACGCGTCCGCGGTCGGAATGGATTCCTGGGGTGTATTTGCTGTTCGAGACCAATCGTATTTTCTCCGACGCCTTGAGTGCCTGAAGAATATCCCCGTCGCCTCGCTTCACCTCACATCTTACGTCACCCGATTCCTCGCTCACAACCTTCACCTTCCCTATTTTCTCCCACACCTTCCGGTCATTCACCTTATATGCATTAAAGACATCGCCCTTGGACACCTCACCCGTTGAATGGAAAACAAACACGACGACATCATCATATGCATCATAGGACTGTACCTCTGGATAGATTGGCCTCTCTGGCACACGGGGATAGCTGAAATGCTCCTGGACATATTCTACCTTCTCCTTGTACTTCAGCCATGCCGCTTCGGGCGACAAGGGGTCGCGAGCCATCCAGAAACGGTAGAGGAAGGCCTGCTTCTCCTCGAGCAGTCCAACATGGCTGATAATGTCTTTCGACACACTGCGTTCCATGTCGGAAGCTATGGGCCACAAAGCGTCGATATAGGTGTCGAGTTCATCCTCGTTGGTATACTTTCCTGCGAAGGTGGTTGCAAAGTCGCTCAGCCCCTGACCTTTCACACCGGGATTCGAACGGTAGAAGTTGAGCTTCTTGTAGAGCATTGTCTGGTTGTCGCGGTTGCGCAACTCCACCACCAGGTTATAGTTGCCCGACGGCAGGTTGGCAATGTCGATAGTGCCGAAGACAGGCACCAGAGGGGCACTGTTCTTGCGTATTACCGCCTGCATACCGTCGACACGGGCACCTGTCTCATACTGCTCAATATAGGCCATGGCCACAAAAGGCTTGTGCCCCAACTCCTTGTCGATATTATACACCTCGTAGTAGAACTTCATCTCCTCCACCTGCTGTGGATAGAAGTCGCTGATATATGGCTCCATGTCGTAGCCGCCGCGCGACAGCATATTCTGCTTCACCGTAGGCGTCACCTCCGACATAGGCTGCAGGCTGGAAATCACAGGGTGCTCGCGGTCGTAGCTTACCACCACTTTCTCGTTCACCACCGCCGCAGGCGCCTCACCGCCCTTGTCTCGCAGCGACAGCTCGAGGTTGTATACCCCGTTGCCCAACGAGAAACGCTGCACGTCGATGAAACTGAAATCCATCTCGTCGAGCGAGCCGACGGTGGGACTGTTCAGGTCATACTTCTTCAACACGCACACCGAATCCCCCTGGCGCACCACCAGAGTCACCTCGACCGTCGCACGGTACACACCGTTCTCCTGCTGCACGAACTGCATTGTCCATGCATCGAACTGGAGGTACGTCTCCATATAGGGCTTGTCCTGCTCGGGCAAGTAAAAAGTCGAGTAGCCGAACAGTGCCTGCATCTGAGCCTTTGCTGGCGACAAAGCCGACAAAAGCAAAGCCAACGTTAACAGAGCAATTCTTTTCATAACCGTAACAATATTATCGCGCGGGCACCAGCGCCTGCGTGAATTATAAAACGATAAAAAGTTCAGATTATTGTACACCCGTAGAAAAAACATCCCTTAATGCCACCCCTCCCACTCACCTCCCACTCACCTCCCACTCACCTTCCTCTCACCTTCCTCTCACCTTCCTCTCACCTAACTCTCACTCCTCATTCCTCCCTCCTCACTCCCCCATCACTCCCCCATCACTCCCTCAACCTCACCCCCAACCCAGCCACCGAGCGCGTCACCGTCTCGGCCACCGGGATGCAGAGCGTCGAGCTGCTTGCCGTCGACGGCATGGTGATTATGCGCCGCGAAGGCTTGCGGCAGGATGAATACCTCCTCGACCTCAAAGGCCTCGCCGCAGGCGTCTACATGGTGCGCGTAAGCACCCCCCTCGGCACCGCCAC
>ONDE01000024.1 GCA_900316515.1 uncultured Bacteroidales bacterium | reverse complement strand
TAGCACGGGTCCGCTGCAGGAGGCCGTGTACGAGGCGCCGGAGTGGACCTCGGACAACGTGCTGACGGTGAAGCTGGGGCGCAGCAGCGGCGACCGCCACGACTACGTGCGGCTGTATGTCTACTGTCCCGACCAAGAGACGGGCATACTGACGGCACCGGTGTACCGCAAGGCGAAGCAGATCAGCGCCATGCTGCCCGACCGATTCGCCGGCCGCGAGGTGCATGTCTATGGTCTGGTGTACAACGACGAAGGCGTATGGGCAGAGACGACCTACGTGGGCGGACTGCCTCTCACGGAGAACGGCGAAGTGGACGGCACGGGTTTGAAAAACGGCGAATTACGCGAATTGAACGAATTGGACGGCAAGGGTTTAAAGAACGGCGCATTGAACGAATTACGCGAATTTGACAGCGATTTGCACAATAGGCCAAGTTCGCCGTTGAAAGAGGCGCCGCCAGAATGATATTTTTTTCGTATCTTTGCAAAAAAATAGAGACTATATAAAATACTACAACCATGAAGAAAATCATCACCTTCGCCATCCTGGCGGCGGTCTGCACATCGGTGTTTGCGCAGACAAACAAGAAAGAAAATGCGTTTGACATCAAACACAACTGGGTGAAGATTGCCGGCTATTCGTACCAGCCCGGCTACCCCTACGGTTTCTCGCTCTCGGGCGGCACGCTGCTCTCCGTGGGCTTTACCGACGCAAACAAAGCATACACCATCCCGGGCACCGAGACCACGACCCAAGAGGAGCGGGTGCCCACATGGTCGCTGCGCTGCGGCTGGCTGGGCTACACCTTCAAGAAGAGGACTACGGGCATGGGAGCCATCACCTTCCGTCCGATGCTGGTGATGGGTGCCAACTTCGCCACCGTGAACACGCAGCCCACGATGGGCCAGGTGTCGTCTGACACGAAGGCCTTCTTCACCATGGCCCCAACACTGGTAGTCAACGTATACATGGTGCACTTCTCAGTGGGCTACGAGTTTGTGCCGCGCTTCAGCCAGCTGAACGGCCTCAACTTCGGCGCCGGCTTCTCGATTCCGATAAGCGAGACCACAACTACGAAAGCCACATCGCACACCAAGAAGACCACCACAAAAACCACCGTCAAGAGGAAATAGCCCAATAAGATATTACATCCATGAAACCGAACACCATACTGCTGGCAGCACTGTTTTTAATTCTCAACTCTCAATTCTCAGTTCTGCAGGCCCAGCACGACTCTATTCCCGAGAGCGACGCAGCCATAGTGCAGCGCATAGGCGAATGGCAGGACCTGAAGTTCGGATTCATGATGCACTGGGGCATCTACGCGCAGTGGGGTTGCGTGGAGAGCTGGAACCTGTGCAACGAAAGCTGGGTGGCGCGCGAGCGCATAGGCAGCGACGGCCGCCCCATACGCGGCACCAAGGACGGTGACTACTACGGGTACCGCCAGGCCTACCGCAACCTGAACAGGACTTTCAACCCGCAGCATTTCGACCCTAAGGGGTGGGCATCGGCGGCGAAGCAGGCCGGCATGAAGTACGTGGTCTTCACCACCAAGCACCACGACGGCTTCTGCATGTTCGACTCGCGTTACACCGACTACACCAGCATGGGCAAGGACTGTCCGGCCAAGAAGGACTTCACGCGCGGCGTTGTCGACGCCTTCCGCGCCGAGGGCTTCTGGACAGGTCTCTACTTCAGCAAGCCCGACTGGCACTGCGACGACTACTGGGCCCACGAGTGGGCTACGCCCGACCGCAACGTGAACTACAGCATCGCCGACCATCCCGAGCGCTGGCAGCGCTACTGCGACTTCACCTACAGCCAGATACACGAGCTGACGCACAACTACGGCAAGATAGACATACTGTGGCTCGACGGCGGCTGGGTGCGTCCGGCGTGGAGCGTCGACGACGAGACGCGCCCCTGGCTGGGCTGCAGCGGACAGGTGCAGGAGATAGACATGCGCCGCCTGGCCAAGATAGCCCGCGAGAAGAACCCCCAGACCATCATCGTAGACCGCTCGGTGGGCGGCCGCTACGAGAACTACCGCACCCCCGAGAAGCAGGTGCCCGACAGCCTACTCCCCTACCCCTGGGAGACCTGCATGACCATGGGCGACAGCTGGAGCTATGTGCCGGGCGACAACTACAAGAGCACCAAGACCCTCATCCACATGCTGTGCGACGTGGTGGCCAAAGGCGGCAACCTGCTGCTCAACGTGGGCCCCGACGCCGACGGCAACCTGCCGGCCGAAGCGCTGCAGCGCATGGAGGAGATAGGCCGTTGGCTCGACGTCAACGGCTACGCCATCTACGGCACACGTCCCCTGGCGCCATACTGCGAAGGCAACGTTCGCTACACGCAGAGCAAAGACGGCCGCCACCGCTACGCCATAATATTGCTCGACGAGGCGCCATACGCCACTGTTAAAGTAGTTAAGTAGACAGTAGTTAAGTAGTTAAGACTAATGACAAAATCGGAGAAATACGCAGCGTTGCTGCCGCAGGTGAAGGCCCTCTGCGAGGGCGAGGACGACATGATAGCCAAGATGGCCAACGTCGCCGCCCTGCTGCACGCGGAATTCGGCTTCTGGTGGACGGGGTTCTATAGAGTTAATGTTGAACGAGGAATGATGAATGATGAACAAGCTGCCGCACCTGGAAATTCATCATTCAACACTCAACATTCATCATTAATTTTGGGGCCGTTCCAGGGGCCGCTGGCCTGCGTGCATATAGGCTACGGCAAGGGCGTGTGCGGCACGGCATGGAAAGAGCGCCGCACGGTGGTGGTGCCCGACGTGGAAGAATTCCCGGGCCACATAGCATGCAGCTCGGAGAGCCGCAGCGAGATAGTGGTGCCCGTCTTCCGTGGCGACGACGTGATTGCCGTGCTCGACATCGACAGCCGCGAACTGGGCACCTTCGACGAGGTGGACGCCCGCTGGCTGGAGCAGATTGTAATGAGCCTCACGGCTTAGCCCTGTGAGGGCGTTTATTATTATAACGTGAATTACCGTGAATTAACCGTAAATTATATGGAAAATTAGTGGCAATTCGTGTTAGAAATACTACTTCGTCAGAGATGACACCAGTCCGCTGCAGTCCCTAAAACGCCCCCTGTTATTCAATTAATTAACCATTATTCTTCTATCGTTCTTCTATCGCTGATAGAGAAACGATAGAAGAACAATAGAAGAACAATAGAAGAACAGGGCTATTGGGGGGAGCGTATTCGTCACCTTATCACCACCACCTTGCGTGCGGGATAGTCACCTATCTTGATGAGGTATGTGCCCGATGCCGGCACATCTATCCTCAACTCATCCCCTGAGACAGGGAAGGGAGACCCGAACGAAGTGAGGGGGGAGGAGTATGACAGCCTCCGTCCATTCACGTCATACAGCACCACGCTATATCCTGCAGCTCCCTCGACCACTATCTGCCCGTTGCTGGCATACACCTTGGCGTTCAGCGCGTCGGCGCCGTCGATGCCCTCCTGGGTGATGTAGATGGTGTCGTGGATATATACGGTGTCGTACATCCAAACGGTGTCGAAGATATAGCGGTTGAGGTATATGGTGTCGTATACGTAGTTGTTCACTATCACCGTGTCGTAGTAGTGGTGTGTGATGATGACGGTGTCGTAGAAGTAGTTGTTCACCGTGTCGTGGTTGTTCACGATGGTGGTGTCGTAGTAGTAGTGGTTGACAATCACCGTGTCGTAGACGTAGTTGTTGATGATGACGGTGTCGTACTGGTAGAGGTTGTTAATGGTGGTATCGTAGATATTCACTATCGTAGTGTCGTAGATGTTGACCAGCGTCGTGTCGTACACATTCACAATGGTGGTGTCAAAGACGTTCACCAATGTGGTATCGTACTGGTAGTAGTTGTTTATCACAGTGTCGTTGACGATGGTAGTATCGTACTGGTAATGGTTCAGTATCACCGTGTCGAACTGGTAGTTGTTGTAGATAGATGTGTCGTAAGTGTATACGTTGATAATCATCGTGTCGAACACCAGCGTGGTGTCATATTGGAAGTGGTTGTAGATAGAGGTGTCGTAGGTGTAATGATTGGTGATGAGAGTGTCTCGTAAGTATAAGATTGTTGTGTCATGAATGGGTACATAAGTTGTATCGTGAATATATTTGTCTAAATACAAGGTATCAAGTACTATAGTCGTATCATGTATTTTAATTGTATCGTTTGGTGCATAAATAGCATATATAGTTGTGTCGCTTGTAACTACAATTGTATATGGATTGAACGTTATACCATTGCTCCAATTCATAAAATGATAGCCAATCGAAGGGACTGCTATCAATTCAACAGTATCGCCAGAAATATACAATCCACCTAATCCGACTATAATTCCCATGTTTGAATCTGATTCTATAATATTCACATTGTACGAACATGTTAACTCTTGTATATTACAATCTTGGTACCCCGATACAGTATCATATACTCCGGAATAACCACAAGGGACTAGCAGATTGACACCAGCAACCCAATACGGGCCACCATTTTCTGTGTTTTGTAAAATAGGTGGGATTTCGGATGTTATGATAATTGTATCAATAGGACATAAACGGAAAGCACGGAATCCAATTGATTCTATTTCATTTGGCAATTCCACTCTGTTCAATGAGCACCCTTCAAAGGCATAAGATTCTATCGTTCTCAATGAGTCTGGGAATGTAACAGAGGTTAAATTTGAGCATCCAAGAAAAGCATTTTCTCCGATTCGTGTTACGTTTCTGCCAATAACGACAGAGACTAATCCTGTGCAACTTTTAAACGCAGCGTCATCTATTTCTTTTACAGGGGAACCGTTAACCTCATCTGGGATAATCAATATACCTGTTGGCCGTGTGCGATTACACCATAAATCAGCGGAAGAACCTGTTCCGCATCGTTCTGGCCATACAACCTTTGCCTGACCATCATATATTGAATAGTATAACGTTTGTCCACTTGGTGACACTGCGGTATAATTATATCGTTGTGATAAGGCTGTGGTCACTGTCATTATGGCAAACAAAACCAAAAATACTTTTTTCTTCATATTGTCTATTGTTTAAAGTTATTATTCTCTTCCAATAGACACATAAAAAAGAAGCGCGGGTTACAAACTCATCGTTTATCCCGCCAACGAGGCTCTGGCAAGCCTACCAACCGAAGATAAACAATGCCGAGCCCACGCTGTGACAATATACACAGACGGTATATTACACACCAATAGGCGCTGGCAGATGTTCTATCGTGCGGTTGGTTTGAATGTGCCAGATTCGTTGGCCGCAGATGAACGCCGTTTCAGCGTCTTTCTTATATGTCTGCCGTCCTAATGAACGACGGTGCAAAAATACGCACTTTTTTGAAACTGGCAAAATTATTTTACAATAATACACCGACTTCTGCGTTATAAAAGCGTATGGAAACTATCGAACGATTATACCAAGCATACCTTGCATCGCGCCGTGTGACCACGGACTCGAGGGCCATCACGCAGGGGTGCATCTTTTTCGCCTTCAAGGGTGAGCATTTCGACGGCAACGCCTTCGCGCCACAGGCGCTGGAACAGGGCGCCGCGCTGTGCGTCGTCAGCGAGGAGTGGAAAGCGGAAAGCGGAAAGTGGAAAGATGACGAAAGAATCATTGGAGTGCCCGACGTGCTGGCGACCCTGCAGGAGCTGGCGCGCGAACACCGCCGCCACCTGACGATACCCATCATAGGCATCACGGGCACCAACGGCAAGACGACCACCAAGGAGCTGGTGCATGCCGTGCTGGCAAAGCGCTACCGCACCGCGGCCACCAAAGGCAACTTCAACAACCACCTGGGCGTTCCCCTGACGCTGCTCGCCATCCCCGCCGACGCCGAGCTGGCAATAGTGGAGATGGGCGCCAACCACCCGGGCGAGATAGCGTTCTTATGCAGCATAGCCGACCCCGACTGTGGCCTCATCACCAACGTGGGCCGCGCACATCTGGAGGGATTCGGGAGCTTCGAGGGTGTGATACAGACCAAGACGGAACTTTACCGCCACCTGGCCGCCAAAGGTGAAAGGTTAAAGGTGAAAGGTGAAAGATATCCAACAGTATTCGTCAATGGTGACAACCCAATCCTCACCTCTCACCTCTCGCCTCTTACCTCTCACCTTACATACGGCCGCACTGCCGATGTGCGAGGCACGCTGGTGGGTTGCGACCCCTACCTGCACTTCTACTTCGAGCAGGGCGACAACGTGTACAACGTGCACAGCAACCTGCTGGGAGCCTACAACTTCGACAATGCCATGGCTGCCGTTGCCGTAGGTCTGCACTTCGGCGTGGAGCCCTTCGACATAAAGGAAGCTATCGAGGAATACACGCCCAGCAACAACCGCTCGCAGTTCAAGCGCACCGGGCGCAACACGCTATATCTTGATTGCTACAACGCCAATCCATCGTCGATGGCTGTGGCCATAGAGAGTTTCGGACAGCTGCAGGCCGGTCGCAAGGTGGCCATTATCGGAGGCATGCACGAGCTGGGCGCCGACGAGCGCAAGGAGCACTGCCAGCTGGTGGCCGAACTGGAGGCCATACACCCCGAGCAGTGCCTGCTGGTGGGCCCGGAGTTCGACGGCATAGAGCTGCCGCCATACATGCTGCGCTTCGACGACACCGCCGACCTGAAGGCACACCTGCATGCAAACCCGATAAGCGGCACCACGGTGCTGGTGAAAGGTTCGAACACCAACCGGCTGTGGACGCTGGAGGAAGAGTTGTGAGAAATTGGAAAATACAATTCAAACTTATTAAATAACACTTAAAACAAAACAATTATGAAGACACTACGTTACATGGCCATGTTTATGCTGGCCGCAACAATGATTTTCGCCTCCTGTGGCAAAGACGAACCCGAACCCACTCCCACACCTACGCCCACACCTACACCCGGGTCCAGTGAGCTAGTCCTCAACGGTACTGGCTGGGAGGCTTCCATCACCAATACCGCCAACATGATGGGTGTGAGCATGAATATCGACATGCTGAACACGATGGACTTCCTCAGCGACTCGACGGGTGAGATGTTCACCGACTTCACCATGGAAGTGCCGGACTATCCTGCCCTCAACCAGTCGGAAAGCAGCACCGAACAGTTTACCTACACCTTCGACGGCACCACGTTGGTGCTCACCAGCACGGGCGAGGGATCGGAACCGGGCGACATGGGTACCATGACCTACAACGCCACCGACAACACCTTCAGCATGGAGATACCCGACGAGACGTATGAGGGCATCAACCTCAGAGACGTCCTCGGTATCGACAAAATGACTTTCCACAAGGTTCGCTAAACCAACCTTACCATGAAAAGGACGATATTGCTGGCCGCCCTGCTGTGCCTTGTAGGCACAGCAGTGGCCGGTCCGGTGGGACAAGAGCGGGCCGCTATGGCGGCCCGCTCGTTCTGGCTCCACACCTTGCATCTCAAAGCCGATGTTCAGCTAGCCGACCGCAGCGCCGAGTGGCAGTTCGACGGCATCTACCTGTTCGTGAATCCGCAAGGCGGATTCGTGATGGTGGCTGCCGACGATGCAGTGAGGCCGATTCTCGGCTACTCGACCGACGGCGCCATCGAGCCGCGACAGCTGCCGATACAGCTGCAGGAATGGCTCGAAGTGTACCAGCAGCAGATTGACTGGGTGCGCGAGAACGACGGACAGCCGTATGCCGCCGACCGGGAAGCATGGACACTCCTCGACAATGGACAAGAGTTGAAAGGGAGCAAGAGCGAGGGGGTAGGTCCATTGCTGACCACACAGTGGGACCAGACATCGCCCTACAACCTGCTGTGTCCCACAGGCACTGTGACCGGCTGCGCCGCTACGGCGCAGGCCCAGTTTATGAAATACTGGAACCATCCGGCCGTGGGTTATGGCAACCACAGTTACAACCACAACCAATACGGCACGCAGAGTGCCGATTTTGGCCATACCTTCTACGACTGGGGGCACATGCCCGACAGAGTCAACGGAGCCTCTACGTATGCGGAGAAGATGGCTGTGGCGACGCTGATGTACCACTGCGGCGTATCGCTGGAGATGGGTTACGGCACAGCCACGCAAGGCGGCAGTGCAGCAGCAGGGCTGTCGGGGATGGAAGGCGTGGCCAGCATAGACAACTCGCTGAAAGAATACTTCGGCTACAGCCGCGACATGGAGGTGAGATACAAGAACATGCCCATCATGGGGCCGACATACACCAACGACGAGTGGCGCGCGCTGCTGATAGAAGAACTAAATCAACTGCACCCCCTGGTTTACACGGGAGCAGCGGCTCAGGGCGGCCACGGCTTTATCTGTGACGGCTACGACAGCCGGGAATACATGCACTTCAACTTCGGATGGAGCGGTACCGGCGACGGATACTTCCCTGTGGACTCGATAAGTCCTGGGGTGGGCGGTGCCGGCGGCAACGTGACCTACACCTTCAATATGAACAATGCCGCCCTCTTCGGAGCCGTGCCAGTGCACGAGCTGCGGGTGAGCGACAGCGTGTTCTACATGGGCCAAGACGGCGGCAGCGACTCGCTGATACTATGCACCAACGCAATGGTAAACACCATCTGCAGCGTGGCGAGCAACGCACAATGGCTCAGCGTGGACAATGGCGGCATAGTCGGTGATGGTTGGATTAAGTTCACCGCCTCGGCATTCGACACCGAAGGCATAGAACGCGAAGCACTGCTGACCTTCAGCCAAGGCGACGAGACAGTGGTGGTGAGGGTGAAACAGGTGAACCTTAACGAAGAAGAGCTCTGTCCGCTCACCGTAGTGATGGAGACCACACGCGGCGATGGATGGCAAGGCGGCGCAAACCTGGCACTGCAAACCAGCAACGGCTACATCTTCGGCACAGCAAGCATGGCAGAAGGGACCATGGACTCGGTGGTCATCAACGTGGCGCCGCACGACGTATATGCGGTGTGGAACAGCGGCGGCGGCACCGACCGATACATCAATTACAAAATACTGAACCAGTACGGCGAGACCCTTGTTGATGTACAATCGGCCTACTACGACAGCGGTACACATTTCATAGAATGGCCCTGTGCACACCTTGGAATCGACGTCGAGGACGACGAGACATGGCGCATGTGGCCTAACCCCGCAAGCGACATGCTGCACATCGACGGCCTGCCGCAGAACTGCCGTGTTGAGATATACGACATAACAGGCCGCAAGGTGATGGAACCACGCGGCGACACCGTCAACATCCAAAACCTGGCCAATGGCAGCTATGTGCTGCGCATTACGACAGAAAGCGGTGTCGGCACCGAGAAACTGATAAAACAATAATATTATGGAACAAGACAAACCCAAGAAACAACGCCTCTTCCGTTGGGCCCTGTGGTGGGGTCTCGGCATCACCATTGTCAGCATTGCGCTGCTGTTCATTCCCGGCCTGGACGACGGGCAGGATCCTGTCGGCGACCTGATGTACAACTTACTCGACAAGGGTTTCTGGCTGTTGCTGCTCGTAGTAGGCATCATCATGCCTGTACTGGAGGAGTGCACCTTCCGCATGTGGGGCAACGGCAAGATGGCCACTGGCATCATCTCGTCGATCCTGATGTCAGGTATCATGCTGCTATACGGCTGGTGGGCAGGTCTCATCTCGCTTGTCGCCACTCTGGGCGTAACGCTGTTTGTCAAAGACCGTAACCGTCGCCTGCTGGCGATGATGCTCCTCTCGTCACTGCTCTTCATGTTAGCCCACACCGCCAACTACGGTGGCCACTTTGCCGCCACCGCGGTGGCCTTGGTGGAGAAATTCGGCTTCGCCCTGCTGGCCTCCTATCTGGTTATCAACCACAACCTGCTGTGGTCGATATGCCTGCATGTAGCCAACAACTCGTTTGCTTGTCTGGCGTTATATATCGGCCTGGTAAACATCAGCCCCACCACCTTCAGCGAAGAGGGCAGGTATGACATGACCATACGGCCGCTCATCCTCGAGAGGAATGTCGAACTCCATTACTGGCCCACCGTCAACGGCGACACCCTCACTTACAACAACAATCTCGACCTCATGGTCATCAACCTCCTCGAATGGGACAGCACCCATAGCTACAGCTACTTCTACGATACCGTGGTATACTACGAGAGTTCCGCCACTCATGTTAAATACAACATGCAGGTGGTGTTCGACGCCGACAAACCGCACGACTACACCGCCGTGGTGCGCACCCTCGAGCGCAACGAATGGATCATGATGGACACCACTGTGGAGCAGGCCTACATGATTACCATTCTCGACAGCACCAAACGTATCGAGACCGACAGTACCACCATGCCCATGTGGGTGGGGGCTTACACGCTGCAGCGCGACGGACTGCCCATACTGCAGCCTGAAGGGTTCAACTACTACGAATGGAATGTCAGCAGCACCCGCAAAGTGGGCTCCCTGGACGAAGCTCGCCAACTGCTGGAGAAAGCGGGCCTTGGCCTCGAGCCCTGCGACCGCAAGATGACAATGATACGCATCACCACCCTGTACGACCCGCTGTCGAAGATGTAAGAAAAATAGAAGAGAGGATGCCCGTTTGGACATCCTCTCTCTTTTTTAAAATTGTCGGGGTGAAAAGACTCGAACTTTCGACCCCTTGCACCCCATGCAAGTGCGCTAGCCAACTGCGCCACACCCCGAACAATTATGATTGAATGCGAACTTGTTTTTGCAGTCAATCGGGGCTTTTCTCTCTCGAAAAGCGGGTGCAAAAGTACTAACTTTTTGCAATACGGCAAAATATTTTTTTACTTTTGCTTGTATAACGCTATCTGTCAGCGTAATATTTTTATCACTCCATACAAACAAGGCTGTCTTTTTAGCCTTACAGGTGACCGTATGAGGTCGTTTTTGGTCACTCTTCGGTGATGACAACCGAGAGCCGCGAGAGTCCTGTGGCGGTGTTGCATCCAGCACGTCCGGCACAGGCGTTGTTTGTGGTGATAGTCACCGACGAGGGGACTTGGGCGTAGAGGAAGCGCTCGATGGTCTGCAGACGGTGGCCTGTGAGGAGACTGTTGAAGGACTGGTCGTTGGTGATATCGTTTGAGAGCGATATGTCGACATGCATGTGAGGGTTGTCGGAGAGGAAACGGAGTAAGGGTGCGAGTTTTTCGCGGCCGCGGTCGCTGAGTTCGAGGTCGACTCCAGGGCCGAAGAGGTCGTCGTAGAAGATACGTTGTCCAAGAGACAGATTGTCCATTGTCACATCAAGAGTAGCTTCGCTGATAAGGTATTCGCCATCCTCTTTTGTGGTATTGATGTCCTCGAAGGCTATGAAATAGCCATTGAGTTGATAGGTGAGCTCATAGTATTGGTCGCACTGGAGATAGAGACGGTAGAAGCCATCGACATCGGTAACGGTGTTGCAGATAGGCAGACCGCTCTGTAGTGCAGAGACTCGGACCGAGGGAAGCGGGTTGTCGTATTTGTCCTTGACGCGTCCCCAGAGGAGGACTCCGTCGAGGGTTCCCGAGAAGGAATAGAGTTGCGAGTCGCTATCGCTCTCGACGCGCTTGGACACCCAATAGCCGCAGCCTCGGAGGGTGTCGATGGCCATATCGATATCGTCGGCATCGTCGCTATTGAGGGGTTCGGGGAGTTTCTGTACGCGGCAGCGGCCTATTTGCAACATGCCAACGGTGTCGCCTATGGCATGGTCGGCGATGAGGCGAGTGGAGTATATGTTGAGGTAGGTGTGGTCGCTATCGTGGCCGTTGGATGAGAAAAGGAGGCAGTCGCGGTAGATGGAGGGGGATATCTCGTCGTAGGTGGTGTTGATGCGGTTGCCGAGGTTGATAGGACGGGACCATTTGCCATTCTCGAGGAGAGAATACCAAAGGTCATAGCCACCATAACTGCGACGACGCTCGCGAGAAGAGAATATCATGATATGTCCATCGGCAGTAAAGGTGGGGTGCTCGACAGACATTCCGGCCATACGCACTTTTTTCACTTTTGCCTTCTTGCCCTCGGGCTGGTGGCAGGAATAGAGGATGGAACGGCCCAACTTGTCAGGGCAGGTAAAGTAGAGGTCGCCTGTGGAGGGATGGCGCACGAGGTAGTTGATACCTTCGGCAAGGCGGACATACTGTGTGTCGGCCCAGAAGCCAAGGAGCTGTTCGCCGCTGCGCTGAGCCATGAGGAGCACCGACGAGGCATAGCAATAGAGGTCGCCATCGACAATGGATACTCCCGACACCTCGCCAGGGAGAAGAGCCATCTTCTGATGGTTGGCATTGAAGGCCGACTCTTGGGCTTGTGGGGTGAGAGGTGAGCAGATGAATATTATGCTGACGCACAATACTCGCAGGAGTGATTTATTCATAACTTCTTTGCTTTTTTCGTATTACGTTTGGTGGTGGCATCGTGCCATCCCTCGAGGGCCAACGGCAGAGCCTGGCTCATGTTTTCGATGTAGTGGAAAGTGAGTCCGCGAAGATAATCGGCATTGATATCCTCGATGTCGCGGCGGTTATCCTCGCAAAGTATTATATCGGTGATGCCGGCACGTTTGGCTGCAAGAATCTTCTCCTTGATGCCGCCGACTGGCGTCACATCGCCACGGAGGGTAATCTCGCCAGTCATAGCCACGTTTGGGCGGACCTTGCTATGCGTCAACACAGAGACCATAGCCACAAACATAGTGATACCTGCCGAGGGGCCATCCTTCGGGGTGGCACCTTCGGGGACATGGATATGGATATTGCTTTTCTCTATCAGGTCGCGGCTGATTCCTATATTGCCGCCGTTGGACTTAATATATTCGAACGCCAGGGTAGCCGATTCCTTCATCACGTCGCCGAGGTTGCCTGTCATTGTCAGCGTGCCTTTGCCGCTGGCCAGAGAAGACTCGATAAAGAGTATCTCGCCGCCCACAGGAGTCCACGCCAGACCTGTTACAACGCCTTCGCGGGGCATGCGCTGGGAGCGTTCGCTGTTGTGTATGGGCAGACCCAGAACCTGCTTTATCTCGGCAGCGGTTACCGTAGCGCCGACCTTGTCGCCACGTTCGGTCACCACGACACGATGACGCACCAGCTTGGCCAATTGCTTCTCAAGCTGACGCACACCGCCTTCGCGGGTGTATTCGTTTACCACCTGTGCAATAATCTCGTCGGAGAATTTAAGGGTTCGTCTGTCGACCCCTGTATCGGCCATTATGCGCGGCAGGAGGTGACGTCGGGCTATCTCGCATTTCTCTTCGAGGACATAGCCGCTGAAGTCTATAATCTCCATACGGTCGAGGAGGGCGGGATGCACCTCGGAGAGATTGTTGGCTGTGGCGATGAAGAAGACGTTGGAGAGGTCGATATCAAGGCCCAGATAATTGTCGTGGAAGTGGGCGTTCTGCTGCGGGTCGAGTACTTCGAGGAGTGCCGACGTCGGGTCTCCGTTGAACGAAGAACGTTGCACCTTGTCTATTTCATCGAGAACAAAGACCGGGTTGTTTGCTTCGGCCTTGATGAGTTCCTGCACTATACGTCCGGGAAGGGCGCCGACATAAGTACGGCGGTGACCACGGATTTCTGCCTCGTCGTGCATACCGCCAAGAGCTATGCGACGATAAGGGCGACCCATAGCAGTGGCGATACTGCGGCAGATGGAGGTCTTGCCAGTGCCCGGAGGACCTACGAGGCACAACACCTGAGCATTGTGAGCGACAAGATTTCTATCCTTGCGATGCTTCATCACTGCAAGGTATTCCACGATGCGCTCTTTGACCTTCTCGATACCATAGTGGTCGGCATCCATAACCTGGCGGGCTTTGACGATGTCGAGCGTGCCGCCGGAACTTTTATGCCATGGGATATCGAGGATAGTCTCCAGATATGTAAGCTGCACCGTATAGTCGGGCGAGACGGGCGATATACGGGCGGTTTTCTTAAGTTCCTTGTCAAACACCTCGCGCACGGTATCGTCCATATCAACGCTTTTGGCTTTTTCGCGCAGTTCGTCGAGGTCGGGGTTTGGCCCGAAGGGTGAGTTCACGCCATCTTTGTCGCCGAGTTCCTCCTGTATGACATCCATTTGGTGGCGGAGGAAATACTCACGTTGCTGACGGCCTATGACATCGCGGGTCTTGTCGTCGATCTCGCGACGCAGCTCCTCCAAACCTTTCAAGGTGCCCATCTGTTCGAGCATCTTGTCCACACGTTTCACATAGCTGTCGCAGGCCAGCATCTCGTATTTCACGGCAGCATCGACCTCCATGTGTGTGGCGGCGAAGTTGATGAATATTTTGTCGCTGCCGATACCACTGAGCATAGAGCCCAGTTCATCGTCCTGCAGACGCATCTTGGCCAAGTCGGAGTACTGTGTACGCAGTTGTTTCATCTTGCGCTTGAAGGCCGCCGTCTGCATACCGTCGGAGCTTTCTGGCGCAAGCACAACACGACCTTTCATGTATGGAGAGATGTGTGTAAGCATGAGGGAATGACAACGCTGCACACCCTGTAGCACCGCAACGGTGGTATTATCTCTGATTTCAAACACCTTGAGCACCTTGGCCACAACACCGACCGGGTATAGATCTATATCGGTCGGGTCGTCGATATCGTTGCGCTGTGTGAAGACCAGGATATGGCGTTTGCCAGCATCGTCGAGCAACTGGCGCGATTTCTCGCGACGGGCTGCTATGGGCAGAATAACTCCGGGGAGGAGCACCTGATCCATTACCGGCAATACAGGCATCTCACCTTCTATGCCGTCGTCGTTCAGCAAGAGGTCCTCGTTGTCTTCGTCAATCATAGGCACTATGTCGGCCTTTATATTCATACCTTTGGCAAAAAGTTCGCCAAGGTCATCCAAAAGTATCTTCTTCTTCATTTTACATAATAAACGTAAAAAGAGTCAAAAAGTTTCATTCCAACCCATTATTCTTCGTGGTAATAGATACGTTTGACTCGCGGGGAAACAGCGGTAAGCAGCTCGTAGGCTATGGTGTTGGCGGCATCGGCATTACGTTGCAGAAGGTCGCCTTCGCCAAAGATAACGACGCGGTCGCCTTCGTTACAAGTAATCTCGGTGACATCTACGAAGCACATGTCCATACATACACTGCCTATAATGGGGGCTTCGTGTCCGTCGACGAGGACATGCCCACGACAGTAGCCGAGACCACGATGGAGTCCGTCGGCATAGCCCATAGGTACAATGGCTATGCGCGAGTCGCGCGTGGCACGCCAACGGCCGTTATAGCCAACGGTGTCGCCTGCGGAAATCTCTTTTATCTGCGAAATACGTGAAACCAGACGGCTGACTTGACGTAAATGCTGCTGCACTTCGGGTTCCGGGCTGACACCATAGAGACCGATACCGAGACGCACCATGTCCATCTGTGCATCGGTGAAACGGGTGATGCCGCTGGAGTTCAATATATGCTTCAATCCAGGCATGCCGTCGCTCCACTGGCGGAAAAGAGTAATCTGACGGCGTGTAAAATCATCCATCGTCGGGTCGTCGGCGCAGGCCAAGTGGGTAAACACGCTCTGCACCTTTAGCGAAGACGCCAATTCGGACAGACGGTTATCGAGCTGCGGACGGTCGTCGCCAACAAAGCCCAAGCGATGCATACCTGTGTCAAACTCGATGTGGATAGGGAACGGCGTAGATTGCAGCGAATTAATAGTGGTGAGATGTTCAGCGAAGAGGTTGAGTATACGGAAACTGTATATGTCCGGTTCCAGACGGTAGCGTATGATGTCGTCGAACGAAGCCTCTTCGGGGTTCATCACCATAATGGGAAGGGTTATACCTCCTCGGCGCAATTCCACACCCTCGTCGGCATAGGCTACGGTAAGATAGTCGACGTGGTTAAACTGCAGCGACGAAGCCACCTCTACCCTTCCAGCGCCGTAACTGGAGGCCTTGACCATAGCCATCAGTTTCGTCGATGGATTGAGACGGGAACGGTAGTAGTTGAGGTTTCGCACCAACGCGTCAAGGTTAACCTCCATCACAGTCTCGTGGTTCTTGCGTTGCAGCAGCTTGGCTATGCGCTCAAAGGCAAACCGGCGTGCACCCTTGAGGAGTATCGTCTGATTGGCGAAACGCGAGAAGTCGTAACGGTCTATAAAATCCTGCGTCGAAGGGTAGAACTCGGCATCAAAACTCGAGAAACAATCATGGCAACGCGAGATAGATTCGCCAATACCGATGAGACTTGTAATACCCTTCAATGCCACCAGCGAGGCCACCTGAGAGTAAAGTTCACGGTCAGGGATACCGGTCTGCAGCATATCGCTCAGGATAAGTGTGCGGTTGTGATGCTGATTCACATGACCGAGGTAGTCGAGAGCTATGGAGAGTGAGTTTATATCGAGACTGTAGCTGTCGTTGATAAGAAGGCTGTTGCCGATGGCCTCGTTCATCTCGAGGCGCATCTCGACAGGAGCCAAAGCCAGCATGCGCGAAGCGATGACCTCCTTCTCATAGCCAAGCAGCACCATAGCCGCCACACAATGCAAGGCATTCTCTTGCGAGGCACGATCCACAAAAGGTATTGTCACCTTGAAAGGCTCTGCACCGGGAGTGGCAAGTGTGAATACCGTATTCCGTTCGTCGGTCTCGGATGAGAGCAGCTGCAGGTCGCAGTCAGACGAAGTGCCCCATGTGAAGAGCCTCACACGGCGGAAACTCTCTATGCCGCTGACAGCGGAATGGATATCATGGTGGTCGGAACAGTAGATGAGGGTCTCGCAATGGGTGAAGAGTTGCAGCTTCTCGGCAATCTTCTGCCCGCGGGTAAGGAAGTTTTCGTCGTGAGCCTGACCGATATTGGTAAAAATACCTATTGTAGGCTTAATAACACGTTCCAGACGCACCATCTCGCCAGCCTCCGAGATGCCAGCCTCGAACACCGCCATCCGGTGGTCGCCGTCGAGCTGCCACACCGACAATGGGACACCTATCTGTGAGTTGTAGCTCTTGGGGCTCGACGCCACTCGTCCTTCGGGCGAAAGGAGCTGCACAAGCCAGTCCTTCACTATGGTCTTGCCGTTGCTGCCGGTGATGCCGACGACAGGTACGGTAAATTGGGCGCGGTGGTGGGCTGCGATACTCTGAAGGGCAAGAACGACGTCGCCGACAAACCACACATTGACATCCTCATAATTCACCTCGCAGTCGGTGGGCACGACAAAAGAGCGCACGCCGGCCTCATACATGGCCGGGATATAGTTCACACCGCTGTTGCGGCTGGTAACTATGGCAAAGAAAACCGTCCCTTGCGGTTCGACGAGACGGCGGCTGTCGGTGAGCAGATGCTGTACATCGGCTTCGGGCATTGCAAGGACGCAACGTTCCGACTTGATTATTCCCGCTATTTCCGATACTTTCATTTATGTTTCAATATTTGATAGCCTATGCGGCATTCAAGACAACGTCTGGGGGCGCAATACTTGCTGTCAAGCTGGAGCAGGGCTTGACTGGTTGATGCCGAACTCAACTGAATGCCAGTTTGCCGCCATCTGCGGATAACAATGTTGTCCTCGGCCGGCAACTGTTCCAACAGACCTATGGCCTGATCCTTATAGCTCTGCTGTCCGCAAACCGTTCCGTAAAGGAACAACAACGGTACCCATACATTGATTATCAACGTCTGCACCTGGGTCTTCCCCACTCTCTTTGGCGACGGTTTGTCTGTCGTGACATCAAAACGGTAATGCGAGTCCCAATAATCCGAAGCCTTTACATCGAACAGACGCTCTATTTGTTTCGCTTCTTTAGCCTCCAGCAAGGTTGAGAAAAGGTTCGACGATTGGCACACCAATGCGGCGAACTGGCTGATGCGAATAGTCGGAAAGCCCGACGGACGTATACGGTGGAACTTCCACAATTGCCCGTCTATTGGCTGCAATCCCGTCGCACTGCGCAGTGCCTCGTAGTCGGCCTGCAATGCGCGCGGATATTCGTCATCGAAATAACCTTCCAGCAGACCGGCCTGACCCATCAAGAGCGCCTCGATGCGCCCGGGGTTGTCCTTCCAACGTGCCAGCAAGCGCTGGTCGGTAGCTTTGGCCAGGAGTTCGAACGGCAGCGCATTGACCTTGCCGCCGAAATAGCGCGCCATAAGCCAATAGCAGGTCTGCTCCCAGCCGCCACGACTCTCTTCCAACAGACGGCGCACGGTGCCTGTCTTTTGCTCTATGCGCTCTGTGGTCATGCGCTCAAGGGTAGACTCGACGATGAACTTCGGCACTTCGCCGATACGCTTGGCACAAGGTATCTCCACTCCCGTTGCAGGCGCCATCAGCGAGTCGTAGTTGGCCACCAACGATGGATGGAGGAAAGGTTTAAGCTCCAGTGTCAGCGGCACCTTGCCGTCCTGCTGGCGAACCTCACAGTCGTGCTCATAGACCACATGCAACAGCAGGTTGTTGTAGGCAGGGTCTTTTGTATGCCTATGTGCGTTCCAGTCCGACGAGTGTATGTGTACCTCAACATTCCCCACCCATTCCACGTCACCTATCTTAAGATGAGCGCCTATAAAATCAGGGCCGGAATCATGGTTGGGCTCACCTGCACGATGGCACACGACAGGCTGGCCATCGGTGGTGGTCAGCCCGTCGCCCAGCAACTGGTGTTGCCAGATATAATGCAGGAAAGCCTCTGTCATCAGTTGAACATTTCTTTCATCTTATCGAAGAAGCCGCGTTCCTGCTTGGTGGGATTAGGCTGGAAATTATCGTGCTTCTGCAATTCCTCGAGGGTTTTCTTCTCCTCTTTGTTGAGGTTCTTCGGGACCCACACATTGAGGCACACCAGCAGGTCGCCGCGGCCATAGCCGTTCACCACCGGCAGTCCTTTGCCGCGCAGCCTTACCACACGGCCCGACGGTGTACCTGGGTCTATCTTGATCTTCACCTTTCCGCCAAGGGTCGGTATCTCCACCGTTGCACCGAGAGCCGCCTCGCTGAAGGTTATAAAAGCATTGTAGTAGAGGTTGGCGTCCTGACGTTCGAAGATTTCATGTGGCAATTCCTCGACCAACACTATGAGGTCGCCTGCAATGCCTCCGCGTGGAGCAGCGTTTCCCTGGCCCTGCATAGCCAGCTGCATGCCGTCCTGCACACCAGCCGGAATGTTGATGGTGATAATCTCATCGCTCTTCACTATACCGTCGCCGTGACAGTCGTGACACTTGTCCTTGACGATGCGGCCCTCGCCGCCACACTGCGGGCAGGCGCTCTGTGTCTGCATCATGCCGAGCATCGTGCGCTTGGTTTCCACAACCACACCGGTGCCGTGACAATGGGGACAGGTCTCGGTCTTGCCGTCGCGAGCGCCACTGCCGTTGCATGTCTTGCAAGGCACATATTTACTCACCTTTATCTTCTTCTCGCAGCCTCGTTCAATCTCTTCAAGCGTAAGCTTGACCTTGATGCGCAGGTTGGAGCCGCGAAGCACGCGACGTGCAGCGCCGCCGCCACCGCCAAAACCGGTGAATCCAGTACGGAAGCCACCACCGAAGAGGTCTCCGAATAGGTCTCCGAGGTTCGAGAATATGTCGTTCATATTCATGCCACCCTGACCGTAGGCGCCTTCCATGCCAGCCATACCGAACTGGTCGTAACGGGCTTTTTTGTCGGGATTGCTCAGCACATCGTAAGCTTCGGCAGCCTCCTTGAATTTCTCCTCGGCCTCTTTGTCGCCGGGGTTACGGTCGGGATGATACTGCAATGCCAGTTTGCGGTATGCTTTCTTCAGTTCATCTGGTGTGGCGTTCTTGTCGACGCCAAGCACTTCATAGTAATCTCTTTTTGCCATTGTTCAATTCCTCCTTGTCAGCAGGCCACCACCACTTTGGCATAGCGGAGCACCTTGTCGTTGAGGTAGTAGCCTTTCTCTATCACGTCTATCACTGTTCCCTTCTGTTCGGGAGCCTGGGCGGGAATCTGGGTCACAGCCTCGTGGAGGGCTTCGTCGAACTTCTCGCCCTTCACCTCCATGGCCTTCAGCCCTTTCTGCTCCAGAATCTTCATCATCTTGTTGTATATCAACTGCACACCCTCATCGTCGTTCTTGACTGCCAGGGCGCGCTCGAAGTCGTCGATTACAGGCAGTATCGACTTCATCATCTCGCGCGAACCATTGAGCAGCAAGTCGGCCTTTTCTATGTTGGTGCGCTTGCGATAGTTCTCGTATTCGGAGTAGAGACGCAGGTACTTGTCGTTGAGTGTAGCCAGTTTTTCGCCCATCTCCTGCAGTTTGTCTTCTGCTGTGGGTTCGGCAGCGGCCTCGTTTTCCTGGGGCTGATCGACAACCTCCTGGGCAACGGGGTCCTCGTTCAGTCCCTCTGCCGCGGTAGTATTATGTTCTTTCTTGCTCATTGCTTAACTTGAATAATTAAATACACCTAATAATAGCAAAAAGACTGCCAATGGCAGTCAGCACTGACATTTTGTCACCACACAAACACATCTTCGGGCTTGCGCGGCCTGTTGTCCGTACGCCAGCGGAAATCCTTCAGCTGGCGCCATTCTTCAGGCAGTTTGCCAACGGGATATGTCTGCATGTCGGGATTGTCGTATGTCACCACGCGCGACGCTGCTCCTGTGGTGTCGAAATAGATGCGCATATCGGTACCCACGCCGGCATTCACTCCCACCAGCGCCGTTCCCTTGGCGCTGTCCTCTTCGGTGATGTAGAATACTATCTGGGCATTCTCCAGAATATCCACGTAATCGGGGTCACCGTCCTTGAAATAAACAACACCCTGTTTTCCCTTAAGCTGGTTGAACTTGGTGATGTCGACCTGCTGTATGGCAAAGCAGTTGGACCGCAGGAATGCCTGCTTCAGGCCCGACGAGTCGTGATGCAACTCTATTGTATCAGCCGAACACTGATAATGCTCATACCACAGCACAGGGTCTTTGTACATGGAAAGGACCGAGTCGGTGGCGGAATAGAATACCGAGTCGCACATGGCCTGCGCATCGCGCCTGAACACTTTGACCTTGTTGTTGGCACGCACGGTGGATAGTTCGTTCAGACTGTCATTGGTGACGTAAATAGTGTCTGCATGCATGAAAAGGGAGTCGCCTTGGTCTACAAACAACACATGGGCGCTGTCGGTGACAAACGAGAAGCGGTATTTCTGGTGTGTCTCGCCGTAGCGGCCCGTGCATGTGAGGTCGTTCACCGAGTCGTAAATCTTCACATTACCATAAGCCTTGCCATATTCCATATACTCATCGTAGTATAGCGTGTCGCTGTCTATCGTGCGGCCTTGGTTACTCACATGCGAGCCTCGGAACGAGATAGCGAAGCGCGTGTCGGTGTTATAGTCACCCAACTCACTGTAGATTACCGACGAGTCACTGTATATGTATGTCGGGCTTTCGAAGTGCGCCACCTTGCTTACGGTGCTGTATAGTAGCGTATCGGTAACCAACAGCATCGACGAATCCTTGAGGTTCACATCATTGTATATGTAGAACATCTTGAGCTCCGAGTTATACTCACCCTGACGACTGTCGAGCTTGCGGTCGTCACTGGTGGCATGCCCCCACTGCGTGTAGTAGGCCGTCGAACGGTTGCGTTCATAGGTGAGGTGGTTGGCCTTCAGCACTGTGCCACCGTCAATAAGCACCACGGTGTCGGCCCAGATATCCAACACCCTGGTGTCGCCGTTGTAGAACAGCCGGTCGCCATAGATAAAAGTGGTGTCGGTAAGGGTTATCTTAATGTTACGGAACGCCGTGAAGCTGTTCTCCTTGGTATTATAGTGTGCCGAATCGGCCACCAGCGTCATGCCCTCGTGGGTAGCCACCACATCTTGATACAATATCCACACCTCTTGTCGCACGGGATCTCGTGAGCCCATGCCCGATGTATATTCTATCAGTTTCTGGGCGCCAGCCAGCGAGGCGGCAGCCAGCAGCAATAGCAATGTTATCAGTCGTTTTGTCATTCCTGTAAAAAAAGAGGCGACTTCTAAAAGTACGGCCTTGTAGGGCTGTGGTTTTAGAAGTCGCCCGCACACACAGTGTGCTATAGCCGTTTATCTGGCACGCGAACCAAGACGGTCCATAGCGCAACGGAATCCGATCCAAGCGGTGGACTTGTTCTGGTCATAGTAGCGGCGGGTGCTGGCCTGCAGGTAGTAGGCGCGGTCCTTCCAACTACCACCCTTGACAACGCGGACGTGGTTGTTGACCAGCGTCGAGCTGGGGTTGTCCTTGGTGTTGGTCTCGCGGCGGTACATGTTCTCCGTCCACTTGTCGTCATCGTTCATCGAGGACTCCTCGACCACTTCTTCGCCTTCCTCTTCTTCAGCTTCCTCTTCTTCACCAGCCTCGGCAGCACCTTCGTTATCGTCCTGCCATTTCTCGAGCTGCGAAGCGCGGTCGCCGTCGAGGTAGTTCACATTGTTCGACTGGCGATAGTTGCGGCGGTTGTTGTTGGGATCCTCGTACTTGTAGACGATGAAGCCATCCTCGCCCATCAGCACGCCACCATCCTCGTCCTTCTCATAGGTCATATAGATGTTACCACGGAAGGGGTCGAGGTCTTCGCCACCGCGGGGGTTGACGACCTTACGATACACATCCATGCACCATTCGCTGACGTTGCCAGCCATGTTGTACAGACCGTAGTCGTTGGGGAAGTACCATTTCACGGGGCAGGTGTAGTCCCAGCCATCGTTCAGGTTGCCAGCGATACCCATAGCGTCGCCGCGGCTGCGCTTGAAGTTGGCAAGGAACTGGCCGTAGTATTTCTTGTTGGCGGAGCGGAGGCTCTGGCCGGCCCAAGGATAGGTCTTATGCTCCACGACGCGTTCGTCGTAGGTGTTGCCGATCAAGCCCAGGGCAGCGAACTCCCACTCGGCCTCTGTTGGCAGACGGTAGTAGGGATAGAGGATACCGTCGGTCTTCTTGATGTTGCGGTCCTCGCCACCTGCGGCGGGGTTGAGGTCTTTCTTGCCGCGGGCGTCGCCCTCATAACGGCCGGCGAGGTAGACGTCGGTCTGGAAGGCTGTGGTGCCGAGGTTTTCCTGGTCGAGGGTCAGATAGCCGCGGTCAACGAGGATTTTCTCGTTGAGGCGGTCGGTACGCCAGGTGCTGTACGAGGTAGCCTGCAGCCAGCTGACACCGACAACAGGATACTCGTCATACGACGGGCTCTGGAAATAGTAATCCACGAAACCCTCACGCCAGGCCAGCCTGTCGCGCCATGCGGCGGTGTCGGGCATGATGCGGCTCACACGGTCGGGGTATTCCTCGCCGTAGGCGCGGTTCATCCAGTAGACGAACTCGCGGTAGTCGCGGTTGCTCACCTCGCACTCGTCGAGATAGAACGAAGAGACGGTGACGGTATGGGCCATGTTGTCCCAACGGTAGCGGGTATCCTCGGTGACGTGGCCCATGACAAACGAACCACCCTCGATAAACACCATTCCAGGTGCAGTACCCTGCTCGGTCTCGTCAGAGACTTCAAATCCACCCCACTTGGGGTCGTTGTAGTTCCAACCTGTGGTCGACGACTTGCCGGCCTTGTTGGAGCATCCAGCCAGCAGCAGTGCTGCTGCGGCCACGAGGCATGAAAATCGCAGAATCTTCATATGTCCTTTTTGTTTGTTATTCTTATTTTATTATTTGCTGCCGCTGTGCTTGCCGTGCGGCGTGGCATTGTTTTACTTTATTATTAACGCGCGATAGCGCTTTTTTGTTTCGGCATTATACTTTTTTAACACTCTCCAGCATCCTCAGTCTTAGAACGACGGGCAGCGGATGGCTTGCACCTTCTTCTTGTGCTCAGGCACGGGGAGCATGACGCCGATGGTAACCTCGTGGGCACCTGCCGTGCTGTTGGCCAGCTTGCTTACGGTCACGTCATAGCTGTAGCCCACCTTGAAGTAGTCCTGCTGCACTCCCACCTGGAAAATGAAGGCGTCGGCGTTCTCAACGCCGTTGCGGAACCACACGCCCACCAAGAACGGCATCCAGTCGAGATAAAGACCATAGTTGAAGTAATGCAGGCCACCCTGGTACTGATATATCACGTTGGGCGAGATAATCGGGGTGCCCAGCGAGAGCGATGACTGACGGCGACGCTCCTCGGCCACGTTGATCAAACCGCCACCGTGGACGGTAAGTTTTATCGGCACGCGGTCCTCGGAATAGAAAGCCACATTGGGCTGTGTGAGATGCGCCACCGACAGGCCGGCATACCACTTGGGGCCGTAGGCCAACACACCGGCGTTGAAGTCGGCCGTCCATTGGCTGGTCTTGTCAGGTCTCGGAGCATTGTTGGGATACGCAAAGCCGTACTGCTCATGGATTTGCTCGGGGAAACGCAGGTTCTCGTCCCACTTCAAGTTGGTGTTCACCAACGACACCTGCAAAGCGGCGCTGATGTTAACACTGCGGCTGACACGGAAATTGAAGGCATACATGGCGCCCATCAAGTTGGTCGACAGGGCACCATGATCACCCACTCGGTCAGTCATCAGCAGCACACCGACACCACCATGCAAATCACTGACATACTGGTCGTACGATGCCGAAACGGTAGTAAAGGCGCTCACCAGGCCGGGCCACTGGCCACGATAGGTCAGCGCTATACGCGGAGCCACCGCCGTGCCCGCGAAAGCGGGGTTCATATACAGCGGATTGGCGTAGAATTGGGAGAAGCCGATATCTTGTGCCGATGCAGTGCCCGATGCCAGCAGCATCGCGCCCAGCAGCACCCCTTTCAGCTTCTTTTTCAACTTCATTTTTATCATATTACATGCCCATAATCAAATTGCAATATTACGCTTTTTTTTCAATATATAATATTTTTTTACAAATTATTTTTACAAGCACCACATTATCAGCACTATATTTTTTCCAATTTCCGTCCTGAAACCACCGCAAAACAACATCTGACAACGTCCAAATCGACATTTTTACGTTTTTCATATTGCTGCATGCATACCTTCGGACAACCCAATGGAAGTAATCCTCACCCCATCACTTACTGCTCACATACTACTCACTTACTACTCACTTACTACTCACTTACTACCCACATACTCCCCCCCCCCACTTAAAACTCACAGCTTAAAACTAAAAGTGTGCTTGGAGGTGGTCCTGCAAGAAAAATTTGCAGAAACAAGAAAATTGTTGTATATTTGCAAATATAAACCTTAAAATCAGCAAGTATAAAAAGCTACCAATCAGTCTATTATCTTTTCATAAAATAACAAAAACCTGTTCCGATTAATAAATACAATGAGTATTATGAAAAAGGCTCTACTCGTTTCTGCCATAATGCTGTGTGTCGCTTCGGCACAGGCTCAGACGGCTGACAACCTGGACACGGTCTTCGGGCGTTATCCGTTTTATTTCTACAACTATTATGACAACTGCTGGGACCACGACACAGTGCACGACAACATGAAATGTTTTATATTGCCAGGATGGCCTGCCAGTCACGATACATTCAATCACCCAATAAACCCGTTGGCCATAATTGACACCATACAACCCACCTATGGTGGGTGCAATCCGTGGTATCCGAAATTCCACACCGAGATTGCCGTAGGGTTTGTTCCCGACCCAGTGCTGCGTGTAATAGGCTTTGCCTACGCGCGTATAGATTATGACTGGCCTAT
>ONDE01000025.1 GCA_900316515.1 uncultured Bacteroidales bacterium | reverse complement strand
GAACCCCTTCGTGCTCACCGAGCTTGAAGCCAACAGCGACTACACCGTGCGTGTGGCCAACGTCTGCGCCGAGAACCTTGTCTCGCAGTGGACCAGCGCTGACTTCACCACTGTCAATGTGGGCATCAACGGAGTCGAGTTCGACGGCAGCCTGAGCATCTACCCGAACCCCGCCAGCACGATGGTTACCCTGAGTGTGAGCGAGCAGATGGCAGGCTCGACCGTGAACATCGTCGATGTCAACGGCCGCGTGGTGATGAGCGAGGTGCTCAACGCACAGACCTTGACAATGAACCTCAGCGATATGGCCAAGGGTGCCTACTTCGTCCGCATCACTGGCGAGGAGACCACTGTGGTCCGCAAACTGATTGTTGAGTAACACTGATCGCTACGGAGGATTTGAGTAAAGGGACTTCAAGACGTCGAGTCTTCGAGACTTCAAGACTTGTCGGCCAAGCCGACGGCATACCACGAGACATCAAGACTCCTTAGGCTCACCAAGCCTCCGCATAGCAAACCCAGGACTGGGCGGCTCCAAACGGAGCCGCCCAGCCTCTTTTACCTAACCCCCTCCTGTTTACTCCCTCATTTCTTCGGTATTTCTTCGGTATTTCTTCGGTATTTCTTCGGTCATCCACCGAAGAACAATCGAAGAACAATCGAAGAACGGAGCCAGTCATGGTCAGCCTAAGGACACCTTGGTCGGGCGTCGTCTTTATGCTGGCTTCACCCTCCTGTGCCGGACGGCCGAAAGCGACAGCCTTAAAATGAGAAAACAAAAAAATATTTTGGTGGTTAAAAAAATGTTCGTATCTTTGCAGTCCGATTTGAGGGGTAGAGTATGCCCTAATATTCGTGGAAATAATTAATTAACAAACAAATAAACAAAATGTACGCAATCGTAGAAATCGCAGGCAAGCAATTCAAGGTCGCCCAAGATCAGAAGATTTTCGTCAATCGTCTCCACAACGACGAGGGTAGCGAAGTGTCTTTTGACACCGTGATGCTTAAAGACAATGATGGCAAGGTTGAAGTGGGCAAACCTTACATTGCAGGTTCCAATGTCAAGGCCACCGTCCTCCGCCACCTCAAGGGCGATAAGGTTCTGGTGTTTAAGAAAATCCGTCGCAAAGGCTATCAGAAAATGAATGGTCACCGCGACTATCTGACCCAGATCAAGATTGACAGCATCAACTAAAAGTCTAACCGTTAAAAACAAAGAAGCAATATGGCACACAAAAAAGGTGTTGGTAGTTCCAGCAACGGTCGTGAATCCGAAAGCAAACGCTTAGGCGTTAAGATTTTTGGCGGTCAGAAGTGCATCGCCGGCAACATCATTGTCCGCCAGCGCGGCACCGTCCACAACCCCGGCCAGAACGTCGGCATGGGCAAGGACCACACTCTCTACGCCCTCATCGACGGCGTGGTGAAGTTCCACAAAGGCCGTGAGGATCGCTCGTTCGTCAGCGTCGTTCCCGCCGAGTAAGGAATACCCAAAGAGAATCTACAGCAAGCCTTCCGCCACCTGGCGGAAGGCTTTTGTTTTATCCCTGTAGGTAAAAATGTTGGTGTTCTTTTTGGGGTGGAGATTATTTGCTCTCCATCTGTACGCGGACGCTCTCTCCGTGAATCTTTTCGAGCATCTCGCGGGTGAAGTCGATGTCGAGGCCGAGGTCGCCGGCCAGCTGCAGTCGGTCGGCAAGTATGTCGGCCCAGCGGGCCGACTGGTAGACGGGGCTGTGCAGCTCGCGTTTGATGTCGGCAATCTGGCGCGAGAGGGCCATGCGGCGGGCCAGTAGGGTGAGAAGACTGTGGTCGATGTCGTCGATCTGCTGCCGCAAGGGTGTGAGGCGTTGCGAGAGGCTGTCGGTCGCAGAGGCCGGGGCGCTCAGGTATTTGTCGAGTAGAGTGCTGAATTCGTCGGGCGTGAGCTGCTGGTTGCCGTCGGTCCATGCGTCGGCAGGGTGGGGGTGTACTTCGACCATCAGGCCGTCGTAGTCGAGCAGTCGTGCCGCGAGAGCTATGGGTTCTACCAGTTCGCGGCTGCCGCCGATATGACTGGGGTCGCAGAGCATCGGTACGTCGGGCATCTCGTGGCGCAGCTCCATGGGAATCTCCCACAGTGGGGCGTTGCGGAAGCCCTGGTTGTTGTACATGCTGAAACCACGGTGGACAGCGGTAATGTCGGCGATGCCGGCTCCTCGCACACGTTCGATGGCTCCGAGCCACAGGCGTGCGTCGGGGCATACGGGATTCTTCACCAGCACGTGCATACTGCTGCCACTCAACGCAGAGCATATCTCCTCGACCATGAAGGGATTGGCTGTGGTGCGGGCGCCGAGCCACACGGTGTAGATGCCGTAGTGCAGGCAGAGTTCCACATGCTCGGGACGCGCCACCTCGCAGCAGTAGCGCACACCGAACTCCTGTGCCAGCTCGTGCATCCATCGCAATGCCGGCTCGCCAAGGCCTTCGAAACCACCGGGACGGGTGCGCGGCTTCCACACACCGGCGCGAATCATGGCCACTTGCGGTATGGCGGCAAGGGCCGAAGTGACCTCGCGCAGTTGCTCGTGGCTCTCCACACTGCAGGGACCTGCTATTATCGTTTTCGCCATTCGTTTTTATTTGAAATCGGTTGCAAAGATACACAATATTTTCCAAACATCGGCGTTATTTTTACATGAAAGTTAAATTCCTGAAACTGAAGAATTGGCTGCTCGTCACCGTGATGGGCGCCATGGGGTTGTCTTCGTGCCACTGCCACAAGCAGTTGGCCGAGCCCGAGAAAGAACCCGAACCCGCCGTGCGCGACCGTGGCGAGATGAAACTTATGTATGGCGTGCCGACGATGGACTTCCAGATACGCGGACAGGTGAAGGACGCGCAAGGCAAGCCGGTGAAGGATATCCGCATCAACATGCTCGAGCGCAACATGGAAGTGAAAGACGGCGAGCTGCAGGGCGACCCCGATGCCATAAACAAATGGTTGGAGAGCACCTCGGTGAAGACCGACAAGAATGGCCGCTTCGAGATTAAGAACAATGGTATCCCGCAGGAACGGGTGCTTCTGATGGTGCGCGACGCCGACGGCAAGGAGAACGGCGAGTTCAAGAACCGCATGGTCGAGATGAAGGTCACTCCCGACAATGTCGACATGAGCAATGCCGGCGGCTGGAACCAGGGCACCTTCAACAAAGAGGTGGAGATAAAACTTGAAGATAAATAGCGTATGAAACTGCGTTTCTTGAAAGCAAAACATTGGCTGCTGATTGCCCTGCTGGGCTTGATGGGTTTCACTGCATGCAACAAGGATGACGAGGACGACCAAATACACTTGATGTATGGCGTTCCAGAGACGACCTATAATCCCGGAAATTGAGGAATGTCTCTTTCTCTTCGTCAACGTGTTGGCCTTGAGCTGCAACGCTCGCTGAGGCATACCAACGAGCAGTTGCATCCGTTGCGCACACTCTTTTGGGAGTGCACGCTGAGGTGCAACATGAGTTGCCGCCACTGTGGCAGCGACTGCAAGGTGGCTCCGGCGGTGAAGGACATGCCCGCCGAGGACTTCCTGCGCGTCATCGACAGCATCACCCCGCATGTTGACCCCCACAAAGTATTTATCATCTTTACCGGCGGCGAGGCATTGTTGCGTCCCGATTTGGAGCAGGTGGGACTTGAACTCTACCGCCGCGAATATCCGTGGGGCGTGGTGACCAACGGTTTCCTTTTAGATGAGAAGCGGCTGCAGAGCCTGTTGGCCAGCGGCATGCACAGCATCACCGTGAGCCTCGACGGCTTCGAGGAACAGCACAACTGGATACGCCGCCATCCGCAGAGCTTCGAGAAGGCGACGAATGCCATACGCCTGCTGGCACAGACAAAGGGTATTCTGTGGGATGTGGTCACCTGCGTCAATCCCCGCAACTATCCCCACTTGAAAGAGTTTAAAGAATATCTCATATCACTCGGTGTTCCCGCCTGGCGTCTGTTCAGCATTTTCCCAATGGGACGTGCCGCCGGCAATCCTGAGCTTCAGTTCAGCGACGAGCAGTTCCGTGGCTTGCTGGATTTTATCAAAGAGAGCCGAGAGGGAAATACTAACGCATTAACACATTCACGCAATAACGCAATCCTCGACGTCAGCTATGCCTGCGAAGGTTTCCTCGGCGAGTACGAGCAGAAGGTGCGCGACCACTTCTTCTTCTGCCGCAGTGGCGTCGAGGTGGCTTCGATCCGTTGCGACGGCGGCATCAGCGGCTGCACCTCGGTGCGCAGTCACATGGATCAGGGAAATATATACAAGGACGATTTCTGGGAGGTGTGGCAGAACCGTTTTCAGGTGATGCGCGACCGCTCGTGGGCCCGCAAAGGACAGTGCAAGGACTGCAAAGTCTGGCGCTACTGCGAAGGCTCCGGCCTGCACCTCTATGACGACAACAGCGAGTTGCTCTGCTGCCACTACAATCGATTGAAAAAGGGATAATGTAACTTTTTCAATTTTCATTTTTCAATTATTAATTTTTTCGTATCTTTGCATCTGCAAATGTGGATAGATTTGTAATGATTGCAACCACTGAGTGGTCTATGACTGAAAGGAATAAACCACAAAATAAAAAATGCTAAAGCGTTGTTCAATGGCGACTTCATTCCCAAATCTGTTACATTTAAAAAGTAAATATTAACTAATAAAATGTAACAAAATGAGCTATTTCTTCACTTCAGAATCAGTTAGTGAGGGCCATCCTGACAAAGTGGCCGACCAGATTTCCGACGCATTGTTGGATGAATTTCTCCGTCACGACCCCGAGAGCCATGTGGCTTGCGAGACGCTGGTGACCACAGGTCTTGCCGTGGTGAGCGGCGAGGTTTCGTGCAACGGCTATGTCGATGTGCAGACCACCGTGCGCGATGTCATCAAGGGCATCGGATACACCAAGGGCGAGTATAAATTCGAATCGGAGAGCTGCGGCGTGCTCAGCGCCATACACGAGCAGAGTCAGGACATCAACCAAGGCGTCAGCCGCAAGGAGAAGAAGAACCAGGGCGCCGGCGACCAAGGCATGATGTTCGGCTACGCCTGCCGCGAGACCGACGAGCTGATGCCACTGCCCATCTGCCTGGCGCACATCATCCTCATCGAACTCGGCAAGATACGCCGCGAGGGCAAGCAGATGCGCTACCTACGTCCCGACGCCAAGAGTCAGGTGACCGTGCAATACAGCGACGGCGGCAAGCCCGAGCGCATCGACGCCATCGTTGTCAGCACCCAGCACGACCCCGATGTGGAGCAGAAACAGATACGTGCCGATGTGGAGAAGATACTGCTGCCGCGTGTGGTGAAACGCCTGCCCAAAGAGACGCAGAAGCTTTTTGCCAAGAAGGACTATAAGCTTCATGTGAATCCCACTGGCAAGTTCGTTATCGGCGGCCCCCACGGCGATACCGGCCTCACGGGCCGCAAGATAATCGTCGACACCTACGGTGGTCGCGGCGCCCACGGCGGTGGAGCCTTCAGCGGCAAGGATGCCTCGAAGGTGGACCGCTCGGCGGCCTACGCTACCCGCCACATAGCCAAGAACCTTGTGGCTGCCGGCCTCTGCGATGAGGCTTTGGTGCAGGTGGCCTACGCTATCGGCGTGGCCGAGCCGGTTGGCCTATATGTCAACACCTACGGCACCGCCAAGGTGAAGATGAGCGACGGCGAGATTGCCGCCCGCGTGAAGAAACTCTTCGACCTGCGCCCCTACGCCATAGTCGAGCGTTTCGGCCTGAAGAACCCCATCTTCCGTCCCACGGCAGCCTACGGCCACATGGGCCGCGACCCATACGAGGCACAGGTGGAGGTCTACGATGCCAATGGCCGCAAGCGCAAGAAGAAGGTGCAGTTCTTCGGTTGGGAAAAACTCGACATGGTCGATGCCATAAAGAAGGAATTCAAACTGAAATAGAAATGACAAAGCTGAGCGTCAATATCAACAAGGTGGCCACCATCCGCAACGCACGTGGTGGCAACACCCCTGATGTGCTTAAGTTTGCGCAGGACTGTGAGCGTTTCGGTGCCCAGGGCATCACCGTGCACCCGAGGCCCGACGAGAGGCATATCCGCTATGCCGACGCGCTGGCCATTAAACCGCTAATTGGTGTGGAGTACAACATTGAGGGTAACCCCAAGGGAATCTCGAAGAGCAAACCATACGGCTTCATCGACCTCGTGAAAGAGATAGTGCCTGCGCAGGTGACGCTGGTGCCCGATGCCGAAGGGGTGCTGACGAGCAATGCCGGCTGGGACACCGTCAAGAACCAAGACTACCTCCGCGATGTTGTCAAAGAATTCAAGGCTTGTGGCATCCGTGTGAGCATCTTCATCGACGCCAACCCGCAGATGATAGAGATGGCCGCCAAGACGGGCACCGACCGTGTGGAGCTCTACACCGAGAGCTATGCCCGCGAGTATCCCATGGGCCGCGAAATGGCGATTGCGCCTTTCGTCGAGGCCGCCAAGGTAGCGCGCGACTGCGGGCTTGGTCTCAATGCCGGACATGACCTCTCGCTGGAGAATCTTGCATATTTCCGCCAGCAGATACCTTGGTGCGACGAGGTCTCGATAGGCCACGCCCTCATCAGCGACGCCCTCTACCTCGGCATTGAAGAGACCATCCACCGCTATTTAGAATGTTTGAATGCGTGAATGTGTTATTGCGTAAGTGTATGAAACGTATCGTCATTGCATTGTTGCTGGCCGTCGGCATGAACGCCGCTGCGCAGGTAAAGACCAATGACCTTTACCCTAATATTAACCTCGGCCTGATACCAACCCCACAGGAAGTAATATACGTCGACAGCAGCCACATGGTGGTGCTGAATAAGGCAAAAGTTAAAGAGGTGCGTGGGGAATATATAGAAGGGCACTCAAATCTGCAAGGTTACGAACTGAGGTTCAAGCCTGGAAAGATAGAGCTTTATTATACAGGCGAGGAAGGTCGTCAATACGCTTATATGACGCTTGCGCAGTTGAAAGTGCTGCATGAGGTTGTGCCCAGCATGACTATCTTCGACTGGCCTGCTTACAAGTACCGCGGATGGATGGACGACCAGAGCCGCGGCCCTGTGCCGCACGCCGCCTATCGAAAGAAGCAGTGGGAGCGGCTCCATGCGCTGAAGTACAACTTCTGCAACTACTATACCGAGCACACACTCTACCAGCCTGAGTTCCCCGACCTGGCGCCCGCCTACCTTGCCGACTGCAAACCGCACCCCGACGAGGTCATCAACCTACAGCTCTTCGCCCACGCCGAGAAGACGCTGCGTGTGCCGTTCTATCAATATATGATGGACAGCAAGAACAACTTCAATCCCGCCAGCGAGGCTACGTATGACTTCCTGCGGAAGCGCATCGCAGGTGCTTTTGAGCGTATTCCCAATTCGCCGTTTTTTATCATCAACTGTGACGAGACAGAGCAACTGGGCACAGGACGTGCGAAAGCGCTCGTAGATCGCAAGGGTGCCGACCAGGTGTATGTCGACCATATCAACAGGTGCTACGAACTAATCAAGCAATCAAGCAATCAGGCAATCAAGCAATCTCCCAGGGTGGCCATGTGGGGCGACATCGTGGCCAAGAACCCTGCGATGATGCGTCAGCTGCCCAAGGATATGATTTACATCATGTGGGCCTACGAGCCGCTGGACAGCTTCAAGCACCTGATAAAACCTTTCAAGGAGCAGGGTAACCCCTTCTGGGTGGCTGCATCGACAGGCCACAGCGCCACCATGACCTCCACGCCCCAACGCTATATCAAGAACATCGCCAACCTATACCGTGACGGCTACCGCGACGGCGCTGAAGGCGCTATGCTCACCTGCTGGGACGACAACGGCGAAGCCCTCTTCGACAACAGCTGGCACGCCCAGTACTGGGCCGCCGAGATGGCTTGGAACCCGCTGAAGACCAATGACCCCGAGGAGTTTGCAAGGAGGGAGAAACAATTCAACGAGAACTTCGAGCGGCTGTTCTACGGCAGCAGAGTGGTTGGCGATTCTGTTGCCAGCAAAACTGCCGACCTCTACGCCGTCGGCGCCCTGATGTACAATCCTGTCGTCGGCGACTGGTACACCTCCGCCGCCCTCCTCGAGCCCCTCCTCAACTTCAACCCAGAAAACACATCTAACGATATTTATTTACATAGTGGTTCGTTGTATTGGTATCTGACAGATTCACTTAGTATTGACTCCGCTGCTAACCCTCACGCACATTATGCTGTATCTCGAATGATTGCCACCGGTACAAAGGCGGTATTACGTAAATTAATTTTTCAGCAATGTATTGATTTTGATGAAAGATTGATTTGGGAAATAAGGTTTAGAAGCGAAGATTATCTACGGACACTCTTTAACCTCAAGCGCGAATACCTCCGCCTCTGGGACCAAGAGAACGGTGACTACGAGCGTTACATTGTATGTAATAGATATGACGCGCTCGCACGCGAAGTGCTGGAACTTGACAGGCATGTCTTCGTTAATGTTGAATGTGGAATGAGGAATGAGGAATTAAATGGCGCGTCAGCCAATTCATCATTCATCACTCAACATTCATCATTCCCATACGTCACTCTCCGTACCCTCTACAATGACCGCCCCATTTACTACACCCTTGACGGCAGTGAACCGGACAGCTCGTCGACCCGCTACGAGAGGCCCTTCCCGCTGGAACGTTCGGCCACCATCCGTGCCATCGCCTATAATAAATATGGAGAGAGCGTCGTCACCGAGCAGTACCTGTTAAGCCACCACGGTATGGGTGCCAAGATAACGCTCAACACGCAGTACAGCACCTATAAGGCCATCTACTCGGGTGGGGGAGAGAATGCCCTCATCGATGGCCAGCTGGGCAGTAACGCCACCTACGCCGACGGCCACTGGCAGGGCTACTGGGGTGACAGCATCGATGCCGTCATTGACCTGGGAACGCGGACGTCCCCGTCCGCCATTAATATGAGGTTCATGCAGAACACCTTCGACTGGATACTCGCCCCGACGCAGATAAAGGTGTATGCCTCGCAGGACGGCAAGGAGTGGACGCTTGTGGCCGACAAGCACTTCGACATGGACCCGCGTGAGACAGGCATGCGCTTGAAGAACTACACGGTTCCATTCGACACTAAAACAATCAAGCAATCAGACATTCAGGCAATCCGTGTCGTGGTTCCCAACCCCGGCCCGCTGCCCGTGTGGCATCCCGCTCCCGGCCAGCCTTCCTATATATTCACTGACGAGATAATCATTAAGTAGTTAATCCCGCAGTACCTCAATAACGCCATTGTGTTTCACTATGCCATAGCGGCCTTTGCCACTGAAGCGGAAGAAATAGGTGCCATCAGGACTGTTTGTGGTGTTGGGGTCCCAGCATTCGTCGTGACGCCTGATGTTTCTGGCATGGAATATCAAAATACCCCATTGGTTGTATATCCAAACTTCGTTGAGTGGGTACTCTCCCATTTCGACGAGGTTGACAACTTCCCACGTGTCGTTGACTCCGTCTCCGTTGGGTGTGACAAGTGATGGGAACTGCAGGTAGGTGTTGACTATTTGCACTGGATAGCGTGCTGTGTCGGTGCAGGCAACGGAGAGAGTCAGTGTGTCGGTTGTGCTGAGTGAATGTTCCCAGTAGGCTATGAGTGCCACATCATAGTGTCCTGAGTCAATGAGAGGCTCCCATGAGTATGTCCAAAGACCATTTGTACCTTCGTCATTCTGCAAGGTGTCGTACTGGCCACCTTGTGTGTCCAAGGCAATCAGCCAGCGGTAGGTTAGGCTGTCGGTCGGCGTGGCAGTTGGCCTGAGGGTCAGGGTTGGATCGTGGAACGGCACAATGCCGGGCTCCCAAATGAAGTCGGCTGTCGGGTTGTTGAATACGAAGAGCAGGGAGTCGTTGCCCACTGTGTCGTGACAGCCTTCTGGACTTATGGCAATGAGTTGGAATCCGAAGATGCCCATGGTGTCGATATCCATACCGAATAGCGCAGCGGTGTCGCTGACGGTGTCGCCCAATCCGCTGGTGTTCCAGAAAGTCCATGTGCGGGAGACAGAGGTGGAGGTGTCTTGCAGCTGCAGGAGCGAAGGCAGGCAACCCAGCAGGGTTGTGTCGTAGGGCAACCATACAGACTCGTCTTCAAGGCGCGTGGAGTGGTCCTTGTTTAGACTCACTTCCGGAGAAAGGAGGAATGATGTATCGCGTGGCATCAGCGTCACATGTGAGATGCTGTCGCATCCGAGACTGGTGGTGTAGATTATGTCATAGACACCAGGACCGCCGTAGTCAATGCTGTCGTAGATGTAGGGACGGTGGGGACAGATGAGTAGAGTGTCGGTGGTGTCGTAGGATGGGTTGACGATGAGATGGAACGTCACAACGGAATCGCTGGCAGTGGCAGAGGAGAAGGTGATTGTGGCAGTGGAGTCGCTGTAGAAATTGACGCCGTTCCATGAGAAAGGCAACTGGTTGTCGCAACGTACGGCGCTGTCGGCGATATTATAGTTGCGCCAGATGTGCAATGTGTAGTGCACTGTGCTGTCGCACCCCACGGCATTGGTGAAGACGATGGTTGTATCTATAAGAGATACCAGTGACGGGTCCTGTTCGTTCTGTGTATAGACAACCGGCACTGTGACAGGAGGCGTGTAGGTGGGCAGGTTGTTCTGTAGCAGGGTGTCGTGGATGGTATTTGCGCTATTATACAACACCAGAAGATTCATTGTTAGTAAAGAGTCGGCTCCATGTATGGTGTGGATTGTGGTTGTGTGGGTGATGACGTGTGTGATTGGATCTTCCTCTCCGAGGGCGAAGGTGACGCCGTTCCACATTATAGGCAGGTTCCCTTCGCACAGTGAACCGCTGATGGATGTGTCGCTGTTGCGATATACAGTCAGACTAAAGTTTATCGTGCTGTCGCAATCTTCGTTGTTATGAAGGTTGACTATGCATCCTGTTGTGTCGTTGGCGAAAATGAGACCGTTCCATAGATAGGGCAGGTTGTTCTCGACAACATAGTGGTGTATGTTGGTGTCGCTGGAGTGGCGTATGTCGAGGTGGAGAGTGATGACGCTGTCGCAGTTCGCAATGTTGTAGGTGGAGCGTGATGCTATTGTATCGGTGCTGAATTGGTTGCCGTACCACGAGAATATGTTGCACTCGCTTGCCGTGGTGTCGGTGGCCGAGGTGGCCCGCACATTGAGTATCAGGGTGTGGATGCTGTCGCACAGGCCTGAATCGTTGACATGAACATTGAGATAGTTGCCCCCGATGGTATAGTCGGTGCCAAAGAATGGGTACGACTGGTTGTCGCAGATGGATGCGCTGACGGTGTCGAAGACGGTAGAAGCATCTGCCTCTGTCACGGTGAGCCACAGGTGGTAGCTGCTGTCGCATCCATCGGAAGAAAGCAAAATGTTGTGGTATTCGGCAGTGGTGGTGCCGGGAAGGAAGATGGTGTCAGGATAACGGTATGGCAGGAGTGGTGCGCATAAATGTACGTTGTTTATGTGGGTATATGTGGGATTTACTTTCACAATATGGCTGAGGTCGAAGATGCATCCGTAGTCGTCAACGGATTGCAGAGAGAAGGTGTTGTCGCCAATATTGTAGTTCGTGGGTGAAAGGGGCATCTCCCAGTGGCCGCCCGAGGCGGTCCAAGAGGTGTCGCCGTCAGGGTGTGCGTCATAAATCCGTAGAGTGTCGAGATCGCTAAAGCATAGTGTTGCTGGACCCTCGATGCGAGGTGTATGCGGTGGGTAGTCAAGGGTAAGGGTGAATACCGTTGTGTCCGCACAGGTTCCACCGGCGATTGAACTTACGAGTGTCACAGTATAGGTGCCTGGATTGTCGTATATGCACTGTCCGTGATAGTTGGTGCTTGTGGTGCCGTTGCCGAAATCCCAGTAGGCGTTCTCACATTGTTCGCCGGCAATGGGGTTGATGCCGTCGGCACTTACCGAGCTGGTGTTTGTGAAGTCGACATGGAAGCTGCAGTTGGCAATCTGAACTGTTGTGTCGAATGATGCCATGGGGAATCGTGTGCCGCCGTAGACGTTGATTGTATAGCGACAGTTCTCATTGTCAATCTTTGTAAGATCGCAGTAGTATGTGATATCGGCGGTGGGTCGGGTTATGCTTTGGTCTGTTGATATTGTATCGGTGTTTTGGTCGCTGTACCAGCGGTAGTTGAATCCGTCGGGCGCTGTGAAGGTGTTACTGTCGGCGGCGCCGCAGGCTGCCGTTTCGAGAGTTTTTCGCATACAGTTGAGGGTGAAGTAGGCATAGCCGAAATGAGAACCCTCGTTGCAGTCGAAGGTGGTTAGACGAACAAATACCTGTTGTCCTGCATAGGCCGTCAGGTCGATGCCTACGCTTGTCCAGTCTTTCCAGAGCACATTGTTTGGTGCCACATTCCAATCCAATGCGGCGTCGGCGATAAAGTCGGCCGATGTGCATTCGGGGTCGATAGGCGTGAATGTTGAGTCGAGTACCTCGATCCGGAATCGCGGTTGGTCGCTGGGGGCATGCATGGGGTCTTGCAGCACTGCGGCGTAGCGGAGAAGTATGATTTCGAAAGAGGCTGTGTCGACCAATAGGCTGTAGGTGACGGATTCAGATTGCGGTGTTACCATATCGGTGCTGGGGTTGCCGAGACGCACACTCGAGGTGGCATTTTGTGGCACCATTCGCAGTTGCCCCACGGTGTTGGGGTCGCGAGCGGAGGTGTCGTAGCAAATGGTGTGGCGGCTGTCGGGGTGCGAGTATCCATAGTCCACTGCGCCGGCTACGGCATAGGGATTGTTGTATGTTCCGCTTGTAAAGAGCGCCGACGGCGAATGAAGGTCGGTGGTGTTGATGCAACCCGTACCGACATTGGGGGTGATAATTTTGACGCTGTCGGAATAATGCATTGAGCATATACCGGTATCGGTGATGCGGCTGGCGAAAAGGAAGGTGTATGGGGCCAGATGGGTCAGTCCGTCAATGGTGATGGGCGACGTTGGGTTGGTGTAGGTGTGCAGTACGTTGTCGCCTTGTTTTACGGTGAGTGTTGTCGCTGGGTTGCCGACGCCGTTCCATACCAATGTGATTGAGTTATGCTCCACCTGCACCACAGTGAAGGCGTGGGCCATCGATGTGTCGATGCGGATGTTGTCTATTTTGCCTTTGCCTTTGAATGCTATGAAGTGGGCGTTTGACGGCGAGGCAGAAAGGTCTATCAGGAAGCGTCTCCATGTGCCTGTGTCTTGCGAAGCCAGCGTCGAGGCACTCCAGAAAGTCTGGGGGTCCGAGGGGTTGACCATGGTTCCAACGTACAGACGGTCGGAGACGTTGTCGGGTTTGTACCATAGGCTGATGCCGACGTCCTGTAGCGATCCTATATTTATGTCGGGAGTTGCCGCAATGCCAAATAGGTGCATGACGCCGTTGTCTATGGTGGTGCTGGTGTCAGACAGGGTCCATCCGTTCAACGCAGCGGGGGCAGTGGTGTCGAAATCTATGCAGATAGGCAATTCGAGAGGTGTGGTGCCCGTGTGGATTCTCTGTGGGTTGCAGGGTTCTCCAATACTGTCACAGCGGAAGTAGAAGTCGTAGGTGGCTCCGCCTTGGAGCGTGAGAATCATGGGAAGTTGGGAGACTTTGACGATGGTTTTGTCCCATGGGATGTCGACATTTTTGTATTCTACAAAGAATCCCGGTGCGGTGGCATCAATCTGTATCCTGTTCCAGCGAACCAGCGAAGCGGTCGCTGTTGCGGCAGGACAGTCTGTGATAAGGTAATTGCGTAATGCAAGCATCTTGTTGTCGTCGCAGTTGCTGCACTGTCCGCTGCGGTGGCGGAAGGCAATCCATCGACCGTCGCCCGTGTAGCCCGAGAAGTCTGTTGTGCAGCTCTGCCAGCGGTTGTGGTCGTATGTGTATTGGAATGTGTCTATGGGGGTGAACGAACCGGTATCGTAGGCGTCCGACATAACACCCACCTCTATCAGTTCGCCAATGCGGTCTGCGTTCAGGTCAAAGCGCATGGTGAGATGCCTTATCGAGTCGATGTTTATGTCGGGCATCAGTCTGTAGGCATAATTGTTTGGGTCGCTGTTGATGCGCATCAGGTGCGATCCCACATTAAGGTAGTTGTCGGTCCAGGAGTCGCCGTATGCCCGGTAATACCAGTCCCAATAGTCTTCTTGCTGGCATATGGGGAACTCTTTCAGGTGGCTGAGCTGCCATCTGTCGTTCTCGCGGCCGCAGATATACCCTGTCGAGTCTTGCGCCACCGTAAGGTATATGTCGTTGTACTCTTCCTCTACGAAGTAGTAGGGGTTGGTGGTGATGTGCATCACGCTGTCGCGACCGTCGTCGCGGCGGTAGCGTACATAATAGTCAACGTTTGTGTCGTCGGTGTCAGCGGTCAGCCGCATGGTGCGCCAGCCGATAAGGCTGAAAGTGACTTTGGGTATTTCGGAGATCGATATATAGTCGATGAGTACAAGGTTGTCCGACCGGAACGCTATGCGCCGACCGCCTAGCGAGTCGATTTGTGCGGTCAATATCTCCCATCCGGTGTATCGGTTGGCAACTATCGGTACGAATGTCGATGTGTCGCCCGTGGCGTCGACAGTTCCTATTTGGAACGAGGCTTCCGACCAGGTGTGAATGCGCATCTTGACCGATGCCGCACCTGTGTGGTTGAATACGGGCAACACGGTTTTCTGGTTGAGTCTATCCCATTCGCCAAACCGCAAGGGCGTTTCTCCCCAGCCCAACTCTAGACTTGGTATTATGTCGGGGTCATAGTAGTAGGTCCAGTTCCGCGGTATCCCTGTACCGTTGTTGGTAATCTCGAAGCTGACGCAGTATGGCAGCGCCAGGCTGTCGGTTATTGTGATTATTGTGTCGATAGAGCAGTCGGAGTAGTCGCCGATGCATTGGTAGCTGAAATTGTAGGTGTGGCTCATCAGCAGGCTGTTGATGATGAATGGCGATTCTGTGATATAAAAGGTATACTCGCTGCTGTCTGCGGTATCGGTCACTGTAAGCAGATATTCTGTGCTGCCTCCGTCTACAGTGCAGATCACCCTGCCGCAGTCGGTGGTGAAGTGTACTATGCGGCAGCCGCTGATTCCAATCATGTCAATGCGTGCTGTGTCGGCGCTGTAGAGTGCCAGATGCGCATTTGCAGGCATGGCCGGCAGGTAGAATACGGTCTGGGTGGATGTGATGGTGTCTGTTATGGTGTATGTTATGCTGTCTATGGTGTAACCTACAAAGAGGGTGTCTGTATTGGGTTTCCTTAGAGTTAGGCGGTTGTCGCTGATGTCGCCAAGCGGGGGCATCACCGCTAGGGCGTTGAATATCAAGGTGCCGTTGTCGATGCGGGCATTGCCCGAGAAATACCATCCGTTGGGCAGGATGGTGTCCTGCAATTCGTCGAAAGTATAGCACCCAGTGTAGCCGCCGTATGCCGCTGTAACAAAGTATCCGGCGTATGAGAGACAGCTGTTGCTGTCTGTCAGCGGCATGACATACATCAGGTAAAGGGTGCCTGTGTCGAGGTCGCCGGTGCTGAGGTTCGGCGAACTGAGGGTCAGGGTGTCGCCACCCCCGATAAGTGTCAGCCTTACACTGTCGGTATATGCAAAGGTCGCAGTGTCAAAGCCCACATATGTTGGAGTGACGTTGTTGTAAAAGTTGTGGGCAAGCTGCAGTTCGTCGATATAGATTCTATGGTATGAGTATTGTACCGGATGCCACCAGCGCATGGCTATACGCCCTTCGGCGTCGGCAAGGCTGTCGGGCAAGGGGTAGACATAGTGTTGACGGTTGTCGCTGACAGTGATGGTGTCGAATGCGTGGAACTGGTTGTCGGTGTATTCATTTTGCATTCCGAGCACCAGATATGACGTAGGGGTGGAGGCGGTGGCATAGAAACTGAGTATGGTGTTGCTGTCTATCTCCACATCGGGCATAACGGCTGTGGAATAGTATGAGTCCATAAAGCCATAGGAACCGAGCTCAAGTGCTTGTTCGGCGCCGTAGTACCATGGATGATGTGTTATCTGAGGCGTGTTGTATAGTGTGTTCGGCCGGCGCCAGTCCCCGGCCCAATATTCCCACACATAGTCCATACCGTAAAAATCTTCACAGTATGGTAAGGGATAGTCCTCGCGGCTTGTCCTGACTTGGATGCGGAAGTCGCAAGGGTCGCCGTCGCAGGGTCGCCATGCAAAGAAGTCGTAGTCGGTGTCTGTTTGTAGGCCGTGTATGGTGATGCGGCTGCTGTTTACGACGGTGTCGCGCTGGCCAGTGCCGAATGTGTAACTGCGCGGTCCATATTCCACTATCACGCTATCGCATCCGCTGTCGGAAATAGTGTTCCATCGCAATTCTGCTGTTGTGCCTCGGATGTGTGCAGCGTGTACATTGAGCAGCGGATAGTTCCCTATGCGGACATTCCTTATGTGCAGACAGTAATAGTCGGGACCGCCTTCTGCTTTGAAGGCAATGTAGTGGTCGGTAGTGTTGTTCGGTATGTGCACTAGTTCGCTGTGCCATAGATATTCGTCGTCGTAGAAGAATGAGGCGATGGGTGTGAATGTGGAGGTGTCGTCAGGATATTGCATCGTGCCCACGACGAGAGTCATCCCCGCGTATGTGGTGCTGCGGATAAAACTAACGGTGCGTCCTGCAATGGGGATGTTGGGCGACACAAGGTAGTTCCCGGCGTGAATGTCGCCTGCGCTATTGCCGGCATTGTCGCTGAAAGAATATTTTATTGCGCTCCAGCCGTAGGGTATCGCGCTTTGCATGTTTTCGCAGATGGATTCGTTCGCACCTATTAAATCTGCAGTGCGGGTGGTTGTCGACAGGGGCAGTGTGTATGTTCCGTTGCATATTGGGATCACGGTGAATGTATAGCGTGTCGACGGCGTGAGGTTTCCGATTTGTATTGGCGAAGTGACTCCTGCAAGGATGGTGTCGTACTGTGGTGTCCCCAACCGTAGGATTCTCAGGTTGCATGTGGGGTTTCCAATAGTATTCCATGCTAGAGTTATGCTGTCCGACATTATGCGATAGGCGGTAAGGCTGTCTACGCCGCACTCCTCCACCCGTAAGTCGTCAATGTATATTTGCCGCAGTATTCCGTCTTGCATGCTTTGCTGCATCATCAGGGCCAGTCGTTTGCCGGCAAGGGAACCACTAAGGCTTATCGACTGGTGCACCCATCCGGTGTTTGTCGGTACTACGATGGTGTCGAGCGGCACAAATCCGCTGGCGGCAAGCGATGCTATGGCTGTGTCGGCAATACCGATGACTAAACGTGTGTTCTCGTGTGTCGCTTTCATACGCAAGCTTACGTTCCAAGGACCGGCGTTGCTGATTTTGGGCGTGGTGACTATGGAGAAATGTCCGCCGACATCGTTTGCGCCACATCCAATCATTAATGACCTGGGACGGCTGTTGTAGAAATCTCCCACTACTCGGGGGCGGCTCTCAAGGTTGTCGAAATTCATTGCCCTGAACCAACAGGGTGGAATGCTGTCGATGGCCACGTCGTCAAAGTTCTCGTGGAATGGCAGGGATGACACACCGGTACACGGGGTACGGAATATTTTGCGGATTGAAGCAAAACCACAACTTCCACTTTCGATTATACTTACTTCCACCTCATGTTGCATACTTGCGGTGAGTCCGTGTAGCGTGGCGGTAGTGGCGGCAACGGTGTCCACAGGAACATCGTCCAGGGTTATGCGATAATGTGTGTTTGCTGGTGCCGAGGTCTGCCAGTTGAGCAAGGCAGTGCAGGTGCCGCCTCCGCCAACGGTGGTGCCCACAGTCAGGTTGCTTGGCCTCTCGGCGCAGCAGAGTTCATGGTGCATGCTACCCCATGTGAAGTCGAATTGTTCGTCGTCGCCGGTGTCGGTGTGAAACCAAATAAAGAATATGCCCGAGGTGGCGTTGAGCGCCAATGAGCCGCTGCCCACCCAGTTGTAGTCAACCAACTGGGTGCCTCCGGCCGAGGGAAGTCCGTCCCAGATGCTCAGGTTTGCGTCCCATATCCCATAGATGCCGTCAAGTGTAAGTGTATCGCCAGGCAGGCTTTCGATGATTATCCATCCGCTGTAGCTGCGGTAGGGCGGGTTGGAATAGGCCATAATCTGGCCACCGCCAACCCCTTCCGAACAGATGTTTATGTGCAGCGTGTCGTTTTCAATGAGATATTGTTGGCAGTGCGCCTGCATCGCTGTTAAAGTGAACAGCAATAGGAAAATGCTATATAGTGTTATTCGTTTTGGCATAGTATGTTCTGCGTATGCGGTTTTTCTAATAGAATTTGCAAAGATACAAATATTTTTATATTGCGTGAAATTTATTTATTAATGGTCTCTTTTGCTTATGCCGCCCATTGATTTTCAGTAGTTTATCGAAGAAGTGCTGTAGGTGTATCTGATAATCAGCAGTTTGATGATTGCGGGTTTGTGGCGTTTCATGTGTGCGCAGACGGGTTGATGGCACAGGTGTTTCCGGGAGCGGCAGCGGCCGTTGATAACCTTGCCATATGGCTGGTGTGTATTAGGTGTATGTTATTGTGTTATAGCATTATATATAGTTTTTGCCCTCTTTTTGGCTGTTTTTGTCAGAAAGTGGGCTATTTTTACGCAGATAAATGCCTTTGGATGACTTTTTGCAAGGCAGTTTTGCTATGGTGGCAAAAAATATTTTGGTATGCAAAATGTTGGTATTCATGTTGAATAGGTGTAAAAGTGATTTTTTTTTTGAAAAAATATTTGGTGGGAATGGAAAAAGGTTGTACTTTTGCACCCGTTTTCCGCTAGAGGAGAACAGAGAAATTTGACATGATGAGAAGAAAGAGATAGCGTGTGTCGGCATACATATATAGATATGTGTGCGACACGAAGACGAGTCAAAAGGTAAAAACAAGCAATTCTTACAATGAAGAGTTTGATCCTGGCTCAGGATGAACGCTAGCGGCAGGCTTAACACATGCAAGTCGAGGGGTAACAGGCGGTAGCAATACTGT
>ONDE01000027.1 GCA_900316515.1 uncultured Bacteroidales bacterium | reverse complement strand
CCTGCGACTCGAGAGCAACATTGAGATGGTCGGCGGCATCAACATCAACAGCACCAGCATCAGCCTCGACCCCAACGGCAGCGCCTATTTCTCCAACCAGGTATGGATAGGTAACGGCTTCCACTGCAGTGCCACCGGCAGCCTGAAGGTGAAAGACCTGCGGGTGACACTCTCTGGCTGGTCCGACTTCGTCTTCGACGACGGCTACCGTCTGATGCCGCTGGGCGAGGTGGAGCAGTACATCGCCGCCCACCGTCATCTGCCCGAAGTGCCGTCGGCAGCCGAGGTCGAGGAGAACGGCGTGGACGTGGGCGAGATGAACAAACTACTGCTCCAAAAGGTCGAAGAACTGACGCTCTACGTCATCGACCTGCAAAAACAGATTGACGAACTGAAGTCTAACAGATAAAAAAAAACAGATTATGTTAGCCAAAAGAATTACCATTACGCCTCTCCTTGTGGTGCTATGTACCATAGTCCTTTGTGGTTGCACAAAACAAAACCTCTGCGGAGACAGCGACTATGATTTTTCATGGAACGATTATAATTCGGTAAAAGCGGTGGAATGTTTTTTTAATCAAAATTTAGATAGCGTACGAATGCACGAAAAAGACACAATATTGGTCAAAGGATATTTAAATGAGAATATTGCACGGATAGAGGAAAGTTGGCCACCGTGCATATACTTATCGGACAAGCCTGTTGGCTTTTTGGAAGATACAGAGCATAAAACCATAAAAATGGTAATAGAAACATTTCATCCAATAACAGTAGGTTATCGTAATAAACTTTTATATATAAAAGGAACTCCGTTTTGGGAAGCTGCCGATGATGGCTTTTTTTTTATTTTAATGGTCAATAAAGGTAACATTGACACAATAATGATTAAATAACAATTGCATTTATGAAACATTTTTCCCCTCTTTTTGTTTTCTTTGTCTTGTTTCCAAATTGTCTGAAATCACAATCGTTGCAAGTTTCCATTGACGAAATCCAAATTGCCGCAAAAAATTATCTTAATACAGAATATACCCAGGAGTCTTATTCGATAATGCAAATATATACTCTTGTTGGGCAAAATGGCGATACGATTTTATATGATATTACCACCGACAAAAGTCGAAATCTACTGTTCTCTGGACACAAAGCATGTCTTCCTCTTCTTGGTGATTATATTTCACCAGACAGTTCAATTGTAGCATGTTTGATGCATCACACACTTCCTTGTAATATTCAGGAGTTTCTGAATGTCTACGTAGAACAGATAGAGGATGCATTTGAGGATAAAGACACCACCCAGTATCATAGGAGAGAATGGAATAAGCTATTGGGGAATAAGCGTCAAGAATGTTTAGTTATGCGTGATGGTGTCGACTCGATGCTGACAACACATTGGGGACAAAGCATATCTAATACTGACGATTCTGGAATAATTGCTTACGCATATAATTATTTAATTCCATCTGTTGACACCTGCAATCATGCATTAGTTGGGTGTGTTGCTGTAGCAATGGGGCAGGTTCTGAAATATTGGAATATGCCATTAATATCCTACAATAGGATACATCAATTCGATTGGTGTCGAATGCCAGACAAACTGTTGAAATCGTCTCCAACATTCGACGAAGAACGTTATGCAGTGGCAGAATTATTGGCCGATTGTGCGTCCAGTGTCGACATGAACTATGGTTGTCCTGGAACCGGTTCTAGTGCATCCATGTCAGCAGCCAGAGAAGCTCTGGTGAATGGGTATTATTATAGTTCAGATGCTGATAGAAAATTAAAAATGTTTTACAGTGATTCTGATTGGAAAGAAATGCTAAAAGACAACCTTGATGAAGGTTACCCTGTAATATACGCAGCCAACCGATATGAAAGTTTATTTGAATGGCCTGGGCATGCTTTTGTATGTGATGGTTATCATGGTGATTATTTTCATTTTAACTGGGGATATCGGGACAAATTTTTTGGATTATATACTATTGATAACTTGAGACTGTCAGATGGCCGTTTCTTTAAATATAACCATGAAGCCATTTTTAACATTCATCCAAGCATGCCACTTGATGTGTGTGACTTTACCGTCCCTTTGGAAGTCTTTTATAATGGTTTCTACACCACACACATAAATAATTATGATGAAACGCTACCATACTACTTTTTAATCCCCAAACCACAAAAAATCACTCCAACAACAGCAACAACACTTGTCAGCAGTTCCATTTTAAACCGCAGTGAGTATAGAACAATCACGAATAATGATACTGCTGAATACCGTGCCCATGAAGAGATACATCTTCGGGACGGCTTCACCGTGGAGCGCGGCGCGGAGTTCACGGCGCAGATTGTGCCATGTGCCAACTGCGAGAACAACAGAGGTGTCGAGGATCAGTCCATTGTTGAAACAGGCAATGAAAAAGAAGAGTCTGTGCCGGACATGGCTGCCGGCAGACCAAGCATTGCAACGGAAGGCTTACGCGAAGAGACCGTTCTCTACCCCAACCCCACCGACGGCGAACTGACCATAGGAGTTGCCGGCGAGGTGCAGTCCATCGTCATCTATAACGCCATGGGTCGTCCCGTCGGCGGCTGGAACCTGCGCAGAATAACCGAAGGCCAAGTCTCCCTTGACCTAAACCCTCTGCCCGCTGGCACCTACATCGTCCGCATTCAAACCGCCGACAACATCACTGCCAGGCGTATTATCGTTGCACGATAGCGGTTTGTGCATTTCTAGCAACAGGGGCGGCACCGCAGCTGCGGTGCCGCCCCTGTTGTATTTGTTGTCAAGGTTGTTTTTTAAATATTTGCGCGCAAAATATATTTTTTGTGTATCTTTGCATTTTATATCAAAAGTCAACGATGACGACTAAAACAATGAACAAGATAGTATTAGTGATTGTTACGATGCTGGCGTCATGCTTTACAGGCATGGCGCAGCGTGCCTTTACGCTGACCAACGGTGCCGCGAGCCGGAATGTGGACGTGGCCATGCTGCGCGAGGCCCGGTACCTTGGACAGTACGAGGGATTGCACTGCTGGGCCGGCGGCCCTGATGGGAAGAAGAAGGTGGTTATGCTCACGGACCACAACATGGAGCCCATGGCAAAGATGGAGCTACCGGAGAGCAGCGAATACTGCAAGCTGCTGACGGCCACCCTCGACGACGGCAAGGCCTGCCTGCTGATGGTTGACAGCAGCTATGCCAAGATGACCTTCATCTATTCGGCTGTCGTGGACCTTGCCACGATGACCCCCGCCGAGGGGACGATGCCAATGACGCTGGTGGACTCGCTGGGCTACGGCCGCAACGACCACTGCTATGCTTGGGGCGCCGTGTCGCCCAACGGCCGCCTGGCGGCGATAATCTACGTGGTGGAGTATACCGAGCGGCACCAGTATTCGGCGCGCGCCATCCTCTACGACGCACAGCTGCGGGAGCAATGGACGAAGGACTATGCTGTAGGCTCGATGGAGAATCTGGCATTGACCGACGACGGCACGATGGTGACGCTAGGCTATGAAGAGGACGGAGAGGAGACGCATTTCATCTTCAACATACTGGAGCGGCGACGCGCCGAGAGTTTCGACGTGGCTGTGGAGTGCAACCATATAAGGCAGCTGAAGCTGGCTGGCGTGACGGGCCGCAAGGCCATGTGCGTGGGTACCTTCAGCCCGGCCTATGGGCCGTACCGCGACCTGACGTGCGAAGGGGTGGCCACCATAGCTTTCGACATCGACCAGGCTAGTCTTCTGGGGTTCAACATGAGCACGTTCCAGAACGACGACATAAACATGCTGCTCAACACGAAGACCAGGAAGATACAGCGCTACCAGGACATCGACCTGGTGTCGGTCTCGGGTGCCACCGTCACCGACTGGGGAGCCGTGGTGGCGGTGGGGCGCAACTGGCGGCTTGACCGCACGGAAGACAACGGCACCATGTCGCTGGCCTACCACCGCATGGGGCTGCACCTGGTGGGCATAGACACCACAGGGCATGTTGTATGGCGCCGCAATGTGCGCCGCAACGACGTGCAGCGCGACGACGACGGCCTGCTGGACCTGCACATCACAAGCCACGACGGCACGACATACATAGTGAAGAACGAGCACCGCCGGTCGCCGGCGGCCTACGAGATAGGACGCGAGGCCAAGCAGCTTGTCATGGGCGAGAAATCGGCCCTGGCACTCTACACCATCAGCGCCAACGGCGAGGTGCAGAAAGAGATGCTGGAGCCCCGGACGCCCTACTACCTGATGCACTGCATGCAGCGCAGCGACGGGAGCATGATGCTTGTGAGCAGCGACGGTCACGGTGCACGCATAGGCGAGGTGAAGAAGAACAAAGAACAACAAGAGACTGGCGACCAACAATGACTATAAGCATAAAAGGCGCCCGCGCCAACAACCTGAAGAATATAGACCTGGACCTGCCGCAAGGCAAGCTCATCGTAGTTACCGGCCTCAGCGGCAGCGGCAAGTCGAGTCTTGCCTTCGACACGCTGTTTGCCGAAGGGCAGCGGCGCTATGTGGAGAGCCTAAGTTCATATGCCCGCCAGTTCCTGGGCCGTATGACCAAGCCCGACGTGGACTATATCCACGGCTTGGCGCCGGCAGTGGCCATCGAGCAGAAGGTGAACACCAGCAACCCCCGCTCTACGGTGGGCACGCAGACCGAGATATACGAATACCTGAAGCTGATGTTCGCCCGCATAGGGCGCACCTTCTCGCCGGTAAGCGGCGTGGAGGTGAAGCGGCACACGGTGAGCGACGTGGTGGATTATATTGTGGGTGTGCAGGGGGAGCAGGGAGGTGTGAAGGTGATGATACTGGCACCGCTGGAGGACTCGAAGGAGCGCCCGCTGCGGAGCCAGCTGGAGATACTGCGCCAGGAGGGCTACCAGCGCGTGATGGTGAAAGGCACCGTGGTGCGCATCGACGACCTGGAGGGCGTGGAACTTGACAAAGAGGTGTATCTTGTTGTCGACCGTATAGAGCTGCACCGCGACGACGACACCCAGGCGGCCCGCATAGCCGAGAGTGTACAGTCGGCCTTCTTCGAGGGCAGGGGGAGCTGCCGCGTGGCGGTGGTAGGCGGCGCGACGGCCGATTTCAGCAACCGCTTCGAGGCCGACGGCATCACCTTCGAGAAGCCCAACCCCAATTTCTTCTCGTTCAACAACCCCTACGGCGCCTGTCCCACCTGCCAAGGCTACGGCAGCGTGATAGGCATCGACGAGAACCTGGTGGTGCCCAACAAGAGCCGCTCGATATACGAGAACGCCATAGTGTGCTGGAACGGCGACAAGATGCAGGAGGTGAAGCGCGAGTTCATACGCCATGCGGCGGCGGTGGACTTCCCGATACACAAGCCCTACTACGAGCTTAGCGAGGAGCAGAAAGAGCTGCTGTGGCACGGCGACGGAGTGTGGGATGGCATCGACGGTTTCTTCCGCTGGGTGGAGACGCAGTCGTACAAGATACAATACCGCGTGATGCTGGCTCGCTACCGCGGCCGCACGGTGTGCCCTGAATGCAAGGGGCACCGACTGCGCAAAGACGCCAACTATGTGAAGGTCGACGGCAAGTCGATCAGCGAGCTGGTGGAGATGCCCGTCGACGAGCTGGCGGCATGGCTGGGCGAGCTCGACGGCCACCTTACGGACAACGAGCTGCAGGCTACGGAGCGGCTGCGTACCGAGCTGCGCAACCGTGTGGGGTACCTGCTCGACGTGGGCTTGGGCTACCTGACGCTGAGCCGCGAGAGCCGCAGCCTTAGCGGCGGCGAGAGCCAGAGGATAAACCTGGCCACCTCGCTGGGAAGCTCGCTGGTGGGGTCGATGTACATACTTGACGAGCCGTCGATAGGGCTTCACAGCCGCGACACGGCACAGCTGATAGGTGTGCTGAAGAAGCTGCGCGACCTGGGCAACACGGTCATAGTGGTGGAGCACGACGAAGACATCATACGCTCGGCCGACTACCTGGTGGACATAGGCCCCGGAGCCGGACGGCTGGGCGGCGAGGTGGTGTTCAGCGGCGAGCCCAAAGACCTGAAGAAAGCCAAACGGTCGCTGACGGCGGAATATCTGCTGGGCAAGCAGAGTATCCCCGTGCCTACGGAACGGCGCCGCTGGCGCGACCGCATAACAATACACGGAGCGTATGCCAACAACCTGAAGCATATCGACGTGGAGATACCGCTGGGTGTGTTCACGGTGGTGACCGGCGTGAGCGGCAGCGGCAAGAGCACGCTGATACGGAGGGTGCTCTACGACGTGCTGCAGCGCAGGATGGAGGGCAACGAAGACTATGTGGGCTCGTGCGTGGCGCTGGACGGCGACGTGAAACGGCTTGCCGCCGTGGAGCTGGTGGACCAGAACCCCATAGGGCGCTCGACACGCTCGAACCCTGCCACATACATGAAGGTATTCGACGAGGTGCGCTCGCTCTACGCCTCGCAGCCGCTGGCCAAGAGCCGCGGATACAAGAGCGGATTCTTCTCGTTCAACGTCGAGGGCGGCCGCTGCGACGCCTGCGAGGGCGAGGGGTATGTAACGGTGAGCATGCAGTTTATGAGCGACGTGCACCTGCTGTGCGACGAATGCCACGGCAGCCGATACAAGGAAGAGGCCCTGGAGGTGCAGTACAAGGGTGTCAACATCAGCCAGGTGCTGGAGATGACTGTCGACCAGGCGCTGGAGTTCTTCGACAGCGACGACACCCGCAGCATTTACAACCGACTGAAGCCCCTGCAGGACGTAGGGCTCGGATACCTGAAGCTAGGCCAGTCGTCGAGTTCGCTCAGCGGCGGCGAGGCGCAGCGCATCAAGCTGGCCTCATATCTTGTGCATGGCGAAGGTGCGGACAAGCCGATGCTCTTCATCTTCGACGAGCCTTCGACGGGACTGCACTTCCACGACATACGCAAGCTGCTGGCGGCTTTCGACCGCCTCATCGAACGTGGCCACAGCATCATCGTCATCGAGCACCACCACGACATCATCAAATGTGCCGACTGGGTTATCGACCTCGGCCCCGAGGGCGGCGACAAGGGCGGAAACGTGGTCTTCGCCGGCACTCCCGAGGGACTGCTCAAGTGCAAGGAATCGTATACGGCGAAGTATTTGAAGTTATAGGTAGTGAAGGGGGAGTGAGAGAGGAGTGATGGGGGAGTGAGAGGGAAGGGAGAGGGAAGGGAATAGATTTTGAACAAGAAAATAGTTTTGGAAATATGGAAAAACAAGATTATACGAGACAAATCAAGCGTTCGGCGGCCATAGGGCTGTGGGGATCGGCGGCAACGGTGATACTGACGGCGCTGTTCCACTATGTTAGTCCGTGGCGTTTCTACCCGACGAGGCACACGGCGACATGGATGCTGATAGCCGGCTCGGTGCTAGCAGTACTGGCAATGGGCATGGCACTGCTGGTCATACGCAAGCAGATTCCCGCCCTGCGCCAGAGCGAAAGCTTGGAAGCCAAGCTCAGCGGCTATGCGCAGCACATACGCTCGCTATATACCACCATGCTGGCTGTGGTGGTGCTGATATGCGTGTTCACGGTGCTGTCGGCGCAGAACGTACTGCTGATGCTGGCCATGGTGGCCACCTTGATGCTCATACTCGCCTACCCCAACATATACCGCGTAAAGGTGGAGCTGGGTCTCACGGACGAGGAGATGAAGAGCCTCTACGGCGACCAGTATATTGCGGAAGAGTCGAAGAGTTAAAGAGTCGAAGAGTTCAAGAGTCGAAGAGTCCAAGAGTTACGGCAATGGCGATGAACAATGATACCATAGTGGCAATTTCCACCCCGACGGGCGTCGGGGGAATAGCCGTTGTCCGCATAAGCGGCGGGGATGCCTATGATGTCGCCATGGCACACCTCTCGGTTGCCGTGCTTGAGCCACGCAAAGCCACATACTGCCGTTTCGACGACATAGACGACATCGTCGCCACCTATTTCCCCAGGGGCTACACAGGAGAGCCCACGGTGGAGTTTGCGTGCCACGGGTCGCTCTATGTGCAGCAGGCCATACTGCAGGCCCTGATTGACGACGGCGCACGGCTGGCCGAGGCAGGCGAATACACCATGCGTGCCTTCCTCAACGGCCGAATGAACCTGTCGCAGGCCGAGGCTGTGGCCGACCTCATCGACGCTGTGACACCGGCGCAGCACCGACTGGCGGTGAGCCAGCTGCGCGGCAGCTATGCCCAGAAGCTTAAAGAGCTACGGCAGCAGTTGCTCGACCTCACCTCGCTCCTCGAACTGGAACTGGACTTCAGCCAGGAGGACGTAGAGTTTGCCGACCGTACACAACTGCGCCGACTGCTCGAAGCGTTACACCTCCAGCTTTCGGCCCTAATAGAGAGCTTCGCCCTGGGCAATGCCCTGAAACGCGGCATACCCGTGGCAATAGCGGGAGCGCCGAATGCCGGCAAGTCGACGCTGCTGAACGCCCTGCTGGGCGACGACCGCGCCATAGTGAGCGCCATTCCCGGCACCACACGCGACACCATCGAAGAGCTTCTCACCGTCGACGGCATAACTTTCCGCATAATAGACACCGCAGGCCTGCACAGCACCGACAACGAGGTGGAGAACATGGGCATAGAACGCAGCCGCCGCGCCGTAGCCGACGCCTCGTTGGTGATATACCTGCACGACAGCACCCTGCCATGGTGCGAACCGGAGGTTGACCTCGGCGGCAAGAAAACAATCACAGTCCTTACCAAGACAGACCTAGACAGCGACGCGCCGACGGCGCCACAGTCGGCCATCCGCATTGCGGCCAAAAACGGCGAGGGGCTCGATACGCTAAAGGCAGCAATGGTGGCCGCCGTGCGCGGCGACATGCACGACAGCGACACCCTGGTGAGCAACCAGCGCCACTACGAGGCGTTGCTGCGTGTGCAGGAAGCCCTGCAACGCGTGGAAAAGGGACTCGACGACGGAATACCCTCGGACCTTGTGGCGGTGGACCTGCGCGATGCACTGTACAACCTCGGAACGATAACAGGCGAGGTTACAAACAACGAAATACTCGGAAACATATTCTCGCGCTTTTGCGTGGGGAAATAAACGATTAATACGGAACATCATGAAACATAGACTCTCAATCCTGCTGCTTGCACTCATGCTGCCGCTGACGGTGGCTGCCAGTCCTGCAAAACCGGGCAAGTCGACCTACAAGATAACGGTACAAATCGACAACGCCACAGACTCGGTGCTGCTGCTTGGCTACTACCACACCCAAAACCGATACATCATGGACACGGCCTACAACAACGGCCGCGGCAAGTTTGTGTTCGAAGGCACCAGCGAACTATACCCGGGTCTGTATTTCTTCACCAACAACAACGACCGACTGACGGAATTCATAGTATATCGCGAGAAACCCTTCTTCACCCTGCACACCGACAACTATGCATGGACAATGCACATGAAGGCCAAAGGATCGCAGCAGAACGAGATATTCTTCGCATACCAGAAAGAGAGCGAGACCGTATACCAGGAGATGGACAAGGTGAAGCCCACGCTCGACTCGGCGGCGTTTGTCGCCTACCAGCGCCAGCAACACCTGCGCATCGACAGTATCAAGCAGGCCTATATAGACAAATATCCCGACGCGATGTTCACCAAGATGATGGTCGCCACCAAGAACGTTGACGAGGTGGTGCCGACACACCATGACGACGGCACGGAAATGACGCAACGCGAACGCTATGACTACTTCATGCAGCACTACTTCGACTATATACCCGTCGACGACGACTTCATCGTCAGAACCCCCAAGCCTGTGTTCTACCAGCGTGTGATGGACTATACCGACAAGTATATGCGCGGTATGCCGCCCGAGGAGATATGTCCGCTGCTCGACAGCCTGCTCGACCGCGCCGAGCCTGCCAACCAAGTGTTCCGCTGGCTGCTGCACACCCTCACGGAGAAATACCTGCAGAGCAATGTCATGGTATACGACGAAGTATACGTGCACCTCGTGAAACGCTATTTTGCCACAGGCCGCGCACCATGGTATCCGCCCTCGTCGATAGACGAGCAAGTGGAGCGTGCCAACAAATGGGACCGCCTGCTGGTGGGCCGCGAAGCACCCGAGTTGATACTCTTCGACACCACGCACACGCCCCATTCGCTGCACCACCTCGGCGGCAAATACACCCTGCTGGTATTCTGGAGCCCCACCTGCGGCCACTGCCGCGAGATTATTCCCGCGACCTACAAGGTCTTTGAAGAATTCGCCGACAGCCTCAACCTGACGGCCTTCGCCATACTCAGCGAACCCGACGACCAGACGGTAGGCAAATGGAAGAAGTTCCTCGCCGACCACAACATGACCAGCCCACGCTGGGTAAACCTCAACGGCGGCGAGGCCAACATCGACTGGCGCGAAGTCTACGACATCACCACCACGCCGCAGATATACCTCATCGAGAACAAGACGCACACCTTCCTTGCCAAGAAGATGAATGCCGACCTGCTGCGTCAGATATGCAAACAACTAAAATAAAACAATAACAATGAAACGCACATTAATCATCGCCGCAGCGGCGACACTGCTACTCGCCGGCTGCAAAGAAAAGAAAGCCATGGACAATCCCTTCTTTGCGGAATGGGGCACTCCGTATGAAATCCCCGACTTCGGCCGCATCAAGACCGAACACTACATGCCTGCCTTCAGCGAAGGCATCGAACGTCAGAAGGCCGAGATTGACGCCATAGTCAAAAACCCCGAAGCACCCACCTTCGAGAACACCATCCTCGCATACGAGTACAGCGGACAGCTGCTCAACGAGGTCAGCGCCGTATTCTTCAACCTCAGCGAGTGCGAGAACAGTCCTGAGATGGAGGCCATAGCCGAAGAGGTTACCCCCATGCTCTCGGCCCACGGCGACGACATAGCCCTCAACGCCGCCCTCTTCGAGCGCATCAAGACCGTCTACGACCAGCGCGACAGCCTCGAACTCAACCCTGAGCAGATGCGCCTGTTGGAAGAGACCTACAAAGGCTTCGTGCGTGGCGGCGCCAATGTGCCTGCCGAGCAGCAGGAGCGCTTCCGTCAGCTCAACGAAGAGATTGCTTCGCTCACCCTGCGCTTCGCCCAGAACGTGCTCAAGGCCACCAATGCCTATTCCAAGGAACTGTCCGACGGCAGCAAGGTGACCCTCGACATCCCCACCTGGGAGCCTTTCATGCAGACCTGCACCGACCGCGCCCTGCGCGAGGAAGTGTGGCACGCCTACACGGACAGATGTAAGGAAGGTGAATTCGACAACACCAAGATTATCGACACCCTCGTCAACCTCCGCCTCGAGCGCGCCAATATCCTCGGGTTCCCAACCCATGCCGACTGGGTGCTCGACGACTGCCTGGCCAAGACGCCCGCCAACGTCTACAAATGCCTGATGGACATTTGGGGACCGGCTCTCAAGGTTGCCAAGCAGGAACGCGACATCTATCAGCGCATGCTCGAGAAAGACGAGCCCGGTGCCAAACTCCAGCCATGGGATTGGCGCTACTATGCCGAGAAATACCGCGTGGAGAAATACGCCCTCGACGATGCCGTGGTGCGTCCCTACTTCGCCCTCGACAGTGTCCGCGAAGGCGCATTCATGGTGGCCAACAAGCTCTACGGCCTCACCTTCACCGAGCGCACCGACCTGCCCACCTACGACAAGGAAGCCCGCTGCTTCGAAGTCAAGGACGGCGAGCAGACCATCGGAATCCTCTACATGGACTTCCATCCCCGCGCCAGCAAGCGCAGCGGCGCCTGGATGACCGAGTTCCGCGGCCAGAAACGCGACCTCGAAGGCAACAACATCATCCCCATCATCCAGGTGGTCTGCAACTTCACCAAGCCCACCGCCGACAAGCCGTCGCTCTTGAACTTCGACGAGAGCGAGACCCTCTTCCACGAGTTCGGCCACGCCCTCCACGGCCTCCTCAGCAAGTGCACCTATCCCTCGCTGGCCGGCACCAACGTGCCGCGCGACTTCGTCGAGCTGCCCTCGCAGGTGATGGAAAACTGGTGCCGCCACCCACAGGTGATGAAGATGTACGCCCACCACTACCAGACCGGCGAAGCCATCCCCGACGACCTCATCAAGAAGATTGCCGCCGCACAGACCTACGGACAGGGCTTCATGACCACCGAGCTCCTGGCCGCCTCGCTGCTCGACATGGACTACTACAGCATTAGCGAAAAGCAGGCTATCGACCCACTGCAGTTCGAAGAGCAGGCCATGAACAAGATTGGCCTCATACCCGAAATCATCAGCCGCTACCGCAGTCCCTACTTCCAGCATATCTTCACCACCGGCTATGACGCTGGCTACTACAGCTACACCTGGACCGCCATCCTCGACGCCGATGCCTTCGAGGCCTTTGCCGAAAGCGGCGACCTCTTCAACCCCGAGCTGGCCAAGAAGTTCCGCCACCTGCTTGAGAGCGGCAACACCGTGGAGCCCATGGACCTCTACCGCGCCTTCCGCGGCAAAGACCCCAGTGCCCGCGCCCTGCTCAAGCGCAAAGGAATGCTGTAAGAATCAACAATTAATATTTAAGAAGTATGGACAGCTACCGTCGTTTCACACGCAGCACCACAGAACGCCGCATCGCCGGCGTCTGTGGCGGTATTGCCAAATACATCAACGTAGACCCCATTGTGGTGCGAATACTATTCCTCATTGCCCTCCTCTTTGGATGCCTGGGTTTCTGGGCCTATCTCATCATTTGGATAGCGGCACCGGAGGACAACCGCTTGGATCGATAAGAAAAGCGCCCCGCCATTCGGCGGGGCGCTTTCAATTATAAGACTATATCTGCTGCATCACCTGCTGGGCGAGCTCGTTGGCCCGCCCTTCGGTTGCCGCTTCGCTATAGATTCGGATAATTGGCTCGGTATTGCTCTTGCGCAGATGCACCCAGCCGTCGGCAAAGTCTATCTTCACACCGTCGATGGTGGTCACCTTTTCCACCTTGGCGTCGGCCTTGTAGAAAGCAGCCACCTTGGCCAGCAGCGCATCGACATCCATATCGGGCGTCAGGTCCTTGCGGTTCTTGCTGATGATGTACTCGGGATAGGTCTTGCGAAGCTCGCTCACCTTCATGCCTTTCTTGGCCAGCAGCGTGAGGAACAGCGCCACGCCCACAAGGGCGTCGCGGCCGTAGTGCAGCGCAGGATATATCACACCTCCGTTGCCCTCACCACCGATAACGGCGCCGGTCTGACGCATCAGCGTGGTGACATTCACCTCGCCCACGGCGGCAGCATTGTACTCGCAGCCCGCATAGCGGCGCGTCACGTCGCGCAGAGCGCGGCTCGACGAGAGGTTGCTAACAGTGTTGCCAAGGGTGTGCTGCAACACGTAGTCGGCCACAGAGACCAGGGTATACTCCTCGCCAAACATATCGCCGGTCTCGCACACCAAGGCCAGACGGTCGACATCGGGGTCGACGACGATTCCGAGGTCGCAATGGTTCTGGCGCACACAGTCGCTAATCTGCGTCAGGTTCTGCGGTATGGGCTCGGGATTGTGCGCGAAATGACCCGTGGGCTCGCAGTTGAGTTCCACCACATCCTTGACTCCCAGCTTGCGCAGCAGGCGTGGGATGGCCAGGCCGCCAGTGCTGTTCACAGCGTCGACAGCCACCTTGAAGCCAGCCTTCTTGATAGCCTCCACGTCGACGAGCTCCAGGCCTAGCACGCGTTCTATGTGGCGGTCTATCCAGTCCTCCTCGACGGTCACCTGTCCGAGGTCGTCGACCTCGGCATAGTTCACCTCGCCGCTGTCGGCCAGACGCAACACCTCCTTGCCCTCGGCATCGCTGATGAACTCGCCCTTGCTGTTGAGGAGTTTGAGGGCATTCCAGTGTTTGGGATTGTGGCTGGCGGTGATGATGATGCCGCCGTCGCAGTGGCCGTCGATGACGGTCATCTCGGTGGTCGGCGTTGTGCTCAAGCCCGTCTCCAACACGTCGACACCCATGCCCTGCAGGGTACCCACCACCAGACGGTCGACCATAGCACCGCTCAGACGTGCATCGCGTCCCACTGCCAGGCGCAGTCGGCGACCAGGATTGGCACCTTTGAGGAAGGTGGCGAAAGCCGAAGTGAATTTCACAACATCGAGGGGGGTGAGTCCCTCACCCGCCGGTCCGCCGATAGTGCCGCGGATACCGGAGATACTCTTGATTAATGACATGATATGATGATTTTTTTGTTTTACGTTTGACGTTTACAAATTTCAATTTTCAACTCCTTTTCGGTCTCATGATGACGAACGGCACAAGGCATTCCTCCATCGAGATACCGCCGTGTTGGAAGGTGTTCATATAGTACTTCACATACTCGTTGTAGTTGTTCGGGTAGGCGAAGAAGTCGTTCTCGTGGCAGAAGATATAAGGGCTCGTAACATGACGGCGCGGCAGGAACAGCTTGGCGGCATCGCCCTCATACACCTGCTTTGGGTCGTAGTCGAGCAGGCGGCCCTGCTTGTAGCGCAGGTTCACACTGATGTCGCGGTCGCCCTTGACGCGCACCGCCCTGTCTATGCGCACACTGCCGTGGTCGGTGGTGATTATGACGTTCACATCCCTCTCGCTCAGCGCCTGCAGCATCTCCATCAGGGGCGAATGCTCCAGCCACGACAGAGTCAGCGAGCGGTAGGCCTTCTCGTCGTCGGCCAGTTCGCGCACTATGTCGCTCTCCGTGCGCGCATGCGAGAGCATATCAATGAAGTTATATATAATCACATTCAGCTGCGACTGCATCAACTCCGGCACCCGATCCACCAGCCGCTTGCCGTATTGCGCGTTGAGCACCTTGTTGTAAGTGTGCTTGAGGCCGAAACCGTGGCGGCGCAGCTGCTCGCCGAGCAGCTCGCTCTCGTACTGGTTCTTCCAGCCCTGCTCGTCCTCGTTCACCCAGTACTGCGGGTACTTCTTCTCAATCTCGCTGGGCATCAGGCCTGCGAACATGGCGTTGCGGGCAAACTGTGTGGTGGTGGGGATAATGGTGTAGTAGATGTCGTCGCGCTCCACACGGTAGTACTGCTCCAGCAGCGGCTGCACGAACTTCCACTGGTCGTAGCGGAAATTGTCGATAACGATGAGGAACGTAGGTTTCTGCTCCTTGAGCAGTGGGAACATACGTTCGCGGAGCACCGTGGTGCTCATCAGGGGCTTCTCGTCGCCGCCCGAGAGCCAGCCGGTGTAGTGTTCCTCGTAGTAGCGGCAGAACTGGCGGTTGGCCTCCTCCTTCTGCGAGAGGAAGATGTCGTGAATCGAAGGATCGTCGGTCGATGCCAGCTCGATGTCCCAGTATACGAGGCGGCGGTAGAGCTCCACCCACTCCTGCCAGTCGAGCCTTCCGCCAAGCTGCATCCCTATCTCGCGGAACTGCTGCTGGTAGTTCATCGTCGAGTGCTCGCTCTGCAGGCGGCGCAGCTCGGTGTGCTTCTTCACCGTGAGCAATATCTGGTTGGGGTTCACGGGCTTGATGAGGTAGTCGCTGATTTTGCCGCCCAAGGCATCCTCCATTATGTGCTCCTCCTCACTCTTGGTGATCATCACCACCGGCAGCTGGGGCCAGCGTTCCTTGATTATCTTCAGCGTGTCTATGCCACTGAGGCCTGGCATCTGCTCGTCGAGGAACACCAGGTCGGCCCTCTGCTCTTCGAGTTCGTCCAGCGCGTCGCGGCCGCTCTGCACCGGTATCACATCGTAGCCTTTATCCTTGAGAAACAATATATGGGGCTTCAGCAGCTCAATCTCGTCGTCGGCCCACAGTATGGTGACATTGCTCATTTTCCTTTTTTTACTAAAATAACTCAAAAGATATACATTTATTGTCACCCCCGAAATAAAAGTATCACTTACTGCTCACATACTACTCACATACTACTCACTTACTACCCACATCCTACCCTCCCTCCTCCTTCACTCCTTCCTCACTCCTCACTCCTCCCGATGGCAGCTCCATATGGGTGCCCCCAGTGGTTGCTGTCTCGCAAAAAAAAATTGCAGAAACAAGAAAAATGTTGTATATTTGCAAATATAAACCTTTAAATCAACAAGTATGGAAAATATTACAAAACAAGCAATTAAGTTGTTTTTAGTCTTTTTTGTGCTCACACAGATGGCAAATGTGACCGCACAAAATATTGTTTACGA
>ONDE01000030.1 GCA_900316515.1 uncultured Bacteroidales bacterium | reverse complement strand
CACCGCCCTGAGCTCCCTCACCAGCGGCCGCGGTACCTTCACCATGACCTTCAGCAGCTACGAGCTCGTCCCCGCCGACGTCCAGCAGGCCCTCCTCAAAGCCTACGAGGAAGCCGCCGCCGAGGAAGAGTAACCGCGTGCTCGCGGAGAGCAATAAAGCTACGCAGACATTATTGTCCGCATACACAAGAAGCCCCGTTATTCAGCGGGGCTTTCTTTATTTACATAAATTGATATTGGAATAAAAACATTATTAGTTTTTATATTAATAACTTTTTGGAAAACCTTAACAACTTTTAACCGAAAAAAGTTTTCCATGTCGGAAACAACGTGTACTTTTGCACTCGATTTGACAACCCTAAAAAAGATTAAAATGAAAGAACTAATCACAAAATTGACAAATCCGTTCGCGGGAATAAGAAAAGATGACAAGGATGGTATTCGTAGTATTTGCTCCGAGATTGCAATAAACCTCTTTAACGATTACTGCATTCAATGCCATGACACCGAATGCTATTTTGCTGAAATAGAGTTCTATTATTTCGATGAAGAATATTTGAATGATAAATGGAATGAAGTGACTTACCCTAGAATGGATTATAGGGCTGGTTCGATATTCTATCACCTTAGTGGTATGGATATATGTTTTGAAAGCAATCTTGAAAAGAGGAACGGTGTGCTATATGGCAAAGGTGGCGGAATATTGATTAGAAGCATTGTTGACGAAAAAAACAATCTAATTGTTGGGCCATTGACCTGTGTCAATGTGATGCTTAACAGTTGCAAAGACAGGGAAATGCCTCAACTAAAACGCCTTTCTACAAGTAGAAACATAACACCAAAGCCGACCTATCGTTTTTTAGGAAAGCATGATTTTGAAAAGGTCGGCAATGGTAATAGGGATGGGGAGCTAAAGTTGGCTTATTTCGATGAAACAACCATCAGCCCAGAATTATGGAATAAAGCAAGATCCTCATATTATTCAAAACGATTGGATTGTCCTGTAAAACATGAATAACACTTGGAACACTCTATACGGTAAATACAACGAGACCATCATGGTCGATGCATACACTGACACCGTTTTCTTTTCGGATTTGTTGCCAAAGAAATGCCCGACGTTGTACCAAAGTCTCGATACAATTCTTACAGACAATAGCATTGACCATCGGTTGCTGACAAACACAAGGGATATTTGGTGTCGCGACTATATGCCCATCCAGACAGGCGAAAAGCGTTTTGTGTTTTATAAATACAACCCTGACTATCTGCAAACAAAGTACTACCGACGCACAATTACAGATGTGAAAGGTATAGGAAGCAGCGGTAGTTTGAGATTGGGTGATGCCGTGGATTTGGATTTGATTGTTGACGGCGGCAATGTGGTGCGCTGTGGTAACAAGATTGTGATGACAGAAAAGGTGTTTTTTGAGAACAAGGATAAACCACGCAAGGAAGTCCAAAGAATGCTTGAAGAGGCTTTCCTGTGCGACGTTGTTTTCCTTCCGTGGGATAGAAATGAATTTATGGGCCATAGCGACGGAATCATTCATTACCTCGGTGATAACCGTGTGATGATGACCAACTATGCTGATTTTGATGCGGACATGGCTCATAGATTCAACAAGATTCTTGAAAAGCATTTCGAAGTGGTTCATTTGTCATACAATACAAAGAGGAAACATAAGCATAGTTGGGCATATATCAATTTCTTGCAAGTTGGCAGAATGGTCCTTGTCCCACAACTGGGCATACCGGAAGATGGACAAGCGTTGCAGCAGATATCAGAGGCGATGCCGAGATGCAAAGTGATTGGAGTTCCCGCAATGGAGGCGGTGCGCAATGGAGGCGCATTGAACTGTATCTCGTGGAACGTGGCAACGCGCCATTGGAACAACGGATTCATGGGCGAGGAATACAGAGTGCATGGCCGTCCGATAAGTTGGATAAAGAAGGCGGCAGAGGAAGGCCGTGCCAACTGGCAGTGCAATTTGGGTGTATGTTACTTTTACGGCGAAGGCATTGAAAAAAACATGTCTGAGGCCTCCAAATGGTACAAAAAAGCGGCCGAACAAGGTGAGGCAAAAGCACAGCTCAATTTGGGATTGGGGTATTATAACGGAGAAGGGGTGCCACAAGATTATGCCGAAGCGATATATTGGTTTGGCAAAGCATCGGAGCAAGGCGATGCCGACGCACAACTCCATATTGCATGGTGCCTTGAAGACATGCAGGCACCACAGGAGGAAGTTGTTGCCGCTTACAGAAGAGCGGCAGAAATGGGGAACGCAGATGCTCAGTGCCATTTAGGCTTTGGGTATTTCGAAGGCAAACATGGGCTGGAAAAGAACATCACGGAATCCAACAGATGGTTCCTCGAGGCAGCAAAGCAAGGTAATGATGTTGCACAATTCCAGATAGGGCTTAAGTACGAAATAGGCAGGGGCGTGAAGAAAAGTACGAAGGAGGCCGCGAGATGGTATATGAAATCTGCTTCAAAGAATAATGTCGATGCACTTTACAAATTGGGATGCTGCTTTTATTACGGCGATGGCGTCAGGGGTGACAACCATGCCGCATGGAGGTGCTTCAAAAAGGCGTCCGAATTAGGTGTTTCGTGGGCGAGTTATATGCTAGGGAGGTGCTATTTTTGCGGATATGGTGTAGAAGAGGATGAGGCCGAGGCTGTAAAGTGCTATCAAAAAGCAGCTTTGGAGAAAGTTGTTCCAGCCATTTATGAGTTGGGAAGATGCTATTTCGACGGTTCTGGCATAGGCGAGGACAAAGAAAAAGCAATGGAGCTATTTAAAGAAGCTGCCGAGATGGATTATCCGGAAGCCCTATACGATATAGGAGACTGTTTCTATAATGGCATTGTCGTAGAAAAAAACGAAGATGAGGCATTGAACTATTTCCAAAAAGCAGCCAAATCAGGGTCTAGAGAGGCTTTGGAGAGAATTCACGACATATTGTTATCACGTGAAACACCAAGTTTTGATGATGTGCCGTTCTAAAAGCCATCCTCTAAGCCGACAAGGAAGAATAATCCTTATAGCAATGACGCAACGAAAGCTCCACCATCATGGTGGGGCTTTTCTTGTATAGTTATGCAATATACGGAAGATTATGTCGTTGTTGTAAGCGACGAAATAAGCAACTATGAAATTCTTGAAATGGTTGGGGTTTGACCCCGAAAAGCATAGCGTCAGGACGGAGATTCTCGCCGGGCTGACCACGTTCCTCACGATGGCCTATATCTTGGCCGTGAATCCCAATGTCTTCGATGCGTTGGGCGGCGAGATGTCGAAGGCCAACGGCGCCGTTTTCACCGCTACAGCCCTCGCCGCCATCATAGGCACGCTGGCGATGGCCTTCATCGCCAAGAAGCCCTTCGCCCTCGCTCCCGGCATGGGACTCAACACGTTCTTCGTCTATACCGTCTGCATAGCCATGGGCCATAGCTGGCAGTTCGCGCTGACGGCGGTGTTCATCGAAGGTATTGTGTTCGTCATCCTCACGCTCACCAATGTGCGCAAGTGGATTGTCGACGCCCTCCCGCTGTCGCTGAAATATGCCGTGGGTGCCGGCATCGGCCTTATCATAGCCTTCCTTGGCTTCCAGAACGCCGGCATCGTAGGTCAAGGGCCTACATTGGTGACCCTCGCCTTCAAGCTGCCCGACGGCTCCTTCAGCGGCACCGCCCTGCTGGGCATCCTGGGACTTGTCGTCACGGGGGCCTTGGTGATGAAAGGTGTCCGCGGCAGCATCCTCTGGGGTATCCTCGCCACCACGGCGCTGGGGCTCATACCCATGTACAATGTGATGGGTGCGGACGGCAACGTGAGCCGTGTGGCCCTCACCTCGCTGAACGGCATCATCTCGGTGCCGCCGAGCATCGAAAACATTGCCTTCCAGTTCACCTGGAGCGAGCTCACCGGTGCCAAAGGCATTCTCGACATGATAGTGGTGCTCTTCACCTTCCTTTTCCTCGACATCTTCGACACAATGGGTACCGTCATCGGGGTGAGCGAGAAGGCCGGTTACGTAGACAAGGAGGGCAATGTCGACGGCATCAACGAATGCTTCATGGCCGACTCGATCGGTACCATCTGCGGTGCCGCCCTTGGCACCAGCACCACGACCACCTATGTGGAGAGCGCCGCCGGCGTGGCCGACGGTGGCCGGACGGGTCTCACAGCCTTCTCCACAGCCATCTTCTTCGCCATAGCGCTCCTCTTCGCGCCGCTCTTCCTGGCCATCCCGTCGGCCGCCACAGCCCCTGCGCTCATCGTGGTGGGCATGATGATGATGACACCCGTGCTGAAGATCGACTGGAAAGACCCCGTCGAGGCGCTCCCAGCCTTCATCACGATGGTGGTGATGCCTTTCAGCTTCAGCATCAGCGACGGCATCCTCATCGGTCTGATAAGCTATGTGCTCCTCAACGCCTTCTGTGGCAACTTCAAGAGCATCACCCCCACCATGTGGGTGCTGGCGATACTCTTTGTGCTAAGATATATCTTTATCTAATCCTGCCGTACGAGAACGTAGGCAAACCGCAGCAGGCTTTTTTTGAAAGCCACTGTTATACCTTTCGGTAGAGGTCTTGGATGACGAGGCCTGCGAGGGTGAAGCCGAAGAGTGCTGTGATGTGAGCGGTGGTGCCGTTGATCTGCGCTTTGGAGGAGCACCACTCGTGGTTGAGTAGGTCGGGGCGGCCGTCGCCTGATGTGGCCTTGGGACACATGCATGCGTCGGTGCCGCAGGAGCGTGCCTGTCCCAGGTTGGGCAGCACCTCGGGGCCCCACACACACTGAAACTTGCGTTCTGGAAAGCGTTTCTGCTTGCGCATACGGCGCCGCAGGACAGCGGCCAACGGACAGCCGTCGACCTGCCAAAACTCGCTGACCTTCACTTGCGTGGGGTCCATCTTAAGGGCGGCGCCCATAGAGGAGTAGAAAGTGGGCGTCGGTTGTTGTCCTTTCTGTGTGCAGCGCAGGATGAGCTCGAGCTTGTCTTTAAGGCTGTCGATGGCATCGATAATATAGTCGTATTCCTCGAGATGGAAGCTGTCGGCGGTGTCGGCGCTGAAGATCTCCTGCACGGCGACGATGTCGGCTGCGGGGTTTATCTCGAGCAGACGCTCTTTGAGGGCATCCACCTTGACCCGACCCACGGTGCGCGTGGTGGCCATCGACTGGCGGTTGACGTTGGTGATGCACACACGGTCGGAGTCGACGATGGTGAGACGGCGTATACCGCTGCGCACCAGACTTTCGGCACACCAAGACCCTACGCCGCCGACGCCGAAGATGATGACCCGGGCAGCTGCTATGCGCTCCATAGCGGCGTCGCCCACCAGCAAGGTGGTGCGGTTAAGTATTGCTTTCTCGATGGTTCTCATGGTTTTCTCTGTGTACTTATATCGATGGCCAAATGTCACCTATCAACGCTGCATTCCCTAGAAAACACAATCCACTCTTAGAAAATAGACTCTTCCGTTTCGGTGGTGAGTAGTTCAAGTGCTTTCATTCCCATGACCGAATTGCCTTTCTCGTTG